>NZ_JACSNX010000003.1 GCF_016902445.1 Oscillibacter valericigenes | reverse complement strand
TGGACTACATCGAGGGCATCTCCTTCAAGACCTACATCGCCAATCACGGCGGAAAGGTCAGCGTAGAAGAGGCCCTGAATGTGATGATCCCCGTCCTGCGGGCGCTGACCGCTGTCCATGCGGAGGGCTTCATCCATCGTGACGTGACGCCGGACAACATCTACATCACGAAGGACGGCATGGTAAAGCTGCTGGACTTCGGCTCTGCCCGGTACTCTATCGGTGACAAGTCCAAGAGTTTGGACGTCATCCTGAAAGTCGGCTACGCGCCGAAAGAACAGTACATCCGCCGGAGCCGTCAGGGCCCGTTCACCGACGTCTACTCCTGCGCCGCCTGCTTCTATGCTGCCATCACCGGCTTTTTGCCGCCGGAGGCGCTGGAGCGGCTGGAACACGATGACCTGGTGCCGGTCTCCCAGTGCGGCATTGACATCCCGGAGTATCTGGACAAAGCCATTCTGAAGGGTCTTGCCGTCCAGCCGGAGGACCGGTTCCAGAACGCCCAGGAGTTCCTGGACGCCATCGAGTCCCAGCAGGTGGTGGAGGTGCCTGTTTCCGGAGGAAATACCGCCTCCTCCGCTCCGGAGAAGAAAAAGGTCAGGCCCGGGCTGATTGCGGGCTTGGCGGCGGTTGTAGTCGTTGCAATAGGCATCGGCATCGCCATCGGCGGGGGCGGCAGCTCGGGCGGTGACGGCGGAAGCTCCATCACGGAGGCGCTGGCGCCCAAGGTGACGATTGGAGGGCAGGCGTACAGCACCGCACTGACAGAGCTGAAGCTGGCGGACCAGGGACTGACGGATGCGGATATCCAGGACCTGGGGCAGCTGAAAAATCTGCAGGTCCTCTCTCTGGAGGATAACCCCGGCATTACGGACCTGTCTCCGCTGGCCGGTTTGACAGAGCTCACTGCGCTGAACCTCATGGGCACCGGCGCCACTGATCTGACGCCGATCTCCGGGCTGACCGGCCTGGAAGAACTGGATCTGGCCAATCCGGATCTGGCCGACCTCTCCCCGCTTGCCGGACTGACCGGTCTGAAAATCCTTTATCTGGATGATGGCAACATGGTCTCCAGTGCGATCACAGATCTGTCTCCGCTGGCCGGATTGACGGATCTTGAAGGGCTCTACATCCCCGCCAAGTCAAATTACACCGATTTTTCGCCGCTGGCCGGAATGGTCCACCTGAAAGAGCTGATCATGATGGGCTCCCAGTCCGATGGGACCAACAGCATCGACAGCCTGGATTTTCTCACAAATCTGAAGGACCTGGAACGGCTCCGCATTTCCGTCAGAAGCTGTGACCTGTCCCCCATTGCGGGGCTCACCAGCTTGAAAGAGATCCGAATGAACGGAGACCTGTATGCGGACAGCACCGCTGTCTTTCGGGATCTGACGCAGCTGGAGTCGCTGGTCCTCTATATGGGAAACTCCAGCCTCTGCCTGACTTCCGACATGTCGGACTTCTCCGGCCTGACAAAGCTGCGGTCACTGCACATTAATGTCTCCGGGCTGGAGAGCTATACAGGCCTGGAAAATCTGACGGAATTGGATGAATTGGCGATATCCTGCAATAAGGGCTCCAGCATCCGGGATCTG
The DNA here is from genome assembly GCF_016902445.1 of Oscillibacter valericigenes. Classification (GTDB taxonomy): domain Bacteria; phylum Bacillota; class Clostridia; order Oscillospirales; family Oscillospiraceae; genus Oscillibacter; species Oscillibacter avistercoris. The sequence goes on along the minus strand of NZ_JACSNX010000003.1, from coordinate 201,208 downwards.
GAACCGCTGCGGAATCTGACACAGCTGCGGTCTCTGGAGCTGTATTTCGACGACGGCAATCCCACCGTGGACATCAGCGCCTTGTCAAACCTGACAGAGCTGCAATCCGTGATGCTCTCTCCCAGCCGGATCATTGCCGATCCGTCCCCCATCAGCCGCGTTCCGCACGCAGAGCTCCATTGAATGGTCGGCAGATCTGTGCGCCGGGCCGGACAGGTGGTTGACATATTGTCCCGCAGGGCGGATAATAGAACCATCATCCCAGACTGGACCCCGCCTCATGTGTGCCGGGGCCCGCACGGAAAACTGGAGGTGGCCTTATGTCCTTTCTGTCTGTCGTCCGGGACCGGATCGCATCCTGGTCCGCAGTCCTTCACGGAAATGCTCCGTCTGCACCGGATCTGGAAGCAGATCTGCCGCCGGCACACCGTTCTCCCCGCTCCAGGATCGTGGTCCAGGCGCCCAGAGGGCTGGATCAGACGGAAGATGTGGTGGATATCCTTCAAAGCGGCAGCTCCGTGGTGCTCAATCTGGAAAGAGACAGCTACGATGTCGCGCGGCGCCTGCTGGACTTAGTGGCCGGCGTGGCCTATCACAACGAAAACCAGATCCGCAGAGTTGCCCCCAACACCTTCCTGATCGTCCCCTTTGACGCAGAAATCCTGACGATCCAGGACCCTTTCTCCTGATCCGCATCTCTGCGGCTCTGCTGAGCCTTGACAGGGACCCGATACAGCGGAACGATCCGCTGTGCCGGGTCCTTTTTCTGCCCCTGCCGAAAGCGCAGACCGGCTCTCTGCAGATTTTACGCAGATTTTACAGCAGTTTGACCAGCTCTTTTTCTTCCCGTGCTATAAGTTCGTTTGGGTCATTTTATGCCGCGCAGGTGCTGTGGGCATGGTCTTCCATGCGCCGGCGCCTTTCCGGGAAGAAGAGGGGTTTTCTATGAGACGATTGGTGTGTGCGGCGCTGCTGCTTGTCTTTTTGACAGCCTGCGGAGCCGCTGGTCCGGAGGCGATCCCGCATGCGGATCAGGAGGAGCCGCCCGCAGATCTCAGCGGGGTGACGCTGCGGATCCTGTCCGGCTCGGAAAACCAGGAGCTGGAAGAGATCCTGGATGCCTTTTCACAGGAGAGCGGCATTCGGATCGAGATGACGTACCAGGGCTCTCTGGACATCATGCGCATCCTGCAGAGCGGGGCCGCGGACTATGACGCAGTCTGGCCGGCCAGCAGCCTGTGGCTCACCACAGGAGACACGCAATACCGGGTGAAGCATGCAGAGTCCATCTCTGTCACCCCCGTGGTGTTCGGCATCCGACAGAGCCTGGCGGAGGATCTGGGATTCGTGGGGCGGGAGGTCTCCGTCTCCGACCTGCTCACGGCGATCCGTTCCGGCCGGCTGAAATTCTGCATGACCTCCGCCACACAGTCCAACTCCGGATGCAGCGCCTACATCGGCTTTCTCTACGCCCTGCTGGGCAGCCCCGACGTCATCACATCGGAGGTCCTGCAGGATCCCAGCCTGGCCGCGCAGATCACATCACTGCTCTCCGGCGTGGACCGGTCCTCCGGCAGTTCAGACTGGCTGAAGGACCTGTTTCTCACCGGCGGCTATGACGCCATGGTCAACTATGAGTGCCTCATCATCAGCGCCAACCAGGAGCTGGAGGCGCGGGGCGAGGAGCCGCTGTACGTGGTCTATCCATACGACGGCCTGTCTCTGGCGGATTCTCCGCTCGGGTATCTCGACAGCGGGGACAGCCGCAAGGAGGCGGCCTTTCTGGCCCTCCAGGCATATCTGCTGTCCGATGAGGTGCAGAATGCAATCCAGCGCACCGGCCGGCGGACCGGATATGACGGCGTCTCCCCTGAAAATGAGGACGTCTTCCGCACAGACTGGGGCGTGCAGCCTCAGCGCGTCCTCTCCCCCATCCGCATGCCCTCCGCGGATGTGCTGATGGAGTGCCTGGACCTGTATCAGACCGAGTTCCGCAAGCCGTCTCTCACCGTCTACTGCCTGGATTACTCCGGCAGCATGCTGGGCGCAGGGCGGGATCAGATGGTGGAGGCCATGCGGCAGATCCTGATCCAGGAGCAGGCAGCCCAAAATTTGCTTCAGGCCTCTGAAAACGAAGTCAATGTCCTGATCCCCTTCTCCGGCATCCCCCGGGACGTGTTCACCGCCAGCGGCAACGGAGCCGAGCTGGAGGGGCTCTATGACCGGGTGGAGGCCGAAGAGGTCTCCGGCGGCACGGATATTTACGCAGCCGCGGCAGAGGGCCTGCGTCAGCTGGCCGCATACGATCTCACCCGCTATACACCTGCCGTCATCCTGATGACGGACGGCGTGTCCGACGGCAGTCCGGACGATTTTCGGCAGGTCTATGAAGACCTGGATGCAGACGTTCCGGTGTTCTCCATTATGTTCGGCAGCGCAGACCCCACCCAGTTGGAGTCGCTGGCAGAGCTGACACACGCCCGGGTCTTTGACGGCCGTGAGGACCTGATCGGCGCATTCCGAAGCGTAAAGGGGTATAACTGATGAAAAAAGGAACGCTGCTTCAGACAGCGGCCGCCCTGGCGGCCGCCTGCCTGGTGTTTTTCACCCTGGCCCTGGGGCTCCGATGGGATCTGCTGCTCAGCGCGGTCCTGGCCGTGGGAGTCTATGTGGGGCTGTCCCTGCTCCTTTCGCCCAGGCGGGACCGCAGCGCCAGGTTCTTTGCCTCACGTGCGGATGGCGCAGAGCTGTCCGCGGTCATGGAGCAGGCTGCCCGGGATCTGAAACAAGTGCGCCTCTCCGCGGGAAGGATCACGGACATCAAGACCCGGGAGACTGCCGAGCATTTGGCGGACACCAGCTCCCGCATTTATGACTATCTCCGGAAGCATCCGGAGAAGATCCCGTCAGTCCACCGCTTCCTCACCTACTGTCTGGACACAATGGGCAGGATCCTGGTCCAGTATGTCGCCTACCAGGAGGCCGGCCTACGGACACCCGAGGTGCTGGATTTTCAGCGGAAGGTGCGCGCCGCCCTTCCCAAGCTGAAAGAGGGATTCGATCAGCAGCTGACACAGCTCATGGCTGACGAGCGTTTTGACACCGAGGCAGACATGAAGGTCATGGAGACACTGCTGCAAACGGAGGGATTTCCGACATGGGAAACAAGTCAAGAGTGATCGGCCTGCTGATCCTGCTGGCAGTCATCGGGATCGGAGCCGCCTATCTTCTTCTGGGAGGCGGTGCGGCCCCGGCGGCCGCGGCCGCTCTCCGGGGCTATGTGGGCGGAGAGAAGATCGGCCTGCTGGAGGACCCGGAGGTCCAGGCGATCCTGGCGGACGACTATCGCCTGACGCTGGATTATGCAAAGGCCGGCTCCCTGGACATGGTGGCTGCCGATCAGACGGGGCGGGACTTTCTGTTTCCCTCCAGTCAAAACGCGCTGGAATATTATCAGCAGATCCACGGGGCTCCTGTGAAAAGCGAGATCATCTTCAACACGCCGCTGGTCCTCTATACCCACATGCCGGTCCTGGAGGCCTTCCTGGCGCGCGGTCTCGCAGCAGAGCGGGACGGCTGCTATTACATGGATATGGCCGGATTGGCGGCGCTGATGGAGGCCGGTACTTCCTGGGCGGAGCTGGGCCTGCCGGAGCTGTACGGGCCGGTGGCCGTCAGCACCACGGACCCGGTGCGCTCCAACTCCGGCAACATGTTCGCCGGTCTGCTGGCCAATGTGCTGTGCGGAGGGGTGGCGGACGAGACGTCTGTGGAAGCGGTCCTTCCCCGTCTCCAGACGATCTTTGAGAAGCTGGGATACATGGAGGCCTCCTCTTCCGACCTCTTCGATCAGTTTCTGAAGACCGGCATGGGCGCAAAGCCCATCATCGCCGCCTATGAAAACCAGCTGCTGGAGTTTGCCGCGGAGAATCCGGATGACTGGGCACAGCTGCAGGACGACATCGTGCTGGTCTATCCGACGCCCACTGTCTGGTCCTCCCACATCTATATCGCAACGGATGAGGCCGGCACCGCCGGCATCGACGCCCTGCTGGATGACCAGGTCCAGCAGCTGGCCTGGGAAAAGCACGGCTTCCGCACAGAGGTCTCCGGCACGGAGAGCGGTTCGGACCACTTCCAGGTCCCGCACCTGGCCGGAGAGATCACCCAGGTCGTGTCCATGCCCAATTACGCCACCATGGAAAAGATCATCGCCGCGCTTACGTGATCCGGATCTGCCGGAAGATGTTCCCCACTCCCGCCTCAGTCACTGAAAAAGCCAGCGTTCCGTTGGAACGCTGGCTTTTTTGCAGGGCTCAGCTCCCCCTGCCGGAGACCGGCCGCTCCGCTCCCGCTGCAGGGCCCCCTCAGGAGGCAGCCTTTTCAAACTGGCTGTTGTAGAGGTCTGCGTAGAAGCCGCCCCGTGCCAGAAGCTGGTCGTGGGTGCCCTGCTCGATGATGTCGCCGTCCTTCAGCACCAGGATCAGGTCGGCGTTCTTGATGGTGGACAGACGGTGGGCGATGACGAAGCTGGTGCGGTGTTCCGTCAGCCGGTCCATAGCCTGCTGAGTGATGAGCTCCGTCCGGGTATCCACCGAGGAGGTGGCCTCGTCCAGGATCAGCATGGGATTGCCCTGGATCATGGCCCGGGCGATGGTCAGCAGCTGCTTCTGCCCGGCGGAGATGGCGATGCTGTCGTCCAGCACGGTGTCGAATCCCTGGGGCAGCGTCTCGATGAAGTGGTAGATGCCGCAGGCCCGGCAGGCCTCCTCCAGCTGCTGGTCCGTCACGCCGGTCTTGTTGTAGACCAGGTTCTCCCGGACGGTGCCCTCAAACAGCCAGGTATCCTGCAGGACCATGCTGAACAGGTCATGGACGCTCTCCCGGGTCATCTCCGAGGTGGGGACGCCGTCGATCTTGATCCTTCCGCTGTTGATCTCAAAGAACCGCATCAGCAGGTTCACCAGGGTGGTCTTGCCCGCCCCGGTGGGGCCCACGATGGCCACCTTCTGGCCCGGCCGGATGTGGGCGGAGAAGTCCTTGATGATGATCTTGTCCGGGTCGTTGGGGTAGCTGAACCGGACGTGGTCAAACTCCACCTCGCCGCGGACATCGGCGAGGGCGGTGCGCTTGCCGGTCTCGTCGGACAGCTCTTCCTCGTGGAGGAAGTCGAAGATGTGGTCGCCGGCGGCGGCCGCCGTCTGCATCTGGGTCATGCCCTGGGCCAGGGTGCTCAGAGGCGAGGTGAACAGCCGCACATAGAGGATGAAGGCCACGATGACGCCGAAGGAGATCTCCCCGCTCATGGCCAGGGCGGAGCCCAGAACGCACACCACCACATACCCCAGGTTGCCGATGATGGTCATCAGAGGCTGCATGATGCCGGAGAGGAACTGACTGCGCCACTCTGCGTCGTACAGGGCGGCGTTCATGCCGCCGAAGGTCTCCTTCACCTGTTCATTGGCCCGGGAGAGGCGCACCACGTCGTGGCCGGAGTACATCTCCTCGATGTAGCCGTTCAGGACGCTCAGATTCTCCTGCCGGGCGGAAAAGTACTTCTGGGACCGGAGCATCACCGCGGCCATGATCAGGAAGCCCACCAGGGTGACGGCGATGGCCGCCAGGGCCATGCGCCACTCGGTGACGAACATCATCACCAGGCAGCCGATGAACTGCGCCGCCGCGCTGATCATGGAGGGCAGGCTGTTGGCCAGGGCCTGCTGCAGGGTGCTGACGTCGTTGGTGACCCGGCTGAGGATGTCGCCGTAGGACACCTTGCTGAAATAGCTCATAGGCACCCGGTTGATCTTCCGGGACAGGTCCTGCCGCATGTCCCGGGACAGCTCCAGGGTGACGGTGGCCATGATATAGTGTTCCACATAGGTGAATAGGGCGCTGAGACCGTAGATCACCAGCAGGATCACGCCGATATGGCCGATGGCGGCCATATCGATCTCCCCGCCCAGAGCGTCGGAGATCAGGTCCGTGATCTGGCTGAGCAGGTTGGGGCCGATGATGGTCAGCACCGCGCCGGCCACGGCGAAGAGAAACGCCACGGCGGAGGGCACTTTCAGTTTGCTGGAATAGGTGAACAGCTCCTTCAGCACGCCGCCGATGCCCCGCTTGCTCTTGGCCGGCGCCCGCATCCTGTTCTGCATCATATTTGGCATCTTGTATCCCTCCTTATGCCACCAGCTCTTCCCGGGAGAGCTGGGACCGGGCGATCTCCTGATAGACGGGGCAGGTCTGCATCAGTTCCCTGTGGGTGCCCATCCCCACCATCTTCCCCTCGTCCAGGACGATGATCTTGTCCGCGTTCCGGATGGTGCCGATGCGCTGGGCCACGATCAGACGGGTGGTGTCCTTCAGCTCCCGGTCCAGGCCGGCACGGAGTTTTGCATCCGTCCGATAGTCCAGGGCGGAAAAGGAGTCGTCGAACACCAGGATCTCCGGCCGTCTCGCCAAAGCCCGGGCGATGGAGAGCCGCTGCTTCTGTCCGCCGGAGACGTTGGTGCCCCCCTCTGCGATGGGGGCGCGGATGCCGCCGGGCATCCTGTCCACAAATTCGCTGGCCTGGGCCAGGTCCAGGGCCTTTTGGACGTCCTCGTCGGAGTTCCCGCCCCGGCTGGCACCGAACAGCACGTTGCTTCGGATGTCGCCGGAGAACAGGACGGCCTTCTGGGTCATATAGCCGATACGGTCATACAGGGCGTCGAAGGTGTAGTCCCGCACGTCCACTCCGTCCACCAGCACCTGGCCCTCCGTGGCGTCGTAGAACCGGGCGGCCAGGCTCACCAGAGTGGTCTTGCCGCTGCCGGTGGCGCCGATGAAGGCCACTGTCTCTCCCCGCCTGGCGGTGAAGCTGATGTGCTCCAGCACATTTTTGTCAGAGGATGGGTAGTGGAAGGAGACGTCCCGGAACTCCACGGTGCCGGCCTCCGGGGCGTCGGTGCGGGTGCCCTGGGTCAGGCTGTTCCGGGTCTCCAGCACCTCGTTGATCCGCTGGGCGGACACCTGGGCCGCCGGGATCAGCATGATGATCATCACCATCATCATGATGGACATGATGACGTAGGTGGCGTAGGTGCCGAACACCACGATGTTGCTGAAGGTGGCAAGCCTTGCGGCGGTGTCCGCTGCGGAGACGCCGTTCACAATGGAGGCGCCCACCCAGTAGATCACCAGGGACAGGGCGTTCATGGCCAGGGTGACGCCGGGCATCAGGAAGGCGAAGGCCCTCTGGTTGAACAGCTGCGTGTGCATCAATTCTTCATTGCCCCTCTGGAACTTGGCATTCTGGTAGTCCTCGGCGTTGTAGGCGTGGACCACATTGATGCCGTTCAGGTTCTCCCGGGCCACCAGATTGATGCGGTCCGTGAGCTTCTGCACCCGGCGGAACCGGGGCACAACGACCCCGATGATGACCACCATCATCACCAGCAGGGCTGCAACGAAGCCCGCCGTAATGGCGGAGAGGGTCCAGCTCTTGCCCACGATCTTGATGATGGCCCACACCGCCATGATGGGAGATTTGATCAGGATCTGCAGGCCCATGGCCGTCAGCATCTGCACCTGGGTGATATCGTTGGTGGTGCGGTTGATGAGGCTTGGGACGGAGAAGGCCATCATCTCCTGCTGGCCGAAATCCGCGATCTTGCGGAACACCGCCTCCCGGACGGAGAAGCTGAACCCGGCGGCCACTTTGGCCGTCAGATAGCCGCAGATGACGCACAGCACGGCGCTGGCCAGGGTGCAGCCCAGCATCTCCAGGCCGGTGTGCAGGATGTCCGCCAGGGTGCTGTCCGGTGTTTTGATCAGAACGGTCAGGTCGCTCATGTAATCCGGCAGCGACAGGTCGAAGTAGATCTGTCCCAGGATGAGCACGGCGCAGGCGGCGGCCATGGTCCATTCCCGCCGCCGCAGATTGTGAAGCAATTTCAGCATATCGATCCTCCCCGATCAGTGATTTGGCTGGAAAACGCGGTCCCCGGGACCGGTGAGATATCCCCGCCCCGGCAGAAGGCAGCGGGGCGGCGCCAGCTGTGGCATCTTTCAGGCCGCCCCGCCGGATCCTGCGGGGTCCGGTCCGTCCCCCGGCTGCAGCGGATCCGCCGGACAGCCCGGCTGCCTGAGCACGCCGAACAGGAACAGGTCCAGCATCTCCCCTGCCTGTTCCAGCACGGCATGCAGATCTGTGCCGGTCTTTCCGCTCTGGTAATAGCAGCTCGCGACATTCTGAAAGAAATATCCGACGCTCTCCAGATACCGGGTCGCCTTCTCCTGGTCCAATCCGGGACGGAGCGGCATCTTTCCCACCAGCCGCCGCAGGAACTCCCGGTTCATTCTGCGGATGGGGGCCCGCAGCTGGTGGATCTGCTCCGCCAGAAGCTTGGGCGGCCGGAGCATGGCTGTTTCAAAAATCATTTTCTCTCTGGGGTTCTGCTGGAAAAAGTGTTCCCGGATCAGGAAGTACTCCCGGATGTCATTCAGCGTGTCCTGCCCGTCCAGCAGTTCCGCATGCTGCTCCACATAGTCCTTCAGCTCCGCAAAGGTCCGCTCCACGCACAGCAGGAACAGGGCATCCTTGCTGGAGTAATAGTGGTACATCATGCCCTTGGAGATCCCATGGTTGCCGCAGATCCGCTCCATATTCACGTTGTCGTAGCCAGAGGTCCCGAACTCTTCCAGTGCCGCCTGGTAGATCTCTTCCCTGCTGCGCTCCTGCCGCTCTTTCTGTGTCATTCCGCACTGCTCCCTTCCGCCGGTCTCGTCCGCGTCTATTTTATAGACGATATCGTCTATATTTTGAAAGTATCGTATTTTCAGACGATTTCGTCTGTATGGATTTCATGAAAAAATCGTGAACTTTCTGAAAACGACTGCGCCGCCGGACCGGGGTCCTGCAATGCGGAAGGGCCGCGGGATCGGATGATCCCGCGGCCCTTTGTGATGCCGTTATATTTTTGTCAGGCGCTCAGTCTGCGGTCTCCCCCATCTGGGCAAACCGCATCAGCATGACCGACATATGCGCCCGGGTCAGGCTGGCCTGGGAGGCAAAGGTCCCGTCAGAGCGCCCCTCCACAATATGGTTGGACGCACACCAGCAGATGCCGTCGGCATAGGCGCCGGGGATGCTGGCCGCGTCGCTGAAGGTGCTCAGTTCCACGGCAGAGGTCATGTCCATCCCCTTGAGCTTGGCATAGCGGGCCAGGATGGTGGCGAACATGCCCCGGGTCAACGGCCGGTCAGGCGAGAACACACCGGCACCGGTACCCTGCATGATGCCCTGCTGGGAGACCCAGGAGATGGCGTCCCGCTGCTGGCTGCGCTCATCCACGTCGGTGAACGCCGTGGTCATTTCGCAGTCCGGCTGACCGGCCAGGTTGTAAATGGCCTGGGCGGCCTCGGCCCGGGTGATGACCTCCCCGCCGCCGAACACGTAGGGCTTCTCGCCGGAGACCAGCTTGTGCTCCGTCACATAGGCCGCGCCGTCGTAGAACCAGTCTGCGCTGTCCACATCGGAGTAGTCGGTGATCTTCTTGCCGTCCCGGACGGTGTTGCGGATCTCATAGGTGTCCACCACGTTCCAGTTGTTCCAGGCGTCCATCTCCTCCTTCTCGTCGGTGTCGCTGTCGGCGCACTGGTAGGCGGTGCCGGTGATGGCATCCTCGGAGATGGTGATGATGGAGAACACCTGCTGGTCCTCGTCATCCACATAGCAGTCGGTGGCGTAGTCGCTGCGGTCCGGCAGGTACTCATAGTACTTGTTGCCCACGGTGCCGCCGGTGATGAAGGTGGTGCCGTCGCCGGTGTTGGCCTTGATGTCGTTGGCGGCGGTGGCCCGGATGTAAATGTGGTCGTGGCCGTTCAAGAACAGGTCCACGCCCAGGGCATCGATGGACCACTCGGAGTCATTGATGAAGTAGTCAATGACCTCGGAGGCCGGATGGTTGGAGGTATAGGGGCCGGCGTGGGTCAGCATGACGCGCCACTTTTTGTCGGAGCTCTCATAGCACTTCTTGGCCCACTGGAGCTGCTTGGCGATGATGTCCGCCTTCTCCTCCGGCGGCGTCACCTCCGTGTTGATGACCACGATGCAGGCGTCGCCGTACTCGATGCAGCCGATGGTGTTGTCAAACTCCGTGCCGCTGTCGCCGCCGGGCATGTTGAACCGCTGGGCAAAGGACACGAAGCCCCAGTCGCCCTTCATCTCGTGGTTGCCGGGGACGGTGATGGTGGGGATGGCGGCGTAGTAGTCGCCCATGACCTCGAAGCAGGCCTCCCACTCGGTGGCCTTGTAGCCGTCCTGGGTGGTGTCGCCGCCGCTCATGATGAACTCCGGCGTCACCAAGGTGGTGGCATAGTCCAGGCTCTTCTTGAAGGACATGTAGTCGTCCGTGGAGACAGACTGGGGATCGGAGACGAAGATGAAGGAGAATTCATCAGCGTCCGGCGAGGTGGGGGCCTTGAAGGTGTGCTCCTCGCTCATGAACTGGCCGCCGTCGCCCACCCGGTAGACGTACATGGCATCGGGCTCCAGGTCCTTCAGCACCGCCTGATGGGTGGCCAGCTCCTTCCAGCCCGGGGTCACGGCGTCCACATAGCTGGTGCCCCGGACGGTCTTCCAGCTGCTCTCCCCCTGTTTCTTGTACTGGATGACAGAGGCGGTGACCTCCGGCACTGTGATCCAGCTGAACCGCAGGTTCCCCTGGGTGGTGTCCGGGGTCATGGTGATCTGGCTGGGCTCGCCCAGGATGCTGCCGTCATCCACAAAAACCTGGATGGGTGCCGTCTTGTCGTAGGGCTTGGTGAGGGTCTGGCCATCCGCCTGGATCTCCAGGTAGTAGAACAGGTCACCCGCCTTGTCAGAGGGCAGATCCACCGTGCAGGTGGTGCCGGAAACCGTCATGGGCAGCTCCTTGGACAGATCGTCCGCAGTGTAGCCGTAGTGCAGCACCGCGCTCGTCACGTTGGAGGCGCCCGCCACACGGGTGGTCACGGCCGTCTTGGCATTCTGGTCCACGTCGTTCACGGCCCGGGAGATGATCCGGGGGCCGTCCGCGGTGAAGTCCACCGCCGCAAAGATGGCGGGGTCATAGCCCTTCAGGATGGGCTGGCGCAGACTGTCGCTCCAGGTCCAGGCGTTGTTGAAATCCCATCCCAGGTCCACATAGGTCTGTTTCTGATGCAGAGCGTCCGCGGAGACATCCTCCCACTGAATGGGCTGGAAAGCGGGCTCGTTGCCGGCCAGCAGGGTCCCCTCCCAGGCGATGTTGCCGGAGATGTTGGTGGCCGCCTCGTCGTCCAGCTGGCCCACGATCTTATCCACGTTCCGGGTGCCGGAGATGGAGGTCTGTGCGGAGACGCAGCCGATGATCCGGTCGCCGGCGTTGAAGGACCCGGCGATGCCGCCGGCGGAGCCGTTCTCGCCATAGGCATTGACCGTACCGGCTGCAAAGCTGTTGCCTACGAAGCCGCCGCCGTCCTGGATACCGGCGATGCCGCCCACGTCATAGGGGGCCTCCACGTTGGCATTGACATAGCAGTTCTCCACGTGGCCGATGATCGGTCCCTCGCCCTCTTTCACCTTTCCGGCGATGCCGCCGCTGGTGTGGGAGTTGGACAGGTCGTCCACCCACACGTGGCCGGTGACCACGCAGCCGGTGATGGTGCCGTAGGTGACGCCGGCGATGCCGCCCACGTTCTGCTGGCCCCGGATCTCACAGTCGAGCATGGCCACGTTCTTCACGTAGGCCTGGTCATTCTCATTGCCCACGTAGCCGAACAGGCCCACGTATTTCTTGGGGTAATCGATGGTCAGGTTGCGGATCACATGGTACCGGCCGTCGAAGGTGCCCAGATAGCCCTCCTCCTTCTCGGAGGCGATGGGCCGGAAGCCCTCCCACCCGGCCATGTCGATGTCCGCTGTCAGCACGTAGTTCCCGTCCCGGGGGGCACCCTCCTTCCAGGTGCCGGAGAGATATATCAGCTGGGCGGGGGTGCTGATCTCATAGACATCCTCCGCCGCGTTGTACACAGGCGCCACGGCATCCTCCGGCCCCTTGGCTGCCGCTGTGGTCACCAGCAGCGAAGAGGCCATCGCAAAGCACAGAAGCAGGCTCAACAGCCGTTTTCGGGTCCTCTGGAAGGATCGTCTACTCATAAGAATACCCCTTTCCCATTTTTTGATTTCAGTTTCCGCCGTTTTTCGAAAACGCTTGCGTAACTGTTGATTTCAATATATACCTCCAGATTTGGATTATCAACCACATTTTTGTTCATTTCAGACATTCTTGTGAGATATATCGAATATCTTTCCTGTTTTTTGTTGGATTTTTAAAAGCGACTTTGAATTTTTGATCCCAGCATTTCGTAAACGCTTACCATAGTTGACCGTTCTCACTGCCGTTGCTCCGCATCTGCGGTCGCAGGACCTCCCTCCCCTCGCAGGATACCGGACGCGCCGACTGTGAACTTTTCTCTCAGATCACTTTTTTCATGTGCAGCAATGCCTGTAATGGGTTTTCACTGAACAGGTATTTTCGAAAAAGTTCTCCTGCAGGCGGCAAAATGTGCAGAATCTCCATGATAAATTCACATTTCCATGGTATACTCCTGGCAGGTGATCGATGATGAAAACGATTCTGATCGTGGAAGATGAGCCGGATATCCAGGAACTGCTGTGCACCTATCTCCGGGACGCGGGCTATGAGACCGCCGCTGCCGGCGACGGCGTGCTGGCAGTGGAGCTGTTCCGCTCCCGGCATTTCGATCTGGTGCTGCTGGATGTCATGCTGCCCAAGATCGATGGGTTTGGCGTCTGCGAGCTGATCCGCCGCCAGTCCCAGGTGCCCATCCTCATGGTGACGGCTCTGGACGGCGAGGACCAGCAGCTCCGGGGGTTCGGCCTGGATGTGGACGATTACATCACAAAGCCCTTTTCCATGCCTGTCCTGCTGGAGAAGATCCGGGTGATCCTGCGCCGCAGCGGCGGGGCCGGGAGCAGCAGCCGCCTGCGCTATCGGGGGCTTGAAATGGATCTGGACACCCGGGAAGTCACTGCGGAGGGCCGTCCGCTGGACCTGACCGCCCGGGAATTCGAGCTGCTCCATACCTTTCTCTCTGCGCCGGGCCGGGTATTCACCCGGGAGATGCTGCTGGCCAAGCTGTGGGGCTATGACTTCTTCGGCGACACGCGGGTGGTGGACAGCCACATCAAAAATCTCCGCCACAAGCTGGGTGGAGACTACATTGAAACCGTGAGAGGGGTGGGCTACCGTGCTGCGAAAGAAAATCCGTGAGCGTCTGGCGGTCCGTATCTTCCTGCTCACCTTCCTGCTGCTGCTGGGAGCGGGGGGACTCACCTTTGCCCTGATCGCCTGGGCCACCCCCATCACCTACACTGCCGTGATCAGTGACCGGCTCCAGGCACAGGTGGACGACCTTACCCAGCGGCTGGCGCAGACCAACCTGGCCGACGCGGGCCCCCTTCTGGACGCCTTTGTCCGGGAGAGCGGAGCGGAGGCGGCATTGGCGGCCCCCGGCGGGGCGGAGGCGGACACCGGCTCCCTGCTGGTCCTGCCGGCGGAGGACTGGCAGGTGTCCGTCACCGTGTCCGGGGCGGATGACTCGGTCCAGACCTATGACGCCGACACCTACCAGGTGCAGATCGACCGGGCCGACCGTGTGGTGACCGCCACACAGACGGGACTCCTCACTGCCCAGGTCACCTTCGCCGACCAGGAGGGGATCTATCAGCTGCTGGTCTCTCCCCAGCTCCGCCTGGCCAATCAGGCGGTAGAAGCCCTGGGACGGGTGGCGCCCTGGCTGGCCCTGGCCCTGCTGGCCTTCTCGCTGCTGTGCGCAGTGGGGTATTCCCGCTGTCTGGCAAAGCCCATCGTCCGTATCAGCGCCATCGCCGGAAAGATGGCGGAGCTGGATTTCCAGTGGAAGTGCGGAGAGACCCGGCCGGATGAGATCGGCCAGCTGGGCCGGAGCCTGGACGAGATGGCGGGAAAGCTCTCCGCAGCTCTGACGGAGCTGGAGAGCGCCAACCAGGCCCTGCTGGGAGAGGTCGAGCGGGAGCGGGAGCTGGACCGGCAGCGGATGGCCTTTTTCAATGCCGCCTCCCATGAGCTGAAGACCCCAGTCACCATTTTGAAGGGGCAGCTCTCCGGCATGCTGGAGGGGGTGGGGGTGTACCGGGACCGGGACAAGTACCTGCTGCGGTCCCTCCAGACCACCGGGCGGATGGAAAATCTGATCCGGGAGATGCTGGCCATCTCCCGGATGGAGGCCGGCACTGTCCCGGTGAAGCGGGAGCCGGTGGACCTGGCTGCCCTGACAGCGGAGCGGCTGGCGCAGGACGCAGAGCTGTTCCGCCAGCGGGGGCAGGTGCTGCTGCCTCAGCTGGACACAGGGACCATGGTCACCGGGGATCCCGCCCTGCTGGGCAGGGCGGTGGGGAACCTGCTGTCCAACGCCTCCCTCTACTCGCCGGAGAATGCGGAGATCCGGGTGTGGTGCGGTCTCCGGGACGGCCGTCCCGCCCTGACGGTGGAGAACTCCGGGACCCGGATCCCGGAGGTAGCCCTGCCCCATCTCTTTGATGCCTTTTACCGGGCCGAGGGGTCCCGAAGCCGGAGCACCGGAGGCAGCGGCCTGGGACTCTATCTGGTGAAGATGATCCTGGACCGGCACGGGGCGGTGTGTGCCATTGAGAATACAGAGGAGGGGGTGCGGGCCACAGTGCGGTTTTCTGGTTGAGGGTACGGTGGATTTTATGGACATGATATGTTAAACTGTAATGATTACATTGCGAATGAGGAAAAATGATGAAAAAATTAGGTTTCGCTTGTATCTTATGCTTTTCTCTGGTGCTGTTGAACGCTTGCGGCAACGCCACGTTTAATGGCAGCAGCACCGGGAATGACACCCAGTTTATCATGGAATATAGTATCTTAAATACTTCCGATCATAGAGAGATGTCTTTGAAGACGGGAGATGTCATTGATACAACCATCGTGAGCGACGCTGGAAGTGTGGACATTCAGGTAGAAAACAGTGCGGGTGATTCTATCTATTCAGAAACAGATGTCCCTACTTCTGAGTTTGAAATTCCGATTTCCCAAGACGATACTTACACATTTACTGTTACAGGACACGGGGCCAAAGGGAGCGTAAGTTTTATAAAAAGCTGACTGAGAATAAATCAATCTGAGGGAGACACCCATGGAAAAGACGATTTTAGTTCACGGCTCCGGCCACAAGGCAGCCAGTTGGAAAGAGACCATCTCTTATCTGCACCACCGAGAGGACATCCTGTGTCCGGAGCTGTCCGCTATTCTGGACGGGCGGGAGGCCAGTTACTCCAGCCTCCGTACCGCCTTTGCGGCATACTGTGCCCAAGCCGACGGTCCGGTCAACCTATGCGGGCTCTCTCTGGGCGGCATCCTGGCCCTGGACTACACGCTGGAGCACCCGGAAACCGTCAAAACATTGGTGCTGATCGGTACCCCCCACAAGGTTCCCCGGGCAGCCTTTGCGCTTCAGAATATAGTGTTTCGCCTTCTTCCCAAGTCCATGTTTGCGTCCATGGCCTTTGATAAAAGGGATACCTTTGCCTTGGGAAATTCTATGAAAAATCTGGACTTCAGCGGAAGCGTGCATGAAATTCGGTGTCCGACCCTGATCCTCTGCGGAGAAAAGGACAGTACGAACATCAAATCCGCCCGCTTCCTGGCCCAAAATATCCAGGGCGCGGAGTTGCAGATCCTGACAAATACCGGCCATGTGATGAATGAAGAAGCTCCGAAGGCGCTGGCGGAGCGGCTGAACGCCTTTTATGCCGCGCACCCCTGACGGCCTTCCGGGCCGAGGGGTCCCGGAGTCGGGCCACCGGCGGCATGGGCCTTGGGCTGTATCTGGTGCAGATGATCCTGGACCGGCACGGGCAGCGTGTACTATCGAGAATCCGGCAACCGGGGTCCGGGTAGCGGCGCGGTTCTGCCTTGACTAGCTCGTATAAATATAGTACACTGCGTATGCCAAATTTTGAGATGCTATTGGCAATACTTGTTGATGATTAAGGAATTATTACATGGGAATCGTGATAGATTTTGTTGCTCTAATTTTACTGTATATATTTTGTTTTTACAAAAGATGGAAAGCAACTGGAAAAATTGCATTGCTTGTAAATACTGCGATGTATATATATTTGTCATTTGTGTTGTACTTTACGCTGATGCCAATTATAACCTCTCTGCCTTTTATTTTTAATCACCCTTATATGCCAATGAATCTTATTCCATTTATTGACATATTGGAGAGAAGGGGCGACTTTACAAAGCAGGTTGTTCTCAATGTGGTCATGACGATTCCTTTTGGATTTTTGCTACCATGCGTAAAGAGAGGATCCATCACGGCATTCAAAGCCCTTTTGTATGCGCTCCTGTTGAGTATCTGCATAGAGATTTTACAGCCATTGATCAATGGAGCAAGATCATCTGATATAACGGATGTAATCACAAATACCATTGGCGGAATAATCGGCTATACCGCATATGTTGTGTGCAAGCCATTTATCATAAAGGTCCTGTTCCACTGGGAGAATACAAGGTTTTGTGCTTGATTTATCAGGCCAAAACGTGAAATAAAATATGCGGTGTCCTATCAGTCTGCCGTTAAATCGTGGAAAGGAGTCAGTTCAAACAGAACTGGCTCCTTTTTCCAGAAATTTCTCCACGAAAACTCCATACAGTTCCCAAGACTTCTCCACACAGCCCTGGTATCCTTTCTCCATCCCAAGCAGAAAGGAACAAGGCAGCATGGAACTCAACATTCAAAACGTCAGTATGACTTATCCCAACGGAAAACAGGCGCTGAAGGGTCTGGGCCTGGACCTGAGATCCCCCAGCCTCATCGGCCTGCTGGGGCCAAACGGGGCGGGCAAGTCCACCCTGATGAAGCTGCTGGTGGCGGCTCTGACCCCCACCGCCGGGACCATCCTGGTGGATGGGCAGCCGCTGGAGAAGGCGGAGCGGCAGCTGAAAGCCCGGCTGGGGTATCTGCCCCAGGACTTCGGGTTGTTCGACGAGCTCACCGTGACGCAGTTTCTGGACTACATGGCCGCCCTGAAGGGGCTGAAGCAGCCGAAGGCCGCCATTCGAGCGGTGATTCAGGCCGTCAACCTGGAGGTAAAGGCCAGGGTCCCCATCCGCACCCTGTCCGGCGGACAGCGCCAGCGGGTGGGCATCGCCCAGGCCCTGCTGGGGGACCCGCCTTTTCTGATCTTTGACGAGCCCACGGTGGGTCTGGACCCGGAGGAGCGCATCCACTTCCGCAACCTGTTCTCCCGCACCGCCCAGGACCGGCTGGTGCTCCTCAGCACCCACATCATCGAGGATGTGCAGTCGGTGTGCGACCAGATCGTGGTCATCCACCACGGGCAGATCCGCTTCACCGGCACGCCGGAGCAGCTGATCGCGTCTGCCGCCGGCCATGTGGGCGTCTTTTGGGAGAAGGACGAGACACAGGAGCAGGGTCTCCATATCACCGCTCGGGTGAATACCAGTCAGGGCGTCCGCTGCCGGGCCGTGGCGGACCAGCTGCCGCCCTATGTCCAGGCAGAGGAGCCCACGCTGGAGGACGCCTACCTCTATCTGATCTCCCGGGAGGCGGCACAATGAAGACGATGCGGCTTTTCCCTTTGGAACTGCGGCGGCTGCTCCAGAGCCGCCTGACCTGGCTGATCATGGCGCTGACGGTCCTCTCCCCGGTGTTGGGGCTGGTGCTTTACAAGCCCGCCACATCCACCACCATGCTCTCCATGTATCTGGCCAACCCTGCCATCGCAGGGGGTGCGGCCGGGGCCATCCTCTTCGGCCTGCTGGCCATCTTTGAGCTGGACCGGGCCCGCCGCAGCCGGGTGGACATCCTCACCGACGCGGTAGTGTCTCCCCTGACCACGGCCCTGACGCGCCTGCTGGCCCTGCTTACCGCGGCGGTGCTGACCGCAGGCCTCACCATGCTGGTCTGGCTCCCCATCAGCGCAGGGCTGATCGGCTCCGTGTTCACCGGCGTAAACTTTCTGCTGGCCTATCTGCTGCTCATGGGACTGGCGCTACCACTGGGCATCCTGGCGGCGGCCGCCGCGTACCAGTTCACCCGTCGGGCGGACCTGTCCATCGTGCTGTTTATCGCCTTCTGCGCCCTGAGCCTGACGGTGTGGTCGGCAGAATGGCAGCTGTGCTGGCTCAACCCCTGTGTCTGGGCCCTGTCCGACGACTTCTCCAACTTCCGGGTGTTCCGGTCGGTGGCCTGGATGCGCCTCACCTGGCTGGCGGCCCTGGCCGGGGTGTGGACAGTCTCCTATCTCTGCATCCGGCAGTACGGAAAGGGTATTTTCGGCTCCCTGGCCCGGAGCGTGCGGCGGATCTACCGCCCGGCCGTTGCCCTGGCCCTGCTGGCCTGCTCCGGTACCGCGTATGCCGCCCAGCCCTTCATCGACAACAGCAACCCGGACCTGACGGTCATGTCCTTCTATGAGATCCCCTACGCCGAGGGCGTTACTTTCCTTAGCCGAAGCGCCCAGGTGTTCCCGGACACTGATGCCGGTACGGTGACAGGCCGGGCCTCCTACCAGTTCCAGAACACCTCCGGCCAGGAGCAGAGCATCTCCTTCGGCATCAACCCGGGCTACACCATCTCCAACGTCCAGGCCAACGGTACAGACGTGCCCTTCACAGTGAGCGACTACCAGGAGTACAATGAGGCCCTGCTGGAAGTCACCATTCCCGCTGAGGAGGAAGTAGAGTTAACTATGGAGTACAGCGGGTTCCCTCAGGAGAGTATGCCCACCATGCAGGGCGGCAAGGAGCTGAGCAGTGAATACCTCTGCCTGGAAAACTCCGCCCTCTCGCCCCGGGTGATGAATGTCATGCCCGGAGAGGCGGGCTATCCCACGACGATTGAGATCACCCTGCCCGCCTCCATGATTGCCATTCCCTTCAGTTCCAGCGAGGCGGAGGTAATCTCAGAGAACGCCGACGGCACCAGGACCTGGCGCTATGAGGCCAACAGCGCCGGCGGCATTCTGTATGCCGGTGACTATATTTGCGAGCAGATCGAGGCCGGGGGCATGACCATCGAATTCTACTACGGCCGCAAGCACCAGGCCGTCATGGCGGAGGCCGGGGCGGTAGACGCGGTGAAGGCCGTGGTGGACTACTGCACGGAGCACTATGGGAAGTTGTCCTACGGCACCGGGGATACTCTGAAACTGATTCAGAGCCGGGTGGCCGGCGGCGGCTACGCCGTGGACGGTGCCAGCCTGCTGGACGAGGCGGACTTTACTGCCGCCAATCTGGGCGACGTTCAAAAGGGCGGCGGCGCTGGCGAGGTAATGATCCACGAGCTGGTCCATCAGTGGTGGGGCCTGGGCAATATGTTCGATACGGTTGATTCTACCAGCCCCTGGTCCGCCGAGGGCCTGACGGTCTACACCACCTACCGCATCGTCAAGGAACTGTACGGCGAGGACTATGCCCGGGAGCACTATGTGGACCAGTGGCAGCAAGCGGTGGATGACTACTACCTGAACTACTATGTCCGTCATCCGGAGTATCTGGAGATGCTGCCGGAGAATGAGCAGTTGGCCATCTCCAACAGCTTGTCCCAGGTGCGGCAGTACAACGAGATGCCGCTGAAGATTTTGAAAGCAGAGCAGCTGGTGGGCGGCGAGGAGGCCATGGACCAGATCCTCCACGACCTGTTCAACCGGGAGCTGGATCCCATGTATCCCTATCTGACCTACCAGGAATTTTTGGATGCCTGCCATCTGACGGAGGAGGATTTGAACCTTGGGTAAGATTTTTCGATACGAGTGCCGCAGGCTGCTGTGGAACAAGTTTTTTATTGGATTGGCTGTTGTGCTGCTTTTATATGGGGCGTTTGTGCTGCATGCCGTGACCATTCTGGGTGTGGCTCACACCGCACCCTTCTCCCCCTGGAGCTTTGGGGACTACCTCTCCCGGATGATGCCCCTGCTGTGGATCGGGATGCTGTTCTTTTTGACCTTCTACACCTCTCCCCAGGCCCGGCGGACGGCGATCCTCACGGACGCCGCGCCCATGCCGCCCAAGCAGTACGTTTTAGTCCGGTGCGCCGCGGCCCTGACGGGAGGTGTACTGCTGAGCCTGCTGTGCATGGCAGAGGCAGCGGTGTTCTACGGCCGCATGTTCCGCTGGTACAGCTGGGGGAGCCTGCTGCTCCCGGCCCTGGTGACCCTTCTGCCGGCCCTGGTATTTGCCCTGGGGAGCGGATGGCTGCTGGGGCGGCTGCGGCCCTGGCTGGTGTATGTGTGGATGGCGGTGCCCTTCCTGCTGGCAGCCCTGTCTCTGCCTGAGGCCTTTGGACTGTGGAACGGCAGCTTCTTCACGGCCCATCCCCTGACCCTGGGCGTTCTGGACCCGGATTTCGTCCTTCCGGCAGCAGTCCTGGCCGCACAGCTCCTGCTGCTGATCGCGGGCATTTTGCTGCTGCAGATCGCATTCAGAGCGGCGGTGCCGCCCGGTGGAAGCATCACACGCCGCGCTGTCCGGCGATAAGGCAGATACCGGACCCCCGGCAGCGGAAAAGCGTGGACATCTCCCCGGATGTCCACGCTTTTTCCATGCTGACGGCTGCCGCTGCATGTGCGGATCTGCGCTCCGCATCGTTTCTCACGCCGCGCCGCCTGCCCCAGCCGGAGCGGACGGCAGCCGCAGCTCACAGCGGAAGACGTCGCCGCTGTAGAATCGAGTCTCTCCGCCGCTGGGGCTCCACCAGCTCCCGCACAAAGTCCGTGGCGGGATGGCGCAGGATCTCCTCCGGCTGGGCACACTGCTGTACGGTTCCTTTGTCGATGACCAGGGTGTGGGTGCCCAGCTTCAGGGCCTCGGCGATGTCGTGGGTCACGAACAGGATGGTGATGCCGCTCTCCCGGTGGATCCGAAGGATCTCCTCCTGCAGCTGGCCCCGGGTGATCTCGTCCACCGCGCCGAAGGGCTCGTCCATTAGCAGGATCTCCGGCCCCGCCGCCAGGGCCCGGGCAATGCCCACCCGCTGGCGCTGGCCGCCGGAGAGGGCCCGGGGGTACCGGTCTGCCAGGGCCGGGTCCAGCCCCACCTGCCGCAGCAGGGCGCTCACCCGCTCCCGCCGCGCCGGGCCCTTCCACCCCTCCAGATGGGAAATGGCGGGCACATAGGCGATGTTCTTCTCCACCGTCATATGGGGAAACAGGCCCACGCTCTGGATGGCGTAGCCGATGCGGCGGCGCAGTGCCACCGGGTCCGTCTTGGCCACGTCCTCCCCCTGGACCAGGACCCGGCCCGCATCCGGCGTGATGAGGCTGTTGACCAGCTTCAGCGCCGTGGTCTTGCCGCAGCCGGACCGGCCGATGATGGTCAGGAGCTCGCCGGGCAGCACGTCTAGGGAGAAGTTCTTTAAGGCCGGCTGTCCTCCATAGGACTTGGAGACTCCTTCAAACCGGATGATGGGCTCCGCCATGTCACGCCTCCAGCAGGCCCTTCTGGGTCAGGAAGTCCCGGGCCACGTCCTGCTCGTCCAGGCCCTCCACCTCCACCTGGTAGTTCAGGGAGGCCATCTCCTGATCGGTGAGAATGCCGTCCATCTGCAGCAGCACGTCCTCCAGGCTGGGGAATTTCTCCAGGGCGTCCTGCCGCACCACGGTGGAGCAGAAGTAGTTCACCTGCAGGTGCTTGTCGTCCGCCAGGGTCACCAGGTCTGTGTCGGGGTTTGCCAGCTGGGCATCGGTGGTGAAGGCGTTGGTCACGTCGATGTCGCCGCCGGCCAGGGCCTGATACTTCAGGCCGATGTCGATGTCCACCACGTCGCCGAACTCCAGGCCGTAGGTCTGACACAGGGCGCCGAAGCCGTCCTCCCGCTCGATGTAGTCCGGGTTGCCGCCGAAGGTCAGCTCCCCGGCTACCGCCGCCAGGTCGCTGGTGTCCTCCAGGCCATACTGCTCCGCGATGTCGCCCCGGACCGCCACGGTGAAGGTGTTGTTGAAGCCGTACATGCCCACCCAGGTCATGCCGAAGTTCTCCTCATACTCCTCTTGCAGCTGGGTGAACATCGCTTCATCGTCCACGCCCTCGGCCTGGTGGTCCAGCACCAGCACCCAGCCGCTGGAGGTGTACTCCGGGTACAGGTCAAACTCCCCTGCCTCCATGGCGGGCTGGATGTTGCTGGTGCCGCCGCCCACACCCTTGGTGATCTCCACGTCGTAGCCGGCCTGCTCAATGAGAAGGCCCAGCATCTCCCCCAGGATGTACTGCTCGGTCATGGGTTTTGTGGCGATGCGCACCGGCTCGCTGGAGGCGGTGTCCTGGCCGGCGTTCTCACCAGAAGTGGTGCCGCAGGCGGCCAGGGTCAGCGTCATGGCCAGGGCCAGCCCGGCGGAGAGCAGCCGTTTGAAACATTTCATGGTTCAGGATCCTCTCTTTTTGAAATAGCGTTCCAGCGCCCCCAGCGCCAGGTCGCAGACGATGGCCAGCAGGGCGATCAGGATGCTGCCTGCCGCCGTCATGGCCGGGTTGTAGATGGTGATGCCCCGGTAGATGGCCACCCCCAGGCCGCCCGCCCCCACGAAGGAGGCGATGCCCGCCACGGAGATGGTCATGACCACCATGTTCCGCACGCCCGCCAGGATCACCCCGGCGGCCATGGGCAGCTTCACCCGGAACAGGGCTTGCATCCGGGTGCTGCCCATGCCCTCCGCGGCCTCCAGGATGTCCGGGTCCAGGGAGGTGAGGCCCACATAGGTGTTGCGGACCATGGGCATGATGCCGTAGAGGGTCAGGGCGATGACGGCGGTCCGGTTGCCGATCCCGGTGAAGGGGATCAGGATCCCCAGCAGGGAGATGGCGGGGATGGTGTAGAGCACATTGCACACCCCCATCACCGGCGGGGCGAAGCGGGGATGCTGGGCGATCCAGATCCCCGCCAGCAGGCCGATGGTGCCGGACATGGCGATGGCGGCCAGGGCCAGGCCCATGTGGGCCAGCAGCAGCTCTCCAAACCAGTCCGCCCGCTCCCCGTACAGGGTGAAAATTTCCCGCAGAAGTTCCATTATGGGTTACGGATGCAGACGGCGGATGGCGTCCGCCGGGCAGTGCTCCACGCACCGGCCGCACTGGAGGCAGTGCTCCCAGTGGATCTGGTAGGGCGAGCCCGGAACGATGCACTGCTGGGGGCAGGCCTGGGCGCAGGCGCCGCAGCCGATGCAGCTGTCCGTGATCTCGAAGCCGTTGTGCTCCTCCTCGTCTCCGCCATAGGCGAAGGTCTCCCGGGAGATGGGATAGTGGAGCAGATCGAACCACTCCCCGTGGCCCTGGTAGATGTGAAAGGCGTCCAGGATATAGCGGCTCTCGCCGGGATAGACCTCATTCATGCCGGGGTTCTGCTCAAAGACCTTGTCCACCCAGGCCTTGTCCGCTACCCGCAGCCTGCCGGTGAATTTCAGGGACTGGCAGTCCGGGCACATGGCGGCCAGGGCGATCTCGCCGGTCTCCACCAGCTGCTTGTAGAAGGGCTTGCCCTTGGCGGTGACGATGTACATGCCGTCGTCCTCCGCCAGCATCACGTTGATGATCCGGGCCTGAGGATGGCCTTCTGCGTCCACCGTGGCGGCGGTGGCGATCTTCACCTGGCGGAACAGGTCCACGTACTTCTTTGCCTTTTCATTCATGATAAACACCCTTTCGTGACTCCGTTTTGCTGGCTCTATGGTAACGCTGGCGGCGTCTGCCGTAAAGTACGCACAATACTGTGGTATAGTTACCTGCCGGTAACGGTGGGTCTGTCAGAACTTGCCGTTGTCGTTCTGCCAGGTGGACGGGTCGGCGATGGTCTCCATCACGTCCCAGTGCTCGGCGATCTTGCCGTTCTCCACCCGCCACAGGTCGTAGTAGCTGGTAGGTGCGCCGCCGTAGGTGCCCTCGCTCACCGCCAGGACGTAGTTTCCCTGGGCCAGCACCAGGTGGGTCTCGTCGTAGACCATCTGGATGCCCTGCTGGGCCAGGGCGGACAAGGCGGCGTTCAGGCCGGATACGCCGTCGGCGATGGCGGTGTTGTGCTGGATGTAGTTCTCGTCCAGCAGGCGGGCGGCGGTCTCGGTGTCGCCGGTGGCGAAGGTACGGATGAGGGCCAGAGCCTTTTCCGTCCGGGTCATGGACTCCACGGCGGGCATGGTCTCCTCCGCAGGCGCGGACGGGGTGGTCCCCTCCCCGCTGCCGGGGATCTTCAGCACCTGGCCGGCGTAGATCAGGCTGGGATCGCGGACGGTATCCCGGTTGGCAGCATAGAGCTCGCCCCAGCGGGTGCCGTCTCCCAGCTGTTCCCGGGCGATCTTCCACAATGAGTCGCCCCGCTGGACGGTGTAGTCCGCCGCTGCGGCGGGAGCAGCCAGGGCCAGGGACAGGGCAGCCGTTACGGACAGGGCGCAGATCTTCTTGGTGTGCTTCATGATGCATTTCTCCTTTGAGATGTTGTTCGGCGGGGCGTTCCCCGTCCTTGTGACTGCATCATAGCCCAAATAAATCCTCTTGAAAAGTACGCACAATTTTGTAGGATAGGTACCGACCGGTAACTTTTTGGCAGTTACCAGCAAGAAACGATCGGGCCGTTTCAAGGCTTTGGAGGCCCCTTCCCCTGCCCGGAATTTTTTTCAAATCGCTGCGCTTTGCACTTGACGCCCCACAGGGCGGTACAGTAAAATCAGGATATACTACCAAAAAGAAACCGTCAGGAGGGATGTTTGATGGCAGCAGCGGCAAAGACGCTTCCGGCCTGCCCGGTGGAGACCACGCTGACGCTGATCAGCGACAAGTGGAAGGTGCTGATCCTCCGGGACCTGATGCCGGGGACGAAACGCTTCGGCGAGCTGAAAAAGTCCGTGGGGAACGTGTCCCAGAAGGTGCTGACTTCTCAGCTCCGGGAGATGGAGCAGAGCGGTCTGCTGATCCGCACAGTCTATCCGGAGGTGCCGCCCCGGGTGGAGTACACCCTGACGGACCTGGGCCGCAGCCTCAAGCCCATTCTGGATGCCATGCAGAGCTGGGGCGAGGCGTACAAGGCCGGTTCCGCCGGCTGACTGCGCCCGCCGTAGCCCCTCAGACCCGCAAAAAAAAGCCCCGCGCCTGCGGCGCGGGGCTCTTTTCCTTTTTCCTGGGCGGACAGCTCACACCAGCGGATCCAGCACGGACTTGAAGTCCGCGATGATGTCCTCCGGGTCCTCCAGGCCGATGCTGATGCGCACCAGGCCCTCGGAGATGCCGGCCACCTTCAGCTCTTCAGCGGTGTAGGTGGAGTGGGTCATGGTGGCGGGATGCTCTACCAGGGTCTCCGCATCGCCCAGGGAGACGGCGATGGTGCACAGCTGCAGCTTGTTCAGGGCTGCGGCAGTGGCCTCGCGGCCGGACTTGAGCTCGATGGCCATCATGCCGCCGGGCAGCTTCATCTGCCTGGCCGCGATCTCATGGCCCTCAAAGTCGTCCAGGCCGGGATAGTAGACCTTTGCCACCGCGGGATGGCCGTGGAAGAACGCCGCCACCTTCTGTGCGTTGGCGCAGTGGCGCTCCATCCGGATATCCAGGGTCTTCAGGCCCCGGGCCAGCAGGAAGGCGTCAAAGGGGCTCATGACGGCACCGGTCATGTCCTTCAGGCCGAAGCCCCGGCACGCGTCGATAAACGCCTTTTCGCCCACGATGACGCCGGCGATCACGTCGCCGTGGCCGTTGAGATACTTGGTGGCGCTGTGGACCACCACGTCTGCCCCCAGCTCCAGCGGGCGCTGCAGATACGGCGTGCAGAAGGTGTTGTCCACGATGACCCGGATGTCGGGGTTATAGTCGTGGGCGGCCTTGGCCGCTGCGGCGATGTCCACGATCTTCATGGTGGGGTTGCAGGGGGTCTCCAGATAGACCACCTTGGTCTTCTCCGTCAGGGCGGCCTTCAGGTTGGCGATGTCGGTCATGTCCACAAAGTTCGCCTTCACGCCGAACTTGGCCACGCCGTGGCTCAGCAGAGAGAAGGTGCAGCCGTACAGCGTGTCGCTGGCCACCACCTCGTCGCCGGCCGCCACGGAGGTCCAGATGGCGGCGGCAATGGCGCCCATGCCGGAGGCGGTGACCAGGGCCGCCTCACCGTTTTCCAGAGAAGCCAGCTTCAGCTCCACCGCGGCCAGAGAGGGGTTGCTCAGACGGGTGTAGATATATCCATCCTCCTGCCCGGCAAAGCGGGCGCCGCCCTGCTCCACGGAGGAGAAGGCGAAGGTGGACGTCTGATAAATGGGCGCGCACAGGGCGCCGGCGGCGTTCTCGATCCTGCCGGCGTGGATCTGACGGGTGGCAAAGCCCAGCTTCTTTTGTTCGCTCATGGTAGTGATTCCTGCCTTTCCAATGTTTCCAATACGCTCGTTGCTTCTGTTGTCTCAGTCTCTCAGTCCGGCGGCGATCTCGTAGATCTCCCGGATGGCGTCGCTGGTCAGGCCCACATAGCCGCCGGTGACGCCGTTGCCCACGTGGTTCATCTCCACCAGCTTGGGGATGTCCGCCGGATCGGCGCCGATTTCGGCAAACGTCAGGGGCATCCCCATGGACTTCAGGAACGCCCGGAAGGCCGCAATGCCCTCCAGCGCCGTCCGCCGGGGATCGGCGAAGTCCATCTGGCAGCCGAACACCCGCACCGCCATCTGTGCCATGCGGAGGCCGTCGTGATGGTCCGCGCAGTAGCGCATCCAGGCGGGCATGATCACCGCCAGGCCCGCGCCGTGGGCGCAGTCGTACAGGGCGGAGAGCACATGCTCCAGATGGTGGCTGTTCCAGTCCTGCTTGCGGCCCACGCCCATCATGTCGTTGTGGCAGACCATGCCCGCCCACATGATGTTGGCCCGGGCTCCGTAGTCGTGGGGATCCGACATCACCCGGGGGCCCTCGTGGAGCATGGTGAGCAGCACGCCCTCCAGCAGGCGGTCCGTCACCTCCACGTCCTCCGTGTTGGTGAAGTACCGCTCGAAGGCGTGGGCCATGATGTCCGTGACGCCGCATGCCGTCTGATAGGGCGGCAGGCTCTCCGTCAGGGCCGGATCCAGGATGGAGAAGCAGGGCCGCAGGCAGTCCGCCTCGGCGCTGTTCTTGTCCAGGGTCTTCTCATTGGTGATGATGGAGTCGGGAGACCCCTCGCTGCCGGAGGCGGCAATGGTCAGCACCGTGCCCACCGGCAGGGCCTTTTCCGGCACCTTGCCGGAGAAGAAGTCCCAGAAGTCGCCCTCGTAGGGCACACCGATGGCGATGGCCTTGGCGGTGTCGATGACGCTGCCGCCGCCCACGGCCAGCAGGAAGTCGATCCCCTCCTTCCGGCACAGGTCGATGCCCTCATACACCAGGCCGCTGCGGGGGTTGGGCTTGACGCCGCCCAGCTCCACCGTGTGGAGCCCGGCGCCGGTGAGCGAGGCAAGCACCCGGTCCAGCAGGCCGGACTTCTTGGCGGACTGGCCGCCGTAGAGCACCAGCACCCGGGAGCCGCCGAACTTCTTCACATACGTCCCGGCCTCCGCTTCCCTGCCCCGGCCGAATACAAAGTATGTGGGGCTGTAAAAGTCAAAATCGTTCATGGCCGCTTTCCTCTCAATAGCCCTTCTTGCCGCTGTTGGGCTGGCCGTAGGACTTGAACTTCTCCATGACCTGCGCCATCTGCTCGTCCGTCAGGACATTGGGCGTGCCGATGCACATAGCCCGATACTGCAGCTCCGCGATATACTCCATGTTGCAGGCCAGGCTGTAGGCGCTCTTGATGTCCTTGCCGCAGACCACCAGGCCGTGGTTGCCCAGCAGGACGGCGTCGCTCTCTCCGCAGACCTCCATGGCGGCCTCCGCCAGCTCCACCGTGCCGAACAGCCGGTAGGGCGCGCAGGGGATCGTGTCCACGCCGGCGTCGCCGATCACATAGTGGACGGCCCGGATGGGCTGGCCCAGTACGGCGAACGTGGTGCAGTACATGGAGTGGGTGTGGACCACGGCTCTGGCGTGGGGCTTATGCTTGTAAAAGGTGGTGTGCAGGGCCCACTCGCTGGAGGGCTTGCGGCTGCCGTCCACGATGTTGGCATCCAGGTCCGTGATGACCACGTCCTCCGGCTTGGTGGAGAAGTAGTCCATACCGGAGGGGCTGATGGCCATCAGGCCCTTCTCGGCATTGTAGATACTGATATTGCCGCTGGTACCGGTGCTCAGGCGATCGGCGCTCATTTTCTTGCCGTACTCGACGACCAGTTCTCTTTCCTCTTGCATCAGCATGGTGAAATGCCTCCTGTTTCTGTTTTTTCAGTTCCTGTTCACTTATGAAGAATGCCGTCAGCAGACGCCGTTGGCATGGTTCCGGTTTTCCAGCCACACCGGGTAATACCGGTGGATCAGCTGTTCTTTTCTGGGGGTATAGCGGATGGCAGTCCCATCCGCGTGAAGAGAGGGCTCCCCCATCGTCTCATCGCACAGCTGGATCAGCCCCTGGACCGTGGCCTGCTCAAAGCCCGGCCGCAGCACCAGCTCCCTTCCGGAGAGGTCCGCCAGCATCTGACAGAGCGCCCTGGACTGAAAGCCTCCCCCACATCCCAGAATAGCAGGGGCGCGATTTTCCGTCAAGTCGGAGAGATTCTGAAACTGCTCGTAAATGGAGCAGGCGATGTCCGCCAGCACGGCCCAGATCAGATCCACCCGGTCCACGCCAGCCCCCAGCGGGGACGGCAGGAAAAATCCGCCCTTCCGCAGGGAGCGCCGCTGGTAGAACAGCAGCGAGGAAAACGACGCCGTGCAGGCAAAATCCGTCTTCTGTTCATAGGCGGCCTCCAGCTCCTCGTAGGTCCAGTCGCCGTAAAGGTTCTCCCGGACCCGCTGGTAGTTCAGGCCGGTGACGCCGGGGTTCATCTCCACCTGGTACCCTTCGCCCCGGAGGTTGGCATCCGTCCAGACCCGCTGCCGGGGATCATAGAAGGCCTCTTTCATCAGGGTCACCACCGGCGAGGTGGTGCCGGAGACCACCGCGATGTCCCCCGGCCGGATTTCCGTCTGCCGCAGAGCGATCTGGGTGTCTGCCCCGCCCACGATGAAGACGGCGTCCTCCGCCATGTGCAGGGCCTCTCTCCATTTGGGGAGCACCGGTCCCAGCACGGCCCCGGCGTTCTCCAGGGGCGGCAGGATGGCAGGATCCACGCCGTAGGCCCGGCAGAGTTTGTCGGACCAGCGCCGCTCCCGGATGTCGTAGAGCTGGGACTCACAGGCCTGGGAGGGCTCCATCACCGTCCGGCCCGTGAAGATCTGACCGATCCACTCGCTGATGCTGGTGACCTGGCTGATCTTCTCATACAGCTCCGGGCGGCGCTGGCGCAGGCCCAGCAGCTTGGCGGCGCCGAAGTCCTCTGTGCACCACTTGCCGGAGAGGCGGTAGACCTCCTCCGGGTCCGGGACCTGGTCCATGAAGGACCGGCCCCGGTTATCGATGTTGGGCAGGCCGTAAAAGGCCTTGCCCTCCCGGTCCAGCAGCACGAAGCTCTGCCGGGCGCCGGCGGACGAGACGGCACTCACCCGGATCTCCGGATGGGCCTCACACAACTCCCGGCATCCCCGGAGGATCCGCTCCTCCCACTCCGCCGGCAGGAAGTACTGGGCGTCCTCATAGGCATCGTCCCGGTAATACGAATTTGTATAGGTGCGCATGTCCGAAATGGTGCCGGCGGAGTCCGCCAGGGCCACCCGGGTGTTGCCCGTGCCCAGGTCTACCAAGAGTACATGGCGCATGGGCTCACGCTTTCAGAACGTCCCGGTTGTAGACCGTGTGCTCCAGGTCCTCCCCCGCCAGCCACTTGTGCAGCCGGTCGTTCAGGATCCGGGACTGGTGGTCCGTCACCTCATAGGTGGCGCCGCAGATGTGGGGCGTCAGCAGCACGTTGGGGCACTTCAGCAGGGCCAGGTCCTTTTCCTCCGGGGGCTCCGTGTCCAGCACGTCGATGATGGCGCCGGCGATGGCCTCATCCCGCAGCACCCGCTCCAGGGCGTCGTAGTCCACGATGGCGGACCGGGCGGCGTTGACGAACAGCGCCGTGGGCTTCATGGACCGCAGCAGCGGCTCCGTGATCATGCCCCGGGTGGAGTCCGTCACCGGCAGGTGCAGCGTCACGATGTCGCTCTGGGAGAACACGTCCTCCAGAGAGGCCTTATGGTAGTGGCCCTGGTCGCCGGGGAGGAAGGGATCGTAGAAGGAGATCTGGCAGTCAAAGCCGTCCAGGATCTTGGCCACGGCGTGGCTGATGGCGCCGAAGCCCACAAAGCCCACCTTCTTGCCCTGGAGCTCGTTGCCCATCCACAGATAGTAGGGCGTGGTTCCGGTGACCCACTTGCCGTCCTTCACCCACTGGGTGGCGGGAATGGTCTTCCGCATGACGGTGAGGATCAGCCCCACCACCATCTCGGCCACCGCCTGGGTGTTGCGGCCGGGGGTGCAGAGGATGGGCACGCCGTGGCGGGTGCAGGCCTCCACATCCAGATTCGCCGGGGTCCCCCGGCAGTCGCCGATGACCCGCAGTCCGTCATAGCCGCTGAGGACCTTCTCCGTCACCCGGTCCAGCTCGGTGATCAGCACGTCCGGCTGCACCCGCCGCAGGTTTTCCAGCATCTCGTCCTCGTAGTACCGCTCGCCGGTGGCGGTCCAGGGCTCGTAGACCACCTCGTCGAACATCTGCCGCAGCTCCTGCAGGCAGTCCTCGGAATAGGGCGCACGCACATAGGCTTTCATATCGCAGTCACTCCTTGCACTCAATAGAACTGTTTGACTTCGGAATCAAAATACTTCCCCAGCAGGTAGGGCACGTACACGCCCTTGTCGGTCACCACACCGGAGATCAGGTGGGGCGGCACCACGTCGAAGGACGGGTAGATGGCCTTCACCTCCGGCACC
Source organism: Oscillibacter valericigenes (assembly GCF_016902445.1). Taxonomy (GTDB): domain Bacteria; phylum Bacillota; class Clostridia; order Oscillospirales; family Oscillospiraceae; genus Oscillibacter; species Oscillibacter avistercoris. Next base: position 170,203 of record NZ_JACSNX010000003.1, on the reverse strand, counting down.
GTATTGGGGATGCCCCGGTAAGAGAGCACCTGGGCGGGATCCCGCATCTCGATGACGATGTCGTCCTTCGTCCGCTTCTCCCGGTCCGGGATGCCGGTGACGTAGTAGGGCACGCCGAAATACTTGGCCAGGATGGCGATCTGGAAGGTGCCGATCTTATTGGCGATATGGCCGTCCCAGGCGATGGAGTCCGCCGCCGAGGTGAAGAGGTCGATGCCCTCCCGCTCCATGGCGTAGGCGATCATGTTGTCCGTCAGGACCGTGGTCTCGATGCCCATCTGGGCAAAGCAGCTGGACGTGAGCCGGGCGCCCTGCAGATAGGGCCGCGTCTCCGCGCAGTAGGCCCGGAAGGTCTTGTTCTGCCGCTTGGCGGCCCGGATCACCGTGCCGATGATGGTCTCGCCGAAGCACTGTGTCAGGATGGAGCCGCCGTTGGGGATCAGATCCGCCAGGTAGTCCCCCACCACCTGCATGGTGCTGTACCGGCGGTTCAGGGACTCCACCGTGGACGCCACGATGGCCTCCACCGGGTCCCGGCCGGCGGCCAGGGCCTCCTTCGCCACGTCGGCGCAGCGGTAGGTGATCTGGCCGTACCGGTTGGCGGTGGTGGGCCGTGCGTGGGCCAGGTCATAGGCCGCCTGCTGCAAAAACGCCTCCTGCTCCTGGGCGCCCTTGTCCCGGGCCTGCCAGGCGGCCAGGGCCATGCCCATGCCCACGGCGGTATAGGGTCCCGCGCTCTGGGTCACCATGTCCGCGATGGCCTGGACCACCTCATGGTAGTCCGTGCACTCCACGAACCGGACTTCTGTGGGATAGACCCGGCGGTCCAGGATGCGGACTCTGCCGTCTTCAAACCACGCCACATGCTCGTACTGCAGCAGGAACGGCATGTCTTGGTCCATACGTTCCATAATGTCGCTGCCTCCTTTATGCCAGAATCATGCGGAAGGCCCTGGTGACGGTGTCGCCGTCCAGGCCGCTCTCCCGCTCCTTGATCAGGAAGATGCCCATCTTGATGAGGGCCCGCTCCATGGGGATCCGGACGGCCGGATCTGTGACAGAGGTGACCTCCATGACCTTGGAGTCGCCCACCACCCGGCGGATGATCTCCGTGCCGGCGTAGCCGTAGGAGTCGGCCATGACGCCGTCCAGATAGCTGCGGCGGAACCCCTCCGTCCGGTACAGGGGGAAGGTGACCAGCTCGTCGTACTTGGCGGCAAGCTTCCGGGCCGTCAGGTCGCACAGGCTGCGGATGGTATCCTCCAGCGCCTGGGCGGTGGCCGCCTCCTCCGGGGCGGCGAAGCGGCGGTTGGCCCAGGAGAAGAACAGGTTCCCGATGACGTTGCCAATATCATATCCCATGGGGCCGTAGAATGCAAACTCCGGGTCGATGATCTTCACGCCCTGCTCGTTGGCAAAGATGGAGCCGGAGTGGAGATCGCCGTGGAGCAGCGCCTGGGCGTCGTTCATAAAGGCGTTGCGGAGCTTGCCCACCTCGGCGTGGAGGGCCTCGTCCTCATAGAGGAAGGTCCTGACGAAGTCCTCGTTGCCGGCGGTGATGATGTTGCGGTCCTTGTAGTTCCAGTAGGGCTCTGTCAGCACCAGGTCCTCCGTGATGTCGCACAGCTCCGGATTGGTGAAGAACTGCACCCGGCGCTTCTTCTCCTGGCGGTCCAGCACCAGGTCCGTGGTGGGCAGCAGGGACTGGGCCAGGAAGGTGGAGATGTTCTCCGCCAGGTGGCCGTAGACCCGGCCCGCCAGCAGCTCCTTGCGGAGGTTCTTGTAGGCGGAGATGTCCTCCATGGACAGGGCCGCCATGGTCTCGTCGTAGTGGTAGACCTCCGGGATGTAGTCCGGCGCCAGCCGGGACTCCAGCTGCAGGGTCTGGGCCTCGATCTTGTTCCGGTAGATGTCCAGCGGCCGCCCGGAGGAACGCAGCAGCTTGTCCGCCTGCTTGACGATGACGGAGCGGCCGTCCCGCCGGGAGCGGACCTGAAAGACGTAGTTGATGTTGCCGTCGCCGATCTCTGTGCAGTCGGTCTCCTCATCCGGGTCAAACCGGTGCAGGACCTCCACAGCGTAGCGCTTGACGTCGTCCGGCTTCATAAGAAAAAATTCGCTGAATGCAGACATGGATCAATGGACTCCCTTCTCATTTCAGGCCAAAAAGGACAGGAGCCGAGTCTCCTATCCTTTTTGACCCCATGCGGGGGATCTCCCCCGCTCAATTTCAAATTGTAGTCACGGCGAAGCCGGTGTCAATCATTTTGCAGCCGGAGCCTGCTCGGTGTTTTTCACAATGCCCTTGGGCCAGCCGATCAGAATGAAGATCACGCCGAAGATGAACATCATGATGCTGTACCAGCAGAACGGCACGATGGACAGGGTGGACACACCAGCCAGACCGGAGGCCGCCAGGATCTGGCCGGCCCAGGGGCACACGCCGTTGCCCGCGGAGGAGAACAGGTCCAGGATGCTGGCCGCACGGACCGGGGACACGCCGTACTTCTGGGAGATGTCCTTGGCAATGGGGCCGGCGGTGATGATGGAGATGGTGTTGTTGGTAGTAGCCAGATCCAGCAGAGTGACCAGAGCTGCGATGGACAGCTCGGCGCCGCTGCGGCTCTTCACGCTTCTGGACAGAGAGTTCAGCAGCCACTGGATGCCGCCCAGGTAGTGCATCAGGGCCACCAGGCCGCCCACCATGACGGCGATGACTGCGGTATCCTCCATGCTGATGATGCCGTTGCCCACCACGGTCAGAGACTCCGCCAGGGAGAAGCTGCCCTGGGCGATGCCGATGATCAGGCCGGCCGCGATGCCGGCACCCATGGCCAGGATCACGTTGATGCCGATCAGGGACAGCACGATGACCAGGATGTAGGGGATCAGCTGGATGAAGTCCCAGGTCAGCGCGCTCTCATCCAGCGCCGTGGAGGAGGAGTTGAAGAACAGCAGGACGATATTGATGATCACAGCTGGAAGGACCATCAGGAAGTTGGCCTTGAACTTGTCCTTCATGGCCACGCCCTGGGTGCGGGTGGCGGCGATGGTGGTGTCGGAGATGAAGGACAGGTTGTCGCCGAACATGGCACCGCCCACAACGGCGCCGCAGACCATGGGCATGGACATGCCGGTGACGTTGGCGATCTGGATGCCGATGGGCATCAGGGCGGAGACCGTGCCCATGGAGGTACCCATGGCAAAGGACAGGACGCAGCCGATGATGAAGATGCCGGGCAGGACCATGCTGGCAGGCAGCAGCTTCAGGCCCAGATTGGAAGCGGAGGACACCGCGCCCATGGCATTGGCCACGCCGGAGAAGATGCCGGCTTCCAGGAAGATGAAGAACATCAGGATCAGCGTGTCATCTCCGCCGCCCTTGCAGAAGCTGGTGACCAGGTCATCAAAGCTCATGGTGTTCTCATCCTTCTTCCGCATGGCGCAGAAGACGAACGCGCAGATGATGGCGATCAGGATACCGGTATTCAGCGGCATCGTGCTGGCATTACCGGTCAGGATGGTGGAAATGATGTACAGGATGACGAAGATGATCAGTGGCAATAATCCGACAAAGCTGCCTTTTTTATTTCCCATAATAAACTCCCTTCTTATTCTCGATCCGCCGGACCGTTCCGCCGGCAGACCCCTCTGTCACGTGTGCGGCCTCCTTCTCCATCAGAACTTAACCAAATATTATCACAAATTAAAACAAATCTCAACATTATATTAGTCAAATTATATAATTTATAAAGGTTTACTTAGATTTATACTTGTTATTTTCACATAATTCACAGAAAACTGTTGTTATTTGTGGCAGCAACTCAAAAATCTGTTGCGCAGCCCAAAAAAGTAATCTATACTGAGGGCAGTACCAAAAACGGACGGAGGCGAGGCACATCCATGCTGAAGATCGACCGGCAGACCATCATCCAGCAGGAGCTGGCAAAAAACGGGAGCGTCCTGATCCCCGCCCTCAGCGAGATGCTGCACTGCAGCGAAGAGACCATCCGGCGGGACCTGCGGGAGCTGGAGGCCAGCGGCCGGCTGACCCGGACCCACGGCGGCGCCTATCTGATGGAAAAATACGACAAAAGCTACCCCACGAAACTCCGCAAGGTCTACTATCAGGACATCAAGGTCCGTATGGCAAAGCAGGCCATGCAGTATATCCGGGACAACGATGTGCTGATGCTGGACTCCAGCACCACCTGCCTGGAGCTGGCCCGGCTGCTGGTGGAATCCAAGTACAATGTGACGGTGATCTCAAACTCCCTGCTGATCTGTGATCTGTGCAGCGAACAGCTCTCCAGTGTGAACCTGGTTTGCCTGGGCGGCACCTTCCGCCGCCGGACCTCCTCCTTCACCGGTTATCACACCACGGATATCCTGTCCGGCTATCATGCGGACAAGGCCTTCATCAGCTGCCCCAAGATCACGCCGGAGCAGGGCCTGTCCGACAACCAGCTGGAGGAGTCCAAGATCCGGGAGGCGATGCTGACCCACGCCCAGGAGCGGATCCTGCTGATGGACCACACGAAATTCGGCCCCAGCGCCAACGTGCTGTTCGGCAGCCTGGACCTGGTGGATCTGATCATCACCGACGAGCCGGTCTCTGCCCAGTGGGAGGCGGTCAAGGCAAAATCCCACCTGCGGATCGAGATCTGCCGGGAGGATGGCGGCAGATCCGGCAGAAGGCCCCTGTAAGGCCGCCGGCGCCCGTTGGCAGCCGATATACTCCGGCCGTTTGGCCGCAAATATACGCACGAACGCCCCTCGGAACGCTTCCGAGGGGCGTTTTTGTCCGGGCACCCCGCGCCGGGCGGGGCTCAGAGGATCCCCGCCATGGCCATCTTAAAGCCGGAGAGGGCCTGTACATAGCTCTGTGGGTTTTTCCCGATCTTCTGCGGGTCGTAATCGCACATGCTGAAGATGCCTGCATAGGATTGGACGATCTTCCCCAGGTTTCTGTGCAGGAACTCCATCGGCGGGCGGTTCCAGCAGATCTCATGCCGCCCCCGGACGATCCGGTTTTCCATCAGGGCCTGGAGCCCATACACCAGCGGCATGATATACCCATCCGGGCTCACGGTCTCGATCACCTTGCCGCCGAAGGGGGTGCGGAGGTCCCTCCGCTTTTCGTTCAGCGTCTTCACCGCGGTGATCCGGCCATACAGGCCCCCGGCGGCGTTGTAGAGGGCCGGAAACATCTCATAGATGTAGTCGTACAGCTCCGGAAGCTCAGCGGCGATCTGGAAGGCGGATTTCACCTCGCTGTTTTTCAGCTGGTGCTTGTAGCCCTCACCGCTCTCGGATGTGACCTCCGGAGAGCTCATCAGCTTTTCAAACTGCTTCAGGCAGCCGCCCTTGTTGCGATAGATGTTCTGTGCCAGCACCGGCTCCAGAGTCCTGCCGTTGCCGTCCCGCACGGGGGTGATCAGATTCAGCGGGATCCAGGCCAGAGCCACAATGTCCTGGGCCTTGATGTCGCCGCCGTCATTGGTCTTCCAGGCGACCCGGTCGCTCACAGCCGGGTTCCTGGCGTCCAAAAGCTCCTTCAGATCCTCAAAGTAGCCCATCTGGTTGGCCTTGTCGGAGACCGGCAGCTGGACGTTGTTGTTTCTGGCGGCGCAGATCTCCAGCAGTTCTCTCCGAAACGCCTCCACGCAGGCAAGATCCTCCGGGTCCCTGGGCACGAGAAGCTCTGCCGGGATGTAAAAATCCAGCGTGCGGTCATTCGCCTCCTTTTTCAGCGCCTCAAGATAGGCGTGGACGCTGTCTGTGTTCTGCCGCCACAGGGTCTTGAACTCATCCCAGGTCTTCTGCCCCCGGGGAAACGCCAGCCCCCGGGCCTCCATCGCTCGTTGCAGAATGTACAGGCCGATCGCCAGGGTGTTGTGGCCGCCGTCCAGGATCCCCTCGATGGAGCGGTTCTCCGGGGTGATCTTATAGCGGTTCCGCTCCAGGCGCTCATATTGAGAGGCGGCAAGCAGGATCCCTTTCGTCTTGAAGGGAAAGATCATGGGGTCCGTCTCAATGGATTCCTGGATATCCGAGGTCACCGATCCGGTCTTGGAAGACCGGGGATTTGCCTCCAGATCCAGGGCGTCGATGATGGGCACCATGTATTTGGCCGCCACCAGACCCACGACCTTGGTGATCTCCCCCACCGTCTGCTCTCCGGGGAAGTCGAACTTGATGATGACGCTTTCGTGTTTCTGTTCCATGTGCAGTCTCCTTTTCTGTGTGGAGCGTTCCGGAAACAAAACACGGACCGACCCAGGTCGATCCGTGAAAATACAAAGCGAGGGATAAAACCGTATTTCCAGAACCTGTCCAGGTGCTTCTTGTACTCCGCCCGCTGTCCAGCGGGTACTTTGATCCTAGCAGATCCTTCCGTTTCTGTCAAGATCCGACAGGTCCCGGATGCGTGCAGAAGCCTGGCTTCCCCGTTGCCCCCCTCCGCGTCATCCCCGCCGAAGGAACACGCAGGTCCCATCGTCAGACCGCTCCGGCGAAAAGCGGTAGCCCAGCCTGTCAAAATCCCGGATCTCCTTCGGATCCCGGATCCCATTCTCCGCCAGAAAGCGGACCATCTCTCCCCGGGCCATTTTGCAGAGTGTCCCCTTTTCCACGACCCGGTTCCCCTGTTCCTCCCCAAACACGCAGGTGAGGAGCCGGATCCCCGGCCGCAGATGGCGGGAGATACACATGCTGTACTCTTTGGAGGCAAGATCCAGAATGCAGTCGGTTCCCTGGGACAGATCCTCCGCAAGGTCTCCGCCCCAGAATTCATAGAGGTCCCGGAAGGGACCGGCCGCCAGTCTGGCCTGCATCTCCAGCCGGTAGGGCGTCACCCCGTCAAAGGGCCGCAGGATCCCGTAAAAGCCGGAGAGGATCCGCAGATGTTCCTGGATATAGGCAAACTCCCGGTCCGTGAATACCTGCGGCGCCATATACCGATACTGCAGCCCTTCGTAGGCCAGGACAGCCGGCGTCAGCCGCTGCCGCAGGTCCATCTCCCGCAGGCGTTGCACATTTAAGGCGGCGATCCGGTCATTGCACTTCCAGAGCGCCTTCAGCTCCGCCGGAGACATCCCACGCAGGGCCGCCAGGAGCTGCTCCGTTCTGGGCAGGAACCGGGGCAGATCCCGCCAGGGCAGGCTGTCCTGATCCTCCCGCATTCTTTTCGCCGGAGATATGATGATGTACAAGTCTCCCGCTCCCCCTCTCTTCCGCCCCGCGGGCGGCTGGTGATCCTGATGATCCGATTATACGGGATCCCCGGCCCCCATTGCAAGCCCCCGGATCGGCGGGCGGACGCTTGCCCCTGAAGCGGCGGGGCCTGCCGGGTCCCCGTCCCTCTTTTCAGGTTCTTTTAGGCTTTCCGCTGTAGAATCGCAGCATCGGGGCGCTCCGCCGCACGCTCCTGCGGCGGAGGCCGAAGCAATTGTATGGGAGGATCTGCCATGAGACGATTTTCAGCACTGCTGCTGGCCTGTACGATGGGGCTGTCCCTCTGCGGCTCCGCCGGAGCGGCAGAGGGCGCACAGGCCATGGGGGCGGATCTTCCGGCGTCAGACAGCGGGCTCTCCGCATATCTCCAGGGGGAGGTTCTGGTCCAGTACGACGACGGGACCTTCGACATTCTCTCCTATGAGAGCGGTGCCGACCTGTCTGACGGTCTGAAGGCTCTGTCCTCAGACGAGGGAGTGGTCCTGGTCCAGCCCAATTACACCTACCGCAGCACGGTGCTCTCCACTGACGACGCGCTGAGCGGCGAGCAGTGGGCGCTGTCCAACGACGGCACGTTCCAGATGGAGGAACAGCAGAATGAATACCCTGTCTATGAGGATCCCTTTGCAGATCCGGCAGGTCCCGGCCAGTGGACGCCGCCGCAGTACTGGGGGATCCCCGGCGGGCTGCCAGGGCTCTTCTGGGGGTGGTCCGCCGCTTCAGCGGCCTCTGACGCCCAGGTGACTGCAAAGGCCGGGATCGACATCAATGCGGAAGACGCCTGGTCCGTCTATGACGGCGGCAGCCGGGACGTGGTGGTCGCCCTGATTGACACCGGTGTGGACACCTCCCACGAGGATCTCGCCGGCGCTTTCTGGGTCAACGAGGACGAGATCCCCGGCAACGGCATCGACGATGACAACAACGGCTATGTGGACGACGTGAACGGCTGGAACTTCTACGACGGGAACAACCAGATCTATGTGGACAGCGACGATGACAGCCACGGCACCCACAGCGCCGGCACCATCGCCGCCCAGGCGGACAACGGGGTGGGCATCGCCGGCATCGTCCAGAGCGGGCACGTGAAGATCATGGTGCTGAAGGTGCTGGGCGGCACTGACGGCAGCGGCTCCACCGCCTCCATCGTCCAGGCCATCCAGTACGCCGAGGCCAACGGCGCCTCCATCTGCAATCTGAGCCTGGGGAGCTCTGTCAGCGACCGGGCTCTGTACCAGACCATGGCGGATTCCTCCATGCTGTTTGTGGTGGCGGCCGGCAATGACGGAGCGGATTCCGATGCCTCCCCCTCCTATCCTGCCGCATACGGCCTGGACAACATCATCTCCGTGGCCAACCTGAACTATGACGGCACCCTGCACTACAGCTCCAATTACGGTGCAGCTTCCGTGGACCTGGCGGCTCCCGGCTCCTATATCCTCAGCACCACGCCGGAGGACGGGTACAGCTACATGACCGGCACCTCCATGGCCGCGCCTATGGTGACGGCGGCGGCCGCCATGGTCTACTCCTACTATCCGGACATCACCCTGGCCGATGTGAAGGAGATCCTGCTGTCCTCCGTCCAGCCGCTGGACACGCTCCGGGGTCTGACCGCCACCGGAGGGATGCTGGACCTGGGCGCCGCCATGACCTATGATCTCAGCACGCTCTCCGGCCAGGGCTGGGACAACAGCACCGCAGCGCCTCCCGCCAGCACACCGGTGATCCAGATCACATCCGCCAGCCAGAGCGGCGAGACGTATCTGGTCGTACAGGTCACAGACGACGGCGATCTGGATGCCACGGCCTATGCCTCCGGCCTGGTGTCCGCAGAGCAGTTCCGAAGCGGAGCCGGCACCCGATTCTCCTTGGACAGTGAAGGGACCGCCGCGTTCCGGGTGGCCCGCAGCGGGCTCTACACCTTCTATGCGGCAGACCAGGCTGGGAATGAGACGGTGCAGACCGTCTATGTCTTTCGCAGCTTCTTCTGATGCGGAAAACGCGGGCACTCTCTGAAGAAGGTGCCCGCGTTCTTTACCGTTCCGCTGGCGTCAGGGCCGGCGGTGTTCCTCGCCCCATGTGCACATCTGGTCCAGGATGGGGATCAGGGACCGGCCCCGCTCCGTCAGGCTGTACTCCACCTTCGGCGGGATCTGGGGGTATTCCTCCCGATGGACCAGGCCGTCGGCCTCCAGCTCCTTCAGGGTGGCGCTGAGGGTCTTGAAGGAGATGCCCCGGATGTACCGCTTCATCTCATTGAACCGGACCACGCCGAAGTCCATCAGCGTGTAGAGAATGAACATCTTGTACTTCCCCTGGATCAGGGACATGGTGTAGTGGAAGCCGGTCTGCTCCAGATCGGCGTCCTGAATACAGGAAAGGCTCATCAGATACGCTCCTTTTGATCGGTACCGCGCCCTCTTGCGGGCGCCGTACGTTTGGGGACAGCCTCCCGGGTGTCCGCTCCGCTCAGAGCAGATCCCGCCGGACGGCGCTGAGGTCGCCGCTTTCGATCTTCCGCACAGCGGGAAGGCCGATCAGCTCGTTGAATTCCCGGAAGCACAGCATCCGGTCAGAAGAGCCGGCGCTGGTGCCGTTTTCTCTCAGATCCGCCAGCACATCATAGACCGCCTTCGCGGCGGCGTACAGCGTCGTGATGGGGAAGATCACCGCGCTGTAGCCGATCTCCTGCAGCTCCCGGGCGGGGAGGAACGGCGTGCGGCCCCCTTCCACCATGTTGGCGATGGTGGGTTTTCGGATCTCCCGGTTGACACGCTTCATCTCATCCACCGTTTCCAGGGATTCGATGAAGATGATATCCGCCCCCGCTTCCTCGTAGAGCCTCCCCCGGCGGATGGCCTCGTCGATCCCGTGCTCCGTGCGGGCGTCCGTCCGGGCGATGATCAGGAAGTCCGGGTCCCCTCTGGCTGCCGCTGCCGCGCGGATCTTCTCCGCCATCTCCTCTGCAGGCACCACCTGCCGGCCCAGCATGTGGCCGCATTTTTTCGGCATGGTCTGATCCTCCAGCTGGATTGCTGCGGCGCCGGCCCGTTCATACTCCCGGACGGTCCGGATCACATTCACGGGACCGCCGAAGCCGGTGTCCGCATCGCAGGCCACCGGAATGTCCACCGCCATGGCGATGTCCCGGGTCCGCTCGGCCATCTCGCTCATACACATCAAGCCCACATCCGGCTCCCCCAGCTTGCTGGCAGACTGGCCATAGCCGGTGAGATAGACCGCCTGGAACCCTGCCGCCTGGACCAGCTTCGCACTGAGCGCGTCATAGGCGCCGGGCAGGATCAGGATCTCCTCCGCCTCCACCAGCTTCCGAAGTCTCTTTCTCAGTACCATCCCAATGACCTCCTTCATGCGCAGCGCCATTGGCCGCTGCCCCTTTGGTTTTAATTTTAATATCCTACACAGGCGGCCGGTTTGTCAAGAGCCTCCCGGTCTCTACATGCAGTGGGCGGCGAAGCCCCATCCTCCACACGGGTATGCCGCGCTGGCAACATTTCTGTCCGCCGAAAACGAAAAAAATCCGCTCTGCATTTCTGCAAAGCGGATCTTTGGTGGAGATAAGCGGGATCGAACCGCTGACCTCATGACTGCCAGTCATGCGCTCTCCCAGCTGAGCTATACCCCCGAACCGTTTGTCTCAGGCGCGTTCGGCGCTCGGAACAGTGATTAGTATAGCAAGCCGAAGTGGAAATGTCAACACTAAATTTTACTTTTTTCAAAAAATTTTTTGAGGCAGGAATTTCACCGGATTTCCCGCAAGATCCCGTGGAGCACAAAGCGGGCATTTTCAAATTCATAGCTGCAGGTGGAGAGGGTCACCACCCGGTCCTCCTCTGTGGGAGACACCCCGCAGGAAAAGTCGGATTTCCCCCGCACCTCCTCCAGCCAGGCCAGGTAGCTCTCTTCGCCGGAAAAGTCCAGCGTCCAGGCGCTCTCCTCCGTATCCGCCACATAGCCGGAGAACCACTCCACCACATACCGCCGCTCCGGTGTCAGCAGCAGGAACGACGGGTGCGCGTCGTAATACGCCTGCTCCCGGTAGTTGCCAAGCGCTGCGAACATGGTGCCGTTTTTCATCCGGTGGCCGTAGATCACCGTATTGCGGCCGGAGAGATCCGGCTGGCATGCCGCATCCACAAAGAGGCAGCCGGCGCCGTTGGCGGTGCCGTCAAAGAGATGATCCAGATAATAGTCATTGTCCTCTCCCTGGACCACCGGATAGGAGATGCCGGTGTCCGGGCCGTAGAGCCAGGCCGCGACGTCCGGATTCACCGCCGCCAGCTCCGCGAAGTCCACCTCCGGCCAGGCCGGCTCCGCCGGCGTCTCCTCGATCTCCGCCGGCGCAGTTTCATCCGGGGCGGACGGCAGCGTCACGAACTGCTCCAGCTCGGAATAGGCGGTCTCCCCCGCCCGGTACTCCCCCAGGGTCCGGAGCACCTGATATCCGCTGAAGCAGGCGACGCCCAGAAACAGGCAGAGCAGGAGCCAGAACGTCCGCCGTCTCATGTACTTCCCCCTTCCGCTCAGTCCTTCCACCGCAGGCTGCGGAGATAACCCTTCTGCTCCGGTGTGATCCGGTAGCTCTCCACGGCCTTCTGGATGGTCTTGTTGTGGATCCAGCGGTCCAGGCGGCGCTGCTCCAGATAGGGCAGGGATGCGTCATACTGCTTGGCCAGAGCGGTGGCAAAATACCAGGCCACCATCATCCTCACGTAGTATTCCTCCCGCCGGACGCCGGCGGCCAGCTCCAGATACTCCGGCCGGAACGCCTCGTCCAGATAGAAGCTCAGCAGCATCCCCAGGCCGAAGCGGACCGTGTAGGGGTGCCGGTCCTCCGCCCAGCGGCGGATCTGGTCCGGCAGCTCCGGCGGATGCGCGCGGAAGGCCCTGGGGCTCAGCAGGTCGCAGGTGGCCCAGTTGTCCACATAGGGCAGGAACGTCTCCAGCGCCGCCACAGTGGCGCCATAGTCCCGGTACGCCGAGATCAGCAGGCCGTGGAGGTTGTTCTCCTCATAGTAGCGGTGGGGCAGCCGGCGGAGGAACTCCTCCGCCGCCGGGGTCCCGGCCAGCTCCTTCGCCAGCTTCCGCAGCGCCGGCGTCCGGACGCCGATGACCGTCTCCGGGTCCACGGTGGGCATCAGCTTGCTCTGGAATGCCTGATAGGCCGGGTCCTGCCGGTCAAACAGCAGTTTCTGGATGTCCGTCATCGTCTGTTCCCCCGTTTCAGCGCAGTTCGTCCCTTACCCTGCCGTCCAGATCCAGCCACTGAATGGCCTCCTCCGTCATCCGGATGCAGCCGTGCCAGCTGCCCTCCTTTGGGATGGAGACGGAGCCGGGGTTCAGATACCACACCCCGTCCTCCTGCCGCTTCACGGGCACGTGGAAGTGGCCGTAGACCACATAGCCCGCCCCGTCCAGTGCTTCGGGAGCAGGCCGCTGGTCCGCGTTCCAGTGGTGGCCGTGGGTCAGGAACAGCCGCCTGCCGCACAGGTCCTCCACCCGGAAGTCCGCCTCGATGGGAAAATCCAGCACCATTTGATCCACCTCCGCGTCGCAGTTGCCGTGGACGCAGAGGATCCGGTCCTTCCGCTCATTCAGCATGGCGAAGACGGCCTTCGGGTCATAGCCCGCCGGCAGATCGTTCCGGGGGCCGTGGTACAGCAGGTCGCCCAGCAGCACCAAGCGGCCTCCTCCCTGCCGCTCCACCAGGTCCAGCAGCTTCCGGCAGTACAGGGCGCTGCCGTGGATGTCTGATGCGATCCATACGTTCATCGTCGTTCTCTCCTGTCCTTCATGGTCTCTTTTGCGTGTGCAGGGGCGATCACCAGCTCGTCATAGCCGGTCTCGCTGTCCGGGGCGCGGGTGAAGACGCGGTCCGGGACCTCCGCCAGCACGATTTCCGCCGTGGTGTTCACGATGCACCCCGGCAGCAGGTGGCCGCCGAAGGTGGTGAGGTCCTCCCGGCTGAAGCTGGCGTGGAGGTGGCAGCCGTGCTCCGACACGGTGCCCATCAGGGAGACGATCTCCACGTCCTCCTCCCCACTGCGCACCCGGACGCCGGTGGCGTCCCGCAGCCGCCAGCGGAAGACACACCCCACGCCGGAGACCACGGCCCCGGCGGCGATGTGATGGTCGTTCACATAGGTCTCGACGGCCTCATACAGATCCTGCCCCCGGTGGAGGCGGAAACAGTGGTACATTTCGTTCCCTCCCCTTTCTGATTTGCGGATATTATACCATGGGTCCCCGTTTAAAACAATGGGGCGCGGCCTCTGCCGCGCCCCTGTCCTTACTTGGACCGCTTCAGGACCTCCAGCACGAATCGCCACACCCGCTGGACGGAGGCGATGTCCATCCGCTCTCTGGGGGTGTGGATGTCCAGCAGGTCCGGCCCCACGGAGACGCAGTCCAGCCCCGGCAGCTTGCCCGCCAGGATGCCGCACTCCACACCGGCGTGGATGGCCTCGATCTGCGGCGCACTGCCGTACTGCTCCCAGAAGATCTCCGTCATCAGGTCCCGGAGGGGAGAGTCCTGCCGGTACTCCCAGGCGGGGTAGTCCCCGGAGATGGATACCGTGCCTCCCAGCTGCGCCATCAGGGCACGGAGGCGGCGGTGGAGCATCTCCTTCTGGCTGCCAAGCGAGCTGCGGACGCAGAAGGTGGCCGTCAGGCTGTCCGCCTCTGTGGCGAGGATGCCCAGGTTCAGGGAGGTCTGCACCAGCCCGGGGATGTCCATGCTCATGGCCTGGATGCCGTTGGGCAGGCAGGTCAGCATACAGAGGGCCTTCTCCGTGGACGCCCTGTCCATGGGCGTCTCCGAAACTTCACAGGCCGTCACCTCCACCCGGAGGCCCGGATCCGCCACGGCGTATTCCCGGGTCAGGGCCGCGGCCATTTGCTCCGCCGCCTGCCGGGCGGCGGCCTCGTCAGACGCCACCACCTGGGCGGATGATTCCATGGGGATGGCGTTGTCCTTGCCGCCGCCCCGCGCCGTCACCAGCCGCAGCTCCGTCTCCGCTCCCATGGCCTGGAGCACCCGGCCCAGCACCATGCAGGCGTTGGCCCGGCCCTTGTGGATCTCCGTGCCGGAGTGGCCGCCCACAAGGCCGCTGACCCGCACTGCCAGCGCCGTGCCGGCAAAGGCCGTCCGGGTCACCGGCAGGGCGCACCGGGCCATGCTGCCGCCGGCGCAGCTGACGGTAAAGACGCCCTCCGCCTCCGAGTCCAGATTCAGCAGCTTCCGCCCCCGGAGGGGAGACGCGTCCAGCGCCACGGCACCCATCATGCCGATCTCCTCCTCTGTGGTGAAGACCACCTCCAGCCGGGGGTGGGGGATCGACGGGTCGTCCAGGATGGCCAGGGCCATGGCCACGGCGATGCCGTCGTCGCCGCCCAGGGTGGTGCCCCGGGCCCGGACGCAGCCGTCCTCCACATAGAGGTCCAGGCCCTCCTTCTCCATATCCTTGGTGCAGCCGGGCTCTTTCTCACAGACCATGTCCAGGTGGCCCTGGATGAGGATGGGGTCCGCCGCCTCATAGCCGGGAGTTGCCTCCTGGATGAGGATGACGTTCCCCGCCTGGTCCTGGTAGTGCTCCAGCCCCCGCTCCCTGGCGAAGGCCACACACCAGTCGCTGACAGCCTGGCAGTTCCTCGAGCCGTGGGGAATGGCGCACAGCTCCTCAAAAAAACGGAACACCCCCTGGGGTTCCAGCTGTTCCAACACGCGCATACTTGCTCCTTTCCCGGCGGGCCGCATCTCCGGCGCCGCCGTCTGTTTCCGCCTTGTAGTATATCCCATTGCGGAGCAGTCCGCAAGGCGTCCGACGGAAAATGCGGGAGGCACCGGCCGGTTTGGCCGGTGCCTCCCGCGCACCTCTTTAGGAGATGGTCCCGAACCGCAGGACCACCTTGAACAGGTCCCCGTCCACCGTCAGATCCAGCGTGCCCTTCTGGAGCTCCGTCAGGCTCCTGGCGATGGAGAGCCCCAGGCCGTTGCCCTCACCGCCCCGGGCGGCATCTCCCCGGACGAACCGCTCCAGCAGCTCCTCCGCCGGGATGTCCAGGGGCGCCCGGGAGGTGTTCTTGAAGGAGATCACCGCCTGGCCGTCCCGCTCCTCCAGGGTCAGGTAGACCCGGGTGCCCCGCTGGGCGTACTTGCAGATGTTGTTCATCAGGTTGTCGAACACCCGCCACAGCCGCCGGCCGTCCGCCAGGATGGTCACCGCCGTCTCCGGCTGCCGGGTCACCAGGTCCAGGCCTGCGTCCTTCAGCCGCTGCTCGTACTCCCCCGCTGCCTGGGTCAGCAGCACGCCGGGCTGGCAGGGGGCCAGATCCACCTCCAGGTTGCCGGTGGAGGCCTTGGACGCCTCCACCAGGTCCTCGATCAGCCGCTTCAGCCGCTCCGACTGGCGGGTGAGGACGGCGGCGTACTCCGGGATCTTCTCACTGTCCCGGGGTTCCTTGCCGATGAGGTCCGCGTAGTTGATGATGGAGGTCAGGGGCGTCTTGATGTCGTGGGACACGTTGGTGATGAGCTCCGTCTTCATCCGCTCGCTGCGCATCCGCTGGTCCACCGCCGCCGCCATGCCCTGGGCGATGTGGTTCAGGTCCTCGCCGTGGGATTTGAAGTCCAGGACCATGCGGCTGGTGTCCACCTGATAGGCAAGGTCCCCGGCGGCCAGGGCCCGGCCGCCCAGCAGCAGCTTCCGGCACATGAGGGCCACGGCCAGCACCGCCAGGAACAGCAGGATCTTCTCCAGGACCCACAGGAACGCCAAGACGCCCCAGCTCCAAAAGAAGCCCAAGCTGACTAGAATCCCAAGTCCTTCCAGGACGCAGAGGCCCAGGAAGATCAGCACTGTCTTGCCCACCAGGGGAATGCCGCCCAGCAGGCCCGCCAGCCCGCGGCCAGCGGCCCGCAGTCCGCCGCCCAGCTTTTTCAGCACCTTCCAGGCCCAGCGGAGGGCCACATAGATGACGGTGTTCCGCCACCATCCCCCCAGCTTGATCCGCAGGGCCAGGGACATGCACCAGCCGGTGAAGACGCCCGCCCCGGCGGCGCTCCCCAGCACGATCCCCAGGATCACCGCAATGCCGGACCAGAATCCGGCCTCCACCACCAGCTGGATGCCGAGGAACAGCCCCAGCCCCACGGCCGCCGTCAGCAGGTCCAGGGGGATCTTCGTCCCCCAGCCGGGGCGGATGCCGTCCACGCCGGGATGGTGCCCGGCGGCGCACAGCAGGAACGCGAAGCAGATCACTGTCAGCAGCGCCGCCGCGGCAATGATGGCGTAGATCCAGTAGCGGAGGGCGTAGGCCAGGTCCGCCACCCAATTCGCAAAAGCGTAGTCGTCATCTATCGGGAATGCGTCGTCCAGAACCAGCTCTACGGTATAGACATTCTCTTCCGAAACATCCAAGTCATAAGTGACGGAGATTTTCCACGGACTGTCGGCGGCGGTGTTGGTGCCGGAGCGCCAGATCTCCGTGTCGGACTTGTCATATACCGCGGCAAAGGCGATGTTCCGCTCCGCGCAGTACCGCTCCGCCCCCTCCAGCCGCGCGGCGCGGTTCTCACCGTCCCAGGACACATCGTCCAAAATGTTCCAGGCGTCTTCCCAGGCGATGCTCTCAAACAATCCCTGCTTGAACGCCGTCTCACTGCTGGTATAGATGTCGGTGTGGTACAGGAACGCCGCCCCCAGCGCACCGCCGGCGGTGACGGCGGCCACCACCATCAGCAGCAGAAAGGCCGTGATCTTGGCGGCGGTGCGCTCCGTCAGCTTCGTCTTCCGCCTGGGAGGCTCCGGGCCCGGCCGAGCGTCCTCCCCCATCACCGCCTGGGCGATCTCCTGCTTGATGTCCTGTTCCATATTTCCATTGACGAAAACCGCTTTCATGTTCCCATCCCCTTTTCCAGTTTGTACCCCTGTCCCCAGACCACCTTTAAGTACCGGGGCTCCGCGGGGTCGATCTCCAGCTTCTCCCGCAGGTGGCGGATGTGGACCGCCACCGTGTTCTCGCTGCCGAAGGGGGCGTCCTTCCACACCTTGCGGTAGATCTCCCTGGGGGAGAACACCTGTCCCGGGTGCTCCAGCAGCAGCTTCAAAATGTCGTACTCCGTGGGGGTCAGGGACACCGGGTCCCCGTCCAGAGTGACGGTCTTCTCCCGGTCGTCCATCTGGATGCCCCCCAGGGTCAGCACCTCCGGCCGGATGGCGCCGCCCCCCAGCTGGAAATACCGCCGCAGCTGGCTGCGGACCCGGGCCGCCACCTCCACCGGGTTGAAGGGCTTGGTGACGTAGTCGTCCGCCCCCACGTTCAGCCCCAGGATCTTGTCCGTGTCCTCGCTCTTGGCGGTCAGCAGGATCACCGGCACATTGCTCACCTGCCGGAGCTTCGAAAGGGCGGTGATGCCGTCCATCTCCGGCATCATGATGTCCAGCAGCACCAGGTGGATGTCCTCCCGGTCCAGGATGTCCAGGGCCTCCTGGCCGGTGTGGGCCTCCAGAAGACGATAGTCCGGGTTTGCCAGATAGATCTTCAGGGCGTTGACGATGTCCCGCTCGTCGTCGCAGATCAGAATGTTGTACATGGGGCTCCCTCCTTGGCTTCTATCATAGGGGATGGCGGTTTAACAAAAAACCGGGAAAATCCTTAAGATTTTATGAAGGCCGTCAGCCGTTTCTCCATGATACCCCAAAGGCGTCGCAGGGGCAACCGGTAATGTTGTGGAAACGGCGGCGGAGCGCAAAAAGCCGCCCGGCGGGAATTCCCGCCGGGCGGCTTGCAGGTCTGTTCGATTTTCTCCGTGCTTACGCCTGGGCGTCCTTCTTCATCATGATGTCCAGGATGGTCTTGTCGGTCTGCACCATGCCGGGGGTGCTGACCAGGCCCATGTTGCGGATGGCCTGCTCCGGCGTGGCGCCGCAGATGCCGTCGGTGGCCTGGAGGACCACGTCGCTCATGGCCAGCTGGGCGCACATGATGGCGGCGTTGGTGGCGGTGGCCAGCTTCAGGGCGCAGCCGATCTTGCCGCCGTCGCAGATCATGCCGGTGAGGTTGCCGCTCATGTTGATGATGGCCTTGCCGATCTGCTCGTCGCTGCCGCCCATCAGCCACACCATGGCGGCGGCGGAGGCGGTGGCGGCGGAGACGCCGCACCCGCAGGTGGCGGACAGCTTGCCGGTGAAGATCTTGATGTACACGTTCAGGGTGTGGGAGAAGGCCAGGGCCTTTTCCAGCTGCTCCTTGGAGGAGCCCAGGTGCTTGGCCAGCTCCACCACGGGGATGATGGCGGTGATGCCGTGGTTGCCGCTGCCGGCGCTGCTCATGACGGCGTAGGGGCAGCCGCTCATGCGGCCCTCAGCGCTGCTGGCCACCCGCAGCATAGTCTGGGCGGCAAAGCCGTCTCCCAGCAGGTCCGCGGTCTTCAGGGCGGTGGCGATGCCCACGCCCAGGGTATGCTCCAGGCCGAAGTCCGCCAGCTTCTCATTCATGTCCATGCCGTCCAGCATGAAGGCCAGCTCCTCCTCGCTGCACTGGTCCACCAGGTGGCGGATCTCCGCCACGGTCATGGGGGCCAGCCGCTCGTGGAGCTCGTCCTGGCCGCCGGCCGCGTACGCCTTCTTCACCAGCACGTCGTTGTTCCGCATGGTGAGGATGATGTTGGAGTGGGTGCCCCGGATCTCGCTGATGCCGATACCGGCAGTGGTGATGACCTCCGCCCGGGCGTACAGCGCCGTCTCATCGTGCTTGATCATCACCACCACGTGGCGGTCCTCCACCAGGCCGATGGCCTTCTCGGTGACGGCTTCGTCGATGTCCTCCAGCAGCTGGAGGCTCTTCTCCGGGTTGGACAGGCAGGCGCCCAGGGCGGCGGCGTACTTCAGTCCCACCCGGGGGAAGCCGGGGATGCCCACGCTCATGCCGTTCTTGTAGATGCCGGGGTTGACCTCCACCTTGATGGAGACGATCTCACCGCCGATGGCGTGGCTGGCGTCGGCCGTGGCCAGAGCCACGCACACCGGCTCCGTGCAGCCCAGGGCGGGGACGACCTCCTGCCGCAGCAGGGTCAGCAGTTCTTCTTTCGTGATCATATGGAAAGCTCCTTTCTGTATCCAGACAAATCTCCAATCGCCCGCAACATGTTCATTTTAACAGATAAGCAATCCGCGTGCCAACTCTTTTTCCCCGGGATACCCTGCAAAATCCCGCTTCCCCTCTTGCAATCCCCATGGAAATGTGGGAAAATGGTCAAAGTAAATGGTTAATTGGAGGCAGCTTTATGGAAAAAAAGAAGATCTCCATCATCGCTCTGGACCCCAGGGCCGGGCAGTCCTACGGCCGGGATGTGGAGAGCCTGTTCGGCGATGTGGCGGACGTCTCCGTCTTCTCCGTCATGGACGGCACCGCCATGGGCGTGCTGCCCCATGCCGACCTGTTCGCCGCCTCCACGGACGCCTTCGGCTCCCCGGAGGAGCTGGCCCGCCACGTGCCCATCGACAGCCAGACCATGGCGGTGGAGGCCTCCTTCCGCTGGCAGGAGCTGCGGCGGCTGAAGGAGCTGCCTGCCGGCAGCCGGGTGCTGTTCGTCAACATGACGGAGACCATGGCCCGGGAGGCCATCGCCCAGCTGGAGCAGTTCGGCATCACCCAGGTCCACTGGATCCCCTTCTATCCCGGGGCGGAGCTGCCGCCGGACGTCCACATCGCCGTCACGCCGGATGAGATGCGGTACGTGCCGGAGGAGATCGAGACCAAGATCGATGTGGGCCAGCGGGCCTGCACCTCCGGCATGATGATCGAGATCGCCCTGCGGCTGGGGCTGGAGCACCTGCTGGAGACGGAGAAGTTCCAGACCTATTTCCAGTCCATCGCCACCAGCAACTACAGCTTTGACCAGATGTTCGCCCGGTCCATCCGGCTGGAGAGCCAGTTTCATATTTTAATGGAGACGCTGGAGGACGGCGTGGTAGGCGTCAACGAAAAGGGCGAGGTCTTCGCCTGCAACCGCCACGCGGAGGAGATCACCCGCACCAGCGCCGACCTGGTGGTGGGCAAGGCGGCCTCCCAGGTGTTCCCCTACATTCCCTTTTCCAAATGCCTGCAGGAGCGGGAGCAGCTTCCAGCCAAGATCACCCGGCTCAACGGCGTCAACGTCAGCGTCGAGGTGGTGCCGGTGATGCGGCAGAGCGCCTGCATCGGTGCCTTCGCCCTCCTGCAGCGGTTCAATGATGTGGAGGCCCGCCAGAGCCAGCTGCGCAACCAGCTGCTCCACAAGGGCTATCGGGCCAAATACGGCTTTGAGGATGTCATCGGGGAGTCGGAGGCCATCCAGCGGACCAAGGATGTGCTGCGGCGGATGGCCGTCAGCGAGAGCCCCATCCTGCTGATCGGCCAGACCGGCACCGGCAAGGAGCTGTTCGCCCACGCGGTCCACCGGGCCTCCCGCCGGAAGGATGGGCCCTTTGTGGCCATCAACGTGGCGGCCTTTCCGGAAAACCTGCTGGAGAGCGAACTCTTCGGCTATGAGGAGGGTGCCTTCACCGGCGCCAAAAAGGGCGGACGGCTGGGCCTGCTGGAGATCTCCCACCAGGGAACGCTGTTCCTAGACGAGGTGGAGGGCATGAGTCCGGCATTGCAGATCAAGCTGCTGCGGGTCCTGCAGGAACGGGAGATCATGCGGGTGGGCGGCACCACCATCATCCCCATCGACGTACGGATCGTGGCCGCCACCAACGAGTCTCTGGAGCAGAAGGTGGCGGAGGGCACCTTCCGCCGGGATCTCTATTACCGTCTCAGCACCCTTCCTGTTGAGATCCCGCCCCTGTCCGCCCGGGGAAATGACCTGTTCCTGATCCTGGCGCATTTTCAGCAGGAGCTGGGGACCTGCTTCCGCCTGTCCCCCCAGGTCCGGGAGTTCCTGAGATCCTATGCCTGGCCGGGCAATATCCGGGAGCTGCGGAACGTGGTGGAGTACTTCCTCTACACCGGCCATGACCCCATCACCATGGAGGATCTGCCGCCCACGGTGTTCCATCGGGCGGGCAAACCCATCTCCGAACAGACCGGGGCGCCGGCTGTGCCGCCGGAGCCCTCCGAGGTGTTCCGTTTCGTGCTGGAGCAGCTGTACCGGGCATCAGAAGACCGGCAGCCCATCGGCCGGGAGCGGCTGCTGCAGCTGGCCCGCGAAGCCTTTCTCCCCACCTCCCAGCAGGAGATCCGAAGCGTCCTGGCCCAGATGGCGGAGCAGGGGCTGGTCCGGATCAGCCGGGGCCGCGGCGGCAGCCAGCTGACGGCCGATGGCCGCCGCCTGTATGAAAATGGTCATATTCATTCTATCAAATGACCAATAAAACCAATTAACAATTTGGACATCCATTTTCCCCGAAAAAATTTGTTCCGGACAGTCTCGGCGTTTTGCTAAAACTGTCCGGTTCTTTTTTGTAGAGAACTCCGATTGTCGTCCCGCTTTTTAATCCTTTTCCGGGCTTCATCACAGGCTTTCCTGTTTTTGGCACAATTTTTGCTTTATAACACAGGCATCAGCGCATAAACTGCCGCAGAAAGGATGGAGGATTATGACTTATCAGTTCGACACCGTTGTGGATCGTTCTCAGAACCGCTCCGCCAAGTACGACGAACGGAAGAAGAAATTCGGCACGGAGGATGTGATCCCGCTGTGGATCGCAGACATGGATTTCAAGACCGCGCAGCCCGTCATCGACGCCCTGAAGGCCCGGGCCGAGGAGGGTATCTGGGGCTACACCGCCCGGCCGGGCAGCTATTTCGAGGCCATCCGCGGCTGGCAGAAGCGCCGCAACGGCTGGGACATCGACCAGAGCCTCATGAGCTTCAGCCTGGGCGTGGTGCAGACCATCTCCGCCTGTGTGCGGCTGTTCACCCCGGAGGGCGGCAGCGTCCTGATCCAGACGCCGGTGTACTCCGAGTTCTACGACATGACTGAGGCCTGGAACCGCAAGGTGGTGGAGAACCAGTTTGTGGAAAAGGACGGCAAGTGGACCGTGGACTGGGCCGACTTTGAGGAGAAGCTGAAAGAGGTGGACCTCTTCATCCTCTGCTCTCCCCACAACCCCCTGGGCATCGTCTGGACGGAGGAGGAGCTGCGCCGGATGATGGAGCTGTGCCTGCAGTATCATGTGCCGGTGGTCTCCGACGAGATCCACTCCGACCTGATCTTCCACGGCAAGAAGCACATCCCCACCGCCTCCCTGTCCCCTGAGATCGCCGCCAACGTCATCACCGGCATCTCCGGCACCAAGACCTTCAACCTGGCGGGTCTGCAGGCCAGCACCGTGGTATTCCCCGACCACCACAAGAAGGAGGTCTTTGACCACTTCTGGCAGTGCATGGACATCCACCGGAACAACGCCTTCTCCCTCACCGCCATGGAGGCGGCCTTCAACCATGGCGAGGAGTGGCTGGAGCAGCTGCTGCCCTATCTCTCCGCCAACTTCGACTATGTGGTGGACTACTGCGAAAAGCACATCCCGAAGATCAAGACCTACGCCCCCGACGCCACCTATCTCATGTGGCTGGACTGCCGGGAGCTGGGGATGACCAACGAGGAGCTCCACGACTTCATGATCCAGAAGGCCAAGCTGGGCCTGAACGACGGCTGTTCCTTCGGCCGGAGCCTCAACGGCTATATGCGGCTCAACGCCGCCTGCCCCCGGGCCACCCTGGAAAAGGCGATGGCACAGCTGGAGGCCGCTGTCAACAGCCTGTAACTCCAGCAGACAGACACACCATGCCATACCAGCCAAACGCAATGTAGAGAGAATAAGGGAAAAAGGAGAAATGATATGGCTACTATCGAAAAGAAGAGCTTCTGGCAGCAGTACGGAAGCCTGATCCTCATCCTGGGCGGCATCATCGTCGGCGCACTGATCGGCGCCTTCGCCCCCTCGGTGGGCACCACCATCAAGCCCATCGGCGACATCTTTTTGAACCTGCTGTTCACCATCGTGGTGCCCCTGGTGTTTGTGTCCATCGCCTCCGCCGTGGGCAGCATGGCCAACATGAAGCGCCTGGGCAAGATCCTGGGCTCCACCATCGGCACCTTCATCTTCACCGGCCTCATCGCCGCGGCCTGCGTGCTGATCTGGGTCAACCTGTTCAGCCCCTCCGCCGGCACCAACATCGACATGACCGTCACCGAGGCCGGCGAGGCAAAGACCGCCGCCGAGCTGCTGGTGAGCTCTCTGACGGTGTCTGACTTCTCAGACCTGTGGGACAAGTCCAACATGCTGCCCCTCATCATCTTCGCCATCATCTTCGGCTTCTGCGTGTCCGCCTGCGGCGGCGACGAGAGCCCCATGGGCAAGCTGCTGAACAACCTGAACGACATCATCATGAAGTTCGTGGGCGTCATCATGCTGGTGGCTCCCCTGGGCCTGGGCGCCTACTTCGCCAACCTGGTGGCCACCTACGGCCCCGAGATCGTGGGCGACTACGGCCGGTCCATGCTGGTGTACTACCCCCTGTGCGCCCTGTACTTCATCATCTTCTTCCCCCTGTACGCCTTCCTGGCCGGCGGCAAGCAGGGCGTGAAGGTCATGTTCAAGCACATCTTCCGGCCCGCCATCACCGCCTTCGCCACCCAGTCCTCCGCCGCCACCATCCCGGTGAACAAGGAGGCCTGCGACTCCATCGGCGTGCCCGAGGACGTCAGCGACCTGGTGCTGCCCATGGGCTGCACCATGCACATGGATGGCTCCGTTCTCAGCTCCATCGTGAAGATCGCCTTCCTGTACGGCATCTTCGATATGCAGTTCACCGGTGTGGAGACCTATGCCATGGCCATCATCGTGGCGATCCTGTCCGCCTTCGTGCTGTCCGGCGCTCCCGGCGGCGGCCTGGTGGGCGAGATGCTGATCGTCTCCATGTTCAACTTCCCCGCCGAGGCCTTCCCCATCATCGCCACCCTGGGCTTCATCTTCGACCCCGCCGCCACCTGCCTGAACTCCTCCGGCGACACCATCGCCTCCATGATGGTCACCCGGATCGTGGAGGGCAAGGACTGGCTGATGAAGGCCATGGCCGCCAAGAAAACGGAACAGGCCTGACTGCCGTCTCTCTGACCGCTATCCCAATCAACAGATTTCTGAAAAGGAGTATCCAACCATGACTGTTATTGAAACCAAGAACGCTCCCGGCGCCATCGGCCCCTATTCTCAGGGCTACGCCTTCGGCGACCTGATCATCACCTCCGGCCAGATCCCCGTGGATCCCGCTGCCGGCACCGTTCCCGAGGGCATCGCCGCCCAGGCGGAGCAGAGCTGCAAGAACGTGGGCGCCATCCTGGAGGCCGCCGGCTCCGGCTTTGACAAGGTCGTCAAGACCACCTGCTTCCTGGCGGACATGGGCGACTTCGCCGCCTTCAACGAGGTGTACGCCAAGTACTTCACCTCCAAGCCCGCCCGCAGCTGCGTGGCCGTGCGGGAGCTGCCCAAGGGCGTCCTCTGCGAGATCGAAGCCATCGCGCTGAAGTAAGGAGGCGGACAGCATGAAAGTCACCGTCATCGGCAGCCACCTGTGCCCCGACACGCTGTATGCCCTCAACAAGCTCAGCGAGGCCAAGGCGGAGATCGAGTTCAAGAATCTCTCCGCCAGCCTGCCGGACCTGAAGGCCTACCTGGCCCTGCGGGACAGCAGCCCCCTGTATGACGCCGTCAAGAAAAACGGCGGCATCGGCATCCCGGCCTTTGTCCTGGAGGACGGCGCCGTCACTCTGGATCTGGCGGATGTTCTGAAATAAGCAGACGCAAAAGCGCCCCGGCGGGAAACCTGAACGGTTCCCGCCGGGGCGGCTCTTTTGCTGCTCAAAACTCCGTGATGGTCTCCGCGCCGCCCTCCTCCAGCTGCCGCAGGGCGGCCAGCGTGCCGAGGGTGGTGCCCAGCTGGGTCAGCAGGATGGCCGCGCGGGACAGTTCCTCCGTGGTCATGCACTTGGCCATGGCCACCGCCGCAGCGTAAATCCCCGTGCTCCAGTCATAGGCGTCCATCCCCTGTCCCCCTCCCTGATGAACAGTGTATGAGACGGAGGAGGATTTCTTGCCGGGCCTGAAGGCCGTCACCCCTGCCGAGCCTCCGCCATGGCAGCGGCGTATTGGGGCAGCAGGTCTGCCAGCGGCGCGTCCGTGTCCGCCTCCACGCTCCACACCTGGTCCCCCAGCCGGAGCAGCATATACTGATCGCCGTCCACCGCCGCCCCGGTCCAGACCCCGTCCAGGCCGGGGTATTCGGTTTCTGTGACAGCATAGTCGTCCCCGTACTGCGCCAGGAGACTGTCCGCCAGGTCGTCCGCCAGGGACGGGAAGCGGAGGCGGTAGTACAGGGCCTCACTGTACCGGTAGTACCGCCGCCCCTCTGTATAGTCCTCTATGGTCCACCACTGTTCGCTGGTGAGCCAGTTCTCCTGGGGGCTGGCCACCACCTCCCCGTCCTGGGACACTTCCACATAGGGTACCGACTCATCATAATAGGTGAGATAATAGGAGATCGGACGAAATGTCCGGCGGCTGCTGTGTACGCCGTTGTACCCCAGGGCGATGACGTAGAACACCCACAGCAGGTCCATCACCAGCGCCAGCCCGCAGGCCAGCCGGTAGGGCCGCCGGCGGGGGGCCTCCACGCCGGCCCGCATGGTCCGCAGGGTCCGCCGCAGGACGCGGGTCTGCCACCTGGCCATAAAAAACGACGTTCCAAAGAAGCTGACGCCCGCCGCCAGATACCACAGGGGCTGCCAGCTCCCCACCAGATACGCGAAGTACGTCCCCCCGGAAACATACAGGGCGAAGGCAAGGAGCCCCGCGAAGAGCGCCAGAATCCCCCAGCTGAGATACCTGCTGATCCGCTCCTGCCGGGAGAAGCGGTCATAGGCCCGTGCCTCCGTCTCCGGATCCGTGTGGAGCTCCGGAGCCTCCGGGTCGTCGCACCGCCACAGGTGCATGGTCTTTCCGATGGTGTCCACATACTCCCAGCCCAGGGCCCGGTAGGTTTCCCGGCGCTCCCAGTCCGGGCACCCCTCCTTTTTGGCCGCAGGCTCCAGCCGGTAGCGGACGGTCTTGGGCCTCCCCCGCTCAAAGGAGGCAAACCGGAACAGGATCCAGCTGGGGACGTAAAACCAGCCCTTGGCTGCCAAATCCTCCAATCGGGCCTGCCAGGCGGCCACATCCTCCACATATCCCGGCATCAGCTTGATCATGGTGCGTCCTCCTCTCTCTTTCTACTGAAATTCCACCAGCACGGCGGCGAAGCCGTCCAGGTGGTCCATCAGGTCTGTATCGGTCTCCGCCCGCTCTGTCAGAACCATCCGCCCCAGCCGGGCGGCGAAGAGCTGGTTCTTTCCTGCGCCGATCACCACGGCCTGGTCAAAGCGGCCGTCTGTCAACTCCCGGACCTCCGCGTTTGGCCAGGCATCCAGGAACGCGCCGACCCGCTCCCGGTACAGAGCCTCTGCAAAAGAGACCAGCGCCACTCGGTCCAGCTCGGCCTGTACGGAGGCGGAGGGCTGCCAGCGGAACTGGGTGACCCGCCGACTCTGGATCAGCAGGCCGTCGAAGGTCTCATACCGGGCAATATCCAGCTCCGGTCCGGCGGCCTCCGGGTCCAGCGCCTCCAGGGCCACACAGGGCAGAGGCGACGGCGCGTCGGAGAGGGGCATCTCCTCTCTTCCGCAGGCGATGACCAGGATCCACCCCGCAAGCAGGGCGATCGCCGTCCAATCCGCGATCTGCCGAATCCGCTGCCGCCGCACCGCCCTGGCCGGGTCGCCCCGCTCCATAGGCACTCCAGCCGCCAGGCGGCGCTTCAGCCTTCGGATGCCCCACACCGTGCGGACAGCCTCCCACACCTCCCGGACCACATACAAAATCACAAAGAGCCAGATGGCCCACATGCCCATCAGAAACAACTGCACCGCATGGCCGCTCCAAAGGCCGTCAAACTGCAGCGCAGCCCAAAGAAGCAGCAGCAGACCGGACAGCCCGCTCCGCCACAGCGCCCGCTTCAGGAGCTTTCCCCAGGCCCAGGCCTGGGTCTCCGGGTCTGTGTACAAGTCCGAGGCCGTGGGGTCAAAGCAGTAGTAGACGTCATAGAACCACAGGGTGCCGTTCCACCGCCAGCCCATGTCCCGATACAGGGTCTCTGCCTCCGCCTGCTGCTGTCTGTTCCGCCGGTCCTTCGGGTCCAGCCGCACCCGGCACCGGCAGGGGTCGATCCGTTCGAACCGCGCTGAGATGCCCCACTTCTCCAGGATCCAGCCCTGGGCGGCCTTTTCCTCCAGCCACGCCTCGATGGTGCCCGCGTCCCACAGGTCCCGGGGCGCCAGAAACCGCCTGCGGTCTTTCATGACGGATCCTCCTCTCTCCCACCGGGCAGCAGGTTCTCCGCCGCCCGCTCCTCCCGCTCGCCGTCGCCCACACACAGCCGCAGGCGGCTCAGCTCCTGCCGGAACAGCGCCCGCCCCCGGTCCGTGATGGCATAAGTCCGCTTCCGGCCCTCCACCGCCGTCTCCCGAATCAAGCCTTCCTCCTGGAATTTGGCCAGGATGGTGTACAGGGTCCCCGGCCCCAGGGGCACCCGGCCGGCGGTGGCGTCGTCCACATATTGGACGATCTCCGTGCCGCACCGCTCCTGCCGCAGCAGGCTCAGCAGCACGTAGAACATGCTCTCTGTCAGGACTTTCAGCGGTTCCCTGGCCATGGTCTCCCTCCCCGATATCGAAACACGATATTCCTTGATCCCACTATAATATCGTTTCACGATATTGTCAATACCTGCGGCTGTTTTCCAGCTCTGGAAGGTTTTGAGGGTTGCGGCCCGCCCCGCCCTCCTGTATGCTTTTGCATAGCAGCGATAAACCTGAAAGGACGATCATCCCCATGAAACGAAAACTTCTCTGCGGCCTGCTGGCCGCGCTTGTCCTGACCTGTGTCTCCGCCAAGGCGGCCCCCTGCCGGGTGGTCCCCGTCCAGGTGGACGGCACCGTACTGAGTCAGGGCGTCAACTACCTGGAGAGCGGCGTGACCTATGTGCCCCTCCGGGGCCTGCTGAACGCCTTCGGCGGCTGGAGCGTCTGGTGGGACAGCAGCCGCAAGGTGGCGGCGGCATCCTCCGGCAGCCAGTCCGTCACCGCCGACCCTGCCGGGAACACCGTGACGGTCAATGGCCGTACATACAGCGGCAAGGTCTTTGTGGAGCGGGGCCGCACCTACATCCCCCTGCGGATCCTGGTCACCGCCCTGGGCGGCGGCGTGGCCTGGGACCCCTACCTGGGTGGCGCGGCGGTCACCTCCCCCGGCGCGGAGCACGACGCCATGGACCTCTACTGGCTCAGCCGCATCATCAGCGCCGAGAGCCAGGGCGAGAGCCTGACCGGCCAGATCGCCGTGGGCAACGTGGTGCTGAACCGGGTGAAGAGCGCCGAGTTCCCCAACTCCATCCCCGCCGTCATCTTTGACCGCAAGCATGATGTGCAGTTTACCCCCGTCTCCAACGGCACGGTCTATCTGCCTCCCACGGCCCAGTCCGTGGAGGCGGCCAAACGGGCCCTGAGCGGAGAGAGCACCGCCGGAGGCGCCATGTACTTCTACGCCCCCGCCCTGTCCCAGGGCGTGTGGATCAACGCCAACCGGACATATCTTATGACCATCGGCTGCCACCGGTTCTACCTGTAATTGACATTTCTCCGCCGGGGGACTAAAATGGGACCATCAAGTGATAAAGGAGCAAGCCACATGCTGTTTTCCGATCATCCCCGGACCCACTACCGCAATGCCCCGGCCCACGAGGTCATCTGCCAGCTGCGGTTTCCGTCCATCCTCACCATCAACACCGTGGAGCCCGCCGACTTTCAGGAGGCCATCCGCGCAGAATTTCCCCAGTACGCCCGGCGGCAGGACGCTGCGCCGCCCCGGATCACCGGGCTGGGCGGCCCAAACCCCAAAGTGGAGCAGCAGCCCCCGGTGACCAACTACAACTTTGTCTCTGAGGACAACCAGTGGAAGCTGAATCTCACCAAGGACTTTATCGCCCTGTCCACCCTGCGCTATCCCGGGTGGGAGGAATTCGCCCTTCATCTGGACAAGCCCCTGGCGGCTTTCATCCGCCTGTACAAGCCCGCCTATTTCCTGCGGGTGGGGCTGCGGTATGTGAACGTCTTCTCCCGGTCCCGGCTGGGGCTGGAGGGCGTCCGGTGGTCGGAGCTGTTCGCCCCCGCCTACACCGCCCCCATGCAGGACACGTCCATTGCGGAGGACCGCTTCCTCAACTGCGGCTGTGACCTGACGCTGAAGCTGGACTCCAGCTGCCGGGCCAAGATCCACGCCGGCCCCGGCGTGGTGAAGCGGAACGCCCCCGGGGCGCCTCAGGACCCGGAGGTAAAGTTCCTCTTCGACATGGACCTGTCCATGAACGGCAACACCCCCTGCACCCTGGCCGCCGGCGCGCTGGAGACGCTTCACGGGCACTCCACCCGCCTCTTTGAGGGAGCCATCACTGACCGGCTCCGGGACGCCATGGATGCTGAGTAAACGCAAAAAGAAACCCGGGAGACATCACAGGACGTCTCCCGGGCTTCTTTTTTTGGATTCAATCCCGGAACATGGGGGTGGAGAGATACCGCTCGCCGCTGTCCGGCAGCAGGGCCACAATGGTCTTGCCGGCGTTCTCCGGCCGCATTGCCAGCTGGGCCGCCGCCCACACGGCAGCGCCGGAGGTGATCCCCACCAGGATGCCCTCTGTCCGGGCCAGCTCCCGGCCGGCGGCGTAGGCGTCCGCGTCGGTGACAGTGAGGATCTCGTCCAGGACGGTCCGGTCCAGGTTCTCCGGCACGAAGTTGGCGCCGATGCCCTGGAGGCCGTGGGGGCCCGCGCGGCCCTCCGTCAACAGGGGCGAGGAGGCGGGCTCAAAGGCCACGACCTTGATATTCGGATCCTGGGCCTTCAAGTAGCGGCCCACGCCGCTGACGGTGCCGCCGGTGCCGGCGCCGGCCACGAAGATGTCCACCGTTCCCGCCGTGTCCGCCCAGATCTCCGGGCCGGTGGTCTTCTCATGGGCCTCCGGGTTGGCGGGGTTTTCAAACTGCCCGGCGATGATGCTGCCGGGAATGGACCGGTGGAGCTCCTCCGCCCTGGCCACAGCGCCGGACATGCCGTCCGCCCCCGGCGTCAGGACGATCTCGGCGCCGTAGGCGGCGATCAGGGCCCGGCGTTCCACGCTCATGGTATCCGGCATGGTGAGGATCACGTGATACCCTTTGGCGGCGGCCGCGGCGGCCAGGCCGATGCCGGTGTTGCCGGAGGTAGGCTCGATGATGGTGCCGCCGGGGGCCAGCTGCCCCGACTCCTCCGCCCGGGCGATCATGTTGGCGGCCACCCGGTCCTTGGCGCTGCCGGCAGGGTTCATGCACTCCAGCTTGGCCAGCAGGGTGGCATGCAGGCCATGGTTCCGCTCATAATTGCACAGCTCCAGCAGGGGCGTGCGGCCGATCAGCTCTGTGACACTGCGATAAATAGGCATCAGGAGTCCCTCCGTTCTGATTGATGCCACCATCATACACCCTTCCGGCGGGGTTTGCAACGGAAGAATCTCCGCAGGCGCCGTCTCCGGCCCGGGCGTCTTTTTCAGGCCGACATCGTCCCGACGGCAGAAAACAAGCGGACCGCAGCGCTGCGGTCCGCCTGTTTCTGATCCTGCTCAGCCCGCCACGGGGATCTCCACGATCCCGGCAGCGCCGGCGGCGATGGTGTACTCGGGGAACACCAGCGTCACAGAGCCGTCCTCATTCAGGTAGAAGGAAGTGGCCTCATCCACGGTCGTGAAGCCGCCCTCGTCTGCGCTGAAGAACAGGCCGGTGGTATCCTGGTCGATATAGGTCTGGACAGCGGCATTGCAGATGTTCACCCAGTCCTCGCCCAGCACGTCCGCCAGGGTGATGTCCTTGTCGGCGGCGATGTCCAGGTTGTAGTAGGTCTGCTCATTGTAGGCGTCGAACATGTCCTGGGTCATGGTGACCACGAAGGAGACGGTGGTGTCCGTCTGACTCTTGATCTCATAATTGACATCCACGTTCATCTCACGCTGGCTCCACTCGTCCTCCGTGCCGCCGGTGGCGATGAAGGCGTCATGATAGTCCTCCCAGACCTGCTGAGCCTGGGCCAGGTGGGCATCCACCCGCTCCTGGATCTCCGCGTTCACCTGCTGGGCAAGGTCGCCCTCGGCGTCCACTTCGGGCACAGAGACGTGCTGGTTCACCTGGCCGTCCTCCGCGTCATAGTTGCGCACGGTCAGGATCTGGAACAGCCCGCCCAGCACCGGAACATCCGATGCCGCCGCCGCAAAGGTGGGGGACACGTTCAGGCCGCCGACCATCACCATGCAGGCAGCTGCCACGCCGATGCCCCAGCGGAAGCCGTGCCGCTTGGTGCGGCTGCCCATCTCGCCCTGCCGGATGCCGGCGCGGACCCGGCTGTCCAGCTCCTCCGGAATGGGGGTGGACTCGTACTCGTCTCTTGCATGCTTGAATTCGTTCATCGTTCTTCTGCTCCTTCCATTGATACGCGAAGTTTTTTCAGTCCCGCATACAGTCTCGTCTTCACAGTGTTCAGGTTGCAGCCGGTCACCGTGCTGATCTCTTTGAGGGACAGGTCCTCATAGAACCGCAGCTTGATGATGGTCCCCACCTCCGGGGGCAGGGCATCCACCCGTTGGGCCAGTGTCCCGTCCGAGGGCATCGGATCCTCATAGCTGCCGGTGTCCAGAGCCTCCGGCGGGACCAGCATCACCCGTTTGCGTCTGCGAAGGACGTCCATGCACACGTTGACCAGGATGTGATAGAACCACGCACGGAGTGCTTCCGAGTCTTTCAGCTCATGTTGCTTTTCCAGTGCCCTGCAGACGGCGGTCTGCACCGCGTCCAGGGCCTCTTCCCTGTCCTTCAGATAGCTGTAAGCCAGCCGGTAGAACCGCGCCTGATCCGTCACCAAATAGTCGGTCAGCTGTTTTTCCAAGATACGCGACACGTTTTATGGTCCTTTCTGTTCGTTCTGTCTTATAGACGCTTTTGGAGCGGGAAAAGTTTGGAGGGAGCAAAAATTTTTTTCAGCTGCCGCACCGCGAAAAAGAGACCGGTCTCCCGGTCTCTCTTTCTGGATTCAGTCGTAGCGCAGCGCGTCGATGGGATTCAGCTTTGCCGCCTTGTTGGCGGGGAGGTATCCGAACAGGATGCCCACCGCCACAGAGACGCCGAAGGCCACGCCGATGCCGCCTGCCGTCGGGACAGCCACAAAGCCGTCGTTCCCGGTGCCCAGCACCAGGGCGATGACGTTGGTCAGCACATTGGCCATGATGATGCCAACCGCGATGCCGATGGCTCCGCCGATGGCGGAAGTGGTCCCGGCCTCGATGATGAACTGGCTGCGGATATCCCGGCACTTGGCGCCCAGGGACTTCCGGATGCCGATCTCCCGGGTCCGCTCCGTGACGGATACCAGCATGATGTTCATGATGCCGATGCCTCCCACCAGCAGGCTGATGGCCGCGATGAGGATCAGGATCATCATCAGGGTGTTCAGCATGGAGTCCATGGCATCCATCATCTCCGCAGAGGTCATGACCATATAGGCGTCCGAGGACTCGTAGATATCCAGCAGCCGGTTTTCGATGATGCCCTTGGCCGTGGCCGCCGTATCCCGGTCGGTGCTGGTCATCAGGTACATATCGCCGAATCCGCCGCCCATCCGCTGGGCTCTGGCATAGGGGATGTAGATCACATCATCTCCGCTGCCCTCGCTGCTGTCGCCGCTCTCCGCCAGGACGCCCACAACTTTGTAGGGCACGCCGCCGATAGAGATCTCCTGATCCAGCGGATCCCCCTGGAAGGCATTCTCCGCGATGTAGGAGCCGATGACGCATACGTTCTGCTGCCGCTCCACGTCGATGTAGCGGAGGAATCGTCCCTCTTCCAACGTGGATCCCTGCATGGTCTTCTGGGTGTCGTCCCGGTAAAAGGCCTCGCTGACGCCGTAGACAGAGGTGCGCTCAAAATCTTCCGTCCCCTGCCGGACATTGGCGGAGGCAGTGACATAGGGAGAGACGCCGGACAGATACTGGGGGTACTTCTCCACCAGCGCGTACATGTCATCCGGGCTCACGTCCCGGGTGCTCTCCTCGCCCCGGCCATAGACCATCACCTGGATCAGGTTGGAGCCCAGCTGCTCGAACTGGGCGTTCATGTAGTTCTGCATGCCGTTGCCGAGGCTGGTGATGATGATGACGGCCGCCACGCCGATGATGATGCCCAGCATGGTCAAGAGGGCCCGCATCTTGCTGAGCATCAGGGACTTGATGGCCAGCTTGAAGGACTGGGTGAAATTCATGCCAGGACCTCCTCTCCGGCGTCGTCCTCCTGGGGCTGGACCACTGCCTGGGGATCGCTGGCGTCCCCGTCGTAGATGATCCGGCCGTCCTGAAGGCGCACGATGCGCTTGGCCCTGACGGCGATGGAGTTGTCGTGGGTGATGAGGACCACAGTGTCCCCCTCCTGATTCAGCTTCTGGAGGAATCGCAGCACCTCCCGGCCCGTCCGGGAGTCCAGGGCGCCGGTGGGCTCGTCGGCCAGGATCACCGACGGCTTGCCCGCCAGGGCCCGGGCGATGGACACCCGCTGCTGCTGGCCGCCGGAGAGCTGGCTGGGCAGGTTCTTCCGCTTGTCGGCCAGACCCACCCGCTCCAGGGACTGGATGGCCCGCTCATGGCGCTCCTCAGAGGAGACGCCGGCATACAGCAGCGGCAGCTCCACATTCTCCTGCACCGTCAGCTTGGGGATCAGGTTGTACTGCTGGAAAATGAAGCCCAGCATCTTGTTGCGGATCTCGGCCTGCTGGTCATCCTCCATGGTGGAGACATCGATCCCTCCCAGATGATAGCTTCCGGAAGTCGGCACATCCAGGCAGCCGATGATGTTCATGGCTGTGGACTTGCCGGAGCCGGAGGAGCCCACGATGGCCACGAATTCTCCCTGATTCACCGTCAGGTCGATGCCGTCCAGGGCATGGACGGTCTCCTCTCCCATCTGGTAGATCTTATAGACATTTTTCAGCTCGATGAGATGGCCCATGGGATCAGCCTCCCATCATCATATCCATCAACGTGGAGGCCTGGTTCCTGATCAGGACCACATCGCCAGCCTCCAGGCCGCCGGTGACCTCGATGTACTCGTCGTCGCTGCGGCCCAGGGTGACCTCCTTGGTCTCCAGCTTGGTGATGTCCACCACGGCAGTGCCGTCCTCATTCAGGGCGCCGGGGCCGGGCACCGTCACGGTGTTGCCCCGGTCCACCGCATCCACAGGGATGCAGAGGGCGTTGGGGATCTCCTCGCCGATGATCTCCGCGGAGACGTTCATGCCCGGCTTCAGGTCGCCGTAGTCTTCGATGATGATCGTCACCGGGTAGTTGGTGAAGCCGTTGGTGGTGGTGCCGTTGATGCTGACCTTATCCACCACGCCCTCAAAGGTCTGCCCCTCCAGAGCGTCGGCCGTGATCTCCACTCTCTGGCCCACCTCAACTTTGCCGATGTCCAGCTCAGCCACGGCCATCTCCAGCTTCAGATAGCTCAGGTCATAGATGACGGCCAGGGTGCCGGAGGAAGCGCCGTCCACCTTGTCGCCGGCCTTGAAGTTCTTTTCGATCACCGTGCCGGAAATGGGAGACTTGATATTGTAGTCATCCACGGAATCCGCAGCGGTGCTGGCGCTGAGCTGTGCGGACTGCAGGCTCAGCCGGGCGTTTTCGATCTGATCCCGGATGGTCTCAGACTCCACGGTGCACAGCACCTCGCCCTTCGTCACCGTGCTGCCGGCCAGCTTGGTAAAGTCGTTCACCGTGCCGGAGCCGGCCGCATACACGATGGTGGATGCCGGCATGGATACCGGGGACTGCCCGTAGCTGCTGTAATTTCCGATGACGGCGGAGGCAGTGACCGCGTCAGAGACCGCGCCGGGGTTGTTCAGCCGCACCCGGACCGACACGGCCTGCTTGCCGTTGCTGGTGATGGTGGAGGAATTGGACACATAGGTCACCGTGCCCATCTGAGAGCCGGCGTATCCGTCCACGAACACCGTGGCAGACTGCCCCACATAGAAATCGCTGGGAGCGGCGAAGGGGAACAGAAAATCGATGGACAGCTCTGTGTTGGCAACGATCTTTGCCAGCTGGGCCCCCGCGTTGACGCTCTCACCGTTATGGACGTAGATCTCGCTCACCGTACCGGAGATGGTGGCAGTGGGATGCAGGGCCTCCTGTGCCTGCTGATAGGCCAGCTGGGCCTGCTGCACAGAGATCTGGGCCCGGTCCATGGAGTCCTGGGCATCGCTGCTGTCCATGGTGTACAGCAGGGTATCCTTCGCCACCAGGTCGCCCTCCTCAAAGGGGGCGCTGACGATGTCGCCGGACAGCAGCGTGGTGACGTTGTAGGAGTCCGCTGGCTGCAGTGTGGCGGTGCCGGAGACGCTGACCGTCAGATCCTGCCGGGCAGCAGTGGCCACCAGATAACTGCTGCTGAGCTGGTTATTGACGTTTTTCGTCATATTCGACACGCAGCCCACCACGACGGCCGCCACGACCACCAGGACGATGAGGATCTTCAGCCAGCGTTTCTTTTTCTTTCCGCCAAGGCCTTTCAGAGAGAACTTCTTTTTCTCCTGCTTTTCCGGCGCAGGTGCGCTCTGCGGCTCCGCAGAGGTCTCATTCATCCATTCAGTTTCCATGGTATGTAGTCTCCTTGTTCTCGATTTCTGCGGTGGGCTGCTTTCCCATGCCGCGTCTGAAGATGTTCAGGATATTCTCCAGGCGATCCCGCAGAGCGGGATCGCCACCGGCCTGCAGGCCGGTGTAGATCATGGGAGCCGCCACCACCAGCAGCGCCCCCAGGATATCGCCCAAGTCCCGGTCCCTCCGCAGGTCCAGCAGGTCCTGGTTCACCGCACTGCCCAGACGCCGCAGGATCACCTCCGGATCCAGCATTTCCAGCAGGCCGTTTT
The DNA here is from genome assembly GCF_016902445.1 of Oscillibacter valericigenes. Taxonomy (GTDB): domain Bacteria; phylum Bacillota; class Clostridia; order Oscillospirales; family Oscillospiraceae; genus Oscillibacter; species Oscillibacter avistercoris. The sequence continues at coordinate 133,877 of NZ_JACSNX010000003.1, read as the reverse complement.
TCTGCATCCCGCTGTTGCACCGGATGATCCCGATCATGGCGCCGATCTCGCCCAGGTCCATCTGGTCGGTCCTTGTCTGGACATAGTCATACAGCGCCAGCAGCGCCTGGAAAATGTCTCCGCCGTTTTGCAGCAGAAACTCCTCCAGCAGCATGAAGAGCTGATCCACATAGCCTCTCAGCAGATAGCGGAACAGGTCCTCCTTATCCTGAAAATACATGTAGAAGCTGCCTCTGGGGATGCCTGCTTCCTTGATGATCTGATTGATGGACGCCTCATTGAACGGCCGGTGGGAGAACTCCCGGGTGGCCGCCTTCAACAGCTTCTCCTGCTTTTCCGCCGGCAGATTTAAAAAGGTGCTGCTCGGCACGTCGCCTCATCCTTTCTCATACGAAATGGAAGGTCCGTTTTCTTCAGCGCCGCCGTCCCATCCTACACCTTCCCGCCGGGGGAAGGTCAAGGGGTTTCCGGCGAATGCAAAAAAGAAATATGACAACCTGTCGCCTATCATAGCTGACAAGTTGTCATATTGCAAGGGGCCCCCGCAAAAATTCACAAATATTTCACACAGTTTCTGTCACTTCATACAGGGGATGCAGCCGCTGGTAGGACTGGGGCCGGTAGGTCACAGAGCCGATCCTGCGGCCGGAGACGCCGTACTTGGGGGAGTAGCCGAACAGGTCTATGTATCGATCCAAGTCGTCCCGCTCCGCCGCCATGGCGTCCAGCAGAAACGCCGCCGCCCGGGCGTCGTCCACCGCCCGGTGGCTGTTCACCGCCTGGTCCTCCAGGCCGTATGCGGCGATGGCGTCGCTGAGCTTGTGGGGGTAGTCCCGCCGGTCCCGGTACACCGTGAGGACATCCAGGAACCGGGGCGCCCGCAGGATCCCCACCTGCCCGAAGGGCCGCAGGAAGTGATAGAGGAAGTTCAAATCGAACTGGGCGTTGTAGGCCGCCAGCAGCGTCCGCTCTCCCTCCCCCAGCAGATCGCAGAAGGCGGTGCAGGCGTCGGTCTTCTCCACGCCCTCCCGCTCCAGCTGCTCCGGCGTGATGCCGGTGAGCTGGGTGATGAAAGGCGGCAGCGTCCGCCCCGGGGTCAGGCGGATCAGCAGGTCCATGCTGCCGGTCTCCCCCGCCGGGGAAAAGGCCGCGGCCCCCAGCTCGATGATCTCGTCCTGTCCAAATTCAATGCCGGTGGTCTCCGTGTCGAATACCACGATCCGGTCAAACTGTCTCCAAAGGCCTGTCTCCATGGCAGTCCCTCCTGTCGAATATTGCCTTTTCAGGATAGGGCGCCGGGGCGGAATTGTCAAGAGGTCCCTCTGGTTGACTTCCCGGTCCATGCCGGATAAAATGGTGGTATCTTTCAGAGGGGAGGATGCCCTGTGAAGCGTGGACTGGATGACGCCTCCTAAAATACCAAATCGATTTTAGGAGGCTTTTATGAACGACAATTTGATCCCCACCCACACAGTGGTGGACCTGGACGCCTGGGACCGGGGGCCCGTGTTCCGGCACTTTATCGACGACCTGCGCTGTGTCATGAGCCTGACCGTGGACATGGAGGTGTCCCGGTTCCTGGGCCGGCTCCGCTCCGGCAGCTTTTCCTTCTATCCCGCCATGATCTGGGCGGTATCCAAGGTGCTCAACGCCCATGCGGAGTTCCGGTACGGCTGGGATAAGCGGGGGCGGCTGGTCCTTTGGGACCGGATCGAACCCTACTACGCCCACTTCCACCCGGACCGGGAGACCTTCGTGAAGCTGGTGACGCCCTTTGACACAGACCTGGAGACCTTCCACCGCCGCTTTCTGGAGGACCGCCGGCGGTATGCCGCCCTGGACCACTTCGACCTGACGGACGTGCCGCCCAACACCTTCGACGTGTCCTGCCTGCCCTGGGTCCGGTACCGCAGCTTTGATATGCACATCTTTGACAGCGGCACCTATCTGGCCCCGGTGGTCACCTGGGGAAAGTATGAGCGGGAGGGTGCGCGGACGGTCCTGTCGGTCTCCCTGAATATCCACCACGCCGTGGCGGACGGGTTCCACCTGTCCCGCTTCTTCCTGGAGCTCCAGGAGCTGCTGGATACCACGGCAGAGCACTCATAACATAAAGAAGCGGGAGGTTGGATGCCTCCCGCTTTTCGTTGCTCAGTGATCGAACTTGTCGATGTGGACGCTGTCGCAGAACTCCGCCTTCAGCGCCTGGAGCTTTCCGAAGATCTCCGTCTGGCAGTGGGTCTGCTGGAGTTCCGGCGTGGTCCAGCTCTCCACCAGCAGCAGGTCGTCCGGGGCCTCCGCGGCGAAGAAGTAGTCGTACTTCAGGTTGCCCTCCTCCTGCAGGGAGTTGGCCCGGACGCCCAGGTCGCAGAGGGCCTGATAGAAGGCCTCCCGCTGGCCGGGCTTGCAGTGATAGGTGACATTCCAAGTTAACATAAACTACCTCCTCCTATTTTATGGTCAGTTTTTTCTCCGGCGCGCGCTGTTTCGGCCAAAAGTCCCGGCACCAGCCGGGCCATATCCGACGGGATAGGCGCTGTCAAGGATAAATGCTTCCCAGTCACCGGGTGGTCCAGTTCCAGGGCGTAAGCGTGAAGGGCAGGCCGGGGGATCAGGTCCGGGTCCTCCCTTCCGTACAGCCAGTCCCCGGCCAGAGGGCAGCCGATGGACGCCATATGGACCCGGAGCTGGTGGGTCCGCCCCGTCTCCGGCCGCAGCCGCAGGAGGGACAACCCATCCTCCGTCCCCAGCACCTCATAATGGGTGACGGCCCGGGCGCCGTCGGGCCGGACGCACCGGCCCACCACGGAATTGGGGTCCCGGCCGATGGGGGCGTCGATGGTGCCGGACACCGGCTCCGGGCAGCCCACGCACACCGCCCGGTACTCCCGGTAGAAGCTCTCCGTGTGGAGGGCGTACCGGAGCCGGTCGTGGATGTAGCCACTCTTGGCGATCACCATCAGGCCGGTGGTGCCCTTGTCCAGCCGGTTCACCGGGTGGAACACAAAGTCCGTGCCCCGCTGCCAGGCCAGGGCCCCTGCCACGGTGGGGGTGTCCGGCAGGAAGTTAGATGCGTGGGCCGTCATGCCGGCGGGCTTGTTCACCACCAGCAGGTGGCCGTCCTCCCAGACGACGGGCAGGGGCCAGTCGCCCGGCGTGGGCCGCACCCGGGGCGGCCGGTGGTCGCCGGTCTCCACCTCCAGCACGTCGCCGGTGTGAAGGAGATCCACTGTACGGGCATGTTTTCCGTTCACCCGGATGCCGTTCTCCGTCCGGGTCAGCCGGGAGATGGCGTGGGACGAGACGTGGAGGACGGCTTTTAAGATGTGGCGGACGGTGGCGCCGTCCTGTTCCGGCGTGACGATGGCGCGGATCGTGGGCAACTGGGAAGCACCCCCCTGTGGGAATTAGGAGTTAGGAATGAGGAATTAGGAATTTTTCCAAAATACAGCGTAGGGGCCGGCCTGTGTGTCGGCCCGTTTATCGATGACGGATCGGCCCCGTTCCCCGCCGTAGGGGCGGCAATCTGCCGCCCGGGGGAAGCGGTGCGGGGATGGGGGACTCTGGAGGCAGGGTATATGAAATCGTTTCCATCAGGCACTTCTCCTTCTGCGCAGCAGAGAAATCCCGAACAGCAGGCAGGCGGCGCCCAGGGCCGCGAACGCGCCCCAGAGCCAATTCCAGTACCAGGCCGCCGTATCGAACATGGCCGCCAGCAGGCGCTGCCAAAAGGACAGCTCCGCCACGATGGCGAACAGGTCAAACAGCACATATCCACCACCGAACAGATAGGCCCACCGCCACCAGCACCGCTCCCGGAACCGCCGGAAGAACATCGCCAGTGCCCAGAGACACATCCCGCCCAGCACTGCCATCAGGGCCCAGTAAAAAGCACCTCGCTCCATCAGGACCCCCAGCCAGAAGACGGCGTAGCCCTCCCGGTCCCACAGGCCCCTGACGCGGTGGAGGTGAAACAGACCGAACAAGATGAAGAACCAGGGTTCAAAGGGTCGGATCTCTCGCATAACGGCCTCCTTCCCGCTTTGCAGATATTGTACCCCGCCGCCGGCCTGTTTGCAAGGGTTTTGGCTCTGGTCAAATACCATTCTTCGTGGTACAATGGATGCAGCTTTTTTTCAGGAGGAACCTCCATGCTCTTATCCGCGGAACATCTCTCCATCAACTTCGGCAGCCGCCAGCTGCTGGACGATGTGAACTTCTACCTCAACGAGGGGGACAAGGTGGGCGTCATCGGCATCAACGGCACCGGCAAGTCCACCTTTCTAAAGGTGCTCTCCGGCGTCACGGAGCCGGACGGCGGCACCATCTCCCGGAACCCCAACGTCCAGATCAGCCTCCTCTCCCAGAACCCGGTGATGGATGAGGACGCCACCGTGCTGGAGCAGGTCTTTCTCCACTTCCCCGCCGAGTTCCGGGCACTGAACGAATACGAGGCCAAGGCCATGCTGAACCGGCTGGGCATCACGGATTTCTCCCAGAAGGTGGGCACCCTCTCCGGCGGACAGCGGAAGCGGGTGGCCCTGGCGGCGGCCCTCATCCACCCGGCGGACGTGCTGATTTTGGACGAGCCCACCAACCACCTGGACAGCGAGATGGTATCCTGGCTGGAGGACTGGCTCCGCCGGTTCAAGGGCGGCCTCGTCATGGTGACCCACGACCGGTATTTCCTGGAGCGGGTGGTGAACCACATCACGGAGCTCTCCCGGGGAAAGCTGTACCACTACGAGGCCAACTATTCCAAGTACCTGGAGCTGCGGGAGCAGCGGCAGGAGATGGCGGAGGCCAGTGAGCGCAAGCGTCAGTCCATCCTCCGGGTGGAGCGGGAGTGGATCATGCGGGGCTGCAAGGCCCGCACCACCAAGTCCAAGGAGCGCATCCAGCGGTACGAGGCCCTGCTGGACCAGGACGCGCCGGAGACGGACGAAGCCGTCCAGATGGCGGCGGCCTCCAGCCGCCTGGGGAAGAAGATCATCGAGCTCCACGACGTGTCCAAGTCCTTTGACGGGCGGCCCATCGTCAGCCACTTCTCCTACAACCTGCTGCGGAACGACCGCATCGGCATCGTGGGCCGCAACGGCGCCGGCAAGTCCACCCTGCTCCACCTGATCGCCGGGGAGCTGGCGCCGGACAGCGGCACGGTGGAGGTGGGCGCCACGGTGAAGATCGGCCACTTCTCCCAGGAGGGCCGGGAGCTGGACCTCCAACAGCGGGTCTACGACTTCATCCACGACATCGCCGACGAGGTAAAGACCGACGAGGGCACCTTCTCCGCCAACCAGATGATGGAGCGGTTCCTCTTCCCCGGGGATCTCCAGTCCGTGCCCATCGGGCGGCTCTCCGGCGGGGAGCGGCGGCGGCTGTATCTGCTGTCCGTGCTGATGGAGGCCCCCAACGTGCTGCTGCTGGACGAGCCCACCAACGACCTGGACGTGACCACCCTCTCCATCCTGGAGGACTATCTGCAGGGCTTCCCCGGCCCCATTCTGGCGGTGTCCCACGACCGCTTCTTCCTGGACAAGCTGGCGGAGTCCATCTTCGAGGTCCGGGGAGACGGGGAGATCGACCGCTTCACCGGCAACTGGTCCGACTGGCAGGCCAAGCGCCGGGAGGCGGAGGCCCCCGCCCCCAAGGCGGAAAAGCCCAAGCCCGCACAGGAGCGGCCCCGGGAGCGGAAACTGAAATTCTCCTTCAAGGAGCAGCGGGAATTCGAGACCATCGACGACGACCTGGCCCAGCTGGAGGCGGACCTGGCCGCCTGCCAGGCGGAGCAGGCGGCCTGCGGCAGCGACTACGTGAAGCTCCAGGAGCTCCAGGCCCGGCAGGCGGAGCTGGAGGCCGCCCTGGAGGAGAAGACGGAGCGGTGGGTGTATCTCAACGAGCTGAAGGAGCAGATCGATGCCCAGAATGGGTGAGGATCTTTCCCGGGAGATCCGTATTCTGTCCCGCATAAACGTTCTCCAGAGGCCGCATCCCACCGGACCGGCGGAGGGCCGGCTCTTCCGTTCTGAGCATTCAAATGCCGAAGTACGGAGCCGCCCTTTTGGCAGCGGAACCAAAAGCAAAAGGACATCCTTCCGGATGTCCTTTTGCTTTTGGAAGCGAGGGGTGAAATCGATATTTTGGATGGACGAGACTATTGCAGAAGAACCGCCAAACGGCCCTTCTGGGCCGCGGCGCGAGTGCGCCGCACAAGCGTTTTCACCGCAGGGGAAAACCTTGGCGCAGGGGCGGCTTTGCCGACCCCGAGCATTCAAATACCGAAGGGTGGAAGCCGCCTTTGGCGGCTGGAACCCAAAAAGAAAGACATGACCAAAGGTCATGTCTTTCTTTTTGGTGGAGCGTCCGCAACCAACGATGAACACCCTTCGCAGCTGGTCAGGTCACCCTCAAGTCCCTCCTCAATCTCGTCCAGCAGGATGTCATCAATTGTGATTGTCTTGTCGCTGCCGTTCAAAACCAAGGTGAACCGGTCATCATACAAATATACCGCCCGGAGGAAGATATTGATGATCCCACGCTTTATGTTCTCGTCGTTCTTGTCTCCTTGCCTGAGCGAGTAGAGATAGGCTCTAACCTGGGGTGCTGTCAAAGTCACCTGCTTCGCCATCTCGACAGCCAGCTGTGCTTGCAGCTCCTCTTTTTCGTGCTGGCGTTTTTCAATCCGCTCAGTAATCATGTCGGCCGCCTGTCCCCGCTCCAACGCCTTCCAGAGATTTTCAATGGCGGTGTCTGCTTCCTGGATGGCAGCTCTGATGCGTTTGATGGATGCAGTGTCCCGGTTGGATTCACAGACCTCGGATACCGAAGCTGCGATCCGCTCAATGTTGCTATCTGTCAGCAACTTGCGGCACTCCAACACCACACGATCCTCAATTCTCTCTTTACCGATAACCTTCTTTTTACATTTGCGCCGTTTGAAATTATTGCAGGCATAGTAGTGATAGGTCTTGCCGGATTTTCCTGTACCACCGTAACCGGTCATCATCTCCCGGCAGTAGCCACAGAACAGCTTTGTGGTGAGCAGATACTCTTCCCGCCCTCTAGCTCGGGCAGGTGCTTTTTTGTTGCGATCAAGGATATAGTGGACACGCTCAAACAGCTCATCTTCAATGATACGAGGCATACCGCCCGGCGTTTCCTGTCCTTTGTAGAGGTAATACCCGATGTAACGCCGGTTGTTCAAAATGCGGTGGACGCTGTTTTTATTAAAGGGTTTGCCAAGAGAAGTCGTGAGCTTTCTGCGGTTCAAATCACGGATAATGTCTGCAACTGTTTCTCCACTGGCATACCGTTCAAAAATCTCCCGAACGATTTTTGCTTCTTCCTCATCCACATAGTACCGACGTTCGGAATCCACCTTATAGCCCAAACCAGGATTGCTACCATTGGCCAAACACTTTTGTGCATTGATCTCCATGCCCCGGCGAATCTTTTGGGAAAGCTCCGCTGAGTAGTATTCAGCCATACTTTCCAGAACACCTTCCACCAGAATGCCGCTGGCATCATCGCTGATGTTTTCCCGTGCGGAGATCACCCGTACACCGTTCTTTTTCAGTTTTGCCTTGTTGATGGCACTGTCATATCGGTTGCGAGCAAAACGGTCAAGCTGATATACAAGAACGCCCTCAAAGGTGTGCTTGTCACTGTCGGCAATCATTCGCTGGAACTCGGCGCGGCTATCGGTGGTTCCGCTTTGCGCACGGTCAATGTACTCTCCAACAACAAGATAGCCGTTGTTTTTAGCATACTCATAACAGGTATGGAGCTGTCCCTCAATGGATTGCTCGGTCTGGCTATGACTGGAGTAGCGGGCGTAGATAACAACATTCATTGTTTCGCCTCCCCAAGCATTTGCAGTAGCGCTTCCTTGAGCCGCGCATTCATAGGAGATGTGGGGTCAAAGCACATTTCCACAAACTTCTGCATCTGGGGGTCGTTCTGCTGAATTTTAGGCTTGTACTCATACAGCTTGCCCTGAGGATTGTCCGTACGTCCAAAGATATAGTCCATAGATACATCAAAGTAATCCGCATATCGGGTAAGTGTTTCAAAGGTCGGTGAAGCCTGATTGAGCTCATAGCGGTTCAGGCTGGATTGCTTGACACCGACGATCTCGGCCATTTTAACCTGGGACAGCTTAACACTTTCCCGCAGAGACCGCAATCTTTCTGCCACTTCTTTCAAGAGTACACCCCCTGTCTGTATAACTTGATTTTATCAGATAAGAGGATAATATTCAACCCCATATCAACATAATATCATAGGGTCAAACCAGAAAGAAACGCAGGTCTATGCGATACCGTCCCGGAAGTCAAACATATAGGCGCAAGCAATGCGTGTGGATAGCCACACACAAGACTGGCAAGCAATGCGAGTGTTAATACACACTCACATTCCCTGCCGTCTGCTTGTTGAGGGCAATGCCCCCAAGCCCCTTTTAAACGCAGAATTTCATTCTGCGGCTGCGCGTTCTTCGAACGCTTTTTCTGTTAAAGCACCTTGCCACAGCAGATGTCCAAAGTAGCTTCCTATAAGGAAGAACTTATGACCTAGAATGTAACTTGCCTTTTTTTCCGGATGAATGTGTATGAGAAATTGCGGTTAGTTTTTCTGCAGCATCAAAGACTTCTTTTGATGTAAGATCTTTTAGCGTGTTTGACAACGCGCATACATGCGTGGTTGAACAACCAGCATAGAATATAACCTTGTGGCCTTGTTGATTCTCGGTTAAAGAATTTTGAACTCCGCGACCAATTTCTACACGAACATCCATGCTACTCCAACAGTCTGGAGAATAAACTGTAACGGACGCATTAGAACGATTCAAAAAGGTATCTATATGACCTTGCAATTCAATTGGCCGGACCTTTGCATGTGCCATAGCGTAAAACATGTCTTCCTCAGTTCGACAAAATGAAACATCAAACAATTGGGACATGCCCTTGCCTTCTACAAAAATATCTCGGATTAAGCGAATATTCCCTTTTCGTAAGTCAAACCGAGAATCACTGGCAAGTTGGTCGATTTTTCGATCCATAGCTTTAGCATCTAATAATGCTTGCTGAGAACCTTCACGGGCCTGCAAATAATATAGTGACCGCAAATAATAGTAAGGATCCGGATTTTTATTTCCGCCTTGCTGGAATGATTCCTCCATTTCCATCCATTGCTTTGCACGTATTAAGGCTGTTTCCACAGGACAATCGGTAATCTTGGCTAGTTGCATCCAATAATAATATAAGGTGCTTCTAGTCATGTATTGGTTGTAGCGCAATTCATTTTGTGGTTGATCCAGTAGTTCAGAGATATTATCCTGCAATGCCTGCGGATTGCTAACCTCGCTGAAAATTGAGCGAATATTATGTGTACCTTCCTGATCTTTTTTTACCTTGGAACGAGCCATGCCAATTCGTGCGTAGATGAGACCTTTCAGAGAAATCTCCCAATCTCCGATGCTATTATTAGTTGATGTACTACGAAGCCTATCCACCAAATTCTGATAGTACTCAATTGTCTTTCCGTAATTGCCAAAGGCAATGTCAGAGAAAAAGCGATTTTCATAATCCCGAATACGAACTCGTGCAGGCTCATCCAGTTCATCCAAAGTTTTTGCTTCTTCCAGCGTTTCCATAAAACTCAACCGCAATCGTTGCTGCGCTGGGGAAAGCCTTGAAAGATTGGTTATACTGGTAATATTTTTGGTGCGATAGACAAATTGTAAATAGGAAAACAAAAGATCCAATTTACTAGGAAATCCGTAATCAGGGCTGCCATAATGACAGCTATAATCAAACCGTTCACTGGCCAATTTGATATCTAATTCATACAAAGAGTATTTCTGGCCCAATTCCTCTTTGGGCAGATCAATATCCTTATCCCATTGTTGTTTTAATTTATCTAGGAGACTGGTTCCTGCCATGTGATAGATGTTTGGATCATCATCTGGCATATAGTAAATGGCATGCTTAAAATTCTCTTCAGCTGCTGTTGGATTTTTTTCTAATCGACTATACATGCGGCCTAAATGTGCGTATGCGTGTGCGGTCAATCGTAGTACTAGCCGATCAATCCGATTCAGACAAGGGTCATGCTTCTGGATAGTAACTTGTTGAATTTCATCGGCACGGTCTTGGAAAGTTTCTGCTAAGTATAGTAAAAGCTGTCGCTGCCGCTCTTTCATACCAATGTCGTGCAAAAGAGCAGAAATATTAAGGTCGTTTGCTGTGATTGTCTTTTTGTTTTGAATCAGAATAGTGATTAAAATATCCAGATGTAATTCTTGTAGTGTACTGTTTTTAACCATCTGTCCTGTAAAATCAATCATTCTTTTTGCAAGATCAAACAACATATCTCTTTGATCATCTGAATGATAAAATTTTTCACAGTACATTTCGAGATAACGCCGACTCAATAAACTATGAGTAAAATGATATGTTGGCACCTCTGCATCAATAGAACTTTGGCTAATCACTGTAGCTGCAGCAGGCACAAGAGAAAGAAAGTTATCTTTTGCCTTCAAACTAAGGGCGCTCTTGACCAAAGATATAGGAACCATTTTACTGTTATATTGGTCGCACAAAGCTATGCATGCAACAATTTCGGCGTAGCGATGTTCAGTGCAGCCATCTAGAGCTTTCTTAACATAGGAATCAATATTGAATTCTTTTTCCATATAATATAGACCGATGATGAACGGAGTCCGTAAACTAGAGCTTACTCTTTGATTGAACTCGTTATCTCTTATTTGAAGTTCCGACTGCAGTAAAGGACTCTCGCTGCGGAAGTGAGTCTGGAGTTCGGGGATAACCCTATCTTGCAATACCGAAAAATACTCTCTCTGGGCATCAGGATACTCCTGCAGAATATAGTTACTTTCACGACATGCAATTATCAGAATACAGCGCCGGTCAGTACGGCAGATGTCATCGCACAACCCGCGCAAGGAAGGTAATGTATCATCGGCAAGAATCACAATTGGAGCTTTTTGCAAAATGTTATCATATAGGTTTTCAATTAGTTGTTTGACATGGTTTGGTTCATAATATCGTGCATGAAGAACAGTATAGTCTCTATGTAAGTCCCAGCCCAATTGACGTACCATAGTCGACCCCCCTAAACCTGCTTTATGTCGAAGGAACAGGAGCCGCTGCTGTGGCTTTTGCTGGGTGATCCCTAATGTGGTGCGAATTTTTTGAAGAATTTTCTTGTAATCAGAGTCTTTTTTCAAAGACACTGCGTAGTGGTTTGCAATAACATGCCAGGAAGCTTGGTTGCCACGATAAAAATCTTGTTTTTGCTTGTCTCCACTTTGCTTGTCGACTTGCTCACAACCATCGAATAGAATATCAAAATAAGGAGTAATGTTATTTCGGTCATTTTCAGACAAGACAACTTTACCCTCTCCACCAGGAACCGAAAAATCTGTACTCAGTTTTATGCGAGAGCGTAGAGCAGCCTTGTGATCTGCTACGGATTGATAGAAACTAACAACTGGAACAGGGCAGTACATGAAATGCTGCTCCATATCATCTTTGTCACCTGCAAATCTATCCATACATATACTGCGGGTATCCAATGAAGACACGCCAATTGCTGTCAAAAAATAGTCATCAATCCTAACTCGCTCACATGCCTCTAGAATCTGTCGAACCACTTGCTCATCGTCAATGGCCGCAATTATATTGATTGGGCGATCTAGTCTATTGGCCTTATCCAACAATTTTTCTAAAATAGCCCCTAAATTTAGTTGCTTATTTCTTTCTGTCAGTTGACCCTTATTGTTTGGGGGATAATGCGACGACTTGTGAAAATAGGTATACGAACCAATTTGAATAGAACTGCTTGGTGGAAAAAAGGACGGAATTTGATACTCGCCACAGCGATACCATAAAGTCATACCACGAGATATAATTTGATTGCCACATGCGATTGGATATGTCAGGATTTCCGACTGAAGTTGATTATGTTCTATTGAACTTAATAGACCACCACAATCAGAATACCCATCATAATCAATAACAAGATCCCATGCTAGGTTCGCTACGGCTTGACGGAGATCGGCACGGACATCATGCACAGAGCCTACAATCAAAATTGTTGTGGAATCTTCAAAATTAAAACTACATGGCGCTGCAAGCAGTGCATCGAAATTCATAGTTGTGCTACACTCAAGTTCCTGCCCCGTACTAAAGGAAAAAGTCGGCAAATCATTATTATATGCATCGTCTAAAAAGATTAGCATAGTGCGTATGGAATTGTATACTCGTATGGCAGACAAGCAACGTTCACGTGCAGATGCATGTGTGATACTATTTCTCTGCCGTCGATCAGTCAACAACGCAGCCAAATCAAAGCTATAATCTATTCCTTCGTCTCTCAAAACTTTTGCAAGTATTTCTGTTAAGTAAAGCTCGTTAGATGAGTCTTTTAGCCAAGGACAAGTCGTAGGCAAACCACTAATTCCGTGAGCACTAAGAAATTGCTGTGAGCGTCCATAGGAAAAGCAGGAAAGCAATAATTTTACTAGTGTATCAGAAACACTGAAATAAGCAAGTTTGGCGCCAAAGGTATAGCTCAAATCGTCTGTAAAACTGCCAAGATCCAAGTTTTCCTGCAACTTGTCACTCATGAGCTGAATACCAAGCTCGGTTTGAAGCATCTTTTCGTATTGCTGATAGCTCTCTTTATACCATGTTGCAATTGCTTGTACAGTTTGGTGATACTTTGAAAGTTGGCTGTGGTGGCGACCTTGTTCCAATTCATGACAAAACGCTCGCATAGAATATTCCTCCATAAATATTTTAAATATATAAAACAGCAATACCGTTATCACTACCAAGCAATCTTGTCCCTATTCTCTTCGTAAAACCGCTCTGGCAACTTGCGCAAATAGGCGTTCAATGCACCAATGGCTCCTTCCATGTGGACTTGAGAAATTAAGTCATATTCAACCGAACAATAACCACACGCATCCAGTACTTTCTGCGCCTCTGCCATTTGCTCTGTGTGCTCTTTCCGTATCTGTGTCGAGACACTGTCCTGAGACATGCGATACATATAATAGGTGAACATACTCTGCTTGATTTTCTCCATCACAACTTCAAACTGCATACTAGTGAGAAAGTCGTTCAACACAGTGGTATCTTTCGTAAAATACATCTGCGGTTCTTGCTCATTACTGGAGTTCTCCTTACACTGGATCAATTCTTCAATCGCCCCGTCGCACAGACCCAACTGCTCAGAAATATTGTGGTATTCCTGTTTGCGAGAGTTAGACAGTCCCAGCAGATACTCCACCGACACATCATAAAAATCCGCAAAGGCAACCAAATACTCGATGCTCATGCTGCGGGTACGGCCATACAGAGGATGGACAGGATCGTTGATTTCATAATTTTTGAGATTTGTATGGCTGATATTGACGCCACGCTCTGCAAGCTGCTTAGAAAGCTGTTCAAAGGACAGCTTTTTTTCTTTGCGAAGATCTTCCAGCCGCTCTTTGGTCAGCGCCATCCGTGCTTCGTCATACAGCATGAGTTTATCCCCCTGCCCGATTATAAACTATAATTTACAAATATGTGTTTTCTGAAACCGAGATAATTTGTGGTTGATATACCGCATTCAGGCTTTTTCTGCGGTACAATTCAATTAGAGTTTACGGTTTACGATTATTATAAACCATAAATCTCGCAAAATCAATTCTCTACATGAAATGGAGGAAAGTGCATGGAAAAAATATCTGCATAAGCTGCAACCACAAAGCTGGGAGGAAAAACAATTTGTCAATTCAAATGACACCCAAGCAAAGGAGAAAAGCCAATGCGCTGATTCGAAAATCTTGCTGCAATTATGATGGCCGCAATTGTATTGCGCTGGATGATGGCGAGCCTTGTGTCTGTGTACAGAGCATCTCCTTTTCTCTGTGTTGCACCTGGTTCCGGGATTGGGTTCTACCGGGTGCTCCGGCTTTACAAGCTGAAATCACCAGTCCCAAAGGATTGAAGCGATGCGCAGAATGTGGTGCGCCTTTTCTGGCAAAATCCAACCGTGCCAAGTATTGTTCCAATTGTGCCCGCAAGGTGCACCGCCGTCAGAAAACAGCAAGTGACAGAAAACGGAGGTCGAATACGGACAAATAGAGCTTCCAAAAGCCGGATATATGCTCGGTTTCCAGCCTGGCAATCATGGAGGTGAATAGCAATACCCCTTATCGCTCAGAAATTACGTTCTAATTGTCCGCATGGAGGTACCTGTCATGGCTACAAAATCCTTTTACATTCATCAGAAGCCACCGGTCCAAAGTTTTATACGACTGCCCAATTTTCTGTTTGAGGCACCAAGTTTTTGCTCCTTGTCAAGCGAAGCCAAACTGTTGTATGCGATGATCCTGCGTCGAACTGATTTGTCCCGCAAAAACGGATGGGCCGACGATTATGGCAAAATTTATCTGTATTACCCCATCAATGAGGTGTGCGAGTTGCTGCACTGTGGCCGTCAAAAAGCGGTGAACACGCTGCGTGAACTTCAATATGCAGATCTTGTATCCATCAAAAAGCAAGGTTGTGGAAAACCAAACCGTATCTACCCAAAACACTATGAAGTGGTTTCGAACACCGACTTCAAGAAATCCGGTTACGGAACGCCAGAAGTCTGAATAATGAATTCGACAAGTACGGTAATCCGCTTTCTTGAAGTACGAAAACCAGACGGAAGATAAAAAGGAAAAGATAAATATACCCAGTTTAATTCGATTCATTCCCTTCCCATCCAAGCTATTTTATGTGGGATTTTCCGGTGAAACCCCCGGATGGGAAGGAATGGGAAAGGAGCTCCATGAGAAATTTCTCAGGTTTTAAAATGATCTGTTCTCCTTCTGTGCATGAGAATAATCTTTGGCAACTGTGTGTCTCCGGGAAGGAGTGTGAGATGAACTGAGTTGAGCCGGAAAGGTTTTGCTGTTGGGGCAATACACTATGGCCAGCCAGGAAAAACGTCAAAATCTATACGAGATCGAACTGCCACAGTCCATCATTGATTCCTTCGCCCGATTTCTCATACCTGAAATCCAGAAATTATACGCCAGCGAAGAAGGTCGGAAAGAACTGGAAGCATGGAAAAAGAAGTACTTTGATAAAAGTGAGGAGTGAAGTAAAATTCCAAGATAATATGCAAAGGGACGCTCTATTTCGGGGCGTCCCTTTTTGTCGCAGTAATGGGGGAGGAACAGTTTGTTCCATGGGGGCATTTCTCACATCTGAGATGGATAGGCGTTTTGCCTACCCTCTTATGTTCGGTGCGTCGCGTTTTGCGACGTACCAGTCGGAGCCAGGGGTGTCCCTGTTCACAGTACCCTTACGGGGTAAAAAGGTGTGGAATTTGAGCAGGATAGTATACCATAGCTATCGTTCCGAATAAGGGCACCCCGCTTTGGAAAGCCCTTTTGAGAAAACTCATATCGCCCGGTGGGATGGTATATTGCCACCTCACAATGGGTAACGATTCGCTACACCCCTGCAAAGAGGTCAGTGTTTTTGCGTACCCTTTGAGAGCAGAAAGCCCATCTATTTCGCAAACTCCATTTTGGTATTTGAATACCAAAATGGAGTTTACATTGACAAAGTAGAAGCAGCACGGTATAATGCAGATAAAACGAGATAATTGGATCTCTGTCGAAGAGGGTGGAAACGATGAGAACGAATGTACAAAATAAGATAGCAGCTTATATGAACGCCATTATAGGATCGGTTGATCCTGACCATTATGCTGCAGCAGTTGTGCTCATTGAAAATGTCAAAATGCACTTCCAGCAGGAGAGGAATGAAGTAACTGCCGATCAACTCTATGTTTCTTTGCTAGAAGCTGCTGATAAACTTGGAATTAAAAATCCTTTTCACGACAAGGACCATTTTCTGCTGATTTACAAAAAAAGCTTGGAAGTAAAAAATGTAGATTGGGAAGACGTAATTCTCCAGATGGCATCAGCATCCAAAATGCCTGTACTACCCAAAGCATTGCTAAATGTATATAAAGAGCGCTTCTCCACCAGGCCGGAAACAGTCCTCATTGCTGAGGCAGAAAAATTCGTACCCAACTTGCGGTCTATCGTGGACGAAAACATGAACTCGGCATTTGTGCTCACAACGCAAAACGCAATCTATGCACAAGTTTTGGAAAAGGCCTTTGCAGGATACGACAATGTGGAAATTCTTGTGACCGATATCTACCATTATGAGTTCATAAAGCAACGCTTTGAGCTCATTTTGGCATGTCCAAACTTTGGTGGGCGGATGTTATCAGATGAGCAGAACTTCATGTGCAGAGAGTTTGATATGGTGGCATTGGAGAATCTATCTCTCCATTTGAATAGCGGTGGACGATTGATTATTGTGCTTCCTGGAAGGATTACGTTTGCCTCGGGAAGAGTCAGCGACTTGCGGCAGTTTATCCAAACAACTTACACCATTAAGGAAATCGGAGAGCTTCCGGAAGGAACAATCGAATATTCCGGTATCAAGGTTTATCTGTTGGATATTGAGAACAATCGACCGCAGGATGACAACGATATTGTAATTCGCAGATATGGCTCTGCTGAAAAAAAGACTCGTCGAGCATCCGTCACATCACTAGAGGTCACAGATGACACTTTTGTGATGTTATCTGAACTGGAAGAGCAAGGAGATTGGAACATTGACCAGATTTTCTCCCAGCAAGACGAAGACTATTTGCGTTATCAGCGTTCCGGTATCCGGAAAGATATGATCGGAAATGTTGCGGAGATATTTCGTGGCAAAGCCATAACCAAGAAAGATCCATCCGGCAACATCAGTGTAGTGAATATCTCCAATATAGACGATTATGAAATCGACTACACTAGGTTAGAGCACTTGCAGGAAGAGGAACGTAAAGTATCTACCTATCTTCTGCAAGAGGGGGATGTACTTCTGCCGGCCAGAGGGACAGCAATCCGAACCGCTGTGTTTCACGAGCAGAGTTATCCGTGTGTTGCCTCGTCCAATTTGATCATAATTCGGCCAGATGCCAAGATACTCGACAGCACCTACCTGAAGATCTTTCTGGATAGTCCTATCGGCAACAAGCTCATCAGTAGCGCCCAGCAGGGCACGACAGTGATGAACATTAGCTACCGGGATCTGAATGTCTTGGAAGTTCCCATCCCTCCGCTGGACATACAAAAGGCAGTCGTCAAGGAGTACCTTGAAGAACTAAAAAAATACAAAGAAACTGTAGCTGCGGCCGAGAAACGCTGGACTGAGGCCCTTGCCAGACTACAAACCTTTTAAGGAGATAACGTCATGCTAGGAGCAATCATTGGGGATCTCGTAGGTTCCCGTTTTGAATGGAACAATATTAAAACCAAAGATTTTGATTTTCTCACCTATAAGTGCTTTGTCACCGATGACAGCATCATGGCACTGGCTTTGGCAAAGGCGATCCTGGAGAGCGCCCCGGATTATAGCAACTTATCGCAAAAATCTGTGGAGTACATGCAGTCCATAGGCAGGAATTATCCAGACTGCGGATATGGTATAGCATTCTCCGAGTGGGTATTTTCAGATGATCCACACCCCTACAACAGCTTCGGAAACGGAGCTGCCATGCGGGTCAGCGCTGCTGGCTTTGCGGCTGGTAGCCTGGAAGAGGCAAAGTTGCTTTCCCGAAAAATGACCGAGGTGACCCATAACCATCCAGAGGGATTAAAAGGTGCCGAGGCCACCGCAGTCGCCATTTACATGGCTCGAACCGGAAGCAGCATTTTGGAAATTCGGGATTATATCGAGCAGCACTACTACCCGCTGAGCTTTACGCTCGACGGCATCAGGCCAACTTACCGTTTCAATGAAACCTGCCAAGACACGGTTCCTCAGGCATTGATGGCCTTCTTTGAATCTACCAGTTTCGAAGATGCCATCCGGAACGCCATTTCCATCGGCGGAGACAGTGATACCTTGGCAGCTATCTGCGGCGGTGTTGCGGAGGCCTACTATGGCATTCCAGCGGACATTCGCAAACACGCTTTGACCTTTCTGGATGAGCGACTGCTTCAAATCCTGATAGAGTTCGAGAACAAATACCCTCCTGTGATGGAGAGACATACGCGGAACGTCTCTGTTCCGGTCAAGCGAGATGAGACTCGAAAGGTGTCCGGGGAGGACCGTGCCACCCTAATCGAAAATGCCGTGCAGGCTGCAGAGGAAGATGTACAATCCACCGAAGCCGACGCAGAAGAAACCACAAGCAAGAAGCTGTTCAACCATTTGTTTGAGGCCTGCAACATCTTACGCGGTCCCATCAACCAGGACGAATATAAAAGCTATGTGACTCCCATTCTCTTCTTCAAGAGAATTTCGGATGTTTATGACGAGGAATACGCAGATGCACTGGCGTTTTCCGGCGGCGACGTGGAATATGCAGAGGCTGAGGAAATGCACTCCTTTGTCATTCCCAATGGCTGTCATTGGGAAGACGTCCGCAAGGTAACCAAGGATGTCGGTAAGGCCATCGTAAATGCCATGACCGGGATTGAGAAAGCAAATCCTGATACCCTGTCCGGTGTATTCAGTAGCTTTGATGATGCCACCTGGACAGATAAGAACAAGCTGTCCGATGAGCGCCTCAAAAATCTGATCGAGCACATGTCCAGCATCCGGGTCGGCAACAAAGATTATTCCGCCGACATTATGGGCGATAGCTACGAATTCCTCATCAAAAAGTTTGCAGACCTTTCCAAGAAGAATGCTGGCGAGTTTTACACGCCCCGTACCATTGTGAAGCTGATGGTCAATCTGCTTGACCCGCAGCCCGGAGAGACGGTATATGACCCTGCCTGCGGCACCGGAGGTATGTTGATCGAAGCGATTCGTCACATGCACAACGACCGCCTTGCATATGGCAGAATCTACGGCCAGGAGAACAACCTGTCCACTTCGGCCATCGCCCGCATGAATTTGTATCTCCACGGCGCGAAAGATGTTCAAGTCAAGCAGGGAGACACCCTCCGCAATCCGCTGTTCCTGGACCGCGGCAGAATCAAAACTTTTGACTGTGTGCTTGCTAATCCTCCCTTCGGCATGGCCAAGTGGGGCTCTGCTCAGTTCGAGTCTGATCAATACGGACGAAATCTGTGGGGCTGTCCCACAGACTCCAACGCAGACTTTGCCTGGCTTCAGCACATGGTCAAATCCATGGACCCGAAAAACGGTCGCTGTGCTGTGGTTCTGCCTCAAGGCGTACTTTTCCATTCTGGCAAAGAGGGCGAAATGCGCAAGCAGCTGGTGCTTTCGGACAAGTTGGAGGCTGTCATCACTCTGGCCAGCGGTGTGTTTTACAGCACCGGTGTATCGGCCTGTATCCTCTACTTGAACAACAAGAAGAGCCACACCCACAAGGGACGCATCTGCCTGATAGATGGCTCCGAAATTTACACCCCAAAACGGGCGCAAAACGAGCTCTCACTGAACAACATCCAGACGCTGTATGACCTGTACAACAACTACACGGATGTGATCGAGCGGTGTAAAATCGTTACGCTGAAAGATGTGGAAGATGACGGTTTCGACCTGAGTGTAAAGCGTTATATTGAGCGGAAGAAGCAGGAAACCATTCCTCCCGCCGTGGTCCGTCAGAACTACTTTGCCGCGTTGGAGGCCGTCCGCGCCGCGGAGACCAAAATGCGAAAATTGCTGATTGAAGGAGGTTATGTCCATGAGTAAGCAGATTACCCAGGAAGAGCTGGAATCTTACCTGTGGGGGTCGGCCGTCCTTCTCCGCAACCACATCGACGCCGGTTCCTACAAACAGTACATCTTCCCTCTCCTGTTCTTCAAGCGCCTCAACGACGTGTATGAGGAGGAGACTGCAAAGGCAATCGAGGAAAACGGGCCCGAAGCAGACAGCTGGGAGGAAACTCATAGCTTTGTTCTCCCTAAAGACGCCCACTGGAACTCTGTGCGTAATGTCACACAGGACGTAGGCAAGGCAATCCAGGATGCCTTCCGGGCCATCGAAAAAGCCAATCCGGATAAGCTCCACGGCATTTTTGGCGATGGTACCTGGACCAACAAGCGCCGGCTTCCCAATCGTCTGCTGAAAGACCTGCTGGAGCATTTCAGTTCCCAGACACTTTCGCTGGCAAACTGCCCGGAGGACGAACTTGGCCGAGGCTATGAATATCTCATCAAAAAGTTTGCTGACGACAGCGGCCACACCGCCCAGGAATTCTACACCAACCGGACAGTCGTGCACCTGATGGCAGAATTGCTGGAGCCCCAGCCGGGAGAATCCATCTACGATCCCACCTGCGGCAGCGCCGGCATGCTGGTTTCTTCCATCGCCTACCTCAAAGAACAGCAAAAGGAATGGCGTAATGTCTCCCTCTACGGCCAGGAGTTCAACGCGCTGACCTGCTCCATCGGGCGGATGAACCTGTTCCTCCACGGTATTGAGGACTTCCACATCGTCAACGGAGACACCCTTGCGGCACCGGCATTTGTGGAGGGCGGCCGGCTGAAACAGTTTGATGTGGTGCTGGCCAATCCGCCTTATTCCATCAGCCAGTGGAACCGCAAAGCCTTTGAAGCGGACCAGTATGGAAGAAACATTCTTGGCGTTCCGCCTCAGGGCCGTGCCGACTATGCGTTCTTCCAGCACATTCTGAAAAGCATGAAAAATGACACCGGCCGGTGCGCCATTCTCTTCCCCCACGGGGTACTGTTCCGCAATGAAGAGAAGGACATGCGGGAAAAGCTGGTGCGCTCCGATTTGCTGGAGTGTGTCATCGGTCTGGGGCCGAACCTCTTTTACAACTCCCCTATGGAAGCCTGTATCGTCATCTGCCGGACCAAAAAGCCGGACAGCCACAAGGGGCATGTGCTGTTCATCAACGCGATCAACGAAGTAACCCGGAAGAACGCTGAAAGTTTCCTGGAACAGTCCCACATCGAAACCATCGAGAAGGCCTACAGGGAATTTCAGACCGATGATACCATTGCCAAGAAAGTGTCGATCCGGGAGATTGAAAAAAATGGGTTTGCCCTCAGCATTCCGCTGTATGTGAAAGACCCGGCTGCCACAGCGGCACCTGTTTCGATTGGCACGACCCAGGAGCACTATGAAGATTGGTGTGCCGCTTCGGCAGAACTATGGGAAAATTACAACACTCTGAACACGCTGTTGGGAGGTGAGTGATATGTCACAGGTAAAATTGGGAGATGTGGCGGTGGAGAGCCGCGAAACGTATAAGGGTGATAAGACTGGTATGCCCATTGTGGGGCTGGAGCATATCACTCCGGGAGAAGTTACCCTTTCCAACTGGGATACGGATACCGACAACACCTTTACCAAGCGGTTCCGCAAGGGCGATATGCTCTTTGGGCGCAGGCGGGCCTATCTGAAAAAAGCTGCTCAGGCACCCTTTGACGGCATCTGCTCCGGGGACATTACGGTAATTCGTGCCAAAGAGGATTGCATGTTGCCGGAGCTTCTTCCCTTTATCATCCAGAACGACAATCTGTTTGATTTTGCTGTGGGCAAATCGGCCGGTTCCCTGTCCCCCCGCGTAAAATGGGATAACCTCAAGAACTACACTTTTGAGCTCCCGTCCATGGAGAAACAAAAGAAACTGGCCGAGGTGCTGTGGTCCATCAATGACACGTTGCAGGCCTATCAGAATCTGCTTACCCAGACAGATGCCCTGGTGCAGGCGCAGTTTGTTGAGATGTTTGATAATGTCAGTGATGGCGATTATATTCCGTTGGAAAAATGTTGTGCTTCTATACAGGGTGGATCTACTCCATCAATGAAGCACGATGAATACTATGGTGGTAATATTCCTTTCATCAAATCTGGTGATGTAAAGGATGAATATGTTTCCTCAGGAGCATTATGGCTCACAGAAAAAGCTTTAAAAAATACAACTGCCAAATATGTTCCAGAAGGTACAGTAATCGTTGTAGTACGTAGTGGCATTCTCAAAAACAGTTTACCTGTTGCTATTGCATCTAATCCTGTAGTAATAAACCAAGATTTGAAAGCATTTATCCCCAAACCTGAATTTACCTCCCAATACCTTGCTTGGGCTATTCGGTCAAATGAAAATAAATTACTCAGCATGACGAGAGCTATGACGGTTGACAACATTGAAAGTAGAGAGTTATATAGTCTTCCTATAAAAGTTGCACCCATTGATTTGCAACATAAATTTGAATTTTTTGTCGAACAGGCTGACAAATCAAAATCCACTCTCCAAAACACTATTACATCCCTGCAAACCACAAATCGCTGCATCTTGGAAAACGCCCTAGGAACCGGGAGAAAGGAGTAAATCATGCTTGACTTTAACGAGAGCAATACGACTGAGCAGATGCTCCTGACCACCTTACAGAGAAACGGCTGGGAGTACATTCCCGCCGAAGAACTGGACCGGGATGAGAGCGACGTCATGGTGGAGTCCATGGTCCGCTCTGCCCTGATCCGCTTGAACCCGGAGATCGCCCAGGATGAATCCCGCGCCGACGAAGTCATCTACCGGCTGCGGACTCTGTTCCTGTCCGCCAACGCCCAGAATCTGGTCACTCAGAACGAAGCCTTTAAGGAACTGGTCTTTGAGAAGAACTCCTATCCCTTTGGCGAAAACGGGCGGCAGGTCTCCATTGACCTGTTCGGCACCGAGGTCAACGGCAAACTGGACCAGAACCAGTATGTGGTCACCAATCAGTGGGTGTACCCGAAAAAGAAGGGCGGCAAGCGGCTGGACCTGGTGCTGCTGGTCAACGGTTTCCCCTTTGCCATCGGTGAGTTAAAAACGCCGGTGCGGGCTGCCATCACCTGGTTGGACGGTGCCCAAGATATCAACAAGTATGAGCAGAGCATCCCCCAGATGTTTGTGAGCAATGTGTTCAACTTCGCCACCGAGGGCCGCTGCTACCGTTACGGTTCCGTCTGTATGCCTGCGTCCAAGTACGGTCCCTGGCATACCACCGAGGATAAGTCAGACGGCTCTCTGGCGGCGGTTCAGACCAGCGTACAAGATATGATTACGCCCTACAAGATGATGGACCTGTTCCAGTTCTTCACCCTGTATGCCACTGACAGCAAGTATCGTAAATATAAGGTCATCGCCCGGTACCAGCAGTATGAGGGCGCGAATATGATCGTGGACCGTGTCCGGGCCGGTTATCCGAAAAAGGGCCTGATCTGGCATTTTCAAGGGTCTGGCAAATCCTATCTGATGGAGTTTGCCGCAGTAAAATTGCGCATGCTCCCGGATCTGATGAACCCCACGGTCTTGATCGTGGACGATCGTCTGGATTTGGAGTCTCAGATCACCGCCCAGTTCCATTCCTCTGATGTGGGAAATTTGGAGTCTGCCTCTACCCGTGAACAACTGATGACCATGCTGCGGCAGGATATTCGGAAAATCATCATAACCACGATTTTTCGTTTCCAGGAGGTCACCGGCGAACTGAGCCTGCGGGATAACATCATTGTCATGGTGGACGAGTGCCACCGCACCCAGGAAGGCGATCTGGGCATTAAAATGCGTGCTGCTCTTCCGAATGCGTTCTTCTTTGGCTTGACAGGTACCCCCATCAACCGCATCGACAAGAACACCTTTGCCACCTTTGGTGCCACAGAGGACCGCAGCGGCTACATGAGCAAGTACTCCTTCTCCGACTCCATCCGTGACCATGCTACCTTGCCGCTGAACTTTGAGCCGGTTCCGGTGGACCTGCGGGTGGACAAGGATACCATGGACCGGGAGTTTGATGTCCTGACCGAAGGACTTTCCGACGCGGAGCGGGGAGAACTTTCCCGGCGGGTCAATATGAAGGCGATCATGTATAACGAGGCCCGCATCCACAAGGTCTGTGCCCACATTGCCAAGCACTTTACAGAAAAAATTAGGCCCAACGGCTATAAGGCACAGGTCGTGGTATATGACCGCCCCTGCTGCATCAAGTACAAAGCAGAGCTGGACAAGCTGCTGGGCGAAAAGTGTTCCACCATCGTGATGGATACCAACGATGACAAAGCGGATGAGTACAAGCCCTACCGCCGTACCAAGGATGAGGAAGCCAAAATTCTCGACCGCTTCCGGGACCCTCATGACCCGCTGGAAATCGTCATCGTGACCGCCAAATTGCTGACTGGCTTTGACGCGCCGATTTTGCAGGTCATGTACCTGGACAAGCCCATGAAGGACCACACTCTGCTCCAGGCCATCTGCCGCACCAACCGCACCTACGACGAGGGCAAGACCAACGGACTGATTGTGGACTACATCGGTATCTTCGACAATGTTGCCAAGGCACTGGACTTTGACGAGGGCAGCATGAAGAAGGTCATTACCAACATTGAAGAAGTGAAGAAACAGATTCCGGCGCTGCTTCGGAAATGCCTCAGCTACTTCATGGGAGTGGATCGGACCGTGGAAGGCTGGGAGGGCCTGATGGCCGCTCAGGAATGTCTGCCCACCAATAAGGAAAAGGACAAATTCGCAGCGGACTATCAGGTACTGAACCGCGCCTGGAACGCGATTTCCCCCGACCCGATCTTAACGGCAATTCAGGCAGACTACGTGTGGCTGAGCAAAGTTTATGAGTCCATAAAGCCTACCAACGGCGGCGGCGGACTGATTTGGGCCGCACTCGGTCCAAAAACTATGGAGATCGTCAATTCCAACCTGGATGTGGGACAAGTCCATGATGAGGAGGAGATTCTCTCCCTGGATGCCGAACTGATTGACTCCTTCATCGAGAAATACAAGAACGCGAAGACTGCTTCCAAAAAGGTGGAAATCGATTTGGTCGCCAGAATCCATCAGCATAGCGACGATCCCAAGTTCGTGCGTCTCGGGGACAAATTGGAGCGTCTGCGTGAGCAGCATGAGCAGGGCCTCATCAACAGCATTGAATTTCTGAAGATGCTGCTGGAACTGGCCAAAGAAGCAGCCCAGGCGGAAAAGGAAGTCGTGCCGGAGGAGGAGATCGACAAAGGCAAGGCCGCTTTGACCGAGCTATTTAATGGCGTCAAGAACATCAATACCCCGGTCATCGTGGAGCGTGTGGTCACCGATATTGACGATATCGTGAAAATCGTTCGCTTCGACGGCTGGCAGAACACAACCGCCGGCCGGCAGGAAGTGAAGAAAGCGCTGCGCAGCGTGGTGTGGGTGAAGTACAAAATCAAGGACAAGGAAGTCTTTGACAAGGCTTATAGCTACATTGAGCAGTACTATTAAGATCACAAGATAAAGCTATTTGAGGAAGGGAGAAGCGCAGTATGGCTAACAACTTACAAAAACTTATCTATAATCTATCGGCTGCTTCGCCGCTGTGCTTCACCTTCGCAATTCTCTGGTATATCCAAAAGCAGACATTGATCGTTCCAGCCATTTGCGTTTGCCTGGGTTCCTTTTTTGCGCTGTGCTTTGCGCGTTCCTTTTCGTATGCCAAAAAGCATGTGGCCCCCATTATGATTCGAGTCACGGATGTATCACCTAAAGATGGCTGGATAGTGGCATATGGCATCTCTTATCTTCTTCCGTTTGCCAGTATGGCAATAGATGATTTTGACGCAATTCTATGCGGAATCATTGCGATCTTATTGATAGCAATCATTCTGTTTGCAAATTCAGTTACTCCTAATCCGTTGCTTTTCTTGCAAAAGTATCATTTCTATGAGATCAGTGCTGAAAATGGTGTATCAGGTTACTTGCTGATATGTAAAAGGGATCTGCGAAACGCCAAGCATATTACAACAGTAAAACGTGTTTTTGAATTTTTACTTATTGATTCGGAGGGATAAAGAGGATGTTCAAAGATTGTTCTATCATGGTCATCAGGGCGGATGATCCGTCACAAATCCTCCGATTAGAAGTAGACAAAGCAACACAACAGGCGATTTGTCAGACTTTTTCAGAGGTTGTAGCAGACTTGGTAAAGGGCAAAACTAGAATTCCGTTTGACGGCAGCTATAAACCCAATGACGATGAATTCTTGTCCGTTGAGAATTTCACGCTGCCAGATGAGATTAAAGAGGCTATTCGGAATCCCATGGGAGTTATGGCGTACAAAAAAGAGGACGGAGAATTTCCTGAAATCAAAGCCGTTTTTGTTGGTGAACACATAGAAAGAAATGGAACAGAGAAATTTAGGGTTGCCTTTCAACGCTTTAGAAAAGAACAGTACATTTCGACAAGAGGGTTTAATCTCTACTTTGCTGGCAATACATTTCGCTGCGAGAGTAATTTTGGAATCAACATATCGGAGCGGATAGATTGCTATTACACCAAAGGAGAATTGCAATTTTCTTCCTTTTTCTTCGCACGGCAAGTTTTTGATTTGAGTGAATACTACCGCTCTGCTACTGACCAAGAAGTAGACGCTTTCGCCTCCAGCAAACTATTATCTATAGCGCAGCCGCAAGAATTCAAAAACATGGCCAATACATGGGTTCGCCGAAAGATTGCAATGATCAATGATTCTGGCGTTCTGAAAAATAATTCAGCTGCCAAAATCCAAAAATCAGCTAAATCAGTAGGCATTAAAATTGACGTGGAAGACGAAAAGATTGTAATTCCCGAGGATAAAGAGCAAATGAAAATTGTCCTGGGATTTCTTGATGAAGAGGTATATAAAGGCCCATTTTCGAAAGCCACTCTTCTTGCAAACTCTAAGCGGCCAGTCAAAAAGCAGGTCTAAACATAAAAAAGCCAGCGGGCCAAAGTACATAGTACCTTGGCCCGCTGGTTCTGTTTTGACATTACAGCCACACCCTTACGGCAAAGCCGCCTTTGAAAAAGTAGGTGTTCGTGTAATGTCCATCTGGTGGAGGTGAGGGGAGTCGAACCCCTGTCCGAAAGCACTTTAACGGGACTTTCTCCGGGCGCAGACGGTTATTGCGGAAGTCTTCCTTCCTGTTCCCCTCCTCCCTGGCAAGCCGTCACGCCAGGAAGTCGGGTGAGAGTCATCATGCGTGGGCGGGGCAACTCTTACCCGCCGCACGGACGCCACATCAACGACGCCTTCCCCGGTCTGTGGCCACCCCGGTTCAGACGGCCGCCTTTAATTAGGCAGCAATAGCAACTTGTCTGTTGTTATTTGATTTATAAATTGCCCGTTTTATGGCGGTCAGGCGCCGCCGCCCGCTGGTCCCGCCTCCATACCCCCGTCGAAACCGGTACACCCCCCTATCGTCGGAGCAAAGTCCGCTCGTCTCCGTTTCCGCAGTCAGCCTGCGGCTGATTGCGAAAACTGCGCTCGCTCCCTTGCTCCTCCTCTTCCCATCACAAACGCTGCGCTGGTTTGTGATGGGAGCCCTGGGTATTTGGGCAAAGTCCGCTCTGTTCGCTTCGGCCTGCGGCCAAAGCTCACAGCGCTCCGTTGTCCCTCCTCTTTCCACCGCAAACGCTGCGCTGGGAACGGTGTCGGCTGCAAAGAGAGCTCCATACTGGGGTCTTTCTTGGGATATCTGGCAGGATATCAATGGAGATTGTAACACATCCCGGCGTCGGAATGTGTTACAATTCCATGACATTTCAGGTTTTGGTGAATTTCACCATCAGCTTCACCGGCGTGACCTTGGCCAGCAGCCGGTAGAATTTGTAAAACAGCTTCGGCGTATAGATGGTCCGGCCCGCCTTGGCGGCCCGCAGCGCTCCCGCCGCCACCCGCACCTGGTCACAGTAGGGCAGGTACTCGAAGGCCGGGGAGCGGCCAGTGATGCTGCCCACATCCAGAAACTCCGTCTTCATGGGACCGGGGCACACCGCCGTGACCGTGATGTCCTTCCGCCGCAGTTCCTCGCTGAGGCCTACAGTGAAGGAGGACACGTACGCCTTGCTGGCGCCGTACACCGTCATCCGGGGCGTTGGGCAGAAGGAGGCGATGGAGGACGTGTTGAGGATGCGCCCTCCTGCCGGCATATAGGGAACGACCAGATTCGTCACCGCCGTCAGGGCCCGGACATTCAGGTCCACCATCCGGGTCTGCCGGGTGGTCTCCGTCTCCCCCACCCGGCCCAGATAGCCGCAGCCGGCGTTGTTGATGAGCATCGCCACCTCCGGCTTCTCCGCCGCCAGCTTCTCCTGCAGGGTGGTAAAGGACATGGAGTCGCACAGATCCAGGGGGAGGCAGACCGTCTCCACCCCCACCATCTCCCGGGCGATCTCTTCCAGCCGGTCCTCCCGGCGGGCGATGAGCCAGCAGCACTCGATCTCCGGGAACACGTCCGTCAGCTGGCGGGCGAACTCCCGCCCCAGGCCGGAGGACGCTCCGGTGATGATGGCCGTCTTCATTGGGATCTGCCCCCTTTCAGCGCTTCTTGGGCTCCGGATAATCCACGCCCTGGGTATCCACCCGGATGCTCTGGATGACCACCGGCGTCTTGGGCTTGTCGTTCCAGTCGGTGGGGACCTCAGAGATGCGGATGGCCTCTTCCACGCCCTCGGTCACCTGACCGAAGGCGGCGTACTGGCCGTCCAGATGGGGGGCCGGGGCCACCATGATGAAGAACTGACTGCCGGCGGAGTCCGGGTGCATGGCCCGGGCCATGGACAGCACGCCGGTGGTGTGCTTCAGGTCGTTCTGGGTAAAGCCGTTGCCGGAGAACTCGCCCCGGATGTCATAGCCGGGACCGCCGGTGCCGTTGCCCTGGGGGCAGCCGCCCTGGATCATGAAGCCGGGGATCACC
The DNA here is from genome assembly GCF_016902445.1 of Oscillibacter valericigenes. Lineage (GTDB taxonomy): Bacteria > Bacillota > Clostridia > Oscillospirales > Oscillospiraceae > Oscillibacter > Oscillibacter avistercoris. The sequence continues at coordinate 105,146 of NZ_JACSNX010000003.1, read as the reverse complement.
CGGTGGAAGATCAGGCCGTCATAAAAGCCCTTGTTGGCCAGGGAGATGAAATTGGCCACCGTGTTGGGGGCCTTGTCGGGGTACAGTTCACCGGTCATCACGGTGCCGTTTTCCATGGTGATGGTGACAATGGGATTCTTCACGTCAGACATATCATCGATTCCTTTCTTTTAAGGTGCGGTCGATCTCCCGCTTGGCGTCCCGCTGGGATGCCGCCGCCCGCTTGTCATAGTTCTTCTTGCCCCGGCACAGGCCGATCTCCAGCTTTACCCGGGAGTCCTTGAAATAGACGGACAGGGGCACCAGGGCGTAGCCGTCCTGCTTCACCAGGGCGTGGAGCTTGCGGATCTCCCGCTTGTGCATCAGCAGCCGCCGGGAGCGCACCGGGTCCCGGTTGAAGATGTTGCCCTTTTCATAGGGGGAGATGTGCATGCTGTGGACGAACAGCTCCCCGTCCTTCACCGTGCAGTAGGAGTCCTTCAGGTTCAGCGTGCCGGCCCGGATGGACTTGACCTCCGTGCCTGCCAGCTCGATGCCCGCCTCGTACCGGTCCTCCACGAAGTAGTCGTGGAAGGCCTTTCGGTTCTGGGCCGCGATCTTGATCCCCTTTTTCTCCGTGGGACTCACCTCTTTCTTCTGTGGGAAGTCGTTTTAGTATAGCATATTTTTCCGGATCCTTCAAGAGAAACTCACAGTTGGCTTTTCCGGCAGGGCATGCTATAATAAAGTGATTGAGTATGTCCTGAATACACGAAAAACAGACACAAGGTGGAATGATACATGAACCAGACGGCAGATCTGACGGAGAAGACCCTCAGCCGTGAAGAGAAATATCAGGGGAATATTCTGAGCCTGCATGTGGACCAGGTGCAGCTGCCCAACGGGAAGACCTCCTTCCGGGAGGTGGTGGAGCATGTGGACGGCGTGGCCATCCTGGCCCTGGACGACCGGAACAACGTGCTCACTGTCACCCAGTACCGTTATGTGTTCGGCAGGCCCCTGCTGGAGATCCCCGCCGGCAAGCTGGAGCCCGGCGAGGACCCGGTGTCCGGTGCCCTGCGGGAGCTGAAGGAGGAGACCGGCGCTGTGCCGGACACGTTCCTGCCCATGGGTGTCGTCCTGCCCTCCCCCGGCTGCCTGGGCGAACGGCTGCATCTTTTCCTCGCCAGGGGACTGCATATGGAAAAGCAGCATCTGGATGAAGATGAATTCCTGAATGTGGAGCGCATCCCCTTCAGCGAAATGGTCCACCGCGTCATGGACGGAGAGATCGAGGACGGAAAGACCATCGCCGCCGTGCTGAAGGCCAAAGTGCTTCTGGATCTTTGAGAGGAGGCGCTGTGATGGGCGAGCCGAAAACCGTCCTCATCGTGGAGGACGAGAAAAACATCGTGGATATCCTGAAGTTCAATCTGCAGCGGGCGGGCTACCAGACGCTGGAGGCCTATGACGGCGAGGACGGACTGGCCCAGGCCCTGTCCGCCAACCCGGACCTGATCCTGCTGGACGTGATGCTGCCCAAGAAAAATGGCTTTGACGTTTGCCGGGCCCTGCGGGACCAGGGCAGCAGCGTGCCCGTCATCATCCTCACCGCCCGGGAGGAGGAGGCGGACAAGGTCCTGGGACTGGAGATCGGCGCCGACGACTATATCACCAAGCCCTTCTCCATGCGGGAGCTGGTGGCCCGGGTGGGGGCCAACATCCGGCGGACCGCCATGACGCCGCCGGCGGCTGCCTCTGCCGCGGCCGCCGCCATGCCGGTGTCCGGGGATCTGTCTATCAACACGGACAGCCATCAGGTCTTCCGCTCCGGCAAGGCCATCGACCTGACCCAGCGGGAGTATGAGCTGCTGACCTTTCTGGCCAGCCATCCCAACAAGGTCTACTCCCGCATCGACCTGATGGAGCAGGTGTGGAACTACGGCTATGTGGGAGATGACGTGCGGACCGTGGACGTGACGGTCCGTCGGCTGCGGGAGAAGATCGAGGCCGATCCCGCCAACCCCGTCTTCATCCTCACCCGGCGGGGCGCCGGATACTACTTCTCCGTGAAGTGAGCATGTCCCCGCCCACTCTCTAGGAAGGAAGGTGTTTGCCGTGTTCCGCAGCCTGCACATGAAGCTGACGCTGATCCTGCTGCTGCTCATCACCTCGCTGATGGCGGTGGTGGGCGCGTTCCTGACCACCAGCATCTCCAGCTTCTATATCGACACCTTTTATGAACAGATCAACGCCGTGTTCGGCGACGACAGCGACGGCTATATCTCCACCCTCCGGGCCCGGGCCGCTGAGCCGGATGGAGCCTCCGGGCTCAAGGAGATGCTGGAGAGCCGTGCCGGCTCCCTGGGCATCGACTACCGCACCCGGAACTACTTTATTCTGGACGGACAGAGCGGCACCTACCTGGACGGCTCGACAGACGCCTCGTCGCTCCCGCGGGAACAGACGGCAAACCTGCTCACCGCCCGGAACGCCGTATCCCGGGGGGACAGCACCCGGGTGGGAGACCGCAGCGACATCACCGCCGACTACATGGATGTAGCCATCCCCATCATAGGGGGCGACAACGCCTATATCATCTACATTCTGGACAACAAGGACACGGTCACCGACCTGAACTCCCAGATCTTCCTCATCATCATGCAGGCACTGGTCATCGGCCTGCTGATCTCCGTACTGCTGAGCTTCCTGTTGTCCAAGACCATGGTGGGCCCCATCGAAAAGCTCACCGCCGGAGCCGAGCGGGTGGCCGCCGGGGACTTCGACAGCCAGCTGCCGGTGGAGTCCACCGATGAGATCGGCATCCTCACCGGCACGTTCAATGAGATGGCCGGGGTCCTGCAGTCCACCCTGGCCGCCGTGGAAAACGAGCGCAACAAGCTGGATACCCTGTTCCTGCACATGACCGACGGCGTGGTGGCCTTTGACCACGACGGTCTGCTGATCCACTGCAATCCCGCCGCCACCAACATGCTCCATCGCAGCGTGCCGGAGGGCACCACCTATGACGCCCTCTTCGGCAGGGTCTATCCCTTCCAGAAGACGCTGGCCCTCCAGCGGCCCAACTATGCCGAGGCGGAGATGGAGGTGGGCGACCGGACGCTGGAGCTGTTCCTGGCCCCCTTCTCTGACCAGGCCAGCGGCGGCGTGCTGGTGGTGCTGCACGATGTGACGGAGCAGCACCGCAACGAGGAGCGCCGCAAGGAGTTCGTGGCCAACGTGTCCCACGAGCTGCGCACCCCCCTCACCAACGTCCGCAGCTACGCGGAGACCCTGCGGGACGCTGAGGGCGACCTGCCGGCGGAGACTGCCAACGGCTTTCTGGACATCATCATCACGGAGACGGACCGCATGACCCACATCGTTCAGGACCTGCTGACCCTCAGCCGGCTGGACGCCGGCAATGCGGAGCTGGTGCTCTCCCGCTTCCCCTTCGGGGATGCCATCGAGAGCGTCACCCGCGCCAATGCCCTTGCAGCCAAGCAGCACGGCCATGCCCTGGTCTATACCCCGCCGGAGAGCCTGCCCCTCATCGTGGGGGACCGGAGCCGGCTGGAGCAGGTGATGATGAACGTCATCGGCAACGCCATCAAGTACACGCCCGACGGCGGGCACATCTCCATCACCGCAGGATCCACGGAGGCAGAGGTGTGGATGGAGGTCTGCGACGACGGCATCGGCATCCCGGAAAAGGACCGAGACCGGATCTTCGACCGGTTCTACCGGGTGGATAAGGCCCGCTCCCGGGAGTCCGGCGGCACAGGCCTGGGGCTCTCCATCGCCAAGGAGATCGTCCAGCGCCACCACGGCTCCATCGCGCTGGCCCCACACGAGGGGCCGGGCACCACCATCCGGCTGACGCTGCCCATCGGCGGGCCCTCCGGTCCCGCCGCCTGACCGACGCCGCCGCAGACCGCAAGAAAGGAGGCCGCCTATGGACGCCGCCCGGCACAAGCGCCGCAATCTCATCCAGAATATCGTCATCGCCTGCCTGACTGTCTCGGCGGTGTTCCTCTTTGCCCAGCTGCAGCTGTACAATCTGGACACGACGGAAGATCCCCACTATCTGGAGCGGCTGACAGGCACCCTGCCGGATGAATCTCCCTCTCAGCTGCGGGAGTTTCCCGCACCGGTGCGGGTGGTCATCACAGACTCCTACGGCCGGTACGGCAGCCTGGACCTCACCACCAACAGCAGCAGCTTTTCCGCGCTGGGCCTGCGGGAGGCGTTGGGGTCCCTCCAGAGCCTCGCGCCCTCCTCGGTGGATGAATTCCGCGCTGCCCTCTCCGTCACATCGGTGTATTTCGACTTTCTGGAGCCGCTCCCGCTCTCCGTGCTGGCAGGCCTGATCGGGGTGGATGAGACGCCGCTCACCGGCGATGCCCGCTGCCTGCTGCTGGCAGCCCAGGAGGATGAGACCGTCTGGCTGTATCTCTGGGACGGGGCGGAGAGCTTCTTCAAAAGCGCAGTCCCCGCCACCTCCCTCTCCGCGGATACACTGACCGAGGCCGCCGGCCAGTCCGGCTTCGGCGGGGTCTCCTTCGCCTTTGACGATGTAGAGGTCGATCCCCTGTACGGGGAGCTGTTCCCCCTCTCCATCCTGCCCACGGAACTGCCGGAGCTGCCGGTCCTCTCCGCCGCCTCTCCCCTTTCCGACACCGACTGGCTGCTGCCGTTCTTCGGCTTCAACAGCAACACCAAGGAGCGGTACACGGAGGCAGACGGCACTGAGGTCATCACAGAGGTGGAGACAGACCGCTCCCTCCACATCCAGCCGGACGGGAGCATCGTCTACCGCAGCGGCACAGAGGCCACGCCGGAGATCTCCGCTCAGGAGCAGAACCCCACTGCAGCGGAATCCGCGCTTGGGTGCAGCATCCTGCTGCAGGAGCTGACGGAGGGGCTCACCGGCGAGGCGAGCCTGTACCTGCAGTCCGTCAGCGAGAGCGGAGACTCCACACAGCTTCGATTCGGATACCAGCTTGCCGGTACGCCCATCCGGTTTTCTGACGGCGGCAGTGCCGCGGAGATCACCCTCTCCGGCACCAGCATCACCCGCCTGACACTGCGATTCCGCCAGTACAGCACCACCAATGAGCAGTCTCTCCTGCTGCCGCTCCGGCAGACGCTGGCCATCGCCGCGGACCATCCCGGCGTGGAGCTCTCTGTGGGATATGCGGACGGCGGCGGAGACACCGTGTCCGCCAGCTGGCTGGCAGACTGACCGCACGACCGGCCCCCGGAGGCCACGGAAAGGAGCGTGAGGGATGGAGACCTCCCGACTGAAAAACATCATCATCCTGATCCTGGCTCTGACGAATCTCTGCCTGCTGGGCCTTCTGACCATGCGATTCACCACCGGCTACGCCGCCCGGGATGAGGCGCGGCAGCAGATGGTGCAGCTGTTCGCGGCGGAGGGCGTGTCTCTGGACGGCGACCTGATCCCCAGCACGGATCCGCCCGCCGGGCTGACGCTGACACGGGACCCGGAGGAAGAGCAGAAGCTGGCGGAATTCCTTCTGGGGGAGGCGGTCTCTGCCTCTGACGGAGGCGGGGGCGTCAGCACTTACCAGAACCGGAACGGCAGCGCCGTCTTCCGCTCCGACGGCACCTTTGACGTGGTGATGGAGCACAGCAGCGAGACGGCCGACGCCCTCTGCCGGGCATTCTGCCGGGCATTCCACTATGAGGGGCTGACCTTTACCCTGGAGGGAACCGACGGCAGCGCAGCGGCCGTCCAGTCCTTCGACGGGGCACCGGTGGTCAACTGCTCTGTCACCTTCTCCATCAGCGGGGGCAGCGTGGTCTCCGTCAGCGGCACCCACCTTCCTCAGGAGGGGCAGGCATCCGGCAGCGGGAACGCTCTATCTGCCCTGGCGGCCTTGAATGAAGTTCTCAGCACCATCCGCAGCGGCGCCGTGGTCACCGCGGTGACGGACCTGTATCTCTGCTACGAACTGCAGAGCACCACCGCCACCCCCATGGCCCTGGTCCCTGCCTGGTGTGTGGTCACAGACACCGCTTATTATTATGTAAACTGTTTTACCGGAGAGGTCTCCACCGGCTGAGCCGGCAGGCAGAAATCTTTTTCGGTTTTTCCCTTCCATCTGTCAGGATGCCGTTTTCAGCGTCCTGGACCGGGGGTCGTTTTTTTCGGAATTTTGACGAATTTTGCCATCAGACCGGCCGGTCCTGCAGGAAGGGTTTGCATTTTATACGGGGATATGGTATAGTCTGTGTGTGCGAGCTTTTCCGGGCGGAAATTTCTGCCGCTTTCCCGGGTCTTTTGCTGGTATGAAGCCGCACAGGCCGGGCACACTGTTTGATAGAAAAACACGGGTGCCGCCACAAAAGAAAGCGCCTTTTGAAGAGAGGGTATCGACTTTGACAAAGTATATCGTGCAGGGTGGTCATCCCCTGTTTGGTGAAGTAGAGATCAGCGGCGCCAAGAACGCTGCTGTCGCCATTCTCCCCGCCGCGCTGCTGGTGGACGGGGTCTGCCGGATCGAGAACATCCCCCAGATCTCCGACGTGACGCTGTCCCTGAAGATCCTGGAGCATCTGGGGGCCGGCATCCGTGTCATCAACCGCCACACCGTGGAGATCGACTCCAGCCACATCCGTTCTACCCGGACCTCCTATGAGCTGGCCCGGAAGATGCGGGCCTCTTATTATCTCATCGGCGCACTGCTTGGCCGGTTCGGCCAGGCAGAAGTTGCCATGCCCGGCGGCTGCAATTTCGGCGTCCGCCCCATCGACCAGCACGTGAAGGGCTTCACCGCCCTGGGCGCCAAGGTCATGGTGGAGGGCGGCTTTATCAACGCCTCCACGGAAAACGGCCGCCTGAAGGGGGCCAACATCTATCTGGATGTGGTGTCTGTGGGCGCCACCATGAACATCATGATGGCTGCCGTCCGGGCGGAGGGCAACACCATCATCGAAAACGCCGCCAAGGAGCCCCACATCGTGGATCTGGCCAACTTCCTCAACTCCATGGGGGCCAACATCCGGGGCGCCGGCACCGACACCATCAAGATCCAGGGCGTGGACCGTCTGCGGGGCGGCAGCTACGCCATCATCCCCGACCAGATCGAGGCCGGCACCTACATGGCCGCTGTGGCCGCCACCGGCGGACAGATCCTGGTGAAAAACATCATCCCCAAGCACATGGACTGCATCACCGCCAAGCTGGTGGAGATGGGGGTGGAAGTAGAGGAGCGGGAGGATACCCTTCTGGTCCGCCGCAGCGGCCCCCTGCAGAAAGCCAATGTGAAAACCATGCCCTACCCGGGCTTTCCCACCGACATGCAGCCTCAGATCACCACAGTCCTCTGCCTGGCGGAGGGTACCTCCCTGGTGACGGAAAGCGTTTGGAACAACCGCTACCGCTATGTGGATGAGCTCAAGCGCATGGGCGCCAATATCCAGGTGGACGACAAGACCGCCGTGGTGGAAGGCGTGGACCATCTCACCGGCGCGCCCATCCAGGCCTGCGATCTGCGGGCCGGTGCGGCGCTGGTCATCGCCGCCCTGGCTGCCCAGGGAGAGAGCGAGATCAGCTGTGTCCAGTATATCGAACGGGGCTATGAGGACATCGTCACCAAGCTCCAGGGTCTGGGCGCCACTATCCGCGCGGTGGAGGTCCCCGGCGAGTCCGAGGAGCTGGAGGCCCATATCGGCTGAACGGCAGCCGCTGTCTGTATTACAAGCTCTATCATCGATCAGCGATTCTACGTCCGCGATGGAGGGTGGCGACTTTCGTCGACGGCCTCCCTTGCGGACGTCTCATTTTTCTCCGGAAGAGGTATGCTTTTTGACCATTGTACATACGCTGGCCAGTGGTTCCTCCGGGAACGCGCTGCTGCTCTCCTGCGGAGAGAGCCGGATCCTGCTGGACGCCGGCATCTCCTGCCGACGCATCACCGCCGCCCTGCGGGAACTGGGCCTGGAGCCGGGCAGTCTGTCGGCCATCCTCATCACCCACACCCATGCGGACCACATCTCCGGCCTGCAGACGCTGCTGAAGCGCTGCGATGCCCCGGTCCTCGCCACAGAGCGGGCGGGCCGGGAGCTGGCCTGGCGGCTGCCGGCCGTGGAGGCGCGGCTGGAGACGCTGGACTTCGGCGGCTCCCGGTCCATCGGGGAATGCGCCGTGACGGCGGTCCCCACCTCCCATGACGCGCCGGGCTCCTGCGGCTTCCGGCTGGACACGGAGGACGGTTCCGTGGGCGTCCTGACGGACACCGGCTATGTCACCGACGAGGCCGCCGACGCCCTGCTGGGGGTGGACCTGGCGGTGCTGGAGGCCAATCACGACGTCGAGACCCTCTGCAGCGGCCCCTATCCCTACTATCTGAAGCAGCGCATCCTGGGGCCCCAGGGCCATCTCAGCAACGCCGATGCCGCCTGTTTTGCCGCCGCCCTGGCAGAGAGCGGCGCGTCGGAGATCGTGCTGGCACATCTGAGCCGGGAGAACAATACGCCTGCCATGGCGCAGACCGCCGTGGAGCAGGCCCTCTCCGCAGCAGGGGCCGCTCCCCTGCTGTCCGTGGCTCCCAGGGACTGCCTGGGGCCCGCCCATGTGGTCTGCCGGAGGTCTGTATGCAAAAGGTGACGGTCCTCTGCGTGGGGAAGCTGAAGGAAAAGTTCTATATCGATGCCGCGGCGGAGTACGCCAAGCGCCTCTCCCGTTTCTGCAAGCTGGAGCTGGTGGAGCTGCCGGAGGAGCGGCTGCCGGAGGATCCCTCCCCCGCCCAGATTGAGGCCGCCCTCTTGAAGGAGGCTGCCGCCATCCGGGCCAAGTTCCCCGCCGGCGCCGCCCTCATCGCCCTGTGCGTGGAGGGGGAGCTGCGCTCCAGCGAGGCCCTGGCCCGGCAGATGGCCGCCTGGGCCGGCCAGGGCGTGAGCCAGCTGGTGTTCCTCATCGGCGGGTCCTTCGGCCTGCATCCCTCCATCAAGGGGTCGGCAAAGCTGCGGCTCTCCATGTCTCCCATGACGTTTCCCCACCATCTGGCCCGGGTGATGGTGCTGGAGCAGATCTACCGGGCCTATCAGATCAACGCGGGCACCCGATATCACAAGTAAAGGACGTGGTCGTATGACAGAACCGGCAAAGGACTTCTGGGCCCGGGCAGACCGGGACCTGCTGGCCCGCTGGCCCAAGGATACCTCCGGCGCGCCGGAGCCTGCCGCCAAGCTGGACATCCAGTGGGAGCTGGACAGCCAGGCGGACATCACCGTGTCGTTTTTGGAGAGCTGCGGCATCCCGGCGTTTCAGAACGGGTCTCTCGGCAAGGTGCTGGGGGGATTCGCCTCCCAGGGCGTGGAGATCTGGGTCCCCGCCTCCCGGCTGGAGGAGGCCCAGGCGCTGCTGGACGCCCCCACGGAAGAGACATCACCGGAGCAGGACTGACGGTCCTGTCTCCGTTCTCAAATTACACAACAGGAGGTATCTCGCGCATGGACTTTATGAAGGAATATGAAAAGTGGTTGGCCAGTCCCGCCCTGTCCGAGGCGGAGCATCAGGAGCTGGAGGCCATCCGGAACGACCCCAAGGAGATCGAGAGCCGCTTTTACGGCCCGCTGGAGTTCGGTACCGCCGGCCTGCGGGGCATCATGGCAGTAGGCCTGCACAACATGAACATCCATGTCATCCGCTGGGCCACCCAGGGCTTTGCCCAGGTCATCTGCGCCGAGGGCGAGGAGGGCAAGCGCCGGGGCGTGGCCATCTGCATGGACTGCCGGAACCACTCCATGGAGTTCGCCCGGGCGGCGGCGGAGGTCTGCGCCGCCAACGGCATTCACGTGCGGATCTTTGAGTCCCTCCGCCCCACGCCGGAGCTGAGTTTCGCCGTGCGGGAGTACCACTGCCAGGCGGGCATCAACGTCACCGCCAGCCACAACCCCAAGGAGTACAACGGCTACAAGGTCTACTGGGAGGACGGCGCCCAGCTGCCCCCCCACCACGCCGACGCCATCGCCGCCGCCCTGGAGAAGATCGACGTCTTCAACGACATCCGGCGCATGGACTTCGACGAGGCGGTGAAGGCCGGCCTCATCGAGACCATGGGCGACGAGACGGACCGGCGTTTCATGGCCAACGTCACCGCCATGATCAACGACAAGGAGACCGTGGCCAAGGTGGCGGACACCTTCAAGCTGGTGTACACCCCCTTCCACGGCTGCGGCTACAAGCTGGTGCCGGAGGCATTGCGGACCCTGGGCATCAAGCACCTGATCTGCGAGCCCAAGCAGATGGTCATTGACGGGGATTTCCCCACCGTGGTCTCCCCCAACCCGGAGAACCCGGAGGGCTTCTACCTGGCCATTGACCTGGCCCGGGAGAACGACGTGGACTTCATCCTGGGCACGGACCCGGACAGCGACCGGGTGGGCATCATGATCCGGGACCACAGCGGCGAGTACCGCCCCGTCACCGGCAACCAGACCGGCGTGCTGCTGCTGGACTACCTCATCGGCGCCATGCGCCGCTCCGGTAAGATGCCGGAGAAGCCCGTGGCCCTCAAGACCATCGTCACCACGGAGATGGCCCGGAAGGTGGCGGAGTCCAACGGCGTCACCTGCTACGACACCTTCACCGGCTTCAAGTTCATGGCGGAGAAGAAGAACGCCCTGGAGGCCGCCGGCGAGGGGAAGGTCATCTTCTCCTACGAGGAGAGCTACGGCTACATGCTGGGCGACTACGTCCGGGACAAGGACGCCGTCACCGCCTCCATGCTGCTGACGGAGATGGCCGCCTGGTACGCCGCTCAGGGGCAGACATTGTTCGACGCCCTGGAGAAGTTGTATGAGAAGTACGGCCACTACGCCGAAAAGACCCACAACCTGGTGATGCCCGGCCTGGACGGCCTGAAGGACATGGCGGAGCTGATGAAGGACCTCCGGGAAAATCCCCCGGCGGAAATCTCCGGCGTGCAGGTGGTCACCCGGAAGGACTATACCGACGGGTCCGTGGTGGACTGCGCCACCGGGGCAAAGAGCTCCATGGAGCTCTCCGGCTCCAACGTGCTGCGGTTCGAGCTGGCGGACGGCACCACCATCTTGGTGCGGCCCTCCGGCACGGAGCCCAAGATCAAGGTCTATATCCTGACCCAGGGCGCAGACGCCGCCGCCTGCGACGCCAATCTGGAGAAGTACGGCCAGTGGGTCAAGACGCTGCAGAAGTAATCGCTCCCTTTTTGATACGAACAACGGCGCCCGCTCCTTTCGGAACGGGCGCCGTTTTCTGCGCTGTTCAGAACCAGGCCGCCTGCTGGTCCCGGAACCGGGGCTCCGGGCCGTGGGCATAGGGATCGTAGCGGTCCAGGTTGCAGCCGAACTCCTGGAGACGGGCGATCTGCCCCGCCGCCGTCCAGCGGACCAGGGTCATGCCCTCGAACACCTCTTGGCGGCCGTCGTCCATCTGGTTGGCGAAGATCCACTCCACCACGGTCTGGTCCCCCCTGTGGAAGAACTGGCGGATGTCCCACCGCTCCACCGTGCCCCGGCGGTTCCACTCGGTGAACCACCAGGCGATCTTGTCCGCGCCGTGGTACTCCGGGCCCCAGCTCTCGATGTACACCGCGTCCGGGGCAAAGAGATCCCGGATGCCAGTGTCCCGCTTGGTGAGCCACATGTCGAACCACCGGCGGATGGCCGCTTCCCGCTGTTCCATCTGATCATTCCTCACTTTCCAATCACGGCTCCGGCAGCAGGGCCCAGACCTGGTCCCGCAACGCTCCGCCGTCGATGATCGGGCAGCAGCCCTTTCCTGCGTCATCGTAGACCACGCAGGTGTCCTCGTCCATGTAGAGGTAGCAGTGCCAGCCGTCGCCAAGCACTCCGATCTCCACGCTGCTGTCCCTGGTCTGCACGGGAAATACCCCAATCCGGTATCCCCGCCGCTCCACACCCCGCAGCAGGCTCCCCAGCGCATCCAGATCCACTTGATCGGTGACGTTGGTCAAACCCTGGCCAGACGCCACATAATAGACCCGGTACTCCCCCTCTGCCACCACACGGGGGACAAAGCACCAGGCGGCGATTGCGGCCAGCGCCACGACGCACATCAGTAAGATTTTCCCCTTCTTTTTCACTCGGACCGCCCCCTCTCTGGCTCCATCATACGGGGTTCGCGCCGGGCCTGTCAAGACGGAACGCGGATTTTACCAAAGCCGTTCTTGACATATGTTCAAAACAATGTATAATGGACATATGTTCAAAACAAGGGAGGGACATCCATGCCGCGGAATGCCAAGTGCCGCCGGGTCTGCCAGATGCCGGCCCACTGCCGCTTTTCCCCGGAGCAGCCCGCCCACGGGGAAGCCGTGGAGTTGACGGTGGAAGAGTACGAGGCCGTCCGGCTGATGGACTACCTGGGGCTGAACCAGGAGGAAGCCGCCGCCCAGATGGGGGTGGCCCGGACTACGGTCCAGCGGATCTACGCCCAGGCCCGGCGGAAGCTGGCGGCGTTTCTGGTGGAGGGTAGGCCGCTGCAGATCGGCGGCGGCAGCTACGCTCTCTGTCCCCAGGAGAACTGCCGGGGCTGCGGCAGGCCCTGCGGCGGCTGCCACTCCCAACAAGGAAAGGAAGCGTCATCATGAAAATCGCAGTCACCTATGAAAACGGCCAGGTGTTCCAGCACTTCGGCCACACGGCGCAGTTCAAGCTCTACGACGCGGAGAACGGCGCGGTCGTCTCCTCCCAGGTGGTGGACACCAACGGCAGCGGCCACGGGGCCCTGGCGGGCTTTCTGAAGGACCACCAGGTGGACGCCCTGATCTGCGGCGGCATCGGCGGCGGGGCCCAAATGGCGCTGGCGGAGGCGGGCATCCGGCTGTACGCCGGCTGCCAGGGCGATGCGGACCAACGGGTGGCGGAGCTGCTGGCGGGCACGCTGGTCAGCGCGGACGGGGCTACCTGTGATCATCACCACGGCGAGCATCACGATTGCGGCGACCACGGCTGCGGCCATCACGAAGAGGGCCACACCTGCGGACACTGCTGAGTCCGGACCGGGAGGGCAGACTGCCCTCCCGGCTTTTTGTCCGGCAGATTTTGGAAATAGGGGATCCGCGTTCCGCATAGGATGGGAACAGCGGATGCTGACTTCCCGCCGGAAAGGATGATCGCCTTGGAGCAATACATGGAACAGCACTATCCCTTCACCCTGCCGCCTCTGCCCTACGCCTACGACGCTCTGGCGCCGGAACTGATTGAAAGGGTGCTGCACTTTCACCACGACAAGCACTTCGCCGCCTATGTGGACACCCTGAATCAGCTGCTGGAGCGCGCGCCTACCTATCAGTCCTGGCCCCTGTGGAGGCTGTGCCTGGACTGGCGGGAGCTGCCGGACGACCTCCGGCAGGGCGTCCGGAACAACGCCGGCGGCGTCTTCAACCACGACCTGTATTTCCGCACCCTCCACCCGCTGCCGGTCTCCGCTCCGGACCCGGCGCTGGCGGGCGCCGTGACCCGGGACTTTGGCGGCATGTCCGGGCTGAAGGCCGCCATGAAGCAGGCGGCCCTGGGGCAGTTCGGCTCCGGCTGGGCCTGGCTGTCCGCGGACGGCGACGGCCGCCTGGCCGTCCAGAAGACCGCCAACCAGGACACGCCGCTGCCGCTGTGTCCCCTGCTGTGCTGCGACGTGTGGGAACACGCCTACTACCTCCAGTACCAGAACCGCCGGGCGGACTACTTCGAGGCCTGGTGGCGGCTGGTGGACTGGCCCCAGGTCTCCCGCTTCTACGATCACTGCCTGTCCTGCCGCCCGCCCAGGCCCCAGCCCTGATGCCAGATCCCGGAAGCGGCGGCAGCGGCCGCCGCTTTTGGAAAACTCCAGAAATTAGGCGTTGACAACCGCTTCCTTTTCCGTTATGATAATGTGTCGAATGAAGACACAGAGGAAGGAGCGTACCCATGAATTTCTTACTGACCGGCGGGGTCGTTTTCCGGGATGGAACTTTCCAGAATATGGATGTTGCCATTTCCAAAGGCCGTATTGTTTCCGTTTCTCCCTCCCTTTCCCAGGAAGGTTTTTCCGTAATTGAATGTCAGGATCAAGTCATTGTTCCAGGTTTCGTTGATGTACATGTTCATCTTCGGGAGCCTGGATTTTCTTATAAGGAGACCGTGGCCTCCGGCACAGCCGCAGCCGCGGCCGGGGGCTACACAGCGGTGTGCGCCATGCCCAATCTGGACCCGGTGCCGGACGCTCTGGACCACCTGCGGCCGGAGCTGGATGCCGTCGCCCGGGATGCCCGTGTGCGGGTGTATCCCTACGGCGCCATCACCCGGGGCGAAAAAGGGGCGGAGCTGGCGGAGCTGCGGGCGATGAAGCCCTTTGTCTGCGGCTTCTCCGACGACGGAAAGGGCGTCCAGTCCCGGGAGCGGATGCGCGATGCCATGCTGCTTGCCAAGGAGCTGAACAAGCCCATCACCGCCCATTGTGAGGACGAGTCCCTTCTCACCCCCGGCTGGTGCGTTCACAACGGGGACTGGGCAAAACGGAACGGCTTCCCCGGCAACAACTCCGAAAGCGAGTGGCGGCAGGTGGAGCGGGACCTGGAGCTGGTCCGGGAGACCGGCTGCCGGTACCACGTCTGCCACGTCTCCACCAAAGAGAGCGTGGCCCTGATCCGCCAAGCCAAGGCGGAAGGGCTGCCGGTGTCCTGTGAGACCGGGCCCCACTACCTGATCCTCTGCGACGAGGATCTGATGGATGACGGCCGGTTCAAGATGAGCCCCCCCATCCGCTCCGCCGCAGACCGGGACGCCCTGGTGGAGGGTCTGCTGGACGGCACCATCGACTGCATCGCTACGGACCACGCCCCCCACAGTGCGGAGGAGAAGTCCCGGGGGCTCCGCAGCCTCAACGGCATCGTGGGGCTGGAGTGCGCCTTCCCGGTGCTGTACACCCAGCTGGTGGAGCCGGGCGTCGTGCCCTTCGCCACGCTGCTGAACGCCCTGTGCGTCAATCCCCGGCGGCTGTTCCGCCTGCCGGGCGGGAAGATCGAAGCCGGCGAGATCGCGGATCTCACGGTGCTGGACCTGAACTGGCCCCACACCATTGACAGCACCACCTTCTTTTCCCAGGGTCGGGCCACGCCCTTTGACGGCTGGACCGTCACCGCCGGGGTGGACAAGACCATCTGCAACGGCAATCTGGTGTACACCGCCAGCTCCCACAACGTCAACAAGACCCCCATTCCCCCCTGTCAGGAGGATTATATATGAAACAGTCTCTCTTTACCCTGGAGCACGCCCGGCAGCTGACCGCCGACACCTATGAGCTGGTGCTCTCCGGCGACACCTCCGCCGTCACGGCGCCGGGGCAGTTCGTGAATATCCAGCTGCCCGGCAAATTCCTCCGGCGGCCCATTTCCATCTGCAACTGGACGGAGGACGCCCTGCTGCTCCTGGTCCGGGTGGTGGGCGAGGGCACCCACGACCTGGTGCGGTGCGTCCCCGGCACGGAGCTGGACGTGCTGTCGGGCCTGGGCAACGGCTTCGACCTGACGCTGGGCGGTGCGCACCCCATCCTGCTGGGGGGCGGCATCGGCATCGCGCCCCTGTACGGCCTGGCCCAGCGGATGCTGGAGGCGGGCATCACGCCCACGGTGGGGCTGGGCTTCCGGTCCGGGAAGGATGCCTTCTATCTGGAGGAGTTCTCCAAGCTGGGCTGCCGCCTGCTGGTGGCCACAGAGGACGGGAGTCTGGGCACCCGCGGCTTTGTGACCGACCTGGCCAAGAACGTCCCGGAGTGCGATTACGCCTTCGTCTGCGGCCCCACCCCCATGCTGAAGGCCGTCCACGGCCTGGGCCAGCTCACCGGCGGCCAGTTCAGCTTCGAGGCCCGGATGGGCTGCGGCTTCGGCGCCTGCATGGGCTGCTCCGTCCCCACGACGAACGGCTACAAGCGGGTGTGCAAGGACGGCCCCATTCTGTATAAGGAGGAGATCGTATGGTGAACCTGTCTGTCCGCCTGGGAGACGTGGAGCTGAAAAACCCCGTGATCCCCGCCTCCGGCACCTTTGGCTACGGCCGGGAGTATGCAGAGCTGTACGATTTGGACATTCTGGGCAGCTTCTCCTGGAAGGGCACCACCGCCGCGCCCCGGCTGGGCAACCCCCAGCCCCGCATCGCGGAGACCGCCTCCGGCATGCTGAACGCCGTGGGGCTCCAGAACCCGGGCATCGATGCGGTCATCGCGGATGAGGTGCCCCACATCGCCGAAATCTTCCACGGGCCGGTGATCGCCAACGTGGGGGGCTTCTCCCTCCAGGAGTACGCGGAGAACTGCGCCAAGCTCAGCGACATCGACCAGGTGGCCATCCTGGAGGTGAACATCTCCTGCCCCAACGTCCACGCCGGGGGGAAGAACTTCGGCTGTGACCCCCACGCCGCGGCGGAGGTCACCCGGGCGGTGAAGGCGGTGACGAAGAAGCCGGTCTTTATGAAGCTGACGCCCAATGTCACCGACATCGCGGAGATCGCCAAGGCCTGCGCCGACGCGGGGGCCGACGGCCTGTGCCTCATCAACACCCTGCTGGGCATGCGGATCGACTTGAAAACGAAAAAGCCCCTCATCGCCAACCGCACCGGCGGCCTGTCCGGCCCGGCGGTGTTCCCGGTGGCGGTGCGGATGGTATGGGACGTGTACGAGGCGGTGAAGCTGCCCATCATCGGCTGCGGCGGCGTCAGCTCCGCCGAGGACGTGTGCGAGATGATGCTGGCGGGGGCCAGCGCCGTGGAGATCGGCGCCGCCAATCTGCGGGACCCTTACGCCTGCAAGAAGATCGTCGAGGACCTGCCGGGCGTATGTGAGCGCCTGGGCGTGGGGCGGATCGCGGACCTGACCGGCGCCGCCCACGGCTGAGCGGCACACATTGGAATTTACAGAAAGGACTGTTTGAATATGAGCGCAAAAGACGTCATCATCGCCCTGGACTTCCCCACCCGTGAGGAGACCCTCTCCTTCCTGGACCAGTTCCCCGCCGGGGAGAAGCCCTTTGTGAAGATCGGCATGGAGCTGTTCTACGCCGAGGGCCCCCAGGTGGTCCGGGACATCAAGGCCCGGGGCCACAAGATCTTCCTGGACCTGAAGCTCCACGACATCCCCAACACCGTGAAGCGGGCCATGGCAGTTCTGAGCCGCCTGGACGTGGACATGGTGAACCTCCACGCCGCCGGCACTGCCGAGATGATGCGTGCCGCTCTGGAGGGCCTGACCCGCCCTGACGGCACCCGCCCCCTGCTGATCGCCGTCACCCAGCTGACCTCCACCGACGCCGCCGCCCTGAAAAACGAGCTGCTGATCGATACCCCCATGGCGGAGACGGTGCTCTCCTACGCCAAGAACGCCGCCGCCAGCGGTCTGGACGGCGTGGTCTGCTCTCCCCTGGAGGCTGCCCTGGTGAAGGAGCGGTGCGGTGCGGACTTCCTCACCGTCACCCCCGGCATCCGGTTTGCCGACAGCGCCGCCGGCGACCAGAAGCGGATCATGACCCCGGAGAAGGCGGGCAAGTCCGGCTGTGACTACATCGTGGTGGGCCGCCCCATCACCCAGGCGGAGGACCCGGTGGCGGCATATCGGAGAGCGGTGAAAGACTTTTTGGGCTAAAGCCGCAAAAGATAAAAGTGAAAAGATAAAAGATAAGAGATGACCTGTGACGAAGAAAATCTTTTATCTCTTATCCCTTATCTTTTATCTCACCATCAATATCGGATCAAGAGGAGGATGTTTATATGAACTTAGAACGCGAGATCGCCCATGACCTTCTGTCTATCGGTGCCGTATTCCTGCGGCCGGACGAGCCCTTTACCTGGGCCTCCGGCATCAAGAGCCCCATCTACTGCGACAACCGCCTGACCCTCACCGCCCCCGCCGTCCGCACGGACGTAGAGAAGGGGCTGGTGGAGCTGATCCGCACCCATTACCCGGATGTGGAGGTGCTGATGGGCACGTCCACCGCCGGCATCGCCCACGCCGCTATCGTGGGCCACCTGATGGACCTGCCCATGGGCTACGTCCGCTCCGGCAACAAGGACCATGGCCGCCAGAACCGCATTGAGGGCAAACTGGAAAAGGGGCAGAAAGTCGTCGTAGTGGAGGATCTGATCTCCACTGCCGGCAGCTGCATCGAAGTGGTGGAGGCCCTGCGGGAGGCCGGCGCCGAAGTCCTCGGTGTCGCGTCCATCTTCACCTACGGGCTCCAGAAGGGCCTGGACCGCCTGGCCGCCGCCCATGTCATCAATCACTCCCTGTCCAACTTCGACGCCGTCTGTGAAGTGGCCGCCGAGGAAGGGAAGATCAAGCCGGAGGATATCGAGCGGCTGAAGAAGTTCCGGGCCGATCCCAGTGACGAGTCCTGGATAGCGTCGAAATAAACTTCGCTTGTTCCGCTTCCGGCTTGCGCCGAAAGCTGCACCCGCTCTGTTTATTTCTCCTTTCCCCACCGAACCCGCTCCGCTGGGCTTCGGCGGGGACCCCGATCTGACTTCGCTTGTTCCGCTTCCGGCTCGCGCCGAAAGCGGTCCACCGCTGCCTGGAGAGCAGCACCCCTTCCAACCATTCCCCTGAAAGGAGTCCATCATGCCCAGAAATCTCATCGATATCACAGACCTCTCCGTGGAGGAGATCGATCAGCTGATCGCCACCGCGGAGGACATCATCGCCAACCCGGCAAAATACCAGGACGCCTGCGCCCACAAGCAGCTGGCCACCCTCTTCTTCGAGCCCTCCACCCGGACCCGGCTCTCCTTCGAGTCCGCCATGCTGGCCCTGGGCGGCAGCACCCTGGGCTTCTCCGAGGCCAGCTCCAGCTCCACCGCCAAGGGCGAGACCGTGGGCGACACCATCCACACTGTCAGCTGCTACGCCGACATCATCGCCATGCGCCATCCCAAGGAGGGCGCGCCCTTCGCCGCGTCCCAGTACAGTGAGGTGCCCATCATCAACGCCGGCGACGGCGGCCACAACCACCCCACCCAGACCCTGACGGACCTGCTGACCATCCACCGGGAGAAGGGCCGGCTGGGAGGCTTCACCATCGGCTTCTGCGGCGACCTGAAGTTCGGCCGGACCGTCCACTCCCTGGTGAACGCCCTGAGCCGGTATGAGAACATCAACTACGTGCTGATCTCCCCCACAGAGCTGAAGCTGCCCCGGTACGTGAAAGAGGAGGCCCTGAAGAAGAAGGGCATCCCCTACACCCAGACCACGGACCTGGAGTCCGTCATCCCCCAGCTGGACATCCTGTACATGACCCGGGTCCAGAAGGAGCGGTTCTTCAACGAGGAGGACTATCTGCGTCTGAAGGACAGCTACATCCTGACGCCGGAGAAGCTGGAGCACGCCAAGGCGGACCTGTCCATCCTCCATCCCCTGCCCCGGGTCAATGAGATCACCGTGGCGGTGGACAAGGATCCCCGGGCCGCCTACTGGAGACAGGTGAAGAACGGCAAGTACATCCGCATGGCACTGATCATGAAGCTGCTGGGCATCCAGGTGTGAGAAGGAGGGCATAGATCATGAATATCGACAGCATCCAAAACGGCGTGGTCCTGGACCACATCCAGGCCGGCAAGAGTATGGACATCTACCGCTACCTCCATCTGGACCAGCTGGACTGCTCCGTGGCCATCATCAAAAATGTGAAGAGCGGCAAGATGGGCAAGAAGGACATCATCAAGATCGACTCCCCCATGGAGGTGGATCTGGACGTGCTGGGCTACATCGACCCCAACATCACCGTCAACATCATTCGGGACGGCATCCGGGTGGATAAAAAGCATGTGGAGCTCCCCAAGAAGCTGGTGAACATCATCCACTGCAAGAACCCCCGCTGCATCACCGTGTCGGAGCCTCAGCTGGACGCCATCTTCCTGCTGAGCGACCCGGCCACCCACACCTACCGCTGCGCTTACTGCGAGACGGCCAAGGACAAGAAGTTCTGATCTCTCCATGACGGCGGGCCGTCTCCAGACTGCGCCGGAGGCCGCTGACCTCCGCCTCAGAAGGGACTGGAGCCGCAATTCTGCATTGCAGGAAAGTTTTCCTGCAATGCAGAACTTTTTTTGCATTTTTCCTTGCATTTTGTGGAAAGAACGCTTATACTTCCTCCCGGACGAACGCAAACGGAGGTACCTGATATGAAGCGTTTTCTCAGGAGCACATGGGGCAGCTATCTTGCAGTGGCAGGTCTGGCCTGCCTGATGGGCGTCAGCTATGAGCTGTTCGTCTTTCCAAACGCCTTTGCCCCGGCGGGCATCAACGGCCTGGCCACCATGCTGCAGTATCTGCTGCATGTCAACATCGGCTACCTCTCCCTGCTCATCAACCTGCCGCTGATCCTGCTGGCCTGGAAAAAGGTGGACCGGGACTTTGCCCGCAAGACGCTGGTGTTCGTGCTGGTGTTTTCCGGCATCACGCTGATCCTGGGGCAGGTGGATCTCAGCGGCATCGCCTATGACTCCGGCTCCTCTGCCATTCTGGGGCCTGTGGCCGCCGGCGTGGTCAGCGGTGCCGTCTACGGCTGGGTGATCCGGCGGAACGGCTCCACCGGCGGAACGGACATCGTGGCTGCCTGGGTCCGGAAAAAGCGGCCGGAGGCCAGCCTCGTCTGGCTGATCTTCACCCTCAACGCCACGGTGGCGGTGCTGTCCTTCTTCGTCTACGGCTATCAGTTCGAGCCGGTGATCCTGTGCCTGATCTACTGCTACCTCAGCTCCAGCATCAGCGACGCCATTTTGAAGGGCGGCAAGTCCGCCCTGAAATTCGAGGTCATCACCCGCCAGCCGGAGGCCCTGTCCCACCAGCTGATGGACCAGCTGCACCACGGCGTCACGGTCCTGCAGGCGGAGGGCATGTACTCTGAGACGCCCCGGTATCTGCTGATCTGCGTGGTGAACCGCCACCAGGTGGTCCGGTTCCAGGAGGTGCTGTCCCGGTTCCCGGATACCTTTGCCTATGTCTCCGGAGTCAACGAGACCCTGGGCAACTTCAAGCACATTGCATAGCAAACACCAGCGGGGGCCGCGGTCTCCGCTGGTGTTTCGTTTATTCCGCCGACCGGTTCAGCCGCTCCAGCGGGAACGGCGGCATGGCCAACGGCTTCACCGCCAGGCTCATCAGCACCGTGGGGTCATCGTCCGCCGCCACCCGGTTGGAGTGGAGCACGCCGCAGACCCTGCAGCGGTGGATGATGGCCCACTCGCCGCCCTTCCGCACCCAGACGGCCACCGGCTCCATGGTGCCGCCGCAGTCGGCGGCCCGGTCGCCGGGCTCGTCGTCCAGGTGGACGCTGGCGAGGCAGTTGGGGCAGTGATTCCGGTGCTGGGTGCCGGCGGCCTGGGGCCCTACCGGCCAGCCGCAGACCCGGCAGGTGAACACATCCTGGCAGGGGTCCTGCCGGAAGTCCGGACGGCGGCGTTTCGGTTTTTGCGGGATGCGCTGGGACATGATGATCTTCCTCCTCGGTGTTTTCTTTCTGTTCCCAGCATACCGCGCCCCGGGCCGGTCCCGCAACCGCCGATTCGATTCAGAAAAAAGAAAGCGGCATGCGGATGCCGCATGGCGCTCACAGCCTTATTCGTTTCTCAGGCGGGCAATGATCTTCCAGATGCTCTTCGGCGCCAGAAAGTAATCTTCCGCCAGCTGGTCCACAGAGGTCCCCTCCCGATAGCGCCGATAGATCTCCAGATTTCGGGCCAGGGTCTCCGCCTTGCGGCCGTTGGCCGCGCCCCAGGGCTTTCGTTCGGTCTCCCGCCGGGGGATGTACAGATACTCCCCGTCGATATACGCCTGGATCTGCTCCAGCAGATCCGGCGGCAGCACGTCGGCTGCTCTCATATAGCGCATGATGCTCCTCCAAAGCTCTTGTGATTTGGAATGAGCAGAGGCTATATGCCAAATCTCTTTGTTTGACGCGATAGCCCCTGCTATGCGTCAAACGCCGAAGCACAATGATTCAGTTGCAACGAGGTTCCCTCATTTCACGTTGGATTTCCAAGGGTGTCCGGGCAACACCAAACAGGGGGACGCCATCCCCCTTTCACAGCCCGGTATTCGGTTTTGCTCACAGGACCGACATCCACACACCTCACTTGGAAATCAGCAACAGAATACCATCCCCGGCGCGCGCTGTCAAGTCCGCTTCCAGAAAGGCAGAAAAGAACAAGCTGCGGAGCAGATGCTCCGCAGCTTGCCGCAGCTTATTGGGTTTTACAGGCCCCGCCATTCCTCCGGCCGGAGGCGGCTCAGGTCGTGCTCCGCCGCGTCGATGGTGCGGAGCATGGCCTCCTTGTCCTGATTCAGCGTGCCCTTCAGCACCAGATAGTTGCTGGCGTGGTTCATGCGGAACACGCTGCCGGGGCTGTCCAGATGCTCCATCAGCAGACGGGTCTCCCGCAGCACCTGGGGCTGGGTCAGCAGCCGGAAGCTGCCGTCCTTCACCCAGTCGTAGAGGGGCGTCTCCGGCTCCACCATCAGCGTCAGCATGCCGATATACTCCGGGTTCATGGCGTTGAAGGCCTCCGCCGTCTCAATGGCGTGGCGCTCCAGCAGCTCCGGGCCCCCAAGGCCGGTGATGGCGGTGACGGACAGGGCCATGCCGCACCGGCGGACCTTCTGGCCCATCTCCACGATCTCCGCGGACAGGTGGCCCTTGCGCATGCGCTTGAGCACATCGTCACAGCCGGACTCCAGCCCCATGTAGACCATGGTGAGGCCCTTGTCCCGCAGCGTCCGCAGCTCCTCCTCCGTCCGGATGCGGATGGAGGCAGGGGACGCGTAGCTGGTGACCCGCTCGCACTCCGGGAACAGCTCCCGGATGGTATCCAGGATGGTGTAAAGTTCATTGGCTTTCCGGACCAAGGCGTCGCCGTCCGCCAGGAACACCCGGCCCACCCGGGCATAGGTCCGCCGGGCGATGCGGAAGTCCTCCAGCACCTCCTCCAGGGGGCGGATGGCGAACCGCTTCTCCTTGTACATGCTGCAGAAGGCGCAGGTGTTGTGGCTGCACCCGTAGGTCACCTGGACGATGAGGCTGTACGCCTCGGAGGGGGGACGGTAGACGCTTCCGTAGTATCTCATACGCCCAGCTTCTCCAGGGCCGCCATCTTCAGGCACACACACAGCACGGCGATGGCCTGCTCCAGCTCCTCAACGGGGGGCAGAGACGGGGCGATGCGGATGTTGCTGTCCTGGGGATCCTTGCCGTAGGGGAAGGTCGCGCCTGCGCCGGTCATGGTGACGCCCGCCTCCTTGCACAGGGCCAGGGTCCGCTTGGCGGTGCCGGGCATGGCGTTCAGGGAGACGAAGTATCCGCCCTTGGGCCGCCGCCAGGAGGCGATCTCCAGCGGGGCGATCTCCCGGTCCAGCGCCTCCACCACGCAGCGGAACTTGGGGCCCATGATGGCAGCGTGCTTCTTCATCAGCTCCAGGGTGTGGGCCTTGTCCTTCAGGTACAGCACGTGACGCTGCTGGTTCACCTTGTCAAAGCTGATGACCTGGACGGTGAGCAGCTTCTCCATATAGGCCATGTTGGCCTCGGAGCAGGCGAAGCAGGAGATACCGGCGCCGGGCAGCGTCACCTTGGAGGTGGAGGCGAACTCGAACACCATGTCGGCATTGCCGTACTTTTCGCACTCGCTGAGGATGTCCGGGAACTCCACATAGTCCCCCTCGAACTCATGGATGCAGTAGGCGTTGTCCCACATCAGCAGGAAGTCCGGCGCCGCGGGCTTCATGGAGGCGATGCGGCGGATGGTCTCGGCGGAGTAGATGATGCCGTCGGGGTTGGAGTACTTGGGCACGTTCCACATGCCCTTGACGGCGGGGTCTTTGATGGCCTCTTCCACGGCGTCCATGTCCGGTCCCTCGTCGGTCATGGGGATGGTGACGAGCTCAAAGCCGAAGGACTCCGTCACCTTGAAGTGGCGGTCATAGCCGGGAGAGGGGCACAGGAACTTCACCACCGGCTCCCTGCACCAGGGCCGCTCACTGTGGAGCAGGCCGTGGGTGTAGGCCTTGGAGATGGTGTCGTACATCAGCTGCAGGCTGGCGTTGCCGCCCACGAACACCTGCTCCGGCTTACAGCCCAGGATCTCCGCGAACAGCCGCTTGGCGGCGGGCAGGCCGGAGAGCTCGCCGTAGTTGCGCACGTCGATGCCGTCGGACACATAGTCCTCCGGCTTCTGCATCAGGGAGAAGATGTCGCTGACCAGATCCAGCTGGGCCTTGCCGGGCTTGCCCCGGGCCATGTTCAGCTTCAGCCCCCGGGCCTTCAGGTCCTCATATTCCTTGGTCACCTTGGCGTACTCCGCCTTGCGCTCCTCGGCGGTCATCTTGGGATAATCAGTCATTTCAACGCTTCCTTTCTTTGCTTTCTGTCATGAATCTTATTTAGTATATCGAGTTTTCCCGCAAGTTGCAAGCCTCTTTCCCCAGTTCCAAAAGAAAACCGGGCCCCGCCGACAGCAGGGCCCGGTCCAGGGCCTCTCAGCAGCAGCCGCAGCCGGTGCAGCTGTCAGCACAGGAGATGGTGGGGTCGCAGGTAGACATGGTCACGCCGTAGCGGACCGGAATGGACACGCACACCTGCTGGGTCAGCGTCACAGTGCACATGGTTCCGTCCGCATTGGTGGCGCAGGTGATCTTGGGGCTGCCCTGGCAGGTGACTGTGGGGCTGCCCATGGCAGCGGTGGGCACCAGGATCACAGGAGCCGTCACATCCACACACTGGGTGCTGACCTTGTTGCAGCCATTCAGGGGGCAGGACTCCTCGGACTGATATGGTAAAATGGGCTCGTGCTCATAGGCTTCACTGATACGCAAAGGAATTCCCTCGTTTCTTCAAGATGGTACACCGGACGTCGGTCCGGCGTCCACCCCATCCTATGCGCCGGATGCCTCCGCCGCGCCTGTCAGCTCCGCCGGAACTCCGCCAGGGCCCGGCGCAGGCGTTCCTTGCTCTCCGGTCCGCAGAAGGCGGCATCCACCGCCGCCTCCTGACAGCGGATCAGTTCCTCCCGGCTCATGTGGGCAAATTCCGCTGCCCGGCGCAGCTCCTCCGTCAGCGTCAGCCCACCCAGGAAGGTGGGGTCGTCTCGGCTCAGGGTCACCGCCGCCCCCGCGTCCAGCAGCCGGCGCAGCGGGTGGTCCTCCGGATGCCGGTACAGCAGCGCCAGGTTGGAAGTCAGGCAGATGTTCAGCGGCACCTGCTCCCGGACCAGGCGACCCACCAGCGCCGGGTCCTCCGCCGCCCGGACGCTGTGGTCCAGACGGTCCGCTCTCAGCAGGTCCAGGGCGTCCCGCACGCCCTCCGGGCCGCTGCTCTCCCCGGCATGGACGGTGCAGCCGAAGCCCGCCGCCTTCGCCGCCAGGAACGTCGGGCGGAACCGCTCCCCGGTCCGGCCCGCCAAGGCCTCGTTCCCGTCGATGGAGAGACCAGCCAGCCGGGGCGTCCGGCAGGCCCGCATAGTCTCCACCAGCGCCATCGCCTCTTCCCCCGTCTGGGTGCGGGAGAGAGACAGAGTGAACCGGCAGTCGGCGCCGCCCCGCTCCGCCGCCCGGTCAAACCCTGCCGTCACGGCGGCGATGATCTCCGCCGCCGTGAACTGGGGCCAGTGGGTCGGGTTCAAAATCAGCTCACTGTAGAGGATATTCTCCTCTCCGGCGGCCAGAGCCGCGTGTTCCGCCGCCTCTGTCAGCTCCTCCGGCGTGCCCACAAAGGAGCAGATCCCGTCCAGGAAGGACAGGAAGTCGCTCAGGTCCTCGGCCGAGCAGTCATACAGCTGCTCCGCGGGGCGGGGCAGTTCCCGGCCCTGACGGGACGCGAACCGCGCCAGCATCTCGCCCGGCATGGTGGACTCCAGGTGGACATGGAGCTCCACCTTTGGCATCCTGCGGAGAAAAACAGTCAGGTCTTCCATCTGATCCGCTCCTTCCTTCCGCACCTCTTCCGGTGCGGCCGGCTGCTGCCGCGGCCGGGTCTTTTTATTGTACCACGGTGCCTGCCGTGTTTGAATCACTTTTCAGAAAAGCCCCTTCCCTTTTGTAAAATTCATGCTATAATTTTGTTATGAATTTACAAAACGCTGTCAGGAGGCCGATCCATGGACGAAAAGCAGGAGCAGAAATTTCACCAGCTGACAGAAGAGCCTGTGGGCCGGCTGATCTCCCAGCTGGCTGTTCCCTGTATCATCAGCATGCTGGTCACCGCCTTCTATAACATGGCGGACACTTTTTTTGTGGGGATGCTGCGCAGCAATGCCGCCACCGGCGCTGTGGGCGTGGTGTTCTCCATGATGGCAGTCATTCAGGCCATCGGCTTCTTTTTCGGCCATGGCAGCGGAAATTTCATCTCCCGGGAGCTGGGGAAGCACCATATGGAGGAAGCCTCCAATATGGCGGCCACCGGCTTTTTTACCGCCCTGTTCACCGGTCTTGCCATCTGCATCCTGGGGGAGATCTTCCTGACGCCGCTGGCTACGCTGCTGGGCTCCTCCCCCACCATTCTGCCTTACGCCAAGGACTATCTGGGCGTGATCCTGCTGGGTGCCCCGTGGATGACCGCCTCCCTGGTGCTGAACAACCAGCTCCGCTTCCAGGGCAACGCCATCTACGGCACCATCGGCATCGTCAGCGGGGCGGTGCTGAACATCGGGCTGGACCCGCTGCTGATCTTCACCTTTGACATGGGCGTGGCCGGTGCCGCCTGGGCCACCATCATCAGCCAGTTTGCCAGCTTCTGCCTGCTGCTGGCAGGCTGCACCCGGGGCGGGAATCTGCACATCCAGTTCTCCCGCTTTCAGCTGAAGTGGTCCTATTTCAAGCTGATCATCCAGGGCGGGCTGCCCTCGCTGGCCAGGCAGAGTCTGGCCAGCGTTGCAACCATCTGCCTGAATCACGCGGCCATGCCCTATGGGGACGCGGCCATCGCCGCCATGGGCGTGGTGCAGCGGATCACCACCTTCGGTGCCTCCGCCATGATCGGCTTCGGGCAGGGCTTCCAGCCGGTGTGCGGCTTCAACTACGGGGCCCAGCTGTACCACCGGGTGCGGGAGGGCTTCTGGTTCTGCGTGAAGGTGGCCACCGTCTTCCTGCTGGCCGCCGGCGCGGTGGGATTCGTCTTCGCGCCCCAGCTCATCGCCCTGTTCCGGGACGACCCGGAGGTCATCTCCATCGGGACTGTGGCGCTGCGGTTCCAGTGCGTCACCTTCTTCTTCCAGGGCTGGATCACCATGAGCAACATGATGCTCCAGACCATCGGGCGGACGGTGCCCGCCACGTTCATCGCCATGGCCCGCCAAGGCGTGTTCTTCATTCCCCTGGTGTGGATCCTGTCCCTGTCTCCTCTGGGGCTGCTGGGCATCCAGATGTCCCAGTCCGTCTCGGACCTTCTGACGCTGGCCGTGGCGATCCCCACCCAGCTGTATGTGCTGCGGCAGATGGCCCGGATGCAGCCAGCCAAGGTCTGAAGCCGCAAAAAGGCCCCCGCAGCAACAGCTGCGGGGGCCTCTCTCTTCAGTCCGCTTATGCGGGCAGAAGCGCCTGCACCGCGGCGGCCAGCGCCTCGCCCTCCCGGATGCTGTAGCTCCAGTCTGCATCCTGATAGACGGCGAAGAGCCCGTCTTCTGCGGAGAGGACCACGTGCAGCGTCTCCTCTCCGCCGGAGAGATTCACCTCCACCAGATCCTGGAAGGCGTGGGCCGGGAGCCCGCCCCGGGAGATCAGGCCGCGGGTGGCGCCCTCCAGCAGGTCCAGCACCTCGTCCTCGTCCACCTGGGACAAGATCTCTTCCCCGCGGTAATAAAGGGAGGTGAGCTGGTATTCCACGTCTTCATCCAGCACGGGGGCCGACAGGGACAGCATCACCGCCCCGGCCGCCGCTGCCAATACTGCGACGATCAGTACCACAATGCTCTTCCGCATCCCTTCACCCCCCTTGCCCCATGTTTGGCCGCCTTTATTATATCCGGGGAAAATCCCCCCTGTCAAGGAAGAAAGCACCGCCGGAGCGGTGCTTTCAGACTGTCAATAAACCCGGAAATCCGGGAAAACGGGAAGGAAGATAGCTGCGAAAGAAACCCAGGAAGGGTGTCTTTCGCTTTCCATCAACCGTTTTTCAGAACTTTTTGAAGTTCTGAAAAACGCAGGCAGCTTGGCGAAAAGACTTTTTCGCCAAGCTGAAAGCACCGCCGGAGCGGTGCTTTCTCTTGTTCTCAGAAGAATTCCCTCTGGTATGCCTCCACATCCGCCCGGGTCCCCAGGAAGGGGCCGGGGGTCTCCATCTTCAGGGAGACCAGCGCCGTGGCCGTGCGGAGGGCCGTTGGCACATCGTGGGTGAGCCGTTCGTTGATGTACCCGGCAAAGGTGGTGTCTCCCCGCCCTGTGCGGCCGGAGAGGTTCCGGGACCGGATGGGGCAGGTGTAGATCTCCCTGCCGTCGTAGACCAGCACCTCGGAGTTGTGGGTGATCATGATCTCCTTTGCGCCCCAGCTGTACAGCAGTTTGGCCGCCTCCGCCCGGTCCGTGAGGCCGGTGAGGATCTCCGCCTCCGCCGCGTCGGTCTTGAGGAAGCGGACATAGGGCAGCAGCTCCTTCTTCTCCGCCCAGTCGTGGTACACCATGCCGCCGTTCTCCACACAGCGCAGCATGCACTGCACGTCGATGGCTACCTGGGCATGCTTTGCGGCGTAGGGGATCAGCTCATTGGGCAGGTCGCCCCTCACCAGTCCCGCCAGATGCCAGACGGCGGCGTCCACCGCCGGGATCTCCTCCGGCCGGTAGGGGTCGATCATGCTGGACACCGTGGAGGTCCGCCGCTCCCGGTCCGGTGTGTGATAGACATTCTTCGTCACGAAGGAAGCCCTGCTGGGAAGAGGATACACCGTGACGTTGGGAGCCTGGGCAAAGGCCGCCCGCAGCTCCTCCGCCGTCATATCCGCCTTGGGCAGCACGGCGGTCCTGTGGCCGATGTTGGCGGCGGCAAAGCCGGAGTAGTAAACGGCGCCGCCAATCGCCTGGACCGTGGTGCCGTCATAGTCCACATTCGTATCCAGCGCCACCTCGCCGATGATCAGCGTGTCAAAGGTGCTCATTTTCGGGCCTCCTTCCGCATTTCCTCGTCCGCCCGGACGAATTCCGAAAATTCCGGTCCCCACAGCTGGAAACGATGTGCCTCGATCATCCGCCGGTAGGCAAAGGAGTCCCTCACCCGCTCCGGCAGGAGCACGCCCGCCCGGCACTCATCGCCGCTCTGGTGGGTGTCGGACCCGGCCAGACGGAGGTACTCCGGATGGCGGCGGGCCAGCTCCAGGGCACGGTCATTGTAGTTGTCATGCCGGGGATTGCCGTTGATGATCTCCGTCCCGTGGACGGCGTCCTCGAACACGGTGGTGTTGCCGTCCCGATAGGGATGGGCGTGGATGATCAGCACCTGGTCGTGGAACTTCTGAAAGAACTCCCGGGCACTCATGCAGCACATGTAGGGGTTTCCCCGGAGCCATGCCTCATCGATGCCGTAGACCAGATAGTCGTTGTCATTTTCCGGGAATCGGAGCTCCGCGCCCAGGATCACGTCGAATCCCAGCTCGTCGCCCCGGGCCTTGGAGGCCCGGTAGCCGCTGAGATAGTGGTCCATGACCTTGTTCCAGTCGTGGTCCGTGTCGATCCGGGACAGGTATTCCGGGTGGAGGTGATCCGTCACCACCAGGCCGGAAAAGCCCTGCCGCACGTAGCGGTCCACCACCTCCGCCGCCGGCAGGTGGCCGCATTTGCTGGTCTCTGCCGTATGGGTGTGGGGATCGTAAAGATATCCGTTCATATCTGCTGCTTCCTCCTTCTGCTGAACGGCGTAGCCGCCGAAATTGGACCGTGCCCGCTCATCCCACCATCCGGCAGGATCCGCGCTTGATCAGGCTGGGCATGAGGATCTGATGCACATATCCCCGGGTTCCGCGCTCGATCTTGTTCAGAAGGATGTCCACTGCCTGGGTGGCCATCTCCCGTTTGGACTGCTCCACTGTGGTCAGGTCGATCCGCGACAGGGCGCTGGCGGAGATGTTGTCAAACCCCATCAGGCTCAGCTGTTCCGGGATCTGAATGCCCATCTCGTCCGCCGCCCGCATGATCCCCAGCGCATTGGAATCTGTTGAGGCAAAAATGGCCGTGTAGTCGATGGGCTTCCGGAAGAGCTCCTTTGCCATCTCATATCCGCCCTCAGGAGAGGAGCGGGAGAAGCTGCTGTCCACCACCCGCGGCGTCAGCCCCATGTCCCGGCAGGCCTGGAGGTATCCCTCCGCCCGCAGCTGGTGGGTGACGGCCCGACGCCGGCCGAAATACAGGATGTCCCGGTGTCCCAGGCTGTAGAGATACTCCACGCCCAGATAGGCACCCCGGGCATTGTCTGTGGTGACACAGCTCTGGGGCTGGTCCCGCAGATCCTCGCTGAGAAACACCATGGGCACCTGATCCGCGTATGGCTTCAGGTCCTCGCAGCTATGGTGTTCCTGCGGGACGATCAGGATCCCGTCAACCTGCCGGTTCACCAGCAGCTGGACCACCGTCCGCTCCTGCCGGAGATCCGGCGCGGAGTTGCACAGCATGATGTTGTAGCCTCTGGCCTGTGCCCTGACCTCCGCATAATATGCCAGCTCAGACATGTAGTGGTTGTCGATGGAAGGGACCACCAGTCCGATCAGGTCCGTCTTCTTCATGACCATGGAGCGCGCGATATAGTTCTTCGTATAGCCCATCTCGTCACACAGCCGCCGGATCCGCTCCCGGGTCTCCTGCCCGATCTGCGGGCTGTCCGAAAGGGCACGGGAGACGGTGGAATAGGAGACTCCTGCCGCCCGGGCCACATCCTTCAGCGTGACGCTCTTCATCTCGCACCGCCTTTCTGCATCAAAGTCAGGATTTTCGCAAACGTTTCCGCATTTCTCGAAAAAATAAAACACATTTGCGTTTTCTTGCTTCTTTAGAATATCGAATTTTTGAATCCTTGTCAATGAAATTTCTCTGAATTTTCCAGATAAAATCTGCGATTTCAGCAGTGCAGACATCCGATCTTTTCTTTGGTCCGGATCTTCCCGTAGGGCGCAAACGTTTTCCGCCCTTTTTACATCCGGAACGGCGCTGCGGCACCGGATCCCGGCGGAAATTTCCTTGTGAAAAACGAAACGTTGGTTGACGTGCTATAGGAACTTGGGGTAAAATATAGAAAAAGCCGGATTTGTTTTTGTGCAAATCACACATTTTTGTTCGATAATATTGTTCAATCCTCTGATTTTTGTTTGGAGGGT
Organism: Oscillibacter valericigenes; assembly: GCF_016902445.1. Taxonomy (GTDB): domain Bacteria; phylum Bacillota; class Clostridia; order Oscillospirales; family Oscillospiraceae; genus Oscillibacter; species Oscillibacter avistercoris. The sequence continues at coordinate 73,838 of NZ_JACSNX010000003.1, read as the reverse complement.
TGAATTTGCCTCTGAAAAACCCTGTTTTTCCCAAGAAAGGCCTTTTAAATTTTTTCTTTTTGTGATATCCTGAAGCGGAAGTGGTATTCTTGCCATTTCTGTTGGCGTACACATATGAACGGTTTCCCTTTGCGGAGAGATGCTGTCTCCCCGCTGATTCCACGCCGCGCGGCGTGCACGGCGTGCAATTTAAGAAACGGAAAGGAAGAAACTCCCCATGAACGAGAAGAAATGCAAAGTTCTGGCGGCTGAGATCCGGCTGGAAACGCTGAAGGTCATCCACTCCCGGGGCTTCGGCCACGTGGGCGGCTCCATGGACCTGGCGGACCTGATGGCCGTCCTGTACGGAGAGGTCATGAAGTTCGATCCGAAGAATCCCCGGTGGGAAGACCGGGACTGGCTGGTCCTGTCCAAGGGCCATGCGGGCCCCGTGGCCTACGCCACCTTCGGTCTCATGGGCTACTATCCCATGGAAGAGGCCTATACCCTCAACCATCCCCACACCCACTTCCCCAGCCACACGGACCGCAAGCTGACCCCCGGCGTGGATCTGACCACCGGCTCTCTGGGCCAGGGCGCCTCCACCGCCACCGGCGCTGCCCTGGGCAACAAGATCGACGGCCGTGACAGCCACGTGTTCTGCGTCATCGGCGACGGTGAGGCCGACGAGGGCGAGGTCTGGGAGGCCTTCCACTTCGCCTATGCCCACAAGCTGGACAACATCATCTATTTCATCGACAACAACGGCTATCAGCTGGACGGCCCCACGGACGATATCCTGGCCCACGGCAGCCTTGCCAAGAAAGCGGAGGCCTTCGGCCTGTATACGCAGGAGATCGACGGCCACGACGTGAAGGCCATCTACGATGCCATCCAGAACGCCTATGCCAAGAAGGGCGTGCCCAGCTGCATCGTGCTGGACACCTGCAAGGGCAAGGGCGCCACGTTTGCCGAGCCCAAGCACGACCACTCCTCTCAGCCCAATGAAGAGCAGTGGGCCGAGGCGCTGGCCGCATCCGAGAAGGCTCTGGAAGACATCAAAAACGCTTGAGGAGGGTGAGATCCATGAACGTGAAACTGATCGGAAAGCATGAAAAGGATTCCCGGGCCTGCCGGGATGGTCTCGCTCTGACACTGAACGAGATGATGGCGCAGGACAAGTCCATCTGCTACGTGGACTGCGACCTGATGGGCTGCATCAACACCAAGCAGCTGCGGAAGAACTACCCTGACCGGGCTTTTGAGGCCGGCATCGCCGAGGGCAACGCCGCCGGCGTGGCCGCAGGTCTCGCCGCCACCGGCAAGAAGGTCTTCTTCCACTCCTTCGGCACCTTCTCCTCCCGCCGGTGCTATGACCAGATCTACATGTCCGCCGCCTATGCCGGGCTGACGGTCCACGTGCTGGGCTCCGACGCCGGCGTCACCGCCGCGTTCAACGGCGGCACCCACATGCCCCTGGAGGACGCGGCCATGTACCTGTCCATTCCCGAGACCACTGTGCTGGATCCCGCCGACTACGATCAGCTGGCCAGCATCACCCGCCAGCTGGTGAACATCGACAAGGGCGTCACCTACACCCGGTTCGTCCGCAAGGGCATCATCCAGGTGTACGGCGAGGGCAGCGAGTTCGAGATCGGCAAGGGCGTGGTGCTCCACGAGTCTGACAAGGACCAGGCCACCATCATCACCTCCGGCATCATGGTGGACGAGTCCCTGAAGGCCTATGAGGCCCTGCAGGCGGAGGGCATCTCCGTCCGGGTCATCGACATGTTCACCTGGAAGCCCCTGGATGAGGAGCTGGTGGTCAAGGCCGCCAAGGAGACCGGCGCCATCGTCACCGCCGAGAACCACAACGTCACCTGCGGTCTGGGCTCCGTGGTGGCCAACTGCCTGGCCAAGAACGCCCCCACGGTCCAGGAGTTCGTGGGCGTGCAGGATCGGTTCGGCCAGGTGGGTCCCCAGGACTTCCTGATGGATGAGTATGGCCTGCGTGCCGCCAACATCGTGGCCGCCGTCAAGAAGGCCATCGCCCGCAAATAACTTTTGGATACCCGGCGGGGTCCCCGTGGCCCCGCCTGTATCACCATAATCAATTTTGAAAAGGAGACATGAATCATGGATGCTTTTTCCGCTTCCCTGATGGCTGACAAGAGAGAGATCATCTTTGCGCCCACCGTCTACAAGTTCCAGACTTTCGCCCAGATGGCGGAGGAGTTCAAGCTGAACGAGCGGGACGTGGTGCTGACCAACGAGTTCATCTACACCCCGTTCATGAAGGATCTGGGGCTGAAGTGCCACTATGTGTTCCAGGAGAAGTTCGGCGCCGGCGAGCCCAGCGAGGAAATGATCCAGGTCATGTACGACGCCATCCCCTACGACAGCTATGACCGCGTCATCGCCGTGGGCGGCGGCGCCATCATGGACCTGTGCAAGCTGCTGGGCTGCAAGCGCCCCGACACGGTCCACAACCTGTACTTCAAGCGGTTCCCCGTGGTGCATGAGAAGGACGTCATCGCCATCCCCACCACCTGCGGCACCGGCTCTGAGTGCACCAACATCTCTGTTGCCATCGTCAAGGACGAGAAGGACGGCGTGCTCACCGGCGGTGAGACCAAGCTGGGCCTGGTGTCTGACGACATCATCCCCAACAAGGTGTGCCTGATCCCCGAGCTGCTGAAGACCCTGCCCTACAAGCCCTTCGCCTGCTCCGCCATCGACGCGCTGGTCCACGCCACCGAGTCCTTCCTGAGCCCCCATCGCAAGACCATGACCTCCGAGCTGTTCAGTGAGAAGGCCATGGACATGATCCTGAAGGGCTTCAAGCTGATCGACGAGAAGGGCCAGGATGCCCGGTTCGAGTATATGGACCAGTTCGTCACCGCCAGCTTCTACGCCGGCATTGCCTTCCTGAAGGCCGGCTGCGGCCCGGTCCACGGCATGAGCTTCCCCCTGGGCGGCACCTATCACGTGCCCCATGGCGAGAGCAACTACATGCTGTTCGGTGCCATCATGGACTACTATGACGAGCATAAGCCCGACGGCGAGATCATGCGCTTCAAGGAGTTGGTGGCCAGCATCCTGGGCTGCGAGGTCAAGGACGCCATCCCCGAGATGAACGCCCTGCTGCAGCGCATCCTGCCCCTGCGTCCCCTGCGGGACTGCGGCTTCACCGAGGCGGACTTCAAGGCCTTCCCCCTGTCTGTCGAGGCCAACCAGCAGCGCCTGATGACCAACGCCTACTATCCCTTCGACCTGGAGAGCGAAGAGGCCATCTACCGCAAGTGCTATTAAAATTTTTCCAGACAACGCAGAGGGGAGACGGCATGCGCCGTCTCCCCCTTTTTTGTGTTTTTCCGCCTTAAATTTTGCTTTTGTCGCTGGCTCGTCCGCCGTTTTTGTATATTCTGCATAAATATATTTTGATTTTTTGACGCTAATCCGGCAAATATTTTCTAACTTCCGGATTGACTTTTTTGCAGAGAGTCGGTAGAATGTGAGTCAACATCAAGCAGTTGTCTGCTGCGAAAGGAGTCGTACAGAATGGCCGGTTGTATGATGATGACCCAGAATATGACCATGACTGATGCGTCTGCCAACGGTACGACGTCTGCTTCTCGCGCGCATTCCGCCGCGATGTCCTGCACCTCCAAGAGCCATATCGCCCTCATTCTGGACGCCATTCTGCTGGCGTCCATTATTATTTGCGCGCTGGTATCCATTACCATTTTGGTAAGCGTATTTGTAGCGGGCATTTCCATTCTGGTACTGGTCCTGTTGGTATTGGAATATTGCGATTCGCCAAGATTGCGATGAGGTGCATCACTGTGTGATACAGTAAAGCGGCTCCGCATCTGGCGGGGCCGCTTTTTTGTATAATTCTATCCAGGAAAAGGAGAATACAAGATGAAGAAGAAGTTACTTGCGCTTGCCCTGGCTTTGACCATGGCACTGGGGCTCACCGCCTGCGGCGGTGGAAACGACACGTCCGCCGCGGATGACGGCGGCTCTGACACCACCGTGTCCACCGGCACCGCCTTCAAGATCGGCGTCATCGGCCCCCTGACCGGCGGCGCTGCCATCTACGGCACCTGTGTGGCCAACTCCGCCCAGATCGCCGTGGACGAGATCAACGCCCTGGGCGGCGACATCCAGTTCGAGCTGCTGCCCGCTGCCGATGACGTCAACGATGCCGAAACCTCCGTCAACGCCTACAACAGTCTGATGGACAAGGGGATGCAGATCCTGGTGGGCACCGTCACCACTCAGCCGGCTCTGTCCGTGGTGCCGCTGACCTATGATGACCGGGTGTTTACGCTGACTCCCTCCGCCTCCGGTGATGACGTCATCGAAAACAACGACAACGTGTTCCAGATCTGCTTCACCGACTCCAACCAGGGCTCCCGCTCCGCGCAGTACATCAACGAGCACTTCCCGGACGCCAAGATCGGCATCATCTACAAGAACGACGAGCAATACTCCATCGGCATCCGTGACAACTTCAAGGCCGAGGCCGACGCCCGGGGCATGGACATCGTCTACGAGGGCACCTTCGCCGAGGCCAACCAGACTGACTTCAACGTGCAGCTGACCGCCGCTCAGTCCGCCGGTGCCGACCTGCTGTTCCTGCCCATCTACTACACCCCTGCCTCCGCCATCCTTACCCAGGCCAATGCCTTGGGCTACAAGCCCACCTTCTTCGGCGTGGACGGCATGGACGGCATCCTGACCGCCGACAACTTCGACGCCTCCCTGGCCGAGGGCGTGTACCTGCTGACCCCCTTCTCCGCCGATGCGGAGGACGAGATGACCCAGAACTTTGTTACCAAGTACCAGGAGGCCTACGGCGGGACCCCCAACCAGTTCGGCGCCGACGCCTATGACGCCATCTACACCCTGTATCAGGCCATCCAGGCCGCCGGCGTCACCGCCGACATGGCCACCGAGGACATCTGCGACGCCCTGATCGAGGTCATGCCCACCATCTCCGTCACCGGCCTGACCAGCGCCGGTTCCGAGATGACCTGGGACGCCAACGGCGCCGTTAGCAAGGACCCCACCGCCGTCATCATCGAGAACGGCACCTACGTCACTCCCTGAAGCAGTGGAACACACACTCCGCTGAAATAGAGGACAGGGACCGGCTGCCGGGCATCCGGCAGCCCTCCCTGGGCTTCTATGGCGGAAACCGACGCGGAGATCCCGTCGCCGCTTCAGTTTCTGCCATAGAAGGGGAAAGAGAGGAAAATAAGTATGGAATTTCTATCCTACCTGATCACCGGCATCAGCCTGGGAAGCATCTATGCCATCATTGCCCTGGGCTACACCATGGTGTACGGCATCGCCAAGATGCTGAACTTCGCCCACGGCGATGTCATCATGGTGGGCGCCTATGTGTCCTTTTACGTGACCATGTTTGCAGGCAGCAACCTGCTGGGGGACGATCCCTCCACCCTGGCCTCGGGTATCGTGGCGCTGGTGTCCGTCCTGCTGGCCATGGCGGTGTGCACGGTGCTGGGCGTGGTCATCGAGGGGCTGGCCTACCGCCCCCTGCGCCAGGCCGGGTCCCTGGCGGTGCTGATCACCGCCATCGGCGTCAGCTACTTCCTGCAGAACGCGGCCCAGCTGCTGTTCGGCGCCAACCCCAAGAACTTCACCCCCATCGTCAGCGGCCAGCTGACCCTGTTCGGCGGTCAGCTGCGGATCTCCTATGTGGCGCTGCTGACCATCGCGGCCTGCGTGGTCATCATGCTGGGCCTCACCACCTTTACCGGAAAGAGCAGGATGGGCAAGGCCATGCGGGCCTGCTCCGAGGACCGGGGCGCCGCCCAGCTGATGGGCATCAACGTCAACGCCACCATCTCCATGACGTTCGCCATCGGCTCCGCTCTGGCGGCCGTCGCAGGCGTCCTGCTGTGCTCCTACTCCCCGGTGCTCCAGCCCACCACCGGCTCCATGCCCGGCATCAAGGCCTTCACCGCCGCGGTGTTCGGCGGCATCGGCTCCATCCCCGGCGCCTTCCTGGGTGGCCTGCTGCTGGGGATCATCGAGGCCCTGGCCCAGGCCTATATCTCCACCCAGCTGTCCAATACGATCCTCTTCGCCGTGCTGATCGTGGTGCTGCTGGTGAAGCCGTCCGGCCTGCTGGGCAAGTACGTGCCCGAGAAAGTGTGAGGTGGCGGCATGAAGAGCTATTTCAAGAATATGAAGACCATCACCAAGGCGGATTACGCCACATACCTGGGCGTGATCCTGGCCTTTATCGTGGTGTCCATCTGCCAGTCCCAGGGGCTGGTGAGCCGCTCCCTGGGCGGCATGCTGGTGCCCATCTGCTGCTATGTGTGCATGTCTGTCTCCCTGAACCTGACGGTGGGTGTCCTGGGGGAGCTGTCCCTGGGCCACGCGGGTTTCATGAGCGTGGGCGCCTTCTCCGGCATCATCACCGCCATGAGCCTCCAGTCCGCTGTCCCCAATGACCTGGTGCGGATGGTCATCGCCCTGGTGGCGGGCGCCTTCTTCGCCGCCATCGTGGGCTTCATCGTGGGCATCCCGGTGCTGCGGCTGCGGGGCGACTATCTGGCCATCGTCACCCTGGCCTTCGGCGAGATCATCAAGGACCTCATCAACTGCCTGCTGGTGGGCTGGGACGAGAACGGCCTGCACATCGCCCTGAACGTGGACGGCACCAAGAGCATGTCCTCCCTGGGCCTCAGCGAGAACGGCATCGAGATCATCAAGGGCGCCCAGGGCGCCACCGGCAATGCCCGCATCGCCACGTTCACCATGGGCTTCGTGCTGATCATGATCACCCTGGTGGTGGTGCTGAATCTGGTCCGCAGCCGGACCGGCCGGGCCGTCATGGCCATCCGGGACAACCGGATCGCCGCCGAGAGCGTAGGCATCAACGTCACCAAGTACAAGCTGATCGCCTTTGTCACCTCCGCCTCCCTGGCGGGTGCCGCCGGCGCCCTGTTCGGCCTGAACTACTCCAACGTCACTGCCGCGCAGTTCGACTTCAACACCTCCATCCTGGTGCTGGTGTATGTGGTGCTGGGGGGCCTGGGCAGCATCTGGGGCTCCATCATCGCCACGGTGGTCCTGTATGTGCTGCCGGAGGCTCTGCGGCAGTTCTCCGACTACCGGATGCTGGTGTACGCCATCGTGCTGATCCTGGTGATGCTGGCCACCAACAATCCGCAGGTGCGGGCGCTGATCAGCCGGATCATTCCCAGAAGAAAGGGGGCTGCCATCGATGAATAAGAAATTCGAAAAGGGAAAGATGGTCCCGGTTCCCAGCCACTCCATCATCCCGGAGCGGGACATCGACAAGTCCCCCATCCTGGAGTGCCGCCACCTGGGGATCGATTTCGGCGGACTGCGGGCGGTGAACGACTTCAACCTCACCATCGGCCGGACGGAGATCGCAGGCCTCATCGGTCCCAACGGCGCCGGCAAGACCACCATCTTCAACCTGCTGACCAAGGTGTATCAGCCCACCCGGGGCACCATCCTGCTGGACGGGCTGGACACCTCCGGCAAGACCACCGCCCAGATCAACCGCATGGGCATTGCCCGGACCTTCCAGAACATCCGCCTGTTCAACAATCTGTCGGTGGAGGACAATGTGAAGGTGGGCCTCCACAATCAGGAGCACTACTCCGCCCTCACCGGCGTGCTGCGGCTGCCCTGGTACTGGAGCCGGGAAAAAGCCGCCCATGACCGGGCCATGGAGCTGCTCTCCATCTTCGGCATGGAGCACCTGGCGGACCATGCGGCCGGCTCCCTCCCCTACGGAGCCCAGCGGCGGCTGGAGATCGTCCGGGCCCTGGCCACCAACCCCTCCCTCCTGCTGCTGGATGAGCCGGCGGCAGGGATGAACCCCTCCGAGACGGCGGAGCTGATGGAGAACATCGTCAAGATCCGGGACACCTTCCAGATCGCCGTCATGCTGATCGAGCACGACATGAAGCTGGTCATGAATATCTGCGAGGGCATCTGTGTCCTGAACTTCGGCCAGGTCATCGCCAAGGGCACGGCGGAAGAGATCCAGTCCAACCCCGCCGTCATCGAGGCGTATCTCGGCAAACAGAAGGAGGCGTGACCATGGAACCGATCCTGAAAGTCAGCGACATCAACGTCTACTACGGCGCCATCCACGCCATCAAGGGCGTCTCTTTCGAGGTGAATCCCGGGGAGATCGTCACCCTGATCGGCGCCAACGGCGCCGGCAAATCCACCACCCTGCAGACCATCTCCGGCCTGCTCCACTCCCGCACCGGCTCCATTGAGTTTCTGGGCGAGAGCCTGATGGGGATCCCCGCCCACAAAATCGTGGCCAAGGGGCTGGCCCAGGTACCGGAGGGACGGCGGATCTTCCTGCAGATGACCGTGGAGGAAAACCTTCAGATGGGGGCCTACACCCGGTCCGGGGCCGGCATCGACCAGGACCTGGAAAAGGTCTACACCCATTTTCCCCGGCTGATGGAGCGGCGGCGGCAGATCGCCGGCACCCTCTCCGGCGGTGAGCAGCAGATGCTGGCCATGGGCCGGGCCCTGATGAGCCGTCCCAAGCTGCTGATGCTGGATGAGCCCTCCATGGGCCTTGCTCCCATCCTGGTGGAGCAGATCTTTGAGATCATCCGGACCCTTCACAAAGCCGGTACCACCATCCTGCTGGTGGAGCAGAACGCCCAGGCGGCTCTGAGCATCGCCGACCGGGGCTATGTGCTGGAGACCGGCAGGATCGTCACCTCCGGCACCGGGCAGGAGCTGCTGGCCAGTCCGGAGATCAAGCGTGCCTATCTGGGCGGCTGAGCCTGCAAAAAAAGGAGAGCCTCGGCTCTCCTTTTTTCTTTGCAATCCGCCGGGGATGTGCTATACTGCTGTCATGACAGAAAGGAGAGATCTCCATGCGCGCAGAGGAACGGCGGCAGGCCATCCGGGAGCTTCTGCAGAATTCCAAACAGCCCGTCAGCGCCTCAGCCCTGGCGGCCCGATTTGCCGTCAGCCGGCAAATCATCGTGGGAGACATCGCTCTGCTGCGGGCGGCGGGGGCGGAGATCTCCGCCACGCCCCGGGGGTATGTGATCCTGCGGGAGACGGCGGGCCTGGTGCGGCAGGTGGCTGTCCAGCACGATGCCGCCGGTATGGAGGCGGAGCTGAACGCCATGGTGGACCAGGGCTGCACGGTGCTGGACGTCATTGTGGAGCATCCCATCTACGGCCAGCTGACGGGGCCCCTGCAGCTTGTCAGCCGGTACGATGTGGCCCAGTTCCTCGCCCGCTGCAGCCAGCCGGACGCCCGCCCCCTGTCGGAGCTGACGGAGGGCATCCACCTCCACACCCTCTCCTGTCCGGACGAAGCGGCCTTTGACCGGGTCCGGCAGGAGCTGCGGCGGCTGGGCGTTCTTCTGGAGGGGTGACCAGCTGCAAAAAAGCGGTTGACAGATGGAAGATTCTTGTGTATGATACGGTTTACAGGTGTCTTGACACATGTAAACCGTATTTCAATTCTACATAAAAGCAGGTGTCTCCCATGGAACGGTTCAAAGGATTTCTCAAACGCAAGAACATCGTCATCTCCGCCAAGCGGTACGGCATCGACGCCCTGGGCGCCATGGCCCAGGGCCTCTTCTGCTCCCTGCTGATCGGCACGATCCTCAACACCATCGGCTCTCAGTTCCACATCGGCTTCCTCACGGCTCAGATCATCACCATCAACGGCGTGGGATACACCATCGGTGGACTGGCGTCGTTCATGAGCGGGTCCGCCATGGCGGTAGCCATCGGCTATGCCCTCCAGGCGCCGCCCATGGTGCTGTTCTCCCTGGTGACGGTGGGCTATGCCTGCAACGCCCTGGGCGGGGCCGGCGGACCTCTGGCAGTGCTGTTCGTTGCCATCATCGCCGCGGAGTTCGGCAAAGCCGTCAGCAAGGAGACCAAGGTGGACATTCTGGTGACGCCCATCGTCACCATCCTCATCGGCGTGGGGGCTGCCTGGGTCATCGCGCCGCCCATCGGCGGAGCGGCCAGTGCCTTCGGCCAGCTGATCATGCGGACCACGGAGCTGCAGCCCTTCTGGATGGGCATGCTGGTGTCCGTGCTGGTGGGCATTGCCCTGACGCTGCCCATCTCCTCCGCCGCCATCTGCTCCGTCCTGGGGCTGACCGGACTGGCGGGGGGCGCCGCCGTGGCGGGATGCTGCGCCAACATGGTGGGCTTCGCCGTCCTCTCCTTCCGGGAGAACCGCTGGGGCGGTCTGGTGAGCCAGGGCATCGGCACCTCCATGCTGCAGATGCCCAACATCGTGAAGAACCCCCGGATCTGGCTGCCGGCCATTTTGACCTCCGCCGTCACCGGACCCCTGGCCACCTGCTTTTTCAAGCTGGAGATGAACGGGGACCCCATCAACTCCGGCATGGGCACCTGCGGTCTGTGCGGCCAGCTGGGTGTCTGGACCGGCTGGGTCAGCCCCAGCGACGCGGCGCTGGCCAACGGGGCCGCCGCCATTGTCCCCACGGCCTTTGACTGGGCGGGGCTGATCCTGATCTCCTTCGTCCTCCCCGCCGTCCTCACCTGGCTCTTCGGGCTGTTCTTCCAGAAGATCGGCTGGATCAAGCCGGGAGACCTGACGCTGCCCCAGTAAAGGAAACGCCCGGACCGCGATGCGGTCCGGGTTTTTTTACCCAGTTTCGCTCATTTGTTCAGTCCCAAAAACAGGAGGCAGCCCGCAAGGAACAGGGAGCTGTTTCGCAAAAGAGGCAGGCGGAACAGCAGATAAAACCAGTCCCGAAAAATCGAATACCAGTTGCCCAACAACGGCACCACCGCCCACAGCACATAGTGGCCCAGGAGCAGCAGTCCCAGGGCAGACAGCACCCGCCGCACTCTGCCGGAGCGCAGCCGGATGTCCCCCCACAGGGAGATGGCGGAAGGCAGCAGGACTCCCGCCGCGGCATATACAACAGGCGGCACCGTACAGGCGAAAATATAGCTAGGCCAACCCAGATACCCCTTCTTCAGCAACTCCGCCAGGTACGGTGCCAGCGTCAGCTCCAGTACGCACCAGGCCAGAAACGCCAGAATACAGATGGCGGTACAGACGATGTACCGCCGCTGGAACCGAATATAGAGCCGTTCCACTCGCTCCGGGCCGTAGATCAGTTCCCGGACGTCGGCGCCCAGCGCCTCCGCCAGGGCGGTCAGGGTCTCAATGTCCGGCTGGGTCTTGCCGGTCTCCCAGGAGGAGACCGCCTGCCGGGTCACATGGAGCCGCCCCGCCAGGGCGTCCTGGGTCAGCTTCTCCCGCTGGCGCAGCTGTTTCAGATTCTTTCCCACCGCGTTCATGGCCTCGCCTCCCGGTCTCAGCATACCACATAGGCCGCCGATTTGTCACGCAAGAAACCGTTGCGGCCCGCCGCAGGGGCTTGCGGCGGGGCCTGGGATGTGGTATCGTTAGGGTATCTGAGATCAAACACAGGAGGAACTGTCAATGGAATACCGGAAATTCGGAGACACGTACATCGTCCGCATGGACCCGGGTGAGGAAATTCTGACCCAGCTGAAGGTCTTTGCGGAGCAGGAGGGCGTCAAGCTGGCCTCCGTCACCGCCCTGGGCGCCGTGAAGGACTTCACTGTGGGGGTGTTCGACACCGGCGCCAAGGTCTACAAGTCCAACCGCTTCCAGGGAGTCTATGAGATCGTCTCCCTGGTGGGCACCATCAACACCATGAACGACGCGTTCTACTGCCACCTCCACATGTGTGCCGCCGACCAGGAGGGCCACGCCTTCGGCGGGCATCTGAACGAGGCTGTCATCAGCGCCACCTGCGAGCTGGTGGTGACCTGTCTGCCCGGCCGGACGGACCGGGTGTTCAGCGACGAGGTGGGTCTGAACCTGATCTCCTTCTGAATAGGCAAAAGCAAGACCGGAGAACGCTGTTCTCCGGTCTCGTTTTCTTTATCCAAACGCGCCCTCCGCGTGGTCCCGCAGGGGCAGCTCCCGGAAGATGGCGGCCTCCACCGCCTCGTACTCCGCCGGTGTCCGGAGGCGTCGCATCTTCTTGTGGTGGCGCTCGCCGCCTTCGAACAGGTGGATCAGGAAGAACCAGACCTCCTTCATCCGCTGGGCCGCAGGTCCTGCCTGGCCGTAGAAGTCCTGGTAGGACTGGTACAGCGTCCGGGTGAAATCCTGGATCTCCTGCCGGGTGGCGGGGGCGCCGCCATGGAGCTTCCGCAGCAGGGCCGGGTCCGCGATGGCCCCCCGGCCGATCATCACCGCGTCGACGGCGGGAAAGTCCGCCGCAAAGGCCCCGCAGTCCTCCACCGTCACCAGGTCCCCGTTGTAGCACAGGGGATTCCGGCTCCGCTCCGCCGCCCAGGTGAACCAGTCCCGGTGGACCGTGCCCTTGTAGAACTGCTTCTGGATGCGGGGGTGGATGGTGAGGCAGGCGATGGGGTAGCGGTTGTAGATCTCCAGCAGCCGTTCAAATTCCTCCGGCTCCTTCACCCCCAGCCGGGTCTTGACGGACACCGGCAGCTTCACCGAGGCGAACACCTCGTCGAAGAACCGCTCCAGCTCCTCGGGCCTTGCCAGGAAGCCGGAGCCCTTGCCCTTGGCGGTGACAGTACCGGAGGGGCAGCCCAGGTTCAGGTTCACCTCGGTGTAGCCCATGTCCGCCACCACCTCCGCCGCCCAGAGGAAGTCCGGCGCCCGGCGGGTCATCACCTGGGGCACCACGTGCAGCCCGGCGTTGGCGGCCGGGTCCAGCTCCCGCTGGTCCCGCTTGGTGAGGATGTGCTGGTCCGTGGGGGAGAAAAAGGGGATGAAATACCGGTCCGCCCCGCCGAACAGCCGGTGGTACACCTGCCGGAACACCACCTTGGTGATGCCGTCCAGAGGGGCGAAGTCGTATCGCTGGATCATCCCAGGACTGTCTCCCACTCCGCCGGGCGGAAGCCGGTGCGGACGAAGCCCTCCCCCACCAGGATGGGCCGCTTCACCAGCATCCCGTCGGTGGCCAGCAGGGCCAGCTGCTCCTCCTCGCTCATCTCCGGCAGCTTGTCCTTCAGGCCCAGGGCCTTGTACTGCAGGCCGCTGGTGTTGAAGAACTTTTTCAGGGGCAGGCCGCTCTTCTGCCACCAGGCCCGCAGCTCCTCCGCTGTGGGGTTTTCCAGCTTGATGTCCCGGGCCTCGTAAGAGACGCCCCGCTCATCCAGAAAGGCCTTGGCCTTCTGGCAGGTGGTGCACTTGGGGTACCACAGAAATAACATGATGCTCTCTCCTTCTTTTGATATATCCGCTCAGTAGCTGCTGATCTCCAGGCTCTCGTCGTCCCGGCCCTTTTCGATGGTCCGGATCTCCACCCAGTATTTCAGCTCCGGGCTCACCTCCACCTGGACCCGGTCCCCCACCTGGCGGCCCAGCAGAGCCTTTCCCACAGGGGACTCCTTGCTGATGAGGCCCTTCAGGGCGTCCTGCCGCAGGGTGGTGACGATCTGGAGGGTCATCTCCTGCTTCGCCAGCTCGTTGTAGATGGTGACCTTGTCGAACAATCCCGCCCGGTCGCCCTGGTCCTTTACCTCAATGACCTTGGCGGTGCGGATCATCCGCTCCAGGTAGCGGATGCGGCTGTCGTTGCGGTTCTTGGCCTGCTTGGCGCATTTGTACTCGTAGTTCTCGCTGAGATCGCCGAAGGCTCTGGCCGTCTGCACCTCCTCGATCAGCTGGGGACGCAGGACCTGGGTCCGGTAGTTGATCTCCTCCTGCATCTTTTTGATGTCCACTTCCGTCAGTTCGTCGTACATGCTCTCGTTCCTTTCCAAGCCGCTTTGCGGCTATTCTACCACGCCCCGCCGGAAAGCACAACCCCGGAGGCCCGCCGCCGGGCACCATTTCCGCCGCCGGGCATAGACTGGACTGTATCACGAGTTGAGGAGGCAATGGAAATGGAGAGCACTTCCTGCGAGGCTGCTGTCACCATGCGCGCAACCGTTCTGCGGGTCTGCCCCTGTGAGCTGTGCGTCTGCGACCACGAGAACCACCAACAGGTCCTGGTCCATACAGACAACGCCTGCTGCTTCCGGGTGGGACAGCAGGTCTGCATCGAATTCAGCGGCGCCATGACCCGGAGCGATCCGCCCCAGATCACCGCCGACTGCGTCCGGCCGCTGAGCTGCTGCTGTTAAGACGCCTGAAAAAGCCGCCCGGAGCGTCTGTTCCGGGCGGCTTTCGCTTACGGGTCGCACTGGCCGCAGGGGGTGTAGCCCTGGGCGATCAGGTCCTCCCGGCTGCCGGTGTACTCCTGCCGGTTGGCGTCGCTCATGCTGGCCGCGCCGGCACAGTCGGGATCGTGGAATTTATGGCTGTTGGTGTTGAGGATGTACGTCACGTCCCCGTCCGCCGGCTCTGTGCCCTCCTGCCAGCTCTCACCGGTGGCGTAGTCGATGGTGATGCCGGGCTGGACGTTGTACACATACACGTTGAAGCACACGCCGTCCCCGGCGTCCTCCACGGACCAGGCCTCCATCTGGACGCCGCCGGCCACCAGGTTCTGACCCTCGAACACCGGGGTCACCCGGTAGAGGACGTGGTTGTCCGTCTCTTTCACATAGTCCGCCACCAGGTTCTCAAAGGGCAGCATCCCGTCCACGTTCATATACCGGGTGCCGGTGATGAGATTTTCCTCGTTGGCGTTCTCCCCCGTCAGCTGAAAGCCGATCAGGTGGCAGCGGTTGTACAGGTACTCGCCGTCGTACTCCTTGTTGATCCAGCCGGAGGGGGTGACGGAGCTGATGCTCCCCCGGTCCTCGGTGGGCATCAGGTCCTGCCCCACGTTGGCGTAGGCCGCGCCGCAGCGGCCCAGGGCGTCCAGGGGGCTGTAGGTCTCAAAGGACTCCGTGGAGGTCCGGTCCTCCTCTGGGAAATCCGGCTGGTTGTCGTCGATGACCACATAGGGGTCTCCGGCATAAGCGGGGATGTCCTCCAGGGAAAAAGAGGCAGCGGTCCCCTCCGCCGGGGGCATCATGCAGCCGGAGAGGAACAGGCACAGGGACAGCAGCACCGCTGTCAGGGAAATGCGGGTTCGATTCATGGGATATAGACTTCCTTCGTGATGATCTCGTGGGAGAAGCCGGGGAACTCCTCCCGCCGGGCCAGGGTCCAGCCCTCCAGGGGCAGGTCCCAGTACAGGTCCGCCGGATAGGCCCGGTCCCAGCGGTACAGCACCACCCGCTCCACGCGCCCGGCACAGGGCGCCACGGAGCGGTCCTCCACAAAGCAGGGCTCCCCCGGCCCCGCCTTCTCCAGAAACGACTCGTCCACGCGAAGGCGGTTCTGCTCCTCCGGGGCAAACTGCCGGGCCGTGGCCTCACTGACCCACAAGCGGTCCTCTCCGGCCTCTGCCAGCAGGTCCGCCCGCACCGCCCGGTCCCGGCTCTGCCGCCGGCAGTTGAAGGCCATGCCGTTCCGGCCGTCCACACAGGCCATCAGGATCATGCTCTGGTCCTCCTTTCGCGCTCTTTTTCTACGATACCGGATCCCGCCCGGAAACGCAAGGAAAATTTTTCTCCGCCCGCAGCGGACGCTGCATGGGAAAAGCCCCTCCCAAGCAGGAGGGGCTCCCCGCGCAAAAACGCGCTCACGCCTTGTCCGGGCGTTTGTACTCCACGTGTAACAGCTCATGGGTGCGGCCCTTGAGAGCCCCCTCCAGGAGCTTGGTGACCATGGGGTTCCGCTCGGACCGCTTGATGAGGGCAGTGCGGTCCGCCTCGTAGAGGCCCTCCGCCCGCTGCTGCTTCACCGGGATCAGTCCGTAGGGCTGGCCCGCACCGCCGACGCAGCCGGTCTTGCAGGTCATGACCTCCACCAGGTCGAAGTACTCCCGGCCCGCCTCGATATCGTCCAGCAGCTTCTGGGCATTCACCAGGCCGTGGACCACGGCGATCCGCAGGGCCCGGTCCCCCACCGGCAGCGTCACGGCCCGGATGGTCTCGCTGCCCCGGATACCGGAGAACTGGATGGCCTGGAGGGTGTTCTTGGACTTGTCCTCCACCACCCGCCGGGCCACGGCCTCCGCCACGCCGCCGGTGGTGCCGAAGATGGTGGCCGCGCCGGTGCCCATGCCGAAGGGCAGGTCCGGGGACTCCCCCTCCAGCTCCGCGAAGCGGATGCCGGACTCCTTGATCATGTTGATGATCTCCTGGGTGGTCAGCACCAGATCCACGTCCGGTTTTCCGTCATGCTGGAACTCCGGCCGCTTGGCCTCCATCTTCTTGGCGGTGCAGGGCATGATGGCGATGTGATAGGTGGTCCGCCCGTCCTCCGCGTCCTTCTTGGCGTACTGGTCCTTCAGCACGGCGGCAAACATCTCCATGGGGGACTTGCAGGTGGAGATGTTCTTCAGGAAGTGGGGCCGCTCTTCCTCCACGTACTTCACCCACGCCGGACAGCAGCTGGTGAACATGGGGAAGGGGCCGCCCTTCTTCAGCCGCTCCAGGAACTCGTCCGCCTCCTCCATGACGGTCAGATCCGCGCCGAAGGTGGTGTCGTACACCTCGTCGGCGCCCATCATCTTCAGGGCAGACACCAGCTTGTTGATGGCGTTGACACCGGGCTCCAGGCCGAAGGCCTCGCCCACCGCCACCCGGACCGCCGGGGCGATCTGGAACACCACCCGCTTCTTGGGGTCGTGAAGGGCCCGCCAGCCCCGGCCGATCTCATTGAAGATGGTGATGGCGCCGGTGGGGCAGGCGGCGGCGCACTGGCCGCAGCTGATGCAGTTGGTCTCACTGAGTTTCCGGTCAAAGGCCGGCATTACCTGCAGATCGCTGCCCCGGTGGGCGAAGTTCAGGATGCCCATGCCTTGCATCTCCTCGCACACCCGGATGCAGTCGCCGCAGAGGATGCACTTGTTGGGGTCCCGGACGATGGCCGGAGAGGAGGTGTCGATCTCATAGTGGGGCCGGGTGTCCTGGAAGCGGACGTGCCGCACGCCGAAGCGCAGGGCCAGCTCCTGGAGCCGGCAGCTGCCGCTCTTCTCGCAGGTGGTGCAGTCCCGGCAGTGGGAGGACAGCATCAGCTCCAGAATCATCCGCCGGTGCTTCAAGAGCCGTGCGGTGTTGGTGCGGATCACCATGCCGTCCCGGGGCTCCATGGAGCAGGAGGCGTCGATCTTGCCCTTCTCGTCCTCCACCACGCACATCCGGCAAGCGCCGTAGACGCTCAGTTCTGAATAGTAGCAGAAGGTGGGCATGTCGATGCCGGCCTTCCGGATCACAGCCAGGACGTTCTTCTCCCCGTCGAAGGGCACCCGCTGGCCGTCGATATACATAATTCCCTTTGCCATTGGTTCTCCCTCCTCACTTGCTGGCCGTGATGGCGCCGAAGGGGCAGTTGTCCACACAGGCGCCGCAGTTGATGCACTTCTCCGGATCGATGACATGGACCTGCTTGGGCGCGCCGGTGATGGCCTCCATGGGGCAGTTCTTCCGGCACTTGCCGCAGCCCTTGCACTTCTCCGCATCGATGGTGGGGTGGGGCTTCTCCCGGTTGCAGATGGGACAGTGGTGGTCCACCACGTGGGCCAGATACTCCTCCCGGAAATACTTCAGCGTGCTCTGGACTGGCTTGCAGGCGCTCTGTCCCAGGCCGCACAGGGCCGTCTTGCTGATGGTGTCCGCCAGCTCCTCCAGCAGGTCCAGGTCCTCCAGCGTGCCCTGGTTGGCGATGATCCGGTCCAGGATCTCCAGCATCCGCTTGGTCCCCTCCCGGCAGGGCACGCACTTGCCGCAGGACTCCTTCTGGGTGAACTCCATGAAGAAGCGGGCCGTCTCCACCATGCAGGTGTCCTCGTCCATCACCACCAGGCCGCCGGAGCCGATCATGGCGCCGATACTCTTCAGGCTGTCGAAATCCAGAGGCAGGTCCAGGTGTTCTTTGCTTGCGGTGGTGGCGCCGCCGGAGGGGCCGCCGATCTGGACGGCCTTGAACTTCTTGCCGTTCCGGATGCCGCCGCCGATGTCGAACACCACCTCCCGGATGGTGGTGCCCATGGGCACCTCGATGAGGCCGGTGTTCACCACGTTGCCTGTCAGGGCGAAGGCCTTGGTGCCGGGGCTGGTCTTGGTGCCGATGGACCGGTACCAGTCCACGCCCCTGCGGATGATGAGGGGCACATTGGCAAAGGTCTCCACATTGTTCAGCACGGTGGGCTCCGCCCACAGGCCGTGTTCAATGGTCCGGGGCGGCTTGACCCGTGGCATGCCCCGGTTGCCCTCGATGGAGGCCGTCAGGGCGCTGCCCTCGCCGCAGACAAAGGCGCCGGCGCCGCGATTCACATGGATGCGGAAGGAGAAGTCGCTGCCCATGATGTGGTCGCCCAGCAGACCGTACTCCTCCGCCTTGGCGATGGCGGCCTTCAGGCGGCTCACCGCCAGGGGGTACTCCGCCCGGACGTAGATATAGCCCTCATCGCTGCCTACCGCGCGGCCGGCGATCATCATGCCCTCCAGCACGCTGTGGGGGTTGCCCTCCATGATGGAGCGGTCCATGAACGCGCCGGGGTCGCCCTCATCGCCGTTGCAGACGATGTACTTCTTTTCGGACTTCTGCCGCCGGGCACCGTCCCACTTCCGGCCGGCGGGGAATCCGCCGCCGCCCCGGCCCCGGAGGCCGGAGTCGATGATGTCCTTGCAGATCTCCTCGCCGGTCATCTCAAACAGAGCCTTCTCAAAGCCGGCGTAGCCGCCCTTGGCGATATACTCCTCAATGTCCTCGGCGTCGCTGCTGCCGCAGTTCTCCAGCACCACCCGGTGCTGCTTCTTGTAGAAGGGAATATCCGCCTGCCGTGGATAGGCCACGCCGTCCAGATGATACACCAGCCGGTCGATGATCTCCCCGCCCAACACAGTCTTTTCCAGGATCTCGTGGCAGTCCTCGGGCTTCACATGGATGTACATGACGCCCAGCGGCTCGATGTGGACCAGGGGGCCCATCTCACAGAAGCCGTGGCAGCCGCTCATCTTCACGTGGAGGCTCTTCTCCTCGTCCGTGTCGTGCTTCAGGCCCACGTAGACCTTCAGCCCCCGCTGCTCGCACTCCGCCTTCAGGTTGTCGTAGATCTTCATGGCGCCGCCGGCGATGCAGCCGGTCCCGGCACAGATCAGCACGGAGGGCACCTGCTCGCTCTGCTTCAGGGCGTTCCGGGCGTTGGCCTGGAACACATGGAAGCTGTCCCGCGTCATCTTTGCATGTGTCATTGTGCGGCACCCTCCTTCTTCCGGATCTCCTCCACCAGCGCCAGAGCCGCCTCCGGCGTCATTTTGGAGTGGACCTCTCCGTCAATGGTCATCACCGGGGCCAGGCCGCAGGCGCCAAGGCAGGCCACGGTCTCCAGGGTGAACAGTCCATCCGCGGACGTCTTTTTCTTGCCGGTCAGACCCAGTGCATCCCGCAGCGCGTCATAGATGGGCCCGGATTTGCGCACATGGCAGGCCGTGCCGGTGCACACCTTGATGATGTGCCGTCCCTTTGCCTCCAGCGAGAAGTTCTCGTAAAAGGTAGCCACGCTGTAGACCTTGGCGGTGCTGATCCCCAGCTTTTCCGCGATCAGGGTCAGGGCGCCTTCGCTGAGGTACTTGTACTCCCCCTGGATCTCCTGCATGATGGCGATCAGGTTGCTCTGCTCGCAGCCGTAGGCGTCGATAATTGCCTCCGCTCTCTCCAGATTCTGCTCCATAAAGTCTCCCCTCATTTGTGAATGATCCTAGCAAAAATGCATAGGGCCCGCACCTCCCGGCGGGCCCCGCATGTGTGCCCCGTTTTTCAAGATCCCAGGCCGGCGTCAGAAGACGCCCTGCTCCATCATGGCCTCCGCCACCCGGCGGAAGCCGGCAATGTTGGCCCCCGCCACCAGGTCATAGCCCAGGCCGTATTCCTCTGCCGCGTCCACGCTCATCTGATAGATGGTATCCATGATCCGGTGGAGCTGGGCGTCCACCTCCTCCGCGGTCCACACCAGCCGTTCGCTGTTCTGGGCCATCTCCAGGGCGCTGGTGGCCACGCCGCCGGCGTTCACCGCCTTGCTGGGCGCCACGATCATCCCCGGCTGCTCCATCAGGAACTTCAGTGCGTCGTTGGTGGTGGGCATATTGGCCACCTCGATATAGTACTTCACGCCGTTGGCGGCGATCCGCCTGGCGGAATCCAGATGTACGTCGTTCTGCATGGCGGAGGGCATCACCACATCCGCCTTCACGCCCCAGGGCTTCTCCCCCGGGAAGAAGGCCGCGCCGAACCGGTCCGCATAGTCCTGCACCCGGTTGCGGCCGCTGGCGCGCATCTCCACCAGATAGGCGATCTTCTCGTCCGTCACCACGCCGTCCGGGTCATAGACATAGCCGTCCGGGCCGGAGAGCGTGACGACTTTCGCCCCAAGCTCCGTGGCCTTGCGGCAGATGCCCCAGGTCACATTGCCGAAGCCGGCGCAGGCGATGGTCTTGCCGGCGATGTCCTCCCCCTCGTGGGCCAGCACGTTCTGGAGGTAGTACACCGAGCCGAAGCCCGTGGCCTCCGGCCGGATGCGGCTTCCGCCGTAGGAAAATCCCTTGCCGGTGAGGACGCCGTTTTCAAACACGCCCTTCAGCCGCCGATACTCGCCGAAGAGATAGCCGATCTCCCGGCCGCCCACGCCCATGTCGCCGGCCGGCACGTCAATATCCGGCCCGATGTAGCGGTACAGCGCCTGCATGAAGGACTGACAGAACCGCATGATCTCCGCCTCGGACTTGCCGGCTGGGTCGAAGTCCGCGCCGCCCTTGCCGCCGCCGATGGGCAGTCCCGTCAGGCTGTTCTTGAAGATCTGCTCGAACCCCAGGAATTTGATGATCCCCGGGTACACGTTGGCCTGGAACCGGATGCCGCCCTTGTAAGGGCCCAGAGCCCCGTTGAACTGACAGCGGTAGCCCGTGTTGGTGTGCCACCGGCCCCGGTCATCCTCCCAAGTCACCCGGAAGGTGAACATCCGCTCCGGCTCCACCAGCCGGTTCAGCAGATCCACCCGCTCATACTCCGGATGCCTTGCGATCACCGGCTCCAGGGATGAGAGCACCTCCTCCACGGTCTGAACGAATTCCGGTTCGTGGCTGTGTTTCTTCCGCACGTTTTCGATCACGCTGGCCAGATAGGTATCCATGACGCACCCTCCCGTCAAAATTCTGGAAATCTGTCAAGCTTCTGATGCCTGCTGAGGGGATCTTCTGAACCGGCAAACAGCTGGATATGGCTGCGTTCCGCAGCATTTTTGAGCGAGCGTCTCTCTGTATCTGTATTATAACAAAAAATTACCTCCTTGGGAAGTCCCTGATTGTGTAAAAAGCACAGTCTCCTCCTGTGCCTGGTCTCTCCTCCTTCGTCTATTTCCCCAAGCATTTTCCGATCTTTTGGTGAGTTTGCTTCTGCCGCCGGCCGCCGGTCTTCGGATCCTCTTGCACATTGACCGGTTTTTTCCGACGTTTTCTCCGCATTTTTGTGGAAGTCCATAAAAAGACTGAACGCTTCAAATTTTTCATTGCGCAGGCAGGCTGGCAACGATATAATGAAGACCAAGATCCCGCACAGCCTGCGGAACGATAGGCGGAGGAACTTTCCCAATGATGTTTGCTCTGATCAACATTAGCATGATTATTATCAGCATTATTCTGATTCTGGTGGCGATTATTACGCCGGAAGAGAATAGTGTGTTTGGTCATGCGCAGAGCCGGAACGTCATTTCCGTATCCCGCAGAGCAGCGGTCTAAAAGGATCTGAAACTTTTGAGGCGTCTGTGACCCGACACAAGGGGCACAGGCGTCTTCTTTTATGCCGGCGCCCCCGGCAGCAGGGCTGTCCTGCGGGCCATGCGCGTCCGAAGACGCAATGAGAGAAGGAGGAATGCAGATTGAAGATCCGCGCCACCCAGGCCATCCTGGAATGTCTGCTGGAACAGGAGGTGGACACTGTCTTCGGCTATCCCGGCGGCACCATCCTGAACATCTATGACGAATTGTACCGGTATCAGGGCAGGATCCGCCACATTCTGACCGCCCACGAGCAGGGCGCCGCCCACGCCGCAGACGGCTATGCCCGCTCCACCGGAAAGGTGGGTGTGTGCTTCGCCACCTCCGGCCCCGGCACCACCAACCTGACCACCGGCATCGCCACCGCCCACCTGGACTCCTCCCCCGTGGTGTTCATCACCTGCAACGTGGGGGAGAACCTGCTGGGCCGGGACGCCTTTCAGGAGGTGGACGCCACCGGCATCGCCATGCCCATCACCAAGGCCACCTTCCTCGTCCGCTCGGCGGACAAGATCCCGGACGTGATGCGGCAGGCCTTCGCCGTGGCGGCCACCGGCCGGCCCGGCCCGGTGCTGATCGACTTTCTGAAAAACGTCACCGCCCCGGACCAGATGGTGGAGTACGAGTTCATCCCCTGGCAGAAGAACCGTGGCTGTGAGAGCATCCGCAGCCTGAACGCCAGCCACAGCCTGAAGAACCCGGAGCCGGACCGGCAGGACGTGGACAAGCTGCTGGAGATGATCCGCCACGCGGAGCGGCCGTTCCTGATCTGCGGCGGCGGTGTGGTCCGGGGCCGGGCACACAAGGAGTTCCGGGAGTTTGCCGAGAAGCTGGACGCCCCGGTGGCCATCACCGTCATGGGCGGGGGCGGATTTCCCGGTGCCCATCCCCTGACCACCGGCATGATCGGCATGCACGGCTCCCAGGCCTCCAACGTGGCTACCTCCGAATGTGACCTGCTGATCGCCGTGGGCTGCCGGTTCTCCGACCGGGTGGCCTCCGATCCCGCCTCCTTTGCCGCCCAGGCCAAGATCGTCCAGATCGACATCGACCGGGCGGAGATCGACAAGAACGTGCTGACAGACCACCACATCATCGGCTCCGCCAGAAGGGTGCTGTCCATGCTGAACGAGCGCCTGCCCCAGTACCATCACGCGGCCTGGAAGCAGCATATCCTGCCCATGCGTGCCCCCTCCACCGCCGGGGACAGCGCCCAGCTCACCCCCCAGCAGATCCTGGACGTGATCCAGTATCAGACACCGCCGGAGACCATCGTGGCCACCGACGTGGGCCAGAACCAGATGTGGGCCATCAAGTACCTCCACTTCCGCTATCCCGGCCAGCTGCTGACCTCCGGCGGATTCGGCACCATGGGCTTCGGCCTGGGGGCCGCCATCGGCGCCCAGCTGGGCAACCCGGACAAGCGGGTCATCCACATCACCGGCGACGGCGGGTTCCGCATGAACTGCAATGAGCTGGCCACGGTCCAGTACTACGGCCTGCCCATCGTCTCCGTGATCTTCAACAACGGCACGCTGGGCATGGTCCGCCAGTGGCAGAGCCTGATCTACGGCGGGCGCTACTCCGCCACCACCCTGGACCGGGGACCGGACTTCGTCAGGCTGGCGGAGGCCTATGGCCTCAAGGGCTTCCGGGCCACCACCCGTGCCGAGGTGGAGCAGGCGCTGGCCGCCGCTCTGGACGCCGGCTGCGGCGCCATTATTGACTGCCAACTGGACATTGATGAGATGGTCCGTCCCATGGTGGCGGCGGGCGCTCCCATCACCGACTTCCTGCTGAAGGAGGCAACGACGTGAAACGAGAATTTGACAGCACCCGCAAGCTCTACACCCTCTGCATCCTGGTGGAGGACGTGCCCGGCGTACTGAGCCAGGTGGCCCGTCTCTTCTCCCGGAAGGGATACAACATCGAATCCATCGTCTCCGGTGCCACGGACCGCCCCGGCATCACCCGCATCTCCATCGAGATCCTGGCGGACGAGCTGATGATCGAGCAGATCGCCGCCCAGTGCCGCAAGCTGCTGCCGGTGAAGGCGGTGAAGATCCTGGATGAGGACACCTGCATCCGCCGGGAGATTGCCCTCATCAAGGTCAGCGCCGCCGACCACTCTTCCCGGGATGAGATCATCCAGCTGGTGAGCATCTTCCGGGCCAAGGTCATCGACGTCAGCCGGGAGGCCCTGACCATCTGGGTCTTCGGCAGCGCCAGCAAAAACGAGGCGCTCATCAACATGCTGGAGGATTTCGGCATCCTGGAGATCGCCAAAACCGGTACTATCGCCATCGAACGAGGGCGTAGCACGATATACGACAACAGCAAATTACGGGAGGAATACGACTATGGCAAAAATGTATTATGAGAAGGACTGCGACCTGGCCAAGCTGGACGGTAAGAAGATCACCATCATCGGCTACGGCTCCCAGGGCCACGCCCACGCCCTGAACCTGAAGGAATCCGGCTGCGACGTGTGCGTGGGCCTGCGCCAGGGCAGCCGTCACTGGGCCGAGGCAGAGGCCGCCGGCCTCCAGGTCAAGACCGTGGCGGAGGCCGCCAAGTGGGGCGACGTCATCATGATGCTGGTCAACGATGAGGTCCAGGCCGCTGTGTACCAGGCGGACATCGCCCCCAATCTGGAGGCCGGCAACGCCCTGATGTTCGCCCACGGCTTCAACATCCATTTCAAGCAGATCGTTCCTCCCGCCGACGTGGATGTGCTGATGATCGCTCCCAAGGGTCCCGGCCACACGGTCCGGTCCACCTATGTGAACGGCAAGGGCGTGCCCTGCCTGCTGGCGGTGGAGCAGAACGCCACCGGCAAGGCCTATGACATCGGCCTGGCCTACGCCGCCGGCATCGGCGGCGCCCGGGGCGGCGTGATGGAGACCACCTTCCAGGATGAGACGGAGACCGACCTCTTCGGCGAGCAGGCCGTCCTCTGCGGCGGCGTGGTGGAGCTGATGAAGCTGGGCTTCGAGACGCTGGTGGAGGCCGGCTACGCCCCGGAGAACGCCTATTTTGAGTGCATCCACGAGATGAAGCTCATCATCGACCTGATCAACAAGGGCGGCGTGGCGGCCATGAACTACTCCATCTCCGACACTGCCGAGTTCGGCGAGTACGTGTCCGGCTCCCGGGTCCTGCCCTATGAGGAGACCAAGAAGAACATGAAGGCCGTGCTGCGGGACATCCAGGACGGCGTGTTTGCCGGCAAGTGGATCGCCGAGAACAAGAACGGCCGCACCTTCTTCAACGCCAAGCGGGCCCAGCTGGCCAAGCACCCCATGGAGACCGTGGGCGCCGAGCTGCGCCGCAACATGCTCTGGGGCGAGGACACCGACCTGGACACCGCTTCCAACTGACTGAAGCCCAGGGGGAGGGCCGCCTCCCCCTGTCACGCTTTCCCTGACAACGACAAAGGAGGCTTTTTCCAATGCGAAGCGATGTGATCAAAAAGGGCGTGCCTGCCGCCCCCAACCGCTCCCTGCTCTACGCCCTGGGCTACACCAAGGAGGAGCTGGAGCGTCCCCTCATCGGCGTGGTCTGTTCCTACAATGAGATCGTCCCCGGCCACATGAACCTGGACAAGATCGCCGAGGCGGTAAAGGCCGGCGTCCGTGCCGCCGGCGGCACCCCGGTGGAGTTCCCCGCCATCGCCGTGTGCGACGGCATCGCCATGGGCCACGTGGGTATGAAGTACTCCCTGGTCACCCGGGACCTGATCGCTGACTCCACCGAGGCCATGGCCATGGCCCACCAGTTTGACGGCCTGGTGATGATCCCCAACTGCGACAAGAACGTGCCCGGCCTGCTCATGGCCGCCGCCCGGGTGAACATCCCCACCATCTTCGTCTCCGGCGGGCCCATGATGGCGGGCACCATGAACGACGGACGCCGCACCTGCCTCTCCCACATGTTTGAGGCGGTGGGTTCCTACTACGCCGGCAAGCTGGACGAGGCCGGTCTGGAGGAGTACGAGAACAACGCCTGCCCCACCTGCGGCTCCTGCTCCGGCATGTACACCGCCAACTCCATGAACTGCCTCACCGAGGCCATCGGCATGGGTTTACGGGGCAACGGCACCATCCCCGCCGTGTGGTCCGCCCGGCTCCGTCTGGCCAAGCACGCGGGCATGCAGATCATGGAACTGGTGGAGAAAAACATCCGCCCCCGGGACATTATGACCGAGGCCGCCTTCCACAACGCGGAGACGGTGGACATGGCCCTGGGCTGCTCCACCAACACCATGCTCCACCTGCCCGCCATCGCCCACGAGTGCGGCATCGAGCTGTCCTTCGACATGGCCAATGAGATCTCCCTGAAAACGCCCAACCTGTGTCACCTGGCCCCGGCGGGAGATACCTATATGGAGGACCTGGAGCGGGCCGGCGGCGTGTACGCCGTCATGGCCGAGCTGGCCGAGGCCGGTCTGCTGGATACCAGCCTGATGACCTGCACCGGCAAGACGGTGGCCGAGAACCTGGGGGGTGTGGTCAACCGGAACCCCGAGATCATCCGCCCCATCGACAATCCCTACTCCAAGACCGGCGGCATTGCGGTGCTCAAGGGCAACCTGGCCCCCGACGGCTGCGTGGTGAAGCAGTCCGCCGTGGCCCCCGAGATGATGGTCCACGAGGGCCCTGCCCGGGTGTTCGACTGTGAGGACGACGCCATCCAGGCCATCTACGCCGGCAAGATTGTGGCGGGCGACGTGGTGGTCATCCGCTATGAGGGACCCAAGGGCGGCCCCGGCATGCGGGAGATGCTCAACCCCACCTCCGCCATCGCGGGCATGGGGCTGGACAAGGACGTGGCCCTCATCACCGACGGCCGCTTCTCCGGCGCCACCCGGGGGGCCTCCATCGGCCATGTGTCCCCCGAGGCGGCCTCCGGCGGCCCCATCGGCCTGGTGGAGGAGGGCGACCTGATCGCCATCGACATCCCCAGCCACTCCATCACCCTGAAAGTGTCCGACGAGGAGCTGGCCGCCCGGAAGGCCAAGTGGGTCTGCCCGGAGCCCAGGATCAAGACCGGCTATCTGGCCCGGTACGCCAAAATGGTATCCTCCGCCGACCGGGGTGCCGTGCTGGAATAAGCGACAA
Source organism: Oscillibacter valericigenes (assembly GCF_016902445.1). GTDB lineage: Bacteria > Bacillota > Clostridia > Oscillospirales > Oscillospiraceae > Oscillibacter > Oscillibacter avistercoris. Next base: position 46,887 of record NZ_JACSNX010000003.1, on the reverse strand, counting down.
CAAAGCCGCCCCGGGCCTGCGGCCCGGGACGGCTGGAGAGGATGGTTCAAATGTATCGGGAACTTTCACAGCTGGTGCTGTACAGCGATCTGGGCGAGGATGCCATTCTGACACGCCTGGCGGAGATCTTCCGGGAGCTGGACCGGGGCGGCTATGACCGGGACCGGCTGGCGGGGCGCATCCATGCCCAGGTCAAGCGTCTGCTGGACCTGGGTACTGACTGCGGCTTTGACTGTGATCTGTGGCAGTGCTATCTCACCTGGCTGCTGATGACCAATGAGAACTCCTTCACCCGTACCTGTGAGCGGACCGGCGTCCAGGAGGGCAGCGTCAACCACTTTGCAAGGGGCGACTTTGCCGTGTTCCACCGGCTGTTCCACTATGACTTCGGCCCGGTGGAGCAGGCCCTTGGCATCGACTGCTTCTCCACCATCTGCAGCTACCGGGCCATCCCCAAGCGGGAACGGATGTACAACCGGGATGTGAGCCAGCAGGTACAGTCCCTCCGTCAAAAGCTGGCCGACGCCGCGGACGGAGACGAGATGTTCCGCCTGACCACAGACTATTACCGCCAGTATGGCTACGGCGTCTTTGCCATGAATCGGGCCTTCCGCATCGACCGGCAGACGGGCAGGCCGGTGGACTTCCTGCCCATCAGCAATGTCGATCATGTGATGCTGGAGGATCTTCTGGGGTACGAAAAGCAGAAGCAGGAGCTGCGCCGGAACACCGAGGCGTTCCTGGAGGGCCGGGCCGCCAACAACGTGCTGCTCTACGGCGATGCCGGCACCGGCAAGTCCACCTCTGTCAAGGCCCTCATCAATGAGTACTTTGACCGGGGCCTGCGGATGATCGAGATCTACAAGCACCAGTTCGGGGATCTCTCCGCCATCCTGGCCCGGGTAAAAAACCGGAACTACCGCTTCATCATTTTCATCGACGACCTGTCCTTTGAAGAAAATGAGGTGGAGTACAAGTTCCTCAAAGCGGTCATCGAGGGCGGCGTGGAGACCCGGCCGGACAATGTGCTGATCTACGCCACCTCCAACCGCCGGCACCTGATTCGGGAGACCTGGAACGACCGCACGGATATGGAGCACCACGGAGACATCCACCGTTCCGACACCGTGGAGGAAAAGCTCTCTCTCGCGGCCCGGTTCGGCGTTTCCATCAATTTCGGCGCCCCCACGCCCAAAGAATACCAGGAGATCGTTCTGACCCTGGCCCGCAGGGCCGGGATCACCATGGACAGCAAAAAGCTGCTGTCCCGCGCCAACGCCTGGGAGGTCCGCCGCGGCGGCTTCTCCGGCCGGGCAGCCCGGCAGTTCGTGGATTATCTGGCCGCTCAGCCGGACAGCTGAGCGGGACTCATGCAGGCACCCCGCAGCCCTTTGGGCTGCGGGGTGCCTGTACTTTCAGCGGGCCAGCGGCTTGAGCCGGAAAAGGAAACGTACTTTTCACTTCTCCGTATCCCTGTGCGGCAGTCCGCTGACGATCATCTGCTCTGCCAGGGCGGCCATGGTCTGCGCCTTCTCTGCCATGCCGTTCCGCACCCAGGCACGGACCAGGCCCACCACACCGCACACCACAAACTCCAGATAATAATTGGTCCCGGCTGCGCTGCCGAGATCATAGAAGCCATTCCACTCGCCCAGGTACATCTCATAGATCAATTTCTGCAGGCGGCTGAAGAACAGCTCCTCTCCCCCGCGGCCCAGAATGGTGGCAAACAGCTCCCGGTTGTCCTGCACAAAGGCGAATACAGCCGTCAGGACCGGCTTCAGGTCCCCCCGGATGCTCTCCGCATCGTAGGCGGACAGCACCTCCGTCAGCTGCCGGAACAGCTCCTGCTCCACCTGATTCCGCATATCGTAAAGGTCCTTGTAGTGGGCGTAGAAGGTCCCGCGGTTCACGTCCGCCAGTTCCGTCAGCTCCCGGACGGTGATGTCCTTCAGATCCTTCTCCCGCATCAGTGCCGCCAGTGCCGTCTGCAGCTGTTTCCGGGTCCTGCGCACCCGCCGGTCCTGATCCCTGCGCTCCATCGGGATCCCTCCCCTTGGATTTTTTATGGCGTCTTGAGGCGATCCTCAACACATCCGCCCGCCTGTGTCCGTTTTTGCACAAATCTGTCCTGATTTGCCGATTGCATCTTGGGATGTCTCTATTATAATAGACATATGCGTGATAATCAACATCTGTTTTTTATCGGAAATGACAGGCAGGAGGCGCACCTATGGCATACATTTCCCTGGACCAAGTGGTCAAGCGCTATCAGATGGGCGAGGTGACGATCACCGCCGCCGACCACATCTCCTTCGACATCGACAAGGGGGAGTTCGTCATCATCGTGGGGCCCTCCGGCGCCGGCAAGACCACGGTGCTGAACATTCTGGGGGGCATGGACGCCTGCGACGAGGGCACCATCACCGTGGACGGCAGCCCGGTCAGCAGCTACAGCAGCCGTCAGCTGACCACCTACCGCCGCTACGACATCGGCTTTGTGTTCCAGTTCTACAACCTGGTGCAGAATCTGACGGCCCTGGAGAACGTGGAGCTGGCCGCCCAGATCTGCAAGGACCCTCTGGACGCGGGAGATGTACTGCGCCACGTGGGTCTGGGAGACCGGCTGAACAACTTCCCGGCCCAGCTCTCCGGCGGCGAGCAGCAGCGGGTGGCCATTGCGCGGGCCCTGGCCAAGAATCCCAAGCTGCTGCTGTGCGATGAGCCCACCGGCGCGCTGGACTACGTCACCGGAAAATCCATCCTGAAGCTGCTGCAGGACACCTGCCGGCAGCAGGGCATGACCGTCATCGTCATCACCCACAACACCGCCATCGCCCCCATGGCGGACAAGGTCATCCACGTGAAAAACGGCCGGGTGGACCGCATCGACCGCAATCCCTCCCCCACGCCGGTGGAGGAGATTGAGTGGTAAGTGATTGCAATTAGGAATGAGGAATTGATGAGCCGCCCGCGGCGGCGATTTCCAGTTCGTCCGGCTCCGCCGGACACAAAAATTCCTAATTCCTAACTCCTAATTCCTAATTCTCCGGAGGAATTTGTATGAAGCTGCGGCACAACCGCATCATCACGGACGCTCTGCGGGAGATCCGAAACACCTTCAGCCGCTTTCTCTCCCTGCTGGTCCTCTCCGCCCTGGCAGTGTGCTTCCTGGCGGGGCTCCGGGCCACGGCCCCAGACATGAAGAAGTCGGCGGATCTGTATTTTGACCAGCAGAATCTGATGGACCTCCATGTCCTCTCCACCCTGGGTCTGACGGACAAGGACGCGGAGGCCCTGGCGCAGCAGCCCGGTGTGGCGGCGGTGGAGCGGGCCTATACCGTGGACGCCGTGGTCCACCTGACGGACAACGACTATATTGTAAAAGTTCTCTCGTTTACAGAAGATCCCGGAATCAACGCCCCCCGGCTGGTAGAGGGCCGCCTGCCGCAAAACGCCCGGGAGTGCCTGGTGGAGCCGCTGCTGCTGGAGGAGACCGGCCTGCAGCTGGGGGATACCCTGACCCTGGACACCGGCGACGGCGACTATGCGGACGCCCTGCGGACGGAGACCTTCACCATCGTGGGCACCGCCGACTCCCCGCTGTATGTGGGCACGGACCGGGGCACATCGTCTCTCGGCACCGGCAAGGTGTCCGCCTTTGTGCTGCTGCCTCTGAGCGCCTTTTCCATGGAGACCTATACGGACTTCTACCTGCTGGCGGAAGGGGCGGAATCGCTTCTCTGCTATGACGACGCCTATACGGACCGGATCGACAGCCTGACGGACAGCCTGGAGGCGTTTGCCGACCAGCGGGCCCGCCTCCGGGGAGAGGAGGTCATCGGCGAGGCCAACGAGAAGCTGGCGGAGGCGGAGCAGGAGCTGGCGGACGCACAGGCGGAGGCAGAGCAGGAGCTCTCCGACGCCTGGGCGGAGCTGGCAGATGCCCGGGCCGAGCTGGATGACGGCTGGGCGGAATACCACGACGGCGTCCGGGAGCTGCAGGACCAGGTGGCAGAGGCAGAGCAGGAGATCTCTGACGGCCAGACGGAGCTGGACGACGCCCTGGTGGAGCTGAACGACAACGAGCAGAAGCTGACGGACGCCCGGGCGGAGCTGGACGATGGCTGGCAGGAATACTACGATGGCCGCCGGGACTACGAGGACGGCCTGGACGAATACGAGGACGGCTATGCCCAGTACGAGGACGGCCTGGAGCAGTACGAGGACGGCCTGGCGGAGTATCGGGCAGGCCAGCGGCGGCTGAGCAGCGCCCTGGACCAGCTGAACAGCGGCGAGGCCCAGTACAGCGCCGGAAAGAGCCAGTTCGACCAGCTGGTGCAGACCTATCTGCTGCCCGGCTCCGGCTACAGCTCCGTGGACGCCCTGTGTGCCGCCCTGGCGGCGGAGGGCAGCGGAGGCGGGCCCGCCCACGCGGCAGTGGATGCGGCGCTGACTGCCCTGAACAATCAGATCAGCGCTCTGCGGACAGCAGTGGATGCCCTGAACAAACTGGAGCCCCAGAAGGAACAGCTGGATGCGCAGGTCACTGCCCTGCAGGACAGCCTGCAAAGTACGCGGGAACGGATCGCAGAACTGACGGCCCTGGGAGAACTGACGGAGGAGCAGCAGGCCGAGCTGGCGGCGCTCCGGCAGAAGGAGTCCGAGCTGATTGCCCAGCTGAACGGCACGGCGGAGGCCCCCGGTCTGCTGGCCCGGCAGGCCCAGGTGAACGGCGCTCTTTCAGCCATCGATACCCAGCTGGCGCAGGAGGGTCTGACCCGTGAGACCGCCCGGCAGACCCTGGCCCAGCTGGAGCCGGCGGCCGATCAGATTCCCCAAAGCGCGGAGGCAGTCCGCGCCTCCTATCAGACCCTGCTGGCCTCCCGGCGGGAACTGGACGACGGCTGGGACGAGTACTATGACGGCATGGCCCAGCTGCGGGCCGCCAAGCGGGAGCTGGATGACGCCAAGGCCGTCCTGGACGAGACAGAAGAGGAACTTGCGGACGGCTGGACAGAACTGGAGGATGCCCGGCGGCAGCTGGAGGATGCCTATCAGGAGCTCCAGGACGGCGAGCAGGAGCTGGCCGACGGCCGGGCGGAGCTGGACGACGGCTGGCAGGACTACTACGACGGCCTGCAGGAGCTGGAGGACGCCAGGCAGACCCTGGCAGAGGAAACAGCCGATGCCCAGGCGGAGCTGTCGGATGCCCGGGCGGAGCTGAACGACGGCGAGACGGCGTACACCGACGGCCTCGCCGAGTACGAGGACGGCAAGGCGGAGGCAGAGAACAAGATCGCCGACGCCCGGAAGGAGCTGGAGCAGGCCCGGCGGGATATCGAGGACATCGAGGAATGCGAGTGGTACCTCCTGGGCCGGAACACCAACACCGGCTATGTCAGCTACTCCATGGACGCCGACCGGATGGGCAACCTGGCATCGGTGTTCCCCCTCATCTTCTTCCTGGTGGCGGCGCTGGTGTGCCTCACCACCATGACCCGCATGGTGGAGGAGCAGCGGGTCACCATCGGCGGGCTGAAGGCCCTGGGCTACTCCAAGGGGATCATCGCCGTCAAATACGTGGGCTACGGCTTTCTGGCCAGCACCGTGGGGGCCCTGCTGGGCCTGGCGGTGGGGCTGACGTTGCTGCCCTGGATCATCTGCAACGCCTGGAACATCATCTACACCCTGGGCCCCATCCAGTACGGGCTGGAGCCGGTGACCTCCGCTGTGGCATGCCTTGCTGCCATCGGCACGGTGACGCTCTCCGCCCTTGGGGCCTGCTTCTCCACCCTGGCCGCCGTCCCCGCCCAACTGATGCGGCCCAAGGCGCCCCCTGCGGGCAAGCGGGTGCTGCTGGAGCGGCTGCCCTTCCTCTGGCGGCGGCTGTCCTTCAACTACAAGATCACCATCCGGAATCTCTTCCGCTACCAGCGGCGATTCTGGATGACGGTCATCGGCATCGGCGGCTGTGCGGCGCTGATCGTCACCGCCTTCGGTCTGCGGGGATCCATCTTCGACATCATGGACAAGCAGTTCGAGGAGATCTACGGCTACACCGCCCAGATCGGCCTGGTGGACAAGGTGACCCCCGGCGAGCTGCGGGAGGTGACGCAGGCCCTGGATGAAGATCCCCTGGCGGAGGGGTGGCTGGTCTGCTGCAGTGCGTCCATGACGGCGGAGACGGACGCCTACACCGTGGACTGCACGGTGCAGGTCTTTCCGGACCAGGCGTCCATGGCCCCCTTCATCCACCTGCGGCACCGGACGGACGACGAGCCGGTAACTCTTTCCGACGACGGGGTGGTGCTGACGGAGAAGCTGGCCAGCCTGCTGGACGTCCAGCCAGGCGATACCATCACTCTGGACGGGGACAGCCGCGTGGAGGTCCGGGTGGCCGACGTGACGGAGCACTACATCCAGCACTACGTGTACATGACCGACGCCTATTACGAGACGGTCTTCGGCACGGAGCCCCGGCAGAACCTGATGCTGGCGGACTATCCCGTGGAGGACGCCGCCGCAGAGGACCTGGAGCGGGAGCTGGTGGGGCTGGACGGCGTCACCTCCCTGACCCGGATGGAGGACACCCGGGACACCTACGGCTCCAGCCTGGAGAGCGTGGACTACGCCGTGGTCCTCATCATCGTGTGCGCAGCGGCCCTGGCCTTCGTGGTGCTTTACAACCTGACCAACATCAACATCACGGAGCGGATGCGGGAGCTGGCCACGCTGAAGGTCCTGGGCTTCTATGACGGGGAGCTGTCCGCCTACATCTACCGGGAGAACGTGATCCTGACGGTGTTCGGCGTGGCCATGGGCATGGTCATGGGGAAGCTCCTCCACCAGTGGCTGATTTTGACGGTGGAGATCGACATGCTCATGTTCGGCCGGCAGCTGTCCCTCAGCAGCTATGCCTATGCCGTGGTGCTGACGGTGCTCTTCTCCCTGCTGGTGAACCTGGCGGCCCACCGGAAGCTGAAGAAGCTGGACATGGTGGAGTCCCTGAAGACCGTGGAATAACAGAAAGCGCCCGCTTTTCACCAAGTGAAAAGCGGGCGCTTCTCTTATGTGATTCCAGCTGCCGGGCCGTCATTCCGCCGGCGGGATGTCTCCCACCCCGTTCAGCACCAGGCGGGGCCGGTAGGGGAAGCGGGTCATCTCCTCCCGGGTGGTGACGCCGGAGAGGACCAGCAGCGTATCCAGGCCGGTCTCGATCCCCGCCACGATGTCGGTGTCCATGCGGTCGCCGATGATGGCGGCCTCCTGGGAGTGGACACCCAGCAGCCGCAGGCCCGTGCGCATCATCAGAGGATTCGGCTTTCCCACAAAGTAGGCCTGCTGGTTGGTAGCCATCTCGATCGGGGCCACCAATGCCCGGCAGGCGGGCACCAGCCCGTCCTCCGTGGGGCCTGTCAGGTCGGAGTTGCAGCCGATGAGGCGGGCGCCCTTCTGCACCAGATGGACCGCCCGGCAGATGGAGTCGTAGTTGTAGCTGGCGGATTCCCCGATGACCACATAGTCCGGGTTCACATCACTGAGGGTGATGCCCCGGTCGTAAAGCGCGTTGTACAGACCCGGCTCCCCGATGACATAGGCCTTGGCCCCGGGCTGCTGGGCGGCAATGAACTCCGCGGTGGCCAGGGCACTGGTGTAGAAGTGCTTCTCGTCCACCTCAAGCCCCATGCGGGCCAGCTTGTCCTGCAGCTCCCGGGGCGTCTTTCCGCTGTTGTTGGTCAGGAACAGGAACTGCTTCCCCTCCTGATACAGCCAGTTCACAAACTCCTTTACGCCCGGCAGCAGCCGGTTGCCGTGGTAGATCACACCGTCCATATCGCAGATGTAGCCGCGCTTCGCTCGAAACTGATCCATGTCTTCACATCCTTTATCCATCGGGGCTCGCCCCTTCTTTACTCGCCTCCCATTATACCGTAGCCGATTTGGCAGCACAAGAGGCTGTTGCGGAGAATCCCGGAAATTTGCACAGTCTCCGGCGTCTCCCGGGCCCTGCCGCGTCCTGCATAGAAAAAATCCCTGGAACCGTAACGATTCCAGGGATCCCTTTGGCAGCGGGTGAAGGATTCGAACCCTCACATACAGAGTCAGAGTCTGCTGTGCTACCCTTACACAAACCCGCTATTTGTTTGTCCGCAGCGAACAGATATTATTATACAGGAAAGTCTCATTTTGTCAATACCTTTTTTTGTTTCTTCGGGCTTTTTTTCGGAGGGCACGGTTCCCCGTGCCCTCCTGTTATGTATCTTCAGTTCTACTGTCCATGCAGACCGTCCAGGAAGCCCCGCAGGAACCCGCCGCGGCCGCCGGACTTTTCCAGCCGGGCCGCTGCCTCCCGGGCGCCCTCGTACTCCTGCTGGGCCGCAGCCTGATACAGCTCTCTGGCCCGCCGCAGATCCCGGGGCACGCCTTTTCCATGCTCATAGCACCAGGCCAGGTTGTACTGGGCGCGAGGATAGTTCTCTTCCACCGCCTGCTGATACCACTTCACGGCGTCCGCCCAGCTCTGGGCAACACCGGATCCCGTCTCGTACAGGTAGCCCAGATTGCAGGCCGCCACGCAGTCGCCGCCCTCTGCCGCCTGGCGGTACAGGGCCGCCGCCCTGACCGGGTCCCTGGCCACGCCGTGGCCGAACTCCCAGCAGACCCCCAGGTTGCACTGGGCACGGGGATAGCCCTGGTCCGCCGCCGCCTGATACCAGCGGACAGCCTCCTGCCAGTTCTGCTCCACCCCTTCGCCAGATTCATAGAGGTATCCCAAGTTGCACTGGGCGGCGGCATCCTCCCGCTCTGCTGCCTGACGGTACAGCCGGGCAGCCTCGGCCGGGTCTTTCCGAACGCCCTCTCCCCGCTCATAGCAGACGCCCAGATTGCACAGCGCCGCCACAGAACCGGCGTCTACCGCCCGGCGGTACCACTGGACCGCCTCTTCCCAGTTTTCCTCCACACCGCGGCCATACTTACAGCAGACGCCCATGCAGAACATCCCTCTGGGATCCTCCTGGTCCGCAGCCTGACGATACCAGTGGACGGCCCGTTTGAAATTCTGTTCCACGCCCTTGCCGTACTCATAGCACCAAGCCAGGTTGCACTGGGCACGGGGCAGGCCCTGCTCCGCTGCGGCCCGGTACCACCGCACCGCCTCCTGCCAGCTCTGCTCCACGCCGCGGCCGATCTCATAGAGATAACCCAGGTTGCACTGACCTGCGGCATTGCCTGCCTCTGCGGCCCGGCGGTACAGGCCGACCGCCTTGCCCAGGTCCTGCTCCACACCTTCGCCCCGCTCATAGCAGACGCCCAGGTCGCACATGGCCGGTGCGGAGCCGGCGTCCACTGCCCGCTGGTACCACTTCACCGCCTCAGCGCTGTCCTGTTCCACACCGCGGCCATAGTCAAAGCAGTGGGCCACGGAGAACAGGCCGCGGGGATCATCCTGTTCCGCTGCCCTGCGGTACCAGCGGTAGCTCTCCGCCGAGTCCTGTGCGACGCCCTTGCCGTACTCATAGCACCAGGCCAGGTTGCACTGGGCGCGGGGCAGGCCCTGCTCCGCCGCGGTACGGTACCACCGCACCGCCTCTTCCCAGCTCTGCTCCACGCCCTGGCCGGTCTCGTACAGATAGCCCAGGCAGCACTGGGCGTCTTCCTCCCCCTGCTCCGCCGCCTTGCGGTACCATTCCGCAGCGGCAACCAGATCCAGCGGGACGCCCCGCCCCCGCTCACAGCAAAGCCCCATGCACAGCTGCCCCCGGGGATACTCCTGCTCCGCCGCCCGCAGATAGAGCCGGGCCGCCTGGGCGTAATCCCGCTCCACGCCTTTTCCGTACTCATAGCACCAGGCCAGATTGCACAGGGCACGGGGATAGTCCTGGTCTGCAGCGGCGCGGTACCATCTCACTGCCTCCTGCCAGCTCTGTTCCACCCCCTGGCCGCTCTCATACAGAAAGCCCAGGCAGCACTGGCCCGGTGCGTTCCCATTGTCTGCGGCAGACCGGTACCACTTCACCGCCTGCTGGATATTTTGGGGCACGCCGGTGCCAAACTCCAAGCAGCGCCCCAGCTCCGTCTGGGCCGGCGGATAGCCCAGCCATGCGGCAGACTGATACCAGCGGGCGGCATCCTCATCGCTGCGCTCCACGCCCAGGCCCCGGGAGTATGCCTCACCCAGCAGGAACTGGGCCCGGGGAAAGCCGTTTTCCGCCCCCTTCCGGAAGCACTCCACAGCCTTGTCGTCATCCTGGGCCACACCCACACCGTGGGCATAGCAGTAGCCCAGGTTCGTCAGCGCAGGCATGTAGTCCTGGGCCGCGGCCTGGGCATACAGCACCACTGCCTGCCGGGGATCCGCCTCCACGCCGACGCCTGCCTCCAGGCACCAGCCGAGATTGGTCAGCCCCAGCACGTCGCCTGCGGCTGCGGCCTGCTGATAGCAGGCCAGGGCATCCGTGTTCCGCTCCTCATCCACGGCGCGGTTGCCCAGCTGCACCCAATCGGAACCTGTCAGCTCCTCCTCATCCACAGAGAGGAAAAACGTGCCGCCGCAGTGTGGGCAGACGTCCGGCTCCTCCTCTGCCAAAAATCCGCAGTCCGGGTTTTCGCAGCGATAGTAATTCATGGTCATGCCTCCTCTGTATCCGCAGCCGGCGCCTGCGCCCCGGCGGGAAAGCCGGGCAGATCATAGGCCTCCTCAAAGGAGAAGGCCCTTCCCCGGAACTTAAAGCCAGGGAAGGTGTCCAGCTGGACACCGTGGATCGCCCGGAACATGCTTTTCTCGATATTGGGATTGGTCTTCTTCAGCTGCCGCAGCAGCAGCTTCATCTCCTGGCGCTTGCTGTCTCCCACGCCGTCGTCTGCGCCGTCCCGCTCTTCCGTGAACCGGCAGGCACACTGGAGAAAGCGCAGGCCGTTGTAGTTCTTCCAGGCGATGATAGCGTCCTCATGGACACAATACAGCGGCCGGATCAATTCCATGCCCGGAAAATTTTTGCTGCGGAGCTTGGGGGGCATGGTCTGCAGCTGAGCGCCGTAGAACAGCCCCAGCAGCGTGGTCTCGATCACATCAGAGAGATGGTGGCCCAGGGCGATCTTGTTGCAGCCCAGCTCCCGGGCCTTGCTGTAGAGGAACCCCCGGCGCATCCGGGCGCACAGGTAGCAGGGGTTCTTCTCCACCTGATAGGCCACGTCGAAAATATCGCTCTGAAACACGGTGATGGGGATGCCCAGCCGGGCGGCATTCTCCTCGATCAGTGCCCGGTTGGCCGGGGCATAGCCGGGATCCATCACCAGAAAGACCAGTTCGAAGGGCTGCTCCGTATGGCGCTGGAGCTCCTGCATCAGCTTGGCCAGCACCATGGAGTCCTTGCCGCCGGAGATGCAGACGGCGATCCGGTCCCCGGGGACGATCAGCTCATACCGCTTGACGGCAGCAATAAAGGGATTCCACAGCTCCTTCCGGTATTTTTTGATGAGACTGCGCTCCGCAGTCTCCTGTGGCGTCAGTTCACGGGACATAGTGCCTCCTGAGAAAATAAGATCAGCGGCCGGCCCCGTAGAGCCATGCCTTTAAAACCAGATGGCCGCCAGCCGCAGCAGCGAGGCGCACAGCCTGCGCAGCCAGGAGCGCTCATGCCACTCCTTCAACGTATAGGGCTCGCTCTGTGCCACGATGTGGTCCATGTCCTCCAGCAGGTCCTCCACCGCCGGCATGTGATAGAGCAGCACGGCGCACTCGTAGTGGAGCTGGAACGTCCGGTAATCCATGTTGGTGCTGCCGATCAGAGCCACCTCCCGGTCCACCATGACGCTCTTGGCGTGGATAAAGCCGGGGGTGTAGCGGTAGATCTTGACCCCGTGCTCCAGCAGCTCGCCCCAATAGGTCTCCGCCACCATGTAGACATACCTCTTGTCCGGGATGGCGGGCACCATCAGCCGCACATCCACTCCCGCGTCCGCAGCGATGCACAGGGCCTTCTGCATGGACTCCTCCACCGCGTAATAGGGCGTGGTGATATACAGCATCTTCTGGGCGGATGCGATCAGCTGGAGATAGGTGTCCTCGATGGGGTTGTCCGGATTGTTCAGCGGCCCGTCCGTAAAGGGCTGGCACCAGCCGGTGCCCTCCACCTCCACCCGGGGACGGTAGTAATCGTCCTCGTTGGGCAGAGAGCGGCCGATCATCTTCCACATCTGGATGAACTGGGAGGCGAACCCCCAGGCGCCGGCGCCCTCGATCCGGACGCCGGTATCCTTCCAGTGGCCGAAGCGGACCAGGATGTTGGCGTACTCATCGGCGATGTTGATGCCGCCGGTGTAGGCGTACAGCCCGTCGATAACAGCGATCTTCCGGTGGTCCCGGTAATTGAAATAGATCCGATTAACATACCGGTGGACGGGGTTGAACACCTCCACCTCGATGCCGGCGTCCTGAATGGCCTGCAGCGTCGCGTCGGACAGGCGGGTCAGGTTTCCGAAGTCGTCAAAGATGATGCGCACTTCCACGCCGGCGGCGGCCCGCTCCCGCAGGACAGAGAAGATCCGGTCCCAGACCTGTCCCTCTGCCAGAATGTAGTACTCCAGAAAGATATAGATCTCCGCACGCTGCAGATGGAGCACCAGATCGTCAAAAAATTCGGCGCCCTCCGCAAAGTAGCGGGCCTGGGAGCCACTGTACAGCAGGAAATCCCGGGATTGCAGATAGGACGCCAGCCGTCCCCAGGCAGGGGACCGGCGGTTCAGCCTGGCCACATTGGCGGCGCTCTCCATCCGGGTGCTCTCCCGCTCCGCCGGCGGGGGGACCTTTCGCAGGCTCAGGCTCTTGGCCTGATGGGTCCCGCCCCACAGCAGGAAAAGGATCATGCCGGACACCGGCAGCGCCAGCAGCAGGCACATCCAAACCAGCTTATAAGAGGGGCTCCCCTGCCGCTGATAGACCCGAATGGCCACGATCGCGCCGGCCAGCTCCAAGATGAAATAGACATAGCTGACATTTTCCGCCAGCAGCTGAGTCAGTGTCAGCGTAATGACGATCTGTGCGACCACCGTCAGTGCGCAGATGGACAGGCTGGTAAAAGCGGAGATCCGCCGCTCTGTCCGCTCCTCCGGCTGGGGCAAAGTTCTCTTTCGCATGGGTCGGACCACCTCCTCTTCTCAGCTTCGACTTCTTATCCTTTTATTATACTGAAACTTTCAGATCTCCGCAACCAATATTCTGTGAACAAAACGACTCCGCCCGGCGGGCGGAGTCGCTGTGTCATCTGCTCTGGCGCAGCAGATCCTGCTTGATGTCGAACAGTCTCTGGCTCAGGTCCACATAATAGGTGTGGGGGTTTTCGAACCGCTTCACCGTGTCCCACAGGGTATCTACCTGGGCGCGGCAGTAGGCCTGGATCTCCGACAGGGCGGGCAGCCGGTAGACCAGCTTTCCCCCCTGGAAAACAGGGACCTGCAGGGGCTTGGCCGTGAAGTTCGTATAGGTCTTGCGCTTCCAGGTGGCCCGGGGGTCGAACAGCTCCAGCGGAGCGCTCTCGTCCACAGTTTCATCCCAGACCGTGAGATAGTCCGCCTCCGCCTTGCCGGTGGCGCTGTCAAAGATGCGGTAGGTCTTCTTGAAGTGGGGGATGGTGATCTTGTCCAGATTCTCGCTGACCTTGATCTTGGGGATGATGTTCCCCGCCGCATCCTCCACAGCGGCCAGCTTGTACACGCCGCCGAACACCGGCTCGCTGCGGGCGGTGATCATCCGCTCACCCACGCCGAACACATCGATCTTGGCCCCCTGCAGCAGCAGGTCCTGGATGATATACTCATCCAGGGAGTTGGACGCGGAGATCTGGCACTCCGTCCAGCCGGCGGCGTCCAGCATCTTCCGGGCCTCCTGGGTGAGATATGCCATGTCGCCGGAGTCCAGCCGGATACCGCACTTGGTGATGCCCCGGGGCTTCAGCACCTCGTTGAAGGCCCGGATGGCGTCCGGCACGCCGGACTTGAGCACATTATAGGTGTCCACCAGCAGCGTGGCGTTGTGGGGGTAGATCTCGCAGTAGGTCTTGAAGGCCTCATACTGACTGTCGAACATCTGGACCCAGGAGTGGGCCATGGTGCCGCCGGCGGGCACGCCGTACAGCTGGTCGGAGATGGTGCAGGCCGTGCCGGCACAGCCGCCGATGTAGGCCGCCCGGGCGCCGGAGATGGCGCCGTCCGTGCCCTGGGCCCGGCGGGAGCCGAACTCCAGCACCGTCCGCCCCTGGGCCGCCCGGACGATCCGGTTGGCCTTGGTGGCGATCAGGCTCTGGTGGTTGATGGTCAGCAGGGTGAACGTCTCGATCAGCTGGGCCTGGATGGCCGGAGCCCGGACCGTCACCACCGGCTCCCGGGGGAAGATGGGCGTCCCCTCCGGCACGGCCCAGATGTCCCCGGTAAAGCGGAAATTCCGCAGGTAGTCCAGGAACTCCTCAGAGAACAGGTGCTTGTCCCGCAGGAAGGCGATGTCCTCCTCGTCGAAATGCAAGTCCTGGATGTAGCGCACCAGCTGCTCCAGGCCCGCGCAGACCGCAAAGCCGCCGTTGTCCGGCACGTTGCGGAAGAATACGTCAAAATAGGTGATCCGGTCCTGAAGGCCGGCCTGGAAATAGCCGTTGCCCATGGTCAGCTCATAGAAATCACAGAGCATGGTCAGGTTGAGTTTTTCTTCTGTCCTCATAACAGTTCCCCATGTGCCCGCAGGCACATTTGTCCTTCCGTGAAAATCAGGCCCGGCAGCGGCGGATCGCCTGCGCTGCCTGCCTGTCCGGTATGTCGTTCTTTATGATTATAAGCGGTTCCCCCGGGAAAAGCAACGCTTTTTCGCAAATTGTTGTCAATTATTTATCAATCTATCTTGACAACCGTCCCGCCCTCCCCTATGATGAGGGAAAGACGCGGCGGCAGCTGGCCGCCGGAAAATGAGGTTCAGAGCATGAATGTGGTTTTAGGCATCGACATCGGCGGCTCCAGCACCAAGATCGTGGGCCTGCGGACGGACGGCAGCGTGATTTCCATGCTGCGGGTCCGGGCGGAGGACCAGGTGACCAGCCTGTATGGAGCCCTTGGCAATTATCTCACCAGCAATCGCCTTTCTTTGAACGAGGTACGGCGGGTGGTGCTCACCGGCGTGGGCGCCTCCTATGTAGAGGGCGATATCTACGGCCTGCCCACCTGCAAGGTGGACGAGTTCTCCGCCACCGGCACCGGGGCCCTGGCTCTGTCGGGGCAGTCCTCTGCCGTGGTGGTCAGCATGGGCACCGGCACCGCTTTTCTCTGGGCGTCGCCCGACGGTATCCGCCACCTGTGCGGCAGCGGCATCGGCGGTGGCACCCTGGGCGGACTGTGCCGCAAGCTGGTGGGCATGGAGCGGTTCGGCCAGATCAAGAAGCTGGCGGAGAGCGGCGATCTGGACCAGGTGGATCTGACCATGAAGGACATCACCGTCCACGCCGCACCCACGCTGGACCCGGACATGACCGCCGCCAACTTCGGCAACCTGGCGGAGGACGCCACCCCCGCCGATCTGGCGGCCGGCGTGATAAATCTGGTGCTGCAGGCCATCGGCACCATGACGGTGCTGGCCTGCCAGTGCTGTGACTCCCGGACTGTGGTGCTCACCGGCTCCATGACCACCCTGCCCCAGGCGGCCGCCAACTTCCAGCTGTTTGAAAAGCTGTACGGCATCCGCTATATCATCCCCGAAAACGCCACGTTTGCCACCGCCATCGGCGCCGGGCTGTACAGCCTGAAAAAGAGGCCGGAGGCCTGATGCCGCCATGACGGAGAACTGGTCCCTGTACCATCCGGAGATCCCGGAATTTCTCCGCCGCCTGGCGGAGACGCCGCCCATGACCCGGCTGCGGCAGGTCGGCATGAACTGCGGGTGTGAGTACACCGCCTTTCCGCAATTCTCCGGGTGGGCGCCCTACTCCCGCTTCGACCACAGCCTGGGGGTGGCGCTGATCGTCTGGCACTTCACCGGCGATGTCCGGCAGAGCGCGGCGGGACTGCTCCACGACGCGGCCACCCCGGCCTTTGCCCATGTGGTGGACTTTCTCCACGGCGACCATCTGCGGCAGGAGTCCACCGAGGGGCGAACAGCGGAGCTGATCGGCCGGTCTCCGGAGCTTCAGGCCCTGCTGGGGGAGTACGGTCTCACTACGGCGGACGTGGCGGACTACCACCGCTATCCCATCGCCGACAACGACTCCCCCCAGCTGTCGGCGGACCGGCTGGAGTACACCCTGGGAGATCTGCGGTGCTATGGTTTTGCCGGAGAGGCGGCCATCCGGGCGTTCTACGAGGACCTGACCGTCTGGCGGGACGAGGCAGGGCGGCCGGAGCTGGCCTTCCGCACGCCGGAGACCGCCTGTGCCTTCACCGAGGCGGCCCTCCGGACCGCCCGGGTCTATGTGGCGGACGAGGACCGCTTCGCCATGCAGGCCCTGGCGGACCTGCTGCGGGGCGCCGTGGGCCGCAAAGTCCTGACGGAGGACGACCTGTATCAGACGGAGCCGCTGGTCATCCAAAGGCTGGAGGCGGACCCGGTCAGCGCCGCCCAGTGGCGCCGATTCCGGCGCTTCTGCCGGGTGGAGCGGAGAATGGACCGTCCGGAGGGCGGCATCTGGTACCGGATCCCCGCCAAGCTGCGGTACATCGACCCCCTGGTGGCGGGCCGGGGCCGGGTCTCCCGGCTGGACGAAGGGATCCGGCAGGCCCAGGAAACGTTCCTGGCCACGGACTTTGCCTGCTGGATCGGTGTCCCGTAGGACACCGTTGAAGGGCGTGGCGACATCTTTTAGGAGGAACCACATGGACTACCGAGAGAAGGCCGTCCGGTGCGTGCGGGAGACCGTCCTGCCGGTCCAGATGGCGCAGTTTGAGGAATGCGGCCGCAGTCTGGACGCCCAGTACCGGAAGTACGGAGACACAGAGGGCTTTTTTGCCAAGGTCCTCCAGCCCGGCCACCGCTATGAGGTGGGCTATCCCAAGTGCGTCTGCCCCGAGGTCCAGCGAGGCGATGTGACGGACGCGGCCCACTGTGAGTGCTCCCGGCAGAGCGTGCTGTACATTCTGGAACAGCTGCTGCCGGAAAAGCGCATTACGGTCGAGACGGTGGAGACGGTCCTCAGCGGCGGGACCTGCTGCCGGTTCCTCGTCACCGTGGAGTGATCCCATCCAAAACGTCAACAGGAGCCCGGTGCCGTGCACCGGGCTCCTGTGTTTCTATGGATCTTATTCCTCGTCCTGAGGCGCTTCCTCGTCCTCCAGGCCGTTCAGATCGAACTCCAGCTTCTCGCCGCAGTTGGGGCAGATGACCTCGCCATCCTCCAGGACGGACTCATCGAAGTAGATGGTCTCCTCACAGGTGGGGCAGGTGGTGGCGTAGCAGTCCTCGTCCTCCTCCGGCTCCTCATATTCGTACTCGTCCTCTTCGTCCTCGTCATCCTCGCCGAAGACGGCGTCCTCCACGTCCTCCAGATCGTCGCTGACAGCGTCCAGGCCGTCGTACAGCTCCGCCTGATCCGCCTTCATGTCCGCGATCTCCAGGGCGATGTCGTCCAGCACGTCGATGATGGCGGCAAGCAGCTTGCCCTCCTTCTTCTCCGTGTCCAGCTCCATGCCCTCGGCCAGGCCCTTCAGATATGCGACCTTTTCCGTGATCTCCATAACAGCAGCTCCTTTCCTTACAAACAGCGTTGCGGTCATTCTCTCAGGAACAAAAGGGGGGAAATGCTCCCCCCTTTGTCGCTCTTACTCCTTGCTGCGGCCGATATACTCGCCGGTGCGGGTATCGATCTGAATCTTGTCGCCGGTGTTGATGAACAGAGGCACCTTCACCTCGGCGCCGGTCTCCAGGGTGGCGGGCTTTGTCACGTTGGTGGCGGTGTCGCCCCGCAGGCCGGGCTCGGTCTCCGTGACCTCCAGGTCCATGAAGTTGGGCACTTCCACGGTGAACACGTTGCCCTTGTAGCTCACCAGCTTGCAGACGGTATTCTCCTTCACGAAGCGGAAGGCGTCGCCCAGCACGTCCCGGTTCAGCGGGACCATGTCATAGGTCTCGGGGTCCATGAAGTAATACAGGTCGCCGTCGTTGTAGCTGTACTCGGCGTCCTTGCGCTCCACAGTGGCCTGCTCGAACTTGGCGGTGGGGTTGAAAGACTCCTCGCGGATGGCGCCGGTCATCACGTTCTTGTACTTGGTCCGCACGAAAGCAGCGCCCTTGCCGGGCTTCACGTGCTGGAACTCCACCACGGTGCAAACGCTCCCGTCCTTCTCAAAAGTGACACCATTGCGGAAATCGCCGGCAGTAATCGTTGGCATAAATGATCCTCCTCTGTAAACTCAAGAGAAGCTGACCGGCCGGCCGCCCCTCTATCTCCATAAAAATTCCTTTGCTATTTTATCGTATGTTGTCCGCTATTGCAAGTATTTTTCAGGACTTTTTTTCCATTTTGCGGCGACAGGCGGCCTTGAAGGGGGCCTGCAGGGCGTGGAGCACCTTCTGCCACGCCGTCACGGCGCCGCCCACCGGCTCCACCATCAGGGGCAGGACCCCGGCCCGGTTGGCGGCCAGCACGTCCGTCAGCAGCTTGTCCCCCAGCATGGCGGTGTGGGCCCGGTCCGTCCCGGCCCTGCGCATGGCGGCCTCCAGCCCCCGGGGGCTGGGCTTGCCGGCGTGGCCTTGATAGGGCACGCCCAGGTCCGCGCAGAACTCCGTCACCCGGCTTCCGGAGCGGTTGTTGGAGACGATCATGAAGTCGATCCCCGCCGTCCGCAGGGCGGCGATCCAGTCCCGCAGGGGCTGGTCCGGGCGGCGGGTCCTCTTGGCGGCCAGGGTGAAGTCCAAATCGCTGAGCAGCAGGGTGATCCCCCGCTCCCGCAGCCAGTCGGGGGTGATCTCGCTGTAATGCTGGAACACCCAGCGGGGCGTCAGGGAAAACGGCATAAGCGGCTCCTTCTTCGCATAGTCTCTTTTCAGTATACCAGCTTTCGGAAGATTCCACAAGGGGGAGTTCGCTTTGCAGATCTATCTGGCTGTGACACCGGCCGAGGCCCAGGAGGCCGCCCGCTTCCGCTGTTCCCTGGCCCATGTGGCCTACTGCATCGGGTCGGACTCCGCGCTGCTCCGGCAGAATCTGCTGCTGCAGACCCGGGGCGGGCTCCTGTCCGTCACGGACCGGGATGCGCCCTTCATCGCCAGTCCGGAGCGGCTGTCCGCCGCCGCCATTCGGGAGTGCGGGCGGCGGGGCTACAGCGGCGTGCTGCTGGACTTTGAACAATCTCCGACGCCGGACCGGCTGGCCTTTGCGGAGACGCTGGCAAGGCGCCTGGCGCCCCGCCCCGTCTATGTGCCGGAGTCCTACGCCGCGGCGTCCGGCACCGTCTCCCTGGTCTGCACCGCCGTTTCCGGCGGCAGCTTCCTCCAGTATCTTCAGGGTGCCGCAGCAGAGCGGGCCGGGGCGGGGAAGCTGGCTCTGGACGTCCAGCGGCTGCGGATGGACTTCACCCTGCCCGCCAGGAGCGGTGAGGGCCGTCCCCTCAGCCCTTCGGAATTCCAGGCCCTGCTGGACCAGGAGTCCCCGTCCGTGTTCTTCTCCCAGGATCTGTGCGCCCGCTATTTCACCTACACCCGGGAGGGTGAAACCCACTTCGTCCTCTTCGACGACGCGGATACCCTCCAGCAGAAGCTGCAGACCGGGACCCGCATGGGCTTCTCCGCCGCCTTTCTCATGTATCCGGAGGTGCGGGATCTGCTGCCCCGGCTGTTTCCGGCCCGACGGACGTAAAAAGTGCTGTACCGGATCGGTACAGCACTTCCGGCTTGCCGAACTTTCGGCAAGCCGGCTCCGTTTCCGGAACTTCTAAAAGTTCCGGAAATAAATGGATCTCAATGGTGCAGGAAACCCCTCCTGGGTTTCCCGCACACACCCTTCCTTCCCGTCGACGGTCATTCCCGCTTTTGCCCGGAGGCAAAAAGTGCTGTACCGGATCGGTACAGCACTTTTCAGCTCATCAATAATAACGCTTCTTGTTCTTGCGAGCGGCCTCGGACTTCTTGCGGCGCTTGACACTGGGGCTTTCATAGTGCTCTCTCTTCCGCACTTCCGCAATGACGCCGGCCTTGGCGCAGCTGCGCTTAAAACGCTTCAGTGCGCTGTCGATGGACTCGCCGTCCTTCACATGGATCTCAGACATCTATATTTCCCTCCCTCCGAGGTATCCGGCTGAATCCAGGATACTTTAAGGGCCATAATCTATGGCTTTAACAAAAGCATTATACAAACCTTACAGGCCATTGTCAAGACATTTTCCAGAAAATCAGCATTTCCCTTCAGGATCTTCCCGATCCGGCGTCTCTTTTCTCCGGTAGACGATGGGCACATCGAAGCCAAATGTCCGCTTCCCGTTCATCTCCATGGTCTCTGTCACCTCCAGCGCTTCTTCGGAAAAGCGTTCGTACAGGGTGAACTTCAGCACCGGGGAGAACATGCTGACACTGCCTCCCTCCCATACGCCGCCGTGCAGCGTATAGAGGGCGGGGGTAAACTTGCCGGAGACCTCCAGGTCCTGCCACTGCATGGGCGGCAGGGTCTCCCAGGAGACCGGGCTGCCGTCCTGACCTTTCGGCAGCTGATAGGAGGTCAGCTTCACCGCCTCTCCCTCCTCGGTGAAGAGGAACAGGTGGGGCGAGGCGTGGGTCCTGCCGTCCGTGGTGTAGTAGCTCTCCTCCAGCACGAATTTGCCCGGGAAATCCGCCGGCAGGCCGGCGATCTTTTCGTTGCAGATGGTGTTGACATGCTCTGCATAGGGCAGCGCGGGTCCCCCGGTCTGCTTCAGCTCCTCCAGCTGCCGGGCGTTGTCAAAGCGGCCGCACAGCAGAGCCAGAAATGCATCGAGATGTCTCATGGTATCTCCTTTCTGAATGCGTACAGGGCCGGGCGGAAACTCCGCCCGGCCTTTCCGTGTCTTATAGGGATTACCGGGGCTTCACGATCAGGTTCACCAGCCGGTTCTTTACCAGGATGGTCTTGACGATCTGCATGCCCTCGGTGGCCTTGGCCACTTTCTCCACCGCCAGGGCGGCGTCCACCACGGCCTGCTCCCCGCTGTCGGTGGGCATGGAGATGGTGCCCTTCAGCTTGCCGTTCACCTGGACGGCCATCTCCACCGTGGCGGCCACGGTCTTGCTCTCGTCCGCCACGGGCCACTCCGCCTGGCAGCACATCTTACCAGTCTGGGCGGCGAAGCCCAGGTTCTCCCACAGCTCCTCAGTGATGTGGGGGGCGAAGGGGTTGAGCAGCAGGATCAGGTACTTCAGGTCGCCCCGGGTGCAGCCGTTGGCGCTCAGCTCGTTCACCATGGTCATCATGGCGGCGATGGCGGTGTTCATCTTCAGGCTGTCGATGTCCTCGGTGACCTTCTTGATGGTCTTGTGGATGATAGCCTCGTTGGCGGGGGTCACGTCGTAGCTGTCGGAGGCGCTCTCCGCCAGGTTCCACACCCGGTCCAGGAACCTCTTGGAGCCCTTCACCGCGTCATTGGACCAGGTGGCGGCCTTCTCGAAGTCGCCGATGAACATGATATAGAGGCGCATGGTGTCGGCGCCGTACTGGTCCACGATGTCGTTGGGGTTGACCACGTTGCCCCGGGACTTGGACATCTTCTCGCCGCCCTCGCCCAGGATCATGCCGTGGCTGGTGCGCTTGGCATAGGGCTCCTTGGTGGGCACGGCGCCGATGTCATAGAGGAACTTGTGCCAGAACCGGGAGTACAGCAGGTGCAGGGTGGTGTGCTCCATACCGCCGTTGTACCAGTCCACGGGAGACCAGTACTCCAGCGCCTCCTTGGAGGCAAACTCCTTGTCGTTGTGGGGGTCCATATACCGCAGGAAGTACCAGCTGGAGCCGGCCCACTGGGGCATGGTGTCGGTCTCCCGCTGGGCGGGGCCGCCGCACTTGGGGCAGGTGGTGTTCACCCAGTCGGTCATCTTGGACAGGGGGCTCTCGCCGGTGTCGGTGACCTCGTAGGAGTCCACCTCCGGCAGCAGTAAGGGCAGCTGGTCCTCCGGCAGGGGCACCCAGCCGCACTTAGGGCAGTTCACCAGGGGGATGGGCTCGCCCCAGTACCGCTGGCGGGAGAACACCCAGTCCCGGAGCTTGAAGTTGGTCTTGGGCCGGCCGATGCCCTGCTCCGTCACCCACTTCTTCATGGCGGGGATGGCCTCTTTGACCGTCATGCCGTTCAGGAAGCCGGAGTTCACCATGATGCCGGTGTCGTCCTTCAGGGTGAAGGCCTCACGGGTCACGTCGCCGCCCTTGACCACCTCTACGATAGGCAGGCCGAACTTGGTGGCGAACTCCCAGTCGCGCTGGTCGTGGCCCGGCACGCCCATGACGATGCCGGTGCCGTAGCCCATCAGCACGTAGTCGGAGACGAACAGGGGCACCTGCTTGCCGCTGGCGGGATTGACGGCCTCGATGCCCTCCAGCCGCACGCCGGTCTTCTCCTTGTTCAGCTCGCCCCGCTCAAAGTCGGACTTGTGGGCGGCCTCCTCGATATAGGCGGCCACCTCATCCCAGTTCCGGATCTGGTCCTTCCACTGCTGGAGGTAGGGATGCTCCGGGGAGATGACCATATAGGTCACGCCGAACAGCGTGTCGCACCGGGTGGTGTACACCGTCAGCTTGTCGCCGTTGGTGGCGGTGAAGTCCACCTCCGTACCCTCGGACCGGCCGATCCAGTTCTTCTGCTGGATCTTCACCCGCTCGATGAAGTCCAGGTCGTCCAGGTCGTCGATGAGCCGGTCAGCGTACTTGGTGATGGCCAGCATCCACTGGCTCTTCTCCTTGCGGATGACCTCGCCGCCGCAGCGCTCGCAGACGCCGTCCACCACTTCCTCGTTGGCCAGGACGATCTTGCAGCTGGTGCACCAGTTGACGGGCATGGAGGCCTTGTAGGCAAGGCCGTGCTTGAACATCTGCAGGAAGATCCACTGGGTCCACTTGTAGTAGCTGGGGTCGGTGGTGTTCACCTCCCGGTCCCAGTCGAAGGAGTAGCCCAGCATGTGCAGCTGCTTGCGGAAGTTTTCGATGTTGTCGTGGGTCACCTTGGCGGGGTGGATGTGGTGCTGGACGGCATAGTTCTCCGTGGGCAGGCCGAAGGCGTCATACCCGATGGGGAACAGCACGTTGTAGCCCTGCATCCGCTTTTTCCGGCAGATGATGTCCATGGCGGTGAAGGGCCGGGCGTGGCCCACATGGAGCCCCTGGCCGGAGGGATAGGGGAACTCGATGAGGCCGAAGAACTTCTCCCGCGTCTTGTCCCCGGTGACGGCGGTGAAGGGCTTCTCCTCCAGCCACTTGCGCTGCCACTTTTTCTCAATACTGGCAAAATCGTACTTCATATGCTTCTCCTCATTCCTGTGAATGGATTTCTCTGTTTCAATATGCGGCGGGATAAAAACGACCCCTGGCCGGAATACGGCCAGGGGCGTAAGAAAACTACGCGGTACCACCCTGTTTTCGCCGCCCGTTGCCGGATGGCGCTCTGCGGCCAGAAGGGCCTCGGCCGGTAACGGGGCCTGCCGTCCCGCCCTACTCACAGTTCAGGCGGGAGACTCCGGGAGCAGTCATCCGCGAAGGTCCCCCGCCGGCTCGCAGCAGCCGCCGGCTCTCTGAAGGCGGGACGTTTCGCCTTTCTTCCCATCAAAGTCGTTAACGGGTTTATTTTATGTGGCTTTGCCCGTTTTGTCAAGGAAAAAAGCGCACAAACTTCCCAATGATCCAGAAATCTCACAAATATTCGCTCAGCCTACATATTTTCCGGGATCACCGCACCATCCGGGCTGTACCAGGTGACGTCGCTGGTCATGTTGGCCGCGTACCAGGCGTCGAATTCCGCCTCGCTGACCTCCCGGCCGTTCAATTCGCAGTTGTCCCCGATTTTTTCCCCCAGCTGTTCGTCCCAAAAGCGGCCGTCGTGAAAGAACAGCTGATGGTAGTAGCTGACGTCCGCTCCGCCGGAGCCCATGTAAATGCCGGTTTCCTGCAGGCTCTCAAACCAGCGGATGTAAAAGGACGTGCCGTAGATCACGCCGTCCTCCCGGTGGAACACCAGGTAATTGTAGGCCCTATCCTGGAACAGCAGCACCAGCTCCGGTTCCGCATCGCCCACGATGTCCGCCACCGCCAGCCGGTCCAGGGTCAGCGTCCCCGGCGGGTCTTCCACGTCATCATGTCCCCAGAACCGGTCATAGACCGCCGCCATGTCGGCGTCAAAGGGCTCCCAGTCCCCATCCGGATGGCCGTCGTAGGGCCCCGCCACCCAGCGGAAGGCCTCCTCCCCGGTCAGCACCGGCAGATACGCCTGGAAGGCGGCGAAGTCCGCCTCCGGCATGGATGTCTCCAGCCCGGAGACGTCCAGGCCCGGCAGCATGTTCCGGGGCTCCGGCAGGGTGTCCGCTTCTTCCTGGGAGACAGGCGCCTCCCCATCGGCGGCGGGCGCCGCTTCCTCCGCTTCCTCCGCCGGGGCGGCGCAGGCAGTCAGCAGCAGCGATGCCGCCAGAGCGATCATGGTTCGCATTTTCATGCGGGTCCCTCCCCGATCTTCATTCTTTCCAAAAACAGGATAAGCCCGGCGGGGAGGGGTTTCCGCCTCAATCCCGTGACAGTTCCGTTACAAATGGTGACAGGGCCGGGGATGCTCACGCCTTTTCCCTGCCGGCGGTCTCCCGCAGCAGCTCCTCCGCCGGCACGCCGAACAGCTTGGCCAGGGCCAGCAGGTTGGAGGTGCTGGGGTCCGCTGCGCCCCGCTCCCACTTGCTGACTGCCTGGCGGCTGACCCCCAGGGCCTCCGCCACGAACTCCTGGGTCATCTGGCAGCGCATCCGGTGAGTCTTGAGGATCTCCCCCAGCGTGCGGCAGGTCTCCGCCTTTTCCCGGCGGGCCTCCCCGCCCCGCAGGTACTTCCGCAGGGCCCGGATCAGCAGGACCAGCAGATAGAGGAGCCCCGCCCAGATGGCCAGAAACAGGAGCAACAGCGGGATCATCACGATGGATGCCATTGTCATTGCAATTCCTCCTTTGATTTTGGTGGCCTCATCATATCAGAACCAGTCAGTTGCCTCCACCAGCTATCGCGCAACCCTGGGTTGACGGCTGAAAAAACTCCGGCGGAGAGATCCGCCGGAGCCTTTTGATTCTTTTTGCCGGGCAGAACCTCTCAGTCCGCCGTCAGCACGCCGGAGAGGTCCACCGGCTTGCCGTCGTGCCAGAGGCGCTCCAGGGAGTAGAACTCCCGGGCCTCGGCGGAGAACACGTGGACCACCACGCAGCCGTAGTCCAGCAGGACCCAGGTGCCGTCCCGGTAGCCCTCCCGGCGGAGGGGATCCTCCCCGGCCTGCTCCTTCATGGCCTTCTCCACCGCGCCGCACAGGGCGTTGATCTGGGTGTTGGAGCTGCCGGTGGCGATGACGAAATAGTCCGCCAGGGTGGTCTGCTCCGTGATCTCGATGGCGGCAATGTCGCCGCCCTTTTTCTCGTCCAGGGCCTTGGCCGCGATCAGGGCCATCTCCTTCGGTGTCATGGACTCATCCTTTCTGATTCTTTGAAGTCTCTGCGGCCTGCGCCGCTCAGCTCACAATGATAAAACCGTCGTCCGGGGCCTCTGCGGCAGACTCACCGCCGTCAGGCGTCTCCCCGGCAGCAGGCGGCGGATCCGGCTCTGCAGTCCCGCCGCCGGCGGGCGGCGCGGCCTCCGGGCTGTCTCCGCCCTCCTCCGGCACCGTTGCCTCCGCGGAACCGGATGCACCGGCCTCCCCAGCCGGCTCCTGCTCCGCAGGCGGGCCGCTCTCCTCCGGCGGTGTTTTCTCTGCCGGCGCCTCTGCTGATGTGCTCGGAGGGGCGGAGGGCCTCGCCGGCGGACGGGCCGCCTTTGCGTCCTCCACATGGCCGCTGGTGGATCGGACAGACCCATCGGAGGCAACGGACATGATGTCCAGATCGCCGAGAGTGAACACCTCTGTATAGGGACTGAGCTTGGTATTCACCAGGTCCAGCAGTTCATCCGCCACCGGCACGACATACTCCAGATCCTGGCTGTAACTGCGGCTCCAGGCATCGACGTTGCGATGGGGCATGGTGACAAACTCCACATCCTCTGTGCGCAGTCCTCCCAGATATGCCGACTGGGCAAACCAGAGGATATTCTGGAAGGTCAGGTCCGTCTCCACATTGTCCTGAAACACCTGGATGAACTGCCGGATCTTGGGCACGTTCTCCACTTTCAGCAGCTGCTCCACCATGGCGGAGAGGAACGCCTGCTGCGTCTTGATCCGGCCCACATCTCCCTCCGGGTAGCCGTAGCGCTTGTCGTTGTCGCGGCGGTAGCGGAGGACCTCCATGGCATCCTCCCCAGAGAGCAGGCGGTAGCCTTTCTCCTGGTGGATGTGGAGATTTTGAAGGGGATCATCATAGTTCATATTTCGGGGCACATCGAACCAGACGCCGTCCATGGCATCCACGATCTGCCCAACAGCCTCCCATTCAACCACGACCTGGTAGTCCGGCTCAAAGCCCACCAGCTGGGAGATCTCCTTGTAGAGATACTGGATCCCTGCTTCCCCACCGCCGCCGTAGTTATAGACGCCGTTGATCTTCTTCACATCATAGGGGATGTTCACCATGGTATCCCGGGGAATGGACATCACCGTGGCTTTCTGGTTGGTCACGTCGTAGCTGGCCAGCAGCATGGTGTCCGTGTTGCCGCCGCCCCCCGTGTCCCGCCCCAGGATCAGCACGGTCCAGTAGTCCTTGCTCTTCCGCTCCCCGCCGCCGCGGGGGCGGACGCCCTCGCCCCAGTCGATCTCCTGGGCGCTGCCGTCCGGGCCCGTCCCCTTGTCCGGCAGTTCCGGCCGGACGAACAGGCTCTTCCAGGCCGCAACGCCCATCAGAGCCACCGCCAGGACAGCAGCCACGGCGATCAGCCCCTTCTGCCCGCCGGTCAGGCGGGCGCTTCTCCGTCCGGCGCGGTTTCTTTCTCTCCGGCGGCCTGCCATGCCGCCACCCCCCTTCCAGCAGTCAGCTCACGATGATGAAGCCGTCGTCCGGAGCCTCTGTGGCGGTGTCACCGCCGCCTGTATCTCCGGTCCCGGGGGTCTGGGTGCCGTCGGTGCCCGGGTCCGTAGTCTCTCCGCCGGTGCCCGGATCCGTCGTTCCGGTGCCCGGGTCCGTGGTGCCGGTCTCCGTGCCGGGATCCGTGGTCTCTCCGCCAGTGCCCGGATCCGTCGTTCCGGTACCCGGGTCCGTGGTACCGGTGCCCGGGTCGGTGGTCTCTCCGCCGGTACCCGGATCTGTCGTTCCGGTGCCGGGATCTGTGGTGCCGTCATCCGGCGTCACCGGCAGGCCGGTGTCCGGATCGACGGTGTTCCCGTTCTCATCCACCGTAGGCGTCTCCTCCTCCGGCGTCTCCGTGCTGGGGGTGGAGGGCTTCACCGGCGGACGGGCCGCCTGGCTGTCCTCCACATGACCGGTGGAGGAGCTGACGGACCCATCGGAGTTGACGGACATGATGTCCAGGTCGCTGAGGGTGAACACCTCCGTGTAGGGGCTGAGCTTGTTGTTCACCAGATCCAGCAGCTCGTCCGCGATGGGCGTCACATAGGACTGATAGTTGTGGTAGGTACGGCTCCACAGGGAGGTGTTCCGGTTGGGCATGGTGACGAACTCCACATTGTCGATGGAGAGGCCGCCGAACACCGCCTGCTGTGCGAACCACAGGATGTTCTGGAAGGAGAGGTCCGTCTCCACGTTGTTCCGGAACACCTCGATGAACTGATTGATCTTGGTGATATTTTTGATCTGCAGCAGCTGCTCCACCATGGCGGAGAGGAACGCCTGCTGGGTCTTGATGCGGCCCAGGTCTCCGTCGGGGTAGCCATAGTGCATATCGTTGTCGTGGCGGTAGCGGAGCACCTGCATGGCATCGTCGCCGGAGAGAAGGCGATAGCCCTTCTCCTGATGGATCGACAGGTCCTGATAGGGGTCATCGTAGTTCATATCCCGGGGCACGTCGAACCAGACGCCGCCCATGGCGTCCACGATCTGGCCAACGGCCTCCCACTCCACGATCACCTGGTAGTCCGGCTCAAAGCCCACCAGCTGGGAGATCTCCTTATAGAGATTCTGGATCCCCTTCTCCCCGCCGCCGTACCAGTTATAGACGGAGTTGATGCGCTTGATGTCCCAGGAGACGTTCACCATGGTGTCCCGGGGGATGGACATCACCGTGGCCTTCTGGTTGGTCACGTCATAGCTGGCCAGCAGCATGGTGTCCGTGTTGCCGCCGCCTCCCGTGTCCCGCCCCAGGATCAGGACCGTGTAGTAGTCGTCGCTCTTCCGCTCCCCGCCGCTGTGGGGGCGGATGCCCTCACCCCAGTCGATCTCCTCTTCCTGGGTGTCCTGCTCCTGATCCGGGTCCTTGTCCGGCAGCTCCGGCCGGACAAACAGGCTCTGGCAGGCCACCACCGCGATCAGAATGACGGCCAGTACGGCCGCCACCGCGATCAGCAGCTTCTGCTGCCGGGTCAGCCGGCTGGGCTTTTTCGGCTTCTGGGGCTTGTTGTTCTTCGGCGTTCCACCCGCCAAATGCTTTCCGCTTTCTCTGTCCACTGTCTCTCTATCCTTTCAACGCGTCCCGCGCCTCGATGGTGGCGTGGTGCACAGGGTTTCCCATACTGGTCATCTCTTCGATGGTCATCTCCAGGCCCATCAGCAGGCCTTCATCCAGGTCTTTATAACACACAGCGCGCAGTTTGTCTACCCCCGGAAAATCCCGGGAGGGCTCGATATAGTCCGCCAGGTACATGATCTTCTCCAGCAGGGTCATGCCGGCGTGCCCGGTGGTGTGCCACCAGATGGCCCGGTAGATCTCGTCGTCCACCCCGAACACGTCCCGGGCGATGGCGGCGCCGGTCTTGGCGTGGAGGAGCTTCAGGGCCTGCTGCTCCAGCGCGTCCAGCTGGATGCCGTACTGCCGGCACAGGGCCAGCTGTTCCTCCATGTCCAGCCGCTTCGTGCAGTCGTGGAGCAGTGCCGCCACCCGGGCCTTTTCCACGTCGGCTCCGTACCGCTCCGCCAGGCGGATGGCCTCCTGCTCCGTGCCCAGCACGTGGGGGATGCGTTTGTGCTTCAGATAGCTGAGAGCCACCGGCCGCAGCGTTCTGAGGGGCAGGTGCTTCAGATCCGCCCGGGTGTCATACAGCCCCTCCCGCAGGATGTAGCCGTACACCGCCGGGGGCAGCAGGTTCCCGCCCTCGCCCCGGGCCAGCATGGTCCGCAGCTCCGTGGAGGACACGTCCACCACACCGGGGATGGTGAGCGTGAAGATCCTGGCCTGGGGATACGTCCGGTACAGGTAGTCCCGCTGGACGGAGAACAGCTCCTCCGTGTCCTCCTCCGTCCGGCCGAAGGCGGCGATCCCCGCCAGAGACAGGATCTCCCCCGGCTCCCGCCAGGCCTGGAGGGTGAGGAACATATCCGTCCCCATCAGCAGCCACAGCTCATCCTCCGGATACTGCTGATGCAGCTGACGCAGGGTCTCGGCGGTGTAGCTCCGCCCCTCCCGCTTCAGCTCCAGGTCCAGGGTCCGGACCCTCTCCCCCAGTCCCAGCTGCTCACCCGCCAGGCGGGTCATCTCCAGCCGCTGCTCCGGCGAGGGGCTGCCCGGCGGCAGCATCTTATGGGGCGGCTGCCCGTCCGGCACCAGCAGCAGCAGGTCCAGCTTCAGCAGCTCAAAAACCGCCCGGGCCGCAGTCACATGGCCCAGGTGGGGCGGGTTGAAGGTCCCGCCGTAAACACCGATCTTCATGATTGCCCTTCCTTGTTCCTAGCGTAAAGCATACAGAGTGAAGAGTGGAGAGTAAAAAGATGTCGCGTCCGGCATTGCCGGATAATTCAAATTCATTCGCCTCTGGCGAATTCCAGCACTCCACTCTCAACTCTTCACTTTTCACTCTTCTTTTTCGTTTTCACCAGCTGGATGCGCTTCTCCCGGGGCTTGGAGTGGCTCTCCCGGTACAGCACGAACTTCGTGCCGATGACCTGCACCACCTCACTGCGGGTGGCCTTGGCCAGCTCCTCGGCCGCGGTCTTTGCGTCGTAGTCGATGTTGTTGTCCAGGACCTTCCCCTTCACCAGCTCCCGCGCCTCCAGGGCGTCGTCCGCCTGCTTGATGAGATTGTCCCCGATACCGTCCTTTCCGATGTGGAGGATGGTGTCGATGCTGTTGGCCAGGCCCCGCAGCTGGGCTCTCTGTTTGCTTGTCAGTTCCATGTAGACTCCTTTGTTCCGGAAATGCTCCGGTCGTTTTTTAATGTTCGTCATGTCAGGTGGACTGCCGCATCTTCTCCATGGATTCCTCGGCAATCCACTCCTCCGTATAGCCGCAGCTGCGGCAGACGTACCGCTGGATTTTGGCGTTGGTGAAAAAGCTGACGGGGAAGGAATTGTACAGCCCCGGCTTCACCGCCAGCAGGTCCGTGCCGCCGCATTTGGGGCAGCGTCCGGTGGTCTTCATGCTCTCCCCTCCTTATAGCATGAGACGTTTATTTCTTCAAATAAGTTGCCAGCTTCTCGGAAAATGCCCGCAGGGCTTTCCCCCGGTGGGAGATGGCGCTCTTCTCCTCCGCCGGCAGCTGGCCGAAGGTCTTGCCCTTCTCCGGCACCAGGAACACCGGGTCGTAGCCGAAGCCCTCCGTCCCCATGGGGGCGAAGGCGATGGCGCCGTCGCACCGGCCCTCCGCCGTCAGCTCGTCCCCGTTGGGAAAGGCGCAGGCGATGGCGCAGGCGAAGTGGGCCGCCCGGGTGGTCTGGCCCCGCATGTTCTGCAGCAGCAGGGTGTACCGTCCCCGGTCGTCCAGTCCCTCTCCGCCGTAACGGGCGGAGTAGACGCCTGGACCGCCGTTCAGGGCGTCCACGCACAGGCCGGAGTCGTCCGCGATGGCGGGCAGCCCGCTGGCCGCACAGATGGCCTTGGCCTTCAGCATGGCGTTTTCCGCAAAGGTGGTGCCAGTCTCCTCCACATCCACGGTGATGCCCACATCCGCGGGGCTCACCACCTCGACGCCGAGGCTGGAGAGGATCTCTCCCATCTCCCGCAGCTTGCCGGGGTTATGGGTCGCCAATACGAACTTCATACAGTTTCCTCCTGTTCTGCCGCCCGGTCCAGGCGCTTGTTCCGCATGGTCAGCACCAGGTCGGTGGTGACCATGGCAATGTCCAGAATGTAAAATGCCGCCACGTATGTCACGTTCCCGCTGATGAACTTTCCCGCCAGGCCGCAGAGGTAGCCCACGATGATGCACACCTCGAACCAGATGCTCTTGCCCTTGGCGGTGCGGGATCGGATGGACTTTGCGATGTTGAAGGGCCAGGACAGGCCGAAGCAGATCAGCATGATCATCTCAAATACCTGTGCCATGAGACCATCTCCTTCTCTTTTTTTGACGCGGCGTTACCGCTTCAGGATCTCCCGCTGGATGTTCAGCAGCTCCCGGTTGCCCTTGGCGCACAGGCGCACCAGCTCCTGCTGCTCTTCTGCCGTGAAGGCCCGGCCCTCGCCGGTGCCCTGGAGCTCGATGATCTCTCCCAGCTCGTTCATCACGCAGTTCAGGTCCACCTGGGCCCGGCTGTCCTCGCTGTACTGCAGGTCCAGCATGGGCTGCTCGTCCACGATGCCGGCGGACACGCCGGTGACGAAGTGCCGGATGGGATCCTCCGCCAAGATGCCCGCCTCCACCAGCTTCCGGCAGGCCAGGCTGAGTGCCACGAAGCCGCCGGTGACGGAGGCGGTGCGGGTGCCGCCGTCTCCCTGGAGCACATCGCAGTCGATGGTAATGGTATGCTCTCCCAGCTTGTTCATATCCACGGCGGCCCGGAGGGACCGGCCCACCAGCCGCTGGATCTCCGCGCTGCGGGGAGAGAGCTTCAGCTTGGAGATGTCCCGGCGGCTCCGCTCCCGGTTGGCCCGGGGCAGCATGGAGTACTCCGCCGTCACCCAGCCGGCGCCCTCCGGCACATGGGGCGGCACCTTGTCCTCCACGCTGGCGCAGCAGAGGACCATGGTGTCGCCGCACTGGATGAGGCAGCTGCCCTCCGCAAATTTTACAAAGTTGGGTGTAATGGTGACGGGGCGCAGCTCGTCAAAGGCCCGTCCGTCCTGTCTGGTCATGATCTACATCTTCTTTCCTGAAAAGTTCCACAGGCATTGGGCCGCCTGGGATCGTTCCACCCGTTCGGATGGAGAAAACAGCCATGCTGATGGCTGGGCAGATGCACCCCCCATTTCTCTTTTGGTCTTGCCAAAAGAGAAACGGGCCGTGCACGGTCCAAAGAGAAAAAACGCTTCGGCGGGTCGGTCCGCGCAAGCGCAGACCTCCTGCCGCCGGCGGGGGATGGCTGGCGCTCCCTTGTAGAAGTCAGGGCCGGAAACGCGCCGCCCTTGGGGAGACCTTTGGCCCGGGGAAGTTTGGGATACCCTCAGCCTCTCTCCCCGCTGCCGCTCACGCTCCCACGAAGAGCAGCCAGCGGCAGCGAAAAGAGAAGCAGCTCGATGCGACAACCACCCCGACAAGGCCGGCACCATCCGCCACGGGACGGAAGTTCCGAAAAACGCAGAAGGCCCAAGCGTGCCCGAAGGCGGGCCCAAATCGGAGCAGGCATCGATACGCCGACCCCCGTCGCGCGGAGGGCCACTGCACCGGAGCGCGCCTAAGCGATTTTTTCTCTTCCACCGGGCGCGGCGCATTCTCTTTTTGTCAAGAACAAAAAGAGAATGGGGGGCGCACCCCTGTGGGAACAGCCCCCTGCGGGAGCGGAAATCTCCTCTCAGATAATTGCCTCCACGTAGTCCTTCGCATCGAAGGGCTTCAGGTCGTCCAGTCCCTCGCCGACGCCGGCCAGCTTCACCGGCACGCCCAGTTCCTTGGCGATGGCGATGACGATGCCGCCCTTGGCGGTGCCGTCCAGCTTCGTCAGCACGATGCCGGTGAGGCCGGCGGCCTCCTTGAAAGTCCTGGCCTGGATCAGGCCGTTCTGTCCGGTGGTGGCGTCCAGCACCAGCAGCGTCTCCCGGGCGGCGCCGGGGCACTCCCGGTCGATGATCTTGGAGAGCTTGGCAAGCTCCGCCATCAGGTTGGCCTTGTTGTGGAGGCGGCCGGCGGTGTCGCACAGCACCACGTCCACGCCCCGGGCCTTGGCGGCCTGGAGAGCGTCAAACAACACCGCGCCGGGATCGGCGCCCTCGTGCTGGCGGACGATCTCACAGCCGGAGCGCTCCGCCCAGATCTGCAGCTGGTCCGCGGCGGCGGCCCGGAACGTGTCCGCGGCGCACAGCAGGACCCGCTTGCCCTGGCTCTTCAGCTGGTGGGCCAGCTTGCCGATGGAGGTGGTCTTGCCCACGCCGTTGACGCCGATGAACAGCACCACGCTGGGGGTGGTGGACAGGTCCAGAGCGGTGTCGCCCACGTCCATCTCCTCCGCCAGGATGTCCCGGAGGGCGGCCTTGACCTCCTCCTGGCCCTGGAGCTTCTCCTTCCGCACCCGGGTGCGGAGCTTCTCCACTGCGTCCAGGGCCGTGTCCATGCCCAGGTCCGCCAGGATCAGTGTCTCCTCCAGCTCTTCAAAAAAAGCCTCGTCCGCCTCGGAAAAGCCTGAGAACAGATTGGTGGTGATTTTTTTCAGTTTGTCAAAAAAGCCCATGGTCTCTCACTCCACTTTCTTGCCGCAGTAAGGGCAGGTCTTGTCCGGGCGGAGTTCCCGGACCGGTTTTCCGCAGTGGGGGCAGCGCAGCAGCAGCCACACCAGCCCCAGGTCCAGCAGAAAGATCCCCAGTCCGGCGTAGGTCATCCACCCGCCCCGGAAAAGCAGGATACCTGCCAGCAGGCCCACCCAGATGATGATCATCTGTTTATGTTTGCGCTTCATGGATCGTCTCCTTATTTGATCTTCAGTTCCCTCGCCATGTCGTTCAGATTGATGGTCAGGATCTTGCTCACGCCCTGTTCCTGCATGGCGGCGTCGTCACAAGCTCCGTATCCCTCGTTCCGGCCTCCCGGCCAGAACTCGCGCTCTCCGCTGTTCCTCCTTTTCCCACCGAAACCGCTTCGCCGGGTTTCGGCGGGAGTCCTGAGGGACGGCGTCACCATGCTCACTTGATCTTCAGTTCCTTCGCCATGTCATTCAGATTGATGGTCAGGATCTTGCTCACGCCCTGCTCCTGCATGGTGACGCCGTAGAGGACGTCGGCCTCCTCCATGGTGCCCCGGCGGTGGGTGATGACGATGAACTGGGTCCGTCCCGCCAGCGTCCGCATATAACGGGCGTAGCGGGTGACATTGGCGTCGTCCAGCGCCGCCTCGATCTCGTCCATGACGCAGAAGGGCGTGGGGTGGACTTTCAGGATGGAGAAGTACAGGGCGATGGCCACAAAGGCCTTCTCGCCGCCGGACAGCAGAGAGATGGTCTTGAGGGTCTTTCCCGGCGGCTGGGCCTTGATCTCGATGCCGCAGCCCAGGATGTCGTTCTCATCCTCCAGCTCCAGCTTGGCCGTTCCGCCGCCGAAGAGCTCCTGGAACGTGGTCTGGAAGCTCTCAGACAGCAGCCTGAACTGCTCGGCGAAGATCTTCGTCATCTCTTCCGTGATCTCGCCAATGATGCGCTCCAGCTCGCCCTTGGCCTTCTCCACGTCGTTGCGCTGGTCCGTCAGATAGGTATAGCGGGTGTTCACCCGCTGGAACTCATCGATGGCGCCGATGTTGGGGGTGCCCAGGGCGGCGATGTCCCGCTTCAGCTCCCCGATCCGCCGGTTGGCCTTGGGCACGCTCTCCAGCTCGATCCGCAGGGCTGTGGCGTCGGAGTGGGAGAGCTCGTAGTGCTCCCACAGCCGGTCCAGGATCTGCTTTTCCTCCATGGCGGAGGTGGCCCGCCTCTGGTCCAGCCGGGCCACTTCCCGCTCCAGATCCAGCAGCGTCTCGTTCATCTCCTGGCCCGCCCGGTTCTTTGCGGTCCGCTCCGCCTCCAGGGCGTTCTTCTCCTCGGTGATGGCGGCCAGCCGCTTTCGGAGGGCAGCGCCCTGACCGGCCAGTTCCTCCAGGGCGGCCCGCAGGTCCGCGGCCTCCGCCTCCGCGGCGGCGATGTTCTGCCGGTAGGTCTCCACCATCTGCTGCTTCTGTTCCCGGTCCCCGGAGAGGTCCGCGCACAGGGCCCGCAGGTCCGCGGCGCTGCGGACCGTGGCGTCCCGCTCGGCGGCCAGGGCCGCCAGGTCGCTCTTTCTCCCGCTGATCTCCTCCGTCAGGGCGCCGGACTGGGCCAGCAGCTCCGACTGGCCGGAGAGGGCCTGCTCCGCCCGGGCCCGCAGGTCCGCCGCAGCGGACTCCTGCCGGTCGATCTCACTCTGGGCGGCGGCGGCGCGCCGCTCATTGTCCTCCAGCCGGCCCGCCAGGCTCTCCAGCTCGCCGGTAAGGTTCTCCACGTTCTCCTCCAGAGAGCGCAGCAGCAGATCGTACTGTCCCCTGGTGCCCTCCAGCCGCAGGACCTCGTCCTCCGCCTGGCGGCGCTGGGCCTCTGCCGTCTCCAGCTCATACTGGGCGGCGGCCAGCTCCCGGGCGGCGGCCTCCTCCGCCAGCTTTGCCTCTTCCAGCTTCGCCTGCATGGCGGCGGACTTTGCGGTGAGCTGCTCCAGCTCCGCCGCCCGGCTCAGCACACCAGCGGACCGGCTGGTGCTGCCTCCGGTCATGGAGCCGCCCCGGTTGATGACCTGGCCGTCTAGCGTCACGATCCGGAAGGCGTTGCGGTACTTCCGGGCCATGGCGATGCCGCAGTCCAGATCCTCCGCCACCACGGTGCGGCCCAGCAGGTTGTAAACGATATTCTGGTATTGGGGGTCGAATGCCACCAGCCGGGAGGCGATGCCCACGAAGCCGAACTCATTCTCCACGCCCCTCTCCCGGAGCTCCTCGCCCCGGATGGCGGTGAGGGGCAGGAAGGTGGCCCGGCCAGCGTCCCGCTGCTTCAGGTAGCCGATGGCGGCCTTGGCGTCCTCCTCCCGGTCCACCACGATGTTCTGCAGCCCCGCTCCCAGGGCGATCTCGACGGCCAGGGAGTACTTGCCGTCGGTCTTCACCAGATTGGCCACCGGGCCGTGGATGCCCCGCAGGCCGCTCTGGGCGTGCATGACCGTCTTGACCGCCTTGGAGAAGCCCTCGTACTCCTTCTCCATCTCTGCCAGCAGCCGGCGGCGGTTCTCCAGTGTCTGGACATCCACCGTCAGCTGGACCCGCCGGTCCGCCGCGGCGGCGGCCTTCTTCTTCCGCTCCTCCATCCGCAGGCTGTGGCCGGCGATGATGTTGGCGGCGGCCTCCGCCTCATCCCTGGCGTCCTCCAGGGCTCGGCGGTTCTCCTTTGCCTCCTGGCGGGCGGACTGGAGCTGCTCCTCCGCAGCGGCTCTGTCCCGCTCCGCGGTCTCCTGCCGCTCCCGGATCTGCGCTCTCTCCGCCTCGGCAGCGGCCAGCTCCGCCCGCTGATCCGCGGCGGCGGCCACGGCCATGGCCTCCTGGGCCCGGAGGCGCTCCGCCTCCGTCTGAGCCCCTCCGGCCTGCTCCGCCATGGCCTGGGCCTTTTCCAGCAGGGCGGCCAGGGCGTCATTCAGTTCCCCGATCCGGCGGTCGATCTCCGCCACCCGGGCCTCCTGCTCCTCCGCCTGCCTGGCAAGGCCGCCGGAGCGGCTCTCGGCCTCCGCCAGCTCCGCCTGCGCCCGGTCGATGTTCTCCCGGTTGTGGGCGACGGTGCTCTCCAGCACGGCGGCGGCGGACTCCTTCTCCCGGATCTTCTCCTCCAGCGCGGCGGAATCCGCCCGGATGCGCTCGGCCTCCAGGTCCTTCTCCCGCATCTTTTCGCTGTACTGCTCCCCCTCGGCATAGAGGGCGTCCAGGTCGGTCCGGGCCTTGTCCCGCGCCTCCTCGGCGGCCCGGAAGTCCGCCTCCAGCTTGCGGGCGCCGGCCTTCAGGGCGTCCAGATTTTCCAGCCAGACGGAGATCTCCAGCAGCCGCAGCTCGTCCCGCAGCACCAGATACTTCCTGGCCTTCTCCGCCTGCTCCCGCAGGGGGTCCACCTGCAGCTCCAGCTCGGCGATCTTGTCGTTGATGCGGACCAAGTTCTCCTCCGTCCGCTCCAGCTTCCGCTCCGCCTCCTCCTTCCGGTGGCGGAACTTAGAGATGCCGGCGGCCTCCTCGAAGATCTCCCGCCGCTCCCCGCTCTTGGCGGAGAGGATCTCGTCGATCTTGCCCTGGCCGATGATGGAGTAGCCCTCCCGGCCCATGCCGGTGTCCAGAAACAGCTCCGTCACGTCCTTCAGCCGGACGGACTGGCGGTTGATGTAATACTCGCTCTCTCCGCTGCGGTAGTAGCGGCGGGTGACGGACACCTCGCTCTCCTCCATGGTGGGGAAGATATGCTCCGTGTTGTCCAGCACCAGCGTCACCTGGGCAAAGCCCACCTGGCTGCGCTTCTCCGTGCCGCCGAAGATCACGTCCTCCATCTTGGCGCCCCGGAGGCCCTTGACGCTCTGCTCCCCCATCACCCATCGGATGGCGTCGGAGATGTTGGACTTGCCGGAGCCGTTGGGGCCCACGATGGCGGTGATGTCCTCGCCGAAATTCAGGACCGTCTTGTCCGGAAAGGACTTGAAGCCCTGGATCTCCAATGCTTTTAAATACACGCTTTCACCTCGCTCGGCCCTTCGGCCGGATCACATACTATAACTAGTATAGTATAGCAAAGCGAATCTCCCATTTCAAGGAAAAATCTCTCGTTCTGCCTGTGAAATCCCCGGCGCAGCGCACAGCGGGCGGGGCGTCTCCGGCGTCCCGCCCGCTGTGCCGCTCTCTGCGTCCGTTTTCCGGCGCTCAGGACGGTCTCCGCTTCCCCCGGGCCTCCTCGATTTGTCGGTAGAGGCACTGGAGGCCGTCAGAGAGGCCGCCCACCTGGTCGATGATGCCCAGGGACACCGCCTCCTCCCCGTAGACCACGCTGCCCACGTCCGCGGCCATGTCGTCCTTTTTCAGCATCAGGGCCTGGAATTTCTGGGTGGTGATCTGGCTGTGGCCGGAGACGAAGGCCACGATCCGGTCCTGGAGCCGCTGGAAGTAGTTGTAGGTCTGGGGCGCGGCGATGACGGTGCCGCTCATGCGGACCGGGTGGATGGTCATGGCGGCACTGGGAACGGCGAAGCTCCGCCGGGCCGCCACCGCCAGGGGCACGCCGATGGAGTGGCTGCCCCCCAGCACGATGGAGACCGTGGGCTTCGTCATGCCGGCGATGAGCTCCGCGATGGCAAGGCCCGCCTCCACGTCGCCGCCCACGGTGTTCAGCAGGAAGAGGACACCGTCCACCTCGTCGCTCTCCTCCAGCTTGGCAAGCAGGGGCAGCACGTGCTCGTATTTCGTGGTCTTGGCGCCGCTGGCGGCGGTGTTGTGGCCCTCGATCTGGCCGATGATGGTGAGGCAGTAGACGGAGCCGTGGGGCGTCTTCGTCAGGGCGGAGCCGAAGTCCACGATCTGCTGGGAGCCGTCCTTCGTGTTCTCGTCGTTTTCGGCCCCAGCGTCCGACTGCTTGGTGCGTTCTAACATGGTGATCCCTCCTGTTCCCCGGTAGCATCTGCAATTTTATGAAAAGTACGCGCCGGACTTTCCTTTTGCCCGTTGATGTGGTATGATAAGAGAACAAAATTTTGGAGATCTCCGGCTTTCAGAACAGGAGGGGCGTCTTATGGGAACGATCCGACAGAAGCTACATGCGGTATGGAAACGGTGGCCTCAAATTGTGCTGGCCTGCGGAATCCTGGCCCTGACTTTCTGGATGGGAATGGGGTTTCAGTCCCGGATCGACTGGGAGGAGCAAAAGCGTGACTTCTACTCTGCCTGTTACGCAACGGCGAGTCCGATCCACCAGCTCGATGTCTGGTTGGATTTCCCTTACTTTCAATCTCTGGAATCCCCCATGGAGGATCCGGGTATCGAGCACAAAATGGCCCAGATGCGGCAGTCCGCCGCCAGGATCCGGGAGACGATGTTTATCAGCGGCTCCAAAAGCTGGATCGACTCTGAGGTCACCGTCGCCTATCTGGAGGCTCTGACCGATACGCTGCTGGGTGACGGCGGTCTGGAGTTTCAGCCAGAGTCCCGGCTGTTTGCCGTCAGTGAGCCCCTGATGAACGCCGTGGAAGCCAGCGCCTCTTTCGATGAGCTGCTCACCGCCCTGGAGACGGAGCTGAACACCCCCGCCGGCCAGGAGGCGCTGGAATTTCTGGAGCTCTCGGAATATCCTTTGACCCCCGCCCCAGGAGAGGTCTGAAAAGGAGGCGTTTCTCATGGAAAAAGTCCGTCAAAAGCTGACCTCCCTTCGGTCGCGGTGGCCCCGCATCCTCGCCGCCTGTCTGGCGCTGGCTCTGGCCTTCGGGCTGGGGATGTACGTCCAGTCCCGGCGGGATGTAGCCCGGGCGGCGGAGGAGCAGAACGCCTCCCTGCGGACATCGCTGTACAGCCTGTCAGAGGCTGTTGATGACCTGCCCAACCTCATCGAGTCCTTGGAGGACGGTGCGCCGATCCCCCCTGACTACAATGGGACTTTTACTCTGCTGCGGCTGCGGGCCGGCGCGGTCCTGGAGCAGCTGCACCGCTCCTCCGGCACAAAGGAATCGCTGGCCCACTGGTATCTCTATGACCTTTGCGGCTATCTGTGCGATCTGGAGTTTTCCACAAAGGCGGACCTGGAGGACGCATACGACACATCGTGGCCCCTGGTGGACGCGGCGGCATCCAAATTCCGGGGCGGCGCCATGACCCAGGTAGAGGATCGGTTGGCCACAGACAAGGGGCAGGAAATCCTGGGGCGGATGGGGACTCCCAATGTCACCCAGATCATGCAAGGAGGAACGTAACTTTGGAACAGACAAAACAGCGTATCGTGGTGAAGGTGGGCACCTCCACCCTCACCCATGAGTCCGGCGCGCTGGACCTGTGGAGCATGGAGCATCTGGTGCGGACCCTGGCGGACCTGCAGGGCATGGGCCATCAGGTGATCCTGGTGACCTCCGGTGCCATCGCCGTGGGCACCGCCAAGCTGGGACTGCCCGAGCGGCCCAAGGAGCTGCGGATGAAGCAGGCCGCCGCCGCGGTGGGCCAGTGCCGGATGATGCACATTTACGACAAATTCTTCTCCGAGTATAACCGCTCCATGGCCCAGATCCTGCTGACCGGGGACGACGTGGAGGACCCGGACCGGGCGGACCACCTGCGCAGCACCTTCTCCGCCCTGCTGGAGATGGGGGTCATCCCGGTGGTGAACGAGAACGACTCCGTGTCCTCCGCCGAGATCGAGACCGGCAACCACAAGGTCCTGGGCGACAACGACACCCTCTCCGCCATCGTGGCGGAGCTGTGCCGGGCGGACCTGCTGGTGCTGCTCAGCGACATCGACGGGCTGTACGACGCCGATCCCAAGACCCACCCGGAGGCCAAGCTCCTTCACTCCGTGACGGCTCTGACGCCGGAGATTCTGGAGATGGCCGGCGGCGCCGGCAGCTGGCGGGGCACCGGCGGCATGGCCACCAAGCTCTCCGCCGCCCGCATCGCCATGGAGGCCGGGTGCGACATGGTCATCACCAACGGCAAGCGGATGGAGGACCTGTACGGCATCGCGGAGGGGAAGGACATCGGGACGAGGTTTTTAGCGAAAAAAATTAGGAGTTAGGAATTAGGAGTTTTGGTGTCCGGCAAAACCGGACGATTAAAAATCGTTCCGCCCATGGCGGAACACAACAATTCCTAATTCCTCATTCCTAATTCCTCATTCAAGGAAGTTCTTCATTCAAGAAAGGTGTGACGATATGACAGCATTGCAGCAGCAGGGCGCGGCGGCGAAGGCCGCCACCTACGTTCTGGCCACTGCCGGAACGGCCAAGAAGAACGAGGCGCTGGCCGCCATCGCCGACATTCTGGCGGAGCGGCAGGCGGAGTGGCTGGCCGCCAACGCCGAGGATGTGGCCGCCGCAAAGGAGGCGGGGATGCGCTCCGCCATGCTGGACCGGCTGACCCTGACGCCGGAACGGGTGGCGGGCATCGTGGACGGGGTGCGGCAGGTGGCCGCCCTCCCGGACCCCATCGGCAAGGTGGATAAGATGGAGACCCGGCCCAACGGCCTCATCATCGGCCGGCGGCGGGTTCCCCTGGGGGTCATCGCCATCATCTTTGAGGCCCGGCCCAACGTCACCGTGGACGCCGCCGCCCTGTGCCTGAAGTCCGGCAATGTGTGCATCCTCCGGGGCGGTAAGGAGGCCATCCGGTCCAACCGCTGCGTGGCGGAGCTGATGCGGGAGGCTCTGCGGTCCGTGGGCCTGCCGGAGGACTGCATCTCCCTGGTGCAGGACACCAGCCACGAGACAGCCAATGAGCTGATGCACCTGGACGGGTATGTGGACGTGCTGATCCCCCGGGGCGGTGCCGGGCTCATCCGGGCCGTGGCGAAAGAGGCCAGCGTGCCGGTGATCCGCACCGGCGAGGGCGTGTGCCACATCTATATCGACGACGAGGCGGACCTGGACATGGGCGCCAGGATCCTCTTCAACGCCAAGTGCTCCCGGCCCTCCGTGTGCAACGCCGTGGAGTGCGTGCTGGTCCACCGGGACGTGGCGGCGGACTTCTGGAAGCGCGCCCTGCCCCTTCTGGACGAGAAGGGCGTGGAGCTGCGGGCAGATCCGGAGGCCCTGGAGATCCTGGGCACCCGGGCGATTCCGGCAGCAGAGAGCGACTGGGACGCCGAGTACGACGACTATATCCTGGCCGTCAGGACCGTGGGCGGCATGGACGAGGCCATCGCCTTCATCAACGCCCACGGCACCCAGCACTCGGAGGCCATCATCACCAAAAACTACTTCAAGGCCCAGCACTTCCTGGATCAGGTGGACGCAGCGGCGGTGTATGTCAACGCCTCCACCCGGTTCACCGACGGCGGCGAGTTCGGTCTGGGGGCGGAGATCGGCATCTCCACCCAGAAGATGCACGCCCGGGGCCCCATGGGGCTGGAGGAGCTGACAAGCTGCAAATACGTCATCTACGGCGAGGGGCAGGTGCGGTAAGCATCTCCCTTTGAAATTGAGCAAAAGAGGTTGATGGAACATGGCGACATTTGGTTTTATCGGCACCGGCAACATGGGCGGTGCCCTGGCCCGGGCGGCCCGGAAGCGGCTGTCCGGCGGGGAGATCCTGCTTGCCAACCGCACCGCCGCCAAGGCGGAGGAGCTGGCAGAGGAGCTGGGCTGCCAGGCGGCGGACAACGCCGTGGTGGCAGCGAAGGCGGACTACATCTTCCTGGGCGTGAAACCCTATCTGGTGGCGGGACTGATGGAGGAGATCGGCCCGGTGCTGGCGGCGCGGAAGGGCCGGTTCGTTCTGGTGTCCATGGCGGCGGCGCTGACCATCTCCGATCTGCGGGCCCGGGGCTGCGGGGACTGGCCCCTGATCCGCATCATGCCCAACACTCCCTCCGCCATCGGGGAGGGCGTGATCTTCTACACCTGCGACGGCGTCACGCCGGAGGAAGAGGCGGGATTTCTGGAAAACATGGCGGGCGCCGGGCGGCTGCTGCCCCTGGACGACCACCTGATGGACGCCGGCAGCGCCGTGGCCGGCTGCGGCCCGGCTTTCGTGGACCTGTTCATCGAGGCCATGGCGGACGGCGGCGTGGCCTGCGGTCTCACCCGTCCCATGGCGCTGGAGTGCGCCGCCCAGACGCTGATCGGCGCCGCCCGGCTGATGCTGGAGACGGGCAGGCACCCCGGCGCACTGAAGGACGCGGTCTGCTCCCCCTCCGGCGCCACCATCCAGGGCGTTCGGGCGCTGGAGGCCGGCGGCTTCCGCAGCGCGGTGATGGAGGCAGTCATCGCCGCCTATGAGAAGAGCGCGGAGATGAAGTGAACGATCCGTGGCCGGAGGCAGCTGCCTCCGGCCACGGTATTTTTTTCCGGCCCCCAGGGGCTTGCCAGAGAGCCGGACGCTGTGGTATGATCGTTCTCCCAACTTGATCGACAGGAGGACGCGTATGGCACGGGACATCATCTTGAATCTGGCAGTCAGCCTGGACGGCTTCATCTGCGACGAGGACGGCGGCTTTGCCTGGATCGGCGGCCAGGGAGACAGCCTGGCCGACACGGCGGACCGCTTCAGCTTCGACGCCTTTCTGGCGTCCTGCGACACTGTCGTCATGGGGCGTAAGGCCTATGAGGACTGCTTCAGCTCTCTTTCCGAAGCGGAGGACAAGCGGTTCCT
Organism: Oscillibacter valericigenes; assembly: GCF_016902445.1. Lineage (GTDB taxonomy): Bacteria > Bacillota > Clostridia > Oscillospirales > Oscillospiraceae > Oscillibacter > Oscillibacter avistercoris. Next base: position 3,473 of record NZ_JACSNX010000003.1, on the reverse strand, counting down.
GGTGGCCTCCCGGACGCCCCGGGCGCCGGAGGGTCCTGTCAGCTTTCTCTCCGGCGATGTCGTTTCAGAGGTCCTGGCGCTGAAGGGCCGGCCCGGCAAACACATCTGGCTGTTCGGCGGCGGGGAGCTGGCCGCGGATTTCATCCGCGCCGATGCCGTGGACCGGTATATCGTGGGCATCCTGCCGGTGATCCGCGGCAGGGGACGGCGGCTGTTCCAGGAGGGGCTTCCGTCAACAGAGCTCCATCTGGACCGCTGCACCGTGGCGGACGGCATCCCCATCCTGGAGTACAGCCGGCGGGGCCGGTGAGAAAAACAGACAACAGCCGCAGGGAGCATTCCCTGCGGCTGTTGTTTTGCGATTTGAGAAGATCTGACTTCCCTCCGATCAGGCGGCAGCGTTGGCGGCCCGATACAGGAAGGTCACGATCTGGCCCCGCTGGCAGACGGTGTCGGGAGAGAAGGTGCTGCCGTCGCCGGTGCCGAGGGTGACGCCCTGGGCCACGGCCCAGTTCACCGCGCCGGCATAGTCGGCGTCGGCGGCCACGTCAGTGAAAGAGGAGGCAGCGGCCTCGGGGCTGTCAGCGGCGACCCACATGAAGTACACCGCCATGGCGCGGGTGCAGCCGGCATAGGGATCGAAGGTCTCGCCTTCCACCAGGCCCTGCTCGCTGGCCCACTGGACAGCCTTGAAGAAGTACAGGCTGGTGTCCGTCACATCGGTGTAGGCGGGCTCCATGCTGGCAGGCTCCGGAGAACCGGCGGCACGCCACAGATAGGTGATGATCTGGGCGCGGGTGCAGTTCTGATAGGGGGAGAAGGTGGTGGCGGTGGTGCCGTTGGTGATGCCCTCGTCCACGGCCCACTCGATGCCGTCATAGTAGGGAGAGGTGGCCGCCACGTCGGTGAAGGCCAGCCCCTGGTCGACCGTGATGCGGCCGGCGGGCTCGCCGTAGGCCTCAGCGGTGACGGTGCCCTTCAGCTCCTCGGTGATGTAGTCCATGACCACCTCGTCCATGGCGATGCCCAGATCATAGTTGACAGAGGCAGCCGCGAACGCATAGTAGGTGTCGCCGCCGGCGGCCATGAAGTCGTTGGTGGCGATGGTGTAGGTGGCGTTGGCGTCAAAGGGCTCGCCGCCCACGGTCTCGATGGTGACGCGCTGGATGCTCTTGGGGCCGTAGTAGGTGGAGCCGGGATACAGCTCGCCCTGGTCATAGGCCTTGGTGGTGTCCACGGTGAACTCGATGCCGCTCACCTGGGGGAAGCCGCCGATGGAGGTGGGGGTGCAGTAGGTGGAAGCCTCCAGCGCCTCCAGCAGCTCAGCGCCTGTGACCTGGACGATGCTCAGGGTGTTGCCGAAGGGCAGCACGGTGTTGATGTCCTTCTTGGTGATGTCGCCGGCGGCGATGGAGGCGCGGATGCCGCCGCCGTTGGTGACGGCCGCGTCCACCTCGGTGCCCTCGCGCTCAGCGCCCCAGACCAGGGCGTCGGTGATCAGGTCGCCCAGGTTGGTCTCCTCGGTGCGGTTGCCGGGCTCCCGCTCGCCGTTCAGAGCCACCTCGGTCTTGGCGAACACGGTGCCGTACTCGTCGTCGATCTCCTTCTGGATGGCGGCGGCGCGGGCGGCCACGTCGGCGTCCTCGTCCGTCAGGGAGGCAGCAGAGACAGTGGAGGCATCGATGCGGCCGGTCTCCCCGTCGATGGTGACCACGCCGACGCTCTCCAGCTTGGTGCCGGTGGAGGTGAGGACCGTGCCGTTCACCATGCTGCTGTCCACAGAGATCTCATTGCCGCCCGCCTGGCTGGCTGCCGTCAGCGCGGCGGTGATATCGTCCTGGGTGGAGTGGGAATGGCCGTCGATGAAGAGGTCGATGCCGTCCACGTTCTCCAGCAGGTCGATGGAGCGGTTGCCCGCGGACTCGTCGTCAATGCCCAGGTGGCCCAGGCAGATGACATAGTTGCAGCCCTCAGCCGTCAGGGCGTCCACCTGCTCCTGGGCGCAGTCGTACAGGTCCTCGCCGGCCAGGAAGGTCACGCCCTGGATCTTGGCGGGGTGGGCCTTGGTGGCGGTCTCCGGAGTGTCCAGGCCGAACACGCCGATCTTGGTGCCGTCGGGAGTGGTGAACACCAGGTTATCCTCAAAGGCCACACGGCCGTTGTACAGGACGTTGGCGTCCACGATGGCAAAGTCGGCATCCGCCTCCAGATCCTTGAGGTTCTGGTAGCCGTAGTCGAACTCATGGTTGCCCAGGCTGACCACATCGTAGCCCGCCAGGTTCATCAGCTCCACGGCGGTGGCACCCTCAGACGTGCTGACGGTGGGATCGCCCTGGATAAAGTCGCCGGCGTCCATCAGCAGGACGTAGGCGCCGCGGGCCTCGTAGGCGTCCTTCAGGGCCGCCACCTTGGCATAGCCGGCAATGGCGCCGTGGACGTCGTTGGTGTGCAGGATGACGATGTCGCCGTTCAGATCCTGGGCCGTCTCCTCCGCCGCATTGGCGGTGACAGCCAGGGAGAACGTCATGACCACCGCCATCAGCAGGGACAAGACTTTCTTTTTCATTCTTTTACCTCCTCGATTTTGTGGAAACCGGATTTCCACGGGATGGGTATAGTATACCATATCTGGTAAAAATAGACAGAGGGGAAACGGCAGTTTTCCCTTGAAAAAACCACCAGAAATCCCCGTGTTTTTTTGTAGAAGAAGCGCAAACTTTTTCTATGCGGCTTCTGGTAATCCCGGCAGATGGGTGATATACTGAAAAAAACAGCGGCGGCCGGGGCGCTCCGGCGGATCGGCCGCCGGGCGCCCAAGCGCGCCGCAGGCACACAAGGGAGGTTTTCTGATGACAACATTGCTCAAGGGCGGGACCATCATCACCGGCGCCGGGCAGCGGCGGGCCGACCTGCTGCTGGACGGCGAGAAGATCGCCTGGATGGGCCGGGGTTCCCAGACGGCGGACCAGGTGGTGGACGTGACCGGCTGCTTCCTCTTCCCCGGTTTTATCGACGCCCACACCCACTTTGACCTGGACGTGGCAAACACCACCACGGCGGATGACTTCTATACCGGCACCCGGGCAGCCCTCCGGGGCGGCACCACCACGGTCATCGACTTCGCCTGCCCCAACAAGGGCGAGTCCCTGCACCACGGGCTGGACCTGTGGCATCAGAAGGCAGACGGCAGGGCCTTCTGCGACTATGGCTTCCACATGACCATCGACGACTGGAACGAGTCCATCCGCGCCGAGCTGCCGGACATGTTCGCCAAGGGCATTTCCTCTTTTAAGATGTATCTCACCTATCCGGCCATGATGATCGGTGACCGGGACATCTACTGGGCCCTGAAGGAGCTGAAGCGCCTGGGCGGCATCGCCGGCTTCCACTGCGAGAACGCCGGCGTCATCGACGGCCGTGTCGCTGAGCGGAAGGCCGCCGGAGAGCTCTCTCCCGCCTCCCATCCCCGCACC
>NZ_JACSNX010000020.1 GCF_016902445.1 Oscillibacter valericigenes | reverse complement strand
AAGAAACCCAGGAAGGGTGTCTTTCGTTTCCAATCAACCGATTCTCAGAACTTTTCAAAGTTCTGAGAATCGCAAGCAGCTTGTCGAAAAGACTTTTTCGACAAGCTGAGGGCCGGTCCTCACGGACCGGCCCTCTGCCAGCAGCTGTTATTTGATGACCAGGAGCAGCTGGCCGCCCTTGACGGTCTCGCCCTCCTTCACCAGGATCTCCGCCACCGTGCCGGACATCCGGGCGGTGATGGCGGTCTCCATCTTCATGGCCTCGATGGTGGCCAGGGTCTGGTTCTTCTCCACAGCGTCGCCCACCTTGACGGCGATCTTGCTGACCGCGCCGGGGATGGAGGAGCCCACCTGGCTCTTGTCCTCCGGGTCCACCATGGGCACCTTGACGATGCTCTTCTGGGCCTCCTCGTCGGGCACCTGCACGTCCCGGCGGATGCCGTTGAGCTCGAAGCTGACGGTGCGCATGCCCTCCTTGTCCACCTCGCCCAGGCCCAGGTACTTGATGACCAGGGTCTTGCCGTCTGCGATGTTGACCTTGTTGGTCTCGCCCACCGCCAGGCCGTGGAAGAACACGTGGCTGCCCAGCCGCATGATATAGCCGTACTCCTTCTGGTTCTTCACGAAGTCCTCCACCACCTTGGGATACAGGCAGTAGCTGAGGACCGCCCGCCAGGAGGGATCCGGGTCGAAGGCCAGCATCTCCCGCTTCTTCTCCTCAAAGTCCACGGGGGGCAGCAGCTCGCCGGGGCGGCAGGTGATGGGCTCCTTGCCCTTCAGCACCACCCGCTGCAGATCCTTGGGGAATCCGCCGGCGGGCTGGCCCATCATGCCGGAGAAGTAGCTGACGGCGCTGTCCGGGAAGGCCAGGCCCTCGCCCTTCTCCACGATGTTCTCCGGCGTCAGGCCGTTCTGGGTCATGAAGATGGCCAGGTCGCCCACCATCTTGCTGGAGGGGGTCACCTTCACGATGTCGCCCAGCATCTCGTTGACCCGGCGGTAGTTCTCCTTGACCTCCAGGAACCGGTCGCCCAGGCCCAGGGACTCCACCTGGGGCTTCAGGTTGGTATACTGGCCGCCGGGGATCTCATAGCGGTAGATGTCGGCGTTGTTGCACTGCAGGCCCGCCTCGAAGGAGTCGTACCGCTTGCGCACGTCCTCCCAGTACTCGGTCAGGTACTGCAGCCGGTCCAGGTCCAGGCCGGTGTCCCGCTCCGTGCCCTGCAGAGCCGCCACCACGGCGTTGAGAGAGGGCTGGCTGGTCATGCCCGCCATGGAGCTGATGGCGCAGTCCACCACGTCCACGCCGGCCTCCGCCGCCAGCAGATAGGCGGCCACCTGGTTGCCGGAGGTGTCGTGGGTGTGGAGCTGGATGGGGATGCCGATCTCCTGCTTCAGGGTGGAGACCAGCTTCTTGGCGGCATAGGGCTTCAGCACGCCGGACATGTCCTTGATGCACAGCATGTGGGCGCCCCGGTGCTCCAGCTCCTTGGCCAGCTTCACATAGTAGTCCAGGGGATACTTGTCCCGCTTGGGATCCAGGATGTCGCCGGTGTAGCAGATGGTGGCCTGGCAGATCTTGTCCTGCTTCAGGACCTCGTCCATGGCCACTTCCATGCCGGGGATCCAGTTCAGGGAGTCGAACACCCGGAACACGTCGATGCCGCTGCGGGCGGCCTCCTTGATGAACTCCCGGATGACGTTGTCGGGATAGTTGGTGTAGCCCACGGCGTTGGCGCCCCGCAGCAGCATCTGCAGCAGCAGGTTGGGGGCCTTCTCCCGAATCAGGTCCAGCCGCTCCCAGGGGGACTCGTGGAGGAAGCGGTAGGCCACGTCGAAGGTGGCGCCGCCCCAGCACTCCAGGGAGAAGGCGTCCGCCAGGATCTCACTGGTGCCCTCCATGCCCTTGAGGATGTCCCGGGTGCGGACCCGGGTGGCCAGCAGGGACTGGTGGGCGTCGCGGCAGGTGGTGTCGCAGATCAGCAGCTTCTTCTGGTCCCTGACCCAGTCCGCCACGGCCTTGGGGCCCTTGGCGTCCAGCATCTGCTTCAGGCCGTCGGGCCGGCGGCCTGTGACCGGCGGGAACCGGCACTCGTCGTACAGCTTGTGCTCGTCCCGCTCCTTCACCACGATGTTGCCGATATACTTCAGCATCTTGGTGGCGCGGTCCTGGCCCTCGTCCAGCTCGAACAGCTCCGGCGTCTCGTCGATGAACTTCGTGTGGCAGCCGCCGGCGATGAAGGTGGGGTTCTTCAGAATGTTGGTGATGAAGGCGATGTTGGTCTTGACGCCCCGGACGTGGATCTCGTTGATGGCCCGGGCCGCCTTCCGGCACACGCCGGGGAAGGTGTTGTCCCAGGTGGTGATCTTCACCAGCAGGGAGTCATAGTACGGGGAGATCACGGCGCCGGTGTAGGCGTTGCCGCCGTCCAGCCGGATGCCGAAGCCGCCGGCGGAGCGGTAGGCGGTGATCTTGCCGGTGTCAGGGGCGAAGTTGTTGGCCGGGTCCTCGGTGGTGACGCGGCACTGGATGGCATAGCCGTTCAGGTGCAGGGAGTCCTGGCTGGGGATGCCGATGTCGGGGTCGCTGAGGGGCCGGCCCTCGGCGATCAGGATCTGGGAGCGCACCAGGTCGATGCCCGTCACCATCTCGGTAACGGTGTGCTCCACCTGGATGCGGGGGTTCATCTCGATGAAGTAGTGATGGCCCTCCTTGTCCACCAGGAACTCCAGGGTGCCGGCGTTCACGTAGCCCACGTGCCGGGCGATCTTCACCGCGTCGGCGTACAGGGCCTCCCGGATCTCAGGGGCCACGGAGAAGGCGGGGGTGAACTCCACCACCTTCTGGTAGCGCCGCTGGAGGGAGCAGTCCCGCTCGAACAGGTGGACCACGTTGCCGTGCTCATCGCCCAGCACCTGCACCTCGATGTGCTTGGGCTCCACCAGGAACTTCTCCATGAAGATGTCGTCGTTGCCGAAGGCCTTCTTGGCCTCCGCCTTCACCAGGTCGAAGTTGACGCCCACCTCTTCCACGGTGTCGCACCGGCGCATGCCCCGGCCGCCGCCGCCGGCGGCCGCCTTCAGGATCACGGGGAAGCCGAACTCCATGGCCAGCTTCTGGGCGTCCTCCCGGCTCTTCAGGGGCTCGGTGGTGCCGGGGGTGGTGGGCACGCCGCAGGCCACGGCGATCTGCTTGGCGGACAGCTTGTCGCCCATCAGCTCCAGGATCCGGGAGGGCGGGCCGATGAACTTGATGCCGGCGGCCTCGCAGGCCCGGGCAAAGTCGGCGTTTTCGCTGAGGAAGCCGTAGCCGGGATGGATGGCGTCGGCCCCGTGCTTCTTGGCCAGCTCGATGATGCGGGGGATGTCCAGATAGGCCCCCAGGGGGCTCTCATTCTCTCCGATCAGGTAGGACTCGTCTGCGGCGGTGCGGAAGATGCTGTACATATCCTCGTTGGAGTAGATGGCGATGGTCTGGAGGCCCAGGTCGTGACAGGCCCGGAAGATCCGCATGGCGATCTCTCCCCGGTTGGCTACCAGGACCTTTTTGAATTCTTGGCTCATAAATCGTTCCTCCTTACTTCCGCCGGGAGGCGGGAATTTTCAGTTCTGTTTAGTATATACCATCTCTGCGGCCGGTTGCAATGACTTTCTGCACCGATATCCCATTTTTGTCTGGCCGCCCTATTTTCAGCCGGACTTCTGGTGCGCTTTGTCTATTTTAGATGGGCTAATAGCGGCCATCAGCGGGAGCCGGCCATGCCCGAAAAAACGGGGCGGCGCAGGGTGCGCCGTCCCGTCTCCTCTCTATGCTTCCCGGGCCACCACGCCGGCGAAGCTGAACCAGCCCCGCCCGTCCCGCACCAGGCCGGTGAGGCTGTCCCGCAGGGTCCAGGCCGTCACGGTGGTGTACAGGGGTGCCACGGCGCCCTCCTCCAGCAGCAGGGCCTCGGCGTCGTGGAGGCAGCCCAGCCGGGCCGTCTCGTCCTCCGCCCCGGCGATGACCGACAGCAGCGTGTCATAGGCGCTGTTGGCATACCGGGACACGTTCTCTCCGCCGGTGGAGCTCCACTGTCTCAGGAAGCACTCCGCGTCGTTCCCAAGGGCCCGGATCTCTATTCCCGCCAGGGAGAAGGTCCCCTCCTCCAGAGCAGCGGCCAGCTCCTCCTCCGTCACGGCCCGGGCCGTCACCCGAAGCCCCAGAGCGCTCTGCCACGCCTGCACCAGGGCCTGTGCCACGGCGGCGCCGTTCCCCGCATCCACGTAGAGATACTCCAGCTCCCCCAGGTCCTGGACACTGACATAGCCCGCCTCTGTCAGCAGGGCCCGTGCCTCTTCCTGCAGGTCGGCCCGGTGGTTGGGATCGTTGTCCAGCAGGTCCCCGCCGGACGTGCGGAAGTCCGCCTCATCGCTCTCCGGCACGCCGGGGGGGATCAGCCCCTCAGCCGCCCGGGCCGTGACGCCCGCAGCCTCCGCCGCGGCGGTGCGGTCGATCACCAGGCTCAGCGCCCGGCGGACCCGGGCGTCCATCAGGGTGTCCTGGGCGCAGTTGAACACCACTGCCCATGTCCCCAGCTCCGGCGTCAGCGCGCGGCTCTCCGCCTCCACCAGGGATGCCATCTGCTCCTCCGGCAAAACACCCAGGAAGTCCACGGTCCCGGCGTCGTAAAGGGCCTGTCCCTCCTCCGCCGTATCGGCAAAGCGGAAGGTCAGCGTCCCGGGGCCGGAGATATCGCTGTGGTACGTCCCGCTGGTCTCCAGCGTCAGGCTCTCCCCCGCCTCATAGCCGCTCACCTGATAGGGACCGTTGGTCACCAGGCCCGCCACGTCGGACCACCAGGGCGCGGCCTCCGCCGCTTCCGCGGCTTCCGCGCCGTCCTCCGCCGTCTCTTCGGCCGCGCTCTCCCCGGTCAGCAGATCCTGCCGCAGGGGCATGGTGGCCGGGGCGGTGCAGACCTCCTCCAGGAACCAGTCGTACTTCCCGTTCAGCACCACCACCAGGGTGCTGTCATCCTCCGCCGTGACCTGCAGGAGGGAGACGTCGCCGGTCTCCCGCACCTCGTCATAGCCCGCCACCACAGACAGCAGGGACGCAAAGGGCGAGTCGTTGGCCGGGTCTGCCAGGCGCTGCCAGGCATAGACGAAGTCGCCCGCCAGGACCTCCCGCCCGTCAGACCACTCTGCGCCGCGCAGCTGGAAGGTCCAGGTGACCGTGCCGTCGGTGTTCTCCTCCGAAGTGGCGCTCTTGGCCACGCCGTTGGTCACCGTGGCGCCGGAGGCGCCGGCGGTCTTGCGCATCAGGTTCTCATACAGATGGACCAAAATCGTCTGGTCCGCCGGCTCTGTGGCGTAAATGGGATCCAGCTCCTCCGGCGCACCGCCCACGCAGACGGAGAGGGACATCGCATCTCCGCCCCGGGCACATCCGGCCAGTGCGGAGACACACAGCGCCGCGGCCAGGAGCAGCGCCAGCCGCCGCTTCCAGTGTTTCATACCATCGCTCCTCTTTTCTGGAGTACAGAACAGGCGCCCGTGGGCGCCCGCAAGTGTCAAATGACCTGATTTATTATAAAGGCTTTTCCCCGGCTTGTAAAGTTGCCAGCCGCTAAAAAGTAACAAAAAATTACAAAATTTAAGACTCTGTTCACAAATCCCGCCCGGACGCCCCGGAGATCCCCGGCTTTTTCGGCGGCAGATCTCCAAAAAAACCGGACGCGGCGATCCGCGTCCGGTCCTGATCATCTCCTGTGTTGGGTCTGCTCACACCGTGGTCAGGTGGCCGTCCTCGCCGAACTTCACCGGCACGATCTCGTTCCGGGTCTTTTCGGCGATGTCGTCGATCCGCATCTTGGCAGGGTAGTCGGACACGAAGGTCACCGCCACGCCCTGCCGTTTGGCCCGGCCGGTGCGGCCGATGCGGTGGACGTAGTCCTGGTTCTCGTCCGGCACGTCGCAGTTGAACACGATGTCCACGTCGTCCACGTCGATGCCCCGGGCCGCCACGTCCGTGGACACGAACACCCGCAGCTCGCCCCGGCGGAACTTGTCCATCACCTGCTCCCGCTTGCGCTGGGGGATGTCGCCGTGGATGCACTCGGCGTCGATGCCCCGCATCTGCAGGAACTTGGTGATCCGCTCCGTGGAGCCCTTGGTGTTGCAGAAGGCCATGCACCGGTCGAAGCCCGTCTCGTTGAGGATCCGCTCGATGGCGTCGGCCTTGCCGTCGTGGGGCACGTCCATGCGGAACTGCTTGATGTCCGGCTTGTTCTGCTCGTCCTCCCGGACGGTGATCTCCGCCGCGTCCCGCTGGTACACCCAGGCGATGTCCATCACCTCCCGGGAGATGGTGGCGGAGAAGAGCCCCAGGTTCTTCCGCTTGTTCATCTTGTCCAGCAGGCGGGTCACGTCGTGGATGAAGCCCATGTCCAGCATCCGGTCCGCCTCGTCCAGCACCACGGTCCGGGCGGTGTCCACCCGGACGGTGCGGCGCTTCATGTGGTCGCTGAGCCGCCCCGGCGTGGCCACCACGATCTGGGGGTGCTTCTTCAGGGTGTCGATCTGCCGGCCGATGGGGGCGCCGCCGTAGAGGCACACCGTCCGCACGCCGGGCTTGAAGGCCGACAGGTCCCGGATCTCGTCGGTGATCTGGATGGCCAGCTCCCGGGTGGGTGCCAGGATCACCGCCTGGACGCTCTCGTCCTCCGGGTCCACGTGCTCCACGATGGGGATGCCGTAGGCAAAGGTCTTGCCGGTGCCGGTGGGGGCCTTGGCGATCACGTCCTGCCAGTCCATCATGGGCGGGATGCAGCCCGCCTGGACCGGGGTGGACACCTCGATGTTGCGCTTTTCGATGGCACGCATGATCTCCGGTGACAGGTGCAGGCTGTCGAACCGGACGCCTTCTGTATATTCCATGACTCTCTTCCTCTTTCGTCTGTCCGTTCCTTCGTTTTCCGCGGACCCGCGGCAGGCCGTCCTGCCGGGTTCGGGGCGCTTTTCCGCGTCTGCGCCGGGCAGCCGGAAAATTTCTCCGCCGCCTCTGGACCCCGCCGCCGGAAACGGGTATTATTATATATAGTAAAACCACATTTGTAAAGTTCTGTCAAGGAAAAGGACCTGTCCGCCCGCCGTTCCCCCCGCTCCATCCGCCGGATCCCGTCCTCCGGAGCAGATATGGAGGATTTGTTCCCATTTTTTCGTATTCCTTAAATTTTACAGTAAATTTGTCTTATAATTGTAGTAAAATTTTGTATTGCTCCCGTAAAATCTGCGGGATTTATGGTACATTGTAAGAACAAAAAGACTTCCAAGCGGATACGGAGGTGCCACGTGGACAGCGGAATGGATTATGTGCGCATTTTGCGGGACCTGCGGGAAGATGCTGACAAGACCCAGACCCAGATCGCAGAGGTGCTCGGAACCTCCCAGACGATGTACGCCCGCTATGAGCGGGGTGCAAACGAGCTCCCGATCCACCATCTGATCACATTGAGCAGGTACTATGGGGTCAGTACGGACTATCTTCTGGGTCTCAGCAAAGAACGCTGAAACGCGGACAGGGAATTCCCTGTCCGCGTTTTTTTGCCCGTATCACGCCTCCGGCATGACGGCCTGGGCCCGTTTCAGATCCGTGCTGCCATCGCCGGCCTCCGGCAATTCCCCGGCGCCGTCCGCCGGTTCCGTGACAGTGACGGAGTCCCCCGCGGCGCCGCTGCCGCCGGCGGTCTCGTAGGCCACGCCGTCCCCGTTGTCCTGGGTCACAGTCCAGTTCTCCGGGGTGCCGGTCACTTCGATGGTGACGGTGCGGGTCTCCCGGCTGCCGTCCTCCCGGACCACCTCCATGTCGTAGGCGTAATCATAGACGCCCTCGGTCTCCAGCTCCTCGGTGATGTCGATGTCCTCTCCGTCCACGTGGAGGATCAGGCGGCCGTCCTCCTCCGTCACCACGTCTCCGTCCACCAGCGTGATGGACACCGCGTTCCCCTGGTCATCCCGGGCCAGGTACTGGTCTCCGGACGTCCAGACGATGGTGAACTGCCGGAAGAGCGCCCCGTCCGTGGCCACGTTCACCGCCCCGGCGGTGACGGCCAGGGCCATCACCATGGCCGCCGCCAGAGCCGCGCCCCGCAGCACCCGGGGCATCCGCTTTCTCTGCTTCATCTCCTGCATCTTCTGCAATACCTCCTGTTTGGCCTGGTCGGAGGCACGGAGTTGGGAAAAGGTCTCCCGGTACATTCTCTTGTCGATCATGGCTCTGCCTCCTGTAAGATCAGTTTCAGTTTCCCCCTGGCCCGCATGAGCCAGGTCTGCACGGTGGAGGGATTGGCGCCCATGGCCGCCGCAGTCTCCTGCACGGAGCAGCCCTCGTAATAGTAGAGATACACCGCGGCCCGGTACTTGGGCGGCAGGGCCATGACCTGCCGGAAGAGCTCGCTCTGCTCCGGCGTGTCGAAGGCCGGCTCTCCGGCCTCCTCCAGGGGGCCGGTCCTCCGCCGCCAGGGAGAGCGGAGGAGCTTTTTGCACTCGTTCACCGCCACCCGGACCACCCAGTGCCGTTCATGCTCCGGCGACTGGAAGGGCTTGCGTGCCAGATAGAGCTTCAGCAGCGTCTCCTGCATCACGTCCTCCGCGTCGGCGCAGTTTTTCAGATAGCTGTACGCCAGCCGGAAGACCGTGTCGCCGTATCGCCCTACCGCCGTCTCAAACTCCGTGTCCGTCAATCTCATCACACCTCACTGTCGGGATGGGCGGCGCCGCCGCCCGGAAAGGCCTTTCTGACAGGAATATCCCCCAGCGGGGCAAAATATCTCACAGGATGCAGATTTTTTTGCGCCGGCGGGGACCGGCGTCCGAAAAAACGCCCCGGGAGCAGCAGTCCAGCCGCTCCCGGGGCGTCAGTCTCAGGATCACTTGTGGGGCACGTGCCAGATGTGGTCGGCGTACTCCGCCACGGCCCGGTCGGCGGCGAACACGCCGCTGCGGGCGATGTTGTGGAGGCTCATGCGGTTCCAGACAGTCTGGTCCCGGTATGTCTCCACCATGCGCTGCTCCGCCTGGCAGTAGGCTGCAAAGTCCGCCAGCAGGAAGTACTCGTCCGCCGGGCTGCCGCCGGCGCCGAACAGCAGCCGCTGGTACAGGTCGTCGTAGTGGACACCGTCCCGGAAGCCGCTGCGCAGGGCGTCCAGACACCGGTGGAGCACCGGGTCCCGGTTGTACAGCCGCTGGGGCACATAGCCCTCCCGCTTCAGCTGCTCCACCTCGTCGGCCCGCAGGCCGAAGAGGAACATGTTCTCGTCCCCCAGCAGGTCGTGCATCTCCACGTTGGCCCCGTCCAGGGTGCCCACGGTCAGGGCGCCGTTCATCATGAACTTCATGTTGCCGGTGCCGCTGGCCTCCTTGCCGGCGGTGGAGATCTGCTGGCTCACCTCGCTGGCGGGCATCAGCTGCTCCGCCAGGGAGACCCGGTAGTTCTCCAGGAACACCACCTGGAGCTTATCCTTGCAGATGGGGTCGTGGTCGATCTGGTCCGCCAGGGAGTTGATGAGGCGGATAATCCGCTTGGCCACCGCATACCCCGGCGCCGCCTTGGCGCCGAACAGGAACGTGTGGGGCTGGGTGATAGCATTGGGGTCATCCTGCAGCTTCTGGTACAGGGCGATGATGTGCAGCACGTTCAAAAGCTGCCGCTTGTACTCGTGGAGCCGCTTCACCTGCACGTCGAAGATGGCGTCCGGATTCAGCTCCACGCCCCTTGTCTTTTTGGCGTAGGCGGTAAAGGACTCCTTGTTGGCCCGCTTGATGGCGCCCAGCGTCTCCAGGACCGAGGCGTCGTCGGCGTAGTCGTCCAGTTTCTTCAAGGCCTGGGGGCGCAGCAGATAGTCGTCACCGCCGGTCAGGTCCCGGATCAGGCCATCCAGGCCGGGGTTGATCTCGCTGAGCCAGCGGCGGTGGTCGATGCCGTTGGTGACGTTCTGGAACTTCCAGGGCTCCATGCCGTAGGCCTCTTTGAAGACATCCTTCTTCAGGATCTCGGAGTGGAGTCCGCTGACGCCGTTGACCGCCATGCCGCCGGCGATGCAGAGGTTGGCCATGCGGACCTGGCCGCCCCAGACGATGGCCATCTTCTCCGTTTTCTTGGGATCGTGGTAGAAGTCCTCCACCTTTTTCTGCCAGCGGCGGGAGATCTCCAGGGTGATCTGCCAGATCCGGGGCAGGAAGTGCTCGAACAGGTTCTGGGGCCAGCGCTCCAGCGCCTCCGCCAGGACGGTGTGGTTGGTGTAGGCCACGGACTTGGTGGTGATCTCCCACGCCTCGTCCCAGTCCATACCGGCGTCGTCGATCAGGATCCGCATCAGCTCCGGGATCACCAGGGCCGGATGGGTGTCGTTGATCTGGATGACGTTCTTCTCATGGAAGTTCTTCATGGTGCCGTACAGCTCCGTGTGCTTGGCGGCAATGGACTGGATGGTGGCGGACACGAAGAAATACTGCTGCTTCAGGCGCAGGGACTTGCCCTCCAGATGGTTGTCCTCCGGGTAGAGGACCTTGGCGATGGTCTCCGCCATGGCCTCGTCCTCCGCAGCCTTCAGATACTCGCCCCTGGAGAAGAGGGACATGTCCACCGGCTGGGTGGACCGGGCGTCCCACAGCCGCAGAACGTTCACGTGCTCCGTGCCGTAGCCGGCGATCTCCATGTCGCAGGGCACGGCCTGGACCACGGTGGCATCCTCGTTGACGATGTGCAGGTGGCCGTTGTCCCAGAACTCCCGCACCGTGCCGCCGAAGCGGACCTCCTGGGTCTCGGCGGGCTTGGGCATCAGCCAGGCGGCGCCCAGGTCCTTCCAGTTGTCCGGCAGCTCCACCTGCTGGCCCTCCACGATCTTCTGCTTGAAGATGCCCAGCTCGTAGCAGATGGAGTAGCCGGTGGCGGGGATCTCCAGGGTGGTCAGGGAGTCCAGATAGCAGGCGGCCAGACGGCCCAGGCCGCCGTTGCCCAGGGCGGCGTCCGGTTCGATCTCAAAGATGTCCGCCGCCTTGAAGCCCATATTCTCCAGCGCCTCCCGCAGCTGGGGCAGGATCCCCAGGTTGTAGGCGTTCTTCATCAGGCTGCGGCCCATCAGAAACTCCAGGGACAGGTAGTGGACCTGCCGGGCGTGGTCATGGCGGACCTTCTGGCGGGTCTCCACCTCCCGCAGGGCCATCACGTCCCGCAGGACCAGGGCGCTGGCCCGCATCATCTCCCCGTCCGTGGCCTCCTCCGCCGTCTTGCCGAAGCTGACCATCAGCTTGGCGGTCAGGGCTTTCTCCAGGGTCTGTGTGGTAAATGGTGTCATGTGTCTCCTTACTCCGCCGGGTCCTCTTTCCCGGCAGTCCCCTTCTTGGGAGTGGTCTGTTTTTTGGCAGGTGTCTTCCTGCCGGTCTTGGCCGCGGTCTTTTTCGCGGCCGGCTTCTTGGCGGCCGTCTTTCTGGCCGCCGTCCGCTTTCCGGCGGCCGGCTTCTTCTCCGGCGCGTCGGCCGGGGCCTCTGCCGGTGCGGGCTCCCGGGCAGGCGCTTGCGCCGGGGCGGCTGCCTCAGCGGGCACCTCTGCGGGCGCTTCCGCAGGGGCTGCTTCCTCCGGCGCTGCCTCCTCCGCAGCGGGGGGTTCCGCCGCAGGCGCGGTCTCCTCTGCCGGTACGGACTCCTCTGTCGGTGCGGCCTCATTCGCCGGTGCGGGCTCCCCTGCCGGCGGCCAGGGCTGGCCGGTGACGGCGCTGTAGATGTGCAGGTACTCCCCCGCGCTCCGGGCCCAGCTGAAATCGCAGGCCATGGCCCGGGCCCGCAGGCGGGCAAAGGCGTCGGGATAGTCCTTGTACAGGTACACCGCCTCCCGGATCACATACAGCATATCACTGCTGGCGTAATTTGCAAAGGTAAATCCGTTGCCGGAATCCCGCCACGCCTCATAGGGGGTGACGGTGTCCTTCAGTCCGCCGGTCTCCCGGACGATGGGCACGGTGCCGTACCGCATGGCGATCATCTGGCTCAGGCCGCAGGGCTCGCTGCGGGAGGGCATCAGGAACAGGTCCGCGCCGGCGTAGATGGCCATGGACAGCTCCTCGTTGTAGTCCAGCCGCACGGCCATGCGGCCGGGATACTGGTTGGCCGCCCACTGGAAGAACTCCTCGTACTTCCGGTCGCCCTTGCCCAGGATCACCAGCTGCAGGGGCAGCTCCATCATGTCGTGGAGCACCTCGCACACCAGGTCCAGGCCCTTGTGGCTCACCAGCCGGCTGACGATGCCCACGATGGGCACATAGGGCTCCTGCCGCAGGCCCATGAGCTTCTGCAGCTCCGCCTTGTCCGCCTGCTTGCCCGCCATATCCTCCGCGGTGTAATTGGCGGCGATGTGGCTGTCCGTGGCGGGATCGTACCGCTTCACGTCGATGCCGTTGAGCACGCCGGACAGCTTGTAGCCGCAGCGGCGCATGATGCCGTCCAGCCGGTGGGCAAAGTAGGGCATCTTCAGCTCGTTGGCGTAAGTGGGGGAGACGGCGTTCACCGCATCGGCGCACAAAATGGCGCCCTTCAGCAGATTCACGTCCCCGTCCATCAGGATGGTGCCGTCGTCCGCCCAGCCGTGGTCCAGGCCGAACAGGTCCCCCAGGGTCTGCCGGCCATAGCGGCCCTGGTACTCGATGTTATGGATGGACAGCACCGTCCGGATGCTGCGGAACCGCTCCTCCCGCACGCCGTCGTCCTTCAGGTAGATGGGCACCAGGGCGGTCTGCCAGTCGTTGCAGTGGAGCACGTCCGGCCAGAACCGGAAGTGGGGCAGCATCCGCACCACGGCCCGGGAGAAGAAGCCGAACCGCTCTCCGTCGTCCATATAGCCATACAGCTCCGGGCGGTTGAAGTACTGCTCGTTGTCCAGGAAATACCAGGTGACGCCGTCCTTCTCCAGGGAGAACAGCCCGCAGTAGCTGTGGCGCCAGGCCAGGTCCACATAGTCATAGCACTCGAAGGTCAGCTGGCTGCCGAACCGCTCCCGCACCTTCTGGTACAGGGGCAGCACCACCGCCACCTCCGCGCCCTGGGCCGCAAGGGCCTCCGGCAGGGAACCCGCCACATCCGCAAGGCCCCCGGTCTTGCAGAAAGGCACCGCCTCGCTGGCCACATATAAGATCTTCATAAGTCCTCTCCTTTCACAGTTCCCGTGTCCCGCCGGGCGGGACGTGGGGGCGCCTTCCGGTGCCCCCGGTATGGCTGGGAACGGGGGCCGTCTGTCCTCTCTCCGGCCCGGCCGCTCCCGCGGTCTCCTGAAAGCTCTCCCCCGCAGTTCAGACCTTGCTCCCCTTGGCAAGGACGATGGGATACGAACTGTGGCCCATCAGCGTCCGGTCCGGCAGGACCTCCACGTTTTTGTCCGCGATCAGATGGGACACCGCCGCGTTCCGGCGCACTGCCGTCTCCTTGAACAGGACACAGTTGCGCACCACCGCGCCGCTCTCCACCACCACGCCGGGGAAGAGGATGGAGTTCTCCACCACGCCCTCGATGTTGCAGCCGTCGGCGATCAGGGAATTCTCGCAGTAGCCGTCCGGCCCGATGTAGGCGGAGGACTTGTCGGTGGCCTTGGCCCGGATGGGCCGCTCCGCGCAGAACAGCTCCGCCCGGATGGCCGGGTCCAGCAGCTGCATGCTGCGGTCGTAATACTCCTGAACAGACCGGATCTGAGCCGCGAAGCCGCCCCAGATGTAGCTCTGGAGCTTCAGGCTGTCCTTCCGGGCCTGGAGCACGTCCCGCCGCAGGCTGAACTGGTCCCGGGTGGCGCACTCGTCCACCAGGTCCAGCAGCAGCTTGGTGGAGAGGATGTACACCTCCAGCCCCCGGTAGCCCCGGGGCCGGTGGAGGTGGTACAGCACGTCCGTGATGCGGCCGGTGCTGTCCATCTCGAAATAGGTGCCGTTCTCCGTCTCAAAGCTGTCGTTGCCGCAGACCACGGTGATGTCCGCCCCGGACTTGATGTGCTGGTCATAGATGTCGGACAGGGGCAGGTTCACCACCAGGTCGCCGTCCATCAGGGCCACATAGTCCCGGCGGATCTCCTGCAGGTAGGACCGGACGCCCGCGAGAGCCTCCATCTTGCCCCGGAAGGCCGCCGCCTCGCCCCAGTGCTGCTTGTAGGCGAAGGGAGGCAGGATCTTCAGGCCGCCCCGCTTGCGGGACAGGTCCCAGTCCTTGCCGGTGCCCAGGTGGTCCAGCAGGCTCTGATAGTGGCCGTGGAGCACCACGCCCACGTCCGTGACGCCGGCGTTCACCAGATTGGACAGGGCGAAGTCCACCGCCCGGTACCGGCCGCCGAAGGGAATGGACGACGCGGAGCGGATCTCCCCCAGCTCCCGCAGGTCGTTGCGCTTTTCATAGGAAAAGATGATCCCGTGCATGCCGTTCATCTGGACACCTCCTCGCCGTTCTTGTTCAGCATGATGCCGGGCCGCACCCGCTTGTCACTCTCCAGCGTGCAGCCGGGGGCCAGGACTGTCAGGCCCCAGGGGTCCGGCGCCGTGTTCTCCGGCGTGCCGCCCACCCGGCAGCCCCTGCCGATGCGGCAGCCCTCGCCCAGGATGGCATACTCCACCACGGCGCCGGGCTCCACCGTCACGCCGGGGAACAGCACGGAATAGGAGATCCGGGCCCCCTCGCCGATGGTGACATTGGGGGACAGGACGGAGTTCTCCACCGTCCCCTCGATGTCGCTGCCCCGGTTGAAGGCGCTGTGGCTCACCTGGCAGTGCCGCCCCAGGAATGCCGGCGGCGCGTTGACGGACCGGGCGTAGATGGGCCAGGACTCGTCCAGCAGATCCAGGCCGGACTCCGGCGAGAGCATGTCCATGTTGGCGTCCCACAGGGACTCCAGCGTGCCCACGTCCTTCCAGTAGCCGCTGAAGCGGTAGGCGGCCATCCGCTCTCCGTCCCCCAGCATGGCGGGGATGACGTTCTTGCCGAAGTCGTTCTCCGAGTTGGGATCGGCCTCGTCCTCCTCCAGATACCGCCGCAGGGTCTGCCAGGTAAAGACATAGATGCCCATGGAGGCCAGATTGCTCTTGGGCTCCTTGGGTTTTTCCGCAAACTCCGTGATCATGTCGGCCTCGTCCACATTCATGATGCCGAAGCGGGACGCCTCAGACCAGGGCACTTCCATGACGGAGATGGTGCAGGCGGCCCCGGTGGCCTTGTGGCGCTCCACCATCTTGGAGTAGTCCATCTTGTAGATGTGGTCGCCGGACAGGACCACCACATACTCCGGGTCATACAGGTCGATGAACCCGATGTTCTGATAGATGGCGTTGGCGGTGCCCTTGTACCAGGTGCCGCCCTTGCTGCCCATATAGGGCGGCAGGATGTGGACGCCGCCGGTGGTGCCGTCCAGGTCCCAGGGCACGCCGCTGCCGATGTAGCTGTTCAGCTCCAGGGGCCGGTACTGGGTCAGCACGCCCACGGTGTCGATGCCGGAATTGGTGCAGTTGGACAGGGGAAAGTCGATGATGCGGTACTTGCCGCCGAAGGGCACGGCGGGCTTTGCCATGTCGCCGGTGAGAACATACAGCCGGCTTCCCTGGCCGCCGGCCAGCAGCATGGCGATGCACTCTTTTTTCATTTCTTTTCCAACTCCTTTGCCTGTTGTTTCTTCCTGGATCCTGGGAACGTCCCCTCGCCCCGCAGGAAGACCGCGCCGAAGGCCGGGATCCGGATGGCGGCGGAGTATTCCTTTCCGTGGGAGGGCACCGCCTCCACCGCCACCGCCCCGCTATCGCCGAAGCCTTCACCGCCGTATGCGGGGTCGTCGGTATTGAACACGGGGACATACCGCCTGTGGGGCGGCACGCCCATCCGATAGTCCGTGTAGGTGTTGGGGGAGAAGTTCACCGCGCACATGAGGTCGCGGCCCTTCCGGTCCTTCCGCAGAAACACCACCACATTGTTGTGGTTGTCGTCCGGCACCAGCCACTCGAAACCCTCCCAGTCGAAGTCGATCTCCCACAGGGCGGGGGTCTTCTTGTAAAAGGCGTTGATCTCCCGGAAGAAGCGGTGGATCTTCTGGTTCTCCGGCCGGTCCAGCAGATACCAGTCCAGCTGGCCGTTGGAGTCCCACTCGTGCCACTGGCCCAGCTCCGCCCCCATGAACAGCAGCTTCTTTCCCGGATGGGCCAGGAGATAGGCGTAGAAGCCCTTCAGGCACCGCAGCTGGTTGTCGTAGTCGCCGGGCATCTTCCCCACGATGGAGCCCTTCATGTGGACCACCTCGTCATGGGAGATGGGCAGCACGAAATTCTCGGAAAAGGCGTACATCATGGAGAAGGTGATGTCCTTGTGGTTGTACTGGCGGAAGAAGGGGTCCAGCTTCAGGTAGTGGCACATGTCGTTCATCCAGCCCATGTTCCACTTCAGGTTGAAGCCCAGGCCCCCCACGTCCGGCGGACGGGTCACCAGCGGCCAGGCCGTGGACTCCTCGGCGATCATCAGCACGCCGGGGTCCGTCTGGAAGGCCATGGCATTCAGCTCCCGCAGGAATTCGATGGCCTCCAGGTTCTCGTGGCCGCCGTACTGGTTCGGCGTCCAGGCGCCGCCCTGGCGGTCATAGTCCAGGTACAGCATGGAGGCCACCGCGTCCACCCGCAGCCCGTCGATGTGGTACTCCTCCAGCCAGAAGCGGGCGGAGGAGAACAGGAAGCTCTTCACCTCCGGCCGGCCGTAGTCAAAGACCCGGGTGCCCCAGGCGGCGTGCTCCCGCTTGTTGGGGTCGCTGTACTCGTAGCAGCAGGTGCCGTCGAACTCGTAGAGTCCCTGGATGTCCTTGCAGAAGTGGGCAGGCACCCAGTCCAGCAGCACCAGGATGCCGTTTTTGTGCATGTGATTCACGAACCACATGAAGTCCTTCGGCGTCCCGAACCGGGAGGTGGGGGCGAAGTATCCGGTGCACTGATACCCCCAGGAGTCGTCCAGGGGGTGTTCCGTCACCGGCAGCAGCTCAATGGCGGTGTAGCCCATGTCCTTCACGTAGGCGGCCAGCTCCCGGGCCAGATCTTTATAGTCGATGAAGTCCCCGTTGTCCCGCTTGCGCCAGGAGCCCAGGTGGACCTCATAGATATTCAGCGGCGATGTATAGACTGGGTGCTTGGCCTTTTTCTCCCGAAAAGTGCCGTCCGTCCACTTGAATCCGCTGATGTCGTACAGCTTGCTGGCCGTCGCCGGCCGGGTCTCCGTGTGGAAGCCGTAGGGGTCCGCCTTCTGGCGGACCTGACCGTCCGCCCCGCGGACCGCATATTTATAGGAGGTATAGACCGGCAGGTCCGGCAGGAATCCCTCCCAGATCTCCCCCTTGCGGGTCAGGGGCGCCGCCCCCTCCTGCCAGTCGTTGAAATCGCCCACGACGGACACCGCCTCCGCATGGGGCGCCCACACCCGGAACGTCCAGCCAGGCCTTCCCCGCCTGGTGGCCGGATGGGCACCGAACCAGCGCCAGCCGTCCGTCAACGTTCCCTGATGGAAACGGTCCGCCTGTCCTTGCTTTGCCATGGCAGCAGCTCCTCTCCCTGCCGCCGCGGAGCGCCGGCAGGCTCCCTTGTTTTCTTTTTTCCGGGCGCTGTCGGCGCCGGATCTGGATATACATGGAATTGGTTCTATTATACTTCCTGGGCAAAATACCGTCAAGGATGGTCCTGTCGAAAAAGGGTCCCGCAAATTGGTTGGATTTCCCAGATTTTTCCCGCATTTTCACAAGAATGTTTGTCGGTTTTTGTGGGAAGAGCCAGGATTTTTCCAGGAACTTTCGGCTTTTTGATCTCGTCTTAACAGAAAGAGATCATTCCGCCCGGCAGGCGGAAGCGAAAGGAAGCGTCCCCATGAAAATTTCGTGTGTGCTCTGTGCGGCCCTGTCCGCTCTGCTGTTGCTCACCGCCTGCGGCCGCTCCGCGCCGGAGACGGAGGTGCCGCAGGAAGAGATCGCCGCCTCCCTCTCCATCACCCCGGAGGAGGGCGCCGCCATTCTGGAAGAACAGCTGGGCACCGTGGATGCCGCCACCGGCAATGTCATGTCCTACGGGTACGAGGGGACCGTGACCATAGACGGCGTGGACTACTACAACTACCGGGTCTCCTGGCTGGTGGACGGGGACCACATGTCCTATCTCACCAACTACCTGGTGTCCGCCGACGGGCTGGTGGTGCAGGAGTATCTGCCGGAGGCGGACTGATTGCCAAATGAAACCACCCGCCGGTCCTGCATAGCCAAACAAATCCTGCGGATACTAGCTTTTGCCAGGCAGAATCATCCTCAAAAATCTCAATGGCAAAGGAGAGTTTTCGATATGAAGGCAACTGGAATCGTGCGGCGGATCGACGACCTGGGGCGGGTGGTGATCCCCAAGGAGATCCGGCGCACCATGCGGATCCGGGAAGGCGACCCATCACTGATTACATTGGAGCCGTGGCAGAAATTCTGCGTTGGAATGCTGGATCTGGCAAAACGGGGCGGGTGGAGTTGTACATCCTGACGAATGGCATCCTTTCCACCGTAGATATTCGAGAGGGGTGTAAAGGAGCAAAATCAGAGGAAAACAGACCACATTGGCAGGCAAAGAGACCCATTTCTGTCTCGCTTTACAGTGCAGGATGTGGTAAAATGAGGCTGATCAGCCGGGAGGTACATACCATGGACGAGAAAAAGCAGAACGATCAGATCCAACTCTTTGAAAATCAAAAGATCCGCACCGCCTGGGATGCGGAACAGGAGGAGTGGTACTTCTCCGTGGTGGACGTGGTGGGGGCATTGACCGACCAGTCCACGCCGCGGGGAGCCAGCACCTATTGGGCGGTGCTGAAAAAACGCCTGAAGGAAGAGGGGGCGGATCAACTGCTTACAAATTGTAAGCAGTTGAAAATGACCGCCGCCGACGGCAGAAAGCGGCTCACCGACGTGGCCGACACGGAGCAGCTGCTGCGGATTATCCAGTCCATCCCCTCCCCCAAGGCGGAGCCCTTCAAGCTGTGGCTGGCCCAGGTGGGCCGGGAGCGGATCGAGGAGACCATCGACCCAGAGCAGGCCATCGACCGGGCCCTGGAGACCTACCTGAAAAAGGGCTACTCCGAGGAGTGGGTTCACCAGCGGCTGCTGGCCATCCGCATCCGCAACGAGCTCACCGATGAGTGGCAGAAGCGGGGCGTGGAGAGGGGCCGGGAGTACGCCATCCTCACCGACGAGATCAGCCGGGCCTGGTCCGGCATGACCACCCGGCAGTATAAGCGGCTCAAAGGGCTGAAAAAGGAAAACCTGCGGGACAACATGAGCGACCTGGAGCTGGTGCTGAACATGCTGGCCGAGGCCTCTACCACCAGCATCTCCCGTTCGGAACAGCCCGAGGGCCTGGAGGAAAACCGAAAGGTGGCCCGGCGGGGCGGCCGCATCGCCGGCAACGCCCGGAGGGAGCTGGAGCAGGAGACCGGCCGGCCGGTGGTGACGGCGGAGAACGCCCAAACCCTCCAGCAGCTGGTGACCGGAGTGGTGGAGGATGCGGCGGAGCTGGCGGAGGGGACGGAGGAACTCCAGCATAAGGATAACAAAATTTCCGATAAGGATCGGGATAATTAGATGCAGAGCTTATAGCTTGCCTAAGCACTCAGGCACAAACCCAGCCCGCATGGAGTAAGTATCTATGCAGGCTGGGTTTCCTTTACCCTATTGCACTAAAAAATAGTGTACAACAAAGTTCGTAACAAATCTGTGTGATCGATATTTGTATTATTCGGCAAATCGATGTATAATGTCAGAAAAGCCGTTCAAAAACAAGGGGTTTTTAGATATGGACTATGTGACACCAAAAGATAAAGCGGCGGAATGGGGCCTTACTCAGCGGAGAGTTGAGATTCTGTGCGGAAATGGTCGCATCCCAGGCGCATATCGCTTGGGACGGGTCTGGGCTATCCCAAAAGATGCACAGAAACCGTTGGATGGAAGAACTCGTCAAGCCAAAGAAGTTTTTAAAGGAGACCGCTGATGTTTTATCAAATGATCACCAATGCACGGGACCGTTGGTTTTCCTCCCCTGCTTGTACTGCGCGGGAGGTCGTGAAATATATTGAGCAGACAAACCAGATGCGTGACGCCCAGGTGGATGCCATCAAGACATATCTGTACCTGAAAATCGCCTGTGGATGTGTGCCGCTCTCGCAGTTATTTTGCCAGGGGGCATTCAATACCCTGGACTTGGAGCAGGAGGAAATTTCCGCCAGCATCCGTGACTTTCTGGCTACCCATCCTGCTGCTGCGGCGCTGTTTGAATATGCCCGTCTAAAAAATGACAGCGGGGAACAGGTTTCCGAAATGCTGGAAAAGCAGATCCGCAAAGACCCGGAGAGTATTGATTATGAAATATTCTTCCAGAAGGCCTTCTATGGGGTGTCCTATACAGACTACCTGTTCAGTCTCCCCATGGGGGCGGGAAAGACCTATCTGATGGCGGCATTCATCTACCTGGATCTGTATTTTGCCAGAAATGAACCGAATAACCCAGCCTTTGCCCATAACTTTATGATCTTCGCTCCCTCCGGCCTGAAGTCCTCCGTGGTGCCAAGTTTGAAGACCATCCAGCGGTTTGACCCCACCTGGGTGATCCCGGAGCCGGCGGCATCGGAGATCAAGCGGCTACTGTCCTTTGAGGTGCTGGATCAGTCCAAGACGGCGAAGAAGTCTAATAAAACGAAAAATCCCAACGTGCAGAAGATTGCTAACCACCAGCCGCTGTCTGAGCTGTTCGGCCTGGTAGCTGTGACCAATGCGGAGAAGGTGATCCTGGATCGCATCCAGGAAAAGGCCGGACAGATCAGCATGTTTGAGGAGAGCGACGATGAAAAGGACCGGCAGGCCAACGAGCTGCGAAACCTGATCGGAAAGCTGCCCGCCCTGTCCGTGTTCATTGACGAGGTCCACCACGCGGTCAGCGATGAGATCAAGCTCCGCGCAGTGGTCAACAAGTGGGCGGAAAATCAGACCATCAATTCCGTTGTCGGTTTCTCCGGTACCCCCTATCTGGAAAAAGCGGAAAAGATCCAGGTGACGGATGGCCTCTCCGTCTCCTCTGCGGAGATCTCCAACATCGTCTACTACTATCCGCTGATCGATGGCGTGGGGAATTTTCTCAAAAGACCCATCGTGAAGATCGCGGAGCTGCCTGACAGCGGACGGATCATTGACCGAGGCGTTCGGGAGTTTCTGGACAATTATAAAGACACGGTCTACCCGGACGGGACTTGTGCCAAGCTGGGCATCTACTGCGGAACCATCGAAAAGCTGGAGGAGTTGGTCTATCCTCTGGTAGCCGGCATCACGGCGGAATACGGCCTGTCCGCCGACTGCATCCTGAAATTTCACAAAGGCAACAAGCAGTACCCCCAGCCGGCGGACAGCCAGATGGAATTTGACAGCCTGGATCAGCCCTTCTCCAAGGTTCGCATCATCCTGCTGGTGCAAATCGGGAAAGAGGGCTGGGACTGCCGCAGTCTGACGGGGATCATCCTCTCCCAGGAGGGGGACTGTCCCAAAAACATGGTGCTCCAGACGGCCTGCCGCTGTCTGCGCCAGGTGCAGAAGGACGCCCTGGAGACCGCTCTCATTTATCTCAACAGCAGCAATGCGGACAAGCTCAACAGCCAACTGCAGAAACAGCACCATATCTCCCTCCAGGAGTTTACCGATGCGGATCACCACAAGACCAAGCTGAACCGCTACGACCGGACGAAGTACCTTCGGCTCCCCAAGGTGGACTTCTATCAGTTGAAGATCCGCTATGAGACGCTGATCGCAGAGAAGGCCCGGCCAGAGGAAAATCTGCCCGACGCCTGTAAAAACACGCAGATAGTTGCCGGAGTGATCAAGACCACCGACCTCACCATGGAGGTGCTGGAGCGGACGGTGGACGACGCGGAGCACGGCGATACCCCCGCCAGCTACTTCCCCTGGCTCTGCGGGATCGTTCGCCGCTCCCTGGAGACCCTCACCATGGAGCAGCTGCTGCCCTATGACCCTATCCTGCGGGAGGTGTTCCAGACCATCACCTACCAGCGGGACGATGGCCGCTACTTCAGCTCCAGGTATGACCGGGCTGCGGTGGAGGCCAATATCCGAAAAGCCTTCTGCGACAGCCGCTCCTTTGAGACAAAGGAGGAGTGCATCCCCCAGTCGGCCAGCCTGTTGAATATTACGAACTTCACACCGGTGGTTGAGACAACGAATCCGGATGACTACTGCCCCAAACAGGAGCAGGTGGAAAAGATCATTCTGGATGACCGGGGCAAGTTGAAACTGGACAAGAAAGCCCAGGCAATGATGGACTTGGCCCAGGAGCTGGGGCAGGAGGACATCCTGGCCTCGCTCCGGAAGAAGTTTACCTCACACCCCCAGAAGGATCGCTCTTTCCACTATCTTCCCTACCACACCGACAGCTCCTTTGAACAGGACTTTCTGAATGAAGTACTCACCTTCCCGGAGGTGGAGCATTTGGGCCTGGAGGTTTACTATAACGGCGACCGGGCGCTGACCGAGTTTAAAATCAAGTGCTACCGGCACAGCGGGGGCCGCTGGGAGTATGTAGGGCTGTACACACCGGACTTCCTGATTTTCCAACGGAAGGGCGGCGTGATCCACAAGGTGCTGATTGCCGAGACCAAGGGCCAGGCATATGCCAACGACCCCAAATTTAAGGATCGGAAAACCTTTATGGAGACAGAGTTCCTCCGCCAGAACAATGCCGCCTTCGGCTATGAGCGGTTTGAGTACCTGTATCTGGAGGACAGTATGTCGGAGCGGGAGAGGCTTGTGCTGACACAGAGAAAGATTTGTGCATTTTTTGAGGAGGGCTGATTATGAGTGATAATAAATCATCTATTTTACCCGATGCTATAGAGCCTATTTCTAACGCAATACATCAGAATCTTCCAGAAACAGAAAAGCAAGCAGATGGGGCGTTATCTGCAGTAGTGGGCTTTTTCAATCATGTTGTCCTGTACCCGGTCAAAAAAGCCAATCTGACTTTCCGGTATAAGTTAGAGGCCTTTGAGGACGATCTGAAAGCGAAGATAAGTGATATTCCGGATGAAAATTTGCAACCCCCACCCATATCAGTCGCTGGTCCCGCGCTTGAGGCTTTACGATATACATACGATGAGGCAGAGTTACGGGAGATGTATGAAAATCTACTCGCATCTTCCATGGACAATAGAACCGTTTCAAAAGCCCACCCTGCCTTTGTGGAGACAATACGACAAATGAACTCTTTAGATGCAAGGGTGATTTCTGAGATTTCAAGCTATAAACAATTGCGCTGTATAACAGCAAGATTTGCACTAAAAGACTCAAGCCAAATGTATATAAATGGGATGCCGGATTATTTCGTAGAAGAATTGAGTCATATTGCAGATCCATTCCTGGTGTCTTCCTCACTTATCAATTTGAGAAGACTCGGATTGATTAATATTATAGATGGGTCTATTCAAAGTGCTGACTACGAAACATTAAAATCTGCTCCATATATACAGTCACGAAAAAAAATCTTTGAAGCATTTGGAAAAGAAATCGAAATTAAAATTAGTAATCATGCGGTTGTGGCAAATGATTACGGCAAACAATTTATAGAAGTGTGCTTGGGAAAGGAAAGATAATCCATGCCGATTAAATATATCCCCTTCATCCCCGAGCCCGTCGAGGGACAGGCTGTGTTGGGCAACTTCAACCGCATCCTCAAGTACAAGGGCGCGGACGATGTGTCCATGGTGCTCCAGCGGGGGATGCCCCTGTATGAGATGGAGCAACAGGAGACGGTGGGCGGGAATCCGGACGGTAACCTGGTGATCCGGGGGGAGTGCGTCTCCGCCTGTGCCTATCTGAAGGATCAGGGCATCCAGGTGGATCTGGTCTATATCGATCCGCCTTTTGCCAGCGGCGCCGACTATGCCAAGAAGGTCTACATCCGCCGCAACCCCAAGGTGGCCGAGGCCATCGCCCAGGCGGAGCAGGAGCTGGACATGGACGAGCTGAAGGCCTTTGAGGAGAAGATGTACGGCGATGTGTGGGACAAGGAGAAGTACCTCAGCTGGATGTATGAAAACCTCATGGCCATCAAGAGTGTCATGAGTGAGACGGCGTCCATCTATGTGCATCTGGATTGGCACATTGTACATTATGTAAAAATTTTGATGGATGAGATTTTTGGGGAAGACTGCTTTTCAAATGATATTGTGTGGCATTATTCAGGGTGGAATAAGAAACTAAAAAACAGTTTTGAAAAACGTCACGACACATTACTCTATTATTGCTTAGATGATAATGGTAAAAACTTCAATTCGTTTTTTGAACAATGGGAATCAGAAGATGAATATATAAAAAAGCGGAAACAAAAACCACTAATAGATGAAAATGGAAGACGATATGTGCTATCAGACGCTGGCGGAGGGAAACGAGTAGCCCGATATTTAGACGAAGCCATTAAAGAAGGCGTTGTTGTTGATGATGTTTGGGACATCGATAAGATTAATAATTCTGCAAAAGAATCTGTTGATTACTCTACTCAAAAGCCTGAGGTATTATTAGAGCGCATCATCAAAGCCTCTTCCAACGAGGGAATGCTGGTGGCCGACTTCTTCGGCGGCAGCGGCGTCACGGCGGCGGCGGCCAGTAAACTGGGCCGCCGGTTCATCCACTGTGACATCGGCCTCAACTCCATCCAGACCACCCGGGATCGGCTGAAGGCGGACGGCGCCCAGTTTGAGGTGCTGGAGATCAAAGACGGTGTCCAGCTCTACCGCAACCCAGTCCAGACTATGGACAAGATCAAATCCCTGATCCCCGGGCTGAAAAATGAGGACTCCCTGGACTCCTTCTGGGAGGGTGCCATCACCGACAGCAGGCTGGGCACCATCCCGGTCTATGTTCCCAACCTGATGGACAGCTCCTCCAAGCTGCTGGATGTGGTAACCATGAACCGCATCATCCATCAGGCCATCCCCGATCTGGACAGCAGCATCAAAAAGGTTATTGTCTACTACATCGACATCACCAGTGAGGAGGAGATCCGCAAGTTTATCGCCCAGGACGACAGCACCGATGTGGAGATCGAACTGCGGGATCTGAAAGCGGTGCTGGACGGCGTGGTCATCGGCGACTGGGCACAGTTCCATATAGAGGAGCGGACGGACGACCTTTTCGGCCGCTATGCCGTGGCGGTGGACGCCTTCGTCAGCGACCGGGTGCTCCAGAAAATCGACGAGTTCAACCAAAAGGCCCGCTTAAACGCCACCGCCAAGAAGCCCTTCAAGCCCATCGAGATCAGCGACACCGGCCTGGAGCTGATCGAGTACCTGAGTTTGGACTGCACCGCCGCCCAGGGCGAGTGGCACTCCGACAGTGAGATCAAGATCGACAAGAACGGCTTTGTCATCCAAAACGGCGAGAAAACCAAGGACTTCTGGGACGGTACGATCCGCAGTGAAGGGAAACCCCTGCGGCTGAAGATCCGCAACATCTGCGGGGACGAGACGGTGTGGGAGATATGATATGAGAAAGCAAAAGGCAGAGGAATCGGTCAATACTGAATGGGTTGAAAGAATCGCTGTCAATAGATTGGAAAGTGCTCTCCTAAACACAGGACTTGTTGTGCCAACTATCCCGACAGAAGATAAAGGGCCATCTTGGGATGGTGAAATACGCCTGTACTCGTCACAGACATCATTCCCCAAAAGAGAGCTTGTCGGCAGGATTCCAGTCCAGGTGAAGGGAACCTATGTAAGAAAACTTCAGAAAAAAGCAGTTTATCAAGTCGAGGTAGCTGATCTGTGCAACTTTTTCCGAGATGGCGGCGCCATCTTTTTCGTGGTTCAAATAAAAACGGATGAGCAGTATAGGATTTTTTATGCGCCATTATTGCGTTTTCAGTTACGAAGATTGCTTGAGCAGGCCGGCAATCAAAAAACCAAACAGATATCCCTGGAAACGTTCCCGGTCGGAGATAAAAGCAGGATTGTACGCATCTTATCTGATTTCCTGACTAATCGTGAAAAGCAGTGGACGCTGCTGCCAAATGTGAAAAGCCTCAACGATTTGGAAACAAGCGGAATGGTAGTAGACCACTTTGGGTTTTCTGTGCCAGGGTTTGGCTTAAAAAGATTTGACGATGTAGTTGATGAGCTGCTACAGCATCAAATATGCATCTATGCAAAACCGTCAGGAGTTGAAGCCAACTTTGCCGTTGATCTCATCCAGCCGGAAGTCATTGTCACCCACCAAAACATACGGGTCACAGTGAACGGTGAAGTGTTATATGACCAGATAGATATTATTCGGAAGCCCGGAAACATAAAGTCCTTTCAACTGGGGACGGGGATTGTCGGGTCGATTTCCCAAAACAAGCTCAATTTTCAATATCATCCATGTGATACTTTACATGAGCAAATACGCCAATTGAGATTGCTGACAGCTCTAATGCGGGGGGAGCCTGTTAAAATAGGCCCTTTGGTACTGCCCTGTTCAGACTTCAAACTTACCGGGCATACTCAACAAGAACTGGAGCAGAGACTTTCCTGGTTGCAGACAATAGCAAGGGTTTTAAAGCAACTTCACGTAAACAAAGATTTGAATCTGGCAAAGATGACCGATGAAGAATATCAAAAACTGCGAAATGTGGTAATCGGAATTGATAAGGGCGTTCCTGTTCCTTTTTCCTTTGATGGTGCATTGGCTTATGGTAAAATTGAGTTTGGCGGCATCTCTGTTCTGCTTAACTTAAAGAAATCAGAAGATGGTAAAGGCGTATACTTGTCGAATTTTTTCGACATGGAAAATCTCAAAATGACTGCTGAGGCAGACCAGTCCCCTGATGACGGTTTTGCAATCAGCCCCTACATCCTAATGGATATAACTCTGTTGTCTGAACTCGACAATGTCGATTTAAATGAAATTGTACGGTCAGTAGAAAAGCAACCATACTCTACTCTATATGGAGACAGAATTATTAACCTTACCTTAGAACTTCTAAAACTTTATGATCAAACCAAAAGCACGGAAGTTTTAGATATTTGTCTTAACTTGTTATCCTTTGTTGAGCAACATCACGATATTCCTGAAGAAGTCATCATAGTCAATCGTCTTCAGATTGAGAAACGGCGGCGGGCTCTATCGGCAGAAGAAAAAGAGTATCTTTTCATGCTTGAAAGGCCAGGCATAGTCCTTCCATACCAACTTGCAGCAAGTATTTTGCTGGAGAGCTTTCAGGAGGCTGAACTGATCTATAAGCAGATGAGTGAAGATGAGAGAAAACTATTTGATAGATTTCCCATAAAAAACCTTTGGAGAAATTCAATTCAAAAGTCATGATGTTACTCAGGTACCATCTTCTTCCGGCCACACAGTCTCCATGGAGATCCTGGCCGCCTCAGCGATCAAACGTTTCATGAGCTCCACCTGTGGATCAGGCTCGCGAGGGGCAAACATTTCCTCCAGTTCCTTGGCGTGGGCCTTGGGGTCCACCGGGTCCTTCGCGCCGTAGCGGTCGTGGAGGCTGGCATGTCCGCCTCGTGCCTTTCGGATCTGCTCCTCGGCGGTGATCATGGTCCAAGCGGGATTATCCGCTGACAAATCCAGGTACAGCATGTCCGTGAACCGCTTGCCGGGAACGAAGTCCATATCTCTTTTGATGTAGTCCCGCCAGGGCGTCTGGCCGGGCGCGGGGAATGTGTCCCGCGCTGCTTTGTAGTCGTCCAGTTCCCCGTCCACGTCGATTCGCCGCAGGAATTCCTCGGCGGAGATACCGCCCGCCTGATACGCCTTCTTTGCCTCCCGCGCTCCGTCCAACCACGCCTCATACTGTGTTCTGCCGAAGGGGATCAGGTGGTTTTCCCCTCCCGGACCCGCCAGCTCCAGCCGGTTGGCCCGCTCCTCCAGTCGCCGTCGCAGACGCTCATAGGCCGCCAGCGCCTCGTCCGTTTCTGCTCGGAACCGGCGCATACGCTTTGCCCCCTCCTGCTTGCAGGGCTTCCCGTCCATCTCCCCGTAGCAATACCGGGACTCCGCCTCGGTCCTGGGCACAAAATACCGCCAGCAGTTCTCACAGCGGGCGATCCGCCGCCGATCCTGCTGAAAGTAGAGAGACAGCTCCGCCAGGCAGAGCTCATACAGATCGTCCAGGGCATATTCCCTGACTGTGCCCACGGGAGCGCCGGACGGCTCCGGCAAAAAGCGGATGGGGAACGCCCGATCGATCAGGCCCGGCCAGGTATCCTCCAGCATGCGGAAACGGTCTTGTTGAGTCCCGCGCTCGAAGTCCGCGAAGCCGATCTCGAACAGGTTTCTCAGCCGGTTCTGGATAAAATATGGATGGCGCAGCGCGTTGAGGACAGCCAAAGCCTTCCGGGATGGGAAGATGGACTTGCCGTCATACAGCATCTTTGTGGCAGGGCCCAGGTAGTGCAGAACGTCCCAATACGCCACGGGCGCGATCTCTGCGAGCTGTTCCGCCAGGGGGAGCGCCTGCCGCGTGAAGTCCACATAGTCCTCGTAGGGCACTTCATCGCGCTCTTCAAACACGTCGTGCTCCTCCCACAGACGCTCCACGGAGGCCCGATAGGTGGAGAAATCAAAGTTCACGAAGGAGACCAACTCCTCGGCGGGTGACTGTCCCCGCAGGCGCGTCTCCCGGCCGTCCAGCCAAACCAGGATCAATTCAACGGCATCCCCGGCATCTGTCAGAAGATAGATGCCGGGTTTTCTTTTTCTGTCCATGAGCTACCTCCCTTCCGTCGCATCGACTTTTTCAAAAAATCGGGAAGTTCCTTTCCCATGTAAGTTTTCCTTTTCTGATTTTATCATGAAAACGGCGGGAAGGGAATGGTCGCTTTCGCGAACACACAGGAAAGGATGTGAGGAAATGAAACCTGATCTGAAGCTCATTTCCATGGGCGAGATCAGAGCAGAGGAGGTGAAATGGCTCTGGTATCCGTATCTCCCGCGAGGAAAGCTGACCATCGTCCAGGGCGACCCTGGCGAGGGCAAGACCACCTTCGTGCTGGCGATCATCGCCGCCCTGACCCGGGGTGAGGCCCTGCCGGAGAGCGAACAGGCGCTGGAGCCGCTGAACGTGATCTACCAGACGGCGGAGGACGGGCTGGCGGACACCATCAAGCCACGGCTGGACGCCGCCGGCGCGGACTGTTCCCGGGTGCTGGTCATCGACGAGAGCCAGCGGGAGCTGACCCTCTGTGACCAGCGGCTGGAGCAGGCGGTCCAGCAGACCAAAGCACAGCTCATCGTGCTGGACCCCATCCAGGCATACTTGGGGGACGGTGTGGACATGCACCGGGCCAACGAGGTGCGTCCCGTTCTGAAACGAGTGGCGGCCATGGCGGAGCGCACCGGATGTGCCGTGATCCTCATCGGGCACATGAACAAGGCCCAGGGGCTGAAGGCCGGTTACCGGGGCCTGGGATCCATCGACTTCCGGGCCGCCGCCCGGAGCGTGCTGGTGGTGGGGCGGCTGAAAGAGGACCCGACGGTGCGTGTGGTCGCCCAGGACAAGAACAGCCTTGCTCCCGAGGGAAAGTCCATCGCCTTCCTGCTGGACGGGGAGCACGGCTTCCAGTGGAAGGGAGCCTGCGACCTGTCGGTGGACGATGTGCTCAGCGGCGGCGGGAGGTTCCAGACCAAGACCACCCAGATGGAGGAGGAGCTGGAGCGGATGCTCACGGAGACCACGCCCGCCGAGGCCGTGCTGAGCCGGGCCAGAGAGCTGGGAGTGTCGGAGCGCACCCTGATGATCGCCAAGAAAAACCTGGGTGTCATTTCGGAGAAGCGGGGCGGCCAGTGGTACTGGCATCTGCCGGAGCAAGGCTGTAAGGATGTAACGGCCTAAGGGCTTTGCACCCTTGCATTCTTCCTTCTCTGCGGATCACTGCCACAGGAAAACGGTGGCCCCGCCGGGGAACGGACTCCTCCCTTTTGGGAGGGCAAGCAGAGCACCTGTCCGACTTTGTCGGTCTTGGCGCCGCCGGAAAACCGGCGTATTCCGGGCGGAAGCCCGGACCCACTGCGTCGACGCAAGTTCCATATCATTTGCTTTCGGCAAAAAGCCGAAAGTAAATTCACTACACTGCGTCTCCTTTCCAAACGAGACCCGCTCCGCTGGGCTCTCGTTTGGTGAGACGAGGAAACGAGAGGTGCGAATGAAGCAGAAAAAAGAGAAACGGATCACGCTCCGGGTGACACCGGAGCAATATGAAACCATCCAGGCCAAGGCGGAGGCGGCCCACATGTCCACGGGCGCCTACGTCCGCGCCGCCGCCCTGCGGCACCGGGTGATGGTGATCGACGGGCTGAAAGAGTTCACCCACGAGCTCAAGGGCATCGGCCGAAACGTCAACCAGCTGGTGGTGCTGGCCAACATGGGCAAGATTCAGGAAGTCCGGTTGTGTGAGACTCTGGAGGCCTTGGGGCGGATCTACCATCAGCTCCGGGAGCTGGCCGAACAGGAGCACCGCTGATGGCCACCGTCAACTTCATCAAGTACAAAAAGCAGTCCGCCGGTGCGCTGAGCGGCGTGACACGATACATCTCGCAGGATGAAAAAACACTGGACGAGAATGGCCGGCAGCTGGTCAGCGGGCAGAACTGCACGCCACAGCTGGCCGACCGGGAGTTCCAGGCTACCCGGGAC
Organism: Oscillibacter valericigenes; assembly: GCF_016902445.1. Taxonomy (GTDB): domain Bacteria; phylum Bacillota; class Clostridia; order Oscillospirales; family Oscillospiraceae; genus Oscillibacter; species Oscillibacter avistercoris. The sequence goes on along the minus strand of NZ_JACSNX010000020.1, from coordinate 20,499 downwards.
GCCTGCCGCAAGGACAGCCCCGTCTGGTTCTACCACTACGTCCAGTCCTTTTCTCCGGACGAGGTGATCACCGGGGAACAGGCTCACCAACTGGCGAAAGAGTTCGCCGCAAAAGCCTGGCCGGACAGCGAGGTGTTGATTGCTACACACCTGGACGCCGAGCACATCCACTCTCACTTTGTTGTCAACGCGGTGTGCTGGGAGAGCGGGAAAATGCTCCGGCAGGGCCCCAATACCCTTCGCAGCCTGCGACAGCTGTCGGATGAGCTGTGTCTGGAGCATGGGTTCTCTGTCCTACCACAGCAGAAGAAAAAACAGTCCCAGGGCATGGGCACCCGCGAGTATCGATCTGCCGCCAAGGGCCAGAGCTGGAAGTTCCGGCTGATGAACACCATCGACCAGTGCATGAGATACTCTGCTACCAAAGACGAGTTCCTCTCCCTGATGGAGAGCGAGGGCTACCAGGTGCGCTGGATGGACAGCCGGAAGAACATCACCTACACCACGCCAGAGGGCATGAAGTGCCGGGATGACCGGCTCCACGAGGAAAAGTACACCAAGGAGGTCATGGAACGTGAATTCCGGATCCGGGCAGAGATTGTCCGTGGAAGAACTGAAACGGCTGAACCAGCCGCCGGCCCCGTCCGCACCGGCCGCGCCGCCGGATGCCCCCACGGGGCAGAACTGGGACGATCTGCTGGCGGCGCTCACTGCCCTGTACCGGCTGGAAAAAACGAACAGCGACCGGCTGGAGCGCCTGGAGGCCAGCGTTGGCCCACAGGAGGCCCTACTTCGGGCGTTGGGCCGACAGGTGGGGCAGCTCCCCACCCAGGCCCAACTGGAGGCGCTGGCGGGGGATGTGGCCCAAATGAGGGCGGAGCTGAAACAGGCTGGGAAAAAGAGAGAGCGGCATTTTTCTCTGCCCAGGCTCAGACTTCCCAAACTGCGCCTGCCAGACATCTCCTGGAGCAGTCTGCTGCTGGGGCTGACAGCCCTGGCGTTGACTGGGGGCGTGCTGTGGGCGGTCTGGTTCAGTTGGGAAAAACTCTGGAACATGATGCACACGCTGATCCCGTGAGGGACGCCACCACCACGCACCACCACGGTGACAAAAAAGCTCTCCGCAAGGAGAGGGAAAAGAAGATTGCCATGGGACACAAAGCCGATGACCACGAAGAAGAACAGAAATGGGAGCAGTCCATGTGAATATTTTCCTTTTCAGAGAGGAAAATATGGGAAAGGGGTTGATCGATGATTGCGCATGGAGATCAGGGAGCAGAGCAAGATCGTGGAGCTCTGGCTCACCCGGGAGGAGCGGGACGACCCCGCCTTCCGGGAGTCGCTGAAGCCTATCTATCAGCAATATAAGGATCAAAAATATCTGGTGGCGGTCTTTCTCTCCGGGGAGGAGGATCTGTACCAGCAGACCCGGGACCTGCTGCTCTACAACCGCCGGCGGCTGGCAGAGAAGGAAGTCCAGGCGGAGAAGCAGGCCGGGCTGGTGATGGGTTCGTAAAAAAATGGGGAGGCGGCCAAACTGCCTCCCCAAATTTTTGCGTTTCCCCTTGCAATTTCGGGAAAGTTCATATACAATGTTATCTGAGATAAGAACGATAGATAAAACCTTATTGTTGGAAGGAGGAACCTATGGAGAAACAGCCAAGTCCCAGGGGGGAGATTCTGCTCTATGAAAACGGAGGCGAGAAGGAGTTCGTCAGCGTGGTATTTCAGGACGAGACCTTCTGGCTCACCCAGAGCGGCATGGCGGAGCTGTTTGACTGCTCCACTGACAACATCTCCCTGCATCTGAAAAACATCTACGCTGAGGAGGAGCTGACGCCGGAGGCAACTACCGAGAAAATCTCGGTGGTTCGTCAGGAGGGCTCCCGGCAGGTCCGCCGCACCCTGGAGCACTACAACCTGGACGCCATCATCGCTGTGGGCTACCGGGTGAACTCCAAGAAGGCCACCCGGTTCCGCCAGTGGGCCACCAAAACGCTGAAGGAATACATCCAGAAGGGCTTCGTCCTCAACGATGAGATGCTGAAAAACGGCCGCCCCTTCGGCAGGGACTACTTCGACGAGCTGCTGGAGCGCATCCGGGAAATCCGGGCCAGTGAGCGCCGGGCCTATCAGAAGATCGCTGATGTGTTCGAGCAGTGTAGCTATGACTACGACAAAAACAGCGAGACCACCCGGGCTTTCTACGCCTTCGTCCAGAACAAGCTCCACTTCGCCGTCACCGGCAAGACGGCGGCGGAGCTGATCTCGGAGCGGGCCAACCCGGACAGCCCCACCATGGGTCTGACCACCTGGAAGGGAGCGCCGGACGGGAAGATTCTGAAAAGTGACACCCTGGTGGCCAAGAACTACTTGAATGAGAAAGAGATCTCCCGCCTCAACCGTCTTGTCACCATGTTCATCGACTACGCCGAGCTGATGGCGGAGGACCAGGTGCCCATGTCCATGGAGGACTGGTTGCGGGAGACCGACCTATTCCTCACCAACAACCGCCGGAACGTGCTGGAGGGCAAGGGCCGCATCTCCCGCGAGGCAGCGATGAAGAAGGTGGGTGCCGTGTATGAGGAGTTCCGCAAAAAGCAGGACGCCGACTACATCTCCGACTTTGACAGGGCCATGGAAAAATATCTGAAAGGGGGCGGCAGCACATGACCGAGACCTTTGACATCGCCGGCTACACCCGAATCTCCGTGGACGACGAGCTGGACCGGGACAACGTGTCCATCGAGAACCAGAAAGCCATCATCCAGGACTTCGTGGCCCACAAGTTCCCCGGCAGCACCCTCACCTTCTACGAGGATCGGGACCGCTCCGGCTACACCTTCGAGCAGCGGGAGGGCTACCAGGCCATGCGGCGGGGTCTCATGTCCCACCAGTACGACATCCTGGTGGTGAAGGACTTCTCCCGCTTCTCCCGGCGCAACAGCCGGGGGCTGGTGGAGCTGGAGGATCTTCGGGACGCCGGGGTGCGGATCATCTCCATTGGGGACAACATCGATTTTCCCAATGACGACGACTGGCTGAAGATCCAGTTCCAGTTCCTCATCAACGAGATGCCGGTCACCGACACCAGCAAAAAGGTAAAGAACGTCATCAAACGGCGGCAGGCGGACGGAAAATGGATCTGCGCCGCCCCCTACGGCTACATCGTGAACAAAAGGCAGGAGTTCGAGATCGTCCCCACCGAGGCGGACGTGGTGCGCACCATCTTCCGCCTCTACAACGAGGAGGGCTGGGGGTATAAGAAGATCGCCAATTACTTTACCGACCAGGGCGTCCCCACCCCCCGCATGGCGGAGCGGGACCGGAAGGAGGCCGCCGGAGAGGAGTACAGCCGGACGGTGAAGCCCGTCTGGGCCATCGTGACGGTCCAGGGCATCCTGGACAACGACTTCTACATCGGCACCCTGCGGCAGGGGAAGTACACCCGGAGGAAGATCAACGGCAAAGATGTGCGCCGGGACGAGGAGGAGCAGATCGTCATCGAAAACCACCACCAGGCCATCATCGACTACCGCACCTTCGCCACCACCCGGGCCCTGCGGGAAAAGCGCTCCACCTCCCACTACCGAGGGGTGAAGAAGTATGACAACACCTACTCTGGCTTCCTGGTGTGCGGGGACTGTGGAGCCCCCATGTTCTCCCTGAGCCGTAGCGACCTGAAGAGCGCCTACACCTGCGGCACCTACCACCGCCGGGGCCTGAAGGGCTGCACCAGCCACCACATCCGGGCCGACAAGCTGGACGAGCTGCTGAAAGCCTACGTCCGGCAGGTGATGGATCACTCGGCAGACATGCTGGAGCGGCTCAACGAGGACCTGGCCCGGGAGCAGGAGGACGTGGCGGAGACGGAGCAGAGCGCCGACCGCCTGGCGGAGGTGCTCTCTGACCTCCAGGAGGAGCTGAAGGTCACCAAGCGCCAGCGCATCCGGGATCTGATGAAGCACCCGGACCAGGAGGACATCCTGGAGCAGACCTACGACGAGCTGGAGGGCGACCTGCAAAAAAGGATCGAGGGCATCGGTCACCAGATCGAGCTGCTGTCCGACAAGCGCAACACCATTATCCGGGTGAACCGGGCGGCCCGCACGGCCATGGAGGTGTTCCGGGACATCCTGAATAAAGAGCGGCTGGAGCGCCGGGACCTGGAGCTGATCATCCGGAAGATCAAGGTCTATGAGGACCGGCTGGAGATCCAGCTCCAGGCGGACGTGGACAGCATCCTGCGCAGCGGGACGCTGTCGGAGGGCGCGGCGGAGGAAGCCGCCGTGGCCGCCATGGCCGAGGTTCCGGAGGGTACCGTAAATTTTAAGCCAGGCATGGGACATATCTCACCTGTCACCATCGTCCAGGAGGCAAAACAGCATCCGGACAAGGTGTTCCATGCCAATGTTATCAGTGACGGTGACCCCCTGGAGATCTACACCAGCCGGGAGGGCGAGGTCATCTTCAAGAAATACTCGCTGCTGGGCGGCGTGGAGGACTTCGCCACCGAGCTCTGCGAGACCATGAGCCGCTCCACCGGCAGCGTCTGCGCCGTCACGGACCGGGACACGGTCATCGCCGTGGCCGGCGGCAGCAAGCGGGAGCTGATGGGCAAGCGGATCACGCCGGAGCTGGAGCGGATCATGGAGGGCCGGAAGATCTACCAGTACACCGGCGACGGCCAGCCCCTGCCGGTCACTGAGGGCAGTGACGCCCTGCTGACCGCCGTGGCGGCCCCCATCCTGGCGGAGGGGGACCTGCTGGGCCTGGTGCTGTTCATCACCAGCGACGGCGCCGCCGTCACCGGCGACACGGAGTACAAGCTGGCCCAGACCATCGCCGCCTTTCTGGGCCGGCACATGGAGAGCTGAATCCGCCCATACCCGCGGACGCCTTCCGGGCGCCCGCGGTTTTTTGATGGCATGAAACGCCGGAAAGCCGCTATGCTGGAAGTATCTCCCACTGGGAAGGAGCTGCTTTCATGACCGTCGCTGCATGGATCGCCCGGATCGACCGCCTGGTCTGGGGCCCCGGGATGCTGGCGCTGCTGATGGGCACCGGCGTCTTTCTCACTCTGCGCACCCGCTTTCTCCCCTGGCGGAACCTGGGGTGGGCCCTGCGGAGCGTGCTGGGCCGGCAGACCCGCTCCGGGGCCCGGGGGGCCGGGGATGTGTCTCCCTTCTCCGCCCTGATGACCACCCTGGCCGCCACCATCGGCACCGGCAACATCGCCGGGGTGGCCACGGCCCTGGCGGCAGGCGGTCCCGGCGCCCTGGTGTGGATGGAGCTCTCCGCCCTCTTCGGCCTCTCCTCCAAATGTGCGGAGTGCCTGCTGGCCGTCAAGTACCGCCGCCGCAGCGACCGGGGCGAGATGTGCGGCGGCCCCATGTACACCATGCGGCACGGCCTGCGGCCAAAGCGGCTGGGCGCTGCGCTGGCGCTCTGCTTCGCCCTCTTCACCATCCCGGCCTCCCTGGGGATGGGCGACATGGCCCAGGCCAACTCCATCGCTCTGGCCCTGGAGGACAGCTTTGCCCTCCCGGCCCGGATCTCCGGCGCCGCGACGGCCCTGCTGGCCTTTTTCATCATCCGGGGCGGCATCGGGCGGATCTCCCGGGTCTGCTCGGCGGTGGTCCCCGCCATGGCGGTCCTCTATCTGCTGGCGGGCCTGGCGGTGCTGCTGGGGCACCTGACGGCCCTGCCGGGGGCCGTGGCGGAGATGGTCCGCCTGGCCTTCTCCCCGACGGCGGCGGCAGGCGGAGCGGCAGGGGCGCTGACCGCCTCCGCTCTGGAAGCCGCCCGCTGGGGCATTGCCCGGGGCTGCTTCTCCCACGAGGCGGGCATGGGCTCCGCCGCCATCCCCGCCGCCTCCGCCGTCACCGACAGCCCCGCCCGCCAGGGCTATGTGAGCATGACCGGCGTCTTCTTCGACACCACGGTGATCTGCACCGTGACGGGCCTGTGCATCTGCGCCTCCGGCGTGCTGGGGACCGCGTACGCCTCCGGCGCGCCGGTGAACGGCACGGCCCTCACCGCCCTGGCCTTTGAGACGGTGCTGGGCCCCTTCGGCGCACTGCTGGTGAACCTGGGCATCGTGCTCTTCGCCTTCTCCACCATCCTGGGGTGGGAGTTCTATGGAGAGCGGGCCTTTGCATACCTCTTCGGCGGCCGGGCCATTCCCCTGTACCGGATCCTCTTCGCCCTGGCGGCGTTTTTCGGCGCCGCCCAGAGCCTGGAGGTGGTCTGGGACCTCTCCGACATCTTCAATGCCCTGATGGCGGTGCCCAATCTGATCTCCCTGCTTCTGCTCTCCGGCACCGCCGCCCGGGAGCTGGAGTCCTTCCAGCCGGTGATCCGCCGGGCGCGCCGCGCCCGGCGGAGGCGCTGAAGCCGTGCCTTGCGGCACCGGCCCCGATGCGCTATACTGGGGGCGGAGGTGTTGCACATGACCCAAGAGGCCCAGAAGGATTTCAACGCCATGCTGCGTCAGCCGCGGGATATGCCCAGGGTCCAGACCGTAACGGACCCCGGCACCATCGCAAAATACGGCGGCAGCCGGATGCTCCTGGCGCCGCCCCTGGCCTATGACGCCGTCATGCGGGCCGTCCCCTTCGGCAGGCTCACCACGGCGGGGGAGATCCGGGCCCATCTGGCCCGGCGGCATCAGGCGGACTTCACCGACCCCATGACTGCGGGCATCTTCATCTCCATGGCCGCCTGGGCCAGCTTCCAGCGGCCGGAGCGTGACACCCCCTACTGGCGGACCCTGAAGGCCGGCGGGGAGCTGAACGAGAAGTACCCCGGCGGCATCCCCGCCCAGCGGGCGCTGCTGGAGGCGGAGGGCCACACCGTGGTCTCCCGGGGGCGGACCCGGCTGCGGTGGTTCGTCCGGGACTACGAACGGTCGCTGTTCCCCCTGTCAGAATGAGGAAACAGGCGGATTTCGTGAATTTTTTCCCCGGGGAGTTGCTTTTTTTCAGTTTGGTGGTAAGATAAGGTTCGGAAAAAATTTTCATGCAAAGGACTTGATACCATGACCAAGATCGACATCGTCTCCGGCTTCCTGGGGGCCGGCAAGACCACCCTCATCAAGAAGCTGCTGGCGGAGGCCTTCCCCGGCGAGAAGCTGGTGCTCATCGAGAACGAGTTCGGCGAGATCAGCATCGACGGCGGCTTTCTGAAGGAGTCCGGCGTCCAGATCAGCGAGATGTCCGCCGGGTGCATCTGCTGCTCCCTGGTGGGGGACTTCCACAAGGCGCTGAAGGACGTGCAGGCCCAGTTCCACCCGGACCGCATCCTCATCGAGCCCTCCGGCGTGGGGAAGCTGTCCGACGTGATCGTGGCGGTGCAGAACACCGCCGACGAGACCGACGACATGAAGCTGAACAGCTTCGTCACCGTGGCGGACGCCACCAAGGTGAAGGTCTACATGAAGAACTTCGGCGAGTTCTACAACAACCAGATCGAGTCCGCCGGCACCATCATCCTCTCCCGGACTCAGAAGCTGAGCCAGGAGAAACTGGAGTCCGCCGTGGCCATGCTGCGGGAGAAGAACCCTGACGCCGCCATCCTCACCACCCCCTGGGACCAGCTGGACGGCAAGGTCATCCTCTCCGCCATTGAGAAGGTGTCCCTGGCAGATGAGCTGCTGGAAAAGATGCGGGCCGAGCACGCCGCCGACGAGGCGGAGCACGAGCATGAGCACCACCATCATGACCATGATGCGCATGAGCACCATCATGACCATGACCACGGGGAACACGAGCACCATCACGATCATGATGACCACGACCATCATCACGACCATGAAGAGCATGAGCATCACCACCATGACCACGACCACGAGTGCGACGACCCCAACTGCTCCTGCCACCACCATCACCACCACGCCGACGAGGTGTTCACCTCCTGGGGCAGGGAGACCCCCAAGGTGTTCAGCCAGGCGGACATCCAGCGGATCCTGACGGCCCTGGACTCCGGCGACTACGGCAAGATCCTGCGGGCCAAGGGCATTGTCAACGGCGAGGGCGGAGCGTGGATCGAGTTCGACTTCGTCCCCGAAGAGCACGAGGTCCGGGCGGGCCATCCCGACTACACCGGCCGGCTGTGTGTCATCGGCGCCGAGCTGAAGGAGGACAAGCTGGCGGAGCTGTTCGGCCTGTGAGCTCTTTTCTTGAAAGAAAAGAGCCAAAAGAACTTTAGCGCGCTGCGGAGTCTGGCGGTCAGCCAGGCGTGGTGCCCGGTGACGAAAGACAGGCCTTCTGTTGCCCGGGCCTTCATTCCGCGCATTTTACCCGAAAGGAAACGCACGTTACAATGGCTGATATTCCTGTATATTTGGTGGCCGGCTTTCTGGACGCCGGCAAGACCAATTTCATCAACGGCATCCTGGAGGACGGCTTCGCCCGCCAAGACCCCACCCTGCTGCTCTGCTGTGAGGAGGGTGAGGAGGAATACGAGAAGAACGCCCTGGACAATGTGACGGTCATCACCATCGAGGATGAGGAGGACCTGAAGTGCTCCTACCTGAAGGAGCTGGAGAAGAAATACCACCCCAAACAGGTGCTGATCGAGTACAACGGCATGTGGCAGATGGAGCGGCTGTACCGGGAGGTGCTGCCCGCCAACTGGGTGCTGTATCAGATCATGACCTTCGTCTACGCCCCCACCTTTGAGATGTACGCCAAGAACATGGGCCAGCTGATGATGGAGAAGATCACCAACGCGGACATGCTGGTGTTCAACCGCTGCACCCCGGAGCTGCGGGACGCCCTGCGCAAGCGGAACCTGCGGATGGTGAACCGCCGGGCGGACATCTACCTGGAGATGGAGGACGGCACCAGCGAGGACTACCTCACCGGCGACGAGTGCCCCTTCGACCTGAACCAGGACCTGATCGACGTGCCGGACGACGACTTCGGCGTCTGGTACGTGGACGTGATGGACCACCCGGACCGCTGGGCGGGCAAGATGGTCCACATGAAGCTCATCATGTGCCATTCCAAGAAGTACCCGGGCATCCACTGCCCCGGCCGCTTTGTGATGACCTGCTGTGAGAACGACATCCAGTTCATGGGCCTCATCGCCAAGGGCATGAACCTGAACCAGTACCAGAACCGGGACTGGATCGAGGTCACCGGCCGGATGGCGGTGGAGAACCACGCCGCCTACAAGGGCAAGGGGCCGGTGCTGCACGTGATCTCCATCGGTCCGTGTGAGAAGCCCCAGCAAGAAGTCGTGACGTTCTAAAGAGGGGACTTCGTCCCCCCTTTACGCTCCGGCAGACCTTTGGTCTGCCTCCACGATTCCCCCTCACCAGTCTGCACCCCAAGGGTACTTCCGCGCCGCTTTCAGTGGCTTGGGCGCGGACTGGTGTGTGCGCCCAAGGCGCACGGGTCAAAGTATTTTCGGCAGGCGTATGTCCTGCCGAAAATGGATCCGAATTTCTTCGAAATTCGATACGATTTGTATAACCTTATGCGAAAAATCCCCTCTATTGTCGAACAGAGGGGATTTTTGTCTTATGTGAGACCGGGTTCCCGTGGATTTTCATAGGGCAGGGGATTGCCGTTTTCATCCAGAAGCTTCAGCCCTGTGAACGCAACGTCGCCGCTGTCCGGGAGGATGAACAGATCCAGAAACATCCCCGCAAACACTTTCGAGTACGTGTAGGTGACGTCATCGATTTTGAAGGAGTAGCCTTCGATGTCCCGGGGCAGGCCCCAGCCCGCCATGATAATGATGGCGTTTCCCTGTTGGTCTCTAAAGTCTATATCAAAGATCTGCCCGGCTTCTGTGCCGAACGTGCCGCCATATGCCCGCCAGCGATCCGGGAACACGCTGTCCCGCTCGTAGATGCAGATCTCCCAATGGCCATTACCGTCCACGCAGAGGGCCGCCAGATAGTCTCCTTTTTGCTCCAGGTCCACAACTGTCAGTTCATTGTAGACAAATTCCGAATGTGACTGCTCCTGCCGGCTGCTCAAGTAGGTAATGGCCTGCCGTCTGAGCCCTTCCCGGTCCGCTTCCGTTACAGAGCGCCCCAATACAGAAGTGGCATAGTGGTATCCCACATACACCCCAGCGGCCAGGGCCACGGCCATCAGGGCCGCCAAGACCCCCTGCCAAATCCGCCTCCGGTTTTTCCGCATACTCTCCATGATCTGCTCCCCCGCCGCTTTGGGCAGCTCCTCTGGTGTCAGCTCCCGGCCGCTGAGCAGCTCGCTGACCGTCAGGCCCAGAGCCTCCGCCAGGGGCTCCAGCAGGTCCACCGAGGGCAGGCCCCGGCCGGTCTCCCATTTGCTGACGGCCTTGTCCGTCACGTGGAGCCGCTCCGCCAGGTCCCCCTGGCTCCAGTTCTGTTCCTTCCGGCGCCGGGCGATGAGCCCGCCGGTGGCCTTTGCGTCCATGTCATCCGCTCCTTTTCCAGCCGTATCATACCACAAAACTGTCCCAAAGGCACCCTACGCTCCATAGGAGCCTTGCTTTTTTCCGGAAATCTCTTATAATGGATGTATTCTGTGTGTGAGGAAATCCAACCGGAAAGGACCGTCCGCCCTTGAAGCTCCATGACCGTTTCCCAAAAGTCCGCCTGCCCCTGTGGGCCACGCTTCTGGCCGCCGTTCTGCTGGCAGGCGCCATCACCCTGCTGGCATTGTGGTGCCAGCCCAACGCCCTGCGGAGCGTGCTGGCCGTCTTTCGCAGCCAGCCCCTGCTGATCGTCCTCAACTGCCTGCCGGTGGGGATGCTGCTGCTGGTGTTCACCTGCCTGTTCCGAAACGTCTTTTTCGGCGCGGCGCTGGTGAACTTCGCCGTCTGCGCCCTGTCCATCGCCAACCGCATCAAGATCGAGGTCCGGGACGAGCCGGTGTTCCCCCGGGACTTCGCCCTGCTGAAGGAAGTCGGCAGCGCCGTGGGGACCTATGACATCCGTTTCCCGGTGTCGGCCATCGCTGTGGTGGTGCTGTTCTCTCTGGCGCTGGCGGCCCTGGGGCTCTTCGCGGGCAGCCGCCCTTTCCCTGTCGCCCGCCTGCGGGGCTGGCTGGGGAGCCTGCTGGGCGCGGCGGCCAGCTTCGCCGTCCTGGCGGGGCTGATCCTGACGGTCTACGCCTCCAACGACCTGTACAACTCCTTCCGGGTGTCCAACGCCTATTACATTCCCTCCGTGTTCAACGAGCTGGGATTCCCCTACTGCTTCTGCCACCAGTTCACCACCTATCCGGTGGACCGGCCGGAGGGCTTTGACCGGGCGGAGGCGGAGCGCTGGGACTCCGGCGGGGAGACGGGCCTGGGCGCGGATGTGAATGTCATCATGGTGATGGACGAGGCCTTCTCCGACATCACAGATGACCCCGCCTTCGCCTTTACAGAGGAAAATGACCCCCTGCCCAATCTCCACGCCCTGCGGGAGGACCCCCACGCCGTCACCGGCCATATCGTGGTGCCCGGCTTTGCCGGGGGCACCGCCAACACGGAGTTCGACGTGCTGACGGGCATGCAGACCAACGCCCTCTCCGCCGCCACCACGTCCTCCTTCCGGGTGGTGAACCGGAACCTGGACAGCCTGTTCCGGGTGTTCGGCGGCGACGGCTACCACACCTCCTTCTTCCACCCCGGAGATGACTGGTTCTATAACCGGGAGAACGTCTACCGCTGGCTGGGGGCGGAGGAGACGGTGTTCGCCGATCAGATGGAGGACCTGGAATACAAGGGCCGCTGGGTCACGGACGACTACATGGCGGGCCTGATCGAACAGGAATTTGAGGACGCCGCGGCCGCCGGCGAGACGCTGTTCCACTACACCACCACCATCCAGAACCACATGTCCTACACCCCGGACAAGTACGGCGAGGGCTACGACTACCCGGAGGTGCCGCTGAATGCGGCGGTGTCCGACGAGGTGGAGACGCTGCTGAAGGTCTATGTCGAGGGCGCCCGGGACGCGGACGCCATGCTGGGCCGCCTGGTGGACTACTTCTCCCAGCGGTCAGAGCCGGTGGTGCTGGTATTCTTCGGGGACCACCTGCCCTATCTGGGGGACAACCAGCTGGCCTACGCGGAGCTGGGCTTCACCGCCCGGCCGGAGTGGGACCCGCTGACCTCCTATGAGACGCCCTATGTGATCTGGACCAACGACGCCGGGGCGGAGGCTCTGGACTGGGAGGCCGCTGCGGCGTCCCTGGACCTGCCGGCAGACGGCGACCTCTCCGCCGCCTTCCTGGGAGCCGCGGTGCTGGAGCTCTCCGGCCGGACTGAGGAGAGCCCCTGGTTCGACTTCCTGAACCAGCTGCGGCGGGAGCTGCCGGTGGTGCAGAAGCAGGCCTATCTGCCGGCGGACGGCACCCTGACGGACCAGCTGACAGCGGAGCAGGCGGCACAGGTCCTCAAATGGCGCCAGTGGAGCTACTACAAGCTGATGTACAAGGAGATCGACTGAAACCAGCCCCCGGCGGACCATGGTCCGCCGGGGGCTGTTCCGCTCTTGACGGGCCCGGCCCGTCTTGATACAATGAAAAAAAGCCCCATCATCAGGAAGGATGTGAGCTGCGTGAAGTCCTGGTCCAAACGGGAACTGGCCCTGGCGGTGCTGGTGATCTTCGCGGCGCCGGCTGCACCTTAGTGGGGGGATCTGATGTTTCTTTTCTTTGGGACAGTTCCCCTCATATCGACACTCCTGTCCCTGTTCCTCTACGCCTGTATCTCGGCCCTGGTGACGGGGGTGCCGTTTTTCCTGTGGGCCCGGCGGGGTCGGCGGATTTGGCCCTGGGTGCTGGTCCTGGCGGTCTGGCTGGGTCTGCTCCTCCTTTCGGCTCTGAACTCGAACACCACCTTCCATCTGGTGGCGGCGGTCACCGGCTATCACAACAGTGAGTACATCGGCTTTCTGCTGCTCTACCTCATCATATGTTACCAGGGAATGCTGTTCGGGGTGGCCCTGGCGGCTGCTGTCGCCTGGGTCCTCCGTAAAATCAACTACTGACAAGCAACCCGCCCGGAGCCGATGGCTCCGGGCGGTTCTTTTTTCCGTGGTATGCCTATTTCTTTTGGTCCTCCAACCGGTGGAAGTGGTCCCACACCGCCTGGGCGGCGGAGCGGGGCACCACGGCGGCAAGGGTCTCCACGTCCGCCTCCCGGATGGCCTTGATGGTGCCGAAGTGCTTCCGCAGCTCCGCCCGACGCTTGGGGCCCACGCCGGGGATGTCGTCCAGGGCGGAGCGGGTGGCGCTTTTGCTGTGGCTCTCGTGGTGGTAGGTGATGGCGAAGCGGTGGGTCTCCTCCTGGATCTGGCCGATGAGGGAGAACACCGCCTGCTGGGTGACGATGCCGATCTCCCGGCCCTCCGGCGTCACCAGGGCCCGGGTGCGGTGGCGGTCGTCCTTCACCATGCCGAAGATGGGCACCTCCACCCCGAACTCCCGGGCCACCGCCTGGGCCGCCCGGGCGTGGGTCTCGCCGCCGTCGATGAGAAACACATCCGGCAGGGGCAGGAACTTTTCGTCCCCGTCCGCCGCCCGCTGGAGCCGGCGGCGCAGCACCTCCTGCATGGAGGCGTAGTCGTCCGGGTGCCCCTCCAGGGACTGGATGCGGAACCGGCGGTAGGCGGATTTCAACGGCCGGGTGCCGCTGTACACCACCATGGAGGCCACGATGTCGCTCTTGCCGGTGTTGGAGATGTCGAAGGACTCCATCCGCTTTGGGGGCGACGGCAGGTTCAGCATCTTCCCCAGCAGCTCCAGGGTGTAGGCGGTCCGCTCCTCGGCGGTGGTGGCCCGCTCTGCCTCCTCCCGGGCGTTCCGCTCCGCCATGGCCCGCAGCTCCGCCTTCTCCCCCCGCTGGGGCACGTGGACCCACACCTTGTGGCCCGCCCGGCGGGTCAGGACCTCGGAGAGCTCGGCGCAGTCCTCCGTCTCAAAGGGCAGCAGGATCTCGTGGGGCAGGATGGACCGGGGCAGGTAGTACTGGGCCGTCAGGGCGGAGAGCATCTCCGCCTCCGTCTCCTCGTTGGGAGCGGTGAAGAGCTCTGTCTCCCGGCCCGCCAGATTGCCCTCCTCCATGTGGAGGATGGCGTAGCAGCACTTGCCGGAGCCCCGGTACAGCCCCCAGATGTCCGTGTCCGCGCAGAGGCCGGCGATGACGGTCTGCTTCTTCCCCAGGGCGCCGATGGCATTGATCCGGTCCCGGAGCATGGCCGCCTGCTCGAAGTGGAGTTCCTCCGCCTCCGCCTCCATCTCGGCGGTCATGTCCCGGAGGAGCTGCTTGCTCTTTCCCTCCAGCAGCTGCACCGCCTGCTCGATCCGGCGATTGTACTCCTCCGCCGTCATCTCCGGGCGGCAGAACCCGTCGCACCGGCCCATGTGGAAGTTCAGGCAGGGCCGCTCCGCCCCGATGTCCCGGGGGAATTTGCGATTGCAGGTGGGCAGCCGCAGGGCGGACAGCACCGCGTCCAGGGCCTGCCGGGTCTCGAACCGGCCGCCGAAGGGGCCGAAATACCGGGCGGCGTCCTGGGCCATCTTGTTCACCAGGGTGAAGCGGGGATACGCCTCCCTGGACAGGCGGACAAAGGGGTAGCCCTTGTCGTCCTTCAGCAGGATGTTGTAGCGGGGCATGTGCCGCTTGATGAGGGAGTTCTCCAGCACCAGGGCCTCGAACTCGCTGGTGACGAAGATGGTGTCGAACCGGTCCACCTGGGACACCATGTTCCGCGTCTTGGCGGTGTGGGAGGCGCTGTCCTGAAAATACTGGCTCACCCGGTTTTTCAGCTTCTTGGCCTTGCCCACATAGATGACCTTGCCCGTCTTGTCCATCATCAGATAGACGCCGGGGGCCAGGGGCAGGTCGTTGGCCTTCTCCCGCAGCTCTTCCCTTGTCACCGCTTCCGCCTCCCTGCATAAAAGATACACGGCCTTGCGCGCCGCAGGGCCGTGTCCGTCACTTCATATCGGATGTCCGCTTATTCGCCGAAATTGTCCTTGACCAGCTCCACCAGAGCCTCGACAGCCTCTTTCTCATCAGCGCCGTCGGCGATCAGGGTGATGGTGGTCCCCTTCACGATGCCCAGGGACAGAACGCCCAGCAGGCTCTTTGCATTGACACGGCGGTCTTCCTTCTCGACCCAGATGCCGCTCTTGAACTCATTTGCCTTCTGGATAAAAAACGTGGCCGGCCGCGCGTGCAGACCCACCTCATTATTGACAGTGATCTCCTGCGTATACATGATACAGCTCTCCTTTTCTATACCAAGTCAACCAAGTCAGTTCCAACTGCTTCTGATAACGACCGATGATTTTTCTGATATCATCATACCCGGTTTTTGGAAGACAGTCAACGGCGTTTTTCACAAACATTTTAAAATTTCACCGAAACCGTTCACGGTCTTTTCGTCTTTTAGCACATTTTTCACAATTTTTCAACAGCTTCCATCGGCTTTTCGTCCATTTCTCCAACTCTGCGCAGGCGGCCCGGAGCGCTGCCCGCCTGGAGCGGGACGCGGGGCAGTGAAAAGAGGGACCTCCTCTCGGAGGTCCCTCCTGCCGCAGACCGGCTCAGTAATTTTCCGCCTTGATCTGAAAATAGGCCTGGGGATGCTTGCACACCGGGCACACCGCCGGGGCGCTCTCGGCGATCTCCACGTGGCCGCAGTTGCGGCAGAACCACATGACCTTCTCGCCCTTTTTGAAGACCTCGCCCTTCTTCAGGTTGTCCAGCAGCTTTAAGTACCGCTCCTCATGGGTCTTCTCGATCTTGGCCACGCCCTCGAACTGGGCCGCCAGGGCCAGGAAGCCCTCCTCCTCGGCGGTCTTGGCCATCTCGGCGTACATCTTGGTCCACTCCTCGTTCTCCCCTGCGGCGGCGGCCACCAGGTTCTCCTCCGTGGAGCCGATGCCGTCCAGGGCCTTGAACCACAGCTTGGCGTGCTCCTTCTCATTCAGCGCGGTCTCCTGGAAGATGGCCGCGATCTGCTCGTAGCCCTCCTTCTTGGCCTTGCTGGCAAAATAGTCATACTTGTTCCGGGCCTGGGACTCCCCGGCGAATGCGATCCACAGATTGGCCTCCGTCTTGCTGCCTTTCAGTTCCATGTGTCTGGCTCCTTTCAAAATAATCAAGATCTCTCTTTTTTCCGCGTGTCTATACTCAGGCCGGCTCCTGCCGCCCCGCACAGCGGGGACAGCATCCGGTGAATACCAGGGAATGTCCGGCGACCGCATAGCCCTGGGCTGCGGCTGCCCGGTCCAGGGTCTCGTCATAGGGCACGGTCTCCAGGTCCATCAGGGCGCCGCAGCCGCGGCAGCGGAAATGGGTGTGGGGGCGGGTCACCGCGTCATAGCGGGCCGCCGGACCGTCCAGCTCCGCCAGGCGGCCCTCCCGGGCCATCTGCTGGAGATTGCGGTAGACCGTCCCCAGGCTCAGGCGGGGCAGCTCCGGCTTCAGCTGCTGGTAGACCATCTCCGCCGTGGGGTGGTCCCGGCTCTCCAGCACGGCCTGATAGATCCGCTCCCGCTGGTGGGAAAAACGCTGCGGCATAGGCTCTCTTCCTTAACAATAATAATTATTATTATTTTTATATCACAGTATTCCTGAAAAATCAAGAGGGTTTTTCATTTTTTCTCTGTAGCTGCGCGGTGGTCCGGCAGAAACTTCCGCTGCTAAATCCGCATATGCCGGAGACAATAGCACCTGGGTATCGCACATCAAAGACCGCGCAAAGGGAGGTCGACCCATGAAAAGACAGTTTGGGCTCTTGCTGGCCTCTGTCCTGCTGGTGTTTGCCCTGACCGCCTGCGGCGGCGACGACAAGGACACCAGCCACGACAGCGGTGATCAGAACACGGCCGGCGACAGCCTGGAAGACGCCGGCGATGCCATTCAGGACGCCGGCGACGACATTCTGGACGCCGGAGAGGATATCCTGGATCCCAATGACAAGGATCACGCCGACAGCGGCCGGGATCCGGCAGACCGGCATGAGGACGACGCCCTCACCGGTGGAGATCCCACCGTGGAGGATGCCGTCACCAAGCAGAGCGGCCGGATCGGCGTGAGCTACGGGCAGATGCTTCGGAACGCCCGGGTCCACGACACGGACGGCTTTCTGAAGGACGGAGAAAACGCCGTCAGTCCCGACGCCCTGTAAGGCGGCGCTGCGGGATTTCCCGGCAGGCCGGGAGCTTTTCCATGCGCAGGGCTGCGGCAGAAGCTGCGGCCCTGCCCGTCTTTCCGGTCTGTACAGGAATGGCCCTTGCCTTTTCAGCAGAACATGGTACAATGGGATCGACCGGAAACACATCGGCGCCGGCCCCTTCCCCTGGGATGTCCGCGCGCCGTGTCCGCAGGCGGCCCTGCACAGCCGGCAGCGGCCGCGGAAAGGGGGCCCATGAGCACTGTAAAAGAACCCCTGCACCCATTGAAGACCGCCCGCTCTCTGTGGCTGGGCGTTCTGCTGTGCGCCCTGGTGGGCGGCGTCTGCTTCCTGGGGGGCCGCTGGTCCGCCGGGCAGTCCGGCACCACGCAAATCGATGCCGTGGTGCTGCAGAACCAGCTGACGGAGATCCGGGAGCTGGCCACCGTTACATACGCCTACACCAACATGGCCCAGTTCGAGAACAGCAACGACTTTTACGGCGTGAAGATCCCCTTCACCACCAAGTCCTTCATCCTCACCTACGACGGCACCATCAAGGCCGGCGTAGATCTGGAGGCGGCAGAGGTCTTCATCAGCGGTGACACCGTCACCGTCACGCTGCCGGAGGCGGAGATCCTCTCCCACGAGATCGACGAGGACAGCGTGGAGGTGTTTGACGAGAAGACCTCCATCTTCAACCCCTTCACGGTGGAGGATTTCACTGCCTTCCAGGCGGACCAGAAGGCGGCCATGGAGGAGCGGGCCCTGTCCAGCGGGCTGCTGGAGGAGGCGCGGGCCAAGGCCGTCTCCGGTGTGGAGCAGCTGCTGTCCGCCGCCCTGCCGGAGAGCTGCACCCTGGAGATCCAGTAAATGCAAAAGGAGACGGGCTGCCCCGTCTCCTTCTTTTATGCGCTCATGCCAGGATATAGTCTCCCAGCGCCTCCGGCGTATCCGCCAGATGGTCCGCCCCGGCGGCCTCCAGCTCCTGCCGGCCCCGGAAGCCCCAGGTGACGCCGCAGACGCTCAGGCCGCCGTTGTGGCCGGTGTACACGTCCACGTCGCTGTCCCCTACGAACAGCGTCTCCGCCGGCTCCACCGCCAGATCCCGCAGCAGGGCGTGGATGCCCGCCGGGTCCGGCTTCACCGGGATCCCCTTGATCTGTCCCCGCACCAGCTGGAACACACCGGGGAAAAAGTGCTCCACGATCTCCCGGCTGAAGCCGTCTGCCTTGTTGGAGTAGACCGCCAGGGTAACACCCTGTTCCTTCAGGCGGGCCAGGAGCTCCGGGATGCCGGCATAGGGCCGGGTCTTGTCCAGATTGTGGGCGCCGTAATACTCCGAGAACTGGGCGATGGTGCTGGCCAGCAGCAGGGAGCTCCGGCTCCCCTCCGGTGAGAATCGCCGCACCAGATTGGGGATCCCATTGCCCACCATCCGCTTGAATTCCTCCACAGAGTGCTCCGGCCAGCCGTTCCGGCGGCACACCCAGTTGCCGGCGTCCGCCAGATCCTGGATGGTGTCCAGCAGCGTGCCGTCCAGGTCAAAGATCACATGTTGGTACATGCGGGTTTCCTCCCCTGTTTTCCCTTGTATTTTGCCTATATTTTATCAAACTTTTACAGGATCCCACAAGTGTCATTCAGACAGAAAGGCGCGGCAGCTGCCGCGCCTTTTTTATGGAAGTTTTCCGGCGTCTCCGCCCCTCACAGCAGGCAGGGCTCCCAGCCCCGGCCCGTCAGCAGCACGCTCTCCCGGTATCCCGCCGCCCTTGCCAGCGCCGCCGCCTGGCGGTAGCCGAAGATCACCGTCTCCGGGCTGTGGGCGTCGGCGGTGAGGATGACCTGTCCCCCCATGGCCCGCCACTCCCGCAGGAGGAACGCCGCCGGATACGGCGTGTCCCGGCAGCCCCGGGAAATTGCGCCGGTATTGATCTCCAGCAGGGTGGCGTCCGGGTCCGCGTGGTGCAGAGCCTCCAGCGCCGCCGCCCGGTAGCGGGGCGCCTCCTCGTCAAACAGGGCGTTCCCCCGGTTCAGCTTGGTCACCAGGTCGATGTGGCCCAGGATGACAGGCTTCCGCTCCGCCATGGCGGCCACGTCCCGGTAATAGCCCTCTGTCAAAGCCAGCATGTCGCCGCCGAACAGCTCGTCCCGGCAGGCCGACAGCTTCTCCCGGTCCCAGTCCACGCAGTGGTGCTTTCCCGTCCGGGGATCATACAGATTGTGGACGGAGCCGATCCAGTAGTCCGTCCAGTCCGGCACCGGCTGAGAAGACCGGCTGTCCTGCTCGATGCCCAGCAAAATCTCCATCCGCCCGGCGTATGCATCCCGCAGCGCCAGGAGCTGGCTGCGGTAGTCCGAGAGGTCCGCCGGCAGGACGTTGCCCGCGTCGTGGGGGATCTCCGTGTGGCTGTGGCCGGAGGCGCCGAAGTACCGGACCCCCGCCCCGAAGGCGGCGGAGGCCATCTCCGCCAGGGTCCCCTTGCCGTCACAGAGGACGGAGTGGGTGTGGACGGAGCCGCATTCCGGTGTCAGTCTCATTGCATCCGCTCCTGCTTCACCTTGTGGTCGATGACGTGGCGCTTCTCCAGCTCCCGGGTCACATCCTCCAGGGAGATGCCCATCTGGACCATCAGCACCATGACGTGGTAGGTCAGGTCGGCGATCTCATAGATGGTCTCCTCCTTGTCTTCCTTGCGGCCGCCGATGATGACCTCGGTGCACTCCTCGCCCACCTTTTTCAGGATCTTGTCCAGGCCCTTTTCAAAGAGGTAGGAGGTGTAGCTGCCCTCCTTGGGCTCGGTCTTGCGGCCCTGGATCAGACGGTACAGGCCCTCGTAGCTGAAGGCTTTCAGCTCTTCAGACAGGTAGACCGGCTGGAAGAAGCAGCTCTCCGCCCCGGTGTGGCAGGCAGGGCCGTCCTTCACCACCTCCACCACCAGGGCGTCGGCGTCGCAGTCGGCGGTGATGGACACCACATGCTGGACGTTGCCGCTGGTCTCGCCTTTGCGCCAGAGCTCCTGGCGGCTGCGGGAGAAGAAGCAGGTCCGTCCCTCGTCGATGGTGATGGCCAGGCTCTCGGCGTTCATGTAGGCCAAGGTCAGGACCTCCTTGGTGTAGTGGTCCTGGACGATGGCGGGGATCAGGCCGTTGGCATCGAATTTCAGTTCTTTTGTTTCCATAAATGGAGTTCCTTTCCGATCCCTTTCAAGGGAGTTCTGAGGGCGCCGAACTGCGCCTGGGTAGGGGTGCGTCCCATTGGACGCGGGAATCAGCTATGTTGATAGCTGGGCAATGCACCCCCCATTTCTCTTTTGGTCTTGCCAAAAGAGAAACGGGCCGTGCACGGTCCAAAGAGAAAAAACGCTTTGGTCGCA
>NZ_JACSNX010000019.1 GCF_016902445.1 Oscillibacter valericigenes | reverse complement strand
TCACCAGTGTTCCAATGGTTCCTCCTTCCGCGCGTTCCGCTTGCCCGCAAGGGGCACGCCGCATCCGTAAGCGGCAGAGCCGCCAACGGCTGCGCAGTCGCTACGCGCTCCCCTGGCGGTCGTAGAAGGTGTTGCGTTGTCCTATGCTGAAGCCTTCATCAACAACCGGCCAGCGGCAGCGAAAAGAGGAGCAGCAGGTATCCCAAACTTCCCCGGGCTAAAGGTCTCCCCAAGGGCCGGGCGTTTCTGTCCCTGACTGCCGCAAGGGATCGCCAACCTTCCCCCGCCGGCGGCAGGAGGTCTGCGCTGGCGCAGACCGACCCGCCGAACATTTTTTCTTTTCCACCGGGCGCGGCGCATTCTCTTTTTGATGTCTTTATGCGGGGCCCCCACCGCGCCCCGCGCGGTGGGGAGAGGAGGAGCAAGGGAGCGGGCGCAGTTTTCGCCGCAGGCGGAAACAGAGCTGAGCGGACTTTGCGACGACGACAATGGGGGGCGCATCCCGCATGGACAATGCCCTTGCGGGAGCAGAACTCCCGTGGCCAACCTCCGGCGGCCCGAATCTACCCCGGGGGGGTTATCTTCCAATCATCCCCAGTTCCTGCTTCCAGGTCAGCACCCGGCGGCAGGCGGTGTCGATGGTGTCTTCCGCCAGCGCTCCGCTTGCCACCGCATCGATGACCTTGGGGATCTGCGTGCGGTAGTCCCTGGTGATCACCAGGTCGTTCCCGGCCTCCAGGGCCATGACCGCCACGGCGCCGTCGGCGGAGTAGGCGGCCACCGCCTCCATGGCTAGGTCGTCGGTCATCACCACGCCGTCAAAGCCCAGCTGCTCCCGCAGCAGGTCGTGGACCGCCGGAGACAGGGAGGCGGGAAGGGTGTCATCCACCGCCGCCATGATGTTGTGGGAGACCAGCACGGCGGTCTTGCCGCCGCCCGCCTCTGTGCCCGCCTGGAAGGGAAGAAAATCTGACGCCTCGAAGGTCTCCAGCGGCCGCTGGTCCACGGCGATGCCGGTGTGGGTGTCTACATTGTTCCCATAGCCGGGGAAGTGTTTTAGAACGCTGCCCAGGCCGTCCGCTGACATCTGGGTGACCACCTGAGACACAAAGTCCGCCGTGGCGCTGGCGTCCTGGCCGAGGGTCCGGTCATAGATGAAGTCGTTTGGGTCAGTGGACACGTCTGCCACCGGCGCCAGGTTCACGTTGAAGCCCAGGGCGGAGAGGAGCAGGTCCTTCTCCCGGGTATCCGCCAGGACCGCCTCCATGCCGCCGGAGGCGTAGGCCTTCTGGGGGGAGGGGAATTTGGCGGACCGCAGATGGGGATTGGAGCTGACCCGCACCACCGTGCCGCCCTCCTCATCCACACCGATCAGCAGCGGGATGCCGGTATCCGCCGCGGCGGCGTCCTGGTAGCTCTGGATGGTCTGGATCAGGCTGTCGGCAGTCTGGTCCGCTGTGTCCCGGCCGAAGAGGATGTAGCCTCCCAGATGATAGGTGCTCACGTCAGAGACCGCTTCCGCGTCCGGCACCCGGACGAAAAACAGCTGGCCCACTTTTTCCTCCAGAGTCATGGAGGCAAGCAGGTCCTCCACCTCCTGGGCGGCCAGTTCTTCCGGTGTGGGCTCTGGCGGGGTATCCTGTTCCTGGGGCTGGGTGTCGGCATCAGGCATTTCCGGGACATCATCCGCCGGGGTGCCGCCGCAGGAGGCCAGGGACAACAGCAGCAGGGCGGCCAGTGCCGCCGTCAAAAAGCGTTTCATAGGTGCTCCTTTCCAGATGGGAGGTACAGATATCAGCAGTGTACCACATTTTCGAGGGAAAGAAAAGACGGTTACCGGGTTGCGGCGGAATCCGGACGGCTGCGATGCCGATGGCAGTGATCCCTCTGCCGGGGCGTCTCAGGGAGAGAAGAGACGCCCTGGAGACGGTAACTGCGGCGGCAGAAGACCACCGGCCCAGCGGTTTGACAGACTTTGGCCGGCGGGAGAAACGTCCTGACTCAAGACAGGAAGCAGGCGGACCGCAGAATGCGATCCGCCTGTTTTATAGTTCCTAAGCCTTTTGGGTTTCCTCCTGGGGCTTGACGATGGCGATGTGCAGCTCGTCCAGCTGCTTCTGGGTGATCCCCATGCGGCGGGGCCGCATGGGGGCCCCGGATTGAAAAAAGGCCGGACAGGCAGAGCCCGTCCGGCCCAAGATTTTCCCTTTGGGAAAATGCTTGAACGCGCTCACGCGCGGCGCGCCACTGGCGCGCTGCGAGGTCACGCGGGGAAATCTGCAGAGAGGTCAGTCTTCCGGCTTGACGATGGCGATGTGCAGCTCGTCCAGCTGCTTCTGCGTGACCTCGCTGGGGGCGCTCATCATCATGTCCTGGGCGTTCTTGTTCATGGGGAAGGGGATGATCTCCCGGATGGAATCCTCGCCGGCCAGGAGCATCACCATGCGGTCCACGCCGGGGGCGATGCCCGCGTGGGGCGGCGCGCCGTAGGTGAAGGCGTTGTACATGGCCGGGAACTTGGCCTTCACGTCCTCCTCGCCCAGGCGGACCATTTCAAAGGCCTTGATCATGATCTCCGGGTCGTGGTTCCGGACGGCGCCGGAGCTGAGCTCCACGCCGTTGCACACCAGGTCGTACTGGTCGGCGGTGATGCTGAGGGGATCGATCTCGCCCCGCTCGGCCTTCAAGAGAACCTCCAGGCCGCCGGAGGGCATGGAGAAGGGGTTGTGGCAGAACTCCAGCTCGCCGGACTCCTCGCCGATCTCGTACATGGGGAAGTCCACGATCCAGCAGAAGGCATACTGTTCTTTGTCCATATGGCCGGGGACGGCGGCGCCCAGGGTCTTCACCAGCACGCCGGCGGTCTTCTGGGCGGCGCCCAGCTTGCCGGCGGACAGGGCCACGAAGTCGTTGGGCTTCAGATTCAGAGCGGAGATCACCTGCTCCTTGATGGGGTTCACGAACTTGGCGATGCCGCCCACGATCTCGCCGTTCTCGTCCAGGCGGAACCAGTAGGGCTTGCCGCCGGAGACGACTTCCACGTCCGCCAGGGTCTTGTCGATGAATTTCCGGGTCTCATGGAAGTCGGACACCACCACGGCCTTGACCACGTTCCCCTCGAAGGGACCGAAGCCGCAGGCACCCAGGACAGAGGTGACGTCCTGCACCGTCAGGTCGATGCGCAGGTCCGGCTTGTCAGAGCCGTACTTCTCCATGGCCTCGGTGTAGGGGATGCGCATAAAGGGCGCGCCGCTGGCCCGGTCATACTTGCCGTACTTGGCGAAGATGGGAGGCAGCACGTCCTCCAGCACGGCGAACACGTCGTCCTGGGAGGCAAAGGCCATCTCCATGTCCAGCTGGTAGAACTCGCCGGGGGACCGGTCCGCCCGGGCGTCCTCGTCCCGGAAGCAGGGGGCGATCTGGAAGTACCGGTCAAAGCCGGAGGTCATCAGCAGCTGCTTGAACTGCTGGGGGGCCTGGGGCAGGGCGTAGAACTTGCCGGGGTGGTTCCGGGCGGGCACCAGATAGTCCCGGGCGCCCTCCGGGGAGGAGGCGGTCAGGATAGGAGTGGTGATCTCCAGGAAGCCGTGCTCCGTCATGGCCTGCCGCAGGGCGGCCACCACGCTGCACCGGAGGATGATGTTGTTCTTCACCTCCGGATTCCGCAGATCCAGATAGCGGTATTTCAGGCGGGTGGCCTCGTCGGCCTCCCGGCTGCGGTTGATGGGGAAGGGCAGTTCGTTGTGCTGGCAGCGGCCCAGCACCTCGATCTTGCTGGGGACCACCTCGATGTCGCCGGTGGGCAGCTTGGGGTTCTTGCTGTCCCGCTCCCGGACGGTGCCCTCCACGGAGATGGTGGACTCCTTGTTGATGGACTTCAGCAGGGCCACCATGTCGGCAGTCTCCGCCACCACCTGGGTGGTGCCGTAGAAGTCCCGGACCACGGCGAAGGCCAGCTCACTGCCCACCTCCCGGAGGTTTTCCAGCCAGCCGCAGATCTTCACGGCCTTGCCGGCGTCGGAGAGCCGCAGCTCCCCGCAGGTATGGGTACGATTCTGTGTCATGATTGTGGATTCCTTTCTGTGTGGAAATATGATTACAAATAGAAATTTATATAAAAGATGTTAAGAATTGGGATCATGCTCCGCTGCCAGAGCCTAGAGCTGTTCCCCAAGGGCCCTGCCAACGGCCTCCCTGTCCGGGACGGAGCAGGAGTAGAGTTCCATTTGCCCCGGCGGGGCGTAAGACCATTCCCGGACGGTGAAGTTCAGTACGGCGAAATCGCTGTCTGTACCGGTGAGGGAGAGGGAGAACATCCAGTCTCCCGCCTCATAGGAGACGGACCCATGGCTGGCGTTCACCGCCTCGGCCAGGGGCCGGATCAGCGGGTCTGCCAGGGAGCGGCGGAAGGAGAGATCTTGGAGCTGCTCCAGCAGGGCCGCCCCCTCCGGGGAGGTGAGGGGCAACGACACCGTGGAAGTCTCCGGCTCCTGAGCCTGGTCCCCCAGGGGCCGGACCAGGATGTTGATCTGCTGGGGGGCCTGGTCCCCCAGCAGGTCCGGCAATGTTACCGGACGGCTGTACCAGATCGCGGCGGCCAGCAGCAGGACCAGGGCCAGCAAAGGTACCCAGACGAGCTTCCGGGTCTTCATAAAAGCACCTCTCACAAATACCGTTTGTATTTTTAACAGAAAATATTTCTATTAGGACTGTTTGAGGGCACGATTTTGTTGTCTCTACAGGTGAGATCTGGTGTCAGAGCATCTCTGCGGGGCAGGGGGTCACTCCCGGATGACCGTGCCCCTCTCCCGCTCCGCCAGGCCGGCCTTGATCCGGTAGACGGTGGCGGCGGGCTCCAGCTTGGTCTGCTCGCCGGTGGCCATGTCCTTGCAGGCCACCACGCCGCCCGCAATCTCGTCCTCTCCCAGGAAGATCACATAGGGGATGCCCAGCTTGTCGGCGTAGGCGATCTTCTGCTTGAACTTCTTCTCCTCGCAGTGGAGCTGGGTGCGGATGCCGTTCTCCCGCAGCAGGGTGGCCAGGGAGATGGCGGGGGACAGGTCCTCGGTCATGGGCAGGATCAGCACGTCCGCCGGGGCGGTGGGCAGGTCCGGGTTCAGCATGCCCTGTTCCCCCAGCACGTAAAACAGCCGGGTCAGGCCGATGGAGATGCCCGCGCCGGGGAGCTGGCGGTCCGTGTAGTACTCCGCCAGGTTGTCATACCGGCCGCCGGAGCAGACAGAGCCGATCTCCGGGTGGTCCAGGAGGGTGGTCTCGTAGACGGTGCCGGTGTAGTAGTCCAGGCCCCGGGCGATGGTGAGGTCCACGGCAAAGTTTTCCGCCGGGACGCCGAAGTCCGCCAGGTACCGGACTACGGTGTTCAGCTCCTCCAGGCCCTGGTCAAAGGTCTCGTTCCGGCCCCGGTAGCCCTCCAGGGCGGAGAGGACGGCCTCGTTCCCGCCGGAGATGGCGATGAACTTCAGGATCTCGTCGGCGTCGGACGATGCCACGGCGAAGTCGCCGGTGAGGATGCCCTTCACCTTCTCCGGGCCGATCTTGTCCAGCTTGTCCACGGTGCGCATGATGTCGCCGGACTTCTCCGTGAGACCCAGCATGGCATAGAAGCCGTTCAGGATCTTCCGGTTGTTCACCCGGATCTGGAACCGCTTGAGGCCCAGGGCGGAGAAGGTCTTGTAGATGATGGCGGGGATCTCCGCCTCGTTGATGATGGAGAGCTTGCCGTCTCCGATGATGTCGATGTCCGCCTGGTAGAACTCCCGGAACCGGCCCCGCTGGGCCCGCTCGCCCCGGTAGACCTTGCCGATCTGGTACCGGCGGAAGGGGAAGGTCAGGTCGTTGTAGTGGAGGGCCACATACTTGGCCAGGGGGACCGTCAGGTCGAACCGGAGGGCCAGGTCCGCGTCGCCCTTCTGGAAGCGGTAGATCTGCTTCTCCGTCTCGCCGCCGCCCTTGGCCAGCAGCACCTCGCTGGATTCGATGACGGGGGTGTCCAGGGGGGTGAAGCCGTAGAGGGAATAGGTGCGGCGCAGGATCTCCATGATCCGCTCCATCTGCTGCTGCGGTCCGGGCAGCAGCTCCATAAAGCCGGACAGGGTCCGGGGGGTCATTTTTGCCATCGTCGAAACTCCTTTTCGTGGGATGCGGGCTGCTGCCCGGAATGCGCCGCAAGTGCGGCGTCCAAGCGTTTCTGCCGCAGGCGGAAACCTTGAAATCGGCCGAATTCACTTCGGGCGATTTGAGTCTGATCACGGGGTCCCCGGAGAAAGCGGAGCTTTCTGTGGGGCCAGCAGCTCCATAAAGCCGGACAGGGTCCGGGGGGTCATTTTTGCCGTGGTGATCGCTCCTTTTCTTGGGGTTCTTGTGTGGAGGCGGAAAAATAAACGCTCCCGTCCCCTGGCTTTGGGACGAGAGCGTCTTCCGCTTCGTGGTGCCACCCAAATTCAAGGCCCTGCGGGCCTCCTTTTGCCTCCTGTGGTACGGGGAGGGTGCCGTGGGCGTCTCCGCCCCCGCTCCGCCGCTGTCCTTCGTCCAGGCCGGCCGGGCCGCTCTCAGCGGTGCGCCCCTCTCTGTGGGGCCGGCGATTGGAGTACTGCTGCGGCATCCGCGCGGTATCTCGGTTGCTTCCAGTGATTGTATGCGTTTTTGGGGAAAATGTCAAGCGATGGGGCGGTTGGAGGGATTGACGATGCATCGCCAGTCCAGATCGCCCCGGGCCAGGCCCAGCACCAGCACCTCCGCCGTGGCGATGTTGCTGGCAAAGGGGATGTTGTTCTTGTCGCACAGGCGGGAGATGTAGGAGATGTCCCCCGCCATGGCCTCGTTGTTAGGGTCGTTGAAGAAGAGCACCAGATCGAACTCGTTGTAGGCGATGCGGGCCCCGATCTGCTGGCTGCCGCCGTGGGCGTAGGACAGGAAGCAGTGGACGTTCAGTCCGGTGGCGTCGGCCACCATGTGGCCGGTGGTGTTGGTGGCGTAGATGTTGTGGTGGGAGAGAATACCGGCGTAGGCGGTGCAGAACTGCACCATCAGCTCCTTCTTGTTGTCGTGGGACATGAGGGCGATATTCATGAAAGACTCCTTTCTCTATCTGATCCGCAGCAGAGGGACCCGTTCCCCCTGGAGGCGTTTCGCAATATTGCGGTAGGCGGAGGCGGCGCTCTGGCCGTCCGCCAGCAGGATGGGTACGCCCCTGTTCATGCACAGGGGCAGGGCATCGTCTTCTGGGACCACCCCCAGCAGCGGCAGGCCGGCCTTGTCGATGGCATCGTCAATGGTGGCGTGGAGCTGGCGCAGCAGCTTCTTCCGCACCCGATTCACCACCAGATGGAGGGTGCCGGCGGGAAACCGGTCCAGCTCCATCACCGTATGCTGTGCGTCCCGCAGGGAGGAGGCGTCTGCCGTGGTCACCACCACGCAGCGGTCCGCACCGCAGGTGGCCAGCTGGAAGCCGGTGCCCAGCCCTGCCGGGGCGTCCAGCAGGCAGAAGTCGAATTGTTTGCGGACCTCCTGCAGAAGGGCAGTCATCTGGGCCTCCGACACCGGACGGCCCCGCAGGCGGGCGGGGGCCGTGAGCAGGAACAGGCCGGGGACCTTTGGATGCTCCACAGCGGCCAGATCCAGCGTGCAGCGGCCCTGGGCCACATCGGAGAAGTCCATCAGCGTCCGGTCAGAGAGCCCCAGTGCCAGATCCAGGTTCCGCAGGCCGATGTCGCAGTCCAGGCAGAGGACCCGGCGGCCGGACTGTGCCAGCGCCGCGCCGACTCCGGCGGTAAAGGATGTCTTTCCGGTGCCGCCCTTTCCGGACACGACGGCAATGCACTGCCCCGGAGACTTCATGACGGCACCTCCCATGCTACTTGCTCATAAATGTATTATAATGGATTCTTCTTGATTTTTGCAAACATTCTCGGATATTTTTCCGGGGTTTTTTTCGCTTTTTCCACGATGATCAGCCGGTGCCGCACCTGTGTTCCGGGGATCACATAGTCCCGGACCGCTGCAACGGCCCCGCCAAGGGTCGCGATGGCGTGTCCGGCGGAGGCCAGCTCCTGATCGGATTCCACGGATTTCATGGCCAGGAACTTCCCGCCGGGCCGCACCAGGGGCAGGCACAGCTCGCACAGCACCGGCAGGGCAGCCACCGCCCGGGAGACCGCCAGGTCATAGGATTCCCGGTGGGCGCCGGCAAATTCCTCCGCCCGGCTGTGGATGCAGGATACATCCGTGAGGCCCAGCTCCCGGCAGACCGACTCCAGAAACTGGACGCGCTTGCCCAGAGAGTCCAGCAGCGTCAGCCGGATGGTGGGCTCCAGGATCCGCAGGGGCAGGCCGGGGAAGCCGGCGCCGGTGCCCACGTCCACCACGGACTTGCCGTGGAAGTCCTCCAGCGTCAGCAGGGCGGCGCTGTCCAGAAAGTGGAGGGCAGCCACGTCCCGGGGCTCTGTGATAGCGGTGAGGTTCATCACCTTGTTGGTCTCCAGCAGCAGCTCCCCATACCTGCACAGGGCGGGGATCCCGTCCGCAGGAAGCCCCATGGCCGCCAGACCGGATTGCAGATACTGCTCCATCATGTCCTCTCTTTCAGCAGGTCCCGGATCTCTATCAGCAGCTGTTCCTCACGGGAGGGCTGGGGCGGCGGGGGAGTGGCGTCCTCCTCTTTTTTGTGAAGGCGGTTGAGCGCCTTGATGATGCAGAACACCACAAAGGCCATGATCAGGAAGTTGAGAACGGCGTTGAGGAAGCTGCCCAGCATCAGGGCACCTCCTCCGGGCAGCTGGATGGACAGAGCGGCCAGCGCCGCATTGTCCCCGGCAAAAATGCCCAGGATCGGGTTCAGGATGTCATTTACCAGGGAGTCTGTGATGCCCTTGAATGCGCCGCCGATGATGACGCCGACGGCCAGGTCCATCACATTGCCCCGGGCAATGAACTTTCGGAATTCGGCCAGAAAGCCGGTGGTCTTTTGGCTTAGATGAGACATGGGATTCTCCTGTGTGAAGATATGCTCCGGACGGGCGCCGCCAGCCAGGACAAGGGAAGCCACAGTCCCTTGTGCCGCAGCGGTTTGCGGGGCCAGACCGGGCTGGAGCCGCTGGAGCAGGGGGAATGTGGGCTTCCGCTGCGCTGGCGGTGTCTCCAGCGTCTGGAAAGCGGTTTGACAAATTGTATTATTTTATGAATATATTACAATTTGGAATTATTTCTTGGGGATCAGGACTTCCGTGCCGCCCATATAGGGGCGAAGGACCTCCGGGATACGGACGGTGCCGTCGGCCTGGAGGTTGTTCTCCAGGAAGGCGATCAGCATCCGGGGCGGCGCCACGCAGGTGTTGTTCAGGGTGTGGCACAGCTGCATCTTGCCGTTCTCGTCCTTGTAGCGGATGCGCAGCCGCCGGGCCTGAGCGTCGCCCAGGTTGGAGCAGGAGCAGACCTCGAAGAACTTCTGCTGGCGGGGGGACCAGGCCTCGATATCGCAGGACTTCACCTTCAGGTCCGCCAGGTCGCCGGAGCAGCACTCCAGCTGCCGGACCGGGATGTCCATGGACCGGAACAGTTCCACGGACATCTGCCACAGCTTCTCGTACCAGTCCTTGGACTCCTCAGGCTTGCAGACCACGATCATCTCCTGCTTCTCAAACTGGTGAATGCGATAGATGCCCCGCTCCTCGATGCCGTGGGCGCCCTTCTCCTTGCGGAAGCAGGGAGAGTAGGAGGTGAGGGTCTGGGGCAGGCTCTCGGCAGGCAGGATCTGGTCGATGAACCGGCCGATCATGGAGTGCTCGCTGGTGCCGATGAGATACAGGTCTTCGCCCTCGATCTTGTACATCATGCCGTCCATGTCGGTCTGGCTCATGACGCCCTCCACCACGTTTCCGTGGATCATGAAGGGGGGGATGCAGTAGGTGAAGCCCTTGTTGATCATGAAGTCCCGGCCATAGGCCAGTACCGCCTCGTGGAGCCGGGCGATGTCCCCCAGCAGGTAGTAGAAGCCGCTGCCGGACACACGGCCTGCGGCGTCCAGGTCGATGCCGCCGAAGGACTCCATGATGTCCACGTGGTAGGGGATGGGGAAGTCGGGGACCTTGCATTCGCCGAACCGCTGGACCTCCACATTCTCGCTGTCATCTTTGCCGATGGGCACGGAGGGATCGATCATCTGGGGGATCAGCAGCATGTCGTGGTGGAGCTTGGCCTCCAGTTCGGTCTCCTGCCGCTCCAGTTCCGCCAGACGGTCCGCCTGTTCCTTTACCTGGGCCTTGACGGCCTCGGCCTCTTCCAGCTTGCCGGGGTCCTTTTTGGCCTGACCCATCAGCATACCGATCTGCTTGCTCAGCTGATTCCGGTTGGAGCGGAGCTGATCTGCCTCCGCAATGGCAGCCCGGCGCCTGGCGTCCAGCTCCAGGACCTCATCCACCAGGGGCAGCTTGGCGTCCTGGAACTTCTTCTTGATGTTCTCTCGTACGGCATCGGGATTCTCCCGAATGAATTTGATATCCAGCATGGTTTCTCTCTCCTTAAACGTAAGTTGATGGTTTCACGTGAAACGGCGGTCAATGGGCGGCTGCTGTGCGGGATTCCACGGCATCCTTCAGCTGGGCGTACCGCTGCGCAGGCGGTGTGATCCCCTCGCCCGCCGTATCCGGCAGGGCGGCTGCGTAGCCGTTGGCCTCAAAGGCCTCGATGCTGGCCTGACAGCCGGCCAGGTCGCCGGCGGAGTATTGCTGCTGCAGGGTGTACAGGGCCAAAAGGGCCTCGGCTTCCTGCTGTGCGTCCGTCAGCTCCTGGCTGGATGCTTCCGCCTGGCTCTCCAGTTCATCGATGGTGTCCTGGGCGTCATCCAGCTGGCCCTGCAGGTCCAGCAGCGCATCCTGCGTGGTCTGGATCTCCTGCATGGCGCTGACGGAGTCCTGCAGCTCGCCCAGAACCTCGGAATTGCTGCGCTGGTGCATCAGGAAGGACAGGGCCATCAGCAGGAAGGCCACAATGAACAGGATCATAATATAGATCACAACGGGCTTCTTCCCGGAGGGCTTGTCCTCCGGGGCGGGAGATGGGGCCTCCGCTTCACCGCCGCTGCGTTTTTCGAATTTCATGGTCTACCGTCCTTTCGGGATCAGGGTGTTTCCTGTTTTTTGGAGCGGAGGAGCGCCAGAGCCTCCAGAAGGTCGTTCAGGTCATCGATGCCGTAGTATTCCAGCTCGATCCGGCCCTTTTTCCGGCCGGTGACGATCCGGACGCCCCGGCCCAGCTTGGAGCTCAGCTCCTTCTGGGCTTCGGCCGCATAGTCCACGGCTCCGAGGTCTGCGGGCTTTGGCGCCTTCGGCTCCGCAGCCAGGCGCTTGGCCAGGGCTTCTGTCTGCCGGACGGACAGTCCGCCGGCGAGGATCGCGCTGGCGGCCTTCTCCTGCAGGGCAGGGGAGAGGGGCAGCAGCGCCCGGGCGTGACCGGCGGAGAGACGGTCCTCCTCCACCAGCTTGGCCACAGAGGGGGTGAGATTCAGCAGCCGGAGGGCATTGGTGACGGTGCTGCGGGACTTGCCCACACGCTGGGCTGCCTCCTCCTGGGTCATGTGATATGTCTCGATGAGGGATCGGAAGCCGGCGGCCTCCTCCATGGGGTTCAGGTCCTCCCGCTGGAGGTTTTCAATCATGGCCAGCTCAGCCGCCTTGCGGTCGTCGGCCTCCATGACGATGACAGGGACCTCCTGCAGCCCGGCCAGGCGGGCAGCCCGCCAGCGGCGCTCGCCGGCGATGATCTGATAGTAGCCGGAGGCCAGCTTGCGGACGGTGAGGGGCTGGATGATGCCGTGCTCCCGGATGGAGTCGGCCAGCTCGGCCAGCGCGGCCTCGTCAAAATGCTTCCGGGGCTGGGAGGAACAGCTCTCCACCTGGGCGATGGGGAGGTAGAGGCTTCCGGTGGTCTCGGCCTTCAGGACGTCGTCGCCCAGCAGGGCGCCGAGGCCCCGGCCAAGTCCGGAGGGTTTCTTGGATGCCATGGGAACGCTCCTTTCCAGAGAGAATCAGGCACTTTGCTTTTTCAGGAACTCCGCCGCAAAGGCGGTATAGGCCTCCGCGCCGCGGGAGGTCCGGTCATAGGCGGTGATGGGCTTGCCGTGGCTGGGCGCCTCGCTGAGGCGCACATTCCGGGGGATCACCGTGGCGTAGACCTTGCCGGGGAAGTAGTGCTTCACTTCCTCCGCCACCTGCAGGGCCAGATTGGTGCGCCCGTCGAACATGGTCAGCAGGACGCCGTCCAGCTCCAGCTGCGGGTTCAGGGAACGGCGGACGATCCGCACCGTGTTCATCAGGTCGCTGAGACCCTCCAGGGCGTAGTATTCCCCCTGGACCGGCACCAGAATGGAGTCTGCGGCACAGAGCGCGTTCAGCGTCAGCAGCTCCAGAGAGGGCGGGCAGTCAATAAAAAGAAAGTCATAACGGTCCTTGAGCCGGGCCAGCGCGTCCTTCAGCAGGAACTCCCGGCGGTCCATGGCGATCAGCTCCACGCCCGCCCCGGCCAGGGCCTTGTTGGAGGGAAGAACGTCGCCGTATTTCGTGTGGACGACGGCATCCTCCACCGGGATCTCACCGATGAGGGCGTCATAGACGCCCTTGGAGACGGTCTTGTCCACGCCCATGCCGGAGGTGGAATTGGCCTGGGGATCGAAATCACAGAGCAGGACCCGCTGCCCGGCCTCTGTCAGGGCCGCAGCCAGGTTGACACAGGTGGTCGTTTTTCCGACGCCGCCCTTTTGATTGACGATTGCGATGGTTTTTGCCACAAAGGCACCTACTTTCTGAACATACCGTGTGAACAGGAAATGCTTGCAGATATCTATTATAACAAGGCATCCCGGCACATGCAAGGCAAAAAGAGAAAAACCGCGGGAAATGTTTCACGTGAAACAGCGGAAAAAAAGAAAGACGGATGTTTCACGTGAAACATCCGTCCGGTGTCAGGAAAGCAGCAGACAGCCCCGGGGGGGAAGCTCCAGAACGAGCCGTCCGGCATCAGGGGCAAAAGAGCTGCCGGAGAGAAGATCCTGCGCGGAATCGGCAGCCCAGGGAAGCTCCAGAGAACAGGGGGAATCTGAGGCATTCACGGCCGTCACCAGCCGCACCTGCCCGTCCTCTCTGGCAAAGGCCAGCAGGGGACCTGCCGTACAGAGCCAGCGGAGCGCCCCGGTCTGCAGGACAGGGTAGCCGTTCCGGAGAGCACCCAACCGGGAGAACCAGGCAAGAAGATCCCGGTCCTCATGGCCCCAGGGATAGGTCCCGCGGTTCAGGGGGTCCTCAAAGCCCTCCATCCCGGCCTCGTCTCCGTAATAGATCATCGGGGAGCCGGGAAAGGTGAACAGCACCAGAGATGCCAGCCGCAGCTTTGCCGCAGCCCTGCTCCGCTCCCAGGGGAGCAGGCGGTAGTCCGCCCGGTCCGCCTTGCTCTCCGGCGTATGGTCCGTACCCAGAAGCGTCAGGATGCGGGGAGTGTCATGGGTGCCTAGAAAATTCATGGCGGAATAGAACGCCGCCGGAGGATAGTTCTCCCGCAGGGTCTCCATGGCCTCCCGGAAATCATCGGCGTCGCCGCCGCGGAGATAGGCCAGCAGAGCGGTGCGGAAGGGATAGTTCATCAGCCCGTGGGTCTCGCTGCCCAGCAGATACTGCCGCCGCTGGGAGTAGGAGATCTTGTTGGAGCCATCTTCCCACACCTCGCCGATGAGAACGCTGTCCGGGGCGGTCTCCTCCATGGCGGCACGGATCTTCACCAGAAACCAGTCCGGCAGCTCATCCGCCACGTCCAGCCGCCAGCCGGAGGCTCCGGCCCGCAGCCACCGGCGGATGATGGAGTTCTCCCCATCAATGATAAAGTCCACGTAGGAGGGGGCCGACTCCTCCACTGCCGGCAGGGTGTGGATGCCCCACCAGGAGTCATAGGAGTCCGGCCAGTGGAGGAAGCGGTACCAGCTGTACCAGGGAGAGTCCTGACTCTGGGCGGCGCCCAGGGTGGGATACCAGCCGTCTGCATTGAAATAGACGCTCTGAGAGCCGGTGTGGTTGAACACACCGTCCAGGATCACCCGCATGCCCCGCTCCTTCGCCTGGGCGCAGAGGGCACGGAAATCGTCCTCGGTCCCCAGCATGGGATCGATCTTCGTATAGTCCGCCGTATTGTAGCGGTGGTTGGAGGCGGACTCAAAAATGGGGCACAGGTACAGGGTGGTGACGCCCAGGGCCTTCAAATCGTCCAGCTTCGACGTGATCCCCGTCAGGGAGCCGCCGAAAAAGTCCCGGTTGCGGATCTCACCGTCCGGGTCCGGCCGCCACTCCGGCGTGTCGTCCCAGTCCTGATGGACCCAGCGGCGGCCCACCAGCCCGTCCGGATTCGGCACAGACAGGCGGCAGAAGCGGTCTGGAAAAATTTGGTAAGTCACGCCGGCGCCGAACCAGCCCGGCGTGCGGCTTTCCCGGTAGACCGTCAGCTGCCAGGGATCTGTCTCCCCGTCGCTGCGGTAGCCGGTCTTATCCAGAACACAGCCGGTGCCGTCCTCCCGCCAGAAGCGGAAGTGATACCAGACCAGCTCCGGCTGGGGCGGGGCACTGAAGACGCCGGAAAAACAGATCCGCTCGCCGGCAGGGCCCTCCAGGGACAGCTCCAGCTCCTGCCGGGTGCCGGAGAACTCACAGACAGCGACCAGCGCACAGTGAGAGAAATGCTCCGAGGCCAGGGGACGGCAGTGAAAGGTGACCGCTGTGCCGCAGACCGCAGCGCCGAAGGGCTCCTTGCACAGGTCACAGCGGGGGTCAAAGACAAAGGGTTCGCTCATGGGGACAGATCTCCTTAGGGAAGCAGTTGATTTTCGCCGGTGACGGAACTGGTGTTCGTATCGGCGGAGAAGTAGGCGTTGAGGATCGCCACACCGGTGGAGGCCACATTGGCGCCCCAGGTGGCGTGCTCGATGACGATGGCAACGGCGATCTCAGGGTCGTCATAGGGGGCGAAGCAGACGAACACGCCGTTTTCCGTCTGATCACCGCCCAGCTGAGAGGTGCCTGTCTTGGCGCCGGCGGTGACCACGCAGTTCCGGAAGGCGTTGTACACAGAGCCGCCGGGCTGGGTGTAGCCCAGCATGCCTCTCTTCACGGCATGCAGCGTGGAGTCGGAAATGGAGACCACCCGCTCCGGCTTGGTCTCGCCCACAGTCACCACTTCCGTATTGTCATAGGTCTTTACGGCCTTCAGCAGATGGGGCTGGCAGAATTCCCCGCCGGAGACCAGCGTGGCGATGTAGTTGGCCAGCTGCAGCGGCGTGTAGGCCTGGTTGGCCTGGCCGAAAGCGGCCCAGGGGGCCCGGTCCTGCCCCTCCGGGTTTTCCGGGAGGGTCCCGGCGGCGTCGCCGATCTCGATATCGGTATGCTCTCCCAGTCCGAATGCCTGAAGATATTCCAGATAGGTGTCCATCCCCAGCTCATAGCCCATCTCGGCGAAGAAGTAGTTGCAGGACCGGGTGATGGCCTCCGTGATATTCAGGCGGCCATGGTCACCGCCGGCGCAGTTGATATAGCTGTGGGTGGGGTCGTTGGGATAGTACCAGCGGTAGGGCGTGCGGATCCGCTCGGTGGGGGAGATGAGCCCCTCCTCCAGCGCCGCCACGGCCGTCAGAGGCTTGATGGTGGAGCCGGGGGCATAACGGCCCTGGGTGGCCCGGTTGTTGAAGGGGCGGTTGGGGTCGGCGTTCAGGGCAGCGTAAATGTCACTCTGCCGGAAGGTGGCCAGATCGTAAGTGGGATAGGAGGCCATGGCCAGGACCTCCCGGGTGTCCACGTCCAGCACCACAGCGGCACCGCCGCGGGATTCCACGGGGTCGCTTTCATTCATTGCCGTGATGGTGGCGGCCAGGGCGTCCTCCGCTGCCTGCTGGAGGTCCAGGTCGATGGTCAGCTCCACCGTGTTGCCGGGAACCGGCTCGGTGGAGTAGTACTCGCCGGTGATCTTGCCCTCCTCGTTCATGGACACCACCCGGACGCCGTCGCTGCCCTTCAGGTAGGATTCAAAGGCAGCCTCCACACCGGACTTTCCCACATAGTCGTCCCAGGCGTAGCCCTCGCCCAGGGCCTCCTTCTCCTCCGGGCTGCCGATGCTGCCCAGATATCCCAGGATATGCGCCCCGTAGGTCGTCTCGTACTCCCGGACGGAGGAGGGGGTGATCTTGGCGCCGGCGTAGTCTCCGTCGTTCAGCAGGGAGATCAGCTCCACGTCCACATCCTCCGCCAGCACATAGGCCTCTGCATTGGAGAGATTCCGGCTGCGGATCTCGTACTGGATGCCCAGCACCAGCCGGGCTTCCTCCACGGAAAAGGCGGCGGAGAGGCCGAAATCCTCCTGCATCTGGGCGATCAGGCGGGTGGCGGAGAGGCCGGAGCGCGTGAGCAGCGTATCCGTCAGCTGATCCGAGGTCAGCTTCTCCAGCAGGGCATCGGCCTTTTTGCGGTCCGTGTCCAGCCGCTCATCCTCCAGGATGTCGTCAGCGGGATTGCTGCGGTCCCCGTCCTCATCCACGGTCTCCAGCAGGGAGGGGTGCGCCAGCAGATAGTCCCCCAGGGCGTCAGCCGCTTCGTCCAGGCTTTTCAGATAGGTGAGAAAGCGGCCCTTGTCCGTGCTGCCGAGGGAATCCAGCTGATAGGAGAAGGGAGAGGTGCGGGTGATGGGCAGGTAATCCGCCCAGCTGATCCCCCGGCTCTGACACAGCTGCAGCAGGCGCAGGATGGCCTCGTTGGCATCCTCGCCGTCGTCCAGCAGCGAGGCGTCGAACGTCAGATTATAGGAGGACCGGCTGGACACCAGAACTTTTCCGTTGCGGTCGGTGATGTTGCCCCGGGCGGCCTCCACCGGCTCCGACCGGGCAATGCTGCGGACGGAGCTGGCGTAATAAGTTTCGTAATCGTTGACCTGGGTGTCATACAAGACGCCCAGAAACACCGCCATCACGGCGAGGAACAGGCCTGCCAGGATATACAGGCGAAGGTTGCGGGGTTGCTTTTGATCCATGGGTACTCCTTCTTAGTCGTCCAGATGGGTCCGGCGGAATACAGCGGAAAACAGCAGCACCACCGGGATGATCAGCAGGATGGAGACACCGACCTCCTGTGCGAAAAGGCGGGCGCCGGCAGCCCAGGCGTTCTGCCCCCGGGCCCACAGCAAAAAGCAGTGGAACAGGTCTGTGAAGAAAAAGCCGGTGACAGAGGTGACGGCGGCACAGAGGAAGCCGGCCGGCAGCAGGTTTTGGGAGACCAGCGCCGCGCACAGTCCGACTGCCGGGAAGACCAGCGTGTAGAAACAGGGGATAAAGGCCGGCAGCAGCAGATCGCAGAGCACCCCGACCGTCAGTCCGTAGACAGAGCCGGGAAGCGGCCCTTCATACATCCCCACCACAGCCACCAGGATGGGAAAGACAAAGGGGATGACGCCCCAGAGGCTGATCCGCTGGAGCACGCCGCCCTGCAGCAGGAAGAACACTGCGGTGGCCCCGGCGTACAGGGCCCATTTGAAGATCGTCTCATTGCGCGCCAGCAAGGCGGGACCTCCTTTCCGAAAAAGACGCCGAGCGGATGCGCTCAGGTCTGGATATCAAAGGATTTGATGACAAAGACCTCCACAAGCTGGTCGAAGTCCGCCTCCGGCACCAGCACCGCATAGGAGGAGGCGCCGGAGTCGCTCAGCTGGACCTCTTCCACCGTGCCGATGGAGAGGTCCGGGGGATAGTAGCCTCCCAGGCCGGAGGTGACCACCAGGTCACCGCCCAGCAGCTGGCAGTCCGCCGGAAGATAGTCCAGCCGCAGGCGGTTCTCCCGCATCAGGGAGAAGTCGCCCACCGCCAGGCCCAGGTCGTTGGTGCGGAACACCTGGGCGCCCAGAGAGGTATCGGTGTCCACGATGGTGAGGACGGTGCACCAGTTCAGCCCCACCGTGCTGACCACGCCCACCAGGGCATAGGTCTCGTCGATGACGCAGTCCCCCACCTCCACACCGTGGTCGGTGCCCACATTCAGCGTCAGAGAGGAGGACCAGTTGGTGACGCTCCGCTCTGTGACAGCGGCGGTCTCCAGCTCCAGATCGTAATTCTGGGGCCGCAGGTTCAAAAGCTGCCGGAGGCGGGCGTTCTCCTCGTTGTTCGTCTCCGCCAGCCGATTCTTCGCCCGGAGAATGGCGTTTTCCCGCTTCAGGGCGGCGTTCTCCTCTTCCAGCGCGGTGACGTCCTGGTAGTAGTTCTGCTTGTCTGAGATCCAGTCTGCGACCGCCGTGTAGGCGGACCGGAAGGGAGACGCGATGATCCCCGCCAGATTGGACAGGGGGGAGGAGGTATTGGAGAAAAAGGACATGAGAGCCAGCGCCACGGAGATCACCGCCGTGGCAAACAGGACCCAGATGCCGTGCTCCCTGAAAAATTTCTTCACAGAAAACCCTCCTGATCCGTGGTCAGTGGAAGAAGCGGACGCCGAATCGCTCCAGCATCCGGCTCAGCCGCAGGACCGGCAGCCCCATCACATTGAAAAAGTCCCCGTCCAGCCGCTCCACCAGCAAGGCACCCAGGCCCTGGACGCCGTAAGCCCCGGCCTTGTCCATGGGCTCGCCGGTGCGGATGTAGCCCCGGAGCTCCGCCTCCGCAGCGGGGCGGAAATACACGTCGGTGGACTCGCTCTCCGTCAGGATCTCATCCCCCCGGCGGACAGTGACGCCGGTACACACCGTGTGCCGGCGGCCCTGAAGGGCCGTCAGCATCCGCAGGGCGTCTGCCTCATCGGCGGGTTTGCCCAGACGCGCGTCGTCCAGAAACACCATGGTGTCCGCGGTGATGACGATCTCGTCCGGTGCGCAGAGGGCGGCGGCCGCGTCGGACTTCTCCCGGGAGATGTACTCCACCGTCTCCCGGGGGGAGAGGCCGGCGGGATACGTCTCCTCCGTCTGAGGCACCCGGACGTCAAAGTCCGTGATGCCGATGCGCTGCAGCAGCTCCTGCCGCCGGGGAGAGCCGGAGGCCAAAACGATCTTCGCCATGATCCGCCCTCACTTTCCCGTGGAGCCGAAGCCGCCCCGGTCGGGGCCGTCCAGGTGCTCCACCCTGGTGAAGGTCAGCCTGGGCTGGTTCTGCACGATGCGGAACTGGCAGATGCGGGCGTTTTTCTCGATGGTCACGTCCCGGGTGGCGTAGGCGGGCATCCGCCACTGGTCGCCGTCGCCCCGGTAGGTGTAATCCACCACGCCCATGGAGTTGGTCTGCAGGATGCCGTAATTTTTAAATGTGGAACTGCGGGGAACGATGTGGGCCTCATAGCCCTCAGGCAGGGCGATGGCGACCCCCAGGGGGATCAGGCGGAACTCCCCCGCCTTCATGGTGACGGTCTCTGCTGCGTGGAGGTCGATCCAGTCGGATTTGCCCTCCACATAGCACAGCTCGTCGATGTCGTCTGTGAAATATTTTACCTTGATCTCTTCCATGTCAAACTCCAAAAACAAATACGGTTTGTATAATATTCAATAAAATTTATGTATTGTATAGAAAAATGAGGGAGTATCGGGCTGTTGGGTGCCTCGCTGGCTGAACGGGTGCGGCTTGCCGTTCGGCTGTGTAAGGTGCGGAGGGGCCGCCGAACGGCGGCCAGGGGGGTGTCTGCTCCCGCAGGGGGCTTGTCCAGCGGGGATGCGCCCCCCCATTTTCTTTTCCATCTTGTGGAAAAGAAAACGGGCCGTGCACGGTCCAAAAGAAAAGACCGCTTTGGTCGCAACTTTGCACATGCGTGCAAAGTTGCTGTGCGAGGGTCGGCGTGAGAGGGTGCCTGCGGGTTTGCGAGGACTGTACGACAGGCGCGGCGGGGTGCCGCAGAGACTTGACAGTTGATTCCCGCGGCGCGGGTGCCGACGGCATCGGGTTGCAAGAACGCATTTGACCAGCTTCTCTTTCCGCGCGTTCCGCTTGCCCGCAAGGGGCACGCCGCATCCGTAAGCGGCAAAGCCGCCAACGGCTGCGCAGTCGCTACGCGCTGCCCGGGTGGTCGTAGGAGCTGCTGCATTGCCCTATGCCGAAGCCTTCATCAACTACCGGCCAGCGGCAGCGAAAATCGGCGCAGCATGTATCCCTGACTTCCCCGGGCCAAAGGTTTCCCCAAGGGCGGGGCGTTTCCGTCCCTGACTGCTGCGAGGGACAGCCAGCCTTCCCCCGCCGGCGGCAGGAGGTCTGCGCCTGCGCAGACCGACCCGCCGAAGCGCCTTTTTCTCTTCCACCGGGCGCGGCGCATTCTCTTTTTGGGCAAGACCAAAAAGAGAATGGGGGGCGCATCCCGCATGGACAATGCCCCCTGCGGGAGCAGGAGCCCAGTTGCCGCCTCCCGGCAGCCCGGCTCGCGGGACTCCTTACTCCACGCCCCGCTCGTAGAGCCCCCGGGTGAAATCACCGGCTGCGGGCGCGCCGTCCAGATAATTTTGCGCGATGCGGACACATTCCTCCGCCGTCTCCGTGGTGAACCGGAGGCGGGCAAGAGAAAGGCCCAGCCGCTGATAGTCCGGCCGGTCCGCCAGATACAGCGGCTTGCTGTTCTGGATCTCCGTCCGGTGGCCGTAGGCCGGCAGCAGAGGGAAGGCGGCGCCGGTGCGGTCCTTCAGGACCGTGGGCCGGCAGCAGGGCCCGTCTTTCGGCACACAGGCGCCCTGCCGGTCCAGGCGGCAGCCGGTCTCGTTCTGTACCAGGCAGTTCTCCGTGATCATCAGGGGCAGACGGCCGTAGACGATGGCCTCCGCCGGCAGGACTTTCTTCAGGTCCCGGATCTGGGCGAACCGCAGCTCAAAGGACACGCAGGCGCTCTCCAGCCCCTTCTCCTTCAGATAGGCCAGGGACCGGGAATTGAACACGTTCAGGCCGTAGTCGCCGTAGAGGCGGAAGTCCATCCCCCGCACCAGGGGCAGATGGCCCAGGTTCCCGATCAGCACACCGGTGAAGCCCAGGGCGCGGGCC
Source organism: Oscillibacter valericigenes (assembly GCF_016902445.1). GTDB lineage: Bacteria > Bacillota > Clostridia > Oscillospirales > Oscillospiraceae > Oscillibacter > Oscillibacter avistercoris. Next base: position 31,415 of record NZ_JACSNX010000019.1, on the reverse strand, counting down.
CGCTCCAGCTGGGAGCGGAGTGCCGGCTCGTCCCGCTCCCGCCACACCCGGGGCAGGACGGCGCACCACTCCGGGCCTTCTCCCGGAAGGGTCTCCAGCCGGGAGACCTCTTCCAGCGGGACGTAGATCCGGGCGGGACGAGCCATGTTCAAGAGGGCGGGGGAGAGCTGGTCCAGCCGGGCCACGGACAAGGTGAACTGGGGTGTCTCTGCAGAGCAGTCGATATCCGGCAGAAGCGGCGCCGGCAGCTCTCGGCGCTTGGGCGGCGCGGTGCGGGCGGCGGTAAGGGCCGTCAGGGCATCCCGCCGCAGGGCGTTGACGGCGCTGGCAGGGAGAGACAGGCCCTCGTCCACCAGCGTGACCACGTTGTCACAGCGGTAGGCGGTGCCGCCGGTTTTGCGGAGGCGGGCCTCCAGCTCCAGCCCGTCCAGGGCCCGGGTCCGGGCGGCCTCCGGCACCGGGCCGGTGACCGTCACCGTGTGGCCGTCCCGGTCCGACGCCGTCAGGGCGCAGGGGGCTCCCGCCGTGACCGAGCAGGAGAGATCCACCGGCACCGTCCGCAGGTTGTCCTTTTCATAGGCCCGGCGGGCCTCGTCAAAGAGGTCCTTGGGGTCCGGGGCATTTTCCGGCCGGGTTCCAAACATGGCGGCGCCGTGCCGGCCCCGCCAGTAGCCGTCGGTGAAGCCGGAACGGGAAAAGGCCCGCTCCAGCTCCGCCCGCTCGGCGTCGGTGGGACCGCGGCCCTCCTCCAGCAGGCGGGCGTAGATGCGGGTGATGACGGCCACGTACTCCGGCCGCTTCATGCGGCCCTCCAGCTTCACGCAGGCCACGCCCATGTCCGCCATCTCTCCCAGCCGGTCCGCCAGACAGCTGTCCTTCAGACTCAGGGGATAGGTGTTTTTGGCAGGGCCGTTGACCCCGTAGGGCAGGCGGCAGGGCTGGGCGCACCGGCCCCGGTTGCCGGAGCGGCCCCCGATGAGGGCGCTCATCTCGCACTGGCCGGAGTAGCACATGCACAGAGCCCCGTGGGCGAAGACCTCCACCTCCACGGGGCAGTTCTCGCAGATGGTCCGGGTGTCCTCGGCGGAGCACTCCCGGGCGATGACCACCCGCTCGCAGCCGTCGGCGGCGATCTCCCGGGCACCGCCGGAGGTGAAAAGGCTCATCTGGGTGCTGGCGTGGAGGGGCAGGTCCGGCAGGGCGCGGCGCAGCAGATCGAACAGGCCCCAGTCCTGCACCAATACGGAATCCACCCCCAGGCGGGCAGCCTTCCGGGCGGTCTCCAGGGCCGATGGCAGCTCCCGGTCCGTCACCAGGGTGTTCAGGGTCAGAAAGACCCGGACGCCCCGCTCGTGGCAGTAGACCAGGGCGTCGGCGAATTCCTGGTCAGAAAAATTCTTCGCCCCCCGGCGGGCGTTGAAGGCTCCCCAGCCCAGGTACACCGCGCCCGCGCCGTTCTGGACCGCTGCCCGCAGAGCCTCCGGCGAGCCGGCGGGGGAGAGGAGTTCCGGCCTCATCCCCGGTTTTTGCTCAGAGCGTCCAGCTTCTGCTGGAGGCGGAAGACCTCCCGCTTCAGCTCGCTGGCCTCGCTCTGAGCCCTGCCGGCCTCATCCAGATAGCCTTTGATCTGACCGCGGAGCTGGTCCGCCTCTGCCTGGGCCTTGAACAGCTCGTCGGTGATGTTGACGGCGGTGAGAACGGCGGCGTCCGTCCGGCCCACCTTGGAGCTGTCCAGGATCTCCGCCATCTTGTCGTTGACATAGGCCCCCACCCGCTGCATATAGGAGGAGGGCTCCTCTGCAATAAAGGTGAGCTCCTCCCCGCAGATGTTGACGACCACACGATTTGCCATAAACAACTTCCCCCTCGTCGGTAGATTGATCAGCGGCAGGGCAGATGCCGCCCATTATCATAAATTGTAGTATATCATAGGAAAAATGACAGCGCCACAGAAAAACGGGAGGTTTCGAAAAAATTCACATTTCCGGAGGCGGAAAGACCGCCCCGGGGAGTTTTTTGACAGGGCTTGTCCTGCCGGGGAAAATCGTGTAGAATAAGGGAAGCTCAAAAAGAGGGGAGGGGCGGAGGATGCCCAGCTGTCTGGTACATACCGGGGACGAGAGCGTCACCCTGTCTGCGGCCACGGTGAAGCGGCTGCTGGACCGGGGGGACGGAGACGCGGCGCTGCTGTATCTGGCGCTGCTGCGGCATCAGGGCACCGTGCCGCCCCGGTCCCTGGCGGGGGAGCTGCGGTGGGACCGCAGCCGCATCGAGGCGGCGGAGGCCGTCCTGCGGGAGCTGGGGCTGGTGGCCCCGGCGGAGACGCCCCCCGCCCCGGCGGAGGAGCGGCCCGTCTACCAGCAATCCGAAGTGGCAGAGCGGCTGGAGGAGAGCGGTGCGTTTCAGGCACTGGTCCGGGCGGTGGAGGGGAAGCTGGGAAAGAAGCTCACCACCGCGGATGTGGGGGTCCTGCTGGGACTGACCGATTATCTGGGCCTGCCGGAGGATGTGGTATATCTCCTGGTCTGCCACTGTGCGGAACGGGTGAGCCGCCGGTTCGGCCCGGGCCGCCGCCCCGGCATGAAGCAGATCGAGAAGGAGGGCTACGCCTGGGCCCGGATGGGTATCGACACCCAGTCGGCGGCGGATGCCTATCTCAGGGCTTACGCCCGGCGGCAGGGGGCGCTGCCCCAGTATATGCGGGCTTTGCAGCTGGGGGACCGATATCCCGCGCCGTCGGAGGAGAAGTATCTCCTCTCCTGGCAGGAGATGGGCTTTCCGCCGGAGGCGGTGGCCCTGGCCTACGACAAGACCATGCTGAAGTGCCACGAGCTGAAATGGGCCTACTGCAACGGTATTCTGAAGCGGTGGCACGAGGCGGGGCTCCACACGGCGGAGGAGATCCAGGCGGGGGACCGTCCGGCGGCCCGCAGGGCCGAGGGGCAGCTTTCCGGGGATACGGACCGGGAGATGCGCAGATACATGCAGGATCTGCATCGAAACAGGAGGTGATGGGCAGTGGCATATGACGGCAGGGTGATGCGTCAGGCGCTCCAGCGGTTCGAGGAGGACCGCCAGCGGCGGCAGACCCAGTACCAGGAGCGGCGGGAGCGGATCTATGCCCGCCAGCCCCGGCTGCGGGAGATCGACAGTCAGCTGCGCAGCACCATGAGCCGCATCATCACCAGCGCCCTCCGCCACGGGACAGATCCCCGGTCGGCGGTGGCGGTGCTGCGGGATGAGAATCTGAGCCTCCAGACGGAAAAGCGGGAGCTGCTGAAAAAAATGGGCCTGCCGGAGGACGCCCTGGAGGAGGCGCCGGCCTGTGCGCTCTGCGGGGACACCGGCTACCGGGGCGGCCAGATGTGCCGCTGCCTGCGGGCCTACTACGCCCGGGAGCAGCAGAAGGAGCTCTCCCGGATGCTGGATCTGGGCAGCCAGAGCTTTGACACCTTTTCCACGGACTGGTATCCGGACCGCTACGACCGGGACATCGGCGTCACCGTCCGGGAGCATATGGAGACGGTCTATGACATCTGCGGGGACTTTGCCCACCAGTTCGGCAGGCGGCCGGCGAACCTCCTGCTCTTCGGGGCGCCGGGGCTGGGAAAGACCCACCTGTCTGCCGCCATCGCCCGGGAGGTCAGTGAAAAGGGGTTCTCTGTGGTCTATGACACGGCGGGCCATGTCTTCGGGCAGTTCGAGCAGCAGAAATTCGCCCGGGAGGAAGAGGCGGACGACCATGTGGAGCGGGTGCTGAACTGCGACCTGCTGATCCTGGACGACCTGGGGTCCGAGATGACCACGGCCTTTGTCCACAGCGCCCTGTATCAGATCGTCAACACCCGCCTGATGGAGCGCCGCTCCACCATCATCAGCACGAATCTCACGCCCGGTGAGCTGGCCCGGCGGTACACGCCCCAGATCGCCTCCCGGATCGAGGGGGAGTACACCCTGCTGCCCTTTGCGGGGGAGGACATCCGCAGGCTGAAAAAGGAGCGGGCCCAGGGGAATTGAATCACAGGATCTCTTAAGCGAGCAAAAAAGGTCCCGGCCGATCGGCCGGGACCTTTCCGTTTGTGCGTTGAATGATCAGAACTGGGGCAGCTTCCGCACCACGGCGGCGCAGCGGGCGCAGAGGGTGGGATGGTCCGCGTCGGCACCCACGGTGGGGCTGTGCATCCAGCACCGCTCGCACTTTTCGCCGGTGGCCTCCCGGATCTCCACGGTCAGGCCGGGGAAGCTGGCGCCCTGGCCCACGGTGGCGGCGCTGTCCGGCTCCGCGTTGGAGATCTGGCAGTCGGAGACGATGAAGAGCTCCGCCAGATTCAGGCCCATCACCTGGACCAGCGCGGCGGCGGCCGCGTCGTCTCCGGCGTGGAGGGCCACATGGGCCTCCAGGGCCTTGCCGATCTTCTTCTCGGCCCGGGCGGCCTCCAGCACGGCGTTCACATCATCCCGTAGCTTCTCCACGGTGGACCACTTCTCCATGGCCGCCTCGTCCAGGGCGTAGTCCGTGAAGGGCTGGTTCATCTCGTTGAGCACCACGTTCCGCACGTCGTCGCCGCTGCGGTGAGGCATGGCCTGCCAGATCTCGTCGCAGGTGAAGCACAGGATGGGGGCCATGATCTTGGTCATGGTGTCCAGGATCAGGAACAGGGCGGTCTGGGCGCTGCGGCGCTTGAGACCATCGGTCTCCTCGCAGTACAGCCGGTCCTTGATGATGTCCAGATAGAAGTTGGACATGTCCAGCACGCAGAACTCGTTCACCGCGTGGGTGACGGCGTTGAACTCATAGTCGTCATAGGCCTGGAAGCACTTTTCGATGAGGGCGTTCAGGCGGGTGACGGCCCAGCGGTCCAGCTCCTCCATCTCCGCGGCGGGCACCAGGTCGTTGGGGTCGAAGCCGTCCAGGTTGCCCAGGCAGTACCGGGCGGTGTTGCGGAACTTCAGGTAGTTCTGGCTCAGCTGCTTGAAGATGCCGTCGGAGCAGCGCATGTCGGCGTGGTAGTCGGCGCTGGCGGCCCACAGGCGCAGCAGGTCCGCGCCGTATTTGTCGAAGATCTCATAGGGGTCCATGCCGTTGCCCAGGGACTTGTGCATGGCCTTGCCCTCGCCGTCCACGGTCCAGCCGTGGGTGATGCACTCCTTGAAGGGCGCGCCGTTGCCGAAGGCGCCCACGGCGGTCAGCAGGGAGGACTGGAACCACCCGCGGTACTGATCCAGGCCCTCCATATACACGGTGGCGGGCCAGAAGCCCTGATCCCGCTTCATGGCAGCGAAGTGGGTGGAGCCGGAGTCGAACCAGCCGTCCAGAGTGTCCTCCTCCTTGGTGAAGCCGGCCTTGCTCCCGCAGTGGGGGCAGGTGAAGCCCTCCGGCAGGATCTCCTCCGCCTCCTTGGCGAACCAGGCGTTGGAGCCCTCCTTCTCAAACAGGGCGGAGATGGCGGCGATGGTCTCATCCGTGCAGATGGGCTTGCCGCAGTCCTTGCAGTATACTACGGGGATGGGCAGGCCCCACCGGCGCTGGCGGGAGATGCACCAGTCGGTCCGCTCCCGGATCATGGCCTTCATCCGGTCGATGCCCCAGCCGGGGACCCAGCGCACGTCGTCGCAGGCGGCGCAGGCCTCGTCCTTGAAGGAATCCACGGAGCAGAACCACTGGGGCGTGGCCCGGAAGATGATGGGGTGCTTGCAGCGCCAGCAGTGGGGATAGCTGTGGACGATGTCCTCCTGGGCGAAGAGCATGCCGCTCTCCTTCATGTCCGCCAGGATCACGGGGTTGGACTCGTCGGTGCTCATGCCGGCGTACTTGCCGGCGTAGTCGGTGTGGCGGCCCTGGTCGTCCACGGGCACCACCATCTCGATGCCGTAGCGCTTGCAGGTCTGATAGTCGTCGGCGCCGAAGCCGGGGGCGGTGTGGACGCAGCCGGTACCGGAGTCCATGGTGACATAGTCTGCCAGCACCAGGCGGGAGGTCTTGGGCAGGAAGGGGTGGTCCGCCAGCATGCCTTCGAAGAAAGAGCCGGGGTGGGTCTCCAGGATCTCATAGCCGTCGAAGCCGCCCAGCTTCATGACCTTGTCCGTCAGGGCCTCGGCCATGATATAGACCTCTCCGTTGGAGGCCTTCACCAGGGCGTAGGACTCGTCGGGGTGCAGGGCGATGGCCAGGTTGCCCGGCAGGGTCCAGATGGTGGTGGTCCAGATCACGAAGAACAGCCTGCTGTGGTCCACGCCGGACAGCTTGCCGCAGTCGTCGTGCATGGGGAACTTCACGTACACGGTGGTGCAGGGGTCGTCCTGATACTCGATCTCCGCCTCGGCCAGGGCCGTCTCGTCGTGGGGGCACCAGTACACGGGCTTGAAGCCCTTGTAGATATAGCCCTTCTTGTACATGGCACCGAACACCTTCACCTCCTCGGCCTCAAAGCCGGGATTCATGGTGAGATAGGGGTGCTCCCAGTCGCCGATGACGCCCATCCGCTGGAAGCCCTCGCTCTGGACATCCACATAGTGCTGGGCATAGGCGTGGCAGGCGGAGCGGAACTCCGGCACGCTCATGGCCTTGCGGTTGAGCTTCTGCTCCTTGATGATGGCGGACTCGATGGGCATGCCGTGGTTGTCCCAGCCGGGGATATAGGGGGTGTAGTAGCCCCGCATGGCGTAGGACCGGGTGATAAAGTCCTTGATGGACTTGTTCAGGGCGTGGCCCATGTGCAGGGCGCCGTTGGAGAAGGGAGGGCCGTCGTGCAGGGAGAAGAGGGGCTTGCCCTCGTTCTTCTTCAGCAGTTCCTTGTAGACGTCCTGCTCCTGCCAGCGTCTGAGCATCTCCGGCTCCCGCTTGGGCAGACCTGCCCGCATGGGGAAGTCGGTCTTCGGCAGATTGATGGTCTTGTTGTAATCCATATGTTTCCTCCTATCTTTAAACCAGTCAGTGAATGTTCATTGATACCGGGTGAGAACGATCCTGCAGTTCCGGCACAGAAAGGCCCGGGGGCGTGTGACCAGCCCCAGCTTTCCGCCAAGAGGCACATCGCTCCGTTGAGTGGGAACGGGAAGGCCGGACACGGCCTCCGACCAGAAGACGGGGGAGCCGCTGCTCAAATAGCCGGCCTCCATGGGCTTTTGACAGTAGGGGCAGTTCATGGTCGTACACACCTGCCTTTTGAGCAAAATAAAAACGCTTTGTCTCTTTTCCAAGAGACAAAGCGTTTTGAAAACACTCTGCGGTACCACTCTCGCTGCCGTCCCCTCACGGGGAGCGGCCCCTCAATGCCCGCTGTCACGGGCCGATGCTGTAACGGGCATCGATCGTCCTTGCCTACTCGCGTCGTCTTTCAGCAGGAGGCTCCAAGGTGATTTTCACCATCCGCCCCTCGCCGCCTCGCACCAAACGGCGGCTCTCTTGGCAGGGATCGAAAGGCTACTCGTCCTTTTCCACGCCGGAATGTTCAGTTTACCGAATCATCGTATCACATTTTTGCGGTTTGTCAAGGCGGTTTTTATAAAAATACCGGTTCAGCCGACCTTGCTCTGGACCGGGACCAGATCCCAGCCCAGCCAGCGGCCCTGATCGTCGTAGTTCCGGGCGGTGCGGCTGGCTTCACAGTAGAGGGACAGCACGTCGTGGCAGTATGCGGGCAGGGAGCCGCTGCCGGTGCACACCAGGCGGCAGTTGCCCGCGATGCCGTCGAACCGGCAGACGCCCTCGGCATCCAGAGACCAGGAGAAGGTCTCGCCGGCCTCCGGGTCGGAGAAGGTGACGGTGTAGGCGGTCTCTTCGTCCAGCGGCGCGTCGGTGGAGACCACCACTGCCCCGGCCGGGGCGGCATAGGGGCTGTTCCAGAGAAGGGACCACAGGTCCAGGTAAGCGGCCTCGCCGGCGCCGTCCATGGTCCGGCCGTCCGGCGCGGTGACGGACACATGGGGCAGGGCCGTCCGCCCTGCCGTGGGGTCCGGGACAGCCACCGTATCCTCCGGGGCGGCGGGGACATAGGCGATGTTCGGCTCGATCCGCAGGGCGCCGTCCTGGAAGGTCACGGCACAGAAGGAAGTCTGGCCGGCATCGTCCTCACAGCGGTAGATCAGCCGGACCGGACCCGGTCCCTCCTGCTCCACAGCCACCAGCGTTCCGCCGTTTTCCAGGCAGGCGCCGGGCGTCACCTGATAGAGGGCGCCGCCTGCGCCCCGGCAGTAAAAGGAGAACGAGTTCTGCCACTCCGCGATCTCCCAGGCCAGCTCGGCCGTCCCGTCGCCGTCCAGATCCAGTGCCACCGGGTCAAATGTGGCGCGGAGCGTGCGCAGGGACCCGTCCGGATCGAACCAGCAGTAGTCATAGGTGTAGATCCCCGCGGGGTTGGCATACCGCAGCAGAAAGCCCGTTTTCCCCAGTACGCCGTCGAAAGGCGTGAGGGTGGGGTTGACGGCGAAGGCGGCGGACGCGCTTGTCCCGTCAGAGAGCCGGACAAAGCGGAACCAGCCCTGGTCCGGGCGCACAAAAGCGCCATCGATCCGGCCCTCCGCCGCGGCGTAGAGCCTGATGATGGTGCCGTCTTGCAAGGTACATTCCGCCAGGACGGCGGACATCTCCGCCGGATCCACAGGGACGGTCATGCCGTCCGTTGCCTGGGTGTCCGCCCGCTCCAGATCTGTCAGGGGGATGATCCGGACGGCCGGCGTCTCCCCGTAGTGGACGGTCTCCTCCTCCAGGGAGTGAGGAACGGCGGGCCGCGGCTCACCCCTGGAGGAGACCGCCGCGGCGGATAGAGTCAGGACAGTGGCCAGCAGCAGACAGAGCAGCGCCGGGCCGCGCCGGTGTGACATCGATGGAACGCCTCCTTAGGCGGCATCCGCCGCCGGAGTGAGGCCGAAAGGCCCCGCAGGGTCATTGATAGCGGTATTGCTTGCAGGCGTATTGGTCCACGCAGTTCAGAAACATCTCATGGCTGCGGAATTCCAGCAGCTGGCAGTCCTTTTCCTCATGAAAGGAAACGATGCGCCGCTTGGTATCCACCCACATGCGCCAAAGCGTGGCGGCAGCCGGATTTTGTTCCATGGAAAAAGACCCCCTCTGATGTTAAATCCCTCTCTACTTATTAAGACGAAGAAGGCGGGCGTTTTGTTTCACCCGATCTTGAAAAATTTTCAGCGCGTGTCAGGAGACAGCCGTCTGGCGGTCCATTTCTGCCGCCACGTCCGCCCGGAAGGCGTCCCAGGCCTCCGGGTGCTCCACATAATACAGCGGGCACAGCTTTTCCGTCACATCATAGTGGCGGATCACATCCGTCTCCGGGTCCAGGCCGAAGGTCCGGCACAGCCAGGCCGTCAGCTCCACCACCCGCTGGTAGGTGACCGGGGAGAACTCCCCGGTCTCATCCGGGTGGCACACCTCGATGGCCACGGTGTCGTCGTTGCGGATGTTGGAGGCATAGGCGATCTCCGTCAGGGGGATGCACTGGATGACCTCTCCCTCCAGCCCCACGACGAAGTGGCTGGAGGCGTAGGTCTCCGTCTCGCCGGAGGACAGGGACTCGAAGTAATTCCGGTTGGCCTGGGCCGTGGTGCTGGGATTGCCCACGTAGTGGATCACCACGCCGTCGACCTTTTCCAGGGGCGTGCCGGGCCGGGACCAGGGATTCACCGTGAGAAAGTCCTGCCGGACATAGTCCGGCACCTCCACGCCCTCGGCCGGCAGGCCCCGGCCGGCTGCGAGCCAGATGACGGCACCTGCCAGAAGAAAAACGGCCATCAGGCACAGCGCCGCGAAGCGAAGGTTCAGACGCCTTCTCCGGGCCCTTGCTCTGCTCATAGGGGAGACACCGCCACACCGCCGGAGGCGCCGTAGACCTCGGCGGTGCCGTTGCCGGACTGGGCGCCGTAGTACGCGGTATCCTCATCGTCCTGGGGATAGTCCTGCGGATACAGCTCCCGGTAGGTCACCAGATCCTCGTCCGATGCCAGCCCCAGCCGCTTCAGGCACTGGGCGGTCTCCGTCATGGCAGGGCAGACGACGACGGTGATATAGTCATGGCCCTCACCGTCGGGACCGTCGAAATTCAGGCTCAGCTCCAGGGCGTAATCGCCGCCGTTGTCCGAGGCGAACCAGTCATAGGTGCCCCAGTTTCCGGCCTCCATGTCACGGCCCACGGCCTCCAGGATGGCGGAGGCCTCCCGGCTGCCCAGGTCATAGTATTGATCCCGGATCGAGAGGAACAGGCTGCCGCCGGCAACGGTCCAGAAGCCGTCGTCCAGATGCAGGCGCCGCGCCTTCATGGCCTCGCTGTTGACGAACTGGTCCAGCAGGTGGTCATAGGTCCCCGGCTGGGCCATCCGGTCCCGGGTGATGGGCAGGAAGTACCAGCGGTCCACTTTGGCGCCGCTCTTCAGGGTATAGGTGATGGACAGGCCGGTGTGGCTGTTGTCGGGGCTCTCATCCATGGAGGAGGTGTATCCCGCAGCCTCCGTCTCCCGGATATAGGCCTCCTCGGCAGCCACCGCCTGGTGCAGGGCACGGACCTGCTCCACCAGGTCGGCATCCTGCTCCGGCGTAAAGGTGTAGGAATTGTCGGACACCCGAATGTCCACGGACCGGATCTGGCTGGCCTCCGGCACCCGGTCCGCCACACCCAGCAGGTCAAAGTGCAGCACACAGCACACCAGGACGCAGCCCGCCAGCACAGCCAAGAGGCCCTTCCAGCTGCCCCGAAACACCTTCAGGGACTTGGCCAGCAGCATGGAGGCGCCGTAGTACCCGATGGTCCCCGCCACCAGCAGGCAGACCACCATGGGGAGGGTGTCATAGTAGCTTCCGGTCTGGAAGCCGTACCAGAACAGGGAGTAGAGCAGCTGGCCCCCCAGCAGGGCGCAGAGCCCTGCCACGCCGTACCGGAACACGGGCCGCAGCCAGCCCACGGCCACCACGTCGCCGGCGGTCTCGCTGCGGCGGGAGCGGTAGAGGACCAGAGCCAGGGCGGCCAGCGCCAGGCCCGCCAGGGCGTAGACGCCCACCAGCCAGAAGTTTTCCAGCTCCACAGAGGTCAGGACGTGCTCGGTATATGTTCCGCTGGCATAGGCCTGGGTGACCTCTTCGTAAGTCCCCAGAGGCTGGATGTTGTGGGCCAGATACACCGTGGGAGAGAGCCACTCCACCGCGCCGGTGTAATTGGTGGAAAAGCCGAAGATAAACCCCTGGGCAAAGGAGGAAATCAGCCAGTCCAGCAGCACTGCCAGGAAGTGGAGCAGGGCGTACAGCGCCGGCATGGCGAAGGCGTTGCCAGTGATGAAGCAGACGAAGGTGGCGCTGGAGAAGTAGAAGAAGCTCTCGCCCAGCACCGCCAGCACGGTGACGGCCAGCCCCCTGGCGTCAAAGGCCCCGCCGCACAGGGAGACGATGACGCACAGCAACCCGGTGACGGCATAGGGGATCAGGGTCATGGCAAAGCCGGAGAGGAAGTTGGTGAGGAACAGACCCTCCCGCCGGATGGGCAGGGTGTGCATCAGCCCTACGCTGCGGGCGTTGTAGAGGTAGCTCCACACCGCCATGGCACAGAGGGCGGCATACACCAGGCTGATGACGGGGACGGCGCTGACCACCTCGTAGTACATCTGGGTGAACTCTGGAGCGGTGTAAGTGTGCCAGCCCCGGTGGGCCATGTCCAGCAGCACCGACAGGGGGAACAGGGCGCCGATGAAGGCGGCCAGCCCCCACAGGGGCCAGAACCGGGTCAGGTTCTTGCGGAACAGCGTCCCGTTAAAGCACGATGTCTTTGACTGCATAGTCCGCACCTCCCAGTTCGTAAATAAAGATCTCCTCCAGGGTCAGGGGTACCGCGTCCACCAGCAGGGGACTGTATGCCGCCAGCAGGTCCTCCGCCTCCTGGGCGTTCATCCGCATGATGAGGGTGTGGATGCGGCCGATCCGGCTGGCGTGGAGCACCGGCAGGTCCGCCGGCACCTCCGTCACCCCGTCGGGGAACACCACCTGCAGCTTCACCATGTTGTCCTGCAGCTGGGCCAGGGACCGCTCCAGCAGCACTTTGCCGTGGTCCATGATGCCCACGTGGTCACAGACGTCCTCCAGCTCCCGCAGGTTGTGGGAGCTCACCAGCACCGTGGTGCCCCGCTGGGCCACGTCCGCCAGCACCAGGGACCACACCTGGCGCCGCATCACCGGGTCCAGGCCGTCCACCGGCTCGTCCAGGATCAGGTAGTCCGGCATGCAGCACAGGGCCAGCCAGAAGGCTGCCTGCTTCTGCATGCCCTTGCTGAGGCGGCGGATGGGCCGCTTTTCGTCCAGCTGAAAGACCTCCTTCAGCTTTTCATACCGCTCCATGGAAAAATCGGGATAAAATCCCCGGTAAAAGCGCATCATATCCCGGATGGAGGACTGGAGAAAATAGTACCAGTCATCGGGGATGGCGGCGATCCGGGCTTTCAGGGCGGCGTTTTCCCAGATGTTTTCGCCGCCGATGCGGACGGTGCCCGCATCCTGGCGGAAGATGCCCGTCAGGTGGCGGATCAGAGTGGATTTTCCGGCGCCGTTGGGGCCCACCAGGCCATAGACACTGCCTGCCGGCACCGACAGTGTGGCGCCGTCCAGGGCGGTGAATCCGTCGAATCGCTTTACCAGGCCGTTCACTTCGATCATGATGCAGTCACCTCCTTCACCAGAGCCAGCAGCTCCTGCTGGCTCACACCCAGATACCGCAGCTCGGAGAGGAGCTCCCGCACCTGGGTCATCAGCTCCGCCCGGCGGGCGGAGTCCGCCGCCGCATTCGCGGCGGCGAAGCTTCCCTTTCCGGGAACGGAATAGATGTATCCCTCCCCCTCCAGCTCATTATAAGCCCGCTGGATGGTGTTGGGATTGATGGCCAGCTGGGCGGCCAGTGCCCGCACTGAGGGCAGTTTTTCATCAGCGCCCAGCGCGCCGGTGACGATCAGCTTCCGCAGTCCATCCCGGATCTGCTCATAAATGGGCCGGGAGTCCCGGTAGTTCAGGCTGATCATCCGCTCACCTTCCCTTCCGCAGAGGGCGCGGCGCGGCCTCTGCAACTGTATTAACCGTATTAGTACGGTTAGCATATCACGGGAGGGCAGGATTTGTCAAGTCCGCCTTGCGGGACAAAAAGTGGGATCTTTTTCGGAACTTTCGGGGAAAATCTGCATTTTTATCTTTACAATCCGGGATTTCTGTGGTATCATGCTACAGCACGCAATGTGCGGCCCCAGCCCTTCGCTCCGTGGACTTTCACCGATCCCGGGGCGCAGTCCTGCGGGTATATATGAAGAAAGGTGGAAATTTACCATGCTGCGCAAAGAACAGAAGACTGCGATCATTGACGCCAACCGCACCCACGAGGGGGACACCGGCTCTCCCGAGGTCCAGGTGGCCATCCTCACCGAGCGGATCAACGTGCTGACCGAGCACATGCGGAACAATCCCCAGGACAAGCACTCCAACCGCGGCCTGCTCCAGATGGTCGGCAAGCGCCGCCGTCTGCTGGACTATCTCCAGAAGAAGGACATCGAGCGCTATCGTGCCCTCATCGCCAAGCTGGGCATCCGGAAGTAAGTTCATGTGGAGGGTGGTGCGCCTTTGCCGCACCACCCTCTTCCCGCATTCTTTCAACGCCCGCGGGCAGGCCGATCTTTTAGCAGTTGAAGGAGGGACCGGGTCTCCGGCCGTTGCTTCAAGTGCTAAATGGTTTGGCTCCCGCGGAGATCATACGAAAAAGGAGACCAGACATGTCAACCATCATCACCAAGAGACAATTCCCCAACTACCACAAGTACGAGATGGAGCTGGCGGGCCGCCCCCTGACCATGGAGGTGGGCAAGCTGGCCGAGCTGGCCAACGCCGCCGTCATGGTGGGCTACGGCGACACCCGGGTGCTCTGCTGCGTCACCGCGGCCCCCCGTCCCCGGGACGGCATCGACTTCTTCCCCCTGAGCGTGGACTTTGAGGAGAAGCTGTACTCCGTGGGCCGCATCCCCGGCTCCTTCAACCGGCGGGAGGGCCGCCCCGGCGAGAAGGGCATCCTCACCAGCCGCGTCATCGACCGGCCCATCCGTCCCCTGTTCCCCTCCGACTTCCGCAACGACGTGTCCGTCATGTGCACGGTCATGAGCGTGGACCACGACTGCACGCCGGAGATCGCCGCCCTGATCGGCACCTCCGCCGCCCTGGCCATCTCCGACATCCCCTGGAACGGCCCCGTGGGTGCCCTGAAGGTGGGCCTGGTGGACGGCAGGCTGGTGTTCAACCCCACCAGCGAGGAGCGGAAGGTCAGCGACCTGGACGTCACCGTGGTCTCCACCCGCAAGAAGGTGGTCATGATCGAGGCCGGCGCCAACGAGGTCCCCAACGACAAGATGTTCGAGGCCATCCAGATGGCCCATGAGGAGAACCAGAAGATCATCGCCCTCATTGACCAGATGGTGGCCGAGGTGGGCAAGCCCAAGTTCGACTATCCCCACGCCGACTTCAACCAGGAGCTGTTCGACAAGATCGTGGCGGAGTTCATGGACGAGGCCAAGGCCGCCATGGACACCGACGACAAGAACGTCCGGGAGGCCCGCTGGAACGCCATGATCGAGAAGTGGCATGAGAAGTATCTGGAGGAATATCCGGATATGGACCAGTACCTGGAGGAGTTCACCTACAAATTCCAGAAGAAGATCGTCAAGGCTTGGCTGCTGGAGGGCCATCGCGTGGACGGCCGCCAGAAGAACGAGATCCGTCCCCTGGCTGCCGAGGTGGGCGTGCTGCCCCGGACCCACGGCTCCGGCCTCTTCACCCGCGGCCAGACCCAGGTGCTCTCCGTCTGCACCCTGGACACCCTCTCCGCCAACCAGAAGCTGGACACCATCTGGGAGGAGACGGAGAAGCGGTATATGCACCACTACAACTTCCCCGGCTACTCCGTGGGCGAGGCCAAGCCCGCCCGTTCCCCCGGCCGCCGGGAGATCGGCCACGGCGCCCTGGCGGAGCGGGCCCTGGTGCCCGTGCTCCCCTCTGTGGAGGAGTTCCCCTATGCCATCCGTGTGGTGTCTGAGGTGCTGAGCTCCAACGGCTCCACCTCCCAGGGCTCCATCTGCGGCTCCACCCTGGCTCTGATGGACGCCGGCGTGCCCATCAAGGCCCCTGTGGCCGGCATCTCCTGCGGCCTGATCCAGGACGATGACGGCTCCTTCACCACCTTCATCGACATCCAGGGCGTGGAGGACTTCCACGGCGAGATGGACTTCAAGGTGGGCGGCACCAAGAAGGGCATCACCGCCATCCAGATGGACCTGAAGAACGACGGCCTCACCATGGAGATCATCAAGGAGGCCCTGGACATCACCTATGACGCCCGGTGCGAGATCCTGGACCAGATCATGCTGCCCGCCATCGCTGAGCCCCGGAAGGAAGTCAGCAAGTACGCCCCCAAGATGCTGACCATGCACATCGATCCCTCCAAGATCCGGGAGGTCATCGGCTCCGGCGGCAAGGTCATCCAGAAGATCGTGGCCGACACCGGCGCCAAGATCGACATCAACGACGACGGCTCCATCTTCATCGCCGGCGTGGACGCCGCCAGCTGCGACGCCGCCAAGAAGTGCATCGACGACATCGTGTTCGTCCCCGAGATCGGCAAGCTGTACTACGGCCGCGTGGTGCGGCTGATGACCTTCGGCGCCTTTGTGGAGCTGGCGCCCGGCAAGGACGGCCTGGTCCACATCTCCAAGCTGGCCGACCACCGCATCGAGAAGGTGGAGGACGCCTGCAAGGTGGGCGACATGATGTGGGTGAAGGTCACCGACATCGACGAGAAGGGCCGCGTGAACCTCTCCCACAAGGATGCCGTGAAGGAGATCCGGGCGAAAGAGGCCGCCGGCGAGCGGGTGAAGTAAAGAGGGGACTGCGTTCTTCCTTTGCCCGCAAAGGGTACGTGACATCCGTACCGCGAAACGAACCGAATGCGACCGGGCGGGCAGCTTGCCCGCCCGGTTTTGTATTGCAGATTTGTATTGCAGAAGAGAGGAGGGCACCCGATGGCCATGCTGATCCCGCTGCCCCTGACGGTCCCGGGGACCGGGGAGGTCCTCTGCCCGGCGCTGCTGGCAGATGGGGCGCACCTGGTGCTGGTGGACTGCGGCTATCCGGACTCCCTGCCGCTGATCGAGGACGCCATGGCGGGGCTGGGCCTCTCGCCGGCGGAGCTGACGGAGGTCTTTATCACCCATCACGACGACGACCACATGGGAGGCCTGGCCCGGCTGTGCGCCCGGTATCCCCAGATCCGGGTGGTGGCGGGGGAGGGGGAGGCGCCCTATCTCACCGGGGCGCGGAAGTCCCTGCGGCTGTGCCAGGCCGAGGCGCTGCAGCCCACCCTGTCCCCGGAGGCACGGGCCTGGGGCGAGGCCTTCTGCCGGCGGCTGAAAGCGGTGGAGCCCGCCCCGGTCCACCAGACGGTGGCTGACGGCGACCTGCTGCCCTGGTGCGGCGGCTGCCGGGTGATCGCCACGCCGGGACACACCCCGGGCCACTGCTCCCTGTACCTGCCCGGGCTGCGGGCGGTGGTGACCGGAGACGCGGCAGTCCTGGAGGCCGGGACGCCGGCGGTGGCGAATCCCCAGTTCGCCCTGGACCTTCCCCAGGCGGAGGCGTCTCTCCAGAAGCTGCTGGCACTGGACGCGGACTGCTGGCTCTGCTATCACGGCGGGATCCTCCGCCGGTGAGGGGAGGGGCCGGCCGCGGCGTTCTCATTTTTTTAAAAGGAGCTGACCATTATGGACGTGATCGCCGCCATTGCCACCGGCAGTGCAGCCACTGCCATCGGCATCGTCCGGGTGTCCGGCGAGGGGTGCTTCGCCCTGTGCGAGCGGGTGTTCCGAGCGGCCAACGGCCGTCCCTTCGCCGGCCAGGACCCCCGGAAGATGGTCTTCGGCGAGATGCTGGACCGGGACGGGCGGGTCATCGACCGGGGGCTGGCGGTGCGGCTCCCGGGCCCGGGCAGCTATACCGGGGAGGACTGCGCCGAGTTCCACTGCCACGGCTCCCCGGTGGTGCTGCGGGAGCTGCTGTCCGCCCTGTTCGCCGCCGGGGCCCGGCAGGCCCAGGCCGGGGAGTTCACCAAGCGGGCGTTTTTGAACGGCCGGATGGACCTGACCCAGGCGGAGGCGGTGGTGGACCTCATCGACGCGGAGACCGCCGCCGCGGCCCGAAACGCCGCCGCCCAGCTGGACGGCGGCCTGCGCCGGGTGCTGGAGCCGGTCCAGGAGGAGCTGCTGGAGGTCACCTCCCGGTTCTACGCCGTGGTGGACTACCCGGACGAGGACATCGAGGATGTCCGGCCGGAGGAGATCGCCGCCGCCCTCCGGGACGCCGCCGGACGGCTGGACCATCTGTTGGACACCTGCCGCCGGGGACAGGTGCTGAAATCCGGCGTCCGCACGGCCATCGTGGGCCGGCCCAATGCGGGGAAATCCTCGCTGCTCAACGCCCTGGCGGGGTATGACCGGGCCATCGTCACCGACGTCCCCGGCACCACCCGGGACACGGTGGAGGAATCCGTCCTCTGCGGCGGCGTGCTGCTGCGGCTCATCGACACCGCCGGCATCCGGGACACGGAGGACGTGGTGGAAAAACTGGGGGTGGAGCGGTCCCGGCAGGCCGTGGCCTCCGCGGAGCTGGTGATCGTGCTGATCGACGGTACGGGGGACATCACGGCAGAGGACCGGGAGATCCTGGAGCTGGCGCAGACGGCGCCCCACTACATCGTGGCCGACAGCAAGAGCGACCTGCTGCCCCCCGGTGAGGCCCGCGTCCTCTCCCTGCCCCGGGGCATCCGGGAGCCGGACGCCTATCTCGCCGTCAGCTCCGTGGCCCCCGGCGGCCTGCGGCTTCTGGAAGCAGCCGTGGCGAAGCTCTTTCCCGCAGGGGATCCGGGGGAGGCGGGCAGCCTGCTGACGGACCGGCGCCAGGAGGACGCCGCCCGCCGGGCCCTGGAGGCTGTCCGCCGGGCCCTGGAGGGCCTGGAAGCGGGCCTGACGCCCGACGCGGTCCTCACCGACGCGGAAGAGGCTCTGGAGGCTCTGGGAGAGCTGACGGGCCGCACGGCGAAGGAGGAGATCGTCTCCCGCATTTTTTCCCGCTTCTGCGTGGGGAAATAACGGCAAACAGAAGAAACGATACCGGACTTTTTAAAATACGATTTACAAAATCACATTCCTGTGGTATACTGGCTCCGAATGAAAGCCGTGCCAACGGCGGAAGGAGTGTTGCCCGCGTGTATGACCTGACAGAGCTGCGGGAGCGCCTGCGGAGCCAGCGGCCTGTGCCCTGGGATCAGCTGCCGGATTTCTCCCTGTATATGGACCAGGTGCTCAGCTATATGGACCGGCAGGTGATCCGATTCGACGAGGATGACGGCCTCACCGCCGCCATGGTGAACAACTATACCAAAAGCGGTCTGGTGCCCCGGGCGGAGGGGAAGAAGTACAGCCGGGACCACCTGGCCTATCTCACCGCTATCTGTGTTTTGAAGCGGGTGATGTCCACCCGGGACATGGACCTGCTGATCCGGGAGGAGCTCCGGGGAGACCGGCCCATCCCGGACGGATACGCCGCCTTCTGCTCCAGTCTGGACAAGGCGCTCAACGCCGTGGCCGGAGAGATGGAGGACCGCACCGGAGAGGATGAGCTGGCGGACGCCGCCATCCATTTTGCCCTGATGAGCTATGCCGCCGGCGTGGCCAGCAGCCGGTATGTATCCCTGCTGCGGCAGCGGAAGGAGACCCAGGAGGCGGCGGAGACCGCCGCCCAGCCCCGCGGAAAGAGCAAAAAGGAAAAGGAGAGGGATTGAGTATGGATGATTTTGTGATCCTGACAGACAGCTGCTGCGACATGACCGCCCAGATGGCGGCGGATCTGGAGCTGGAGGTGCTGCCCCTGAGCCTGAACATGGGGGATCAGGTGTACCACAACTATCTGGACGGCCGGGAGATCGGCTTCCGGGACTTCTATGCCAAGCTCCGCTCCGGTGCCCTGGCCACCACCTCCGCCATCAGCGTGGGCGTCTTTGACGAGGCCATGCGGAAGATCCTGGACAGCGGCCGGGATGTGCTGTATCTGGCCTTCTCCTCTGCCCTCTCCACCACCTACCAATCCGCGGTGATCGCCGCCGACGACCTGCGGGAGGCATATCCGGACCGGAAGATCTATGTGGTGGACAGCCTCAGTGCCTCGCTGGGACAGGGACTGCTGGTGTATCTCTGCGTGCAGGAGAAGCGGAAGGGGCGGACCGTGGACGAGGTCCATGCCTTTGCGGAGGAGACCAAGGGGAAGGTCTGCCACTGGTTCACCGTGGATGATCTGAACCATTTGAAGCGGGGCGGCCGGGTCAGCGCCGCCGCGGCACTGTTCGGCACCATGCTGTCCATCAAGCCGGTGCTGCATGTGGACGACACCGGCCATCTGGTGCCGGTGAGCAAAGCCCGGGGGCGGAAGGCGTCTCTGCTGGCGCTGGTGGACCGGATGGCGGAGAGCGCCGTCGACCCGGCGGGGCAGACCGTATTCATCAGCCACGGCGACTGCGAGGCGGACGCCGACTTTGTGGCGGACGAGGTGCGCCGCCGCTTCGGCGTCAAGGAGATCTATATCAACTACGTGGGGCCGGTGATCGGCAACCACTCCGGCCCCGGCACGCTGGCCCTGTTCTTCCTGGGCAGCCACCGGTGAGTTTGGACGGGAAAAGCGCCCCTTTGAAGGGGCGTTTTTCCCTGGAGATCAAAATTATCCGCCCCGGCGGAGAGATGAGGTGACGGCCGTGAAATGGCTGGAAGTACATGTCGACACGAACCACGCCGGACTGGAGGCGGTGGAGACGATGCTCTCCGCCCACGGGATCGACGGCGTGGTGATCGACGACGAGACGGAGTTTGAGGACTTTCTGGAGAACAACCATCAGTACTGGGACTATGTGGACGAGGATCTGCGGCAGGAGATGCAGGGCCGGTCCCGGATCACCTTCTACCTGGAGGCGGGGGACGAGGGCTTCGCCAAGCTGGGGGAGGTCCGCATCGCCCTGGAGGAGCTGAAGAAGGCCCGGGCGGACTGCGGCACGCTGCTGATGACCCTGGACGACCTGGAGGACGCCGACTGGGAGAACAACTGGAAGCAGTACTACAAGCCCATGGAGATCGGGGACCGGCTGCTGGTGGTGCCGGAGTGGCTGCGGGAGGATCCCAAGGTCCAGGCGGGGCTCCGGGCGGGCCGGGTGCCGTTGGTGCTGGATCCCGGCCTGACCTTCGGCACCGGCAGCCACGCCACCACCCGGCTGTGCCTGACGGCGCTGGAGAAGACCATTCATGGCGGCGAGCGGGTGCTGGACCTGGGCTGCGGCAGCGGCATCCTCTCTATCGCGGCGCTGAAGCTGGGGGCATCTGCCGCCACGGCGGTGGACATCGACGACAAGTGTTTGGACGTGGCCTATGAGAACGCCGCCCTCAACGGCATCGGCAGGGATACCTACACCGTCCGCATCGGTGATGTGCTGGGGGACGAGGCCCTGCGGACCGGGCTGGGGGGCGGCTGGCAGATGGTGGTGGCCAACATCGTGGCGGACGTCATCAAGGGCCTGGCACCGCTGGTGCGGCCCATGCTGGCCCCGGGCGGCCGGTTCCTCTGCTCCGGCATCATCGACGACCGGGCGGAGGAGGTGGCGGATTGCCTGCGGGTCAACGGCTGGGAGATCGTGGAGACCCGCAGCGCCGAGGGCTGGTTCTCCTATCTCTGCCGCTGAGAGCGCGGACACTTCCGCCGGAACAACCGAACAGAGCGCTGAGCAGATCGGGCGGCCGTCCCACAGGACGGCCGCTTCAGGCTGTCGATCAACCCGGAAATCCAGGGAGACGGGAAGGAAGATAGCTACGAAAGAAACCCAGGAGGGGTGTCTTTCGTTTTCAATCAACTGTTTTTCAGAACTTTGAAAAGTTCTGAAAAACGCAAGCAGCTTGTCGAAAAGACTTTTTCGACAAGCTGAGGCGGCCGTCCCACAGGACGGCCGCCTGATTTTTCCGCCTCGACAGATTCCCCCTGCCTTTTTGGGACATGCCCTGTAAAATGAAGGAAATGATAAGGAGGTGGTCCCATGGACAGGCCGGAACGGAAGGTCCTGTGGCTCCCGGCGGGGGAGATCCGCCCCAACCCCATGCAGCCCCGGCGGACCTTTGAGGAGGCGCCGCTCCGGGAGCTGGCGGAGTCCATCCGCCGCCACGGCATCCTCCAGCCCCTGACGGTGCGGCGGACCGCGGAGGGCTGGGAGCTGGTGGCGGGGGAGCGGCGTCTGCGGGCCGCCCGGCTGGCGGGGCAGGAGACGGTCCCCTGCCTGGAGACGGAGGTGGACGGCCGGGCCTCCGCCCTGCTGGCCCTGGTGGAGAATCTGCAGCGGAAGGACCTGCATTATTTAGAGGAGGCGGAGGCCATCGCCGCCTTCCTCCACCAGACGGGCATGACTCAGGAGGCGGTGGCGGCCCAGCTGGGGATGTCTCCGTCGGCGCTGGCCAACAAGCTGCGGCTGCTGCGGCTGTCCCCGGCCTGCCGGGCGCTGCTGGTGGAGCACGGCCTGACGGAGCGCCACGCCCGGTGCCTGCTGCGGCTGGAGGACGAGGGGGAGCGGCTGACGGCCCTGCGCCAGGCGGCGGCAAAGCACTGGAACGTGGCCCAGACGGAGCAATACGTGGAACGGCGGCTGGCGGCCCTGCAGTCCGCGCCCCCCGCCGGGCGGCGGACGTACATCATCAAGGACGTGCGGCTGTTTTTGAACAGCCTGGACCGGGGCCTGCGGCTGATCCGGGACGCGGGGGTGGACGCCAAAACGGAGCGGGACGAGACGGAGGACCAGATCGTCCTGACCATCCGCATCCCGAAGCAGCGGCGCAAAGAGGCCTGAGACCTTCTGATTGTTACGGGATTGTAATGCTTTTTCCAGAAAAAACGTGCTAAAATAAAAGCCTGAACGCATATGCTAGGAAAGCACGGCTTGTCTGGGCGATCCGACAGAACAACAGGAGGGGCTTCATGGAACCGAATACGAACGAAGCCACCGCGCCGAAGCGGCTGAAAACCGGCGGCAGAAAGCCGCTGATCATCATAGGGGCCATTGTGGTGGTACTCGCTGCCGCCTACGTGGCTTTGTGTGCTTATGCCAATTCGCTGGATACCTTCTACCCCAACACCACCATCAACGGCGTGGACGTGGCGGGGCTTACGCCGGAGCAGGCGGCGGAGCGGCTGCGGCAGGAAGTTCCGGCGGAGACGGTGGAATTTTATCTGCCGCGGACCGATGAGACCGGAGACGGGGAATCCGCGCCTGAAGAGGTCACGCTGTACGAAGAGACCCCTGCCGCTGAATCTACCTACCGGGAGCTGGGCGTTACGGAGGACCTGGACTATGAGACCAGTGCTCAGTTCGCCTTTGACACCACCCAGGGCCGCAGCAGCTTTTTGGCCAAGGGCGGAGAGTATCTTGCCTGTCTGATCGGAGCTGACGGCCGCCTGAGCGTTGTGCAGGAGCCGGAGGAGGCTGTTTTCCAGGCAAAGATGAAGGAGCTCAGTGAACAGTTCTCCCGGGAGGCCCAGGATGCCTCCTATGAGGTGACGGAGAACGCGATTCAAATTACGAAAGCCCGGAACGGGCTGTCCGTGTCTGCCGCCGGCCTGACAGAAAGTGTACAAGCAAGATGGAATGGCACCGGTGACGGCGAAGCGGTCGGCATCCTGGTGGACAGCGCCCAGATCCTCCCCGCCAAGACCCTCACCGCCCAGGAGATCTACGACGACTGCTCCGGCGTGGTGAAGAACGCCTCCTACGACAAGGAGACCGGTACCATCGTGCCGGAGGAGGCCGGGGCCGACTTCGACGTGGCCGAGGCCCAGCGGCTGCTGGACGCGGCGGAGCCCGGCGAGACCGTCACCGTCCCCGCCCAGGTGGAACTGCCCGCCGTCACGGCGGAGGAGCTGGAGCAGGTGCTGTTCCGGGACGTGCTGGGGGAGGCCCGCACCCATGTTGGCGGCACCTCCGCCCGCCGGTCCAATGTGAAGCTGTCCGCCGCCTCCATCAACGAGTACGTGATGAACAGCGGCGACGTGTTCTCCTACAATGAGGTGGTGGGCCAGCGGACCGCCGCCCGGGGCTACCAGGCGGCCCCCGCCTATGTCCAGGGGGAGACGGTGGACGAGATCGGCGGCGGCATCTGCCAGACGTCCTCCACGCTGTATCTGGCCTGCCTGCGGTCCAACCTGGAGATCACGGAGCGGTACGCACACCGGTACGTTCCCGCCTACATCACCGCCGGCATGGACGCCACGGTGTCCTGGGGCGGGCCGGACTACAAGTTCACCAACAACTCCCTGTATCCCATCAAGATCGTCACCAGGTATGAGAACAACTATCTGACCGTCCAGATCCTGGGGACCAATGTGGACGGCACCAGCGTGAAGATGACCAACGAGTGGCTGTCCACCACCCCCTATGAGACGGTGTACGAGGACGATCCCACCCTGGCGCCGGGCACGGAGCAGGTGAAGACCACGCCCTACACCGGGTACAAGTACCGGACCTACCGCAACGTCTATGACGCCGACGGCAAGCTGATCTCCTCTACCTATGAGGCCACCAGCGACTATAAGTCCCGCAACAAGGTGATCCTGCGGGGCCCGGCGGTGGAGACCGCCGGCGGTGATGCCCAGCTGCCGGACGGCACCACGGACCCCGCTGATCCCACCACCCCCACAGAGCCCACGGAGCCGCAGGACCCCAATGTCCCTGCGGAACCCGCAGAGCCTGCGGCGCCGGACGACGGCTGGACCATCCAGACGCCGGAGCAGGGCGGCCAGCAGGCGGCAGACCAGGCCGGCGGAACCGGGGCCTCCGGAGAGACCGGCACTTCCGCGGATGTTCTGCCCCAGGACGAACCCTTTGTATAAGGGACTGGCAGATCCCGTCACCAGTTGCAGAAAGAGGCAGCCGGAATACCGGCTGCCTCTCCGCTTTTTTTGGGACCGGACGCATATACTAGCCCTGTCTGAATTTGTCGCAGCAGGGGGAATGGGCGTGGAAAAGCGTGTCATACACACGGGGCGGTATGCTCTGCCGCTGCTGATCCTGGCGGTGGGTGCGGCGGCCCTGTGGCCGGTCCGCCACGCCCTGACGGCGGAGACGATCGCCGCCCTTTCCCCCAGACAGACGTTTCTGGCGGCGTCGTTCCTGGTGGGGCTGTATGCCCTCAAGAGCCTCTCAATCTGCTTTCCGATGTCCGCCCTGACGGCGGCGGGGGGACTGCTGTTCCCGTTTCCCCTGGCGCTGGCCGTGAACCTCTGCGGCACCGCCGTGGCCCAGACCATCCCCTTTTTTCTGGGCCGGCGGGAGCAGGGGGGACTGGAGGCCCTGGCGGAGCGGTATCCCCGGGTGGCGGGCATCTGCCGGGCCCAGGCGGAGGACCGATGGCTGTCCGTGTTTCTGCTGCGGCTGGCGGGCGCGTCGCCGGGAGATGTGGTGAGCCTGTACCTGGGGGCCTCCGGCACGCCCTGCGTCGTCTATCTCTCCGCCGGGCTGCTGGGGGGACTGCCCCGGATCGCCTGCGCCACGGTGCTGGGCAGCGCCCTGTGGCAGCCGGGCAGCCCCCGGTTCTGGCTCTCCCTGGCGGCTGGCGGGGGACTGACGGCCCTCTCCGCTGCCGTCTGGCTTCTGCGGCGGCGCCGGCGGCGGTGAAGGGGCGGTTGCTTTTTTCTGCCAAACCGTGTACACTGTTGTCGGTAAACCGGATCTGTCCAATGAGGGAGATGGTCCCATGCAGACGCTGACACAGCGCCGCAGCGTGCCGGTGGACGCCGCCAAGACCGCGGCGATCTTCGGCACGCTGCTGATCCACACCTCCGCCGCCGGGGGCTTTGCCGGGGCGCCGGGGTCCTTTGGGTGGACGTCCGCCCTGTTCTGGAACTGCCTGCTGCGGAGCGCCGTGCCGGTGTTTTTCCTGTGCAGCGGCGCGCTGCTGCTGCCGCCGGAGAAGGAGGTCACCATCCGGCGGGTATGGACGAAGTACATCCCCCGCATTCTGGCGGCCCTGTTTTTCTGGGCGGCGGCCTACAAAGGCATGGATCTGCTGCGGGGCTGGCGCGCTGCGGGCGTGCTGGAACTGACGGCCATCCGGCGGGCGGCGGCGGACCTGGTGCTGTTCCATCACAAGAACCATCTCTATTACCTCCATATCATCCTGCTGGTGTACGCGGTGCTGCCCCTGACCCGCCGGTTCGTGGCATCGGCGGACCGGCGGCTGCTGAACTACGCCCTGGGGATCTGGTTTGTGCTGGGGTGCCTGCTCCCCACGCTGAAGTTCTTCCCGCCCCTGTCCCTCATCGGCGGGATCCCCGCACAGTACCCCATCAATCTCACCTGGGGCGCCGTGGGCTACGGCGTGCTGGGCTACGTCCTGACTCAGGAGGCGCCCCGCCACAGGCCCTGGACCTTCGTCTGGCTGTACATAGCGGGCACGGCGCTGACCTTCGGCCTGACGCTGATTGCCTCCGTCAAGACCGGGAAGCTGTATCAGGTGTTCCTCCAGGGGAGCGCCCCCGGCGTCTGCCTGCAGGCGGCGGGACTGTACGGCTTCTGCGTCTCCCGGTGGCAGGACCGGGACCGCTGGCCCCTGGCGGAGACGGTTTCCAAGGCGTCCTTCTGCATCTACCTGACCCACCTGTTCTTCCTGGAGTTCCTGGCGGGCAGAGGCCTCGCCGCCGGACTTCTGCCGCCCGTCTGGGCGGTGCCGCTGCTGGCGGCCGCGGCCTTCGGGGGCGGCTTTCTGGTGTGGCTGGTCCTCCGGCGGGTGCCGGTGGTAAAAACCTATCTGATTTGAGGAGAAGATTATGCTGTATGCCCTTTGCACCGCACTGGCACTGGCCCTGCTGGGCCTGGACCAGTGGGTGAAGCACTATGTCACCGTCCACATCCCCCTGGGCGAAGCCCAGCCGCTGCTGCCCGGCCTGGTGGAGCTGCGGACCGTCCACAACTACGGGGCGGCCTGGTCCAGCCTTGCCGGCATGCGGTGGCTGCTGGTGGCGATCACCGGGGTGATCATTGCGGCGGTGGCTGTGATCCTGATCCGGCGGATCGTCCGGCATCCTGTGGGGGTCATGGCGGGATTCCTGATCCTCTCCGGCGGCCTGGGGAACATTGTCGACCGGGTGCGGCTGGGGTACGTGGTGGACATGTTCCACCTGGAGTTCTGGCCCTCTTACCCGGTGTTCAACGTGGCGGACATCTGCGTGGTGTGCGGCGCTTTGCTGGGGGCCGTTTACTACTTGTGGTTCTATGAGAAATATGACAGGAAGGGCGGAGGCCATGGAGACGCGGACGCTGCAAGCGGGATCTGAGGACGCCGGCAGCCGGCTGGACGCCTGGCTGGCCGGGCAGCTGCCGGACGTGACCCGCTCCGCCGCCGCCCGGCTGTGCGAGGAGGGCCGGGTCACCCTTGCCGGAAAGCCCCTGGCGAAAAACTACCGCCTGACCGGGGGAGAGACCGTCGCCGTCACCCTGCCGGACCCGGCCCCGGTGGACGTGGCGCCCCAGGACATCCCGCTGGACGTGGTGTACGAGGACGATGACGTCATCGTGGTGAACAAGCCCAAGGGGCTGGTGGTCCACCCGGCCCCCGGCCACCCGGACGGCACGCTGGTGAACGCCCTGCTCCACCACTGCGGGGACTCCCTCTCCGGCATCGGCGGGGAGCTGCGGCCCGGCATCGTCCACCGGATCGACCGGGACACCTCCGGCCTCATCATCGCGGCGAAAAACGACTTTGCCCACCAGCGTCTGGCATCCCAGCTCCAGGACCACACCCTGGCCCGTATCTACCGCTGCATCGTGGCGGGGAATCTCCGGGAGGACAGCGGCACGGTGGACGCCCCCATCGGCCGCCACCCGGTGGACCGGAAGAAGATGGCGGTGGTGGCGAACGGCCGCAGCGCGGTGACCCACTGGTCCGTGCTGGAGCGGTTTCCCGGCTATACGTATGTGGAGTGCCGTCTGGAGACGGGCCGCACCCATCAGATCCGGGTCCACATGGCCTATATCGGCCACCCCATCCTGGGGGATACCGTCTACGGAAACAAAAAGCCCGTGCCCGGGCTTCAGGGCCAGTGCCTCCACGCCGTGGGGCTGCGGTTCCTTCACCCCCGGACCGGGGAGCCGGTGGAGCTGTGGTGCGGCCTGCCGGAGGAGTTCCAGGCCCAGCTGCGGAAGCTGGAGAACCGGAGATAGCAGGAGGCGCCGGACCGCAGTCAGCGGTCCGGCGCGTTTTTGCCCGGCAGCCGGACATCCGGCGGGTCCTGGCCCGGCGTGCGGGGGACCCACAGGGGGCAGGACTGGCCTTCCCGCCGGTCCTTGATCCGGGGATAGGCGCAGTGACCCACCCCCAGGGGCATGAAGCGTCCGGCGCCCGGGGAGCAGGGCGGCACGTACCAGATGTAATGCCGGGTAAAGCGGCCGCAGGAGCCGCGGTACACGTCGTCCCTCTTTTCGTATACGGCCATTTTCATCACCTCACAAGAAATAATAGTCGCAATACGACTATTTGTCAATAGTCTTATCGTGACTATTGTATGATGAACATGGGTGATAAAAAATGGTATTTTCTCGGATTCGTGATTTGCGGGAGGACAAAGATTGGACGCAGGAGTATGTGGCAGAACAGCTTGGAATCAAGCAGACAACGTACTCCAAATATGAGCTGGGGAAAATCAATGTTCCCGCTGAAATGTTTATGAAGTTGGCGGACCTTTACGGCGTCAGTGTCGATTATCTGATGGGCCGCACGGACAGGCGGTAGAAGGAGGTTTCCATGTTCACAGCCATTCTCTGGGACTATGACGGCACCCTGGCCAACACGCCGGTGAAGAACCTGGCCGTCACCAGGGCCGTCCTGGCCCGCCTGGACCCGGCCCTGCTGGACCCCCTGCCGGAGGCCCTGACCTCCCTGGCCGCCTATCAGGCCGCCAACTACCGCTGGCGCAACTGGCGGGAGCTGTACCGGCACGCCCTGCACGTCCCGGTGGACCGGCTGGACGAGGCCGGCGCCCTGTGGGGCCCCTGCCAGCTGGCGGACCGGACCCTGCCGCCCCTGTTCGACGGGCTGACGGAGGTCCTGCCCCGGCTGGCGGCCCTGGCGCCCATGGGCATCTGCTCCCAGAATGACCGGGAGAACATTCTCTCCGCCCTGGCCGCCCACGGAGCGGCGGCCCATTTCGCCGCCGTGGTGGGCCACGCGGACGTGGACTTCGCCCATCAGAAGCCGGACCCCGCCGCCTTTCTGGCCTGCCTGGACCATCTGGGGCTCCGGGAGGGGCGCTTCGCCTACATCGGGGACCACGCCGGGGACATCGCCTTCGGCCGCAATGCCCAGGCGGCCCTCCGGGCCCTGGGCCGGACAGCCGAGGTGGTCTGCGTGGCCGCCGCCTGGGGCGGCGCCCCGGCGGCGGATCTGGCGGACGCGGATGCCGTGGCCGCCCATCCGGCGGATCTGCCGGCGATCCTGCAGGACCTTTGAACCCAGCCCCGCCGCAGCCGGTGCCGGCGGGGCTCGCTTTCGGCTCAGCCGCCCGGGAGGAATGACCTCTGACGTTTGAAAACTGTAGAAATATGG
Source organism: Oscillibacter valericigenes (assembly GCF_016902445.1). GTDB lineage: Bacteria > Bacillota > Clostridia > Oscillospirales > Oscillospiraceae > Oscillibacter > Oscillibacter avistercoris. Next base: position 2,735 of record NZ_JACSNX010000019.1, on the reverse strand, counting down.
AATATTGAGCGGTCTGTTGTGACAATATACAAATAGGAAAACGATTACCTGCAATATTTCTGAGAAAAACGCTTATTGACGGAAAGGGCGGTTCCCTGCTACAATATGAGCCGCTCAAGAGAAACCGTTTCATCTCAGAAAAGGAGGAATACGATGAACAGAATGATTGAGATCAAAACGCCGGAGCAGGCTGAGAAGATCAACCTGTTGGCCAGTAAAGCTCCCTATGAGGTGTGGCTGAGTACTGACACGGTGATGCTGGACGCACGGTCCCTGCTGGGCCTTCTGAGCCTGGTGGGCCAGCGCGTCCGGGTGGTGGCTGAGGACAATGTGAACCCCAAGCGGTTTTCCCGCCTGGTGGACCGCATGGAGTAAGCCCATACAGGAGCGGAGAGCGGCGGAAGCCGCTCTCCGCTCTTTTCTTTTCCGGGCCGGAAAAAGCCCGGGCGGCCGGGTTTTATCTTGTGCTTTCGGGGCTGGTGTGCTATGATATTTTAGTTAAAGTATCTGCATTTGGAGGAACCGGATTTGGAACGAAAGAACGTACTGATCCCCCAGGCGGACCTGGACCGCCAGCGGGAGTTTGAGGAAAAGATCCGCGCCATGTTCGCATCCCGGGAGGCCCACCCCGTGGCCTGCGTGGACACCTTCGGCTGCCAGCAGAACGTGGCGGACGGCCAGAAGCTGATGGGCATGCTGGCGGACTGCGGCTTCACCTTCACCCAGGACCCGAAAGAGGCGGACCTGGTGATCCTGAACACCTGCGCCATCCGGGAGCACGCGGAGGACCGGGTGTTCGGCAACCTGGGCGCCCTGACCCACACGAAAAAGGAGAACCCGGAGCAGGTCATCGCCCTGTGCGGCTGCATGGCCCAGGAGCCCCGGGTGTCGGAGCGGATCCGCAAGTCCTATCCCCACGTGGACCTGGTGTTCGGACCCCAGGCCCTGTGGAAGTTCCCGGAGCTTCTCTGGCAGGTGTATGAGACCCACAAGCGGGTCTTCTCCGTCCAGGACGAGCACGGCACCATCGCCGAGGGCATCCCCGTGGTGCGGGAGAAGGGCGTGAAGGCCTGGGTCTCCATCATGTACGGGTGCAACAACTTCTGCTCCTACTGCATCGTGCCCTACGTCCGGGGCCGGGAGCGGAGCCGGGACCCCCAGTGCGTGCTGGAGGAGGTCCGGCAGCTGGTGGAGGCGGGGTACAAGGACATCACCCTGCTGGGCCAGAACGTGAACTCCTACGGCAACGACCTGGACCTGGACTACCACTTCCCGGACCTGCTGGCGGACATCGACAAGATCCCCGGGGAGTACCTGATCCGGTTCATGTCCAGCCACCCCAAGGATGCCACCAAGCGGCTCTTTGACGTGATGGCCGCCAGCCCCCATGTGGCCAAGCAGCTGCACCTGCCCTTCCAGTCCGGCAACGACCGGGTCCTCAAAGAGATGAACCGCCGGTACACCCGGCAGCAGTATCTGGACCTGGTGAACTACGCCAAGAGCGTCATGCCGGGGCTGGTATTGACCTCCGACGTCATCATCGGCTTCCCCGGCGAGACGGAGGCGGAGGCCATGGACACGGTGTCCCTGGTGGAGGAGGTGGGGTTCGACGCCCTGTTCACCTTTATCTACTCCCCCCGGCCCGGCACCAAGGCGGCGGAGATGCCGGACCCGGCCACCCGGGCGGAGAAGCAGACGTGGTTCGACAAGCTGCTGGAGGTCCAGAACCACATGTCCGCCAAGCTCCACGCCGCCTACGTGGGCAAAACGGTCCGGGTGCTGGTGGACGGCGAGAGCGACGATCCGGAATTCCCCCTCACCTCCCGGACGGAGGGCAACCGCCTGGTGCGGCTGAAGGGAGACAAGGCCCTGATCGGGCAGTTCATCGACGTGACCGTCACCGGCAGCAACACCTGGGCGCTGTACGGCGAGGCGGTCTAACGGTAGACGGCCCTGGCCAGGAGGAAGGCCCGGCGGGCGTAGGCGTCCTGATAGGCGCCGGCAGTGTCGTTCCGGGCGGATTCGTAGGCGTCGAACAGGTCGTTCTGGTCGGCGGACAGCGTGGCCCGCAGGGCGTCGGCGGCCTGGTCCTCCCGCTGGGAGGCCAGGAAGTAATCCTTGCCCAGGTGGGAATACATCTCCTCTTCCAGAGCGGAGAGCAGGATGTCGATGTAATCGGACATAGATTTCACTCCTAAAATGTTGATTGACAGGAACGATTGTTCCTATCTAAAATGAAGTATAACAGGAATAAATGTTCCTGTCAATAGGAAGGGGCAAGTATGACCTTCTCCGAACATTTATTATACTTACGCGAAAAACGGGGCCTCAAGCAGACAGATGTAGCAGTTGCCATTGGCATCACGGAACGCGGATATCGGAATTACGAACGTGGTTCGCGGGAGCCAGCTTTGTCCACGCTGATTGCCTTGGCGGACTTCTACGACCTGTCGCTGGATGAGCTGGTCTGCCGGGAGCGGTAGGGGCGGACCTGTGTGTCCGCCCGCCGGATTTCCGCCGGACCCATGCGGGGACCGTAGGGGCGGCAATCTGCCGCCCGGGGAGATGTGGGCCGCCGGACGGCGGCCGCGGGGGTGTCTGCTCCCGCAGGGGGCTTGTCCAGCGGGGATGCACCCCCCATTTTCTTTTCGGTCTTGCCCGAAAAGAAAACGGGCCGTGCACGGTCCAAAAGAAAAGGGCGCTTGGGCGCACTCCGGTGCAGTGGCCCTCCGTGC
>NZ_JACSNX010000018.1 GCF_016902445.1 Oscillibacter valericigenes | reverse complement strand
GCCCAGGAGAAGGCCATCGCCGAGGCGAAGGCCCTGCAGGCGGCGGAGGAGAAGTAAGAAAGGCAGTCCGCGCTTCTCCGCCGGGAGTCCGGCGTCCAAGCATTTTGCCAGAGGCAAAATCTTGAAATCGGCCGAATTCATTTCGGACGATTTGAGTCCAATGCGGGGTCCCCGCAGGGCGCACAGCGGCCTGTGGGGCGACTGCCCGCCGGCAGCCCAGGAGAAGGCCATCGCCGAGGCGAAGGCCCTGCAGGCAGCGGAGGAGAAGTGACAAAATCTTGCGCGAATCAAAACGGCGGGGAGGCCCACTCCCCGCTGTTTTTGCAGGACAGCGGTTTGCAGGAAAGGAGAGGAAACACATGTATCAGTACAAGTATATCCCTGTGGATACCGGCGGCGGGTTCCTGTCCGGTTCCCGAGAGCACCGGGAACGCATCGACAAATACGCCGCTGAGGGCTGGCGGTACGTGGGCTTTTTTCCGGTGAGCTTTACGGGCCACGGCGGGATCAGCATGGTGGACCTGATCTTTGAACGGGAGGTGTAAATTCCTAAGATAAAATTCCGGAAAAGTTTTCTAAAAGTTGCAAAAGCAACTTCAAAATATTAGAATATCCTGTTATACTCAAACTGTCCCAAGGGGACTGAGGAAAAAAGGTTTTCAAATTTAAAAGATAAGTATAGAAGGAGGACATTTACTATGAAGAAGTGGGTCTGCTCTGTCTGCGGTTACGTTTACGAGGGTGAGAATCCCCCCGAGAAGTGCCCCCAGTGCGGTGTTCCCGGCTCCAAGTTCACCGAGCAGAAGGGCGAGCTGAGCTGGGCCGCCGAGCATGTTGTGGGCGTCGGCAAGTCCTTTGGCGAGGGTGTTCCCGCTGAGGTCCAGAAGGAGATCATCGACGGCCTGAACGCCAACTTCACCGGTGAGTGCACCGAGGTCGGCATGTATCTGGCCATGGCCCGCGTGGCTTACCGCGAGGGCTATCCCGAGATCGGCGAGTACTGGCGCCGGGCCGCTCTGGAAGAGGCCGAGCACGCCGCCAAGTTCGCGGAGCTGCTGGGCGATGTGGTGACCGACTCCACCAAGAAGAACCTGGAGATGCGGGTCGAGGCTGAGAACGGCGCCACTCTGGGCAAGTTCGAGCTGGCCAAGCTGGCCAAGCAGTACAACCTGGACGCCATCCACGACACCGTGCACGAGATGGCCCGGGACGAAGCGAGACACGGCAAGGCCTTCGAGGGCCTGCTGAAGCGCTACTTCGGCTAATTCAAGAGTCCATACGAAAACTCCCCCCGGCCACCGCCGGGGGGAGTTTTTTTGGAAAGAAGGTGGGAACACTCCCTGCCCTGTTCAGGTTTTGTCTTTTAACTTAACAGCAGTTCCAGTCACAATTACGAAAACATTATTTGTCGCAGCGGGGGTTACACTTAGAGACATTCCCACTACGGCATTTCCACCGCGTAGACGTGCTTTTTCCAGCATCCTGGATTTAGCGGCAGTGAAAGCTGTACCAAATAGATTTTCTTGATTTGCCAGACCACCCCCCAATACCCCGCCTACGAGATAAATGTCCGTGCCGCTGACAGTGCCCAAATATTTTTCAATCTCTTTATTTTCAAAACTGTCTGTAGTTGTAATGGGGCACTCATCTTCGGGAGATGCACTTGGATCTTGCGCTTTCTGAACTTTTTGGAAAGCTTTTTCAATGACGGCTTGCTTTTGCTCGTCAGTCAAAGTATTCCAAGATTTAGGCGTATGTATCAGGCTGATCGTGTCACCGCCGCAGTCTGGGCATTTTCCACCCGCCATCTGAACAAGAACCTTTTTACATGATGTACAGACATTTACAACATCCAGAAGTCCCATAATTCACGCTTCCTCTCTAAAATGTGCCCTGATTCCGCATAGAATCCCGAAAGATAGGCTTTATGATTTGACGCATGCGTGTTGTTCAGTGCATTGCTTGCATGTGGAAGATATGCCAATCATTATATCGAAATGAAAAACGAAAAACAATTGACTGGCTGCATAGTGTTTGGACTGCTATCCAGGCCGGATTCCACGCTCCGCAGACAAAATTCTGAGGCGGGGGATGGTCAAACGGGCCGGCTTGCGGTATGCTGGGAGCAGAGAGGAGGGCGGCCTATGGACACGAAAAAGACCGGGGCGTATCTGGCGGCACTGCGGAAGGCCCGGGGCATGACCCAGCAGGAGGCGGCGGACCAGCTGGGGGTCTCCAACAAGACCGTCAGCAAATGGGAAAACGGCGCCGGACTGCCGGACATCACGGTGCTGCCCGCCCTGGCGGAGCTGTACGGCGTCACCGCCGACGACATTCTGGCGGGGGAGACCCTGCGGGGCCGGCCTGCGGAGAGCGGCGGAGAGGCCCGGGACCGTCTGCTGCGGCTGCGGCTGCGGACCCGGTTCGACGTCTGCTTCGCCGGGGCGGTGGCCCTAGCGGTGCTGGCGGCATTTCAGGTGGCCTACATCAGCCTGGCGGCCTGGCCGGTGTCGGTGGGCCTTTTATGGATCGGCTACGTGCTGGCGGCCCACCCGGCCCGGTACGGCGACGTGGCCCTGGACACCGGGACCTGGGAGAACCTGTACCGCAAGCTGCTGATCGCCTCCGCTGTCCAGTGGTGGGCGCTGCTGCGGCTGGCCCGGATCGGGGACTTGGTGATCGATGACGCCGGGATGCGGGTCTATTACGCCGGGGACACCTGGAAGCCCCTGATTTTCGCCGTGGGCCTGGCACTGCTGTGCGCCGGGATGGAATGGCGGCTGCGCCGCCGAGCGGGGAAAGCGGCGTCGCTTCTGTGGGTGCCGGAGCGGCTGCGGCCAGCGCTGCGCCGGGGGGACCGCTTCCTGCGGCGGACCCGGCAGATCTGGCTGGCGTGGCTGGTGTGGGCGGTGCTGCTGGCGGGGCTGTGGTTCCTGGCGGACGGCCAGCTGGACCGGGCCCTGTCCCCCTGGATCGCCCAATATGGGGAAGAGATGGTCCGCAGCGGCTTTCCGGAGAGCTGGACCATTCTGCGGGGCCGGCTGGAGGCCGACGTGGGCCTCTGGGTCCGGCTGCGGCAGGGCGTGGTGCTTGCCGGCGCCGTCTCCGGGGCGGGGGTGCTGGCCTGGACCCTGGTGCGGCGGAAAAAGCGGCGGCCCCCTCTTGCGGAACAGGGCGAAACATGATAAAATCTCCCCCGCAAGACATAAGGGGAGACGTTCATGTACCATTATATTTTCTTTGATCTGGACGGCACGCTGACAGACTCCAAGGAGGGCATCCTCAACAGCCTGCGGTATGCCTTTGACAAGCTGGGGGAGCCGGTGCCGCCGGAGAGCACCCTCATCAAATTCATCGGCCCGCCCCTGCAGGACTCCTTCGCCGGCTTCTGCGGCTTTTCGGCGGAGCGGGCGGCGGAAGCCATCGCCGCCTTTCGGGAGCGGTACGAGCCCATCGGAAAGTTCGAAAACATGGCCGCCCCCGGTATGGCGGACCTGTGCGCCCAGCTGAAGGCCCGGGGCTATGTGCTGGCCCTGGCGTCCTCCAAGCCGGAGAGCCTGTGCGTGCCCATTTGTGAGCGGTTCGGCTTCACACCGTCCCTGGCGGTGGTGACCGGCAGCCCGCCTGTGGGGGACTGGACCAAGGCGGACGTGATCCGGGAGACCATGCGCCGCCTGGGACTGACGGAGGAACAGAAGCCGGAGATCCTGATGGTGGGGGACCGGAAGTTCGACGTGCTGGGGGCCAGAGAATGCGGCATTGACTGCGCCGGGGTGGAGTTCTTCGGCTACGCCGCCCCCGGCGAGCTGGCGGAGAGTGGCGCCGTGGCGGTGGTCCGGACGCCGGAGGAGCTGGAGCGATTCATCCTGACCCACTGAGCGGACACGCAAAAAGAGACGCCTTTTGAAGGCGTCTCTTTTTTGGATGGATGATCAGCCCACGGCCTCAGCGTCAAGGACCTCCTCCAGGGTCAGGCCCTCGCCAGTGAGGTCGGCGGTGAGGACGGGGTCGATGGGCACCGCCAGGTACATGCTGTTGCCGTAGACATAGGCGCCGGAGGTGACAGCCACCACCTGACCGTAGACGTTCAGCAGGGCGCCGCCGCTGCTGCCCTCGGAGATGTCGGCAGTGCTCATGACACAGGGCAGGGCGTACCGCTCCACCTCCCGGGCCGTGGCGCTGACCACGCCGGAGCTGACCGCCAGCCCCAGCCCCAGGGGGTTGCCGATGGCGTAGACCGTGTCGCCCACCCGCAGGTCGCCGGTGCCGGAGGGGGCGATGTCCAGGGCGGCGAAGGCAGTGGTGTCATGGCCCTCCAGGGCGGTCCGGGAGATGCGGATCACGGCGATGTCGATGTCCGGGTCGTAGTAGATCACCCGGTCCACCTCGTAGACATCCCCGGTGGAGAGGGTGGCGGTGGCATAGACCGCATCCTCGATGGAGTGGTAGTTGGTGACTGCCAGCCCGTCAACGGAGATGAAGAAGCCGCTGGCCTCGCCGGTGACCAGACCCTCCTCCACATACTCCTGGGACTCATAGGTGTCCAGCCGGAACACGGCGGCCATGCAGCGGTCCGCCGCCTGCCGGGCCGTCAGAGCGGAGGTCAGCAGGCCCAGGGCATTGGCGGCGGAGCGGGAGACAGCTCCCTGGCTCACCAGGCGGCCGATCACCGTGGCGCTGCCGTCCCGGTAGGAGAAGGTCAGGGCGTCCGCCGCCATCTCGTACAGGTCTCCCTGGGTCAGGGTGCCGGTGTAGGCGATGGGGAAGAGGCCAATCCGCTGGGCAAAGCCGGCGGCGTCGGAGACGGTGAAGTCCCCGTCCTTATCAGAATACCCAAGCATCCGCAGCAGGAAGGCGCTCCAGGCGTTGGCGGTGAGGGCGGCGTCCGGCCGGAACTCCACCACCGTGGCGCCGGTGATCCAGCCCTGCCGGGCGGCGTAGTTCACCTCCTGGGCGATGGAGGCTGGCACGTCCCGGAAGCCGGCGATCCAGTTGTCGGCCGCAGCGGCCTGCTCCGCGCCGGCCAGCTTCACCAGCAGCACCGCCGCCTGGGACCGGGTGGCGGTGGCGTCCAGGTCATATGTAGCGTCGATAAGACCCAGGGTGGAGAGAGTGTCCGCCGCACGGGCCGCCTCCCCCTCCAGAGCGGAGGCGGCAGGGATCGCGCTCACCACCAGGAGAAGGGCACAGAGGAATGATGCGAGTCGTTTTTTCATGGGGTAGCCTCCGAATTTTGAAATCGCCCCCATTTTAGCACCCGCCGGATAGATTGACAAGGCCCTCTTCTCTGGACAGGCGGCGGAACATCTGATATACTGGAACTGATTCTGGAAAAGGAGCGGCCCATGGCGGAACGATTGGCAAGAGACCTCTGGCGGCTGGACATCCCCCTGGCGGGCAACCCCCTGAAAAACCTGAACAGCTATCTTCTCACCGGAGAGCGGAGCCTGCTGATCGACACCGGCTTCCGCCAGCAGCCCTGCCGGGAGGCCATGGAGCGCCAGCTGGCGGAGACGGGGGTGGACCGGGACCGGATGGACATTTTCTGCACCCACCTCCACAGCGACCACACCGGCCTGGCGCCGGAACTGATCCGGCCCGGCTGCCGGGTCTTCATCGGGGAGCTGGACGTGCCGGGCCTTCGGAACGCCGCGGACCCGGCCGGCTGGGAGAGGCGGTACCGGGAGTACGTGCTGGACGGCTTCAGCCGGGAGGAGATGCGGGAGCTGTGGGGCGAGAACCCGGCCCAGACCGCCGCCCCGCCCTGGCGGGAGGGGCTGTATACTGCGCTGCCGGACGGCGCGGAGCTCCGGTACAGCGGCCGCATCCTGCAGTGCGTGCTGACGCCGGGCCATACCCCGGGCCACCTGTGCCTCTATGACCCGGAGGCGCGGCGGCTGTTCTGCGGGGACCACGTGCTGTTCCACATCACCCCCAACATCTGCCGCTGGCAGGGGGTGCAGGACTCCCTGGGGGACTATCTGAAGAGCCTGGACCGGACGGCGGAGCTGGACGCGGCGGAGCTGTATCCCGCCCACCGGGCGGAGACCGGCGATCTGCGGACCAGAACGGCGGAGCTGAAGGCCCACCACGCCCGCCGGCTGGAGGACACGCTGCGGATCGTGGGGGAGACGCCGGGGCTCACCGCCTATGAGATCGCCGGGCGGATGCGCTGGAGCATCCGCTGCCGGAGCTGGGAGGACTTCCCCCTGACCCAGAAGTTCTTCGCCGTGGGGGAGGCCATGGCCCATCTGGACTATCTGGAGGTCCGGGGGCGGGTCTGCCGCCGGGAGATCCGGGGCAAACGGGTATATTTCGCCGGAGCGGGCGACAAAATATAAAGGATACAAAGGAGATGCTTTCCATGGACGTGAAAGAGATTTTGAGCAAATGTGACCACACCCTGCTGGCCCAGACGGCCACCTGGAAGGAGATCCAGGCCATCTGCGACGACGGGATGAAGTACGGCTGCGCCAGTGTCTGCATCCCCGCCAGCTATGTCAAGCAGGCGGCGGAGTACGTGGACGGGAAGCTGCCCATCTGCACCGTCATCGGCTTCCCCAACGGGTATGACACCACCGCTGCCAAGTGCTTCATGGCCACGGACGCCGTGGAGAACGGCGCCGAAGAGGTGGACATGGTCATCAACCTGGGCTGGGTGAAGGATCAAAAGTGGGACGACCTGCTCTCCGAGATCAAGGCCGTGAAGGCCGCCTGCAAGGGCAAGCTGCTGAAGGTCATCATCGAGTGCTGCTTCCTCACCGACGAGGAGAAGATCAAGATGTGCGAGATCGTCACCGCCTCCGGCGCCGACTACATCAAGACCTCCACCGGCTTCGGCACCGGCGGCGCCACGAAGGAGGACGTGGCCCTCTTTGCCAAACACGTGGGCCCCAATGTGAAGATCAAGGCCGCCGGCGGCATCGCCGACCTGCAGGACGCCGAGGACTTCATCGACCTGGGGGCCTCCCGCCTGGGCACCAGCCGCATCGTCAAGGCCGTGAAGGCCATGGAGCAGAAATAAGGAGGAATACACATGGGAACTCCCCACAATGAGGCCCCCCAGGGCGCCTTTGCCAAGACCGTTCTGATGCCCGGTGATCCGCTGCGGGCCAAATTCATCGCGGAGACCTTTCTCCAGGACGCCAGGCTGGTGAACAACGTCCGGGGCGTCCAGGGCTACACCGGCACCTATCAGGGCACCCCGGTGTCCGTCATGGCCTCCGGCATGGGCATGCCCTCCATCGGCATCTACTCCCACGAGCTGTTCCACGTCTATGATGTGGACAACATCATCCGGGTGGGCAGCGCCGGCGCCATCTCCCCGGAGCTGAAGCTGCGGGACGTGGTGTTCGGCCAGGGCTCCTGCACGGACTCCAACTATGCCCACCAGTTCGGCCTGGGCGGCACCTTCGCCCCCATCGCCGACTTCACCCTGCTGGAGACCGCCGTGGCGGTGGCCCGGAAGCTGGGCATCGAGCCCCATGTGGGCAGCCTGCTGAGTTCCGACGTGTTCTACAACAAGGCGGGCAACACCCTGGACTGGGGCAAGATGGGCGTGCTGGCCGTGGAGATGGAAAGCGCCGCCCTGTACTGCAACGCCGCCGAGGCGGGCAAGCGGGCCCTGGCCATCTGCACCATCTCCGACAGCCTGGTCACCGGCGAGGAGCTGCCCGCCGCCGACCGCCAGACCACCTTCACCCAGATGATGGAGATCGCCCTGGGCGTGGCCGTGGAGATGGCGAAGAAGTAAGCGATGCTTTCAAACAGAAGATAAGGCTCCCGCAACTGTGCGGGGGAAGTATGAAGGGGGGCGCTGAGCCCCCCTTCATGTTTGATCGCCCCGCCGCAGCGGCGCTTTCGGCGGAGCCGAAAGCGAGAGGCCCGGCGGCAAAGCCGTCGGGCGGGGGCGCTGAGCCCCCCTTCATGTTTGATCGCCCGCCGCAGCGGCGCTTTCGGCGGAGCCGAAAGCGGAAGGCCCGGCGGCAAAGCCGCCGGGCGGGGGCGCTGAGCGCCCCTTCCTGTTCGACTTCCCCGCCGCGGCCGAAGAAACACGGCGGTAACAAAGGCAACGGATCGGAGACAGACCGGAAGCCGCTTCTGCGGAATTTGGCCTGAATTTTACAGAAGCGAAAAAAATGTTGCCGTTTTCCACAAGAAATTCGACAAATTGTTGCAGAAAAGAAAACAATTTGGAAATCCGGTTGCAATCGTGGGAAAGAGTTGATATAATGGGCCTGACCCGCTGGGGTCATCCTGCGGGGCTGATCCCCTGCGGATAACAAAACGAAGGAAGGTAGATTCCAATGAAGAAGTTTCTTGCATTGCTCCTGGCATTGGTGATGTCCCTGTCCCTGGTCGCCTGCGGCGGCGGGAGCGATACCACCACTGACGAGAGCACCGATGCGGAGGGCGATACCTCTGAGAATGCCACCTATCAGGTGGCCATGATCACCGACTATGGTGACATCACCGACCAGTCCTTCAACCAGACCACCTACGAGGCCTGCCAGGAGTTCTGCGACGCCGAGGGTCTGCAGTTCGAGTACTACAAGCCCGCCGGTGACTCCACCGCCGAGCGTGTGGCCATGGTGGACGCCGCTGTGGCCGACGGCTACAACGTCATCGTGATGCCCGGCTATGCGTTCGCTGAGACCATCAAGGAGACTGCGGAGCTGTATCCCGACGTCACCTTCATCGCTCTGGATGTGGCGCAGGCTGACCTGGGCGAGGATTACACCCTGCCCTCCAACGTGTACTGCGCTGTGTACCAGGAGGAGCTGTGCGGCTACATGGCCGGCTACGCCGCTGTGAAGCTGGGCTACACCCACCTGGGCGTGCTGGGCGGCATGGCCGTTCCCGCCGTGCAGCGGTTCGGCTACGGCTTCGTGCAGGGCGCTGACGCCGCTGCCGTGGAGCTGGGCATCGCTGACCAGGTCGTGATGGAGTATGCCTATGGCAACCAGTTCTTCGGCGACGCCGACATCACCGCCTACATGGACAACTGGTACCAGACCCTGGGCGTGCAGGTGGTCTTCGCCTCCGGCGGCGGCATCTACACCTCCGCGGCTGAGGCTGCTGCCAAGGTCGGCGGCAAGCTGATCGGCGTGGACGTGGACCAGTCCGCCAACATCAACACCTATGGCGAGGGCATGTGCGTGACCTCCGCCATGAAGGGCCTGGCCGAGACCGTGAAGCACATGCTGAGCGAGGTCGTGGCCGGCAACTTCGCCAACTACGGCGGCAAGATCGAGACCCTGGGCCTGGTGAACGGCGATGATCCCACCGCCAACTATGTCCAGCTGCCCATGGAGACCACCCAGTGGGGCGACGGCTTCACTCAGGACGACTACAAGGCTCTGGTGAAGGCCATGTATGACGGCGAGGTCACTGTTTCCAATGACATCTCCGCCATGCCCGCCACCACCATCACCGTGAACTTCGCGGGCAACATCAAGTAAAGACAGCTGCTTTGCAGCGGAGAGGACGGGCTTTCGGCCCGTCCTCTTTTTGCCTCTGGAGGCAATTTGCAAAGAATGCGGGCGTTCCTGTATTTTTTCTTTGAATTATTCCTGAAGATATAGTACAATAGAAATTACTATACAAGAGGAGGAGGGCGGTAAGCTTGGAGCAGCAGTATGCCATTGAAATGCTGAACATCACCAAGCGCTTTCCGGGGATCGTCGCCAACGACAATATCACGCTCCAGCTGCGGCGGGGCGAGATCCACGCTCTGCTGGGGGAAAACGGCGCCGGAAAGTCCACCTTGATGAGTGTGCTGTTCGGCCTGTACCAGCCGGAGGAGGGCGTCATCAAGAAGGACGGCCAGGTGGTGCAGATCAAGGACCCCAATGACGCCAACGCGCTGGGGATCGGCATGGTCCACCAGCACTTCAAGCTGGTGGAGTGCTTTTCGATCCTGGACAACATCATTCTGGGTGTGGAGCCCTGCAGCCATGGCTTCCTGCAGAAGCAGTCTGCCCGGGAGAAGGTCCTGGCCCTGTCGGAGAAGTACGGCCTGCAGGTGGACCCCGACGCGCTGGTGGAGGATGTCACCGTGGGCATGCAGCAGCGGACGGAGATCCTGAAGATGCTGTACCGGGACAACGAGATCCTGATCTTTGACGAGCCTACAGCCGTGCTGACACCCCAGGAGATCGACGAGCTGATGCAGATCATGAAGAATCTGGCGGCAGAGGGCAAGTCCATCCTGTTCATCTCCCACAAGCTCAACGAGATCATGTCCGTGGCGGACCGCTGCACGGTCCTGCGGAAAGGCAAGTACATCGGCACGGTGAACATCGCGGACACCAGCCGGGAGGAGCTCTCCCGCATGATGGTGGGCCGGGACGTGGAATTCGTGGTCCACAAGGAGCCGGCCAAGCCCAAGGAGCCCATTCTGGTGGTGGAGGGCATGACGGTGGCCTCCAAGCTCCACAACAACAACGCCGTCAAGGATGTCTCCTTTACGGTCCGGGCGGGAGAGATCGTCTGTATCGCCGGCATCGACGGCAACGGCCAGACGGAGCTGGTCTACGGTCTGACGGGACTGGAGCCCCTGGTGGCCGGCAAGATCACCCTCTGCGGGCAGGACATCACCCACGCCCCCATCCGCCAGCGGTCTCTGCTGGGCATGAGCCACATCCCGGAGGACCGGCACAAGCACGGCCTGGTGCTGGACTACACCCTGGAGGACAACATGGTGCTCCAGCGGTACTTTGAGCCCCAATTCGTCTCCAAGGCGGGCTTTTTGAAGCGGAAGGCCATCCGGGACTATGCCAACCACCTGATCGAGCAGTACGACGTCCGCTCCGGCCAGGGGCCCGTCACGGTGGCCCGCAGCATGTCCGGCGGCAACCAGCAGAAGGCCATCATCGCCCGGGAGATCGACAAGGACCCGGAGCTGCTGATCGCCGTGCAGCCCACCCGCGGCCTGGACGTGGGCGCCATCGAATACATCCACAAGCAGATCGTGGCCCAGCGGGACGCCGGCAAGGCCGTGCTGCTGGTGAGCCTGGAGCTGGACGAGGTCATGTCCCTGTCTGACCGGATCCTGGTGATCTATGAGGGAGAGATCGTGGGCGAGCTGGATCCCAAGACCACCACGGCAGAAGAGATGGGCCTGTACATGGCCGGCGCCAAACGGAAGGGGGCCTGAGAGAACATGAGACGAGAGAAAACTTCCCTCCTGCGGAGCAAGGGCGTCCAGTCTCTGCTGGCATCGCTGCTGTGCATCGTGATAGGCCTGCTGATCGGCTATATCGTGCTGCTGATCATCAATCCCGCCGGCGCGGGAGAGGCTATCCGCACCATCGTGGAGAATTTCCTGTACTATCCCAGCGCCGCCGCCCGGCTGCGCTATTTCGGCAACACCCTGGTGAAGACGGCGCCGCTGCTGATGTGCAGCCTGTCCGTGCTGTTCGCCTATAAGGTGGGCCTGTTCAACATCGGTGCCGCCGGCCAGTATGTGGTGGGCGCGGGCGCCTCCCTGTATGTGGCGCTGGGGCTGGGGATGCCCTGGTATGTCTGCCTGGTGGCGGCCATCGCCGCGGGCGCGATCCTGGGGGCCATCTCCGGCATCCTGAAGGCCTACCGCAACGTGAACGAGGTCATCTCCTGCATCATGCTGAACTGGATCAGCCTGTATCTGGTGAACGCCCTGCTGACGAATGTGAAGGAGACGGCAAGCCCCTACACCTTTACCCTGAGCAGCACCAATCCTGACGCGATCCTGCCCTCTCTGGGCCTGGGCGCGCTGTTTGCCAACAACCAGTACGTGACCATCGCCATCCCGCTGGTCATTCTGGTGTCCGTGGCGGTGTGGATCCTGCTGGAAAAGACCAAGCTGGGCTATGAGCTGCGGGCCACCGGCTGCAACAAGTACGCCGCCCAGTACTGCGGCATGAAGGAGAAGCGGAACATCATCCTGACCATGGCCATCGCCGGCGGCCTTGCCGGCATGGGCGCGGCCACCCTGTTCCTCTCCGGATTCGAGCAGTGGCAGACCACCCAGTCCGCTGTGCCCGCCATGGGCTTCAACGGCATCGCCGCCGCTTTCCTGGGCGGGCTGAACCCCATCGGGTCCATCTTCTCGTCCTATTTCATCCAGCACATCACCAACGGCGGCGCCTATGTGGACAAGACCATGTACTCCGCCCAGATCTCGGATCTGATCTCCGCCCTGATCATCTATCTGTGCGGCTTTGTGCTGTTCTTCAAGGTATTCATGAACGGCTGGCTGGACCGGCGGGAGGAGAAGCGCCGGGCCAAGGAAGATGCGTCCGGCTCTGAGGAAGGAGGGAAGGCGTAATGTTACTGCTGCTGCAATATACGCTGATCTTCGCCTCCGTTCTGCTGCTGGTGGCCCTGGGCGGCTGCTTCTCGGAGCACTCCGGCGTCATCAACATCGGCCTGGAGGGCATCATGGTCATGGGCGCCCTGGGCGGCGCACTGATGATGAAGTTCCTGCCTGCCGGCACCTCTGCCTTCCTGGTGGTGCTGCTGACCGTGCTGGCCAGCATCCTGCTGGGGCTGATCTACTCCCTGCTGCTGGCGGTGGCGGCCGTGAATTTCAAGGCGGACCAGACCCTGGTGGGCACCGCCATGAACCTGCTGGGCACCGCCGCGGCCACCGTGTTCGTGAAGGCCATGAACACCGCCGCCGACCCCGACAACGTGTCCTCCACCATCCAGTACCTGGACGGCCGGAAGGCCTTCCTGGTGGACATCGGCGGGTTTGAGTTCAACTGGTGCATGCTGCTGGCGGTGATCGCCCTGGTGATCGCCTATGTGGTGCTGTACAAGACCCGGTTCGGCCTGCGGCTGTGCGCCTGCGGCGAGCATCCCCAGGCGGCGGACTCCGTGGGCATCAATGTCTACCGGATGCGCTACGCCGGCGTGCTGATCTCCGGCGTACTGGGCGGTCTGGGCGGCATCGTCTACATCATCGCCGGCGTCAGCGAGTGGAAGTTCGAAAACGGCGTGGCCGGCTTCGGCTTCCTGGCCCTGGCCGTGATGATCTTCGGCCAGTGGAAGCCCACCCGCATTGCCCTGGCGGCGCTGCTGTTCGGCTTCTTCCGGGCCCTGGGCAACGTGTACAGCGGCTTCGATCTGCTGAGCAGCCTGAATCTGCCCAGCTCCGTGTACAACATGCTGCCCTACATCATCTCTCTGGTGGTGCTGGCCTTCACGTCCCAGAAGTCCCGGGCCCCCAAGGCAGAGGGCATCCCCTACGACAAGGGCCAGCGGTAAGATCCCGCACAGAGCCCGGCGCTTTGACCGAAAAATGCCTCCCTGTTATCACACCCGATAACAGGGAGGCGCTCTTTTACCCCAGCACATATCCTGCCAGCAGGGCTGCCAGCAGGAGAGAGAAGGCGCACTGGACCGCCTTGCCCAGCAGGCAGTTCCGCAGCCGCAGGCCGCTGCCCTCCAGCACGGCCAGGGTCTGGCACAGGACGGAGAGGCCGCCCCAGCCGGCGGCCCCAGCCGCCAGCACAAGGCCGAAGCGGTCCGCCGTCAGCAGCGGCGTCAGGGAGAAGAGCTCCACAGCGCCCACCAGGACCGGCCCCGGCCGCCCGCCCAGAGCGGCCAGCGGCCTGGCCAGCACATAGAAGAACACCACGAAGGCGCACACAGACAGCATTCCGGAGAGGGCGGACCGGACCGCCCCCACCAGGGCGGGGACGAAGCGGACCGCCTGGAAAGGGGCGGGCCTTGCCACCGGCCGCCGGACGGCGGCTTTTCCGCTTCCCCGGAATACCAGCCCCGTCAGCAGGGCCGAGAGCACGTGGATCAGCCACAGCCACACTCCGGTCCGCACGCTGCCGAACACGCCGGCCCCCAGCACGCTGATGAGGAAGACGGGGTTGGAATTGTTGCAGAAGGCCAGCAGCCGCTCCGCCTCCTCCCGGGAGACCAGGCTCTCCCGGTACAGGTCCGCCGCGGTCCCGGCCCCGATGGGGTAGCCGCCCACGAGACCCAGCACCAGCGCCGCACTGCCGGCGCCGGGGACGCGGAACAGGGGCTCCATCAGCCCCGCCAGCCAGGGGGCGGTCAGCTGGCCGAAGCCCAGGGAGAGCAGCAGGGAGGAGATCACCAGAAAGGGGAACAGCGACGGGATCACAGACCGGGCGCAGAGGACCAGGGCATCTTTTGTATCCGCCCGCACGTCCCCCGCGTCCGCCAGAAACCAGACCAAAACACCACACAGGCACAGACAGGCCAGCCCCCGCCAACGGAGCCGCATCAGTCACCACCTCCTGGACACACCCTATGCCCCGGCCCGGACGGCTATGCCGGAGCATGACGCAGCTCCCCGCCGCATACAGTTTGAAAGAGGTGAACATATGGATCGGAATCGAAAGGACCGGAACGGCGGCGTGCTGGACACAGTGGCGGAGCTGTTCGACCTGCCGGCGGACCTGGTGGCGGGCCTGCCTCATCTGGAGATGGTGGGCAGCCGCCAGCTGTACCTGGAACATCACACGGGCATCCTGTCCTACAGCGAGGCGCAGATCGACGTGAACACCACCGGCGGCGTGCTGCGGATCCGGGGCGAGCGGCTGGCTCTGATGGCCATGACGGCGGAGGAGCTGCGGATCGGCGGGGAGATCGCCGCTGTGGAGTGGGTGAGGTGAGATCATGCTGAACCGGATCGTCAACCGCCTGCAGGGACAGGTGTGGGTGCGGGTGGAGTCCCCTTTCCCGGAGCGGGTGCTGAACCTGTGCGGGGCCCGGAACCTGGCCTTCTGGGATATGAGATGGGAGTCGGAGAGCGCCTTCACCTGCCGGCTCACCCGGCGGGATTACTATGCGCTGCGCCGGGCGGTGAAAAAGCTGGACTGCGCACTGACCATCGTGCGGAAGGAAGGGGTGCCCTTCTTTCTGGGGCGATTCCGCCGCCGCCACGCCCTGCTGGCGGGCTTGGCCCTGGGCGGCGTGCTGCTGTTTCTGGGGTCCTTTTTCATCTGGGACTTCACAGTGGAGGGAAACGAGCGGGTCACGGACGAGGAGATCCTGCGGGCCCTGGAACGGCAGGGCGTGGGCATCGGGACCTTCGGCATCTCTCTGGACACGGAGAACATCCGCAACCATGTGCTGCTGGATGTCCCGGAGCTGGTGTGGATCACCGTGAATGTCTCCGGCTGCCGGGCCTATGTGGAAGTGCGGGAGCGGACTGTGGTGCCGGAGATGGTAAACGAACGGGACCCCGCCAATGTGGTGGCCCGGCGGGCCGGACTGGTGCTGGACATCCAGGCTCTGAACGGTGTGAAATGCGTGCTGCCGGGAACGTCGGTGGAGGAGGGAGAGCTGCTGATCTCCGGCGTGGAGGACACGGAGACCGTGGGGGCCCGGGTCGTGGCCGGCCTGGGGGAGGTGGAGGCCCGGACCTGGTACACCCTTTCCGCTGAGGTCCCGCTGACCGTGCAGGAAAAACAGTACACCGGGGAGGAGAGGCACTGCCTGTCCCTGATCTTTGGGACAGATCGGGTAAAATTCTTCTCAAACAGTAGCATCGAAGCGGGAAACTATGATAAAATAACCAACAGGACCCAGTGGTCCCTGTTCGGCCTGCCGCTGCCGGTGACGGCGGTGGTGGAGACGCTCCGCTACTATGAGACCGTGCCGGCGGAGGTGGATGCCGCCCAGGCGGAGGCCCGGGGGAAGGAGATCCTCACCGATTACCTCCATACCCTGGTGGACCCCTACGGCACCGTCAGCTCCACGCTGTGCACCTCCCGCCGGACGGAGGGCGGGCTGCTGGTGACCCTGACGGCGGAGTGCGTGGAACAGATCGGCCGGACCGTGCCCATCTACACGGCGCCGGAGCCTACAGAAGAACCGGGCGGCTGATGCCCGAGAGATACAGGAGTGATACCTTGGAACAGCGAATCAGCATCGAGCGGCTGGAGCAGGCCGTGAACATCTTCGGATCCTTTGACGAGAACATCCGTCTGCTGGAGCAGGAGTTTTCTGTTACCGTGGTGAACCGGGACGGAGAGCTCCGGGTGGAGGGCGAGGCAGAGAACACCATGCTGGCCTGCAAGGCCATCCAGGCCCTGCTGACCCTCTCCTCCCGGGGGGAGCCCATCGGCGAGCAGAATGTCCGCTATGTCATCGGCCTGGTGCGCAGCGGGAAGGAGGCACAGATCACGGAGCTCACCGGCGACGTGCTGTGCATCAGCGCCAAGGGCCGGCCCATCAAGCCCAAGACCATCGGCCAGAAGGAGTATATCAAGTCCGTCCTGAAGAACACCGTCACCATCGGCGTGGGCCCGGCGGGCACCGGCAAGACGTATCTGGCCGTGGCCGCCGCCGTCCAGGCCTTCCGGGACAAGCAGGTGAACCGCATCATCCTCACCCGCCCGGCGGTGGAGGCCGGCGAGCGGCTGGGCTTCCTGCCCGGGGACCTGCAGAGCAAGGTGGATCCCTACCTGCGGCCCCTGTACGACGCCCTCTTCGACATGCTGGGAGCGGAGACCTATCAGAAGTACCTGGAGCGGGGCAACATCGAGGTGGCCCCCCTGGCCTATATGCGCGGCCGGACGCTGGACGACAGCTTCATCATTCTGGACGAGGCCCAGAACACCTCCCGGGAGCAGATGAAGATGTTCCTCACCCGGCTGGGCTTCGGGTCCAAGATCGTCATCACCGGCGACGTGACCCAGATCGACCTGCCGGACGGCAAGGCCTCCGGCCTGAAGGAGGCCATGCGGGTCCTGCGGGACGTGGAGGGCATCGGTATCTGCGAGCTGACCAACGCCGACGTGGTCCGCCATGTGATGGTCCAGCGGATCGTGGAGGCCTATGAGCGGTACGAGACCGCGAAAAACGGCGGAAAGGGGCGGAAGTGATGGCCAAGCGGCATTATATCCCCGTCACCGCCGACGTGCCCGGCGCCGCCAGCCAGGGCAACTGCGCCCTGATCCGCAGGGTCATCCGCACCGCCCTGGCGGCGGAGGGGGTGGACTTCCCCTGCGAGGTGGACGTGCTGCTGACCAACGACAGCGGCATTCATGCTATCAACCGGGAGACGCGGCAGGTGGACAGGCCCACGGACGTGCTGAGCTTTCCGGAGTTCGACCTGATGCCCGGCGAGCTGCCCGCACCGGAGGATGCGGACCCGGGCACCGGCCTGGTGCCCCTGGGGGACATGGTGATCTCCATGGAGCGTGTGGCGGCCCAGGCCAGGGAGTACGGCCACTCCAACCGGCGGGAGCTGAGCTACCTAGTGGTCCACTCGGTGCTGCATCTGCTGGGGTATGACCATCTGGACGAGGGGCCCCAGAAGGCCCAGATGCGGGCGCGGGAGGAAGCCATCCTGGGGGAGCTGGGCATCGGACGGTGAATCACGCCCAGGGCAGGCCACGGCCGGTGCGCAGGCCCAGCAGGAAGGCGTGGATGGCGGTGAATTCCCGAGCCTTTTCATAGTCGGCGGCCATGTCGGCGGTCATGCTGCCGTCCAGCAGGGAGAGGGGCATTGCGTATTCCTCCGGCTCCGCCGCATCCAGCTGGGGGCGGATGTAATGGGCATACAGCCATTTCATAAAGTCGGACATTTGATAAACCACCTTTCTAAAAAACACCAATTTCACTGTGCTATAATAGGAGAATAACACAGTTAACTTGGTGTGTCAAGAGGGACAAACATGCTTTTGAAAGAAAGATTGCGAGAATTGCGCAAGGAGAAGAAGGAGACCCAGGTTCAGGTCGCTGAGGCGATTGGGATCGTGGAACAGCACTACCAGAAATTTGAGGGCGGGGTCAACCTGCCCAATCTGGAAAACGCCTGGAAGCTGGCGGACCATTTTGGCGTCACCATTGACTACCTGGTGGGGCGTAGCGACCAGCGGGGGTAACATGAAATGGGCCGCCGAACGGCGGCCACAGGGATTCCTGCTCCCGCAGGGGGGCTTGTCCAGCCAGGATGCACCCCCCATTTCTCTTTTGCCTTGCCAAAAGAGAAACGGGCCGTGCACGGTCCAAAGAGAAAAGCGTTAGGCGCGCTCCGGTGCAGTGGCCCTCCGCGCGCACGGGAGTCGGCGTATCGGTGCCTGCTCCGATTTTGCCTGACCTTCGGGCACGCTAGACTCTTCTACGAGGTCGATACTGCCGTCCCGTGGCGGATGGTGCCCAGATCGTCGGGGTGCAAGGACGCATTTGACCAGCTTCTCTTTCCGCGCGTTCCGCTTCGCTACGCGCTGCCCCGGGCGGTCGTAGAAGGTGTTGCGTTGTCCTATGCTGAAGCCTTCATCAACCACCAGGTCAGCGGCAGCGAAAAGCGGCGCAGCGTGTATCCCAGACCTCCCCGGGCCAACGGTCTCCCCAAGGGCGGCGCGTTTCCGTCCCTGACTTCCGCAAGGGACAGCCAACCTTCCCCCGCCGGCGGCAGGAGGTCTGCGCCTGCGCAGACCGACCCGCCGAACATTTTTTCTTTTCCACCGGGCGCGGCGCATTTTCTTTTTGATGTTTCAAAAAGAAAATGGGGGGCGCATCCCCTGCGGAAACAGCCCCCTGGCGGGAGCAGATGCCCCCGAGGCCGCCGTCCGGCGGCCCACCCATTTCCCCTGGGGGGGAAAATCTCCCCCATTCCGCCCCGGAACACCGAATCCGCCCCCGCGCATACACTATCCCGAGGTGATTTGGGATGACATTGCTGCAAGACGGTTTGATCGCGTTCCTCTCCGCGGTGGGTGTCACCACCCTGGTGTGGATCGTGGCGGGGGCCTTTTTCCGGGCCGGGCGGCCCGCGATCCCGGGGCTGCTGCTGGTGCTGCCCCTGCGGGGCGAGGCACTGGCCATGGAGGCGGACGTGCGGGAGCTGCGGCGGTTGCGGGGACGGCTGCCGGGGGCCAGGATCGTGCTGGCGGACTGCGGCATGACCGCCGACGCCCGGGCATTGGCGGCCTATCTGGCGGACCGGGAGCCCGGTGTGGCCCTGGCGGACGGGGCCGTCATCGACCTGGGCGAACACAACCATACGAAAGAGGAAGCACATGGAAGAGCTGGTCACCTGTGAGGGAACGGTACATAGCGTCATTTTTCAAAACGCCGAAAACGGCTATACGGTCCTGCGCCTCCTGACGGAGGAGGGCGAGGTGATCACCGTGGTGGGCTGCATCCCCTGCGTGGCGCCGGGGGAGCATCTGGCGGTCTCCGGCACTTGGGAGACCCACCCCCAGCATGGGGAGCAGGTCCGGGTGGTGGAGCTGGAGCGGAGCCTGCCGGAGGATGAGGAGGAGATCTTCAGCTATCTGTCCTCCGGCGTCTGCAAAGGCGTGGGCCCTGCCACCGCCCGGCGGATCGTGGAGCGGTTCGGGCCGGAGACATTGGACGTCCTGGAGCGGGAGCCGGAGCGGCTCACCACCCTGAAGGGCATCACCGCCCGCAAGGCCCAGGAGATCGCCGAAAACTATCGCCAGCACATGGGATTGCGGCGGCTGATGGCCTTTCTGGCCCAGTACCAGCTGCCCCCCGTTCTGGCGATGGAGCTGCGGCGGCAGTACGGGGACGCGGCGCTGGAGAAGGTGCGGGAGAACCCCTATCTGCTCTCCGGCGAGGCCTGCGGCGTGGCCTTCTCCGTCACGGACGAGATGGCCATGGGCATGGGGATGGCGGCGGACAGCGACCAGCGGCTCCAGGCGGCGGTGACCTTTGAGCTGAGCCACAACGAGAACAACGGCCATGTGTTCCTGCCCCGGAACAAGCTGATCGCCGCCACCGCCCAGCTGCTGGACTGTGGGACGGATCTGGTGGAGCAGGCGCTGGACAGCCTCATCGACCAGGGGGGCGTGGTCCAGGAGCAGGTGGCCAATGTGGAGGCCTGCTACCTCCGGCGGCTGTGGGAGGCGGAGAGTTCCGCCTGCATCCGCCTGGCGGGACTGCTGGCGGCGGACACGGACCAGAGCCGCCAGGCGGACCGGGCGGTGGACGAGATCGAGGCCCGGCAGGGCATCACCTACGCGCCCCAGCAGCGGCAGGCGGTGGAAAAAGCGGCCCGGTGCGGCGTGCTGATCCTCACCGGCGGACCCGGCACCGGCAAGACCACCACGGTCCGGGGCATCGTGGCCCTGTTCCAGAAGATGGGGCTGGAGATCGTGCTGGCGGCTCCCACCGGCCGGGCGGCCAAGCGGATGAGCGAGCTCACCGGCATGGAGGCCCAGACGGTCCACCGGCTGCTGGGCATGAGCTGGAACGACGCCACCCACCAGGTGACCTTCCAGAAGACGGAGAAGGAGCCCCTGGAGGCGGACGCCGTGATCGTGGACGAGATGAGCATGGTGGACCTCAGCCTGTTCTCCGCCCTGCTGCGGGCCCTGCGGCCCGGCACCCGGCTGGTGCTGGTGGGGGACGCGGACCAGCTGCCCTCCGTGGGGGCGGGGAACGTGTTTTCCGACCTGATCCGCAGCGGCAGGGTGGAGACGGTGTTTCTGCGGGAGGTGTTCCGCCAGGCGGAGCAGTCCGCCATCATCCGCAATGCCCATGCGGTGAACCTGGGCCAGCCGCCCCAGCTCACCAACAACCAGGGGGATTTCTTCTTCCTCTGCCGCCGGGACGCCGAGCGGACCCTCTCCACGGTGGTGGACCTGTGCAAGACCCGGCTGCCGGACCACATGGGAATCCCGGCGGACCAGATCCAGGTGCTCTCTCCCACCCGAAAGGGCCTCAGCGGCACGGAGAACCTGAACCGCTGCCTGCAGGCGGCGCTGAATCCGCCGGCGGCGGACAAGCGGGAGATCCAGTGGGGGGAGCGGGTGTTCCGCACCGGGGACCGGATCATGCAGACGAAGAACAACTACGACGTGGTATGGGAGCGGTCCGACGGCACCGTGGGCACCGGGATGTTCAACGGGGATGTGGGGAAGATCGTGGAGATCGACCCCTCCGGAGAACTGCTGGTGGTGAATTTCGACGACCGGATCGCCACGTACACGCTGGAGATGCTGAACGAGGTGGACCTGGCCTACGCCATGACGGTGCACAAGGCCCAGGGCAGCGAGTACCGGTGCGTGGTGCTGGCGACCATGCCGGCGGCGCCATCGCTGATGGTGCGGGGGGTGCTGTACACGGCCCTGACCCGGGCCCGGGAGCTGCTGATCGTGGTGGGAGACGATGCGGCCATCCGGGCCATGGCGGAAAATGACCGGCAGCAGAGGCGGTATTCGGGGCTCCGGTGGAGGATGGCGCATTTTGCGTTGCCGACGGAGACGGCGTAGGGGCGGTTATCGACCGCCCGGGGAAATGCGGGCCGCCGGCCTCGGGGGGCTGGCTCCCGCCAGGGGGCTGTTCCCACGGGGGTGCGCCCCCCATTCTCTTTTTGGAAGCGCCAAAAAGAGAATGCGCCGCGCCCGGTGGAAGAGAAAAAGCGCATCGGCGGGTCGGTCTGCGCCAGCGCAGACCTCCTGCCGCCGGCGGGGGAAGGTTGGCGGTCTCTTGCGGCAGTCAGGGACGGAAACGCCCGACCCTTGGGGAAACCTTTGGCCCGGGGAAGTCTGGGATACATCCAGCTCCTCTTTTCGCTGCCGCTGGCCGGTGGTCGATGAGAGCTCCAGCAAAGAGCCAACGCAACAGCCTCTGCGAGTGCCCCGGGGAGCGCGTAGCGAAGCGGAACGCGCGGAAAGAGAAGCTGGTCAAATGCGTCCTTGCACCCCGTTGACCTCTGCACCCGCGCCGCGGGAATCCGCTGTCAAGTCTCTGCGGCACCCCGCCGCGCCCGTCGGAGAGCCATCGCGAATCCGCAGGCACCATCTCACGCCGACCCCCGTCGCGCAGCGGGACGCTGCGCTCTAAAGCGTTTTTTCTCTTTGGACCGTGCACGGCCCGTTTCTCTTTTGGCAAGACCAAAAGAGAAATGGGGGGTGCATTGCCCAGCTGGCAACCCAGCTGAATCCCCCGGGCGGTTAATAACCGCCCCTACGACCTCATAGGGCAGTCATCTACAAGGACCCATATGGGTCCCATTTTTTCGCCCGTCCTTTATAGAATAAAGCGAAAATGGACCGAAACAGGTCCTTTTGCGGAGGCGTCTATGGAGGAACAGAAAATCAAGCAGGATATCCGAATTGGGGCCAATATTCGGCGGATTCGGAAGGAACAGGGCATCAGACCAAAGGCGCTGGTCCGCCTGCTGCAGCTGGAGGGTGTGGAGATTACACGGGAATCATTGGTGAAGATTGAGCGCGGAGCACAGCACATCAAGGCGTCCCAGCTTCGGGGCATCCGGGATGCCCTGCACACCACGTATGACGAACTGCTGGCGGAGGCAGAGAAGAGATGAGCCTGCTGTCCAGCCTCCTGGACCTCCTCTTCCCGCCCAAGTGCCCCTTCTGCGGCCGTGTTTTGGACAAACCGGGCATCTGTGATGCCTGCCGGAAGGCCCTCCCCTGGACAGAGGGAGAGGATGCCCTGCGCCGGGGCCCCGGCGGCTTTCGCTGCGCCGCGCCCCTGTGGTATCAGGGCCTGGCCCGGGAGGGTCTCCACCGCTTCAAGTTCCGGGGCATGTCCTCTGCCGCAGGCCCGCTGGGGGAGCTGCTCGCCCAGTGCGCGGCAGAGCACTTTTCCGGAGAGTTCGACACTGTGACCTGGGTGCCCGTCAGCCCCAGGCGGCTGCGGCAGCGGGGCTATGACCAGGCCCGGCTGCTGGCGGAGAGCGCCTGCCGCCTGTGGGACACCACGCCGGTTCCGCTGCTGTGCAAGACCGTCCACAACCCGGCCCAGTCGGGGCTGCGGGAGTCCGCCGCCCGGCGGGCCAACGTGCTGGGAGTCTATGCGCCTGCGTCACCGGAGCAGACCGCCGGAAAGCGGATCCTGCTGGTGGACGACATCTGCACCACCGGCGCCACCCTGATGGAGTGCGCCCGGGTGCTGCGGGAGGCCGGGGCAGAGGACGTGATCTGCGCCGCCGTGGCCCTGACGCCCCTGGAAAAAGGGACCGGCGGGCCGAAAAATGCCTGATCTGGTGGAAAATGTTCACAATTTAGTGTTGCATTCCCAGGAACGTGCCAGTATAATAAAAGCTGTATGATTGTCCGCGGGAAAACCGCTTATACTATAAGACAGAAAGATCAAATGAGGTGGAATCAGTATGTCCATGACGAAGGATATCGGTATCGACTTGGGTACCGCGTCGGTTTTGGTTTATGTGAAGGGAAAAGGGATCGTGCTGAACGAGCCGTCCGTGGTGGCCATGGACAAGACCACCGGTAAGCTGCTGAAGGTGGGCGCTGAGGCCCAGGCCATGCTGGGCCGGACTCCCGGCAACATCATCGCCATCCGCCCCCTGCGGGAGGGCGTCATCTCCGACTACGACATGACGGAGCGGATGCTGCGGGAGTTCATCCACAAGGTGGCCGGCGTGTCCTTCTTCAAGCCCCGGGTCATTATCTGCGTGCCCTCCGGCATCACCGAGGTCGAGGAGCGCGCCGTCATCGACGCCGGCATCCAGGCCGGCGCCCGGAAGGTCTACCTCATTGAAGAGCCCGTGGCCGCCGCCATCGGCGCCGGCATCGACATCACCCAGCCGGACGGCCACATGGTGGTGGACATCGGCGGCGGCACCGCCGACATCGCGGTCATCTCCCTCTCCGGTGTGGTGGAGAGCGCCTCCATCAAGATCGCCGGCGACCAGCTGAACGAGGCCGTGGTGAAATACATGCGCCGCAAGCACAACCTGCTGGTGGGCGAGCGGACGGCCGAGGAGATGAAGAAGCAGATCGGCTGCGTCTTCCCCAAGGACGAGGAGGAGACCATGGATGTGAAGGGCCGCTGCCTGCTGACCGGCCTGCCCAAGGTGGTCACCGTCAGCTCCACGGAGATGATGGACGCCTTTGAGGAGCCGGTGGAGCGGATCATGGAGGCCATCCACTCCGTGCTGGAGCGGACGCCGCCGGAGCTGGTGGCGGACATCTCCACCAACGGCATCGTCATGACCGGCGGCGGCAGCCTGGTGTCCGGCTTTGACAAGCTGGTGACGGCCCGGACCGGCATCCACACGGTGATCGCCGACGATGCCATCAGCTGCGTGGCCCTGGGCACCGGCAAGAGCCTGGACTCCCTGAACTCCATGCAGGACGGTACCATGAATCTTAGCCGCCGCAAGCAGATGAACTGACGCAGCGGCCGCGGGCTGGTGCCCGCGGCCGCTTTTCTCCGCTTCGGGGCGCTGTTGCCAAAACGACTGCGCTCCGGCGGAGCAGGGCATATACTTTCCAGAGAACGATGAGAGGAGCCGGGGTTCCCGGCTGTACGACGAAGAACAAGGAATGACAGTATGCAAGAGTTTAAACCAGTGACCAAGCAGGATGCCCCCCGCCTGCGGCGGTATTATCAGAACTGTGACTATGGCCTGTGTGAATATTCCGTGGGCACCAAGCTCATGTGGAAGAAGTCCCTGCATCCGGCCTGGGCGGAGATCGCCGGCTGTCTGGTGGTCTGCAACGAGATCGACGGACAGGTGGTCTTCGACTACCCGGTCCCCGGCCCGGAGGGGGACGAGGACGCGGCGCTGGAGGCCATCGAGAACGACTGCCTGGAGCGGGGGATCCCCCCGGTGATCTCTGTGGTGCCGGAGTGCAGGGCCGCCAAGCTTCTGAGCCGGTATCCCTATGTCCGGGTCAGCGATGTGCGGACCTGGCGGGACTATGTGTACTACCGGGAGGATCTGCAGTTCTTTGCCGGGCGGCGGTACTCCGGCCAGCGGAATCACATCAACAAGTTCCGCTCCAAGTGGCCGGATGCCGAATTCCGGCCCCTGACGGCGGCGGACGCCCCGGCCATCGAGCGGTTCTGGCAGGACTATGAGGCGGAGTTCCCCAAGGAGAACAATGCCAAGGCGAAAAACGAACTGGATCTGGCCAAGAAGATGCTGAAGATGACCGGCAGGCCTTGCTTCTTCACCGGCGGCATGTTCGACGGGGAGAAGCTGATCGCCCTGTCTCTGGCGGAGAAGTGCGGCGATACCCTCATCATCCACATCGAGAAGGCACTGTACTCCTACACCGGCGTATATCCCACCCTGGTCCAGGCCTTTGCCGATGCCTTCGGCGACGGCTGCCAGTGGATCAACCGGGAGGATGACGCGGCGGACCGGGGTCTCAGGACCTCCAAGCTCCAGTATGGCCCCGCCAAGCTGGCACCCAAATACAGGTTCGATCCCCAGAACGAGCTGCTGAACCATGTGGAGACCATTCCGGAGCTGAAAACGGCCCGGCTGACCCTGTCCGCTCTGACGGAGGCGGACATCCCCGCCTACAACGCCCTGGTGCTGGACCAGGACCGGAACCGCTGGTGGGGCTATGACGACGTGGGGGGCCTGGGCGGCCCTGTGGAGGAGCGGAGCTTCTTTGACGTGGCCCGGCGGGACTTTGAAAACCGGCAGGCGGTGAACTTTGCCGTCCGGCTGGACGGCAAGCTCATCGGCGAGGCGGTGCTGTACCGGTTCGACTGCCGGGGCGGCGCGGAGCTGGGCTGCCGGATCGACAAGGCCTACGCCGGCAGCGGCTACGGCACGGAGGCCTTCGCCGCCGTGGCGGACTGGGGCCTGTACAAGATCCACCTGAGCCGGGTGGTGGCCAAGTGCTACAAGGAGAACCAGGCGTCCTACAAGATGCTGTCGGCCTGCATGCGGAAGAAGGGCGAGGACGATACGTTCTTCTACTTTGAAAAGCTGGTATAACATGATCGCCGCCGGTGCAGATGCACCGGCGGCGGTTTTTGGATTCAATACAGGTCCTCTCTCTGGCAAACAGCGCCCGACGCAAGGCCGAGCACCTCGGCCCTGGACACAGGGACCCGGCAGGAAAAACGCCTTCCGGCCCGGTCCTCCGCCAGCACCCACACCTGGGGCTCTGGAAGGACCTCTCCGCAGCAGAAGACCACCGGCTCCAGTGCCAGGATGCGCAGACGGTCCTCCGCCGGCGCGGGCGTCACAGCAGGTACTCCGGGCCGAAGCTGTGGGGCAGCAGCTCCTCCAGGGTGAAGGTCCGCTCCTCTCCGGCGCCGTTCAGGCAGATGATCTCGATGTTGGGGGCGAACTCCCGCAGCACCTGGCGGCACACGCCGCAGGGGACGCAGAGCCCCTCGCTCCGCCCGGCGATGACGATGCGGACGAAGTTCCGGTGCCCCTCGCTGACGGCCTTGGCCACCGCCGTCCGCTCGGCGCAGATGGTGGGGCCGAAGGCGGCGTTTTCGATGTTGCAGCCGGTGAACACCGTGCCGTCGCTGCACTCCAGGGCGGCGCCCACGGGGAAGTGGGAGTAGGGGATGTAGGCCCGGTCCAGCATGGCGACGGCTGCGGCCTTCAGTTCATCTCGGGTCATGAAAATGCTCCTTTCGTGACAAGCGGTTCAGTCCCCGTGCGCCTTGCCCCGTCGGGCCCACCGGAAACAGAGCACGGCGGCCAGCGTTAGCAGGGCCGTCACGGCGCACAGGGCGAAGAGGTAGGGCGGCGCGTTGGGATAGGTGAGGCTGGGATTGAGTTCCAGCAGCCCGCCGAAGAGGTACAGGCCGAAGGCGACATCGGCGTCGGTGATAAACGTGCCGTCAGGCCTGGTAATGAGGCTGTACAGGCGAACGGTCTCAAACACCATGTACACGGCCAGGACAGACAGCAGGATGCCGGGGACCATGCGCTTTTTCACAGCGGATCTCCTCCTTTACGCCCAGTCGATCTCCCGCTGGGGACGCACTGCTACATCCATGATATCCTTTGCATCATAGAATTGCAAGTACCGGTCCCGGGAATGGCGCAGGGTGGTGCCGTCCGGGTGGAGCCGGTCGCAGATGACGGCGCAGATGTCCTTCTTGATATAGCTGAAGCTCTCGATACCCACGGAGGCAAAGACCCGGAAGCCCTGGCTCTGGAGGTAGCGGAACACCGGGCCGGTGTTCTGCCAGTCGTTGCCGTCGGGGCGCTCCCCGTGGGGGTAGAACAGGATGGTGGTGGGGCCCACTAGGCTGCCCACCTCGTCGAACCACCGCTGGGTGTCTGCCTGGATGGACTCCATGGACTTGGTGCCCAGGCGGATGTGGCCCCAGGTGTGGCTGCCGAAGGTCCAGCCGGTGCGCTTGAGCTCCGCGATGATGGGCTTCACCGCCTCGATCTCCTTCTGACGGTTGGCCTCCTGGGCCTCGGTCCAGCTCTTGGTGTCCGTCTGAGTCCGGTAGCCCAGGATGCCCTGGTAGCCGGTGAGGCTCAGGCAGCCCTTGGCGCCGAAGGGGGAGAAGTCCGGATGCTCCTCCACGAACTTGTCCAGGATGGGGATGGCGTCCAGGTCCCGGCTGACCACCTCATTGCCCTGGGGGTCCTTGCCCCAGGAGGCGATCTTGCCGTCCTCGCCGATGATCAGCTTGTAGGCAAAGCCGTTCTGGAGCATATAGTCGTAGTAATTGGTGTCGTCGTAGGAGAGGATCAGGGGCTTTTTGCCCTCCGGCAGGTAGAGGGTGTTCTTCACCATCTTGGGCTGACCGTCCTCGCCGGTGGTCTCGCTCCACACATCGCCGATGTCCACCAGAACATAGCCCTTGTCATAGACGCTCTGGAGGATCTTGTTGTACTCGTCCACCGTCACCATGTAGTCGTCCAGGCCGTTGGCCTGGGCGTCCCCGTCGAAGGCCAGCTCCGGATAGGCGATGACGGGATGGAAGAACAGATGCTCCACAATGCCGTCATAGGCCACATAGGTCACCCCGTCCCGGACGCCGCCCTCCGGCATCACGGTGGGGTCCAGGATGTCATAGGGCTCCGGCTCCGGGGGCAGGACCTCCACGGGCTCGCCGCCGGGATCCTCCGTGTCCTCCTCCGGGACGGAGGCGTCCTGACCGCCGCAGGCGGTCAGAGAGAGCAGCGTCAGCACAGCAAGCAGCAGGGCAGTGAAACGGCGCATAATGGGATGTTCCTTTCTGTCGAAATTTGTCGCTGCCAATAGTATAGCAGGAACCCGCCAGGAAAGAACAACAAAAAAATGACAAAATAAAGACAGGGCGGCAACGGCCGCCCTGCCGGGGAGAGGAAGGCTCTGTCAGCGTTTGTCGCCGGGGCGGAAGATGGCCGCCATCACCACACCGGCCACCACAGCCGCGGCAATGCCGCCGGCCGCCGCCGTGAGACCGCCGGTAAAGACGCCGATCCAGCCGTCGGCGGCCACCGCCTCCCGGACGCCCTTGGCCAGGTTGTGGCCGAAGCCCGTCAGGGGCACCGTGGCCCCGGCTCCGCCCCACTCCGCCAGGGGCTCATACAGCCCCAGGGCGCTGAGCAGCACGCCCGCCACCACATATCCGGTGAGGATGCGGGCGGGGGTCAGCCGGGTCTTGTCGATGATGATCTGCCCGATGGCACACAGGATGCCGCCGCAGAGAAATGCATTGAGATATTCCATGGCCTGCCTCCGTCTGGGGAGATATCCCCGGGTTGACAGTGTCAGTATGCCCCGAAACGGGCGGAGTATGCCGGAGGGCCGGGATCCATCGGATCCCGGCCCCCGCGGCAGTGAATGTGCATATGGGCACGGGAGGAGGTGCTCACTCTGCATCCTGCAGGGCGTCGTAGCCCTCCTCGCCGGTCCGGACTTTGATGACGTTCTCCACGTCGGAGACAAAGATCTTGCCGTCGCCGATATGGCCGGTGTACAGCACTTTCTTGGCGGTCTCCACCACCAGGCGCACCGGCAGCCTGCACACCACGATGGACACCTGGATGCTGGGCAGCATGGTGGCTTCCACCTTGGCGCCCCGGAAGTAGCCCTCGGTCTTGCCCCGCTGCTCACCGCAGCCCATGACGTTGATGGCGGTCATGCCGGTGATGCCGATGTCGAACATGGCCCGCTTCAGGGCGTCGAACCGCTCCATTTTGCAGAGGATGTCCACACGGGTCATCTTGACGCCGCCGGAAGAGACAGGGGCCGTGCCCGCCGGGGCGGCGGATACCACCTCCACCGGCACGGCCTCCTGCACCGGGACCGGCGCTGCGCCGGGAGCGGCGTCCGGCACGGCGGCGCCGTCCGGAGTGTCGTCGTAGACGAAGGCGAAACCGCCGTAAGCAGAGGGCAGGCCGTGTTCGGTGATATCCAGGCCCTTGACCTCCTCCTCGGGGGAGACCCGCAGGCCCACAGTGTGCTTGAGCACCTGGAACACGATGGTGATGGTGACGGCGGTCCACACCGCTGTGACCGCCACCCCCAAGCACTGGACGCCGAAGAACTGGAAGCCGCCGCCGTAGAACACGCCGCCGTCCACCGCCAGCAGACCGGTGAGCAGCGTGCCCGCCGCGCCGCAGACGCCGTGGACGGAGATGGCGCCCACCGGGTCGTCGATCTTCAGCACGGAGTCGAAGAAGTTCACGGAGATGGGCAGCAGGAGCCCGGCTGCGATGCCGATGACGGTGGCGCCGCCGATGGATACCGCGTCACATCCGGCGGTGACGGCCACCAGCCCCGCCAGGGCGGCGTTCATGGTCATGCCCACGTCCGGCTTTCCGTAGCGGAGCCAGGTGTAGATCATAGTGACGCAGCAGGCCACCGCAGCGGACATGTTGGTGTTGACGAAGATCAGCCCGGCGGAGACCAGGGTGTCGTCCCCGGTCATGGAGACGGTGGAGGCTCCGTTGAACCCGAACCAGCAGAACCACAGGATGAACACGCCCAGCGCCCCCAGGGACAGGTTGTGACCCAGGATCGCCCGGGGCCTGCCGTCCTTGTCGTACTTGCCCAGCCGGGGGCCCAGGGTGGCGGCGCCGATGCAGGCGCAGATGCCGCCCACCATGTGGACCGCCGTGGAGCCTGCAAAGTCGTGGAAGCCCAGGTCACTGAGCCAGCCGCCGCCCCAGATCCAGTGGCCGGAGACGGGGTAGATGAAGGCGGAGATGCAGAAGGAATAGATGCAGTAGGAGACGAATTTCGTCCGCTCCGCCATGGAGCCGGAGACGATGGTGGCGGATGTGGCGCAGAAGACCGTCTGGAAGATCAGATAGGCGAACAGGGGCACGCCCTCCGGCAGGATGGCGGAGTAATCGCCCCGGACCATGGGGTCCAGACCGCCGATCAGGGCCCCGCCGCCGGCGAACATCAGGCCGAAGCCCAGCAGCCAGTAGACCGGCGTGCCGATGCAGAAGTCCATCAGGTTCTTCATGAGGATGTTGCCCGTGTTCTTGGCCCGGGTGAAGCCGGCCTCGCACATGGCAAAGCCCGCCTGCATGAGAAAGACCATGGCAGCGCCCACCAGGACCCAGATGGTGTTGACAGATGAATACATTGCGTTCCCTCCTAGATCACCACGGGCGGCGGCCGCGCGTCACGCCGCGCCTTGGAACAAATACAGGCAAGGGCGTCTGTGAGATGGTCTCACAGGCGCCCTTGCCTTTAATGGAGAACACTTTATCACGGCAGGCGGACAGCGTCAAGGCACTTTCTTCACAAGAAATTTGCTGGATTCGTCAAAAATTTATCCGAAATTTATATAGGTTGACCAATCACTCCCGGACAGCACACAGCCGGACCGCGTGACAGATGGAGGGGATGGACTCCCCCTGGCCGGAGGAGGTGGGGGACAGCAGCGCCCCGGTGGGGGCGAAGAGGATGGTCTTCCACTTGCCCTCCCGCATCTTCCGCAGGAGATAGCCGTTGAGGACGGAGGCGGAGCAGCCGCAGCCGGAGGCGCCGGCGTGCATGTCCTGGTGCTTCCGGTCATAGAGCAGCAGGCCGCAGTCCTGGAACTGGGGACCCAGATCCACGCCGTCCCGGCGGAAGAAGTCCCGGACGATGTCATGGCCCAGCTCCCCCAGGTCGCCGGTGATGATGAGGTCGAAGTCCGCGGGACGATACCCGGTGTCCCGGAAGAAGGCGGAGAGGGTGTCATAGGCCGCCGGGGCCATGGCGGCGCCCATGTTGTTGGCGTCGGCGATGCCCTTGTCCACGATCCGGCCGCAGGTGACATGGGTGACATAGGGGCCGGGGCCGTCGCTGCCCAGGATGGTGCAGCCGGCGGCCGTGGCGGTCCACTGGGCGGTGGGGGTCCGCTGGCTGCCGTAGGGCACCGGCATCCGGTACTGCCGTTCGGCGGTGCAGAAGTGGGAGGAGGTCAGGGCGGCGGCCCGGTCGGCGTAGCCGCCGTCGATCAGCAGGGACGCCAGGCTCAGACTCTCCCCCATGGTGGAGCAGGCGCCGTAGAGCCCGTAAAAGGGGATGCGGAAGTCCCGCAGGCCGAAGGAGGAGCCGATGCACTGGTTCAGCAGGTCCCCGGCCAGGATATAGTCCAGATCGCCGGGGGTCAGCTCCGCCTTCTGCAGCGCCCGCTGCAGGACGGCTTTCTGCATGGCGGACTCCGCCTTCTCCCAGGTCTTTTCCCCGAAGAAGGAGTCGGGGTTGATCTCGTCGAAATAGTCTGCCAGGGGGCCCTGGCCCTCGAATTTCCCGCCGATGTTGGCGAAGGAGAGGACGGAGGGGGGATGGGCCAGGGCCACGGTCTGCCGGCCCAGACGCTTGTCGTTCATGGTGCGCCGCCTCGCTTTCATTGGCTTCTGTCCCACAGTTTGCCCCCCAATGGGCAAAAATATGAGGCCCGGCAAGGGCCGGGCCTCTGGGCGTTTATTCAGCTTCGTATTGAAAGGGCAGGCCGCAGGCGTAGCAGGCGTTCCGGTTGCCCTTCTGGCGGCGGCCGCAGCGGGGGCAGGCGATGACCTCCTCCGTCCGGGCAGGGAATATGGCGGGGGTATCCGGCGGCAGATTTGAGGCCTCCGGATCCTCAGGCTCCTCCGGCATTGGAGGGAGAATGCCGTGCTGGGAGAGGATCTTCTCCAGCGCCAGCAGCTGGTCCTCCAGCTCCGTGATCCGCGTTTTCAGCCGCTCGATCTCCTTGTCCTGCCGCAGGACATCGGCATGGGAGCTGCTGGCGGAGCTGTTCAGCTCATCCAGCTGGTCCAGCATGTCCGCATGGAGAAACAGATCTGGTTTCAGATACCAGGGAAGGCCCATGACGCCACCTCCGTTTGCTCCATCATAGCACAGAAAAATCGACTTGAACAGCCCTCTTTTCAGGGAAAACCGGCAGTTAGCCTACGCTAATGTTCAAAAAGCTCTGTACAATGGTTCCCCGGGGTGGTATAATTTTCATCTAATGGAAACATCCAAGCCAGGAGGCGCATACCATGAGTGAAGAGATGCGGACATTCGGATACCTGTGCCCTCAGTGCGGCAAGACCGTCATGGGGACCCGGTCCGTCTTTGCGCTGGAGGCCTCCAACGCGGAGGTGGAGTGCGCCTGCGGCAAGTCCGCCCTGAAGGTGGCGTTCGACGGGACGGAGTATCACATCTATGTCCCCTGCGGCATCTGCGGGGAGACCCACGAGGCCCACTGTCCGCCGGAGCGGGTGCTCCACGGCGCCACGGCCCTGGGCTGCGCAAAGACCAAGCAGTTCTGCTGCTTCATCGGCCCGGAGGGCACGGTGGAGAAGAACCTGCGGGACCTGGCGGTGCTTGCGGAAAAGGAGCACCAGCAGCAGGAGGACGGGGAAGAGGCCTTCGTGGACAACGTCATCATGTATGAGATTCTGTCGGAGCTGAAGGACATCGCCGCCCGGCCGGACGGCATCACCTGCGCCTGCGGCAGCAGGCGGTACGGCATGGAGATCCGCCGAAGCGCCGTGGACCTGATCTGCCGGGACTGCGGCGCCAAGCTGCGGATCCCCGCCGCCACGGACCGGGATCTGGACGACCTGTGCTGCCACATGAAGCTGGTGATCCCGGGCAGGCGGGATTGATCTGCCCGGCCGTTTGCGCCGCTTCCGCGGGGCGGGTCACCTGCCCCCGCAGCAAAGCCCACGCCGCCGGAAGGCGGCTTTTTCCTGGCCGGTCCTGCCGGCCTGAATGAGAATCCGGGGCATGCGCCCCATGGAAAGAGAGGGATCTGCCGTGATCTCACTGCTGGCACGGCTGTTCATCAAACCGGATCCGGCCCGGGAGGAGCCGGAGACCCGCAGGGCCTACGGCGTCCTCTGCGGAGTCGTAGGCATCTGCCTGAATGTGCTGCTGTTCGCCGGGAAGTTCCTGGCAGGCACCCTGTCCGGGTCCATCGCCATCACGGCGGACGCCTTCAACAACCTGTCGGACGCCGGGTCCTCCTTCGTGACGCTGGTGGGCTTTCAGCTGGCGGGACAGAAGCCGGACTCGGAGCACCCCTTCGGCCACGGGCGGATGGAGTACGTCTCCGGCCTGGCGGTGTCGGTGCTCATCCTGCTGATGGGCCTGGAGCTGGGCAAGACCTCCATCGACAAGATCCTCCACCCGGAGCCGGTGGATACCAGCCCGCTGATCTTCGGCATCCTCTGCGTGTCCATCGCCGTGAAGCTGTACATGTTCCTCTACAACCGCCGGCTGGGGAAAAAGCTGAGCTCCCCGGCCATGGAGGCCACGGCCATGGACTCTCTCAGCGACAGCGTGGCCACGGCGGCGGTGCTGGTGGCCACCCTGGTGGGCCGCTTCACGGGGCTGAAGATCGACGGCTGGTGCGGCGTGCTGGTGGCGGCCTTCATCCTCTGGTCCGGCATCAATGCCGTGAAGGACACCCTGGATCCCCTGCTGGGCACGCCGCCCACCCATGAGTTCGTCCAGCGCATCCGGGACCTGGTGATGGCCCATGGCACCATCCTGGGCATCCACGACCTGATCGTCCACGACTACGGCCCCGGCCGGGTGATGATCTCCCTCCACGCGGAGGTGCCCGCCAACGAGGATGTGCTGGCCCTCCACGATGAGATCGACAACGTGGAGAAGGAGCTGCGGGAGAAGCTGGGCTGCGACGCGGTGATCCATATGGACCCGGTGGTGACGGACGACGGCGTCACGGAGGAGACCCGGCACCGTGTCCAGACCCTGGTCCACTGCATCGACGACGCCATCGACATCCACGACTTCCGCATGGTGTCCGGTCCCACCCACACCAATCTGATCTTCGACGCCGTGGTGCCCTTCGGCTTCCGCCTCACGGACCAGGAGGTGGAGGAGAAGATCCGGAAGGCCGTGCGGGCGCTGGACGGCAACTACTACGCGGTGGTGAACGTGGAGCGGTCTTATACCTGAAAGACGCAGCAAGGCGGCGGGCGCACAGCGCCCGCCGCCTGTTTCTGCGGAAAATGATCTAGTCTGTGCCGAACTCCATGTTGGCATAGATCCGCTCCATGCGGTCATCAGGGAAATGCTGGTCAAAGAACGTGTCCACGGCAGAGGCGGGAGGATCCCCCTGCACCCGCTCGGACCAGCGGTCCACGGCCAGCAGGCTCACAGCACAGTCGAAGACCATGAACACCGTGAGGACCCAGGTGAGGATCCTGCCGAACCGGTTGGGGATCTTCAGGATCACCTGGGCGGTGCGGGGATAGATGCTCTTGATCCACAGGACCCCCAGGATGCCCCAGAACAGGGAGTACAGCAGGCAGATGCGGCCGTTGAGGTTGAAGGGCATATGGCTGTAGTCCCAGGAGGTGGAGCCGAACAGCGTCTCCTGTCCCCAGGAGAGCAGATACTCGATGACACTGCCCACAAGGGCCCCGCCGAAAAAGGAGATGGAGGAGCTGCGGTTGCGGTAGCGGTACAGCGTCAGCGTCATGATCACTGCGCCGATGCCGTAGACGGGGTTGAAGGGGCCGTAAACCAGGCCGGAGCGGCTTTCCAGATACCCGTTGCGGAACAGGCACCACAGCAGCTCCACCACCACGCCGGCAAAGCTGCCGGCGATGCAGATCAGGGCCACCTTGTAGAAGTTGACGCCGGAGGCGAAGCTGTCCGCCCGCTCTTCCTCCAGATCGATGACAGAGTTGGCGGGGGCATGGCGGAACAGGCCCTTCCGCCGGGAGCTCTCCTGCCCCTCCCGCAGGCGGGTGGTCAGCTCGTCGGCCCTGTCGGAGGCCCACTGGTGCGCCTGCCGCAGGGAGGCGGCGGCCTCCTTCAGCGTCTCTGTCTCCTGCGTTACCTCGGCCCGCAGAACGGCCTGCTCCTCCGCGGAGAGCTCCTGCTGCGCGGCGAGCCGCTCATAGTATCCCTCATACCGGACCTCCAGCGCTTTCTCGAAGCGCAGGACGTCCTGGCTGTATCCCAACAGATCTTTTTCTTCCATAGGCACCTCCTGTCGAATCCTGCCGAACACCGGAAAGTGTACCATAACTCCGGGCGAAGAGCAACCCGTATCAGCAAAAGAGGGGCCGGGGAGGCCCGCAAAGGGGGAATTGCCTTCCGCCGGACGGCGTGATACAATCGGGGCAGACAGACCCTGCGGCCCGGTCCGGCTGCGGGAGATGAGGGAGGATGGAAGAATGAACAGAACGAGGCAGTTCGTCCTTGCAGTGATGACAGCCGCTCTTCTGACGGGCTGTACGCAGGCGCCGGTACAGACGGATCCTGCACAGGGGGCAGGGCCTGCGGAGCCCGCTGTCCCGGCGGAGCAGGCGCCTGCAGCGGACGCGGACCGCGGCGGCCAGGCACAGACCGGCCAGGATGGGGCCGTCAGCCGGGAGGCGGCGCTGGCCGTTGCTCTGGAGAATGCCGGCGTACCGGCGGCAGATGCCTACAACATCCGGACGGAGCGGGACGAGGAGAGCGGTATCCCCGTCTACGACATCGAATTTGAGACCGACTATGGGGACTATGATTTTCAGGTCGCCAGATCTGACGGCCAGATCGTGGGCGCGGACTACGAAGTGGACGAGGAGTGGCTGGATACGCTGGACGGGACGCCCGTCACCGCAGAAGAGGCCGGAGACCTGGTCCTGGAGAAGATCCCGGGAGCCGAGAAAGAGGATGTCCGGATCTGGGAAGAACAGGAGGACGGCCGCGGCCGGTATGAAGGCGAGGCTTTCTCCGGCGGACTGAAATACGAGTTTGAGATCGACCCCCAGACCGGACGCATTTACGACTGGAATGCGGACCTGCGGGAGTGAACGGCAGGGACCGGAGCAGTGCGCCGTGCCGGAGGCGGGGATCCTCTTCGCCTCCGGCACAGCTTTGCGCTGCGGGGAAGGGCGAAAAAAATCCCGCCACAGCGTGGCGGGATTTTTGAAACTCTGATGCAAAGATCAGCGCTTGGAGAACTGGGGAGCACGCCGCGCGGCTTTGAGGCCGTACTTCTTGCGCTCCTTCATACGAGGATCGCGGGTCAGGAACCCGGCCTTCTTCAGGATGGGACGGTTGTCCTCGCTGGCCAGCAGCAGGGCGCGGGCGATGCCGTGACGCAGGGCGCCGGCCTGGCCGGACACGCCGCCGCCGGTGACGGTGGCCACAACGTCCATCTTGCCGGTGTTGCCGGTGGCCTCCAGGGGCTGACGGACCACCATCTTCAGGGTGTCCAGACCGAAATACTCATCGATGCTCCGGCCGTTGATGGTGATGGAGCCGGTGCCGTTGGGGAACAGATGGACGCGGGCCACGGAGGACTTCCGCCGGCCGGTGCCATACAGGTAGGGCTTCTTGGACTGATACATGCTTCAAACTCCTCCTTATTCCGCGTCCAGAGCGATGGGCTTCTGGGCCTGCTGCTCGTAGTTGGCGTCCGCATAGATGTGCAGCCGCTTCAGGGATTCCTTGCCGATGGTGTTCTTGGGCAGCATGCCCCGGACAGCCACCTTCATGGCCAGCTCGGGCTGCTCCTCCATCAGGATGCGGTAGGGGGTCTCCTTCAGGCCGCCGATCCAGCCGGAGTGGGTCCGGTACATCTTCTGGGTGCCCTTCTTGCCGGTCAGCACAGCCTTGCCGGCGTTGATGATGATGACATAGTCACCGCAGTCGGCGTTGGGGGTGAAGGTGGGCTTGGTCTTGCCGCGCAGCAGATCGGCAGCCCGGACGGCGGTCTTGCCCAGGGGCTTGCCCGCAGCGTCCAGGATGTACCACTTACGCTCGATGTTGGCCTTGTTTGCCATAAAAGTGGACATGGTGTTTCCTCCGTATATTGAAATTCTTTGCTTTGCTTTACAAATCAAGAGCTCCGGGTTACAATCGGAGCAAGGATATTTATACCACGGCGGACGGGGAATGTCAACGGGAATTTCATTTAACCGGTACAAATCTTTTGATTCCCCCTGATATCTCTTATTATCTCCTGATTGCTCACATTTTATTTTGAATTTTTGGAAGGGGTGCCCCATGAGACGGAATGCCCGGGAACGCTGGATCTTCTGCGCCGTCAGCTTTGCGCTGCTTCTCTGCGCCGCCACGTACCGTCCCGCGATCGATGGCAACAGCCCCGGGGAGATCAGCCGGTTCCTCCGCTGGGAGATGGCGGACCGGGGGATCGGTCCCATCCAGCTGCTGGCGGTGGAGGACGAGGGGGCGGACCGCTTCGCCGTGTTTCAGGGCGAAAAGAGACCGGACGAGCGTTATCTCGTCCGGTTCCGGCAGAATGAAGATGGGGAATATGAAGCGGACGGGCATCCAATGTGGATGTATGGCCCGTACCCGGTGCGGGGCGTTTACTCCCAGGCTCTGGACGGCGATGGTGAGGTCTGCTTCGCCGTCTGGAACGAGTCGGAGACGCTGGCAGAAGTCCGGCTGCAGGTGAACGACGCCCCCGAAGCGGATGTGCCCATCCCGGCGCCTCCGTCTCTCACCATCTGGAGACTTCAGGTCGCGGGAACAACAGAATGGCGGCTGGAAGACCGGTACTTTGACACGGCGGGAAATATGCTTCCATAAGAATATGTACCCTACAGCACCCACTGGACCAGCAGCAGAAGCACGAACCCCGGCAGGCCCAGCACCCCGATGACCAGGGCGTTCCACAGATTCAGCCCCAGGGCGATGCCGGTGAGGCCCGCTGTCAGCCGCACCGCGCCCAAGGCCAGGAAGCCCATCAGGGTGTTCAGCAGCAGCTTCAGCGCCAGACGGAAGGGGGAGCGGAACACCCGGATCAGGGCCACCAGGAAAAATCCCGCCAAAATGGCGGCGAGGATCTTCTGATTCAGGTCCATGCGGCTGGTCCCTCCAGTCCGGCGGCTGCGGCCGCGTCGGGGCTCCGCTCCTTGATGGCGCGGATCAGGTAGTTGCACCGGGCCTTTACGGCACTGATCTGATAGACGCAGGACTCCACCAGCTCCGGGTCCAGGGCCTGGTCGAACTGGCGGTAGGCCTGGGCCAGATCCCCCTGGGCCTCCAGCAGCTCGGCCTTCAGGGTCAGCAGCTCCGGGTCGGGGCGGGCGGATTTTTTTGTAAAGACGGTTTTCATGGCAGCGTCCCTCCTATCCATATTCTTACGGGGAGTTTGGACAAATATGCCAGGTTTCATACAGGGAGGCAGGAAGAACATGCCAACGGAACAGGAACATTTCATGGCCCAGGCCCTGGCTCTGGCGGAGGAAGCCGCGGCGGCCGGGGAGGTGCCCGTGGGCTGCGTCATCGTCCGGGACGGCGAGATCGTGGGCCGGGGCCGCAACCGGCGGGAGGAGAAGCAGGCCACCGCCTCCCACGCGGAGATGGAGGCCATCGCCCAGGCCAACGCCGCCCTTGGCACCTGGCGGCTGGAGGACTGCGAGTTATATGTGACCCTGGAGCCCTGTCCCATGTGCGCCGGGGCCATCCTGAACGCCCGCATCCGCCGGGTGTGGTACGGCGCCCGGGACGAGGCCTTCGGCGCCTGCGGCGGGGTCACCAATCTGTTTATGGAGGGATTTCCCAACCGGCCCGCCCTGGTGGGGGGGATCCTGGGGGAGGACTGCCGCCGGGTGCTGGCGGACTTCTTCGCCGGCCTGCGGAATAAAGAAAAAATCGACCCTCAGATTTGATTTAATTGTTTTGTAACAATTGATGCTGGTTTGCTTAACAACTCTCTAGTATCTTAATACTTGCAAGAGACAAAACTTCTTTTCATCCAATCTTCCAAAAAATAGGGAACAGGGCTAGCCGCCAGGCTGGCCCTGTTCCCTTTCTGAAGGCGTTCCGCGCCGGAAATTGTAAACAAACAGAAAATCCCCGCCGGAGGAGGTGCCTTCGGCGGGGATCTTGTGATAAACTGTCAGGTGTTGTCCCAGGGGGCGGCCAGCACCGTCGTCCGCTGGAGCAGGAACCCGAACAGGGTCAGGGCGCCGCCCAGATAGAACAGCAGCCGGGCCGGGTCCGGCCGGTCCGCCAGCGCGGCCAGGCAGAGGGCAATGGCCAGCGCCGTGTAGACGGCAAAGCGGCGGGTCCGTCCTGCCCGGAAGGCGAAGGAGGACAGCCGGTAGAAGGCCAGGGTCAGAAAGACCACTGCCAGCAGCTCCGGGTAGTAGTCCGCCAGGGACGGGTCCACAGACACCGCCCGATAGGTCAGCACCAGCCGCACCACCAGGCAGCAGACGGGCACCAGCAGCAGCGCGCCCTGGAAGGGCCTGCGGGGCTCGCTCTCCGGCCGCGCGCGGCAGGCGGGGACAGCGGGGAAGAGGCTGGCGGCCGTGAGCAGAGAGAGCACGCCCACCAGCAGATGCTCCCGGCCAGAGAAGAGCTGGTTCCCCTCCCCGGTCACAAAGACGGTCACCATCTCACCGCCGCCGGTGAGGGCGCTGGCGCCGGAGAAGCTGAAGAGCAGATCCAGCGCGCCGGAGGCCGCCAGCAGGAAGATGCCCATCACCGCCGGAGTCAGCAGTCCGGCGGAGGCAACGGAGAAGCCGGCGGGAAACAGGGGCGGGTCCTCCCGGTCCGCGGGAAGGATCGCCCGGGCCGCCAGCAGGCAGACCGCCGCCAGAACCACAAACCAGATTACCAGCAGCACGGCATACAGGTTTCCGGGAACGGGAAGGCCTGTGTCCGATTCGAATCCGGTGCTGCGCTGGAGCAGCCGCAGCAGAAACGCCCCGGCGCCGCCCGCGGCGGCCAGCAGGGGCCAGAGCACGTATTTTTTCATAGGAGCCGATCTCCTTGCATGACAGATTTTCGAAAGTCAGTATAACACGGGAAAACCCATTTGTCCATGCCGGTCTCATTTTCCGCCGTCCGGGCGCATACAGTGAAGGGACAGGC
Source organism: Oscillibacter valericigenes (assembly GCF_016902445.1). Taxonomy (GTDB): domain Bacteria; phylum Bacillota; class Clostridia; order Oscillospirales; family Oscillospiraceae; genus Oscillibacter; species Oscillibacter avistercoris. The sequence continues at coordinate 15,010 of NZ_JACSNX010000018.1, read as the reverse complement.
CCGCAGACGGGAAACGAAAGAGGAGGAGAAACATGAGACGCCATTCTGACCTTCACCAGAGCGCCGCCATCTCCGCGGTGCTGCTGGTGCTGCTGTTTGCCCTGCCCCTGGCGGTGGTGGTGCCCTTTCGGACGGAGCTGTTCTCCGACGATCCCACTGCCGTGGAGTCGGAGCGGGAGCCCTTTCAGCCGGGGGACCTGGATGCGGAGATGGTGCTGAAGGTCCTGGTGGGAGACACGGTGGAGGAGATGTCCCTGGGGGAGTACCTGGTGGGCGTGGTCCGGGCGGAGATGCCCGCCTCCTTTGAGCCGGAGGCGCTGAAGGCCCAGGCAGTGGCGGCCCGGACCTACACCCTGTACAAGATGCAGACCGGCGGCAACCACGGAGACACGGCGGACATCTGTACGGACTCCACCTGCTGTCAGGCGTACATCTCAGAGGAGAATGCCCGGAACAACTGGGGCGATGCCGCCGACGAGAACGAGGCGAAGATCGAGACCGCCGTCCGGGAAACGGACGGGGAGACCATCCTGTACGGCGGCGTGCCCATCCTGGCGGTGTTCCACTCCTGCTCCGCCGGGCAGACCCGTGCCTCCGGCCAGGTGTGGGTCAGCGACCTGCCCTATCTCCAGGCGGTGGAATCGCCGGAGCCGGCGGACAGCATCCCCAACTACTACAGCCGGGTGGAGTTTACGGCAGAGGAGTTCCGGCAGAAGGTGCTGGCCTCCTATCCGGAGGCGGACCTCTCCGGCGATGTGAGCAGCTGGCTGCAAAACGCGGTGACGGATACCGCCGGCAGCGTGGAGACGGTGGACGTGGGCGGTGTGACCATGAAGGGCAGCACCCTGCGGAGCGTCCTGGGCCTGCGGTCCGCCTGCTTTGAGTGGGAGGCGGAGGACGGCAAGCTGATATTCTACGTCACCGGCTACGGCCACGGCGTGGGCATGAGCCAGTACGGCGCTAACCAGATGGCGAAGGAGGGGGCGGGCTACCGGGAGATCCTCACCCACTATTATACCGGCGTCACCGTGGAGCCCTACACCGCCGCCGCAATGGGGTGACCCTTTACAAAAAAGCCGGTCTTGTGGTAAAATACAATATTCAGAAACAAGGTCCCTGGGAAGGGGGAAGCCATGAGACGAAAGCTCGCCGCGCTGCTCCTGTGCCTGCTGCTGGTGTTCCAGATGTCAGCAGTGCCGTCGGAGGCGGCCGGAACAGTGTATTTCACTGCTGTGAATAAAAACGTCCTGTCCCTGTCGGACGCCACCATGCCCTTCTGGTCCGGCGGGTATCTGTACGTGCCCAGCACCATCTTTACCGGCGTGGGCCGGGATCTGGGCGTGTCCTATTACCCCAACATCGCCAAGCAGACCGTGCTGCTGTATGTGGACGACACCATTTACAGTTCCCTGGTGTTCGACCTGAACAAGGACTACGCCATCGACAACGAGGGCAATATGTATTTCCAGAAGCCCATCCAGCGGGGAGGCGTCATCTTCCTGCCCATCTCCCTGATCGCCCGGTGCTTCGGACTGCTCTACTCCACGGTGGAGGTGGACCGGGGCTACCTGGTGTGGGTCCGCAATCCGGACATGGACATGGAGGAGCGGTACTTTGCCGACGCCGCCAGATCCCGGATGGATTATGAATACAGCCAGTATCTGCGGAATCAGGGCACCGCGGCGGAGGAGACCGTTCCCGAACAGTCGGAGCCGTCTGTCGTGACGGGCCAGCGGATTTACCTGAGCATGGAGGCTGCGGAATCGGCGGCCGTTTCGTCCCTGCTGGACACGCTGGACCGCTATGACGCCCAGGCCGCTTTCTACTGCACGGCTGGATTCCTGGAGGAGGCCGGTGATCTGCTGCGGCGGATGTCCGCCGCCGGACAGGCCATCGGGCTCATCGCGGACGCTGCGGATGACCGCCCGGTGACGGAGCAGCTGGAGGCGGGGAACCGCCTGCTGTCCCAGGCCGCCAGTGTGAAGACCCGTCTGGCCTGGATCCGGAACGCCACGGCGGAGGCCGTCGCGGAGGCGGAGGCGGCAGGGTTCTGCTGCCTGACGCCGGACCTGGACCGGTCGGCATATCCGCTCAGCAGCACCGGTGCGGCGGACACCCTGTTCCAGCGGGTGACCAGCCGGTCCGGGGCTGTCACTGTCTGGCTGGGAGACGGCGCAAATGCCGCCGGCCTGGGCTCGTTCCTGTCGGCGGCGGAGGCGGCGGATGACCGCTGCCTGGCCATGACAGAGACGGTTTCCTGAGAACTTTTCCAAGATTTACAGAATATTCAACATACGCCCACGGGAGCGGATATAATAAAAAGTAACAAAGCAGGAGGATCGTGCTCCTGGCGGTGATGCCGCCCGGACGGGCACCGCACGCGGCGGAACAGAGACATATCGAATTGGGAGGGAGCGCCATGGGCCGCAACATCCTGGTCGTGGAGGACGACCGCAATATCTGTGACCTGATCCATATGTACCTGGTGAAGGAGGGCTTTGACGTCCGCATCGCCGGAGACGGCGGAAAGGCCATCGAGGAATTCCAGAAGCAGGTGCCGGACCTGATCCTGCTGGACATCATGCTGCCGGTGATGGACGGCTGGGCCGTCTGCGCCAAGATCCGGGAGACCAGCAAGGTGCCCATCATCATGCTGACGGCCAAGGGCGAGGTGTTCGACCGCATCCAGGGCCTGGAGATGGGGGCGGACGACTACGTGGTCAAGCCCTTTGAGATGAAGGAGCTCATCGCCCGCATCAACGCCGTCCTGCGGCGGACGGAGATCCCCAACGACACCAGCAAGCGGCTGACGTTCGACAAGCTGGTGATCGACCTGGACTCCTACGAGCTGATCGTGGACGGGAAGAAGATCGACACGCCCCCCAAGGAGCTGGAACTGCTGTACCATCTGGCCTCCACCCCCAACCGGGTGTACACCCGCAACCAGCTGCTGGACGAGGTGTGGGGGTTCGACTACTTCGGCGACAGCCGGACAGTGGACGTCCACATCAAGCGCCTGCGGGAGAAGATCGAAAACGTCAGCGACCAGTGGGCGCTGAAGACCGTGTGGGGCGTGGGATACAAGTTCGAGCTGGCAGGCGCCCCGGGCGCGAAGGAGAGCTGACGTTTTCCCGGGGCAGCGCCCCGGGCGCCGCGGCAGCGGCGTCAAGCGGCCCGGAGGGCCCTTGGGACTGACGGGATTCACTTCCGGCAGGCCTGTTTGAAAAGGGGCCCCCGGGGACCCACGGTCCCTGGGGAGACAGCGACCAGTGGGCGCTGAAGACCGTGTGGGGCGTGGGATACAAGTTCGAGCTGGCAGGCGCCCCGGGCGCGAAGGAGAGCTGACGAGACCGCCTGCAAAGGCAGCTGCCTTTGCAGGCGGAAAACCGGGCAGGGAGGTCTCATGAAAATACGACTCGCGCGCATCGCAAAACGGATCCATAGCAAGTTCAGGGGCCTGTACTGGCGGCAGATGTTCGTCACCGTCGGCATGGTGCTCCTGACACTGTTTTTGCTGGGAGCGTCCTTTTTCTCCCTGAGCTACAGCTATGCCCGCGGCCGGGAGGACGAGGATCTTGCAGCCCAGGCCCAGGTGGTGGGACAGCTTTCCGTCAGCTATCTGGAAAACGGCCGCTATCTGGACATGGAGGAGCTTCAGAACGAGCAGGACTTCCAGCGGCTGGCGTCCTTTGCCGCCACGGTGTCAGAGGTGGATTTCATGATCTGTGACGTGGACGGCCATGTGCTGCTGTCCACAGACGCGTCGCTCAGCGGCCTGGTGGTGACCATGCCGGAGGACATGACGGCGGAGGTGCTGAAAGAGGGGATCAGCTCCCGGCGGACGGATGTGGACGGGCTTTACGCCAACAAGCGGTTCGTGGTGGGCGTCCCGGCAGTGAGCGCGGATTCCAAGGAGCCGGTGGGCGTGATCTACGCGGTCTCTGTGACCACCTCGCTGGACAACATGTGGTCCGGCTTTATCGGCCTGTTTTTCATGACGGCGTTCGTGGTGCTGATGATCTCCTTCATGGCATCCTCCATCACCACCATGCGGCAGATCCAGCCCATCCGGGAGATGGCCAGGGCCACCCGCCGCTATGCGGAGGGGGACTTTGACATCCGCATGAACGACTACGGCCGGGACGACGAGCTGGGAGAGCTGGCCGCCTCCTTCAACAACATGGCGGAGAGCCTGCAGCAGACGGAGCGGCAGCGGCGGGAGTTCATCGCCAACATCTCCCACGAGCTGAAGACCCCCATGACCACCATCGCCGGCTATACCGACGGCATTTTGGACGGCACCATCCCGCCGGAGAACGAGCGGCAGTATCTGCAAATTATCTCCGACGAGAGCCGGCGGCTGAGTCGCCTGGTGCGGCGGATGCTGGACGTGAGCCAGCTGCAGGCCATGGACCCCCTGCGGGAGGGCAAGCACTTCGACATCTGCGAGAGCATGCGCCGGGTGCTGATCTCCATGGAGCGGAAGATCACGGACCGGAATCTGGACGTGGACGCCGACATCCCCGAGGAGCCCATTCTGGTGCTGGGGGACAAGGACATGATCACCCAGGTGATCTACAACCTGCTGGAAAACGCCACCAAGTTCGCCCGGGAGGGGTCTACCCTCTATCTGGGCGTCACCAATATCGACGGAAAGGCCCGGGTGACGGTGCGGAACGTAGGCGAGACCATCCCTGCGGAGGAACTGCCCCTGCTGTTCGAGCGGTTCCACAAAAGCGACAAGTCCCGCAGCGAGGACAAGGACGGTTACGGCCTGGGGCTGTACATCGTCAAGACGATTTTGGAGCAGCATAAGGAAAAGATCAGTGTGACCAGCGAGGACGGCGTGACCACGTTCTCCTTCTCCCTGGCCACGGAATGAGGCGTGCATGGAGGAAAAAGAGCAGTTGATGTCCCAGGGACCTGAAGAGGTGGTGGAGACCTACCGGCAGCCGGTGCCCGGCGAGGTGGTGGAGCGGTACAGCCGTCCCCTGCCGGGGCGGATGACGCCCCCGCCGCCGGCGGAGCGCCGGAAAAAGCGCCGGACAGGGCTGTGGATCTTTCTGATCTGCCTGACAGTGGCGGTGGGCATCGGAGCGGGACTGTGGATCTGGGACATCTTTTTTGCGGACGATCCAAAGGACCCCTTTGAATATGACTATGACTTCGGGTGGGAGGAGGATGCCTCCGCCTCCCAGGAGATCACCATTCCCACCTATCCCACCGGTGAGGGCGTGGTGCTGGAAGTGGAGACGGACCACGGCCCGGAGCTGACTGCCCAGGAGATCTACCAGCGGGTGAACCCGTCGGTGGTGACGGTGCTGGCCCAGCTGGACGGCAGCGTGTCCGTGGGCACCGGCGTCATCTTCCGGTCTGACGGCTATATCCTGACCAACCACCATGTGCTGGCCGGGGGCAGGGACTGCTCCATCACCCTGGACACGGGGCAGAGCTATGAGGCCCGGTATGTGGCCGGAGATGAGCGGAACGACCTGGCGGTGCTGAAGGTGGAGCTGACGGGCCTGCCCGCCGCCACCTTCGGAGATTCCGACCAGCTGGCGGTGGGGGACCGGGTCTACGCCATCGGCAACCCCCTGGGCGTGGAGCTCCGCGGCACGCTGACGGACGGCATCGTCTCCGCCATCAACCGGGACGTGTGGGTGGACGGCCGGACCATGACGCTGATCCAGACCAACGCGGCGCTGAACTCCGGCAACTCCGGCGGCCCCCTCATCAATGCCTACGGCCAGGTGGTGGGCATCAACACCATCAAGATGAGCTCTTCCTACTCCAACATCGAGGGGCTGGGCTTTGCCATCCCCTCCGCCTCCATCCGGCGGCTGGTGAACGACCTGCTGACCTATGGCGAGGTGCAGCCGGAGCCCACCTTCGGCGTGACGGTGAATCAGCTGGGCACCTGGCTGGAGGAGGACCTGCGGGGCATCCAGGTGATCGATGTGACCGCCGGCTCCGCTGCCGATCTGGCGGGGATCCGGACGGGGGATTTCATCCTCTCTGCCGCCGGTACGCCGGTGAACAGCAGCCAGGATCTGCTGCGGGTGCGGCGGGGGCTGTATGTGGGCGACCAGGTGACCATGGAGATCTGGCGGGACGGCCAGCGCCTGGAAGTGACACTGGAACTGAACGACGCCGCCTCCTGAGATGAAAAAAGACGTGACCTGTTTTCAGGTCACGTCTTTTCCTTCTTTGCCGGCCAAAGCAGGCTGACGCCGGAGAGCAGCAGATACACGCCGAAGGGCCTGCGCAGCACCTCCACATCCAGGCCGGTGGCGATCCAGGCCCCTGCCAGGGCGGCGGCCAGGGCCGCCGGGATGGCATTTTTGAGGGTGGGCCTGTCCAGATAGCCGCTTCTGGCGTGGCACACCAGAGCAGAGGCGGCGGCAGGCAGGAAGAACAGCAGGTTGATGCCCTGGGCCGTCCGCTGGTCGATGTCCAGGAAGAGGGTCATCACCAACAGCAGCAGCGTGCCGCCGCCCACGCCCCAGGCGGAGAGGATGCTGGCCCCCAGACCGCAGAGGAAGGGAAGGATCCAGTCTGTCACAGCAGATATTTCACCCCCGCATAGAAGAGAAAGGCGGCGAAGAGCCACTTCAGCCACCGGATGGAGATCTTTCCGTACAGCTTCCCGCCGATCCAGCCGCCCGCCAGGCCGCCCAGAAGATAGGGCAGCGCCGTCAGCAGGGAGAGCTCCCCGCGGAACAGGTACACGGCGGCGGACACCAGGCACACCGGAAAGATGACCCCAACGCAGGTGGCGTACAGCTTCCGCTGGTCCAGGCGGCCCCACCGGGAGAGGATAGGCAGAAAGACCATGCCGCCGCCCCCGCCGAAGAGGCCGTTGGCCAGTCCCGCCGCGGCGCCGGCGATCCGGGCCGGCCAGTGATGCTCCATGGGATCCCGCCTTTCTCTGGGTATGTAAGCGGCGGGCTTCGGGACCGGGAAGGCGCCCGAAGCCCAGCGAGGGATTTATTTCATCTGGAAGCTCTGGCAGTCGGTGCACTCCACCTTGGTGGGGTTGGTCTCATGGGTGCCCACGGTGATGGTGTTCAGACCGCAGTAGTTCTGGTCCTGGCAGTGGTGGGCGCAGTTGGTGACCGTGCACTTGATGCTCTGGTTGGGGGTGCAGGCGCAGCCGTTGTTGGTATTCGTCATAACAAAAGATCCTCCTGCGTGAAAAAATGAGTGGCTTTCGCCGCCCTCTAGTGTGCGCAGGAGCGGGCGGGTTATGTACGGCCCCGCCGGGGTAAAAATTTGTCACAGGCGGGATCCTCGACCTCCCGGAGCTTGATCCGTGGATGATAACAGTGGCCGAAGGCCGTGGGGACGAAGCTGCCGTTTTCCCGCCTGGTGTAGTGCCGGAGAAAATACTTGCAGTCTAAGCAGATGGGTGAATATGACATTTGGACACCTCCTTTGTCTCATTATAAATCAATGCTATTTTGATATCAATATGATATCAAAATGAATTCTTATATTTAGCAAAAATCGTGCTAAGATAAACCATCCAATAAGGCGGGTGGACGATATGCCAAATTATTTTTCTCCATTTTCTTTGCGCGTTTCAGAAGAAATGATTGGAAAAATAAAAATCATTGCGGCGAAGAATCACCGCTCGGCAAATAAAGAGATGGAAGTTGCTCTGGAGCGGTATATTGCCGCCTATGAACAGGAGCACGGACCAATAGAAGTAAAAAAAGAGGAGCCGTAAGGCTCCTCTTTTTGTTTCTTCTTATACGCCCAGGATCCACGTGGCGAACCGGAAGTAGATCAGCAGAGACAGCGCGTCCACAATGGTGCTGATGAAGGGCGAGGCCATCACCGCCGGGTCGAACCCGATCTTCTCCGCCAGAATGGGCAGGGAGGCGCCCACCAGCTTGGCGCAGGCCACCGTCCCCACCAGGGTGCAGCAAACCACCGCCGCCACCGCCGGCGTCACCGCCGGATTGCTCAGCAGCCAGCAGTCCACCGCGATCATCTTCACGAAGTTGGCCGCCGCCAGACACACGCCGCAGATCAGCGCCACCCGGCACTCCTTCCACACCACCCGCAGCAGGTCGCCGAACCGGACCTCGCCCAGGGACAGGGCGCGGATCACCGCTGTGGAGGCCTGCGTGCCGCTGTTGCCGCCGGTGCCGGAGAGCATGGGGATATAGGACGTGAGGATGGGCACCGCCGCCAGGGAGTTTTCAAAGTGGGTCAGGATCATCCCCGTAAAGGTGGCGGACAGCATCAGCATCATCAGCCAGGGGGTCCGGGCCTTCCAGGTCTCGAACACGCCGGTCTTGAGATACGGCTTGTCGCCGGGCAGGATAGCGGCCATCTTCTCGATATCCTCGGTGACCTCCTCCTGCAGGACGTCCATGGCGTCATCCACGGTGACGATGCCCACCAGCCGGTTCTCCGTGTCCACCACTGGCAGGGCCAGAAAGTCGTACTTGTTCAGGGTCTGGGCCACATCCTCCTGGTCGTCCAGGGTGTTGGCGGAGATCACATGGGTGTCCATGATGTCTCCGATGATGTCGTCCTCCTCGGACAGCAGGATGGTCCGGATGGAGAGATAGCCCAGCAGGTGCCGGCCCTCGTCGATGACATAGCAGATGTTGATGGTCTCCTTGTCCGGGCCGGTGCGGCGGATGCGCTTCAGGGCGTCCTCCACGGTCATGGTGGCCTTCAGGTCCACGTATTCCGTGGTCATGATGCTGCCGGCGCAGTCGTCGGGGTACTTCAGGATCTCATTGATGCTTTTGCGCACATCGGGATCGGCGTGGCGCAGGATGCGCTTGACCACATTGGCGGGCATCTCCTCCACGATATCCACCGCGTCGTCCAGATACAGCTCGTCCAGCACTTCCTTCAGCTCGGTGTTGGAGAAGCTCTGGATCAGCATCTCCTGCTCCTCGGAGTCCAGCTCCACGAACACCTCCGCCGCCTGCTCCTTGGGCAGCAGGCGGAACACCATGGGCACCTTGTCGTCCAGCTCCATGAAGAGCCCCGCGATGTCCTGCGCCTCCAGCGGCAGCAGAAGATCGCGCAGCTCGGCATAGCGTTTTCGGGAGATCAGATCCTCGATTTTTTCCAGCAGCTCGTCCCGCTGCTCGTCCTGCTCCAGCATGTGCGCGTCCTCCTTTCCGCCGATCCTCTGCAAAAACAAAAAAACCCGGCCGCTCCCGTCCGGTGCAGTCGGAATTTTCCGTGTCAAAACAGAGACGCCGCATCAGCGGGCCCTGCTGCCGTTCAAGCTTTAGCTTCACAAGGCAGTGAAATCACGTTAGATGATACCTTCGTGTTCGATAGCACCTGTTCAAACCCTCTCATGATGTCTCCATCACTCCGCGGCAGCGATCCGTATCCCTGTGGTAGCCTTACCTACCGGACGGTATGCAGTTTTTCCAAAACTCTTTCTTCATATTATGCCAAAATTTTCCCCATGTCAAGGCGGCGTGAAGAACTCGTGCAAATTTTACAGGCCCGTGGGCCGGGCCTCATCTCCATTTTACAAATGGGAATTTCCCTTGTGAACAGAGGCAGCCCGTGGTATAATAAAGCGTTCCAGATCCATGCCCGCGGACGGGCAGTTTCAGCGGAGAGGAGGCCCTTCATGGGCATACACGACGGACACCGGGAAAAGATGCGCCGACGGTTTCGGGAGACGGGGCTGGAGGGCTTTGCAGACCATGAGGCGCTGGAGCTGCTGCTGTACTATGCCATCCCCCGGCGGGACACCAACCCCATCGCCCACGCCCTGATGGACCGGTACGACTCTCTCTCCGCCGTGCTGAACGCCCCGGTGGAGGATCTGCAGAAGGTGGAGGGCATCGGGGAGAGCGCGGCGGTCCTGCTGTCCCTGGTGGCCAGGATCAGCCGCAAGGCCCGCCTGGCGGATGCCGCCCAGGAGACGGTGCTCAACTCCTCCGAGCGGGCGGGCACCTACCTGCTGGAGCGATTCTCCGGCGAGACCCGGGAGCAGGTCTATCTGCTGTGCCTGGACCGGAAGGGGAAGCTGCTGGCCTGCAAGCGGCTGGCGGACGGAGACGTGGCCAGCGCCGACCTGAACATCCGCAAGGTGGTGGAGACAGCGCTGCTGACCTCCGCCAGCGCCGCCATCCTATCCCACAACCACCCCAGCGGCGTGGCCCTGCCCTCGGCGGACGATGAGGCCGCCACCCGCCAGGTGCGGGACGCCCTGCGGACCATCGGCGTGGAGCTGGTGGACCACATCATCGTGGCGGACCAGGACTTCGTGTCCATGGCGGACAGCGGTCTGCTGGGATAAAAGGGGAGCAGGCTCCCCCTTTAGAACCCCCACCACCAGTCTGCGGACTGGTGAACGCGCCCAAGGCGCTTGGGTCAGGGTATTTTCGGCAGGTACACGCCCTGCCGAAAATGATTTCAATTTTTTGATCTGCCGGAGGCAGATTAACTGGGGAAAACCGGAGGTTTTCCCCTAGTCCCTTTTCCCGGGGTACGCTACTGAACATAAATATCGAACAAATGTTGCAAAAAGATGGCGGGTGTGGTAGGATGGCCGTGGCTGAAAATCTGTTTGTTGGGTGGAGGGTCTGCTGCAATGCCGAAATTTGAAGTTGTTTCTGAATACCAGCCCTCCGGCGACCAGCCCCAGGCCATCGCCAAGCTGGCGGAGGGCATCGAGAACGGGCTGAAGGAGCAGGTGCTGCTGGGCGTCACCGGCTCCGGCAAGACCTTCACCATGGCCAAGGTCATCGAGGCCGTCCAGCGGCCCACGCTGGTGCTGGCCCACAACAAGACCCTGGCCGCCCAGCTGTGTGCCGAGTTCAAGGAGTTTTTCCCCAACAACGCGGTGGAGTACTTCGTCTCCTACTACGACTACTACCAGCCGGAGGCCTATATCCCCCACACGGACACCTATATCGCCAAGGACGCCTCCACCAACGACGAGATCGACCGGCTGCGGCTGTCCGCCACCTGCGCCCTGCTGGAGCGGCGGGATGTGATCGTGGTGTCCTCCGTCTCCTGCATCTACGGCCTGGGCGAGCCGGATGACTTCGCCAACCTGGTGGTGTCTCTCCGGGTGGGGGCGGAGTGGGACCGGGACGAGCTGCTGCGCCGCCTGATCGAGATCCGCTACGAGCGCAACGACATCGCCTTTGAACGCAACATGGTCCGGGTCCGGGGGGATACCGTGGAGATCTACCCCGCCTACTACCGGGACCACGCCATCCGGGTGGAGTTCTTCGGGGACGAGATCGACCGCATCAGCGACTTCAACCCTGTCACCGGCAGTGTGAACCGGGTGCTGAACCATGTGGCGATTTATCCCGCCAGCCACTATGTCACCACCAAGGACAAGATGGACAGGGCCATCCAGGAGATCCGGCGGGAGCTGGAGGAACAGGTCCAATACTTTACAGACAATAACCAGCTGGTGGAGGCCCAGCGGCTCCGCCAGCGGACGGAGTACGACATGGAGATGATGGCGGAACTGGGCTACTGCTCCGGCATCGAGAACTACTCCCGCATCATCTCCGGCCGGCCGGAGGGCTCCGCCCCCATGACGCTGCTGGACTTCTTCCCGGACGACTTTTTGCTGTTCGTGGACGAGAGCCACGTGACGCTGCCCCAGGTCCGGGCCATGTACAACGGCGACCACGCCCGGAAGGACTCCCTGGTGAAGTACGGCTTCCGGCTGCCCTGCGCCTACGACAACCGGCCGTTAAAATTCGAGGAGTTCGAGGGGCGCATCGGCCAGGCGGTGTTCGTCTCCGCCACGCCGGGCCCCTATGAGCGGGAGCGGGCGGACCAGGTGGTAGAGCAGGTGATCCGGCCCACGGGTCTGCTGGATCCCAGGGTGGAGGTCCGGCCCGTCACCGGCCAGATCGACGATCTCATGGACGAGATCCGCGCAAGAGCCGCCCGGGACGAGCGGGTGCTGGTGACCACCCTCACCAAGAAGATGGCGGAGGACCTGACGGAGTATCTGAAAAACGCCGGCATCCGGGTGCGGTACATGCACTCCGACGTCCAGACCATCGAGCGGATGGAGATCATCCGCAGCCTGCGGCTGGGGGAGTTCGACGTGCTGGTGGGCATCAACCTCCTGCGGGAGGGCCTGGACCTGCCGGAGGTGAGCCTGGTGGCCATCCTGGACGCGGACAAGGAGGGCTTCCTCCGGTCCGAGACATCCCTCATCCAGACCATCGGCCGGGCGGCCCGGAATGCCGACGGCCTGGTCATCATGTACGCCGACGAGATCACCCCCTCCATGCGGGCGGCCATCGACGAGACGGAGCGCCGCCGGTCCATCCAGGACGCCTACAACCAGGCGCACGGCATTGTGCCCAAGACCATCATCAAGGGCGTCCGGGAGATCCTGGAGATCTCCCAGACCGCCGAGGAGGACACCCTCCGGGCCCACAAGAAGCGCAAGCTGACGGAGCAGGAGCGGGCCGCGGAGATCGCCAGACTGGAAAAGGAAATGAAGGAAGCATCCAAGATGCTGGAGTTCGAGTATGCCGCTGTTTTGAGAGACCGGATCATCGAGCTGAGGGGAGAGAAGTGAGCGGAGAAGGGCGAAACAGGGCGTGCGGCGTACTCGAACCGCCGGGAGTCCGGCGCACAAGTGTTTTGCCAGAGGCAAAACCTTGAACCGGACGGAATTCATTTCCGGCCGGTTGGTAAAATGAAAGGGCTCCCGCACGGCGGAGCCGTGTGGGAAAATACGCCGCTGTGCTGCGTGACCGGATCATCGAGCTGAGGGGAGAGAAGTAAATGCGCTGCGAATGGCTGGACGAATACCTGCTGTCCTTCCCCGGTGCGGAGAAGGACTATCAGCCGGTGTGGAAGATGTTTCTCTACAAGGTGCGGGGAAAACAATTCGCCGCTGTTTGTTCTCCGGGGGAGAACTACCGGACCTACGGCGGCCACGACCTGGTGAACCTGAAATGCGAGGCGGCGGAGGGCGAACTGCTGCGGGCCCGGTATCCGGATATCCTGCCGGGATTCTACTCGGACAAGCGGACCTGGATCTCCTGCCTGCTGGACGGGGATCTGCCGGAGGAGGTCCTGCGGGACCTGTGCAGCCGGTCCTACGCCCTGGCAGTGGAAAAGCTGCCCAAGTACGTCCAGCGGGAGCTGGCAGCCCCGCCCGCGGAGAACTGAGGTGCGCAATGGCGAAGAAAAAAGAGGAAAAGACCAACGTAATGCGGATCCTGGACCAGAAAAAGATCCCCTACACCGCCCGATTCTACGAGGACAGTGAGGGGCCGGAGGGTACCCGGGAGTACGGCGTCCACGTGGCCCAGGCGCTGGGGCAGGACCCGGCACGGGGCTTCAAGACGCTGGTGGCCCGGGGGGCCTCCAAGGGCATCTATGTATTCGAGGTGCCGGTGGCGGAGAGTCTGGACCTGAAGAAGGCCGCCCGCGCGGTGGGGGAGAAGTCCATCGAGCTTCTGCACGTGGCGGAGATCAACGCCGTCACCGGCTACATCCGGGGCGGGTGCTCCCCGGTGGGGATGAAGAAGCAGTACCCCACCGTGTTCCACCAGACGGTCCTGGATTATGACACCATCTACATCTCCGCCGGAAAGATCGGCGCCCAGGTGGAGCTGGCGCCCCGGGATCTGCTGGATCTGCTGGGTGCCCGCGCAGCGGACATCGTTTGAAAGGAGACAGACCCATGATTCAGGAAGCACAGGCAAAGCAGCTGCTGGAGGAGACCTTTGCCCGGATGAACCCCGGGGAGGCCATGGAGCCCGGCCGGAAGAAGTACGCAGAGCTGCGGGTCCGCCGGGCGGAGCGCCGGGTGAGCTGCACGGGCAACCTCTATCAAAAAGCCCGGGAGGCCCTGACGGAGCAGGAGACGGTCCTGGAGGAGGAGCCAGACAGCCGTCTGCTGCTGTCCACCGGCAGTGGGCTGGGGCGGCAGAACCCGGCCGTGGTGGAATTGGAGTTTGACGCCGATTCCGTGACACTGACCGCCTGGGCCAAGGAGGGCCTGATCCCCCAGCGGACGGCCCAGGGAGCCATCAAGGGCATGCTGGAGCTGCTGGGCCTGGCCCACAGGGAGAGGCCCAGGTGAAGTCCCAGGACAAAGGCGTCCGTGGACCACTGGAGATAGCGGCTGGAGAAGGCATCCAGCAGGCGGAGACGGGCCTCGCCGGTGAGGGAGAGGCTCTCTGCGAAGGACTCCAGGGACTTGGCGTCAAAGGTGCCGGCGTCCTGGAGGATGTCGGCGGCGTAGCCGTCGAAGAGGCGGAAATAGATGGGATTCATTGGGTCACCTCAATACAACATTTTATGATGTATTTATGGTACATCATAAAATGTTGTCTGTCAAGGAGAAATCCATGGAAACATTAAAAATATTCGGGCAGCGGCTTCGCACACTGCGGGAGGAAAAGCATCTGCGGCAGGCGGATATGGCGGAGGCGCTTCAGATCACCCTTGTCCATTATCAGAGAATGGAATATGGGAAGGTGAATATTCCGTCGCTGACACTGTGCTGTCTGGCGGATTACTTTGGAGTCACCACGGACTATCTGCTGGGGCGCAGCGAGCAGCGGAGTTGAATTGCGTTCGGCACTCCCTGAAAAGGGATGGGCCGCCGGACGGCGGCCTCGGAAGTCTGGCTCCCGCCAGGGGGGCTTGTCCAGCCAGGATGCACCCCCCATTTCTCTTTTGTCTTGCCAAAAGAGAAACGGGCCGTGCACGGTCCAAAGAGAAAAGCGTTAGGCGCGCTCCGGTGCAGTGGCCCTCCGCGCGCACGGGGGTCGACGTATCGGTGCCTGCTCCGATTTGGCCCGTCCTTCGGGCACGCTATGCTCTTCTGCGATTCCTGTAGCTGCCGACCCGTGGCGGATGGTGCCCAGGTCGTCGGGGTGCAAGGACGCATTTGACCAGCTTCTCTTTTACTGTCTCGCGCTGCGGCGCTCCCAGTATTTCCGTCACCAGTGTTCCAATGGTTCCTCCTTCCGCGCGTTCCGCTTGCCCGCAAGGGGCACGCCGCATCCGT
>NZ_JACSNX010000017.1 GCF_016902445.1 Oscillibacter valericigenes | reverse complement strand
GACCGACCCGCCGAACATTTTTTCTTTTCCACCGGGCGCGGCGCATTTTCTTTTTGATGTTTCAAAAAGAAAATGGGGGGCGCATCTGCCCAGCCATCAGCATGGCTGAATTCCCGCGTCCAATGGGACGCACCCCCGGAGGTATCTATGGACCGACTTCATGAAAATCAAATCTACACCGGCACGGTGGAGGGCTACTCCAGCGAGGGCCTGGGCATCGTCCGCCTGGACGGCGCCGTGGTGTTCGTCCCCCAGGCCGTCCGGGGGGAGACCATCGACCTGAAGATCACCAAGGTGATGAAGACCGCCGCCGCGGGGGAGATCGTGAAGATCTACAAGCCATCTCCCGACCGGGCGGCGCCGGAGTGCCCCTATTACGGCCAGTGCGGCGGTTGTGACTTCCAGCACCTGACCTATCCGGAGGAGCTGCGGGCCAAGCGCCAGCGGGTCCAGGACGCCCTGACCCGCCTGGGGGGCGCCGATGTCCAGGTGGAGGAGATCCTGGGGGCCAAGAACCCCCTGCACTACCGCAACAAGAGCCAGTACCCCGTGGGGGCCGGCGGCGCCATCGGCTTTTACCGGGCCCGGAGCCACCAGGTGGTGCCGGTGAAGCGGTGCCTGATCCAGCCCGAGGCGGCGGACAAAACCGCCGCGGCGGTGGGGGAGTGGATGCGCCGCTACAAGATCCCCGCCTATGACGAGACCGCCGGCAGGGGGCTGGTGCGGCACATTTACGTCCGGGTGAACCAAAAGGGCGAGAGCCTCTGCTGCGTGGTCATCAACGGAAAACAGGCCCCCCGGGAGCCGGAGCTGGCGGCCTACGTCTGCGCCGCCGTGCCCCATACCGTGGGCGTGCTGGTGAACAGCAACACAAAGCGGGGCAATGTGATCCTGGGGGAGAAGTACCGCACCCTCTGGGGGCAGGATTTCCTGATGGACACCCTCTGCGGCCTGGCGTTCAAGCTGTCGGTGCCCTCGTTCTACCAGGTGAACCGGGACCAGGCGGAGGTGCTGTACGGCAGGGCCCTGGCGTATGCCGGGCTCACCGGGACAGAGACGGTGGTGGACCTGTACTGCGGCATCGGCACCATCACGCTGTGTTTGGCGAAGCGGGCCAAACGGGTCATCGGCGCGGAGATCGTGCCGGCGGCCATCCGGGACGCGGAGGAGAACGCCGCCCGGAACCACATCGAAAACGCGGAGTTCTTCTGCGGCGATGCGGCGGAGGCGGCCGCCAGGCTGGAGGCGGAGGGCCTGCGGCCGGACGTCATCACCGTGGACCCGCCCCGGAAGGGGCTGGCGCCGGAGGTGATCGGCTCCATCGCCGCCATGGGGCCGGCGCGGGTGGTGTACGTCTCCTGTGACCCCGCCACCCTGGGCCGGGACGTGAAGCGGTTCGGCGAGCTGGGCTACCGGGCCGTCCGGGCCTGCGCCGTGGACATGTTCCCCGGCACCCGCCACGTGGAGAGCGTGGTGCTGCTGGAGAGATCGATCGGGAGGGATACAGACTATGGCGAGAAAACAGATCCGAACGACCATCCCTGAAATTGTGCACTTATTGGGCGCGGCACACAGATGAAAGCGGCCTGAGCGTCGATTTCGCGGAGGCCCACGAGCGGTGCTGGCGCTGCGGCTGCCGGCGCAGACTGGAGCGCTGCCACATCGTCCCCGATTCCCTGGGCGGCGAGGACGTCCCATCCAATTTTGTCATCCTGTGCAAGCGCTGCCACCTGGACAATCCGAACGTGGCGGACCCGGAGATCATGTGGGACTGGCTGCGGGCCTACAGCGTGCCGCTGTACGACACGTTCTGGGACATCCAGGGGATGGAGGAATATAAAAAGATCTACGGTGTCTCTGTGATGGAGGAGTTCAGCAGCCGGGATCTCCGGCTGGATGACCCGGAGGTCCGGGAGATCCGGAATGAGGTGGCTCAGGGCGCATCCTATCATTTCGGGGATCCCCATTTGAACGTGGCCACGCTGGCGGGCCTGCAGCGGATGCTGTTCAAGGAGTACGACAGGCGGCATGGCCTGGAGACAGGGCATCAGGTCGCGTCCTGCATCAGCCGGAACGGATTCTGGCAGGGAAAATAGGATGTTCCGCTGAAATAAAACGGACGGATCATGGCACCATAGATACGCTGCCCCGCCGCCGGGGCAGCAGGGCGCGGACCTTTGCGGCCTGCGCAGAAAACAGTTGTCAAACCCCGGCGGAAGGTGTATGATGAAACAAATCCCAACGGTGACGGCCAGTGTACCGAAACAGGAGGAGTATTATGAACAAAACTGCAAGCATGGTCTTGAAGATCATCGGCGCCAGCCTGGCATTCGCGGCGGTCGTCTGCCTGCTGATCGGCGGCTGGCATGACC
Source organism: Oscillibacter valericigenes (assembly GCF_016902445.1). Classification (GTDB taxonomy): domain Bacteria; phylum Bacillota; class Clostridia; order Oscillospirales; family Oscillospiraceae; genus Oscillibacter; species Oscillibacter avistercoris. Next base: position 53,922 of record NZ_JACSNX010000017.1, on the reverse strand, counting down.
TCAGCGTGGGCTGCAGCGGCATGAAAAAGCGGCTGGCCCGGAAGTTCGGCTCTGAGTACGACGACTACGCCGACGAGGAGCTGTACGAGTGATCCAGCGCACCAGAAGGGGCCCCATCCACCTGGATGGGGCCCCTTTTCCGCACGTTTGCCCGCAGGGCAACAAAAAAGCGGCGGGAGCAATCCCCAGCCGCTGCCAAATTCCCCTTGACAGAGGAAAAAAACCATGGTAAAATAAGACGCTTATATGATGGCAGAGGATACTCCGCCATTTTCTATCGTTGAGATAACGATAGCATATTTCCCAGAACAATGCAAGAGCGGGATACAGGAATTTTAACAACGACACCGTGCGTATCATTCCTGGCCGCGCCACCCGAAAAACCACGCGCCCGGCAGGACAGGGCGGGGCGCACAGAAGAAAGGTGAATGAGAAGATGGCCAAAGACAAGTACTACGGAAAGACCCTTCGTAAGAACTTCGCCAGGCACGAGGAAGTCATGCCCATGCCCAATCTTCTGGAGATCCAGAAGAAGTCTTACCAGGAGTTTTTGGACACCGGCCTTCGGGAGGTGTTCAACGACGTGGGCGCGATCACGGACTACCAGGGCAACCTGGAGCTGACGTTCATCGACTACAAGATGGATGAGGCGCCCAAGTACGACGTGGAGGAGTGCAAGGCCCGGGACGCCACGTACGCCGCCCCCCTGAAGGTGAAGGTCCGCCTGCGGAACAAGGAGACCGAGGAGATCAAGGAGCAGGAGATCTTCATGGGCGACTTCCCGCTGATGACCCACTCCGGCACCTTTGTCATCAACGGCGCCGAGCGCGTGGTGGTCTCCCAGATCGTCCGGTCCCCCGGCGTGTACTACGGCAAGGAGACGGACCTCAAGACCGATCTGCCCATCCTCACCTCCACCGTCATCCCCAACCGGGGCGCCTGGCTGGAGTATGAGACCGACGCCAACGAGGTGTTCTGGGTCCGCATCGACAAGAACCGCAAGCTCCCCATCACCTGCCTGATCCGGGCCCTGGGCCTGAAGACGGATCAGGAGATCCTGGACCGGTTCGGCGACGATCCCCGCATCGTCACCACGCTGGAGAAGGACCCCTGCAAGAACTATGAGGACGCCATGCTGGAGATCTACCGGCGCCTGCGTCCCGGCGAGCCCCCCACGGTGGAGGCCAGCGAGACCCTGATCCACAACCTGTTCTTCGATCCCCGGCGCTACGACCTGTCCACCGTGGGCCGGTACAAGTTCAACAAGAAGCTGTCCCTGTGGCAGCGGGTCCCCGGCTACAAGCTGGTGTACCCGGTGGCGGACCCCGCCACCGGCGAGATCCTGTTCGAGGACGGCCATCTGCTGACCAAGGACGATGCCCGCCTGCTGGACGAGGTGGGCGTGGCGGAGGTCACCATCGACGTGGAGGGGCAGCCCCTGCGTGTCATGTCCAACAGGATGTGTGACCTGAGCCACTATGTGGACTTCGATCCCCTGGCGGAGTGCGGCATCAAGGAGCGGGTGCGCTTCGACGTGCTGCAGGAGCTGCTGGGCCAGTACTCCGGCGAGGAGCTGAAGGATCAGATCCGCCTGCACAAGACCGATCTGGTGCCCAAGCACATCATCGTGGATGATATCCTCACCTCCATCAACTATATGAACGGCCTGGCCCGGGGCATCTCCGTGAAGGACGATATCGACCACCTGGGCAACCGCCGCCTGCGCTGCGTGGGCGAGCTGCTGCAGAACCAGTTCCGCATCGGCTTCTCCCGGATGGAGCGGGTGATCCGGGAGCGGATGACCATCCAGGATCTGGACGTGGTCACCCCCCAGAGCCTCATCAACATCCGCCCTGTCACCGCCGCCATCAAGGAATTCTTCGGCTCCAGCCCCCTGAGCCAGTTCATGGATCAGACCAACCCCCTGGCGGAGCTGACCCACAAGCGGCGTCTGTCCGCCCTGGGCCCCGGCGGCCTCTCCCGCGAGCGGGCCAACATGGAGGTCCGGGACGTCCACTACAGCCACTACGGCCGCATGTGCCCCATCGAGACTCCTGAAGGTCCCAACATCGGTCTGATCTCCTATCTGGCCACCTATGCCCGGATCAACGAGTACGGCTTTATCGAGGCTCCCTACCGGGCGGTGGACAAGAAAACGTTCCATGTCTCCGACGAGATCACCTATATGACCGCCGACGAGGAGGACAACTACATCGTCGGCCAGGCCGCCGAGCCCGTGGACGAGAACGGCTGCCTGATCAACGCCCGTATCACGGCCCGGCACCGGGACGAGATCGTGGAGGTGGACAAGGAGCGGGTGGACTACATCGACGTGTCCCCCCGGATGATGGTCTCCATCGCAACGGCCATGATCCCCTTCCTGCCCAACGACGACGCAAACCGCGCCCTGATGGGCGCCAACATGCAGCGCCAGGCCGTGCCCCTGCTCCGCCCCCACGCCCCCATTGTAGGCACAGGCATGGAGCACAAGATCTGCATCGACTCCGAGATCGCCGTCCTGGCGGAGGGCGACGGCGTGGTGACCTCTGTGGACGCCCGCCACATCACCGTCAAGTACGACAGCGGCGAGATCAAGGATTACAAGCTGACCAAGTTCCTGCGGTCCAACCACGGCACCTGCATCAACCAGCGTCCCATTGTGGAGGTGGGCGAGCGGGTCCACGGCTGGGGCAAGGACGAGAACGGCCAGACCGTCGATCCCACCGTCCTGGCCGACGGCCCCGCCACCGAGCAGGGCGAGATCGCCCTGGGCCAGAACATCCTGGTGGGCTTCATGACCTGGGAAGGCTACAACTACGAGGACGCCGTGCTGCTGAACGAGCGGCTGGTGCGGGAGGACCTGTACACCTCCATCCACATCGAAGAGTACGAGATCGACGCCCGGGACACCAAGCTGGGCCCGGAGGAGATCACCAGAGATATCCCCAACGTGGGCGAGGACGCCCTGAAGGACCTGGACGAGAACGGCATCATCCGCATCGGCGCGGAGGTCCGCTCCGGCGACATCCTGGTGGGCAAGGTCACCCCCAAGGGCGAGACCGACCTGACCGCCGAGGAGCGGCTGCTGCGGGCCATCTTCGGCGAGAAGGCCCGTGAGGTCCGGGACACTTCTTTGAAGGTCCCCCACGGCGAGAGCGGCATCATCGTGGATGCCAAGGTCTTCACCCGGGAGAACGGCGACGAGCTGGGCCCCGGCGTGAACATGGTGGTGCGGGTGTATATCGCCCAGCGCCGCAAGATCCAGGTGGGCGACAAGATGGCCGGCCGCCACGGCAACAAGGGCGTCGTGTCCCGGGTCCTGCCCCAGGAGGATATGCCCTTCCTGCCGGACGGCACCCCGCTGGACATCGTGCTGAACCCCCTGGGCGTGCCCAGCCGTATGAACATCGGCCAGGTGCTGGAGGTCCATCTGGGCTACGCGGCCCAGAAGCTGGGCTGGAAGGTGGCCACCCCCATCTTCGACGGCGCCACCTACAGCGACATCCAGGAGCTGCTGCAGCAGGCGGGCCTGGATCCCGAGGGCAAGAGCGTGCTGTACGACGGCCGCACCGGCGAGCCCTTTGACAACAAAGTTACGGTGGGCTACGTGTACTTCCTGAAGCTGCACCACCTGGTGGACGACAAGATCCACGCCCGCTCCACCGGCCCGTACTCCCTGGTGACCCAGCAGCCTCTGGGCGGCAAGGCCCAGTTCGGCGGCCAGCGCTTCGGCGAGATGGAAGTCTGGGCCCTGGAGGCCTACGGCGCGGCCTACACCCTGCAGGAGATCCTGACGGTGAAGTCCGACGACGTCACCGGCCGTGTCCGGACTTACGAGGCCATCGTCAAGGGCCACAACGTGCCCCAGCCCGGCGTGCCGGAGTCCTTCAAGGTGCTGGTGAAGGAGCTGCAGTCCCTGTGCCTGGACATCCAGGTGCTGGACAAGGACGGCAACGTCATCGAGCTGAAGGAAGACGAGGACGCCATGGACACCTTCAACCTGGCCCGGATGGACGCCGACGACGACCGGCACCGCGCCTTCTCCGAAGAGGCGGAGTTCCAGGATTCCGGCTTTGACATCGAGGACGCCCCGGAGGATGCCGGCGCGGACATCGACGTGGACTTCGACGACGAATGATCCAGGATCGTATTGTTCGTCAACTCAACAATTCTGGATCATGTAAGGAGGAAATCGCAAGATGATCGACAACAACACTGGCAACAACATTGCCTTTGACGCGATTAAGATCGGCATGGCCTCTCCGGAGCAGATCCGCGCCTGGTCCTATGGCGAGGTGAAAAAGCCGGAGACCATCAACTACCGCACCCTGAAGCCGGAGCGGGACGGCCTCTTCTGCGAGCGCATCTTCGGGCCCACCAAGGACTGGGAGTGCCACTGCGGCAAGTACAAGAAGATCCGCTACAAGGGCAAGATCTGCGACCGCTGCGGCGTCGAAGTCACCCGGGCCAAGGTCCGCCGGGAGCGGATGGGCCACATCGAGCTGGCCACCCCCGTCTCCCACATCTGGTATTTCAAGGGCATCCCCTCCCGGATGGGTCTGCTGCTGGACATCAGCCCCCGGATCCTGGAGAAGGTGCTGTACTTTGCCAACTATATCGTCACCGACCCCGGCGAGACCCCGCTGACGAAGAATCAGATCCTCTCCGAGAAGGAGTACCGGGACTACCGGGAGAAGTATGAGAACGACTTTCAGGCCGGCATGGGCGCCGAGGCGGTGAAGAAGCTGCTGCAGGATGTGGACCTGGAGGCCCTCTCCGCCCAGCTCCACGCGGAGCTGAAGGACGCCTCCGGCCAGAAGAAGGCCCGGATCGTCAAGCGGCTGGAGGTGGTGGACGCCTTCCGCCTGTCCGGCAACAAGCCGGAGTGGATGGTCATCGACGTGCTGCCGGTGATCCCGCCGGAGCTGCGGCCCATGGTCCAGCTGGACGGCGGCCGGTTCGCCACGTCCGACCTGAACGACCTGTACCGCCGGGTCATCAACCGGAACAACCGCCTGAAGCGGCTGATCCAGCTGAACGCCCCGGACATCATCGTCCGCAACGAGAAGCGGATGCTCCAGGAGGCCGTGGACGCCCTGATCGACAACGGCCGCCGTGGCCGCGCCGTCACCGGCGCCAACAACCGGGCCCTCAAGTCCCTCAGCGATCTGCTGAAGGGCAAGCAGGGCCGGTTCCGCCAGAACCTGCTGGGCAAGCGCGTGGACTACTCCGGCCGCTCCGTCATCGTGGTCGGCCCCGAGCTGAAGATCTACCAGTGCGGCGTGCCCAAGGAGATGGCCGTGGAGCTGTTCCGCCCCTTCATCATGAAGAAGCTGGTGGAGGACGGCACCGCCAACAACATCAAGTCCGCCAAGAAGATGGTGGACAAGGGCGTCACCGAGGTGTGGGACGCCCTGGACGTCATCATCAAGGACCACCCCGTCATGCTCAACCGCGCCCCGACGCTGCACCGCCTGGGCATCCAGGCCTTCGAGCCGGTGCTGGTGGACGGCCGCGCCCTGAAGCTGCACCCCCTGAACTGCACCGCCTTCAACGCGGACTTCGACGGCGACCAGATGGCCATTCACGTGCCCCTGTCCGCCGAGGCCCAGGCGGAGGCCCGGATCCTGATGCTCTCCGCCAACAACCTGCTGCGTCCCCAGGACGGCGGCCCCGTCACCGTGCCCACCCAGGACATGGTGCTGGGCTCCTACTACCTGACCATGGACCGCATGGGCAAGGCGGAAAAGGGCGCCGAGACCATCTGGTGCGAGGATGCCGGCGACACCGGCCTCACCGCCCAGTCCATCGTGGATGCGGACGACTTTGTGGCCGCCAACGAGGCCCTGGCGAAGGACCAGAAGAAGGCCACCTATCGCCCCCTCCACTTCTACGCCAGCGAGGAAGAGGCCCTGATGGCCTACAACGACCATATCATCGGGCCCCACTGCCCCATCGGCGTGCGCCGCACCATGACGGTGGACGGCGTGGCCCACACCTGCGTGGTGGAGGCCACGCCCGGCCGGATCATCTTCAACCAGAACATCCCCCAGGACCTGGGCTTTGTGGACCGGACCGATCCCCAGCATGCCTGCGACTATGAGGTCACCTTCACCTGCGGCAAGAAGCAGCTGGGCCAGATCGTGGACCGCACCATCAACAAGCACGGCTTCACCGTGGCCGCTGAGGTGCTGGACGCCATCAAGGCCACCGGCTACAAGCACTCCACCCTGGCGGCCATCACGGTCTCCATCGCGGACATGACCGTGCCTCCCAAGAAGTACGAGCTGGTGGCCGCCTCCGAGCAGAAGGTGCTGGACATCGAGAACCAGTACAAGATGGGCTTCATGACTGAGCACGAGCGCTACAAGCAGGTGGTGCAGGTGTGGGAGAAGACCACCAACGACGTCTCCGACGCCCTGCAGAAGAACCTGGACCGCTACAACCCCATCTTCATGATGGCGGACTCCGGCGCCCGCGGCTCCATGAAGCAGATCCGCCAGCTGGCCGGTATGCGCGGCCTGATCGCCAACACCGCCGGCCGCACCATCGAGATCCCCATCAAGGCCAACTACCGCGAGGGCCTGACCGCTCTGGAGTACTTCATCTCCTCCAGAGGCGCCCGCAAGGGCCTGGCCGACACGGCTCTGCGTACCGCAGACTCCGGTTACCTGACCCGCCGCATGGTGGACGTCTCCCAGGATGTCATCATCCGGGAGGAGGACTGCCATGTGACCCACGGCATCAAGGTCTCCGAGATCAGCGAGAACGGCCAGGTCATCGAGAAGTTCTCCGACCGCATCCGGGGCCGGTTCCTGGTGGGCGACGTGGTGGACGCCGACACCGGCGAGGTGCTGCTGTCCAACACCAAGATGATGGATGAGAGCGACGCCAGGATCCTGGAGACCCACAAGTGGGTCCAGGCCAACTACCGGGACGGCGACCGCTGCACCTTCGATCCGGCGGTGGATGAGCATCCCACCGTCATGATCCGCACGGTGCTGACCTGCAAGGCTCACAGCGGCGTGTGCGCCAAGTGCTACGGCATGAACCTGGCCACCCAGCAGCCTGTGGGCCCCGGCGAGGCGGTGGGCATCATCGCCGCCCAGTCCATCGGCGAGCCCGGCACCCAGCTGACCATGCGTACCTTCCACACCGGCGGCCTGGCCGGCGGCGACATCACCCAGGGTCTTCCCCGTGTCGAGGAGCTGTTTGAGGCCCGCAAGCCCAAGCGGATGGCCACGCTGGCCGAGATCGGCGGCACCGTCAAGTTTGAGGAGACCACCAAGGGCAGCCTGGTGAACATCGTCATCACCGCCCCCGATGGGGACACCCGCACCTACGCGGTGCCCCACACGGGCCTGCTGGTGAAGGACGGCGACGTGATCGAGGCCGGCCACCAGCTGACCTACGGCGCCCTGAACCCCCACGAGGTGCTGCGCATCCGCGGCGCCGACGCCGTGTACAACTACCTGATCCAGGAGGTCCTGCGGGTGTACCGCCAGCAGGGCGTGGATATCAACGACAAGCACATCGAGATCATCGTCCGCCAGATGATGCGCAAGGTCCGTCTGGAGGACGCCGGCGACACCAAGCTGCTGGACGGCTCCATGGTGGACGTCCTGGAGCTGGACGACGCCAACGAGGAGATCGACCGCCGCAACGCCGCCGGCGAGCGGCAGGAGAACGGCGAGCCTCTGCGCCACGCCGTGGGCACCCAGCTGCTGATGGGCATCACCAAGGCCTCTCTGGCCACGGACTCCTTCCTGTCCGCCGCCTCCTTCCAGGAGACCACCAAGGTCCTGACGGAGGCTGCCATCAAGGGCAAGGCCGACCACCTGGTGGGCCTGAAGGAAAATGTCATCATCGGCAAGCTGATCCCCGCCGGCACCGGTCTGACGGCCTACCATACCTTTGCTGAGGAGCTGGTCCCCGGCAAGGCGGAAGCTGTGCCCGAGCAGGAGCCGGCAATGCCTGTCGAGCAGTGAGCAGACACGCCTGAGAACCGATGGAGAGAGCCGGACCCTGACGGGTCCGGCTCTCTTTGCCTGCCGGGGCGGGGCAGGCCGGCTCGTATGTGCCGGGGCGCGCACGCACAGTCCATGAAATGGGAATTTTTTACCGAAAAACGTCTTGACGGATATGTTTCCCCATGGTATAATCCAAAAATGCGCGGATATTCAAGATCTGCGGATTTTGCCATGCGTTTCAGGAGGAATTCCCGTGATCACGGAACTTGCTTCCCAGGAGAAAGTCATCGGCGTGAAGCAGTCCCGCAAGGCGATCCGGGAGGGACGGGCCAAGCGGGTGTATCTCGCCTGTGACGCCGATCCCGCCATTACCGAGCCGGTGGCCGCCAGCTGTGCGGAGGCCGGCATCCCCGTGGAGACGGACTACACCCTCGCCCAGCTGGGAGAGGCGTGCCGGATCAGCGTGGGCGCCTCTGTGGTGGCGGTCCTCTCCGCTTGAAAAATGGTTTTTTTCGGAATAGCTTCACCGCGTTCCGTAAAAAATAAGGACTGTCGTGGTCACACGGCAGCGAAATTATGAAAGAAAGGAGAAATACACCGAATGCCTACTTTTAACCAGCTGGTCCGTAAAGGAAGAGAACAGGCTTCCTACAAGTCCACTTCTCCCGCTCTGCAGTTTGGTCTGAACACCCTGAAGAACAAGACAACCGATCTGCCTTCTCCCCAGAAGAGAGGCGTGTGCACCGCCGTGAGAACCGCGACCCCCAAGAAGCCCAACTCCGCCCTGCGTAAGATCGCCCGTGTGCGTCTGACCAACGGCTACGAAGTCACCGCTTACATTCCCGGCGTGGGCCACTCCCTGCAGGAGCACTCCGTCGTCATGATCCGCGGTGGCCGTGTCAAGGACCTCCCCGGTGTCCGTTACCACATCATCCGCGGTACGCTGGATACCCAGGGCGTCTCCGGCCGTATGCAGGGCCGTTCCAAGTACGGCGCCAAGCGGCCCAAGCAGAAGTAAGTCTGCAAACTGAAAGCTTTGCCGAACAGGTTTATATAGATGGCGGCCCCCGGGCCGCCGGGACGACCTCTTTGGCAGGCATTCACGGAAGGCTGAAATACGCCTTTTGAGTACCTATGAGATCATAGAATCATTATGAAGGAGGGAAGCATAGTGCCCAGAAGAGGTAATGTTCCCAAGAGAGAGATCCTGCCGGATCCCGTTTACGGCTCCGTCCTGGTCACCCGGCTGATCAACAGCGTCATGCTGGATGGCAAGAAGGGCGTGGCCCAGAAGGTGGTCTACGGTGCATTCGACCAGATCAAGGAGAAGACCGAGAAAGACCCCATCGAAGTGTTCAACCAGGCTATGGAGAATATCATGCCCAGCCTGGAAGTCAAGGCCCGCCGCGTGGGCGGCGCCACCTATCAGGTCCCCATGGAGGTCCGTCCTGCCCGCCGCACGACCCTGGGTCTGCGCTGGCTGACCACCTACGCCCGCTCCCGCAGCGAGCGCACCATGGCAGAGCGCCTGGCTGGTGAGCTGATGGACGCTGCCAACAACACCGGCAGCGCCGTGAAGAAGCGTGAGGAAGTCCACAAGGCGGCTGAGGCCAACAAGGCGTTCGCCCATTTCCGCTGGTAAGTTAGGAGATTCAGTATGCCGAGAAAAACACCGCTTGAAAATACCCGCAATATCGGCATTATGGCTCACATCGACGCGGGCAAGACGACGACCACTGAGCGCATCTTGTTCTACACCGGTGTGAACTATAAGATCGGTGAGACCCATGACGGCACTGCCACCATGGACTGGATGGCCCAGGAGCAGGAGCGCGGCATCACCATCACGTCCGCAGCCACTACCTGCTACTGGTCTGGTTCCAAGAACCAGTTCAAGCCCACCCGGATCAACATCATCGACACGCCGGGCCACGTGGACTTCACCGTAGAGGTGGAGCGTTCCCTGCGCGTGCTGGACGGCTCTGTCACCGTGCTGTGCGCCAAGGGCGGCGTGGAGCCCCAGTCTGAGACTGTGTGGCGTCAGGCCGACAACTACCATGTTCCCCGGATGATCTACGTCAACAAGATGGACATCATGGGCGCTGACTTCTACAACGTGCTCCGCATGATCGAGGAGCGCCTGAAGTGCAACGCCGTGCCCATCCAGCTCCCCATCGGCAGCGAGGATACCTTCAAGGGCATCATCGACCTGATCGAGATGGACGCTGACGTCTACTACGACGATCTGGGCAAGGACATGCGCGTGGAGCCCATCCCCGCGGATATGATGGATCTGGCCAACGAGTACCGGGAGAAGCTGATGGACGCCGTGTCCATGGTGGACGAGTCCATCATGGAGGCGTATCTGTCCGGTGAGGAGGTCCCCCAGGCAAAGATCCGGGCGGCCATCCGCAAGGCCACCATCGCCAATGAGATGGTGCCCGTCACCTGCGGTACGTCCTACAAGAACAAGGGCGTGCAGAAGCTGCTGGATGCCATCGTGGACTATATGCCCTCTCCCGTGGACATCCCGCCCATCAAGGGCGTGAACCCCAAGACCGACGAGGAGGACGAGCGTCCCGCGGACGACAACGCCCCCTTCTCCGCCCTGGCGTTCAAGATCATGACTGACCCCTATGTGGGCCGTCTGAGCTTCTTCCGCGTCTATTCCGGCCATCTGACCACCGGTTCCTCCGTGCTGAACAGCACCAAGAACGTCAAGGAGCGCATCGGCCGGATCCTGCAGATGCACGCCAACCACCGGGAGGATATCGAGGAGGTCTTCTCCGGCGATATCGAGGCCGCTGTGGGTCTGAAGAACACCACCACCGGTGACACCCTGTGCGATGAAAAGGCACCCATCATCCTGGAGTCCATGGAGTTCCCCGAGCCCGTCATCCGCGTGGCCATCGAGCCCAAGACCAAGGCCGGCCAGGAGAAGATGACCATGGGCCTGATCAAGCTGGCCGAGGAGGACCCCACCTTCAAGACCTACACCGACGAGGAGACGGGTCAGACCATCATCGCCGGCATGGGCGAGCTGCACCTGGAGATCATCGTGGACCGCCTGCTGCGCGAGTTCAAGGTGGAGGCCAACGTGGGCGCCCCCCAGGTCGCCTACAAGGAGACCATCAAGAAGGCTGTGGATCAGGACACCAAGTATGCCCGCCAGTCCGGCGGCAAGGGCCAGTACGGCCATGTCAAGATCCATGTGGAGCCCAACGAGTCCGGCAAGGGCTACGAGTTTGTCAACGCCATCGTGGGCGGCGCCATCCCCAAGGAGTATATCCCGGCTGTCGACGCCGGTATCCAGGGCGCCATGAACGCCGGCGTGGTGGCCGGCTTCCCCGTGGTGGACGTGAAGGTCACCCTGTACGACGGCTCCTATCACGAGGTGGACTCCTCCGAAATGGCGTTCAAGATCGCCGGCTCCATGGCCTTCAAGGAGGCCTGCCGCAAGGCCGATCCCACGCTGCTGGAGCCCATCATGAAGGTCTGCGTCATCGTGCCCGATGAGTATATGGGCGACGTCATCGGCGACCTGAACAGCCGCCGCGGCCAGATCATCCAGCTGGAGGCCCGTCCCGGCGCCCAGCAGATCGACGCCCATGTGCCTCTGGCCGAGATGTTCGGCTACGCCACGGACCTGCGCTCCCGCACCCAGGGCCGCGGCCAGTACACCATGGAGCCCAGCCACTACGTGGAGATTCCGAAGAATATCCGGGATAAGATCGTGGAGACCCGCACGAAGTCCAACGGCTGAGGAAAAAGGGATTGATTTTCCCTGCATAATACTGTAAAATAAGCAATGCTGAGAAAATTCGCATTGCAACAACAGATTTTGAAAATTGACAGGAGGATTTTCAAATGGCTAAGCAGAAATTTGAAAGAACCAAGCCCCATGTTAACATCGGCACCATTGGTCACGTCGACCATGGCAAGACCACGCTGACCGCCGCCATCACCAAGTGGCTGTCTCTGCAGGGCAAGGCTCAGTTCGAGGCTTATGACTCCATCGACAAGGCCCCCGAGGAGAAGGAGCGCGGCATCACCATCAACACCGCTCACGTGGAGTATGAGACCGACAAGCGTCACTATGCCCACGTGGACTGCCCGGGCCACGCCGACTATATCAAGAACATGATCACCGGCGCTGCTCAGATGGACGGTGCCATCCTGGTCATCGCCGCCACTGACGGCCCCATGGCTCAGACCCGTGAGCACATCCTGCTGGCCCGTCAGGTGGGCGTGCCCGCCATCGTCGTGTTCCTGAACAAGTGCGATCAGGTGGACGACCCCGAGCTGCTGGAGCTGGTGGAGATGGAAGTCCGCGAGCTGCTGAGCAAGTACGAGTTCCCCGGCGACGACATCCCCATCATCAAGGGCTCTGCTCTGAACGCCCTGATCTCCGAGTCCAACGATCCCAATGCTCCCGAGTATGCCTGCATCAAGGAGCTGATGGACGCTGTTGACGACTATATCCCCACTCCCGCCCGTAACGACGACCTGCCCTTCCTGATGCCCGTCGAGGACGTGTTCACCATCTCCGGCCGCGGCACCGTGGCCACCGGCCGTGTGGAGCGCGGTGTCCTGAAGCTGAGCGAGGAAGTCGAGATCGTCGGCCTGAGCGACGAGAAGAAGAAGACCGTCGTCACCGGCATCGAGATGTTCCACAAGCTGCTGGACTACGCTGAGGCCGGCGACAACATCGGCGCCCTGCTGCGCGGCGTGGACCGCAACGGCGTGGAGCGCGGCCAGGTTCTGGCCAAGCCCGGCTCCATTCATCCCCACACCAAGTTCAAGGGCCAGGTCTACGTGCTGACCAAGGACGAGGGCGGCCGTCACACCCCCTTCTTCAACAACTATCGTCCTCAGTTCTACTTCCGCACCACCGACGTGACCGGCGTCATCACTCTGCCCGAGGGCACTGAGATGTGCATGCCCGGCGATAACGTCGAGATGAGCGTGGAGCTGATCACCCCCATCGCCATTGAGAAGGGCCTGCGTTTCGCTATCCGTGAGGGTGGCCGTACCGTGGGTTCCGGCGCTGTCACTGACATCATCGCTGACTGATCGTTCTCATAAGCGAAAAGGACTGCCGCACTGCGGCAGTCCTTTTTTTCGCTCCGGCCGGCGGCCCCGCGTCCGGGAGGGGCTCATTCCTCCTGGTCCGGATAGACCAGAGTGTCCTGGAACCCGTCGGCTCCGGCGCAGAGGATGTCGCCGGCCACCGGCTGCTCCTCGCAGACATAGAGATTGGCCTGCACCCCCTCCGGCCGCCCGGGATAGTTGATAACGGTATAGGTGTAGCGGGCCACCTGCTTCCCACAGCAGCCGGAGAGGTCGAAGCCTTGGGAATCCTGCAGTTCGTTGTAGGTGAGATAGGGCTCCTCCAGCTTTTCCGGCAGCAGGAACTGCAGCGTCTCCACCGGCTCCTCCTCCACCTGCCAGCCCAGAGATTCCAGATAGGCGACGCGGTCCGTGTTGGTGGCAAGCCGCCATTCCGAAGCCGTGCCGCCTGCACCGGAGCGCCCGGCCAGCAGGATCACAGCAGCAAGCAGAATGCCGGCCAGGATCACGGCCAGTACGGCCTTTGTCTTTTTGGAAATCCGTGCGGTCCAGATCAGCATATCAAATCCCTCCTGCATCTTCCTATTCATTTTTTTCCGGATTTATGATAGGATAGAGCAGAAGAAATCGCAGGCGGAGGGAACGATATGGAGAAAGCGCGGCTGGATAAGATCATCGCCGCAGGGGGCCGGTACTCCCGGCGGGAGGTCCGGCAGCTGATCCGGCAGGGCCGGGTCCTGGTGGACGGCGTGCCCGCCCGGGCGCCGGAGGACAAGGTGGACCCGGAGTCCGCGGAGATCCTTGTGAACGGGGAGCGGCTGTGCTACCGCCGTTTTACCTGGCTGATGCTCCACAAGCCCGCCGGGGTGCTGTCTGCCACGGAGGACGGCCGCGGGGAGACCGTGCTGGATCTGCTGGCGCCGGAACTCCGGCGCCAGGGCCTGTTCCCGGTGGGCCGGCTGGATAAGGATACCGAGGGCCTGCTGCTGCTGACCAATGAGGGGGGCCTGGCCCATGACCTGCTGTCTCCCCGGCACCATGTGGACAAGGTCTACTATGCCCGTACAGACGGGACGCTGGACGAGGAGGATTCCAGGGCCTTTGCCGCGGGCATGACCCTGGGAGACGGGCTGGTGTGCCAGCCTGCGGGGCTGGAGGTCCTCTCCGCCGGACCTGCGGGCAGCGAGGTGCTGGTGACGCTCCGGGAGGGCAAATTCCACCAGGTGAAACGGATGCTGGCGGCCAGGGGTGCGCCGGTCCGCTACCTCAAGCGGGTCAAAATGGGCAATTTGACGCTAGATCCAACCCTTGCCCCGGGAGAGTACCGATATTTGACGGAAACAGAGCTGGAGGAACTGCGGAATTTCTGATAATCGGGGCAGAAAACTCAAATGTTGCCCAAAAAAGGCAGATGTTTTTTGTTGAAAAAAGAAAAAACATCTTGCATTTTGTCAAATTTGACGATATAATATAGCCATTGACAATTTGCACAACGCCCCCACGCGTGATATTTGAGGAGGAGAACGACCATGTCTGGAAGAATTTTTCAAAATGTGGTGCTGCAGCTCAAGGAAAATACGGACCGGACGGTGGGTGTCATTGACGGCGAGGGCATCGTGATCGCCTGCAGCGAACTGGCGATGATCGGCCAGCGGTGGGCGGAGCATGTTCCGGTCATCAATGCCGCCGGCGGCGCCATCGTGGCATCGGACGGCAAGACCTTCAAGGCGCTGAACGGCTGGGGCGCGCAGTTTGACTATGCAGCCTTTGCCTTCGGGGACAACGAGATCAGCCGGACGGTCTGCGCCATGGCCACTGTGGCGCTGAACGCGGCCAAGGCCTATTATGAGGAAAAACATGACCGGGGGTCCTTTATCAAGGACATCATCTCCGACAACATCATGCTGGGGGACATCTATGTGCGGGCCAAGGAGCTGCGGGTGGTGGCGGACGTGCCCCGGGGCGTGTTCGTGGTCCGCACCCTGAAGAAGGGAGAGTCCGTCCCCACGGACGTGATCCAGTCCCTGTTCCCGGACCGGCAGAACGACTTTGTCCTCAGCATCGGCGAGGGGGATGTGGTCCTGATCCGGCAGATGCCGGAGGGGACCGGCATCAAGGACCTGAACAAGATCGCCTCCACCATCGAGGAGGCACTGCGCTCCGGCGGCGAGCCCACGGTGGTGGTGGGCATCGGCACGGTGGCCACCCACCTGCGGGACCTGGCCAAGAGCTATAAGGAGGCCCAGATCGCCATCGAGGTGGGCAAGGTCTTCGATACGGAGAAGTACGTCATCAACTACGAGAACCTGGGCATCGGCCGGCTGATCTATCAGCTGCCCACCACGCTGTGCGAGATGTTCCTGCAGGAAGTCTTCAAGAAGAACCCCATCGACGCCCTGGACAAGGAGACGCTGTTCACCATCCACAAGTTCTTTGAGAACAACCTGAACGTGTCCGAGACCGCCCGGAAGCTGTTCGTTCACCGGAACACCCTGGTGTACCGGCTGGAGAAGATCAAGAAGCTGACGGGTCTGGACCTGCGGGAGTTCGATGATGCCATCACCTTCAAGGTGGCCCTGATGGTCAAGAAGTACCTGACCTCCCGGGGGATCGACTCCTGAATCCATCGTGTTCCAGAGGCCCCGGCCGGGATTGCCCGGCCGGGGCTTTTTCTGTGCCCGGCGGAGACAGCACGGCGCAGGACGGAATTTGGAATGAGCCGGGGAAGATTTCAAAAAGGCGGTTGCATTGCGGCGGAAAACCAGATATAATGAAAAAAGCTCTTACATTATGTCGACTGGCGGGGAACGATTTCCCTGTGCCCGGCGTGTATAGGATAGAAGTATTGCTGGATCACGAGGTACAGACATGATTCGATTAAAAGACGTCGAGATGGAATACGATAACGGGACCCGCGCCATCAAGGGGATCTCCCTGACCATTGAGGACGGGGAGTTCGTGTTTCTGGTGGGCCCCTCCGGGTCCGGAAAGTCCACCATCATCAAGCTGCTGACCGGCGAGGTGGAGCCCTGCGCCGGGCGCATCATGATCAACGGCTTTTCCGTCAGCAATATCTCGGAAAAGCAGATCCCCCTGATGCGCCGCACACTGGGGGTCATTTTCCAGGACTTCCGGCTGATCGAAAAAAAGACGGTCTATGACAATCTGGCCTTCGTCATGCGGGCCGTGGGCGCCAGCCCCAAGGAGATCCGCAAGCGCATCCCCTATGTGCTGGAGCTGGTGGGCCTGGCGGAGAAGGCAGGCAGCTATCCCACGGAGCTCTCCGGCGGCGAGCAGCAGCGGGTGGCCATTGCCCGGGCTCTGGTGAACAATCCCAATACCATCATCGCCGATGAGCCCACCGGAAACCTGGACCCGGAGCGGTCCCTGGAGCTGATGAGCCTGCTGGTGAAGATCAACGAGCTGGGCACCACCGTGGTGGTGGTGACCCACGAGAAGGATCTGGTGGACCGCTTCGGCAAGCGGGTGGTCACCATCGATTCCGGCCACGTCATCAACGACAGCGTGGGCGGCTATGTGGGAGGACGCATCCATGGCTAAACATCACGATTTCCGCTATTTTTTCCACGAGGGCCTCAGCAACATGTTCAGCCACGGGTTCATGTCCTTTGCCGCCATCGGCATCACCGTGGCCTGCCTTCTGATCATGGGGACCTTTACCCTGGTGGCGGTGAATGCCAATGAGCTTTTGAAAAATCTGGAGCAGGAAAACGAGATCCTGGCCTATGTGGACGACAGCTACACCGATGCCCAGGCCCGGGCCCTCCAGTCCAGGCTGGAGGCCATACCCAATGTGGCCTCTGTCACCTTCATCTCAAAAGAAGAGGCCATGGAGGACTTCAAGGCCCAGTATCCGGACGAGGAGCTGATTCAGGACCTGGACCCGGAGATCCTGGAGGACCGGTACGCCATCAAGCTGGTGGATCTGGAGGAGCAGAGCGAGACCGTGGAGGCGGTGCAGGCCCTCACCGGGATCTCCGACGTCAGCCACTATGAGGAGATCGCCGGGGGCTTCGTCACCGTGCGGAACGTGGCCACGGTGGTGTGCGTGGCGCTGATCGCCATTTTGTTCGTGGTTTCGGTGTTCATCATCTCCAACACCATCAAGCTCACCACCTTTGACCGGCGGGAGGAGATCGCCATCATGCGGATGGTGGGCGCCACCAACGGCTTCATCCGCTGGCCCTTTGTGTACGAGGGGTTCATGCTGGGCCTGCTGGGCGCGGTGATCGCGTTCTTCCTCCAGTGGGCGCTGTACGCGGCAGTGGCCCGGGGCGTGGACAGCAATGACACGCTGCAGCTGATCCGGGTGCTTCCCTTCTCGGAGCTGTGGGCGCCGGTGGCGGCGGTGTTCGCCCTGGCAGGCATCATCATCGGCGTGGGAGGCAGCCTCTCCGCCATTCGGAAATTCCTGCAGGTGTGAGGTGAAGGCGATGAAAAAAAGAACAGGCAAGGGATTCCGCCGCCTCTGCCGCGCTGTGTTTGCAGCGGCACTGGTGCTGGCCATGACAGGCGCCAGCCTGGCCCCGGCGGCGGCCGTCACCTGGGCAGACGTGAACGAGCTGAAGGACGAGGCCAACAGCCTGGACGCAGAGAAAGAAGAGCTCCAGGCAAAGCTGGACGAGCTGGCAGATGACAAGAGCCAGGCGGTGGCCCGCAAGCAGCTGCTGGATCAGCAGATCGCCAATACCGAGGCCCAGATCGCCAATACACAGGCGCAGATCGACCAGTACACCGCCCTCATCACCCAGACGGAGGCAGAATTGGCGGAGGCCGAGGAACAGGAGGAGGCCCAGTACGAGCTGTTCTGCAGCCGGGTCCGGGAGATGGAGAAGCAGGACGAGGTCAGCTACTGGGCAGTGCTGTTCCGGGCCAGCAGCTTCACGGATCTGCTGGGGCGTCTGGACGCCATCAATGAGATTATGAAGTACGATCAGGGCATCATCGACGATCTGAAGGCCCTGCAGACGGAGATCGAGGAGAAAAAGACCACTCTGGAGACCAGCAAGACCGAGAGCGAGGCCGCCAAGGCGGAACTGGTCAGCAAGCAGAGCGAACTGAACACCCAGCGCAGTGAGGCCAATGCGGTCATCCAGCAGCTGTCCGCCAACGAGAGCGAGACAGAGTCCGCCCTGGCGGATCTGGAGGCGGAGCAGGACGCCCTGTGGGCAGAGGCCCAGCGCCTCAGCGACCAGCTGGTGGCCCAGCAGGCGGCCAACGGCCAGTCTACGGAGTCCAACCCCGGCGGGTACATCTGGCCGGTGGACAGCCGGTACATCACCTCCACCGTGGGCGGCCGGGCGTCTCCAGGCGGCATCGGCTCCACCAACCACAAGGGCACGGATATCGGCCGGGTGGGCTACACCAGTCCCATCTATGCCTCCAAGTCGGGTACGGTCATCGTGTCCCAGTACAGCAGTTCCTATGGAAACTACGTGGTCATCTCCCACGGCAGCGGAAACACCACGCTGTACGCCCATATGTCCAGCCGGAAGGTGGAAGTGGGCCAGTATGTGAACCAGGGAGATGTGATCGGCATCACCGGCTCCACCGGCAACTCCACCGGACCGCATCTGCACTTTGAGGTGACGGAAAACGGCGTCCGGGTGAATCCGCTGAACGACGGTGCGGAGCCCAAGATGGGCTATCTGACGGGTTACACCCTCTCTTCTTCCGCTTAATGGAAACATAAAAACCGCTCCCGCCCCGTAGGATGGGGCGGGAGTGATTTTATGATCGGTGTGCTGACCTGGACCCCGCCTGCCGGGGGAATTCGACAAAAGAGCGTGACAGTGGAGATGCGGAGCCTGTTCCACATGCGGGTGGCCTGGGCGGCGGTAGCAAAGGGCCCCCGGACACCGGAGGCTGTGGTGCGGCGGCGGGTGCTGACCGCCGCCAGACGGCTGCGGAAGGCCGGCACCGGCCGGCTGGTAGTGCCGGAGGCGTTCACCTATGGGAAGCAGCTGGAGAAGGGCGGCGTGACGCCGGTGGCCACCGTGCCCCTGCGGCGTGCTCTGGCGGCGGACCTGGCCCGGGCGGGCATGGCGGCCCGCGGCCTTCCTGGCAGCGCTCGGGTGGCGGTGGCGGGGGACCAGCTCTCCGGAGAGCTGGTGCGGACCGTGACGGAGCTGGCCCTGGGGCATCGCTATGTATGGGTGGATGTGCCCTACGGCGCCGAGGCCCTGGCGAATCAGCTGCGGCGGGAGTACGGCGTCTCCCTGCTGACCGTCCCGTCCCGGGCGCAGCTGGAGGAGGCTGACGTGCTGATCCTGTTTGCCCCCCGGACGGACCTGCGGCGGAAAAACCCGGTGGTCCTGCCCCTGTACGACGAGACGGCGGCGCTGCCGCCCCTGCTGCTGCCGCCGGCACTGGAGGACCAGATGCCCGCTGGCTGCAGCCGGCCGCAGCTGCTGGCGGCCATGGTGGAGGGCGGCATCCTGCGGCCCGGGCAGATCACGGTGGGCAGCCCCGCGGGAGGATGAGGCCCGCCGGAGCCGCCGCCTCCGGAAATTTATCCGGGAGCGGAGGACGGCGCTTGACATTCGGGGATCGACACACTATAATACTACTCTATGATAATATAGCATCATTATGTGCAGGAGCGGCCATGCCGCCCTGCCGAAGGATAGGAGAGATACAGTCCACATGGAAAGAGAGTACAAGATGAGCGCAGCCCGCGCCCAGGAGCTGCAGGAGGAACTGAACTATCTGAAGACCACCCGGTCCGATGAAGTGGCGGAGCAGATTAAGGTGGCCCGCGGCTTCGGCGACCTGAGCGAGAACAGCGAGTACGACGAGGCCAAGAATGAGCAGGGCAAGCTGTACTCCCGCATTGCCGAGCTGGAGGAGATCCTGCAGCATGTGGTGATCGTGGACGAGAGCAACGCCCCCACCAATGTGGTGACTATCGGCTGCAAGGTGACGGTGGCGGACAAGAACGGCAACACCATGCCCGCCTACCGGATCGTGGGCTCCCAGGAGTCTGATCCCATGAACGGCATCATTTCCGAGGAGTCTCCCTTCGGCAAGGCCCTGATCGGCGCCAAGGAGGGGGACACTGTTACCGTAGAGGCCCCCAGCGGCGCCATCGTCTACACGGTGCAGAAGATCGAGCGGTAAAGGAGAGCGGACATGTCTGAACAGAAGACGACCCAGCAGCCGGAGCAGGAGCTCAGCGAGCAGCGCCGGGTCCGGCGGGAGAAGCTGGCGGCCCTCCAGGCCGCGGGCGAGGATCCCTTCCAGGAGACCCGGTTCGACTGGGATGCCACCTCCGCCCAGATCAAGGAGCACTTTGACGAGATGGAGGGCAAGGCCGTGAAGGTGGCCGGCCGCCTGATGAGCAAGCGGGGCATGGGCAAGGTCAGCTTCTGCGACCTTCAGGACCGGGACGGCCGCATCCAGCTGTACGCCCGCCAGGACGAGATGGACGAGGCGGTCTACAAGAAGTTCAAGAAGTTCGACATCGGCGACATCGTGGGCGTCGAGGGCGAGGTGTTCCGCACCCAGCGGGGCGAGATGAGCGTCCGGGCCAGGAACATCACCCTGCTGAGCAAGGCGCTGCTGCCCCTGCCGGAGAAGTTCCATGGCCTGCAGGACCGGGAGCTGCGGTACCGCCAGCGGTATGTGGACCTGATCGTGAACCCGGAGGTGAAGCGCAACTTCATCATCCGGTCCAGGTTCATCAAGCACGTCCGGGACTTCCTGGACGGGCGGGGCTATATGGAGGTGGAGACGCCGGTGCTGAACACCATCTCCGGCGGCGCCACGGCCCGGCCCTTCATCACCCACCACAACACCCTGGACATCGATATGTATATGCGCATCGCCACGGAGCTGCCCCTGAAGCGGCTGATCGTGGGCGGTCTGGACCGGGTGTACGAGATCGGCCGCATCTTCCGCAACGAGGGCATGGACCCCAAGCACAACCCGGAGTTCACCACCGTGGAGCTGTACCAAGCCTACACGGACTTCAACGGCATGATGGACCTGTTTGAGGACCTGCTGTCCTCCGCCGCCCAGAAGATCCTGGGCACCTATCAGCTGGAGTGGCAGGGGGAGCAGATCGACCTGACCCCCGGCTGGCCCCGCCTGACCATGCATGAGGCCGTAAAGCAGTACACCGGCATCGACTTCATGGCCATCTCCTCTGACGAGGAGGCGGTGGCCGCCGCCAAGGCCATTGGTGTGGAGCTGCCGGAGACGGCGGACCCCACCTGGGGCAACGCCCTGTATGAGACCTTTGACCAGAAGGTGGAGGAGAAGCTGGTGCAGCCCACCTTCATCACCATGCACCCGGTGGACGTGAGCCCCCTGGCCAAGCGGTCCCCCAAGGACCCCCGCCTGACGGAGCGGTTCGAGCTGTTCATCTGCCGCAGCGAGATGGGCAATGCCTTCTCCGAGCTGAACGACCCCATCGACCAGAAGCAGCGCTTCCAGAAGCAGGTGGAGCTGCGGGCCAAGGGCGACAGCGAGGCCGGCATGATGGACGAGGACTATATCAACGCCCTGGAGTACGGCCTGCCGCCCACGGGAGGCCTCGGCATCGGCATCGACCGCTGCGTCATGCTGCTGACCAACTCCGACACCATCCGGGAGGTCATCCTCTTCCCCACGATGAAGCCCCTGGACTGACGCTTCTTTCCATTTCCTGTGAGACTGTGGGAGAGAGTGGCCTGGCCGCTGTGATATCCTCCCCTTGCTGATGAGAGAGCAGAGCCGCTGGCAAAGCCGGCGGCTCTGCTTTTGGACATGGGCGGATCCGATATGCCGCCGGCGGGCTGTCCTGCCGGATGCCGCTCCGTGATCAGAAAAATCGGCGGCTGCGCAAAAAAGTCGTTGACTTGCACGCTTTGGAAGCATATGCTATACTTGTTTCTGTATCGGACCGGATGGGAGCTTTTGGAAATCCTTCCGCCGGGAAATGACCACAGGAGAGGAGGCACCGCTTATGGAGACCATCACCAGCCGGACCAATCCGCTGTGTACCCACCTCCGGAAGCTGGCGGCCTCCGCTTCTTATCGCCGCAGCTGCGGGGAGTTCCTCTGCGACAGCCCCAAGCTGCTGGAGGAGGCATTGCTCTGGGGGGCGGACCTCCACACCGTGGTGTGCACGGATCCGTCTGCCCTGCCGGTGCTGCCGGAGGCGGTGCGCTGCGTCCAGGTGCCGCCGGACCTGATGAAGTCGATCTCCCCGGCCCAGACGCCTCAGGGCGTCCTCGCCGTCTGCGGCCTGCCGGACCAGGCCCTTCCGGAGACGCTGGAGGGCCGCCGGTACGCGGTGCTGGACGGGGTCCAGGACCCGGGGAACGTGGGGACGATCCTGCGGACGGCGGACGCCTTCCACGCCGACGGGCTGTTCCTGGTGAACGCCTGCGCGGACCTGTACAATCCAAAGACCGTCCGGGCCTCCATGGGGGCGGTGTTCCGCTGCCCGGTGTGGGCCTGTACGCTGTCTGTGCTGCGGGGCCTGCTGACGAAGAGCGGCCTGCCCCTGTACGGCGCCGCCCTCCGGGCGGACACGGTGGACGTGCGGCGGGCGGACTTCGCCCGCTGCGCCGTGGCCATCGGCAGCGAGGGCAAGGGCCTTTCGGCGGAAGTGCTGGAGGCCTGTGATCTGACAGTGAAGATTCCCATGAGCGACCACTGCGAGTCCCTGAACGCCGCCGCGGCGGCGGCCGTGCTGCTGTGGGAGGCGGCGAGAGACGACTGAGGAGGGAGTGCCCATGTCCGCGCTGAAATACTGGCTGTGGCTGACGGAGCTGCCGGGGCTGACGAACCAGACCCGGCTGGCGCTGCTGCGCCATTTCCCCACGCCGGAGGACGTGTACTACGCCGACCCGGAGGAGGTGCTGCTGACCGAGGGCATCACCCGGGAGCAGGCGAAGCTGCTGGAGGATAAGGACTGCTCCGGCGCGGACCGGATCCTGGCGGACTGCCAGCGGCTGGACCTGGACCTCCTCACCATCCAGGACGCGGGATATCCCAACCGGCTGCGGAACATCTACGACCCGCCCTGCCTGCTGTACGTCCGGGGCCGCCTGCCGGCCTTTGACGACGAGGCGTCCATCGCCGTGGTGGGCACCCGGGACTGCACGCCCTACGGCGTCTCCTGCGCGGAAAAGCTGGGCTACGGCCTGGCCGCCGGCGGGGCCGTGGTGGTCAGCGGCCTGGCCCGGGGCGTGGACTCCGCGGCCCTGCGGGGCGCCCTCCGGGCAGGCGGCACCGTGACGGCGGTGCTGGGCAACGGCCTGGATGTGGTCTATCCCCCGGAAAATCAATATCTATATGAGGACGTGGCGGCCGCCGGCGCGCTGATCAGCGAGTACCCGCCGGGCACGCCGCCGGAGGCGAAGCACTTCCCGGTGCGCAACCGCATCATGTCCGGCCTGTGCCTGGGCACTCTGGTGGTGGAGGCACCGGCGCGCAGCGGCGCCCTCATCACGGCGGGCACCGCCCTGGAGCAGGGGCGGGACGTGTTCGCCGTCCCCGGTCCCATCGACGCTCCCGCCAGCGTGGGCTGCAACCGCCTGATCCGGGACGGCGCCGGGCTGGTGTCCGACGCCTGGGACATCCTGGGGGAATACGAGCCCCGGTTCCCGGACAAGCTGCGCCGGGAGGGAGCCAGGGAGACGCCGGCCGTGCTGGGCTACCAGGCCCGGCAGAAGACGGAGCCCAAGCCCGTGCCCCCGTCGGTGAGCCTTTCCCACAACGACTACAGCCTGACGGACGACCAGATCTGCCTGCTGCGGGCCCTGACGGAGGAGCCCATGCTGGTGGACGATCTGATCGAGCTGACGGACATCCCCACCCGGCGGGTATTGTCGGCTTTGACGGTGCTGGAGATCGAGCATCTGGTGACCCAGCACAGCGGCAAGCGGTATGCCCGCGCGGTGAATTTGACGGAATAAACACGCGCCCGATCCCGGGCGCCTGGAGGTAACTATGGCAAAACACAGCCTGGTCATCGTGGAGTCTCCCGCGAAGGCCAAAACCATCGGAAAATACCTGGGCAAGGATTTTACCGTGAAGGCCTGCATGGGCCACCTGCGGGACCTGCCCAAGAGCACCCTGGGCGTGGACCTGGAGCACGACTTCGAGCCGGTCTACAAGCCCATCAAGGGCAAGGAGGACATCATCGCCGACCTGAAGAAGTCCGCCAAGGGCGCGGACATGGTCTACCTTGCCACCGACCCGGACCGGGAGGGGGAGGCCATCTCCTGGCACCTGAAGCAGCTGCTGGACCTGCCGGACGAGAAGACCCGGCGGGTCACCTTCAACGAGATCACGAAAAAGGTGGTCCAGGAGAGCATCCAGGAGCCCCGGGACATCGACCAGAAGCTGGTGGACGCCCAGCAGGCCCGGCGCATCCTGGACCGGATCGTGGGCTATGAGCTCTCGCCCCTGCTGTGGAAGAAGATCCGCCGGGGCCTGTCCGCCGGGCGGGTCCAGTCCGTGGCCACCCGGATGGTGGACGACCGGGACCGGGAGATCGAGGAGTTCAAGCCCGAGGAGTACTGGACCCTGGACGCCAGCCTGACTGGCGACGATGTGAAAAAGCTCCCCTTCGCCGCCCGCTATCATGGGAAGGACGGCAAGAAGGCGGAGCTGAAGTCGGCGGAGGACGTGGACGCCGTGGTCCGGGAGACGGAGCAGGCCCCCTTCTCCGTCAAGACCGTGAAGCGCACGGACAAGCAGCGCAGCCCCTCTCCGCCCTTCACTACCTCCACCATGCAGCAGGAGGCATCCCGCAAGCTGGCCATGACGCCCCGGCGGACCATGGCCATCGCCCAGCAGCTGTACGAGGGCGTGGACATCGAGGGCGAGGGCACCGTGGGCCTCATCACCTATATGCGTACCGACTCCCTGCGGATCAGCGAGGAGGCCCTGGCTGCCGCCAAGACCTTCATCGTGGGCCGCTACGGCGACAGCTATGCCCAGACCCACCGCTACAAGGCCAAGGCCAACGCCCAGGACGCCCACGAGGCCATCCGCCCCAGCAACGTCAACTGGACGCCGGAGATGCTGAAAAAGGACCTGACCAGTGAGCAGTACCGCCTTTACCGCCTGGTGTGGAGCCGGTTCCTGGCCAGCCAGATGGCCAATGCCGTGTACGACAGCGTGGCCGTGGAGATCGAGGCGGCGGGCCACAGCTTCCGGGCCAGCTCCTCCAGCCTGAAGTTCTCCGGCTACACCGCCGTGTATGAGGAGGGCAAGGACGAGGAGAAAGAGGAGAAGGAATCTCCCCTGCCCGCTCTGCGGGAGGGGGAGCCCCTGACATTGAAGGGCTTTGACCGGGAGCAGCATTTCACCCAGCCCCCGGCCCACTACACCGACGCCACGCTGATCCGGGCCATGGAGGAGCAGGGCATCGGCCGGCCCTCCACCTACGCCCCCACCGTGTCCACCATCCTGGACCGGGAGTATGTGGTGAAGGAGGGCAAGTACCTCCACATCACCAACCTGGGCCGGGTGGTGACCGCTTTGATGAAGGAGCGGTTCTCCGACATCGCGGACCTGAAGTTCACCGCCAACATGGAGCAGCGGCTGGACTCCGTGGAGGAGGGGAAAACTGCCTGGAAGGACGTGCTGCGGGAGTTCTACGGCGACTTCGCCCAGGACCTGCAGGATGCGGAGAAGGCCCTGGACGGCACCCGCATCAAAGTGCCCGACGAGGTCAGCGAGGAGATCTGCCCGGAGTGCGGACGGAACCTGGTGGTGAAGTCCGGCCGGTTCGGCCGCTTCCTGGCCTGCCCGGGATATCCGGAGTGCTCCTTCACCATGCCTCTGGTGGTGGAGATGCCGGGCCGCTGCCCCAAGTGCGGCGGGCGGCTGATGAAGCGCACCGGCAACAGCAAAAAGACCGGCAAGCAGTACACCTACTACTGCTGTGAGCACGTCAACAGCAAGGACGAGTCCCAGAAGTGCGACTTCATGACCTGGGACGTGCCGGTGAAGGACGACTGCCCGGTCTGCGGCCACACCATGTTCAAGAAGGCGGGCCGGGGCTTCAAGAAGCCCTTCTGCATCAATCCGGAGTGCTCCAATTTCCTGCCGGAGGAGAAGCGGGGCTATCCCCGGAAGAAGACGGCGGACAGCGCCGAGGACGCGGAGGCCGCGGCCGCAGAGCCGACGGCGGAGAAAAAGCCCGCCAAGCGGGCTGCCGCGGCCAAGAAGGCGGGCACCGCCAAGACCACCGCAAAAAAGACCGCCGCCAAGAAGCCGGCAGCGTCCAAGACCGCCGCAAAGAAGACGACGGCCAAGAAGGAGACCACGGCCAAAACGGTGTCCAAGACCACGACAAAAAAGGCCGCTGCCAAAAAGACAGTGGCGTCAAAGGCGAAGAAGCCCGCCGGGGAGGAGTGACAGCTCCCGGGCCAGGCGGAAGCCGGAGCGGAAGAGAAAGCGCTCTTCCTGCTTTGTATGGCGCCACGCGGCGGCCTGATAGGCCTCCAGCAGTTCGACCTGTTCCGGGGTCAGGGAGGCCAGGAGGGCGTTCTCCAGGCGGCTTTCCTGCTGGCAGAGCGGCCAGCAGGCGCTGGGGAGGTTTTCGTCCAGGTGGTCCAGGAGGTCCTCGAAGAGAATGTCCAGAGGGTCGGTCATAATTTATCATCTCCGATATCGTAATTTAATTTCGTGTTTTCAATATACACGAAATTTAATTACAAGTCAAGAGGTAAAGCATGGAAACTTTTGCACAACGGATTCGACAGCTGCGCAAAGAGTCTGGCAAAACACAAGTGCAGATGGCCGCCATCTTTGAGGTCGGTTCCCGCCAATATCAGAATTATGAGGGCGGTGGGCATTACCCCGATGTACCGGGGTTGATGAAAATGGCGGACTACTTCGGCGTTACTACCGATTATCTACTGGGACGCAGCGACCAGAGGGGTTAAGGTGATACGGGCCGCCGGACGGCGGCCACCGGGTCTCTGCTCCCGCAGGGGGGCTTGTCCAGCCAGGATGCACCCCCCATTTTCTTTTCGGTCTTGCCCGAAAAGAAAACGGGCCGTGCACGGTCCAAAAGAAAAGGGCGCTAGGCGCGCTCCGGTGCAGTGGCCCTCCGAGCGCGACGGGGGTCGGCGTATCGGTGCCTGCTCCGATTTTGCCTGGCCTTCGGGCACGCCTGGGCCTTCTGCCAGGTCGATACTGCCGTCCCGTGGCGGATGGTGCCGACCTCGTCGGGGTGGTCATCGCATTGAGTTGCTTCTCTTTTCGCTGCCGCTGGCCGGTGGTTGATGAAAGTTGCAGCATGGGCCAATGCAGCAGCTCCTACGCCCGCCAGGGCAGCGCGTAGCGAAGCGGAACGCGCGGAAAGAGGAACGGGTCAAATGCGTCCTTGCACCCCGACCCAAGATGCACCGCGCCGCGGGAATCAACCACCAAGTCTGCACCGCGCCCCGCCGCGCCCGTAGTCCAGTCCTCGCAAACACGCAGGCACCCTCTCACGCCGACCCCCGTACAGCAACTTTGCACGCACGTGCAAAGTTGCGGCCAAAGCGCCTTTTTCTCTTACACCGGGCGCGGCGCGTTCTCTTTTTGGGCAAGACCAAAAAGAGAATGGGGGGCGCATCCCCCGTGGAAACGGCCCCCTGCGGGAGCAGGAATCCCCCTGGCCGCCGTTCGGCGGCCCCACCACACCCACTGTCGGGTGTATCCAGCAAACTCCCCGTCCCATGGGACGCCCCCCATCAACCAACGATAGATAAAGGATCCAAACTATGCATGTAACAGTCATCGGCGCCGGCCTGGCCGGATCAGAGGCCGCTTGGCAGCTGGCCCAGCGGGGCATCGACGTCACCCTCCGGGAGATGAAGCCGGAGAAAAAGACCCCCGCCCATGAGACCGAATATTTCGCGGAGCTGTGCTGCTCCAACTCCCTGCGGAGCGACCAGCTGGAAAACGCCGTGGGCCTCCTGAAAGAAGAGCTGCGGCGGCTGGGCTCCCTGATCCTCCAGTGCGCCGACGCCACCCGGGTGGAGGCCGGCGGCGCTCTGGCGGTGGACCGCCACGGCTTCGCCCGCATGGTCACGGAGCAGATCCGCAGCCATCCCCGCATCACCGTGGTGCCGGGGGAGGTCACCGAGATCCCGGAGGGGGAGGTGGTCATCGCCTCCGGCCCCCTGACCTCTGACGCCCTGGCGGAGCGGCTCCAGGCTCTGCTGGGGGCGGATACGGCGCTGCACTTCTACGACGCGGCGGCACCCCTGGTCACCGCCGAGAGCGTGGACATGGACAAGGCCTGGTTCGGCTCCCGGTACGACCGGGGCACGGCGGACTACGTCAACTGCCCCATGACGGAGGAGGAGTACGACGCCTTCTGGAAGGAGCTGACCTGTGCCCAGGAGGCGCCGGTCCACGGCTTTGAGGACAAGATGGTGTTCGAGGGCTGCATGCCGGTGGAGGTCATGGCCCGCCGGGGCCACGACACGCTGTGCTACGGCCCCTTAAAACCCCGGGGCCTCAAGGACCCCCGCACGGGGAAGGAGCCCTACGCCGTGGTGCAGCTGCGGCGGGACAACGCCGACGGCACCGTGTACAACCTGGTGGGCTTCCAGACCCATCTGAAATTCCCGGAGCAGCGGCGGGTGTTCTCCATGATCCCCGCCCTCCACGACGCGGAGTTCCTCCGCTACGGGGTCATGCACCGGAATACGTTTCTGAACTCCCCCCGGCTGCTGGACCGGTACTACCGGCTGCAAAGCCAGCCCCGCTTCTCCTTTGCCGGACAGATGACCGGCGTGGAGGGGTACGTGGAGTCCGCCGCCTCCGGCTTCCTGGTGGGGGTGGAGACCGCCCGGCGCCTGCAGGGCAAGCCGCCCATCGACTTTCCCCGGGAGACCGCCATCGGCGCCCTGGGGCTGTATGTGTCCAATCCCTCCGTCACGGTGTTCCAGCCTATGAACATCAACTTCGGCATCATGCCGCCGCTGGACCACCGGGTGAAGGGGAAGCGGAACAAGAACGCGGAGCTGTCGGCCCGTTCGCTGGCCATCATCGACCAAATCAAGCAGGAGGTGCGGGAAGCATGAAGATCATCGTAGACGCAATGGGCGGGGACAACGCCCCGCTGGAGATCGTCCGGGGCGCCCTGGCCGCCAACCGGGACCACGGAGTGGAGATCATTCTGGTGGGCCGGACGGCGGAGGTGCTGAAGGCCGTGGAGGCCTGCGGCGAAAAGAGCCTGCCGGCAGGAGTGGAGATCAAGGATGCCGCGGAGGTGGTGGAGATCGCCGACGACCCCGCCATGGCCTTCAAGCTGAAGCCCAACTCCTCCCTGACCGTGGGGCTGAACCTGCTGAAGGACGGGGCGGGCGACGCCTTCGTCTCCGCCGGGTCCACCGGGGCCCTGCTCTCCGGCGCCACCCTGGTGGTCAAGCGCATCCGGGGCATCCGCCGGGCCGCCATGGGCCCTCAGATCCCCACTGCCGGAGGACGGGCGGTGCTGTGCGACTGCGGCGCCAACGCCGAGTGCACGCCGGAGTATCTGCTCCAGTTCGCGTACCTGGGCAGCTACTATGCCCAGCGGGTCATGGGCATCGGAAAGCCCCGGGTGGGCCTGCTGAACATCGGCGCGGAGGAGGAGAAGGGCGACACCCTGCGCCATGAGGCATTTGCCCTGCTGAAAGAGGCGGGAGACGCCGGCCGCATCTGCTTTATCGGCAATGTGGAGGCCAACGACGCCATGCTGGGCGCCGCCGACGTGATCGTCACCGACGGCTTTACCGGGAACGTGGTCCTCAAGTCCATGGAGGGCCTGGGAAAGTTTATCCTGAAGGAGCTGAAGGCGGTCTTCCTCTCCAGCGCCAAGACCAAGCTGGCCGCCGGCCTGGTGAAGGGGGATCTGGGCAGGATGAAGAAGCTGATGGACCCCAGTGAGGTGGGCGGCACGCCCTTCCTGGGCATCCAGAAGCCGGTGATCAAGGCCCACGGCAGTTCAGATGCCCGGGCCATTGAAAACGCGGTGCTGCGGGCCAAGGAATATGCCGAGAGCGGATTCATCGCCGACATCCAGGCCAACATTGAGCATATGCGGGTCCAGCCGGCAGCGGAAAAAAATTGATTTCCTATTGACACCGCCATGGGGATGCCGTATGATTACCCCATCAAGGCACAGAGCCATTTTTCCTTGAGGGGTGAACGACATGTCAAATGAGGAAATTTTTCAGACGATGAAGGATCTGGTGTCCGAGCAGTTTGGCCTGGCGCCGGACGAGGTGACGCTGGAGACATCCTTTGAAGATGACCTGGGCGCCGATTCCGTGGATCTGGTGGAGCTGGTCATGGCCATGGAAGAGGAGTTCGAACTGGGAATGACGCAGGAGGACGAGGTCAAGGCCATCAAGACCGTGGGAGACGCCGTGAATTACGTGGCGGCCAAGCTGAACGGATAACATGCAGGAACGCCCCGCGGTGAGCGGGGTTTCCTTTTGGGAGTGGACGATATGCAGGATCTGGAGAAAAAACTGAACTACAGCTTCCGGGACCCGGCCCTGCTGGAGGAGGCGCTGAACCACAGCTCCTACGCCAACGAGCACCGGGCTGCCGGGCTGCGCAGCAACGAGCGGCTGGAGTTCCTGGGGGATTCCGTGCTGGGCTTTGTGACGGCGGAATTCCTCTTCCGCCAGCACCCGGATCTGCCGGAGGGGGACCTGACCCGCATCCGGGCGGCCCTGGTGTGCGAGCAGAGCCTGTATGAGGTGGCGCGGAAGCTGGGCCTGGGCCAGTATCTGAAGCTGGGCCGCGGCGAGGAGGCCGGCGGCGGCCGGGAGCGGATCTCCATCCTGGCGGACGCCACAGAGGCGGTGTTTGCCGCCGTGTATCTGGACGGTGGGATCGAGAGCGCCTCCGCCCTGATCCACCGCTGCCTGCTGGATGCCGAGAAGGAAGAGGTGGTGGAGGAGCGCCGCCGGGACTACAAGACCGCTCTGCAGGAGCTGGTCCAGCGCCAGGCGGATCAGGTGCTCACCTACCATATGATCGGCGAGGCGGGGCCGGATCATGACAAGACCTTCCAGGCGGAGGTGCAGCTCAACGGCCAGCCGGTGGGCACCGGCACCGGCCACAGCAAAAAAGAGGCGGAACAGGCGGCGGCCAGAGCCGCGCTGGAGGCGCTGGAAGAGGTGTGAGCCGCTGGCGGAATACAGGAGAACAGACCGGTCACAGGGACCGGTCTGTTTTTGCCCCCGCCGCGGCTTTCCCGGAAATATGACTGGAATTTTCCGCCTGACCGTGATATACTCAAACATGTATGTCCGATTTTAAACGACTGGAGGATTGAACCCATTGTCTTTGCTGTCATCCATCCTGCTGGGCCTGATCCAGGGCCTGGCAGAGTTTCTGCCCATCTCCAGCTCCGGCCATCTGGCCATTGCGGAGCACTTCCTGGGCCAGGCGGGCGTCCCGGCGACGCCGGATTTTTTTGATGTCCTGCTGCATCTGGGCACCCTGGTTGCGGTGTTCGTGGCTTATTGGAAGGACATCCGGGAGATGATCGTTGAGCTGATCGACGGAGTCCGGGATCTGGCCCATGGCACCACGCCCACACCCATGCCCCCGGCCCGGCGGCTGATCCTGCTGATCATTGTGGCCACGGTGCCGCTGTTCGCCGTGCTGCCCATCAAGGACTGGATCGAGGGCCTGTCCGGCAACATCTATTTTGTGGCAGGCGCGCTGATCGTGACAGGCTTCCTGCTGTTTGCCAGCGACCGGGTGAAGAAGGGCCGCAAGGCGGAGCGGAGCGCCAGACTGCTGGACGTCTTTTTGGTGGGCGTGGCCCAGGCCATCGCCACCTGCCCCGGAATCTCCCGCTCCGGCACCACCATCACCGCCGGCTGTTTTGTGGGGTTTGACCGGAAATTCGCCGTGCGGTTTTCCTTTCTGATGTCCATCCCCGCCATTCTGGGGGCGAACATCCTGACACTGAAGGACGCGATCACGGAAAACACCATTATCGTATCGGAGATCCCCGTGTACCTGGTGGGCGTGGCGGTGGCCGCCGTGGTGGGCTACGCCTGCATCCGCCTGCTGAAGATGATCGCCGACAAAGGCAAGTTCGGATGGTTCGCCTATTATTGCTGGGCGGCGGGCCTGATCGTGCTGGCGCTGACGCTGGTGCTGGGATAACTTGCCTTTGGCCCGCCGTCCATCCGCACGGAAGAGGCCACGGTCACTCGAACTTATGGGTTTGCGGGCTGAGGCGCTGCCCCGGCAGTGAACAAGGGAGATTGGAGCCACGAAGGAGAGAAGCATGGCATCCTCAACGCAGAAGAAAACGACAACGAAAAAGAGCGGCAGCCGATCCGGCTCCCGCACGGCAAAGAGCAAGCAGCCCCAGAAGCGCCCTATCCGCCGGGAGGTGGGGGGCGCGGTCCTGCTGGTGCTGGCCCTGTGTGTGCTGGTGAGCTACTGCGGCGTGCAGGCCATCCTCATCGATCTGCTGGCGGAGCTTTTGAAGGGATTGTTCGGCTATGGATACTGGCTGGCGGGCCCTGCCATGCTGCTGGCGGGAGGGATCCTGCTGCTGCATCGGGGGCGCCCGGTGGCGCTGCGGACTGCCGGTGCTCTGCTGCTGCCCCTGACCGCGGGCGCTCTGTTCCACACCATCTTCGCCGGCGGGACGTATCCCCTGAGCGGCGAGGGAGTCCTCAAGAGCCTCTGGACCAGCGGCATCGCCCTGAAGGCAGGCGGGGCAGTCTCCGGCCTGCTGGCGGAGGCAGCGGTCGTAACGGTCTCCAAATATGTTTCCATCGTGCTCTTTGCCCTTCTGCTGGCCGGAGAACTGCTGGCTGCCTTCAGGGTGACCCCGTCCGCCATCCTGGAGATGGTGCGGAACCGCCCGGAGTACGAGGAAGAGCCGGAGCCTGCCCCGGCCATCCATATCACTCCCGCGGAGCCGCCCCGGCGGCGGACTGAGCGGCAGGCGAAGCCCGCCATCGACATCCCCCTGGACAGCGAGGAGCTGGCTGCCCCGCCGGAAGAGGATCCAGGCCGATTCACCGGCTTTTTCCGCCATCGGTCCGACAAGATGAAGACACCGGACCAGGTGCTCTCCGACAGGGAGCCGGAGCCGGCCCCCGCGGCGCCCGCAGCGGAGCCTGTCCGCGCCAGGGCAGCTGCCCCGGCGCCGATGCCGGCAGCGGAGAACCCTGCTGAAGAGCCCACGCCCGCAGCCGCCCCTGCGCAGGGGAAAAAGGCCGTGGCCCGGGAGGTGGCGGCACAGACCGCCGCCGTGACGGCGGAGATCGAGGAGAAGATGGCGGCGGAGGAGAGCGCCTATCAGTTCCCGCCCATCACGCTGCTGAAGCAGAGCCGGGCGGAAAACTACGCCGAGACCGGCGCGGAGCTGCGGAACAACTCCCGCCGTCTGGCGGAGACCCTCACCAGCTTCGGCGTGGACGCCACCGCCGGCGATGTGGTCCACGGCCCCTCCGTCACCCGGTATGAGTTCGTGCTGGACCAGGGCGTGAAGCTCAGCAAGCTCACCAATCTGGCGGATGATATCGCACTGGCGCTGGGCGCCTCCGGCGTGCGGATCGCACCCATCCCGGACAAGATCTCCGTGGTGGGCATCGAGGTGCCCAACAAGCAGGTGACGCCGGTGCTGATCCGGGACGTGATCGAGTCCCGGGAGTTTACGGAGCACAAGTCCAAGGTGGCCTTTGCCCTGGGACGGGACATCGGCGGCCGGAACATCGTCGGCGACATCGAGCGTCTGCCCCACGTGCTGATCGCCGGCACCACCGGCTCCGGCAAGTCCGTGTGTACCAACTCCCTGATCGTGTCCCTGCTGTACAAGTCCACCCCGGATGAGGTCCGCTTCATCATGGTGGACCCCAAGATGGTGGAGCTGGCCCCCTACAACGGCATCCCCCACCTGCTGATCCCGGTGGTGACGGACCCGAAAAAGGCCGCCGGCGCCCTGCAGTGGGCGGTGTTCGAGATGATGAAGCGGTACAAGACCTTCTCTGAGCACGGCGTGAAGAAGCTGGAGGAGTACAACAAGCTGGCGAAGGCCAGCGAGGACCTGGAGACCCTGCCCAGCGTGGTGGTGGTCATCGACGAGCTGGCAGACCTGATGCTGGTGGCCGCCAAGGAGGTGGAGGAGTCCATCTGCCGGGTGGCCCAGATGGGCCGCGCCGCCGGCGTCCACCTGGTGATTGCCACCCAGCGGCCCTCCGCCGACGTGATCACCGGCCTCATGAAGGCCAACATCCCCAGCCGCATCGCCTTCGCCGTGGCTTCTTCGCTGGAATCCCGGATCATTCTGGACAACACCGGCGCAGAAAAGCTGGTGGGCAAGGGTGACATGCTCTACGCCCCTCTGGGACAGGGCAAGCCCGTCCGTGTCCAGGGGTGCTTCATCTCCCCGGAGGAGATCGAGCAGGTGGTCCAGTTCGTGAAGCAGTCCGGTGAGGCCCACTATGACAATGAGGTCATCGCCAAGATCGAGGAGTCCCTGCAGGAGAAGGAGAAGGGCGGCAAGGGCGCCGGAGCGGCTGCTCCGGAGGCCGGAGAGGAAGAGGACGAACTGCTCCCCGCCGCCGTGGAGGTGGTGCTGGAGACCGGACAGGCCTCCGTCTCCATGCTGCAGCGGCGGCTGAAGCTGGGCTACTCCCGGGCCGCACGTCTGGTGGACCAGATGGAGGAGCGGGGGATCGTGGGCCCCTTCGAGGGCTCCAAGCCCCGGCAGCTGCTGATCACCCGGGAGAAGTGGCAGGAGATGCAGATGGGCAGCGCCCCCGCCGGCAGTACAGATGAACCGCCATTCCCGGAGGAAGAGGCCTGAGCTTTGCCGGATCCGGGAAAAACTCTGCAATTCTGCGCTTGACAAATCCCCGCAAAGACGTATAATAGAACCAATCAACAGCAAACGCGATGACAGAGCCAGCCCTGCGAAACCGGCTTTCAAGCGAGGGGGAGGCGGTGCAAGCCCCCAGCCCACGCCGCACGGCAGCCACTCTGGAGCAGTCCGCGATGAGCGGAACGGCTCATCCCCGTTACAGGATGGCATGAGATGCCGCTCTTCCGGAGGGGCGGCAGATCAGGGTGGTACCGCGGAACGGACTTTCGCCCCTGACAGAGATGTCAGGGGCGTTTTTTTATCCCGAGCCGCCGCCCGTACACATAAAAATTTTGACCAAGGAGGTCATTTCTATGAAATTTTCCCATAAGATCCAGCAGTGCGGCCTCTCTCCCATGCGGAAGTTCTACCCCTATGAGGTGGCGGCGGAGGCCAAGGGCCTGCGGGTACACCATCTGAACATCGGCCAGCCGGACATCGAGACGCCCAGGGCCTTTTTCGACGCGGCCCGGGATTTCGGCGAGACGGTTCTGGCTTATGCCCCCGCCCCCGGCGTGGAGGTCTATCTGGAGGCGGTGCGGGACTATTACGCCCGCCTGGGCTACCCCATCACCTGCGATGAGATCCTGGCAACCTACGGCGGCAGCGAGGCGCTGCAGATCGTCCTGCCCTGCGTGCTGGACGAGGGAGACGAGATCCTGATCCCCGAGCCCTTCTATCCCAACTACGACACGTTCGTCCGGGTCACCGGCGCCGCCATCCGGCCCATCCCCACCTCGGCGGAGGAGGGGTACCGCTACGCGGACCGGGCCCGGATCGAGCCCCTGATCAACGAGCACACCCGGGCGATCCTCATCACCAACCCCGGCAATCCCACCGGTGTGGTTCTGACGCCGGAGGAGCGGCGGCTGATGGTGGACATCGCCAAGGAGCACGACCTGCTCCTCATCAGCGACGAGGTGTACCGGGAGATCGTCTACGGCGATGAGGCGCCCTCCTCCATGCTGGAGTTCACGGACGCGGCGGAAAATGTGGCGGTGGTGGACTCCATCTCCAAGCGGTTCTCCGCCACCGGCGCCCGGGTGGGCGCGCTGATCTCCCGCAACAAGGAGCTGATGGGCCAGGCCATGAAGCTCTGCCAGGGCCGTCTGTGCGCGGCCACGCTGGACCAGGTGGCCGCCGCCGCCCTGTACCGGAAGATGGACGCGGCGTACTACGCCGGCGTGCGGGAGGAGTACCGCCGCCGGAAGGATGCCGTGGTGGCGGCGCTGAACCGGGTGCCCAATGTGCAGTTCAGCGAGCCGGAGGGGGCCTTCTACCTGATGGTGACCCTGCCGGTGGACGACGCGGAGAAGCTGCAGTACTTCCTGCTGGAGGAGTTCCAGGACCAGGGCGAGACCGTCATGTATGCCCCCGGAGAGGGCTTTTACGGAGAGCCCGGCAAGGGCCGCAACGAGATCCGCATCGCCTATGTGACGAATCCCGACGACCTGACCCGGTCCATCGAGCTGCTGGGTCTTGGCATCCGGGCCTACAACAGCCGGAAGCAGTGAGCGGACAAAACAGGAGAGAGGCAGACGCCTCTCTCCTGTTTCATGTTTGCGGTGACCAGAGACAGTGCTCCAGATCCACAGTGCCGTCCAGGCGGAAATCCACGCCCTCCGCCTCCAGCAGGGCCCGCTGGGTGCCGGGGGCGAAGGTGTCAAAGGCGGCCTTGGTGCCGCCGAACCGGTCCACCACCCGGTGGCAGGGCACGGCCGGGTCCTGACAGGCGGCCATGGCGTATCCCACCAGCCGGGCGCACCGGGGCATGCCGGCCAGCCGGGCGATCTGGCCGTAGGTGGCGACTTTTCCGGCGGGGATCCGCCTTACCACGTCGTAAAAGGCGGGAAAGACGCGGCCGCTCATCGCTCGCCGATCTCGTACAGGTCCGTCCGCCGGCCGGAGAGGATGGGCAGCTGAGTCCGCACCGCCGCCAGCCGGTCCAGGTCCAGATCGGCGTACAGGGTCGTCTCCTCCGCCCCGGCCCGGCACAGCACCGTGCCCCAGGGATCCACGGCGATGGAGTTGCCGTAGGACACGTAGGAGGCCGCCTCGTCCCGGGCGGGGGCCACGCCAACGGTGAAGCACTGGTTGTCCACCGCCCGCTGGCGGAACAGGATCTCCCAGTGGGCGGGGCCGGTGGTCATGTTGAAGGCCGCCGGCACGAAGATCACCTTGGCGCCCCGCAGGCACATGCACCGGGCCAGCTCCTCGAACCGCAGGTCAAAGCAGACGCACAGGCCCATGGTGCCGAAGGCCGTCTCAAAGGTGGTGACGGCGTTTCCCCGGGAAAAGGTGTCGGACTCCCGGAACCGCTGGCCGCCGGGCACGTCGATGTCAAACAGGTGGGCCTTGCGGTGCCTGGCCAGCTGCCGGCCGTCCGGGCCGTAGACGTAGCAGGTGTTGTAGACCTGGTCTCCCGCAAGCTCCGGGACCGTGCCGCCGACGAGATAGAGTTTCCGCTCCGCCGCCAGGGCGGACAGGGCCGCCTGGGCCTCGCCGCCCTCCGGCTCCCCATAGGGCCGGAAGCAGCTGTTGTCATAGGGGCAGCAGAACATCTCCGGCAGGACGGCGAAGTCCGCGCCGTTGTCGGCGGCCTCCCGGATCTTGGCGAGAGCCGTCTGGATATTCCGCTGTTTGTCCGGGACCACCGGCATCTGGATCAATGCCACACGCATAGGCGTACCTCCTTGAGCATTTTCTGCACAGCCTGCCTGTGCCGGCGGGGGCGCTGCGCACCGGGCACCGCATCGCATATGGACAGGGTGCCCCGGCAGTCTTTCCGCAGGGGTGAGCCGGGTGTCAGGCCGGGTGCGGCAGACGAATCGTCTGCGCCTCTGCAGCCATTGTACCACGGCGGACATTGTGATACAATACCTGTCAGATGCGGAGCGGGCCGGCGCGGGCATCCTGCCGGCCTGCGGGATCACAAAGGAGGAACAGGCATGGCTGTTTACACAGAGAAAAAAACGTACCACACTAAGGCCCACATGGGCATGATCGACGTGACGGAGGACTTTCAGCACGCCGTGACGGAGGCCTGCAAACAGCACGGCATCTCCGCCGGGACGGTCACCGGCTTCACCACCGGCGGCGTGGCGGGCCTGACCACGCTGGAGTTCGAGCCGGGCATCGTGAACCACGACCTGAAGGCGGCGCTGGACGTGTTCTCTCCCTATCTGGATGAGAAGGGGCGGGTGGTGCCCTACTGGCACCACGAGACGTGGCACGACGACAACGGCTCCTCCCACATCAAGGCGGCGCTGCTGTCCCCCTTCATCACCGTGCCCTTTGTGAACGGCAAGATCACAGTGGGTCCCTGGCAGAACCTGACCCTCATCGAGTGCGATACCCGGGACCGGGTGCGGGACATCGTGTTCCAGGTGATGGGAGAATGACGAGGGTGCGTCCCGGCGGAGCCGGGACCCTGGAGCGGACAGGCTCTGCCTGACCGCTCCGGTGAAATGCGGGCCCCCGGCCGCCGGGGCGTGCGGCACCCGGAGCGCGCAAAAAGTGGTCCGCCGCTGCGGGGACCGCTTTTTGCATATTGCTGTCGAAAAACGAAAAAAATAGATTGCATTTTGTGCAGGATTGTGCTATCCTTCTTCTACTGCCCTTGAAAGGGCTGCCGCAGAAACGCTTTCAGCAGAGAAAGGGGAAGACCATGGAAAAACGGTATGGCCTGCCCACTGCCATCTGCATGGTGGTGGGGATCGTCATCGGCTCCGGCGTGTTTTTCAAGGCAGAAAAGGTGCTCCAGGCCACACAGGGCAACATGCCGCTGGGCATCCTAGCCTGGGGGATCGTGGGCGCCATCATGATCATCTGTTCCTATGTGTTCGCCACCATGGCCACCCGGTATGAAAAGGTCAGCGGCCTGGTGGACTATGCGGAGGCCACTGTGGGCCGGCGGTACGCCTACTACGTGGGCTGGTTCATGGCGGTGCTGTATACGCCCTGTCTGGTGTCCGCCCTGGCCTGGATCTCCGCCCGGTACTTCTGCGTGCTGCTGGGCTGGGACATCACCGGCGGCGCCTGCATGACCATCGCCGGGGCCATGCTGTGCCTGGACCACGTGCTCAACGCCCTGGCGCCCCGTCTGGCGGGCAAGTTCCAGGTGTCCACCACGGTCATCAAGATGATCCCCCTGGCCCTGATGGCCGTCTGCGGCGCGGCGGCGGGACTGATGAACGGCCGCATGGCGGAGAACTTCGCCACCATGAGCGCCGGCGCCATCTCCGCAGGGGAGGGGCTGATGGCCTCTACCGTGGCGGTGGCCTTCGCCTATGAGGGGTGGATCCTGGCCACCTCCATCAACGCCGAGCTGCGGGACGCCAAGCGGACGCTGCCTCGGGCCCTGGTGGTGGGGGCTTTCATCGTGGTGGCCACCTATATCCTCTATTATGTCGGCCTTACCGGCGCGGTGACCACGGAAGAGCTGATGGCCAGCGGCGAGGCGGCGGCCAAGATGGCCTTCCAGCGGGTGTTCGGTGAGACGGCGGGCACGGTGGTGTTCGTGCTGATCGTCATCTCCTGCCTGGGCACGCTGAACGGCCTGACCCTCTCCTGCTGCCGGGGACTGTATGCCCTGGCGGTCCGGAACGAGGGACCGGCGCCGGAGCTGTTCCGGCAGGTGGATCCAGTGACCAACATGGCGGGCAACTCCGCCCTGGCCAGCCTGGGCCTGTCCGCACTGTGGCTGGTGTATTTCTACGGCGCCAACGTGGGCGGTCCCTGGTTCGGCCCCTTCAGCTTCGACTCCTCGGAACTGCCCATCATCACGCTGTACGGCATGTACGTGCCCATGTTCATTCAATTCATGCGCAAGAGCACGGACCTGCCTCCCTTCCGGCGGTTCGTCATGCCTGCCCTGGCCCTGTGCGCCTGCGCCTTCATGGTGTACGCCGCCTTTGCCGGCTACGGGGTGACCGTGCTGTACTATCTGGGGGTGTATGCCGTGGTTATGGGCATCGGATGGCTGTTCGACCGGCAGAAAAAATGAAAAAAGTGGAAGATTAGGGATTGACAAGTTGGGGAAAATGGAGTATAGTGCCTTCAGTACCAAAAGGGAGTAGCTGGCACATCGATTGTGTACCCAACGGCGTCAGTACGGGCTTCGGCCCCGCTTCGGGTTGAAACGGCGAGACTTTTGTATCAATGCAGAGGCATTGACGCAAAAGTCTCTTTTTTTTGCGTCTTGCCGGAAAGAAGGAGTTTTATGAAGACGGAAAAGACCATCTGGCAGAAGAGCCGGGAGGAGCTGCTCCAGGAGCTGGACAGCACCCCGGAGGGCCTGACCGGCGCGGAGGCCGCCCGCCGCCTGGAACAATACGGCCCCAACGAATTGCAGGAGGGCGGGAGGAAGAGCGTCCTGCGGATCTTCCTGGAGCAGTTCGCCGACTTCCTGGTGATCATCCTGATCCTGGCGGCCGTTGTCTCCGCCATCCTGGGGGATGTGGAGAGCATGGTGGTCATTCTGGCGGTCATCACCATGAACGCCGTCCTGGGCACCGTGCAGACGGTGAAGGCCGCCGCGTCCCTGGACAGCCTGAAGCAGATGTCCGCCCCCACCGCCAAGGTGGTGCGGGACGGCCGGGTGGTCCAGATCCCCGGCCGGGAGGTCACCGTGGGCGACGTGGTGGTGCTGGAGGCCGGCGACTCCATCTGCGCCGACGGCCGCCTGCTGGAGTGCGCCAGCCTGAAGTGCGCCGAGAGCGCCCTCACCGGCGAGAGCCTGCCGGTGGAGAAGGACCTGGCGGACATCGGCGGCGACGTGCCCCTGGGCGACCGGAGGAACATGGTGTTCTCCGGCTGCTTCGTCACCTACGGCCGGGCCCGGTTCCTGGTGACATCCACCGGCATGCACACGGAGATGGGCAAGATCGCCGCCCTGCTGAAGAGCACGGAGGAGAAGAAGACGCCCCTCCAGGTGAGCCTGGACCAGTTCGGCCGCAAGCTCTCCATCGGCATTTTGATCATCTGCGCCATCCTCTTCGCCGTCAGCGTGTTCCTGCGAGGCGAGGATGTGATGAACGCCTTCCTCTTCGCCGTGGCCCTGGCCGTGGCCGCCATTCCGGAGGCCCTCAGCTCCATCGTCACCATCGTGCTGTCCTTCGGCACCCAGAAGATGGCCAAGGAGCACGCCATCATCCGGAAGCTCCAGGCGGTGGAGGGCCTGGGCAGCGTGTCCGTCATCTGCTCCGACAAGACCGGCACTCTGACCCAGAACAAGATGACCGTGAAAAAGCTCTGCGCCGGAGGGCAGATCATCCCGGCGGACGGGGCGGACTTCTCCCGCCCGGACCAGCGGGCGCTGCTGCGGGCGGCCCTGCTGTGCAGCGACGCCACGGTGAACGAGTCCGGCGAGGTGGGCGACCCCACCGAGACCGCCCTGGTGCGCCTGGGCGAGGGCTACGGCTTCGACGAGGCGGACGTGCGGGGCAAGTACCCCCGGCTGGCGGAGCTGCCCTTTGACTCGGACCGCAAGCTGATGAGCACGGTCCACCAGCTGCCCGACGGCCTGACCATGCTGACCAAGGGCGCCGTGGACGTGATGCTGGACCGCACCCGTCTCTCCCCGGAGGAGAAGGCGGAGATCGAGCGGATGAACGAGGAGCTGTCCCAGCAGGGCCTGCGGGTGCTGGCCTTCGGCAAGCGGATGCTGACCGCCCCCGCAATCGGCCTGGAGGATGAGAACGACCTCCAGTTCCTGGGCCTCATCGCCATGATGGACCCGCCCCGGGAGGAATCCAAGGCGGCCGTCAGCGAGTGCATCGCCGCCGGCATCCGGCCCATCATGATCACCGGCGACCACAAGGTCACCGCCTCCGCCATCGCAAGGGAGATCGGAATCCTCACCCCCGGCACCGAGGCCGTGGAGGGCGCCGTCATCGAGTCCATGAGCGACGAGGAGCTGCGGGAATTCGTGCCCAGGGTCAGCGTGTACGCCCGGGTGTCCCCGGAGCACAAGATCCGCATCGTCCGGGCCTGGCAGGAGCGGGGCAACCTGGTGGCCATGACCGGCGACGGCGTCAACGACGCCCCGGCCCTGAAGCAGGCGGACATCGGCGTGGCCATGGGCATCACCGGCACCGAGGTGGCCAAGGACGCCGCCGGCATGGTGCTGACGGACGACAACTTCGCCACCATCGTCCAGGCCGTCAAGAACGGCCGGAACGTCTACGCCAACATCAAGAAGGCCATCCAGTTCCTGCTCTCCGGCAACACGGCGGGCATCCTGACGGTGCTGTACGCCTCCCTGGCGGGCCTGCCGGTGCCCTTTGCGGCGGTGCACCTGCTGTTCATCAACCTGCTGACGGACTCCCTGCCCGCCATCGCCCTGGGCCTGGAGCCCCACAGCGACGCGGTGATGCAGGAGAAGCCCCGTCCCCGACAGGAGGGTATCCTGACAAAGCCCTTCCTGCTGAGCGTGGGCACGGAGGGTGCGGTGATCGCCCTGGCCACCATCCTCGCCTTCCACATCGGCCTGGCCAGCGGCGGCGCGGCGGTGGCCAGCACCATGGCCTTTGCCACGCTGTGCCTTTCCCGCCTGTTCCACGGCTTCAACTGCAAGTCCGGCCGGCCGGTGATCTTCACCCGGGCCTTCTGGAACAACAAGTTCCTGCTGGGGGCCTTCGCCGTCGGTGCGCTGCTGCTGGCGGCGGTGCTGCTGGTCCCGCCCCTGGAGCCCCTGTTCCAGGTGGCGGAGCTGTCCGCCGGCCTGGTGGCGGCAATCGTGGGGCTGGCCTTCGGCTCCATGGTGGTCATCCAGATCCTGAAGGCCATCCGCAGCATGGGCAGGAAGTAAATCTCTCCAGAAATGCGGCAGGGCCGCCCGTTGACGGGCGGCCCTGTTTTCTTATGCGCCGGTGTAGGCCCGGACGGCATCCCGCAGGAATGCCGCGCAGCCGGAGACCTCCCGGTCGTAGTAGGCGGTGAACCGGGGGTCAGACACATACAGCTCCGCCAGTCCGGTGTGGGCCTGGGGCGTGTACGCCTCCCAGGAGTAGGACAGCCACCGCCGGTGGAGCTGGGCAATCCGCTGTCCCTCTGGTCCAGCGGGGGCTGCGCCCGCCTGCACGGCGGCGGTCAGGGCCTGGAGGATCTCGTCCCCCAGTGCCTTCCATGCCGTGTACTCCTCTTGGGTCAGGGCCAGGACGCAGGCGTTGGCCCGGTCCGCCTCCTCGTCTCCGTATCTCTGCCGGATCTCCTGCCCGAAAGCGGCCTCATTGGCCGCGACGACGCAGCGCTTGAAGGCCTCAAACTTCTCCTGATCGGTCATTTTCGTTCCTCCTTTGATGTTGTCGATGGTCCGCTGGACAGTCAGGATCAGCTCATCCAGCCGGGCCCGGCGGGCCTTCAGCTCTGTCAGGTGGCTCTGCAGCGCCGCCTGGCGGTCAAAGGCCGGGTCGTCCAGGATGGTCCGGATGGAGGCCAGGTCCAGCCCCAGCTCCCGGTAGAACAGGATGTCCTGCAGCCGGTCCAGCTGCTTCGGACCGTAGAGGCGGTATCCGGCCTCCGTGGTCCGCAGGGGCTTCAGCAGGCCTGTCCGGTCATACCAGCGCAGGGTCCTGGGGGTAACGCCGGCCAGCTCCGCCAGCGCCTTGACGGTGTATTCCATGGTGATCCCTCCTGTCGATTTGGAGTATAACGGTTGACGCTGCGGCAAGGTCAAGAGGGTTTTCGAAAAAACCGGGGGTTTCTTTTTTGAAAGGAAAGGTCTATAATAAAATAACACCATTTGGAAGATCCCGAAAGGGGGCACCGCCCATGATCAACTCCACCCTGTGCTACCTGGAGCGGGGAGACGACTACCTGATGCTCCACCGGGTGAAAAAGAAGGACGACCTGAACCATGACAAGTGGATCGGCGTGGGCGGCAAGTTCCAGGAGGGAGAGAGCCCTGAGGACTGCATCCTCCGGGAGACCTGGGAGGAGACGGGCCTGACGCTGACGGACTACCGCTACCGGGGCCTGGTGACGTTCGTGTCCGATGCGGCCCCCACCGAATATATGCACCTCTTCACCGCCACTGGCTGGACCGGTACGCCCCACCCCTGCGACGAGGGGGAGCTGGCCTGGATCCCCAAGGCGGACCTGCGGAAGCTGCCCATGTGGGAGGGGGACAAGCTCTTCCTGGACCTGCTGGAGCAGGACGCCCCCTTCTTCTCCCTGAAGCTGCGATACCAGGGGGACCGGCTGACGGAGGCGGTGCTGAACGGAAGGCGGATCGTATGACGCCCGCCCTGACGCTGGAGCCCC
The DNA here is from genome assembly GCF_016902445.1 of Oscillibacter valericigenes. Taxonomy (GTDB): domain Bacteria; phylum Bacillota; class Clostridia; order Oscillospirales; family Oscillospiraceae; genus Oscillibacter; species Oscillibacter avistercoris. The sequence goes on along the minus strand of NZ_JACSNX010000017.1, from coordinate 9,759 downwards.
TGTCCCGGGCGTATCTGCCGGAGGCGGCGGCCCTGTGGGCCGACCCGGCGGTGATCCGTTACACCAACATCACCGCCCCTGCACGCCGGCAGAGGCGGCGGAGCGCCTGGACCGACTGCTGGCCTGCCAGCGGGGCCTGCCGGCACCCGCCGTCTTCGCCGTCCGGGAGGGAGCGATCTTCCGGGGCCTGGTCGGCTGCCCGCCGGTGGATGCCTCCGCCGGGACGTATGGGCTGTTCTATCAGCTGCTGCCTGTCTGCTGGGGACGGGGCCTGGGCCTTGCCGCCGCGCAGGCGGCGCTGCAGCAGCTGGACAGGCTGACGCCGGCCCTGGTGCTGGCGGATACGGTGGCGGAAAACACCGCCAGCGTCCGTATCCTGGAGCGGCTGGGGTTCGTCCGCACCGCGGTGCGCTCCGGTGCCTTCCGCCGGGAGGGCCGGGCGCTGGACATCTGGGACTATGCCCTCCGGCGGGGCGGATCTGATGGGAGCGCCCTCCGGGACGGTCCCCACATCACGGAGAAATGAGGGATGCTCATGAGCGGAAGACTGCTGCTGTTCGGCTTTGAGGAGCTGCCCACCATTCTGGCGGCCGCAGCGGCCGCCGGTCCTTTTGGGGCCGAGGTGGTGCCGGTGGCCCGACAGGATTACAACAAGCCTCTGGCGGTGCTGGCGGGCCTGGATGACGATACCGGCACGCTGCTGCCATTCAACGGCGGCCCTCTGGGGGGACGGATGGTGGTGCTGTGCGGCCTGGAGGACCGGATGGACGGCCTGCTGCCGGCGCTGCGCCAGGCGGGCGTGGGGCCGGACTGCCTGAAGGCCGTGCTGACATCCCGCAACCGGAGCTGGAACGCCCTGCAGCTGTATGGAGAGCTCCTGCGGGAGCACCAGGCCATGAACGGGCGGTGAGGATATGAGACTCCTGATCTCCGCCTGCCTGCTGGGGTGCCGGTGCCGGTATGACGGGGCTTCCAAGACACAGCCCTGGGTCGCCGCCCTGGCGGAGCGGTACGAGCTGGTGCCCGTCTGCCCGGAGCAGCTGGGCGGCCTTCCCACGCCCCGCCTGCCATCAGAGCGGCAGGGAGACCGGGTGGTCACCCGGGAGGGCGGCGATGTCACCGCCCAGTACCGCCGGGGGGCGGAGGAGGCGCTGCGGCTGGCCGATCTGCTGGGGTGTGAGGCGGCGCTGCTGAAGGAGCGGAGCCCCTCCTGCGGCAGCGGGACGGTCTATGACGGTACCTTCACCGGCACGCTGACGGCCGGCGACGGCGTCACAGCGGAGCTGCTGCGCACCCACGGCATCCCGGTGTACGGAGAGAGCCGGATCGAAGAACTGCTGGATTGAGGCAGGCGGGAGATGTCCCGCCTGCCTTCTGTTTCCCGCAGACGGACCGGAGGTTTACAACCGGGGGAAAACATGATAGACTCAGGGGCAGAGACATCAGGAGAGGGGAGAGCCATATGAGCCGACGGGACGTTCTGGCGCTGCTGCGGCAGCGGGAGGGGGACTATGTCTCCGGCCAGGAGATCAGCGACCGCCTGGGACTGAGCCGCACCGCCATCTGGAAGGCGGTGGACGCCCTGCGGCGGGAGGGCTATACGGTGGAGGCCCGCACCGGCCGGGGCTACCGCCTGCTGGATGCCCCGGACGCCCTGACGGAGCCGGAGATCCGGCGCTTCCTGGGGGAGACGGCCCGGGTGGGCCGGACCCTGGTCTGCCTGCCGGAGGTGGACTCCACCAATCTCCGCGCCAAACAGCTGGCGGCGGAGGGGGCGGCGGACGGCACCGTGGTGGCGGCGGATCTCCAGACCGCCGGCCGGGGCCGCCTGGGCCGGAGCTTCCAGTCCCCCGGCGGCCAGGGGATCTATTTGACGGCTCTGCTGCGGCCGGACCTGCCGCCGGAGCGGCTGTCCCCGGTGACGGCCATGGCCGGTGTGGCGGTGTGCCGGGCCATAGAGCGGATCTGCGGCGCCAGTCCCGGCCTGAAGTGGCCCAACGACCCGGTGCTGGGCGGCAGGAAGGTCTGCGGCATCCTGACGGAGCTCTCCCTGGAGGGGGAGACCGGCCGGGTGCAGGACCTGGAGCTGGGCATCGGCATCAATGTGTCCCAGCGGCCGGAGGACTTTACCCCGGAAGTGCGGGAGATCGCCACCTCTCTGGCCCAGGCGGTGGGTCATCCCGTGTCCCGTCCCGCCCTGGCGGCGGAGGTGATCCGGGAGGTGGACCGGCTCTGCGCTGCCCTGGCGGCGGGAGAGAGCGGGCCCTATCTGACGGAGTACCGCCGCCGGTGTGTGAACCTGGGTCGGACCGTGCGGCTGCTGGGCACAGACGGCGGCGAGACGGCGGAGGCCCTGGACATCGATGGGGATTTCGGCCTGGTGGTCCGGATGGCGGACGGCACGGTGCGGACCGTCCGGTCCGGCGAGGTATCCGTCCGGGGACTGTACGGCTACACAGAATAGGGCGAAGCCCTGTCATAAGCTCCAAAAGGCGCCTGCCGAAGTTCGGCAGGCGCCTTTTTACGGGGAACGTGCGTCATTCCACGTCGATATGGTGCTGGATGCGCTGCATGATCATGTCCAGGGCCACCAGATTGTGGCCGCCCTCCAGCACCACGATGTCCGCGTACTTCCGGGAGGGCTCCACATACTTCTCATGCATGGGCTTCACGGTGGTGAGGTACTGGTCCACCACAGACTGCAGGGTCCGGCCGCGCTCCTCCACGTCCCGCAGGGCCCGGCGGAGGATACGCTCATCTGCGTCCGTCTCCACAAAGATCTTGATGTCGAACATATCCCGCAGGGTGGGATTCTGGAAGATCAGGATGCCCTCCACGATGATGACCTTGGCGGGCTGGATCTCCACGGTCTGGTCGGTGCGGTTGTGTTCCACAAAGGAGTAGACAGGACACTGGATCGAGTGTCCGGCCTTCAGTTCCTGCAGGTGCTGGATCAGCAGCTCTGTGTCGAAGGCACTGGGATGGTCATAGTTGACCCTGGCCCGTTCCTCATAGGTCTTGCCCTCCTGCAGCTTGTAGTAGCTGTCATGGCCGATGACGGTCACATCACCGCCGAAGTGCTCTTTCAGGTGCCGGGTCAGCGTGGTTTTTCCGGAGCCGGTGCCCCCCGCGATCCCGATCAACATAGTCTCCATCGTTTCGCTCCCTCCAAAATCTCACAGTTCTGTGAAACAAAACCGCCTGTTCTCCCGTCCATTATAGAAGGGGCCCCGCCTGAAAGCAAGCATATCCGCCGCAAAACCGGAAAATTCCGCAGAAATCGGCATCTGCATACTTGACGGCACCTGGAAAACCCGATATTATGTAAATTGTGAATCGCTGTTGAGCGGGAGGATGACCCATGGCCATGAAACGCTGCCCCATCTGCGGGGAGAAGTATTCCGATACCTATAAGAGCTGCCCCTTCTGCGAGGAGGAAGAGGCGCTGCAAAGCGGCAGTCAGATCCGCAGGACGGCGCCTGCCCGGGGTGGCAGGCGTGCGGCCAAGAACCGCCGTCAGCCCAATCTGCTCAGCCCCATCCTCGTTGTGCTGATCGTGATCATGGCGGCGCTGCTGGTCTATCTGCTCTTCGGCGATCAGATCGCCGAGCGCCTCACCGGCGGAACGGATGCGGCCCAGGATCAGCAGGTGGAGGATGTGACACCGGACGTCCCGGACACCACGGACCCGGAGACGGGAGAGGACGTGACCATGCCGGAGAGCGGTGACACCGGAGAGACAGAGGAGACGGATGACGGCGATACTGCCGCCGAGCAGACAGATCCTGCCACCCTGCCGGAGACGCTCACCATCGCCTATCTGGGCTCTCCGCGGACGGAGTTCACCATGTCCGTGGGAGATGAGCCCATCCCCCTGACGGCCTCCGGCGGCAGCGGCACCTATACCTGGAGCAGCAGCGATGACGGCATCGCCTCTGTGGATGCCAGCGGCAAAGTGACGGCTGTCTCCGCCGGACAGGCCACTCTGACAGTGACGGACGGCTCCGGCAAGGGCACCTGCCTGGTGCGGGTCCGGGGCGGCAGTGCCGGCAGCACGACTTCTGCAGGCGGCAGCACCGCATCGTCCGGCGGAACCCTGACGGCGGGGGCTGCTGTGGTAGTCAACGCCAGCAGCGGCGTGCGCGTGCGCTCTGGCCCTAACACTGACAGTGAGATCCTGGCGACGCTTTCCAACGGGAATTCCGTCCAGGTGGTGCAGAGCGCCGGGAACGGCTGGTATCAGATCACCTTCGTGGCCTCCGGCGGCGTCACCACCACCGGCTACATGATGGGCACCTATCTGTCCAATTCCTGACCAGACACAGATCCCCGAATGTCTTCGGACATTCGGGGATATTTCATTGCGCCGGCGGGAAAAGTGTGCTATGATTTTGAAGACATGAATCGATACAGATAAAAGGAGAGTACCATGACGACCCGACAGTTTCAGGAGTCCTCCGCCCTGCGGATCTTCCTGTCCTACTTCAAGCCCCACCGCAAGCTGTTCATCCTGGACATGTGCTGCGCCCTGATGATCGCCATGATCGACCTGGCGTTTCCCTATGTGTCCCGGTGGTGCATGTACCAGCTGCTGCCCGAAAGCGCCTACCGGACGTTTTTCGCCGTGATGGCCGTGGTGTTCTGCGCCTATATCCTGCGGTCGCTGTTCACCTACATCATCTGCTATTACGGACACACCTTCGGCATCCTGGTGGAGGCGGACATCCGCCGGGACCTGTTCCGCCACATGCAGGAGCTGAGCTTCGATTACTATGACCGCAACCGCACCGGTCAGCTGATGAGCCGGCTGACGGCGGATCTGTTCGACATCACGGAGCTGGCCCACCACGGCCCGGAGGACATTTTCATCTCCGGTGTCACCATTGTGGGCGCTTTGATCATTATGTTCACCATTCAGTGGCAGCTGGCCCTGGTGATCGCCTGCATCATCCCGGTGTTCTTCCTGGTGGTGTGGAAGTGCCGGGCCTCCATGCAGGCGGCCTCCATCAAGGTCAAGCAGCGGACGGCCACCATCAACGCCGACATCGAGTCCGGCCTCTCCGGCATCAAGACCGCCAAGGCCTTCGCCAATGAGGAGACGGAGCTGCGGAAGTTCGACGTGTCCAACGACAGCTACAAGACCTCCAAGCGGGCGTTCCACCGGGCCATGGGCCGGTTCAACGCGGTGATGGAGTTCTTCCTGTGCATCCTCTCCGTGGCGGTGATCTCCGTGGGCGGCTTCCTCATCATGCAGGGCCGGATGGACACCGTGGACCTGATCACCTTCAGCCTGTATATCACCACCTTCGTGAACCCGGTGCGCAAGCTCTCCACCTTTGCGGAGCTGTTTGCCAACGGCACGGCGGGCTTTGCCCGGTTCGTGGAGCTGATGCGGGAGGAGCCTGCCATGCAGGATGCCCCCGATGCCATCACCCTCTCCCGGGTGGAGGGGCGCATCGACGTGGACCACGTGTCCTTTGCCTATCAGGACGACCTGGCGGTGCTCCACGACGTGGACCTCCACATCCGTCCCGGTGAGACCATCGCCGTGGTGGGGCCCTCCGGCGGCGGCAAGTCCACCCTGTGCCAGCTGATCCCCCGGTTCTACGACGTGACGAACGGCGCCGTCCGCATCGACGGCCATGACGTCCGGCAGGTGACCCAGGAGTCCCTGCGGCAGAACGTGGGCGTGGTGCAGCAGGACGTGTTCCTGTTCGCCGCCAGCATTCTGGAGAACATCCGCTACGGCAAGCCCGGCGCCTCTGAGGAGGAGGTGGCCCGGGCGGCGAAGCTGGCGGAGATCTACGATGACATCGTGGCCCTGCCGGAGGGCTTTAACACCTATGTGGGTGAGCGGGGCACCCTGCTCTCCGGCGGACAGAAGCAGCGCATCTCCATCGCCCGGATCTTCCTGAAGGACCCGCCGGTGCTGATTTTGGACGAGGCCACCTCCGCTCTGGACAGTGTGACGGAGGCCAAGCTCCAGGAGACCTTTGAGAAGCTGGCCCACGGCCGCACCACCATCATCATCGCCCACAGGCTCTCCACCGTCCGCAACGCGGACCGGATCGCCGTCATCGAGGATGGCCGCATCACGGAGCTGGGCAGCCACGACGAGCTGATGGCAAAGGACGGCGCCTATGCGGAGCTGGTGCGGACCCAGGAGCTGATCGGCCATGGAAAAGAGTAAGCTGCTGGACCGCTGCGGGGCAGAGGGAGAGGATCGGCTGCTGCTGGCCAAGGTCCTGGACCGGGCGGAGCAGGCAGCCGGCCGCAATGTCCCCGCCTGGACGGACTTTCTCTCCCCCCAGCAGCAGATGCTGGCCCAGGACCTGCTGCGCCTGGCAGGCATCCCGGAGACCGCCTGGCTCCGCCAGGGGGGCTATCAGGGGGCGGAGCGGAATATCCTGCTGTTCCTGCCGGACTGGATGGAGCCGGAGACGGCGGAGAGCCCCCTCCGGTGTCTGCGGGCATCCTTCCGGCCGGAGGACCGCCTGAGCCACCGGGACATTCTGGGGAGCCTCATGGGTATGGGCATCGTCCGGGAGAAGGTGGGAGACATTCTGGTGTCCCCGGAGAGCGCGGACCTGATCGTGCTGGACACGGTGGCGGAGTTCCTCCTCTCCAGCTGGAACAGCGCCGGCCGGGCGCGGCTGGCGGTGACGGAGATCCCCGCCGCCCACCTCCACATCCCGGAGGTGCGGTGTGAGGAGATCCGGGACACCGTCTCCTCCCTGCGGCTGGACGCGGTGTGCTCCACCGGCTTCCGCATGGCCCGGGGCAGGGCGGCGGACCTGATCTCGTCCGGCCACGTTCAGGTGAACTGGCGGGCGTGTACGAAAGCGGACAAGCTGCTCTCGGCGGGGGATACCGTCTCCGCCCGGGGCTTTGGAAAATTTCAGCTGGCGGAGGTGGGCGGCGTCACAAAAAAGGGCCGTACCGCCATCGTGGTGAAGCGATATGTCTGAGAGGGGGAAGCGGGATGCTGGAATACGAGTTTGAGGAAGTCGCCTGTGACGAGGGCGGCGGTGGATGGAGCCTGCTGGGCGGCTTCGGAATGGAGACCGTGGCCCATCAGGAGGCCATCCGGCGCCGGGCGGCGGATGGCTGGCGGTACGTTGGATTTATCCCGCGGTACCAGCGGGCCGGCGGCTTTATTGAGACGATCGACCTGGTATTCGAGCGCCGGCGCCCGGACACCTGACAGGAGGAGCGAGACATGGACCAAAAGCAGATCGACCGCATCAACGAGCTGGCCCGGAAGGCCAGGACGCCGGAGGGCCTGACGGAGTGGGAGCGGATGGAACAGGCCGCCCTGCGGCGGGAGTACATCGACTCCGTCCTGGGGAATCTGAAGAGCCAGCTGGACCACACCTATGTGGTGGATGAGCAGGGCAACAAGCGCAAGCTGAAGCAGAAGGAGGACTGAGGGCCGTGGCCAAAAGCAAAAAAAAGCAGGAAGGCGTGGGCATGTGGGTGGCCATCGTGGTGCTGTTTGTCCTGGGCGCATGGCCCATCGCCCTGATCCTGCTGCTGGTCAAGCTCTTTGGAGATGACGGAAAGAAAAAGCGGACCGCCGCGCCGCCGCTGAATCAGGCGGCATCTGCGGGGACAGCCGCAGCAGAGGACAGCAGGGCCAAAAAAGTCATGCGCAGCGCCATGCGGTCCCCGGCAGTGAAGAAATCCAACGCCAAGTGGCTGAAGATCATCGGCGCGGTGCTGGCAGTCTGCGGCCTGGCCGCCAGCTGGAACCCCATCGACATGATGATCTGGCTGGGCGGCGTGGAGATCTGGTATATCGAGGAGCTGCTGTGGGCCCTGGCCATCACCGCCGCCGGCGTGGCCATGTTCTGCAGCGGCATGTCCATCGACCGCAGCCTGAAGCGGTACAACAAGTACCTGGCCGTGGTGGGGGACTACGAGGCCATGGCGGTGGAGCAGCTGTCCCGGACGCTGGGGTATCCCAGGGACCGGGTGGAGAAGGACCTGCAGAAGATGATCGACAAGGGCTACTTCGGGGACGAGGCGTACCTGAACATGGAGCTGGGCTATCTCTTCCGCAGCGGCCAGGCGGATGCGGAGCTGAAGCAGAAGCGCCGGCAGGAGCAGGCCCAGGAGGCGGCCGCGGCTCCGCCCCCCAAGGAGACGGAGGAGGGCTATTCCGGCATCCTGCGGAGGATCCGCCGGGCCAACGACGCCATTGCGGACGAGGCCCTCTCCGCCAAGATCGATCGGCTGGAGACCATCACCGCCAAGATCTTCCGGGCGGTGGAGGAGGACCCGAAGAAGCGGGACCGGATCGACACCTTTATGAACTACTACCTGCCCACCACCCAGAAGCTGCTGGACTCCTACGCGGAGTTCGAGGCCGCCGGGGTGGAGGGGGAGAACCTCCGCCAGGCCAAGGCCCGGATCGAGTCCACCATGGACCTCATCATCAAGGGCTTTGAACACCAGCTGGACGAGCTGTACAAGGCCGACGCCCTGGATGTGGACAGCGACATCCGGGTGATGGAGACCATGCTGGAGCGGGACACCGCCAGTGTGGAGAAGGACTTCGGCCTGGGGAGCATGGCCGCAGAGGAAAAGCCCCGGCAGACAGAGTGAAGAAAAACCGGTGCGGAAATCCGCACCGGTTTTTTGCGTCTAGGCAGGCTTACCCCCAGACCTCTGCCACCATCTTTTTGTACATCTCCACATAGAACAGCGTGTCCAGCCCCATGGTGGCACTGTCGTATCCCTCCGCAAACCGCTGGCGGGAGGCCGCCGGACCGCCGGTGAAGATCATGGACAGCTTGCCGTGGCGCCTACAGGCCGCCTGGACCCGGAGAATGGCCTCGTGGACCTCCGGAGCGTCGAACTCGCCGGGATGGCCCAGGGCGATGGACAGGTCAAAGGGGCCAACGAAGATGCCGTCCACACCGTCCATGGCGGTGATCTCCTCGATGTGCTCCAGACAGCCCGCAGTCTCGCACTGGGGCAGCAGCAGCGTCTCCCGGTTGCAGGTCTCCATGTAATCCGGGATGGAGGCCGCGTGGGGTGCATATCCCCAGCCGCCGTCCCGGGTGGGACAGAATCCGCGGTTCCCAAGAGGCGTGTATTTGGCGTACTGGACCAGTTCCCGGACTTCCTCCACCGTCTCCACGCAGGGAACGACCACGCCCTGGGCCCCCACGTCCAGCAGCCGCAGGACGGCTGTGCGGGAGATCTCGTTGGCCCGGGCCAGGGCCGTCAGGCCGGCTCCCTGGGCGGCGGCGATCTGGGCCGCGGCGGATTCGATGCCGGCGGGCGTGTGCTCCGTATCCACGATCACATAGTCCAGACCCGTATAGCGCAGGCTCTCCACCGCCAGGGGATTGCCGATGGCGGTAAAGGTCCCCAGGCTGGGACGGCCTTCCCGGAATTTCTTTAGAACCGCGTTTTCCATATTCTGTGTTCCTCCTGAAAATAGCTTGATTCTATTATAGCCGATGGGCAGGACGTGTCAATTCCTGAGGCATCTGGAAAAGCACCCAAAAAATCAAGGAAAAAACCGGGGGAGTTGGCCGTTCAGCCAACTCCCCCGAAGCAGTTTCAGGACCGGGCGTTTTTACAGCTCGCAGAGCTTGAGGAGCTCCTCCCAGTTGCGGTCCACTTCCTTCTGGACCTCCTCGATCATCCACTCGTTGCCGGGCTTGAACATATGGGCGAAGCGGCCCTGCATCTTCAGGTACTCCTCCACCGGCAGCTTATTTCTAGGCTTGTAGCTGAGGATGTACT
>NZ_JACSNX010000016.1 GCF_016902445.1 Oscillibacter valericigenes | reverse complement strand
TTTTCCAGAACTTTGAAAAGTTCTGGAAAACGGTTGATTGAAAACGAAAGACACCCTTCCTGGGTTTCTTTCGTAGCTATCTTCCTTCCCATTTTCCCGGATTTCCGGGGTTGTCGACAGACTGAAGCGGGCATCCCATGGATGCCCGCTTTCCCTTATGTCGTCCTGCCGCGGTCCCCGCTTCCCCGCTCAGTCCTCCGTCAGCTCGTAGCCCAGGGCCTGCAGCCCCCGGCGGATCTCCGCCACATGGGCGGCATCCCGAGTCTCCAGCACCATGGAGACCACGCAGGCCCCCACGTCGGAGTGCCGGTCCTCCCGGGCGTGGTTGATGCTGAGGATGTTGGCACCGCTGTCCGCCACCACCTTCAGAAGCTGCAGCAGCGTGCCCGGCTTATCCGCCACCTTGGTGGTGATCTCCGCGATGCGGCCGGCCTTGGACAGGCCCTTGGTGATGATCCGGGACAGCGTGGTCACGTCCACATTGCCGCCGGAGACCACACAGACGGTCTTCTTCTCCGATGTGTCCACCTTGCCGAACATCACCGCCGCCACCGGCACGGCGCCGGCGCCCTCCGCCACGGTCTTCTGACCCTCCATCAGCGCCAGGATGGCGGAGGCGATCTCGTCCTCGCTGACGGTGACGATCTCGTCCACATACTGCTGGCACAGGGCGAAGGTCAGGTCCCCGGGCTTCTTCACGGCGATGCCGTCGGCAATAGTGGACACGCTCCGCAGCTCCGTGGGGCCGCCGGCGTGGCGGGACAGGTACATGGACGCCGCCCCCGCCGCCTGGACGCCCACGATCCGGCAGTCCGGCTTCAGCTGCTTCACCGCGAAGGCGATGCCGCCGATGAGGCCGCCGCCCCCGATGGGCACCACGATCTGCTCCGCATCCGGCAGCTGCTCCAGGATCTCCAGGCCGATGGTGCCCTGGCCGGCGATCACCAGCGGGTCGTTGAAGGGGTGGGCGAAGGTGTAGCCGTGTTCCTTTGTCAGCCGCTCCGCCTCCGCCGCGGCGTCGTCATAGACGCCGGGCACCAGCACCACCTCCGCGCCGTAGCTGCGGGTGGCCTCCACCTTGCTGATGGGGGCCCCGGCGGGCATGCAGATCACCGCCTTGATGCCCAGCCTTGATGCAGACAGGGCGATGCCCTGGGCGTGGTTTCCGGCGGAGCAGGCGATGACGCCCCGGGCCGCCTCCTCCGGCGTCAGGCTGCGGATCTTGTTGTAGGCCCCCCGGAGCTTGAAGGCCCCGGTCAGCTGCAGATTCTCCGCCTTGATGTACACGTTCTCTCCGAATTTCGGCGCCCGGTCCAGCGGCGTCCGCCGGGCGATGCCCCGCAGGGCCTCCTGGGCCTCCCGGACCATATCCAAAGTCAGCATGGACTTCCCCTCCCACGTCTGTTCTTGTGTTTCATTATATCGGCGGACCGGGCAAAATACAATGCGCAACTCCGCCAACGTTTTTATGTGAATGACATTTATTTTGCCGTATGTCCTTTATGTATGAACACTTCTCCATTCCCCATGGGCAGGTCCGCACGGGCTCCGTCTGTATGCGCCCGGATCCGGTTCTCCGGTCCCGCCGGAAAGTTTTCAATTCATCTCTATACAAACTCCGCGAAAATTGCTATAATGAATCAAAATTTGTCAAAGGGGGAGTACCCGTGAACGCACACCGGAAAACGGCCCCGACGGAGGCTGCGGCCACACGCCGGCAGGAGATGCCCCGCTGCGCCCCGAAGGCGGACTGCGGCCTCTCCTCCGCCCAGGCCAGGGCGCTGGCGGAGGCCGGATGGGACAATGCGCCGGTGGAGTCCCCCACAAAAAGCGACAAGCAGATCATCCGGGAGAATGTCTTTACCTATTTCAACCTGATCTTCGTGGTGCTGGCGGTGTGTCTGCTGCTGGTGGGGGACTGGAAGGACATGACCTTCCTGTTCATTGTGGCGGCCAACGCCGTCATCGGCATCGTCCAGCAGCTGAAGAGCAAGCGGACCATCGAAAAGCTGTCCCTGCTCTCTGCCGCCAAGGTCCGGGTGGTGCGGGACGGCAGGCTCCAGAGCCTGCCGGTGGACCAGCTGGTGCAGGAAGATGTGGTGGAGCTCACCGCCGGCAGCCAGATCCCGGCGGACGGGCCGGTGCTCACCGGCCAGGTCCAGGTGAATGAGGCCCTCATCACCGGCGAGGCAGACGCCGTCACCAAGGAGCCGGGGGACCAGCTGCTGTCCGGCAGCTTCGTCATCTCCGGCAAGTGCCGGGCCCGGATGGACCAGGTGGGGGCGGACTCCTACGCCTCCAAGCTGACGCTGGCGGCCAAGAAGGACGCCGGCCCCGGCAAGAGCGAGATGATGCGCTCCCTGGACCATTTGATCCGCTTCATCGGCATCGTGCTGATCCCCATCGGCGTGGCCCTGTTCTACAACCAGTTTGCAAGCCAGGATCTGGGTCTGCGGCAGTCCGTGGTCAGCACGGTGGCGGCCCTGATCGGCATGATCCCGGAGGGGCTGTTCCTGCTGACCAGCGTGGCCCTGGCCGTCAGCGTGGTGCGGCTGGCCCGGAACCGGACGCTGATCCACGAGATGAACGCCATCGAGACCCTGGCCCGGGTGGATGTGCTGTGCGTGGACAAGACCGGTACCGTCACCAGTCCCCAGATGCAGGTGCGGGAGGTGGTGCCCCTGGACCCGGAGGCCTGCTCCGAGATGGACATCGCCGACATCCTGGGGGCCTTCTACCGGGTGCTGGAGCCGGACAACGACACCGCCAGGGCCATCGCCGAGAAGTTTCCCCGGGGGCCCGGCTGGCCGGACCGTGGGGCCGTGCCCTTTACCTCCGCCACCAAGTGGAGCGCCGTGAACTTCCTGGACCGGGGTGCCTATGTCATCGGCGCGCCGGAGTATGTGCTGGGGCAGGACTTCGCCGCCCTGGAAAAGCAGACCGCCCCCTATGCCGCCCAGGGGTGCCGGGTGCTGCTGCTGGCCCAGTGCGACGGGGCGGAGACCGGGCGCCTCCGCGGCGTGGTGATCCCCCTGGCCCTGCTGGTGCTGGAGAATCCCATCCGCCCCAACGCCCCCAAGGTCTTTGACTACTTCCACACCCAGGGGGTGGATGTGAAGGTCATCTCCGGTGACAACCCGGTGACCGTCTCCGCCGTGGCGGCCCAGGCCGGCATCGCGGGCGCCGAAAACTGGATCGACGCCCGGGAGCTCCAGTCGGACCACGACATTGCCAAAGCCGTGCGGGAATATACCGTGTTCGGCCGGGTGGTGCCCAACCAGAAGCGGAAGATCGTCCGGGCCCTCCAGAGCCAGGGCCACACGGTGGCCATGACCGGCGACGGTGTGAACGACGTGCTGGCCTTGAAGGACGCCGACTGCGGCATCGCCATGGCCTCCGGCGCGGACGCCGCCTGCCAGGTGGCCCAGCTGGTGCTGCTGGACAGCGACTTCGCCGCCATGCCCAAGGTGGTGGCGGAGGGCCGCCGGGTCATCAACAACATCCAGCGGGCCTCGGCCCTGTACCTGGTGAAGAACATCCTGTCCTTCTTCCTGGCCCTCATCACCCTGTTTGCCGCCTTCCCCTATCCCTTCGTGCCCATCCAGCTGACGCTGATCTCCGCCCTGACCATCGGCGTCCCCTCCTTCTTCCTGGCCCTGGAGCCCAACCACGATCTGGTGAAGGGCAAGTTCCTCCACAACGTGCTGCGGCGGGCCTTCCCCGGGGGGCTGACGGCCATCTTCGTCATCCTGTTCGCGGAGCTGTTCGTCTACACCTTCGATCTGACGCTGGACGAGCTCTCCACCATCTGCGTCATCCTGATGGCGATGAACGGCCTGATGGTCATCTACTACGCCGCCCGCCCCCTGGATCTGAAGCGGATCATCCTGCTGGCGGCCATGACCACCGCCATGTTCGTGGCCGTGGTGTTCTATGGGGAGATCTTCTCCCTCACCGCCCTGTCCTTTGCGGCCTGGCTGGTGCTGATCGTGCTGGTGCTGCTGGTGGTGCCCATCCAGATGGGCCTGGAGTGGTGCTTCGACCGCTGTTCCGCCGCTCTGGAGCGGCGCCGGGAGCGCCGGGAAAAGCGCCGGCGGAGCACCGCCCGCAGATCCCGGCCGGAGCGCCGGCCCCGGCGGCGGTGAATGGCCAGTCCCCCTGTGCAAAAAGGCAGAGCCCCCTTCTGAGAAGGAGGCTCTGCCTTTTTCATTGACTTTCCTCTACAGCCGGACCACCGGCGCGCCCTCCGCGTCGGCGGTGTCGTGGGTCACCAGCAGCACCGGCCGGACCCCCGCCGTCTCCCGGATGGCCGCCAGGGCCCGGGCGCGGTTCTCCTGATCCAGGCCGGTGAAGGGCTCGTCCAGCAGCAGCACGTCAAAGGGCGCCAGCAGCGCCCGGGCCAGGGCCAGCCGCCGCTTCATGCCGCCGGAGAACTCCCGCACCGGCTGTGCCCCCGTGTCCGGCAGATCCAGCCGGTCCAGCAGAGCCCGGGCCGTTTTCGCGTCATACTCCCGCCCCAGCGCAAACCGGAGGTTCCCCTCGGCGGAGAGATGCTCCAGCAGCCGGTCCTCCTGGAACACGGCGGAGATCCGCCTTCCCGTGAGGCCCTCCACCGTGCCGCTGTCCGGCCGCTCCAGCCCCAGCAGGATGCGCAGTAGCGTGGTCTTGCCGGAGCCGGAGGGGGCCATGACGCAGGTGATCCCCGGTCCTGCGGTGAAGGACAGGTCCCGCAGCACCGCCTGGTCCCCGAAGGACTTGCACAGGTTCCTTACCCCGATCTCCATCATCCGCCCGCCTTTCTCACGGCGGCGTCCACCAGGCGGAGGAACAGCCGCTCAAAGAGCACCGAGATGGTCACGATCACCGCCGTCCAGGCAAACAGGTCCCCGGTCTGGAAGTACACCTTGGCAGTGTACAGCGCCTCGCCGATGGAGCCCTCCGGCAGGCCGATGACCTCCGCCGCCGCGCCGGACTTCCAGCAGAGGCCCAGGCCCAAAGACACGGCGGACCGGAAATAGGGCAGCACCGCCGGCAGGTAGATGCCCCGCAGCTGCCGGGAGAGGGGCACCCGGAACACCCGGGCCATCTCCAGCAGCTGCCGGTCCGTGTGCCCGATGCCCTCCAGCACGTTCAGGTACACCGGCGGGAACACCATCAGGGCGGAGATCAGCAGGGACAGGTTCTCCGACGAGAAGAAGATCAGCGCCAGGATGATGAAGGACACCACCGGCACCGCCTTCACCACCGCCACCAGGGGGCTCAGCAGCTCCCGCACCCACCGGAGGCGGGCGGCCAGGGCGGCCAGCGCCACCGCCAGGACGCAGGAGAGGAAAAAGCCCCCCAGGATCCGCAGGGAGGAAAAGGCCACCGCCTGCCAGAACTCCGCCGTGGCCGCCAGGGCCAGCAGCCGCCCCAGGGCCTGCACCGGGGAGGCCAGCAGCAGCATCCGCCCGCCGGTGGTGGATGCCAGAGCCAGGCTGGCACCCTCCCACACCAACAGCCAGAAGGCCGCCGCCCACAGCCGCACCGGCCGTTGTCTTTTCATCCGCTCCGCCTCCTTCCGTCCGGGATGGGCCGCGCCCCGGTGTCAGCCGGGGCGCGGAAGTGGTCTTGGCGCACAGGGTCAGGCGCCGTAGTAGAAGTCGTCGCCGGGCAGGCCGCCCTCGCCGGTCTCTGCGTCCTGGCCCACGGAGGCCGGGGCCGCGTCGAACAGCACCTGCAGATAGCCGGAGAGCATGTCCTTCATCTCGCTGCCGGTGATGCACACGATGTTGCAGTAGGGCAGGGCCTTCTCCGCCACGGCGGCGTCCACGATGTCATAGCCGCCGATCAGCTCCGCCGCCTCGGCGGTGTTGGCGTTGACCCACTCCACGCTCTCGGCGTAGCTGGTCAGGAACTCCTCCACCGCCGCCGGGTGCTCCTCCACGAAGTCCGCCCGGGCCACCACCACGCCGGTGAGCAGGGCGGAGCCGTTGTCCAGGGCGTCCCACTCCTCCGTCAGATCCAGGGCCACCCGCAGGTCCGGCAGCTGGGTCTGGGCCACGGTGACGAAGGGCTGGGGCAGCATGGCGATGGTGGCCGCGCCGGAGGCCAGGGCCGCCACGCACTCGCTGTGCTCGCTCTTCCAGTCGATGGTGACGCCGGTATCCGGGTCGATGCCGTTCTCGCTGAGCAGATACCGCAGGGCGTACTCCGGCGTGGAGCCCTTGCCGGAGGCCGCGATGGTCCTGCCCGCCAGGTCCGCCATGGATTGGACGGAGTTGCCGTTCTCCACGATATACAGCACGCCCAGGGTGTTCACCGCCAGGGTGACGATGCCGCCGTCGGTGCGGTTATACAGCACGGAGGCCAGGTTGGCCGGCACACAGGCGATATCCAGCTCCCCCTGCATCAGGCCGGGGGTCACCTCGTCGGCGGAGGCGGCCAGGGTAAAGTCGTAGAGGTTGCTTTGGATCGTGACCCGCTCAAAGTCCTCGCGGGCATCCACGAAATCTTCAACATCCTCCTCAAAGTCCTCACTGTCGCTCATCAGCTTCACCATACCCATGGCTGTGGGGCCCTTCAGGGCCGCCACCCGGACGGTGACGGACTCCACCACCGGCGTTTCCTCCGTGGTCTCCTGCTCCGTCCCGCCGCAGGCGGCCAGGGACAGGCACATCACCAGGGCCAGGCAGGCCGCCAGCCCTTTCTTCATCCACTGTTTCATGTTCATCTTCCTCACTTTCCTTGTTGCAGCGCGTCTTCCGGCGCGTAGACGGTCTTGGCGGTGATTCCCGCCAGCCGGCCGATCTTGCCGGACAGGGCGGAGATGGCGTCCGCCGGGGCGTCCATCGCCACGCTGATGATGTTCACGCCCCGGGCGTGATAGGGCACGCCCATCCGCCCGATGACATAGGGGGCGTACTGGTGCAGCAGCTCGTTCAGCGCCGGCACAGAGGCCATGTCCCGGACGATGATCGCCAGCACGGCCACACGGGTCTCCACAGAGGATCCCTCCTTTTGCAAAAAGTAAACCCCTCCGCCGCGCTGGCAGAGGGGAGTTTTTTGCATACGCTGTCCGCCCGGCACCGCCGGGCGCTTCCCCGTCTTGCGGCCGGGGCGGGCCCGTGCCGGTCAGAGCGACAGAAACCAAATTGTCCGGTCCGCCGGTCAGAGCTTCTTCCCAGGGACAGGGAAATGATACCATGGAACGGTCCCGCAGTCAAGGGGCGTCATGCGTCGTGGCGGCTGCCGCCTCCCGGCCCCAGTGTTTCCAATACAGAGAGGATATCCTCGATCTTCCCGAAGCAGGCCGGGTCGGAAAGACTGTCATCATCCAAGACCTTCCGGATCTCCCACAGGGCCCGGCAGCACCGGTCATGGACCATGTCCTCCACGATCTGCCGGGAGTCACCGCCGCCCACCACGATGGCCGCCCCCGCCTCCGCCAGCACTCGGGCCAGGATGTAAGTATTGAATTCCAGCTGGTCCATCCCAATATTCCTCCTATACGTTTATGTAACGTATTTTAAGGCCATTCTCATGGTAAAGTCAAGAAAAATACGGTTCATAAACGTAGGTTTGCCATGAAGAAAATCGCTTTGCACGGCAGTAAAAATGTCATCCATGCCCAGCTGCGCCGCTATCGGGAACTGCGGAAGCTCACCCAGGACCAAGTGGCGGCAAAGCTCCAGGTCATGGGCGTCAATATCGATCAGCAGGCCCTTAGTCGGATTGAGCACAACCAGCGAATGGTCACCGACTACGAGTTTGCCTGCCTGTGTCAGGTCCTTCAAGTGTCCGAGCGGGACCTGCTGGCGGACTTTTACAATCCCGCGGAATCATAAAAGAGCCCCCATGTGGGGGCTCTTTTGCTTTATCGTCCGTAGGTCTCCGTCAGCGTTCGGATCTCCGCCGCCAGGGCCGCCGTGGCGGCGCCGGGGGCCATCCGCCAGCGCCAGTTGCCCTCCGCCACGCCGGGGACGTTAATCCGCCCCTCGCTGCCCAAGGCCAGATAGTCCTGCATCTGGGCCACGAACAGCTCCGCCGTGCTGCCCATGCCGCACCGCAGCAGGGCTTTCCGGACCTCCTCCCGGCCGGAGGCGCCCAGGTACCGCTCCGCAAAGGCCCGCTCCGCCTCCGGGGCGTGGTCGTACCAGCCCAGGGCGGTGTCGTTGTCGTGGGTGCCGGTGTAGCAGACACACCGGCGGCTGGCGTAGTTGTGGGGCAGATAGGCGTTGCCGGGGTCTGAAAAGGCGAATTCCAGCACCTTCATGCCCGGCAGGCCCGCGGCCTGGCGGAGCTGGTGGACCTCCGGCGTCAGGAGCCCCAGGTCCTCGGCGATGTAGGTGATGTGGGGGAACCAGTTTGTCAGGACGCGCAGCAGATCCAGGCCGGGGCCGGGCTCCCAGCGGCCCTCCTTGGCGGTCTCCGCCCCGGCGGGGACGGACCAGTACCGCTCAAAGGCCCGGAAGTGATCGATGCGGATGGCGTCGAACAGGCGGGAGGCGCCCTCCACCCGGCGGATCCACCAGCCGAAGCCGTCGGCCTTCATGGCCGCCCAGTCGTACAAGGGGTTGCCCCACAGCTGGCCCTCGGCCGAGAAGTAGTCCGGCGGCACACCGGCCACCCGGCTGGGCTTCCCCGTCTCGTCCAGCAGGAATTCCTTCCGCTCGCTCCACACGTCGGCGCTGTCCAGGGACACGTAGATGGGCAGGTCCCCGATGATCCCCACCCCCAGGCCGTTGGCGTGGTCCTTCAGCGCCTTCCACTGGGCGAAGAACCAGCACTGCACCGCCTCGTGGAAGGCGATGTCCTCCGCTAGTTCGGCCCGCCAGGGCTCCAGCGCCGCCGGGTCGTGGTCCCGCAGAGCCTTGTCCGGCCAGTCATACCAGGCGGTCTCGCCGAAGTGGGTCTTCAGGGCCCGGTACAGGGCATACGCCTCCAGCCAGGGATTGGCGGCGGCAAAGTCCCGCACGGCCTGGGCCTCTGTCCCGGACAGCCGGGAGAAGGCCCGCCGCAGCAGGGGCTCCCGGCACGCGTACAGGGCGGCGTAGTCAATGGGGCCGTCCGGCTCCACCCGGGCGGCGGACAGCTCCGCCTCCGTCAGCAGCCCCCGGTCCCGCAGGTCCTCCAGGTCGATCAGCAGCGGGTTCCCGGCGAAGGTGGACGCGCTGGTGTAGGGGGAGTTCCCCGCCCCGGTGGGGCCCACCGGCAGCACCTGCCACCACTTCTGTCCGACATCGTGGAGAAAATCGGCGAAGGCCCGGGCCTCTCGGCCCAGGGCGCCGATGCCGTATGCTCCCGGCAGGGAGAACACCGGCAGCAGAATGCCAGCGGAACGCTCCATATCCGTCACACTCCTTTGGGAAGTTCATTTCTGTTCTATTGTATGCAGTGCGGCGGGGCGTGTCAAGGGCGGCCCCCTTCCTCCCCCGGGACCGCCAGAGGCCGGAAGGCCGTCCGCCCCGGGTTGCCCTCCGCCAGCAGACAGCGCCGCCGGGTCAGGTCGCAGGCCACGGACCAGACGGTGTCCTGGCCGGTGCTCCGGTCATACTGGCAGAGAAAGCCCTTCCGCCCCGCCAGCAGGGCCTGGACGCCGGAGAGAGTGATGGTCTCCCCCTCCTGTTCCAGCACACAGCGCATGGTGTCATACCGCTCCGCCGCACGCCAGGTGTCCAGCCCCGGCGGCAGCGGGTCCGCCAGGTCCGAGCGGAAGAGATTCGCCGCACAGACGAAGGGTCCCTCCGGGCCGGGCCGCTCCACCCGCACCCCCTCCGGGCCGCACTCCGCCACGGCGATGTTCCCGGCCTTATCCGCCAGCGTCAGCGTCTGGCAGGAGGCCAGGGGCAGTTCCCGGAGACGGTCCAGGGCCTCCTCCACGCTGGCGCAGGTCTCCGCCAGCAGCCGCAGGGCCATGCCGGCGTTCAGGCCCGGCCGGGGCCGGGGCGTGTAGACGGAGGTGAGGCCGACGGCCAGCCCCCGGGCGTTGACGGCGTCCTCCATCTGGACGAAGGAGGTGGTGTTCCCGGCAAAGGGAATGGCCCCGTCGGAAAAGTGGTACGCCGCGTGGCTGTTATACGGTTCCAGCGCCGTCAGAAAGTCGCTGTTCCGACCGAAGAACACCCCGTTCCCGTTGGACACCGCCAGACAGGAGCAGCCGCAGGCGGGCGGCAGGGCGTAGGTGGTGAAGAGGACCGTCTCCAGGTCCTCCCGGAGGCAGCCCTGTCCTGCGGCCAGGCCCGCCAGCTCCTCCAGGGCGGCGGGGAAATCGCGCTCATACGCCGGACGGCAGGCGGCGGCAAAGGCCCGCCGCTCCGCCGTCAGGGAAAAGGGCACGTGGTCCAGCAGGAATCGGCCGCGCTCCGCCAGCCGGGCGCCCCACTGAAAGCCCATCTCCCAGTGAGCGCCCCGCAAAGATAAATGGTCCATATCATTCAGCTCCTCTTTAAGATCAGGAGCCGCCGGCAGCTCTGCCCCTACCATAGAACAAATAAAAATTGTTGTCAAGATGGTAATTTTTATTTGTTTACTGCCGTATTTCAGTAAAAATCATTCCGTTTTCTCAGACCCGCAACCGGCCGTTGACACTGGGGAAACCCGCCGGTGGTTGTGCTTTTGTCCCAACTCTGCTATGGTAGAGGCAGCAAAGGAGTGGATCGTATGCAGGAGCAGACCCTGGGCCGCCGCATCCAGGAGGCCCGGAAGGCCGCCGGCCTCTCTCAGGAATCCCTGGGGGAGCGGCTGGGCGTCAGCCGCCAGGCGGTCAGCAAATGGGAATCTGACGCCAGTGTGCCGGACCTGGAGAACCTCATCGCCATGAGCCGCATCTTCGGCGTCACCATCGGCGCCCTGCTGGGGGTGGAGCCGGCGGCGGAGGAACCAACCGAGGAAGAGGCCGCGGAGACCTCCGGCGAAGAGGCGGAAAACACCGCCCCGGTGGAAGAGCTGTCCGGCCGGGAGCTGGCGGCGGTGGAGGCCATTGTGCAGAAGTATCTGGAGGCGGCCCGGCGGCCCCGGTGGAGCCGGCGGAAAAAGCTCGCCGCGGGGGCCGGGGCCTGTGCCGCCGGGCTGCTGATCGTCCTGGTTCTGAATGGCATCTTCTCCTCTCTGGGGCGCCGGCTGGATCAGGTCCAGGATCAGGTAAACTACGTCCAGAGCAGCGTCAGCAGCCAGATCGGGTCCCTCACCGGCCAGCTCTCCGGCCTGCTAAAAGCGCAGAACAGCATCATCAGCGGCTATGACATCCGGGTGGCGGACTACAGCCTGGAGGAGGCGGTGTGGTACCTGACGGCCAGCGTGACCCCCAGGGAGTACACAGAGGGCATGGTGGTGACCTTCACCGCCCGGGCAGACAGTGGAGAGACCTCCTCCTCGCCCCCGGCTCGGAACGAGGGCGGCATCTTCACCGTGGAGAACTGGGCGGTGCCCATGGGCGACTCCCCGGACGTCCCGGGAGATTTCCCGGTTTATCCAACCGACACCACGATCTCTGTCTCCTTCGCCGGCGGGGACACTGTCCGGACGGAGACGCTGGACTCCCTGTATTGGAATCTCACAGACTACCGGCTGGAGGTGGATGGCCGCTGGGAGACGGATTGGGCAGCGGGGCGGCTCACCCTGGGCAATCTGGACCTGCAGGTCGAAAACGACACGGAACTGCCGGTGGAGCTGGCGGACGCGGAGCTGGCCCTCTTCCGCCACGGAGAAGAGGAGCCCCTCTGGTCGGCTCCGCTGGAGGACGCCGTGGAGCTGTGGCGGCGGCAGGGCTATGTGCAGATGTACGTGCCGGTGGAGACGGACGTGTCCCCCATCCGGCTGAACACCGGAGACGCCCTGCTGGCGGCGGTGCATGTCACCGACGACCACGGCCAGGACTACTGGAGCTTTGTGGGGTGCTGGCGGAATCGGAACGGTGCCCTCTACCAGGACAGCCTGTATGACCTGAACGACCGGTATGCCGGCAGCTGGCAGCCCGGCGACCTGCTGCCTATCTGGAACTGACGCAAAGCGCCCCGGAGCTCTCGCTCCGGGGCGCTTTCCCATTCTCTCACTTCATCAGCTCGTACATCACGGCCTTGATGGTGTGCATCCGGTTCTCCGCCTCGTCAAAGACGATGGAGGCCGGGGACTCGAACACCTCGTCGGTGACCTCCATGGCCTCCCGGCCGAACTTCTCGCCCATCTCTTTCCCCACCTTGGTCTTGTGGTCGTGGTAGGCGGGCAGGCAGTGCATGAACTTACACTGGGGCCCGGCGTTGTCCATCAGCGCCTGCGTCACCTGATAGGGGGCCAGGGCGGCGATCCGCTCCTGCCAGACCTCTACCGGCTCGCCCATGGAGACCCACACGTCCGTGTACAGCACGTCGGCGCCCTTGGTGGCCGCCATGGGATCCTCGATAAACTCCAGCACGGCGCCGGTCTCCTTGGCGATGGCCTGACAGGTGTCGATCAGCTTCTGATCCGGCATGTAGGCCTTGGGGGCGCAGGCCACGAAGTGCATCCCCATTTTGGCGCAGCCCACCATCAGGGAATTGCCCATGTTGAACCGGGCGTCTCCCAGGTACACCAGCTTGATGCCCTTGAGCTTCCCGAAGTGCTCCTGGATGGTGAGGAAATCCGCCAGGATCTGGGTGGGGTGGAACTCGTTGGTCAGGCCGTTGAACACCGGCACCCCGGCGTACTGGGCCAGCTCCTCCACGATGGCCTGCCCGAAGCCCCGGTACTCGATGCCGTCGTACATGCGGCCCAGCACCCGGGCGGTGTCGGCGATGGACTCCTTCACGCCGATCTGGCTGCCGGTGGGACCCAGGTAGGTGGAGCCCATCCCCAGGTCCTGGGCCGCCACCTCAAAGGCGCACCGGGTCCGGGTGGAGGTCTTTTCAAAGATCAATGCCACGTTCTTCCCCTCCAGGTACCGGTGGGGGACGCCGGCCTTCTTCTTGGCCTTCAGGTCGGCGGCGGTGTCCAGAAACTGCTGGATCTCCGCCGGGGTAAAGTCCAGGAGCTTTAAAAAGTGCTTATGGTCGTTCATAGCGACTTCCTTTCTGCATATCATGCTTCCGTTGTTGAATTAGGAATGAGGAATGAGAAATTAGGAATTGTGGTGTGCGCCGCAGGCGCACGATCTGGATCTGTCCGGCTGTGCCGGACTCCGAAACTCCTAATTCCTAACTCCTAATTCCTAATTACCCCAGCGTCTCCTTCATGATCGCCACGCCTTTGTCCATCTCCTCCTTGGAGATCACCAGGGGCGGAAGCAGGCGCATGCCCGGGCCGGCGGTCAGCACCAGCAGGCCGTTTTCGATCAGCTTGTTTGCGATCTCCTTGTTGCTGAAGCCGTCCCGCACCTCGATGCCGATCATCAGCCCCAGGCCCCGGGTGGCGCCGAAGCAGGGCAGGTCCAGGGCCTCGATCTGGTTGCGCAGATAGGTGCCCTTGGCCTGGACGTCCTCCAGGAACGCGTCGCTCAGCGTCTCCTGCACCACCAGTCCCGCGGCGGCGCACACCGGGTTGGCGCCGAAGGTGGTGGCGTGGGTGCCGGGACCCAGCACGTCCCGACACTTCTCATTTGCCAGGATACCGCTCATGGGCAGCCCCCCGGCGATGCCCTTGGCAAAGGATGCCACGTCCGGCAGAATACCGTACTGCTGGAAGGCGAAGAGGCTGCCGGTCCGGCCCACGCCGGTCTGGACCTCGTCCACCAGCAGCAGCCAGTCTCGTTCGGCGCAGAGCTTCGCCACAGCGTGGACGTAGTCCCGGTCCAGGGGCAGCACGCCGCCCTCCCCCTGCACCAGCTCCACCATGACGGCGCAGACATCGTCTCCCGCCGCGGCCTCCAGCGAGGCGAGGTCGTTGGCGTCGGCGTACCGGAACCCCTCGGTGAAGGGGAAGAAGTAGTTGTGGAACACCGCCTGGCCGGTGGCGGTCAGGGTGGTGATGGTGCGGCCGTGGAAGGAGTTGTTCAGGGTGATGATGGCGGCCCGGCCCTGGCCGTACTTGTCGAAGCTGTACTTTCTCGCCAGCTTGATCATACCCTCGTTGGCCTCGCCGCCGCCGTTGGCAAAGAACACGCCGCTCATGCCGGTGCGCCGGCACAGGATCTCCGCCAGCCGGGCCGGGGGCTCCGTGTAGAACAGGTTGGACACATGGCCCAGCTTCTTCGCCTGTGCCGCGATAGCATCCGCCCAGGGCTGGTTTCCGTACCCCAGGTCGCTGACGCCGATGCCGCTGGTGAAGTCGATATAGGCGTTCCCCTCCGGGTCGAAGAGGGTGGCTCCCTCCCCGTGGTCGATGGCCACCGGGAAGCGGCCGTAAGTGTGCAGGATGTACTGGTCCGTCAGGGACATGATCTCCCGGCTCGTCATGGTTCAGTCCTCCTTTTGCAGCATGGTGCCGATGCCCTCGTCGCTGAGCAGCTCGATGAGAATGGAGTGAGGGATGCGGCCGTCCAGGATATGGACCCGCTCCACGCCGCCGTCGATGGCGTCCACACAGCACTCCATCTTGGGGATCATGCCCCCGGAGATGATGCCCTGGGCCGCCAGCTCCGGTACCTCATAGGTGTGGAGCACATGGATCAGCGTCCCCTCGTCCCTGGGGTCCCGCAGCAGGCCCCGCACGTCTGTCAGCAGGATCAGCTTCTCCGCCCCCATGGCAGCGGCCAGCTGGGCAGCGGCGGTATCCGCATTGATGTTGTAGGCGGTGTCTGCGTCCACCCCCTGGGCCACGGTGGAGACCACAGGGATATAGCCGCTGAGCAGGGCGTTTTCCACCGGCTCCGGGTTCACGCCGGTGATCCTGCCCACCAGGCCGTACTTCTCATCCAGCTGCACCGCCTGGAACAGCTGCCCGTCCATGCCGCACAGGCCGATGGCCTGGCCCCCCAGCCGGTTCAGCTGGGCCACCAGGTTCTTGTTCACCTTGCCGCAGAGGACGGACTGGACCACGTCCATGGTCTCGGCGTCGGTATAGCGCAGGCCGTCCACAAAGCGGCTCTCGTGGCCGATCTTCTTCAGCATCTCGCTGATCTCCGGCCCGCCGCCGTGGACCACCACCACCCGGATGCCCACCAGGCTCAGCAGGATGATATCACACATGACGGCTTTTCTCAACGCTTCCGACACCATGGCGTTGCCGCCGTACTTGACCACGATGGTCTTGCCGGTAAATTTCTGGATATAGGGCAGGGCTTCCACCAAAGTCCGCGCCTGCTGTGCGTGGGAGGACATGTTCCATCAACTCTTTTCTTCAAAATCAGCTGCCGCCGTCCGGCGGCCCATCCCCGCTCCCCGCAGGGGTGCCATCGGCCATCCCGAATCAAGTCCGATAATCCCCGTTGATCTTCACATACTCATAGGTCAGGTCGCACCCCCAGCAGGTGCAGCTGCCGTCTCCCTCGCCCATGGCGACGGCAATGGTCACATCGTGCTCTTTCAGGATCTGTTTGGCCTTCGTCTCGTCGAACTCCAGCCCCCGGCCCTTGGCGCACACCGGGATGCTGCCGGCCGCACTGGCAAAGGCCACATCCACCTGGTCCGGGTCAAAGTCCTCCCCGGAGTAGCCCATGGCGCACAGCACCCGGCCCCAGTTGGCGTCGGCGCCGAAGATGGCCGCCTTGGTGAGGGTGGAGGAGATCACGGACTTGGCAATGATCTCGGCGCTCTCCTCGCTTTTGGCCCCGGTGACGGTGCAGGTGATGAGATGAGTCGCTCCCTCCCCGTCGGAGGCCATCTGCTTGGCCAGCTCCACGCACAGGGCCTTCAGGGCCTCCACGAAGGCGTCGTAGTCCGGGCCCTTCTCCGTGATGACCGCGTTCCCCGCCAGGCCGTTGGCCAGGACACAGCAGGTGTCGTTGGTGGAGGTGTCGCCGTCCACGCTGATACGGTTGAAGCTGACCCGGACAGTGTCCAGCAGGGCGGACTTGATCATCTCCGGAGAGATGGCACAGTCCGTGGTGAGGAAGCACAGCATGGTGCCCATGTTGGGGTGGATCATGCCGGAGCCCTTGGCGATGCCGCCGATCCGCACGGTCCTGCCGCCGATGGTGGTCTCCACCGCCAGCTCCTTCTTCACGGTGTCCGTCGTCATGATGGCGTGGGCGGCCGCGTCGCTGCCCTCCGGGCTGTGGGAGACGGAACTATACAGCTCCGGCATGCCCGCCTCGATGACGGACACGTTCAGCGTCTGGCCGATGACGCCGGTGGACGCCGCCACGATGTCCTCTGCCGGACAGCCGATGGCCTTGGCCGCCGCCGCGCAGACCCGCTCGGCGTTCTCCTCCCCCATGGGGGCGCAGGCGTTGGCGTTTCCGCTGTTGATGACCGCGGCCCTGGCCTTCCCGTCCGCCAGATGGCGCTTGTCCACGTGGATGTGGGCGGCCTTCACGGCGTTTTTCGTATAGACGGCGGCGCAGGCGCAGTCCACGTCGGACACGATCAGCGCCACGTCCTTTTTCCAGGCCGCGTGGGTCTTGACGCCCACGTGGATGCCCCCGGCCCGGAAGCCCTGGGCGGCGCACACGCCGCCGGCGATGAAGTGCAACATAATATCCATCCTCTCTTCAGATCAGATAAGAGATAACAGATAAAAGATAAAAGATATTTACCATCCCGAAAAAACGGATAACGCCTATCTCTTATCCTTTATCTCTTCGCTTTTATCTCACAACAGGCCGGCGGTCTCTTCAAGCCCTAACATCAGATTCATGTTCTGCACCGCCGCGCCGGAGGCGCCCTTTCCCAGATTGTCGAACAGGGCGGTGATGGTGAAGGTCTCGTCGTTCCCCGCCGCCACCAGAGTCAGGCCGTTGTCCCCAGCCTTGGCGTTGCCGTAGAGCTTGCCGCCCAGGTCTCCGGCGCCCTCCGGCGCCACGCGGACCAGTTTTTCCCCGGCGTAGTGGTCCGCCAGCACCTGCCAGACCTCGTGCAGAGTGGAGACCCCCGTCAGCTGATCCATGTGCAGAGGCACGGTGGTTGCCATGCCCTTGTAGTAGTCATCCACAATGGGGGTGAACACCGGCGGCTTTGTCAGGCCGCAGATCTTCTGCATCTCCGGCAGGTGCTTGTGGTTCTGCCCCAGGCCGTAGAGGCCGGGACTGTAAAGGGCTTCCCCCTTCTCCGGCGCCTCGTACTGGGCGATCATCTTCTTGCCGCCGCCGGAATAGCCGGTGAGGGAGAAGCAGCAGAGGTCCGCGTCTGCCGGCAGCACCCCCGCCTGCACCAGCGGGGCCGCGATGGCGATAAAGCCCGTGGCATGGCACCCGGGGTTGGCCACGTATTTGGCCTTGGCGATGGCCTCCCGCTGGCCCTTTTTCAGCTCCGGGAAGCCGTAGACCCAGCCCGGCGCCGTCCGGTGGGCGGTGGAGGCGTCGATGATCCGGGCGTTGGTGCCCTCCGCCAGGGCCACCGCCTCCACGGCCGCCGCATCCGGCAGGCAGAGGAACACGATGTCCGCTGCCGCCATCAGCTTTTTCCGCTCCGCCGGGTCCTTCCGCTTGTCCTCGTCGATCAGCAGCAGGTCGATATCGCTCCGCGCTGCCAGCCGGTCATAGATCTGCAGGCCCGTGGTGCCGTCTTTTCCGTCGATGTAGATTTTGGGTTTCATATAACCCCTCCGCTCAAAAGTTAGGAGTTAGGAATTAGGAGTTAGGAATTGTGGTGTGCGCCGCAGGCGCACAGTTTTCAAATCGTCCGGCTCCGCCGGACACCAGAATTCCTCATTCCTAATTTCTCATTCCTAATTGTCAGCTCCGCTCCTGAATGAACTGCTCGATCTCTCCGATCTGCCTCGTGGTCTCACTGACCGCCGGGCCGCCGTAGCTGGAGCGCAGGGCCATGCAGTTCTCCAGGTTCAGTGCGTCGTACACGTCCTGCTCAAACAGGGGCGACACCGCCTGCAGCTCCTCCAGGGACAGCTCCTCCAGCGTCTTGCCCTGGGCCGTGCACTGGGCCACCAGCTTGCCGGTGACGGTGTAGGCGTCCCGGAAGGGCATGCCCTTTTTCGTCAGGTAGTCGGCGCAGTCGGTGGCGTTGATGAAGCCGTGGCCGGCGGCCCTGCGCATGTTGTCCGTCCGGACGGTCATGGTGTCCAGCATGGCCGCGAACACCGGCAGGCACATCTCCACCGTGTCCACGGCGTCGAACACCGGCTCCTTGTCCTCCTGCATATCCTTGTTATACGCCAGGGGCAGGCCCTTCATGACGGTCAGCAGACTCATCAGGTCGCCGTAGACCCGCCCCGTCTTGCCCCGGACCAGCTCCGCCACGTCCGGGTTTTTCTTCTGAGGCATGATGCTGCTGCCGGTGGCGTAGGCGTCGTCTAGCTCGATAAACTTGAACTCCCAGCTGCACCAGAGAATGACCTCCTCCGCGAAGCGGCTCAGGTGCATCATCAAAATGGACAGGCCGCTCAACAGCTCCAGGGCATAGTCCCGGTCGCTGACGCCGTCCAGGGAGTTGCCCATGGGGGCGGCGAAGCCCAAAGCCTTGGCCGTCTCCCACCGGTCAATGGGATAGGTGGTGCCCGCCAGGGCGCCGGAGCCCAGGGGGCACTCGTCCAGCCGGGCCTTGCAGTCCTCCAGCCGGGTCACGTCCCGGCGGAACATGGCGGCGTAGGCCATCAGATGCTGGGCAAAGGAGATGGGCTGGGCCCGCTGCAGGTGGGTGTAGCCGGGCATAACGGCGGTCTGGTACTGCTTCGCCTGGCGGCAGAGGACCGTCTCCAGCTCCAGCAGCTGGCCCACGATCACAGGGATCTGCTCCCGGACGTACATCCGGAAGTCCAGAGCCACCTGGTCGTTGCGGCTGCGGGCGGTGTGGAGCCGCTTGCCCGCGTCGCCGATGCGGGCGGTGAGCAGGGCCTCCACATTCATGTGGATGTCCTCGTTGTCGGCGGTGAATTCCACCTTCCCCGCCTCGATGTCCGCCAGGATGCCCTGGAGCCCGTCGATGATGGCGGCGGCGTCCTCCTGAGAGATGATGCCGCAGTCGGCCAGCATCTGGGCGTGGGCCATGGAGCCGGTGATGTCTTCCCTGTACAGCCGCTGGTCGAAGCTGATGGAGGCATTGAGCGCGTTCACCAGCTGGTCGGTATCCTTTTGAAAGCGTCCGCCCCAAAGTTTCATCATGTAAGGTTCCTTTCTATGGAAATGATGGGCACCTGCTGCCCGCGGGGGGCGTTCCCACAGGGGATGCGCCCCCCATTTTCTTTTTGAGACATCAAAAAGAAAACCCTCCAGAGGGGCTTCTCTTGCCCCTGCGGGGCAATTCACCTTCTGCGCCGCGCCCGGTGGAAAAGAAAAAATGTTGAGCGCAAACTTGCACGTACGTGCAAGTTTGCTTAAATACGAGGGTCGGCGTGAGATGGTGCCTGCGGATTTGCGATGACTCCCCGACGGGCGCGGCGGGGTGCGGTACAGACTTGATGGTGGATTCCCGCGGCGCGGGTACCGACGAAAATCGGGGTGCAAGAACGCATTTGGCCAGCTCCTCTTTCCGCGCGTTCCGCTTCGCTACGCGCTACCCGTGTGCTCGTAGGGGCCGATGCCCTCATCGGCCCGTTGCAGAAGCCCCATCAACCACCGGCCAGCGACAGCGAAAAGAGAAGCAGCTCAATGCGATGACCACCCCGACGCCCTCCGCACCATCCACCACGGGACGGCAGTATCGACCTCGCAGAAGACGATAGCGTGCCCGAAGGCAATCCAAAATCGGCGCTTGCACCGATACGCCGACCCTCGTACAGCGCGGAGGCACGAAGGTGCCGGAGCGCGCCTAAGCGATTTTTTCTCTTGGACCGTGCACTGCGCAGCCGTTGGCGGCTTTGCCGCTTACGGATGCGGCGTACCCCTTGCGGGTACGGCCCGTTCTCTTTTTGTCAAGAACAAAAAGAGAATGGGGAGTGCATTGCCCAGCTATCATCATAGCTGATTCTTCCGTCCAATGGGACGTCTCCCGAAAAAGGGTCAAGGGGGACAAGCCCCCTTGTGTCCCTTACAGCTTCCCCTGCTCCCGCAGCGCCAGCACCGTGTCGGGCAGGCCCCACAGGTTGATAAAGCCGGTGGCGTTGGTCTGGTCGTAGCTGCTCTCGTTGAAGGTCACCAGCTCCTCGGAGTACAGGCTCTCGGGAGAGGTGATGGAGGCGGTGATCATGTTGCCCTTGTAGAGCTTCAGCTTCACGCTGCCGGTGACGTGCTCCTGGGTCTTGTCGGCGAAGGCGCTCAGAGCCTCCCGCAGGGGGGTGAACCACTTGCCGTTGTACACCAGGTCCGCGAAGTCCACCGCCAGCTTGCTCTTCATGTGGGCGGTGTCCTTGTCGATGGTGATCATCTCCAGGCACTGGTGGGCCTTGTAGAGGATGGTGCCGCCGGGGGTCTCGTACACGCCCCGGTCCTTCATGCCCACCAGCCGGTTCTCCACGATGTCCAGCAGGCCGATGCCGTTCTCACCGCCCAGCTTGTTCAGCTTGCGGATGATGTCGCTGGCCTTCATCTTCTCGCCGTCCACGGCCACGGGTACGCCCTTCTCAAAGTCGATGGTCACATAGGTGGGCGCATCGGGGGCCTGGATGGGACTGACGCCCATCTCCAGGAAGCCGGGCTTCTCGTACTGGGGCTCGTTGGCCGGGTCCTCCAGGTCCAGGCCCTCGTGGCTCAGGTGCCACAGGTTCTTGTCCTTGGAGTAGTTGGTCTCCCGGCTGATCTTCAGGGGCACGTTGTGGGCCTCGGCGTAGTCGATCTCCTCGTCCCGGCCCTTGATGTCCCACTCCCGCCAGGGGGCGATGATGGTCATATCCGGGGCGAACCGCTTGATGGCCAGCTCGAACCGCACCTGGTCGTTGCCCTTGCCGGTGCAGCCGTGGGCGATGGCGTCGGCGCCCTCCGCCTTGGCGATCTCCACCAGCTTCTTGGCGATGATGGGCCGGGCGAAGGCAGTGCCCAGCAGATACTGCTCGTAGCTGGCGCCCATTTTCAGGGAGGGGATGATGACGTCATCCACCATCTCGTCGGTGAGGTCGGCGATGTACAGCTTGCTGGCGCCGGTCTTGATGGCCTTTTCCTCCAGGCCCTCCAGCTCGTCGTCCTGGCCCACATCGCCGGACACGGCGATGATCTCGGGATCATTGTAGTTCTCCTTCAGCCAGGGGATGATGATGGACGTGTCCAGGCCGCCGGAATAGGCCAGCACGATCTTTTTGATGTCTTTCTTCTTCATAATGAATGCCCTCCCGTGGAGTCTCGTTTGATGATGTTCAAATTATACGTCTATCGTGCATATTTATTCAAGTGTCATTTTGTACAACATTTTCTGCCACACTTGGATAATTTTTCACATTCGATTTGTTTATTCATAAATTTTTGCATATTTTCCTCTAATACTGTATTTTACCGTATATTTTTTCTTTGTACCCTTTGGGGCGGCGGAGCATAGAATGGTCTGCGGGGCATCGCTCCGCCGGGCGGACCTGCGCGTTTTGAATAGAAAGGCTGATCCGATGAAACGCTGCTTCTGTTATCTCCTGGCTCTGGTCCTGGGGGCCCTGGCCGTGGGCGGACTGGTGTTCGCCCTGCTGCGGTCGGGCGTCCTGACGCTGACTGCCGGCTCCTCCGCCGCGCTTCTCTTTTTTGCAGCTGCCGCTGCCGCCGGACTCGGCGGACTGCTGGCCTATCTGCTGGGTGGACTGCTGGCTGACCGGACGCCGGCTCTGGCCGACGCCTGGCTCTGCTGCGGCGAGGCCTCTGCAGCCGGCGCCCTGGGCGCCCTGCTGACGGCGCTGATCACGGCCCTCTCCGCCTCCTCCGGCGTGGGACTGCACATCGGTGCGGCCCTGTGCTGTGCCTTTCTGGCCCTGATGGGGGGCGGCATCCTCTGCTTCCTGCGGCGGTATGTCACCGTTCGATTCACCTGCGGCTGCAGCCAGTGCTGCTGACGGCAAAGCCCCGGCGGGATATCCCCGCCGGGGCCGCTTTTGTAGGCGCCGTCCGATCTTCACTTGATCCACAGGCTCCCCGCCACGCGGAGCAGCGTCTCCTGATCCACGGCGCCGTGGAGGCGGAAGTTCAGGCCGGTGTCCGCGTCCGTCCAGGCCAGGGTTGCTACATCCGCCGCCCGGGGGCCGGAAATCGAGGTAGATGTGATCGTCACGCCGCCCACAGTCTCAGGCTCCCGTTCGTCTGCCTCGTGAGGCTTCTCCGCCTCCCAGAACTTGGCGGTCACACCGCTGAAGCGCACGGTCTTTCCCGTCCCCTCCGGCAGCAGAAGGGGGCTGGCAGAACAGGTCAGGGTGATATTGCTGTCCCTGTCCTCTCCGATCCAGGTGGTCTCCACTGCGCCGTCGGAGGCGTTGGTTTCAAACCAGCTGTAGCCGCCGGGCAGCCAGCCGGCCTCACAAGCGGGCGCGGTCTCCGACGTGGGCTCTACAGAGGAGGCGATCTCCACCAGGGTGTCCGGGTCCACATCCGACCCGGTGAACCAGAACAGCACCCCCGCTTCGTCCTCCCACACCAACAAGCAGCTGTCGCCGTATTCGCTGCTGTAGGTGTAAAGTTCCGCGTCATGGCCGTTCACGGTGACGGTGCGGCAGGGGATCTCCCCGCTGCCGGGGCTCCAGCCGAAGCCCCCGCCGTCGGGATAGGCGCAGGAGAAGGAGATCATGCTGCTGCCATTCCAGTAGTTCGTCCCGCCGTGGCTCCGGATGGACTCCAGCCCCCAGCCCTCCGGCAGATTTGTCAGCGCGTAGCCGGGGGCTCCGGTGTAGTCGGTCCCGGTGTCCTCGCTGGCGTATGTGATGCCGTCCTCATCGCTCTCCTTGTGCCAGTAAGTGCCGGTTTCAGCGGCCGCTGCGGCGGACGGCACAGTCTGCTCTCCCAGCAGCACGGTGCGGGAGGCGGAGTCGTAGCCCACCTCCACCCCCAGCAGCTCGCTGATGGTCCGGATGGGCAGGTAGTTGGTCTTGCCGCCCGCCTCGTCCACATAGAGGATGGAGCCAGGGACCTGCTGACCGTTGGGCGCGGTGATGTCGCTGCCGGCGGTGATCTTCATCTCCCCGTCCAGGGCCACCCCGGCGAAGTTGAACTGCACCTGTCCGGAGGCCGCCAGGGCGGAGGTGGCCAGGGCCGTCAGGGCCAGGGCCGTTGCGGCGCCGGCCAGAAATGATGGGAACCGTTTTTTCATGGAAATCCTTCCTTTCTGCGTCTGCTATTTTCCGGGAGACAGGCCCCCGGCCGTTCTATCTACTGAACGTGCCGGGGGCCTGTTTTGTCCCACGGGATGTTGATTTTTATAGGAAGCGGCAAAACGGAGGCGCGGTTTTGCGGAAAGTGACGGTGTCAGTCCGCGCCGCTTCCGGCGGTGCCGCTCTGGAACGCAGCGCCTTTTACGGGGGAGGAGAACTGGGGCTCCGTCTCTTCCATGAAGGTAACCATATCCCGCAGGTCAAAGCGGTCCAGCGCCCCCTCCAGGAAGAAGGTTGTGTTGGTCTCCGGGTCCGTCCACACCAGGGTGCCGGTCTCCTCCGTGTCCGTGGAACTGCCGGTGATGATGGTGACGCCACCCACGGTGATGGAGGAGCCCTCCGCCTGGACCTCCTCGCCGTCCACGGTAAAGGTGGAGCCGCCGCTCTCCTCCGGTGCCTCCTCCGCCGCCCAGTAGCAGCCGGTGACGCCCCGCAGGTCGATCTCCTCCGGCTCTCCATCCGGGGTCCTGAAGGGACAGATGGGGTCGGTGACATACTTCCAGGTCAGCAGCGTCCCGTCCTTCACCCACACCTGCTGGATGGCTCCGGCACCCTCATCCCGGTACATGGGCGCGTAGCCCTCCGGCACCCAGCCCATCTCCCAGGCCGCGCCGGTGCCCTCGTAGGGCGCCGCCCCCTCCGCCAGGGCCAGCAGGGTCTCCGTGTCGTCAAAGTCCGTGGCCCGCAGCAAAAAGAGATACCCCGCCTCGTTCTGCCACGTCAGCAGCGCCGTCCCCGCAGTCTGGAAGAGGTCCGCCTCGTACCCCTGTACGGTGACGGCGGTATGGGTGTCCTCTGCGTTCCGGGTGTCCTCCACATTGGTGGCCACCTCCCCGGCCTCCGGGGTATAGACGGAGAACCACAGCCGGGCGCCGGTCTCCGGTTTTTCGTACTGCCACGTGCCGGAGCTCTCCCTCGGGTCCAGGTCCGTCAGCACAAAGCCCTCCGGCACCTCTGACAGCCGCCAGCCGCCGGGCGGGTCCTCCGCGGCAGTCCGCTCCAGGTTGAAGAAGATCACCAGATCCTCCCGCACCTGGTGGAGCCACCCCAGCACCGCCGCCCGGACGGTGGGGCTCACCGCCATCAGGCCCCCCAGGGTCACCAGTGAGGCCAAGGCCACGCAGGCCGCCGCCCGGACTGCCCGCTTCCACACCGGCCGGGCCATCCGCTTGGCCCAGCCGAAGGGGTCCGCCAGTAGCCGCGTCCGGCTGCGGAGATACCGGGGCGACCAGTTCCAGTCCCGGTCCGCACCCTCCAGCACGTCCCGGAACCGCTCCAGGTTGGCCTCCATCAGGGCGCGCCGCAGCATCTGCTCATCCATGGACGTACCCCTCCTTCTCCAGCGCCTCCGCCAGCATGGCCCGCCCCCGCAGGACGCGGGTGGCAACGGTGGACTCCTTCAGCCCCAGCCGCCGGGCGATCTCCCGGTTGCTCTCCTCCTCCACGCACTTCAGCTCCAGCACCCGCCGGTACCCCTCCGGCAGGGCCCGGATCAGGTCCACCAGATAGCGATAGGCCCCCTCCCCCGTCTCCGGGGCGGGCGGGTCCCAGTCCTCCGGCAGGGCTTCCTCCCGCCGCTCGCGGCGCAGCATGTCCACCGCCGTGTTTTTCACAGCGGTCACCAGATATCCCTCCGTCTCGCTCCAGGGGAGCTGGCTCACCCGGTCCCACCGGCGGATGATCTGCAGCCAGGTCTGCTGCACCGCGTCCTCCGCCGCGGTCCGGTCCCCCAGCACCCGGGCTGCCACGGCGTACAGCTTCTTCTCATAGGCCCCGTGGAGCTTCAAAAACCGTTCCCGGTCCTCCTCCGTCTCCAGCATGGCCAGCAGTGTCGAAAGCAATGCCCTCGCCTCCTGTTTTCTCTCGGGGGCGCATCCCCCCTACCTGGTAAACGTCCCAAAACAGCAGAGTATCCCACCGGGGACGGAAAATTTTCCGTCCCGGTGGGATCCCATTTCACACCATCTTCTCCGGCCGGACCGTCTCGTCGAACTCCGGCCCCGTCAGATACCCCAGCACCAGCACCGCCTCCTTCAGCGTGGTGCCGTCGCGGAGGGCCTTTTTCGCGCACTCCGCCGCCGCCTCGTAGCCGATCTTCGGCGTCAGGCAGGTCACCAGCATCAGAGAGTTGTTCAGGTTGGCGGTCATCTTCTCCGCGTCGGGGGTGATGCCCTCCACGCAGTGGACCCGGAAGGAGTCCATCACATCCGTCAGCAGCCGGGCGGAGAGGAGGAAGTTGTAAGCGCTCACCGGCAAAAACACGTTCAGCTGGAAGTTCCCCTGGCTGGCGGCAAAGCCGATGGCCGCGTCGTTCCCCATCACCTGGACCGCCGCCATGGTGACGGCCTCGCACTGGGTGGGGTTCACCTTGCCGGGCATGATGGAGCTGCCGGGCTCGTTCTCCGGGATGCGGAGCTCCCCCATGCCGCACCGGGGGCCGCTGGCCTCCCAGCGGATGTCGTTGGCGATCTTCATAAGGTTGGCCGCCAGGGCCTTCAGGGCCCCGTGGGCGAACACCAGGGCGTCCTTGCTGGTCAAGGCGTGGAACTTGTTTTCGTCCGGCGTGAAGTCCGCCCCGGTCATCTCCCGCAGCCGCCGGCACACCATCTCGTCATACCCCCTGGGGGCGTTGAGGCCGGTGCCCACGGCGGTGCCGCCGATGGCCAGCTTTTGAAGCTCCGGCAGGGCGGTACGGAGCATCCGGCAGGGGGCCTCCACCAGCTCCCGCCAGCCGGAGACCTCCTGGGCGAATCGCAGGGGCGTGGCGTCCTGCAGGTGGGTCCGTCCGATGCGGATCAGGTCGGGATACCCCTCCTCCAGCTTCCGGAAGGCCGCCGCCAGCCGCTCCGCCGCCGGCAGCACCTGCTCCGTGACGCTCAAAGCCGCTGCGATGTGGAGGGCGGAGGGGAAGGTGTCATTGCTGGATTGGGAGGCATTCACATGGTCGTTGGGGTGGAGCTTGACCCCCCGGTCCGCCGCCAGATGGGCGATGACCTCGTTGACGTTCATGTTGGTCTGGGTGCCGCTGCCGGTCTGCCACACCACCAGGGGGAACTCCTCGTCCCACTTCCCCGCCCGGATCTCCCGGCACACGGCGGAGATGGCCCCGGCCTGCTCCGCCGTCAGCTTGCCGCAGTCGGCATTGGCCAGGGCGCAGGCCTCCTTCAAATAGGCAAAGGCGGTGATGATCTCCCGGGGCTGGCGCTGGCCGCCGATCCGGAAATTCTCCAGGCTCCGCTGGGTCTGGGCGCCCCAGTGGTGGTCCGCCGGGACGGCGATCTCGCCCATGGTGTCGTGTTCCATGCGGGTGTTCATAGTCAAATTCCCCCTGACAGAAATAAGTTGGCTCCATTATACCGGGAAACGGCGGCGGGGACAAGCCCCATCGGCCGGGAGCCGGATCCGGGACCCAGCACCCGGCCTGCATGCCGTTCCTTTTGCGCCGCTGTGCGGCGCAAAAGCCCTCGCTCCGCTCGCCCCGCGGCCAGGCGTGCGGGGCATTCGATCCCATGCGAGGCGGGCTCCGCCCCCTCGCGCTCCCCCATAGCTGCGGCCCTTCGGTTTCCAAAAACAGCGGCGGGGACAAGCCCCGCCGCCGTCCGGCTATTAAACGTTTTTTCTCACCCCGCCAGGTCCAGCAGCCCCATCTCCCGGGCGGAGTAAGTGACCGCCCCGTCCCGGTAGCGGACGATAAAGACGATATCAAAGTCCTCCGGGATCGGCCCCGCCTCATTGGGATAGCCATAGCCGGCGGTAATCGAGCCCGAGCCGCTGGGAGCCCAGTCCGGCACCTCCCACAGATCCATGACATAGCCCGCCCGCACGGTAACTCCATTTTCATCTGTCTCTGAAAAAGGCTCTACCCTGGATCGCAGGTTCTTCTCATCCGATGAGCGGACATGTATCACGCCGCTCCAGTTCCCCTGTTCCAGCTCTCCCCGGCTCCCGGCTTTTCCAGAATCTGCCTCTAGACCAGAGCCTGACCACTGCAGTTCCAGAGAGACCTCCACCTCCCCGGCGGCCACGCGGCGGCCCTGAAGCAGGTCAGGAAGATCCCCGCCGCCACCGCCGCCGTCGCCACCACGGCCGTCACGGCGATGAGGACCTGTCTCCGCCGCCACCGCCGCTTGAAGCGCCGCAGAGGCTCCGCCCCCTCCGGCTCCGCCGGCAGCGCCGCCCCCAGGCGCCCCAGTTCCTCCCGGCAGGCGGGGCAGGACGCCAGGTGCTCCTCCACCAGGGCGGCCGTGTCGGCGCTGGCCGCCCGGTCGGCGTACAGGGGCAGCAGGTCCCGGATCACGTCACAGCTCAGATTCATCTCGTTCCGCCTCCCATTGTCGCAAGATCCGGCTCTTGGCCCGGTAGCAGGTCACCCGGGCCCAGCCCTCCGTCTTTCCGAAGAGCTGCCCGATGGCCCCGAAGGGCAGCTCCCCGAACACCCGCAGGCTGAACACCTCTTTATAGGGCTCCGGCAGGCCGTGGAGGATCCGGTGGAGGGCCAGGGCCTCCTCCCGGTCCTCCAGCGCCCCGGCAAAGTCCCCGCCGCCGGGCAGGTCCTCCCCCGGCAGCTCTGTCTCTCGCCGGTGCCGGCGGCAGTGGTCCACCCAGGCGTTCTTGGCGATGGTGAACAGCCACGCCCGGACGTCCCCCCGGCCGTCGAACCGGTCCACCGCCCGCAGGCCCCGGGTGAACGTCTCCTGGGCGATCTCCTCCGCCAGGTGTTCGTTTTGGGAGAGTGCCCGGACATAGCGGTAGACGTCCCGGAAGTACAGCCGGTAGATGGTCTCAAGGTCCAAGGTCCTCCCCCCTTTCACTGAATCAACGCACGGCGGGCCCCAAACGTTACAGATCCCCGGCGGAAAATTCCGCCGGGGATCTGGTGCTTCCGGTCTTCGCTTCTGCCGGGATCAGGCCGCCAGGTACAGGTCCAGGGCCTGGAGCAGTGCGGTCTGGGAGATATAGGTGACGCCGTTCTCCTTCAGGCAGGTGCCGTAGAGCGCGGAGGTGCTCCCGTCGCTGTTGACCACGGAGATATCGCCGCCGGGCATGGCGGTCATCAATGTCTCGCCGGTCACGCCCTCGGGCTTCTCCATGTCGTCGCCGTAGGAGACCACGGCGCCCAGCTGGGCGTCCCAGCGGACCTTCATGCCCAGTGCCTCCGCCACCGCCCGGACGGGCAGCAGGGTATCGCCGTCATCGGTGGTCTTGGCCTTCTGGGCCGCGGCGGTGCCGTTGGTGGACACGGTGCCGTCCTCCGCCACGGTCACATAGCCCCGGTATTCATAGGGGAACACCAGCACCTTCTCCGGCTGGCCCTGGCTGTCAGACCACACCAGGATCCGGGTGCCGGGGATCAGGTCCTCCAGCCGGACGATGTTCTTCGTCAGATAGGGCGTCAGGGCCGCCTCGTCGGTGATCTTCAGGGTGGTGCCGTCGGTGGCGGTGACCTCGGTCCAGGTCAGGGCCGGGGTGGGATAGATGGCCGCCATGGCCTGGGGCGTCACGGAGACGATCTCATAGAACTGGGGCACAGCGTAGTCGGCGGGGATGTTGCCCAGGATCAGGATCGCCGTGGCGTGGGGCGGCATGCTCAAAGTCATGGCAGGTCCCACCCAGGCGTAGATGGTGTCGCCGTCCTCCAGGTCCTGGATATCCATGGGGTCGCCGGTGACGGCGTCCAGGCAGATGATGGACTCACCGTGCAGGATCACCTTGTCCAGGGTCTCATCCCCGCTGGAGTTTTCTACATACAGGCCGCCGTCGTCCAGCCAGGTCAGGGTGCCCCACACCTGCACAGGACCGGGACGGACAGGCGCAGCCGCCTCGTCAGAGGTCTCTGCCGCCGCGGCGGGGACCGCCAGCAGGGCGGCGCACAGGAGCAGGGACAGGCATTGCAGAATCCGCTTTTTCATAACTCATTCATCCTTTCCAATGCTTCCGGGGAGCGTTTGCTCCGTTTGCCTGTATAGACGTACGGGTGCGAAAAAAAGTTACCGCCTATGGAAGAAATTTTCAAAAATTTTTTTGAGCTGTTCCACGGCGGACAACCAAACAGGCCCCAGCCCCCTTCCGGGGGCCGGGGCCCATGCAAGGACGGATTTACTTCTTGCCGTGCAGCG
Source organism: Oscillibacter valericigenes (assembly GCF_016902445.1). GTDB lineage: Bacteria > Bacillota > Clostridia > Oscillospirales > Oscillospiraceae > Oscillibacter > Oscillibacter avistercoris. Next base: position 32,041 of record NZ_JACSNX010000016.1, on the reverse strand, counting down.
CCTTCATGCGCTTCTCGTGGTCCAGGATGGACTTGCGCATCCGCAGGGACTTGGGGGTGACCTCCAGCAGCTCGTCGTCCGCCAGGAACTCCAGGCACTGCTCCAGGCTCATCTGCTTGGGGGGCACCAGCCGCAGCGCCTCGTCAGAGCCGCTGGCCCGCATGTTGGTCAGCTGCTTCTTCTTGCAGACGTTGACGGTGATGTCCTCGCTCCGGGGGCTGACGCCGATGACCATGCCGGCGTATACCGGCACGCCGGGCCCGATGAACAGGGTGCCCCGCTCCTGGGCGTTGTACAGGCCGTAGGTGACGGACTCGCCGGTGTCGAAGGAGATCATGGAGCCGGTGCCCCGGCGGGAGATGTCGCCTTTATAGGGAGCATAGGAGTCGAACACGCTGGCCATGATGCCCTCGCCCTTGGTGTCCGTCAAAAAGTCGCTGCGGTAACCGAAGAGGCCCCGGGCGGGGATCAGGAACTCGATCTTCATCCGGTTGCCCACGGGGGTCATCTCCACCATGTCCGCCTTGCGGGAGCCCAGCTTCTCGATGACCGCACCCACGCAGTCGCCGGGCACGTCCACCACCAGCCGCTCGATGGGCTCGCACTTGACGCCGTCGATCTCCTGGTACAGCACGCGGGCGGGAGACACCTGGAACTCATAGCCCTCCCGGCGCATGGTCTCGATGAGGATGGACAGGCTCATCTCGCCCCGGCCCGCCACGTTGAAGGCGGTCTCCTTGTCGGTGTCGGACACCTTTAAGGACACGTCCTTCAGCGTCTCCCGGTACAGCCGGTCCCGCAGCTGGCGGGAGGTGACGAACTTGCCCTCCTTGCCGGCAAAGGGGGAGTCGTTGACGGAGAAGGTCATCTCCAGGGTAGGGGCGCTGATCTTCACAAAGGGCAGCGCCTCCACACAGTCGGGGGCGCAGATGGTGTCGCCGATGGTGATGTCGGGGATGCCGCTCATGGCGATGATGTTGCCGGCGGTGGACTCCGTCACCGGATTCCGGGCCAGGCCCTCGAACTCATAGATGGCGGTGGCTCTCGCCTTGCGGAGCACGGCCTCCGGGTCGTGGTAGTTGCACACGGCGATCTCCTGGTTCTGCTTCAGGGTGCCCCGCTCGATGCGGCCGATGGCGATGCGGCCCACAAAGTCGTTGTAGTCGATGGAGCTCACCAGCATCTGGAAGGGCTGGTCCACATCCGCCTCCGGGGCGGGGATATACTCCAGGATGGTCTCGAACAGGGGCGTCAGGTCGGTGCCCGCCACGTCGGGGGAGTAGGAGGCGGTGCCGTTCCGGCCGGAGCAGAACAGCATGGGGCTGTCCAGCTGTTCCGGCGTGGCGTCCAGGTCCATCAGCAGCTCCAGCACCTCGTCCACCACCTCGTGGATCCGCTGGTCGGGCCGGTCGATCTTGTTGACCACCACGATGACCCGGTGGCCCAGCTCCAGGGCCTTGCTGAGGACGAAGCGGGTCTGGGGCATGGGGCCCTCCGCGGCGTCCACCAGCAGGATGACGCCGTTCACCATCTTCAGGATGCGCTCCACCTCGCCGCCGAAGTCGGCGTGGCCCGGGGTGTCCACGATGTTGATCTTGGTATCCTTGTACCGGATGGCGGTGTTCTTGGCCAGGATGGTGATGCCCCGCTCCCGCTCCAGGTCGCCGGAGTCCATGACCCGGTCCACCACCTCCTGGTTTTCCCGGTAGACGCCGCCCTGCTTCAGCATCTCGTCCACCAGCGTGGTCTTGCCGTGGTCCACGTGGGCGATGATGGCGACGTTTCTCAAGTGTTCGTTCTGCATAGTTCTCTTCTCCTTCTTCTATGGCAAGGCCACGCCGGGGCCCCGCACGACGGGGCGCGCCGGGTGGCGGATCAACAGACGCAAATGCCCTGCCGGGCGCCAGATTTCAGCCGCCGGTTGGGATTTGCACACAATTTTGCATTATATGCTGTTCTCTCCAGTTTTGCAAGCCATTCCTGCCGGGTTTTTCAAAAAAATCCGCCGGATTTTGCAATTTTTACAGACATGCGGCGGCCGGAGCACCGCCGCTCCGCTGTTTTCGGCAATTTTTTCAGCTCGTCAAAGAAGTAATACCTCTCCAAAAACTTCCCGCCGGAATGCCGCCGGATTCGGCGGTTCTCACATTGACGCCGCTCTCCGCCCGCTCCTATAATAGAAGATGCTGCGGCGGAAGCGGTGCCAGCACCGCACGTTCCCCCGCAAGTACCGCGGCCCGCTGGGGCCGCCCAATGGAGGCATTCTGCCATGTACCGCATCAAAACATTCAACAAGATCTCTCCTGTCGGCCTGAACCGCCTGGATCCGGCGCTGTACTCCGTCTCTGATTCGGTGACGGACGAGGACGCCATCCTGGTCCGCTCCGCCAAGCTTCTGGACTATGACTTCCCGAAGGATCTCCTGGCCATTGCCCGGGCGGGGGCCGGCGTCAACAACATTCCCCTGGACCGCTGCGCGGAGCAGGGCATCGTGGTATTCAACACCCCCGGCGCCAACGCCAACGCCGTGAAGGAGCTGGTGCTGTGCGCCATGCTGATGGGCTCCCGGGATGTGGACGGGGGCATCCAGTGGGTGCGGCAGCAGGTGGCCGCCGGCGTGGATGTGACCACCGTGGTGGAAAAGGGCAAGGCGGCCTTTATCGGGCCGGAGCTGTATAAAAAGTCCCTGGGCGTCATCGGTCTGGGCGCCATCGGATCCCTGGTGGCCAACATCGCCCTGTCCCTGGGCATGGACGTGTACGGCTACGATCCCTATCTCTCCGTGGACGCCGCCCTGCGGCTGGACCGCCACATCCACGTGGTGAAGGACATCAACGAGCTGTATAAGCGGGCGGACTATATCACCATCCACATCCACTACACCAAGGAGACCGAGCACATGATCGACGCCAAGGCCATCGGCGCCATGAAGCGGGGCGTCCGGTTCATCAACCTGGCCCGGGGACAGATCGTGGATGACGATGCCATGCTGGCGGCCCTGGACACCGGCCGGGTGGCGGCCTATGTGACGGACTTCCCCACCAACCGCCTGGTGAACGCTCCCCACGTCATCGCCATGCCCCACCTGGGGGCCTCCACACCGGAGAGTGAGCAGAACTGCGCCGTCATGGCGGTGGACGAGCTGCGGGACTATCTGGAAAACGGCAACATCCGCAACAGCGTGAACATGCCTGCCGTCAGCCAGGAGCGCAGCGGCGCCTGCCGGCTGTGCCTGATCCACAGGAACGTGCCCGCCATGCTGGCGGCCATCACCACGCTGCTGTCCCGGGACGGCATCAACGTGGAGAACCTGAGCAACAAGTCCCGGGGGGATTACGCCTACACCATCGTGGACCTGAGCGCCCCGGCGGATCAGTCCGTCCTCGACGAGGTGACGGCGCTGGAAAACGTGATCCGGGTGCGGGTCATCCAGTGAGCGACCGAGGGCTGCCGCCTGTGCGGCAGCCCTTTCCCATTGACAGCGGGGCAGAAAACAGGTACAATGTTTTCTGCTGATCCGCCATGACCGCTCAGCAGGGCGGAAAGTCCGCCCCTGATGCGGCTGGCCATGCAAGCATCCGAAGCGACACATATTGATTCCATACGCCCCTGTAGCTCAGTTGTATAGAGCGACCGCCTCCTAAGCGGTAGGCCACCAGTTAGAGTCTGGTCAGGGGTGCCAGAGATCCCGCTGCATGCCGGTTTCCCCGGTTTGCAGCGGTTTTTTCTCCCCTGCTCTTTCGGAGCCCGCCGCTCGCATATACACAAAAATACATATTCGAAGAATTTGTCGAACGGTTTTTCAGCCGCGCCTGCAATAAAACTGCCGGCTCGCGCGTTATCCTCACAGAACGGAGCATGCGGGCCGCACGCCCCAACAAACAACTGGAGGTATTTATTATGAAAAATCTGTCTGTAAAAAAGCTGGCCGGCATCGCCGCCGGCGCTGTGGCGGTATTGGCGGTCATCGCGGTGGTGGCCATCTTTGCCCTGCGGGTGGACAGCAGCGAAGCCCAGCAGATCGCTCTGGACGCCGCCGGCGGCGGAGAGATCATCTCCCGGGAAACCAGCAGCGAGGGGCTGTGGAACGAGTACAGCTACGAGATCGTCAACGGCGACACCTGGTATGACATCGAAGTCAGCGGCTTCGGCCACATCACGGAGCTGGAGAGCAGCACGAGCCAGTATCCGCGGAGCTGACGCTGCCCCGGACCTGCGGCGGTCTGTTGCGCCGCCCCTGCTTCTCTGCTATAATGGGAAAAGATCCTGCGGCCTCCAGGCCGCCTGACGCAAGGGAGGAGCCCATGACAGAACGGGAAAAGATGCTGCGGGGAATGCTGTACGACCCGGCTCACGATACGGCCCTGCAGGCGGAGATGGCCGCCTGCAAGGCATTGTGCCGGCAGTTCAATCAGCTGGCCTATCAAACGACGGATATCGAGGCGGCCCAGGCCCTGCTGCGCCGCCTGCTGGGCGCTGCCGGAGAAGGGCTGCGGATCGAGCCGCCCTTCTGGTGCGACTACGGCGTCAATATCACCGTGGGGCGGAATTTTTACATGAACCACGGCGGCGTCATTCTGGACGCCGGCGGCGTGACCTTTGGGGACAACGTGTTCATCGGGCCTCAGTGCGGCTTTCACACCTCCGGCCACCCCTTGGCGGCGGCGGAGCGGAACCGGGGACTGGAGTACGCCCGCCCCATCCGGGTGGGCAGCGACGTCTGGATCGGTGCCGGCGTCCAGGTGATGCCCGGCGTCACCATCGGAGACGGGTCCGTCATCGCCGGCGGCAGCGTGGTGACGCGGGATATTCCCGCCGGCGTACTGGCGGCCGGTGTCCCCTGCCGCCCGATCCGCCCCATCACGGAAGCGGACCGGATGCTCTCCTGATCCCCCTCCGGGACAGCGGCCGCTGTCCCGGAAATTTTCTGCCCAGGGTTGGAAAGCTTGCTGGAATGTGCTATCATAGGGGCGCGGCCGGTAAATTTTTTTTGGCCGCGATGCAATAAAACGCGCCGCTGGCGCGTTGTCTGTGTGAACAGGAGGAGGTCCCATGATATTCTGCATGTCCGTGGCGGAGCCGGACCCGGGCGCAGACGCCGCTCTGGAGGACTGTATCGTCCGCATCGCCGGAGGGGATCAGAACGCCCTGGCCGATCTGTACGGCCGCACCCGTCCCGCTGTTTACGGATTCGCCCTGTCCATCGTGAAAAACGCCCACGATGCGGAGGATATCCTCCACGACGCCTATCTGCAGGTGTGGAACGCCGCCGGCGGCTACCGGGCCCAGGGCAAGCCCATGGCCTGGCTGCTGACCATCACCCGGAACCTGGCCATCAGCCGCCTGCGGGAGCATGGGCGGACGGAGCCCCTGGTCCAGGAGGACTGGCAGGACCGCCTGGCCGACAGCCCTGCTGTCACCCATGAGGACCGGCTGATGCTGCAGGCCCTGCTCTCCGCCCTGGGGGACGAGGAGCGGCAGATCGTGACCCTTCACGCCCTGACGGGTCTGCGGCACCGGGAGATCGCCGCCCTGCTGGGGCTGCCGCTGCCCACGGTCCTCTCCAAATACAGCCGGGCCCTGAAAAAGCTGCAACTCGCATGGAAGGAGGCAGACTGACTTGGACGAACGAGAACTGGAACAGCGCCTGCGGACCGCTGTGGAACACGCCGCACCCGATCCGCTGGACCGCATCCTGGCCTCCTGCGGCCCCCAAACAGGGACCGTCCTCCCCTTTGAGGCCCCGAAGAAGAAGCGCCGCTGGGCGCCCCTGGCGGTGGCTGCCGCCCTGGCCCTGGTTATCTGCGGCGGCGCGTTCGGAATTACCAGCTGGCGGGGAGCCAACGCCGTGGACTCTGTGGTGATGCTGGATGTGAACCCCAGCCTGTCCATGGAAGTCAGCGCCCAGGAGCGGGTGCTCTCCGTCACCCCCTTCAACCAGGATGCGGAGATCATCCTGGGCGACATGGACCTGACGGACACGGACCTGGACGTGGCAGTGAACGCCCTGATCGGCTCCATGCTGCAGAACGGCTATCTCAGTGATTTACAAAACGCCATTCTGGTTTCTGTGGAGAACCAGGACGCCGCCAGGTCCGCCCAGCTCCAGCAGCACCTGACGGACACCATCAACAGCGTCTTTCAGGGCGGTTCCCTGGAGGGGGCCGTCCTCAGCCAGACCGTGACGGAGAGTGCAGACCTGAACGCCCTGGCCCAGCAGTACGGCATCTCCGTGGGCAAGGCGGCCCTGATCCAGGAGATCATCGCCCAGGACAGCACCCTGTCCTTTGCCTCTCTGGCCCCTCTGTCGGTGAATGAGATCGCCCTCATCACCGAGTCCCGGCACCTGACCTCCCAGACCGTCACCCAGACCGGCACCGCCAGCACCAAGGCCTACATCACGGCGGAAGCAGCCAAAAGCGCCGCACTGACCCACGCCGGCATCAGCGAGAGCGATGTGGCCCAGCTGGAGATCGAGTTCGACAGCGAGGACGGCCTGATGGTCTACGAGGTGGAGTTCTACGCCGGCGGCTCTGAGTATGACTACGACATCGACGCCCGCACCGGCGAGGTGGTAAAATCCTCCCGGGAGGGCGGCGGCTCCGCCGGAACGTCCGGCGGAACGGCCTCCGGCAGCTCTGGCTCCTACATCGGCGAGGCGGCCGCCACCGCCGCGGCGCTGCAGCATGCCGGCGTCCGGCAGGCGGACACCACCTATCTCCGCTGCTGGGTGGAGCACGACGACGGCCGGGCGGAGTGCTATGAGGTGGAGTTCCTGGCAGGCTCCACAGAGTACCAGTACGAGATCGATCTGTACACCGGCGCCGTGCTGAAGAGCGAGCGGGAGACCTACGGCACATCCGGCGGCGGCACAGCCTCCGGCAGCTCCGGCTCCTATATCGGCGAGGCGGCCGCCAGATCCGCTGCGCTGTCCCACGCCGGCGTCAGTGAGAGCGATGCCTCCCGCATCCAGGTGGAGCTGGACCGGGACGACGGCCGGACCCTGTACGAGGTGGAGTTCCATGTGGGGCGGACGGAATACAGCTATGAGATCGACGCCGCCTCCGGCGCGATCCTCAAGGCAGAGCAGGAGATCGACGACTGACCGCATCCGCACAGCGCAGAGCGGCTGGCCATCTGGCCAGCCGCTCTTTCATGCTGTTTTCAAAGTGAAAAGCCGCCGGGCTCCGGCGGCTTTCCTTCGTTCTCGGTCAGGCCCCTTCCGGCTCTCCGGACGCAGAGGGCCCCTCCTGGGCAGGCGGCTGCTCCTCTTCCTGCATGACCTCCTCCAGCGCCTGCTGGAGATAGTCCCGCTCCGCCGTCTTTTTGCTGGGGACAAAGCTCTGGGCCGCGCTCTTCTTCCGGCCCTTGCTCTTCACATAGAGGAAGCCGGTGACAGAGAACACCACCGCGCCGATGAAGTTCACGAACAGGTCCTTCATGGTGTCGATGATCCCGATGTCCAGATAGCCGCCAAGGCCCAGACTCTCCCCGTTGATGACCACATCCTGGATGTCCGGTATGGTCACCACCTTGTTGGACAGGGTAGGGTCCAGGGACACGGTGTGGATGGCGTGGATGACGGTGTCCTTCTGCATGTCCGTGCCCAGGAAGTAGTCCATCCCGAATTCGAAGAACTCCCACAGCACGCCGATGGTCATGGAAAAGCAGAAGGCCACCATGGCCAGAAACGCCGGGGACAGGTGAAAGGCCACCCGCTCGTCGTCATTCAGCAGCATCACCATGGAGAACCCCACCGCCGCGGCCAGGAAGCCGTTGATGGTGTGGAGCATGGTGTCCCACCCGGGGATCACCACGTAGAAGGCGTTGACCTCTCCCAGGATCTCCGCTGCGAAGATAAAGCAGAAGATGGTGATCTCCAGGGGCGGCGGCAGCTCGATCCGCAGCTTCACCTGGATCCAGCTGGGCACATACAGCAGCAAAAACGCCAGGATGCAGAAGAACGCGCCCTCATAGTTGGCCAGCATCAGCTGGCGCACCAGCACCACGATCACCAGCAGCCGCAGGATATAGAAAACGATGAAGGAGCTCTTGTGCTCCCGCAGTTCCCGGGCCATGGCCTCCTGAAACGCCTTTTTATACTGCTTCTTCTCTTTCCTTGTCCGCTTCAATGGGTCTCCTCCTTTGGTCCGTCCAATGTCTCAAAAATGGGCAGTGCCCTCTCCCGCTCCGCCAGGACCACCTCTGTCCAGGAACGGAGCGTCCAGTAGGCCATCCGCATGCCCCACCGGCGGCACAGGCGCACCGCAGGCTGCCCCCGATCCTCGAACCGATAGGCCACGAAGTCCGGTCTTGTGAACACATTATAAAACAGATTCGTCAGCGCCAGCCGATTCCAGAGCCCCTGGCCCGACGGATGGCGGTGAAAATTCTGAGACAGCTGCCCCCGCAGCACATCCGGCCGACGGCGGCGCAGCCACAGCAGCGGCCGCGGGTCGAAGCTCTCCACGCAGTAGTCTATGGAGAAGCGGTCCAGGCATTCCACCGTCCTGCGGGCAAGGTCCCCGGCGCTGCGCCAGTCGGTCTTCAGCTCCACGATCAGGGGTGCCCGCCCGGCAAACAGCGGCGCCACCTCCTCCAGAAAGGGGATGCGCTCCTCCGTGCCCGCCAGCCGCAGCGCAGACAGGGCCGCAGCCGTCAGCTCCGCTGCCCTGCCGGAGACGCCGCACACCCGGTCCAGCGTGGCATCGTGGATCACCGCCAGGCGGCCGTCCTTTGTCAGACGTACGTCCAGCTCCGCGCCGTATCCCGCCTCCGCCGCCCGGCGGAAGGCCGCCAGGGAATTCTCCGGCACGCCGCAGCCGTGAAGTCCCCGGTGGGCATACCGGAAGCCGTCCAGCTTCTCCCAGCCGGGGCCGTTCCTCCGGCCGTGGAGCACAGCCCAGGCCAGTCCATACCCCAGAGCCACCAGCAGGGCCACCCCAACGGCTGCCCCCGCCAGGACCAACAGCATTTCAAACATGGGTACCTCCGTCCCTCAGATGCCGCATGGCGGAGCGGCGTTCTTCAAAAAGGTCAACCTCTCCGCCAGTTTTTCCGAATAGAATTAGAATACCACAAAGCCGGCCCGCTGACAAGCGGGCCGGCTTCAGGAATTTCCCGGGCGTCTCCGGGGGGATGGCTGCGGCGGCAGGGGTTATTGGGCCGCTTCCTTGTTCCTGCTGAGCCGGATGCACTCCAGGATATAGGTCACCTCCAGCACCGCCCACACCAGCAGGACTGCGGCCAGGGGCATCAGGCCGATGGGAAATACATAGCTGAGGAGCAGCAGCGCCAGCCAGAGGAATGGGCAAAACCGGTTCACCGCCCGGAAGGCCCGGTAGGACGCCCGGCCGATCTGGGCCCGCTCCGCCTCGTCACATACCTCGTACCACTTCTCCTGGAACTTGCTGTCATAGGCGCTGACCTGCTTCTCCGGATTCATCCTCCGTGTCAGATCCACCGTTTTCTGCTGGGCCAGGACCACCAGGGCGCAGGAGACCAGCATCTCCGCCACAGTCACCGCCGCCGTGGCCATGCCCTCTGTATACAGGACCCCCATCCCCAAAAACAGGAAGTCCAGGATCATGGCAAGGGAGGAACACAGCAGCACGATATTCAGCCGCTGGTCCGCCTGGTCCGGGGCGGTCTCATCCTCCCCGTCCCAGCTGTCGCAGAGCTTTTTCGCAGCCCGATACTGCCCCAGGCATACACCCAGCAGAATGGCGGAGGTCACCGGGATCCCCCAGGGGGCGACGGCCCCCAGCGCGGCGGGGAGACGGACGGACACCCACTCCTCGGCGTTCAGCCCTCCCAGGATGCCGCTGGCAAGGCCGGCGCAGAAGCCCACCAGGGCGCCGATGCCGACCCACAGCAGGAATTTCGGAAGGGCCCTCCGATTCAGGTTCTTGTTAGTTGTGTTCATGGTGTTCATCCTCCTGATACGAAAAAATGTCCTCCACGGTCACCCCGCAGATCCTGGCCAGCTTCAGCGCCAGGGTCACCGATGGGGAGTAGTCCCCCCGCTCGATCTGGCTGATGGTCTGGCGGGACACCCCCGCCAGGGCCCCCATCTCCTGCTGGTTCACCCCCAGCCGGGCCCGGTGCTCCTTCAGCCGGTTGTACAGCGGCATCCGCTCATCCCCTTTCCTGACAATCTTTCCAGTCAAATTGACAACTATTCTTGTCATGCATAGCATAGCATTGACAAGGATAGTTGTCAATATGTTTTTCGGATCTTTTGAAAAAAAGGCCGGCTGTCCGATCGGACAGCCGGCCTTGGGATGTGCCGGTGAGATGCGCTATCTGCGCCTGGGGGGCGCGGGCGGCGGGTCCCGCCACTTCTCCACCGGGACCGCCCTTTTGGCCAGCCGGTCCTTCACATAGCTGCGGAACAGGGTGTAGAGCACCGAGCACAGGGGGATGAAGAACAGCATCCCCGTGATGCCCATCAGGCTGCCGCCCAGGGTGACGGCAGCCAGCACCCAGATGGAGGGCAGCCCCACAGAGGAGCCCACCACATGGGGATAGATGAGGTTTCCCTCGATCTGCTGCAGCACCAGGAACAGCACGATGAACCACAGCGCCTTCCAGGGGTCGTCGATGGCGATGAGCAGCGCCCCCACGGCGCAGCCGATGAAGGCGCCCACGATGGGGATCAGCGCCGTCAGGGCGATGAGGACGCCCACCAGCAGCGCATAGGGCATTCGGAAGATGGTCATGGCCACGGCAAACAGCGTTCCCAGGATACAGGCCTCCAGGCACTGGCCGGAGAGGAAGCTGGAAAAGGTCCGGCTGGCCAGCCGCAGGATCTCCAGGGTCCGGTCTGCCTGCCGCAGGGGCAGCAGGCCGTAGATCACCTGGCGGCCGTGGCGGCTGAGCTTCTCCTTCTGCAGCAGGATGTAAAAGGAGAAGATCAGTCCGATGACAAAGGTACTGACGCCGCTGACCACCCCGCCGATGAAGCCGCCTCCGGAGGAGACGATGCCGGAGCCCAGCGCCTGGGCATACTCCAGGACCCTGCGGGAAAGGCTCTCCCAGTCGATGTTCACGCCCGCCAGCCACTCCTGGATCATGGGCAGATACGCCGCCAGGGATTCCGCAAGGCCGTTGAGCTGCTTCTGCAGACGGTCAAAGGCGGCGGGGATCTCCCGGATGATGGACATCACCGCGTCCGCGATGCCGGGCCCGATGACCAGGGAGGCCAGGGCCAGCACCCCCAGCACCGCCAGCAGCGTCAGCACCAGGGCCAGGGGGCGGCGGAACTTCGCGCCTCTGCGGCTGTTTTGCAGCAGATGCCGCTCAATAGCCCGCATGGGCACATTCAGCACAAAGGCCAGAGCCCCGCCCAGCAGGAAGGGCGCCAGGATGCCCAGCAGACCACGCACCGCGCCCCAGACCACGTCCAGGTTCTGCAATGCGCAGTAGAACGCCACGCCGCCGCAGACCACCAGCAGCAGGCCCTTGATGTTTTGTTTGTTCCATTCCATGAATGGTAAACTCTCTTTCCGGCCCGCAGGCCTGTCTCAGCGGGTCTCCCGCTCTTTCCGGTACCGGGCGGCGGCCTCCAGATATTCCTCCATGGAGATCCGGTTGCTTTCGATCTCCTCCGCCGTCAGGGGGCGGACCACCTTGGCGGGGCTGCCCAGGATCATGGACCCGTCAGGTGCGTCCATCTTGCCGGTGACCAGGGCCCCGGCCCCCACGATGCAGTCGCTGCCGATCCTGGCCCCGTTGAGGACGGTGGCCCCCATGCCGATGAGGGTGTTGTCCCCCACCGTGCAGCCGTGGACGATGGCCCCGTGGCCGATGGTGCAGCCCCTGCCCACCACGGTCTCCTCGTGGAGGATGGCGCCGTCCTGGATGTTGGTGTCCTCCCCCACGGCAATGGGGCCCATGTCCCCCCGGAGGACGGCACCGTACCAGATATTCACGCCCTTTCCAAGCTGCACGTCGCCCACCACGGCGGCGCCCTCGGCGATCATCACGTTTTCATCGGTCTTTCTCAGATCGTATGTCATGTTGCCCCTCCTATGCGCTGTTGAGATAAAAGATAAAAGTGAAGAGATAAAGGTAATGGAGTCCGGCTCCGCCGGACAGATAAAATATCTTTTATCTCATATCTCTTATCTTTTATCTCATATCTCTTATCTTTTATCTCATATCTCTTATCTTTTATCTGCTCAAATTTTATCTTCTCAAATTCCCTCTGCGAAATTTCCGTTTACGAATACCGGGATCTCCCGCCCGTCGTGGGTGGTGCCGGTGATGTTCAGGTCCGCCGTGCCCACCATGAAGTCCACGTGGGTGATGGAGTCGTTGAGGCCCCGGGCCTTCAGCTCGTCCTTGCTCATCTCCTGGCCGCCCTTCAAGCAGGGATACGCCTCGCCGAAGGCGATGTGGCAGGCGGCGTTCTCGTCGAACAGCGTGTTGTAGAACAGGATCTTCTGGTTGGAGATGGGGCTGTCATAGGGCACCAGGGCCACCTCGCCGAAGTAGCTGGCCCCCTCGTCCACGGTGACGGCGGCCTTGAGGGCCTCCTCCCCCTGCTCCGCGTGGACCTCCACGATCTTCCCGTCCCGCACCACAAAGTGGAACTTGTCGATGATGGTGCCGTTGTGGGACAGGGGCAGGGCGGAGTACACCACGCCGCTGACGCCGGTCTTCAGGGGAGAGGTGAACACCTCCTCCGTGGGGATGTTGGCGATATACGTCTGACCGGCGAGGGTCACGTCGTTGCCCGCCTCCCAGATGTGGCCCTCCGGCAGCTCCACCGTCAGGTCCGTGCCAAGGGAATTGGTATAGCGAAGAGACTTGAAGTTCAGCTGGTTCAGCTTCTCCACCCGGCGGGCCAGCGTCTCGATATGCTGGTGCCACTGGTCCACGCACCTGCCGTCGCCGGAGATGCGGACCGCCCGGAAGATGGCCTCCCACAGCCGCTCCATGGCCTGGTCCTCCGGCAGATCCGGGAACACCTTCTTTGCCCAGCTGGGGATGGGGATGGAGGCGATGCACCAGGGGAAGCCGCCGCACATCTGCAGCCGGTCAAAGTCCTTCAGCGCCCGTCCGCTGGCCTGCTGGGCCCGGACGATGCGGCCGTGGTCCACGCCCTTGAGATTCTCCGGGTCACTGGCGGAGATGGCCAGATACGCCGCCCCCTCCAGGGCGTAGTCGTTGTAGAAGTGCCGCCGCCACAGGGGCACGGTGTCGAACACGTCGTCTTCGGCGTGGAGGTACTTCATGCGGCCCAGCGCGTCGTCGCTCCAGTTCATCACCACCTCCCGGCAGCCGGCCTCGTAGGCCTCTGCCGCGCAGAGGCGGGCGAAGAAGGCGCACTCCACCGGGGAGGAGATCACCAGCGTCTGCCCCTTCCGGACGTTCAGGCCCACCCGCACCAGCAGCTGGGCGTATTCTTTCAGCTTTTCTTCCATGGATCCCATTCGATCCCGTCCTTTCCAACTTTTTTCTCACCTGGGATTCATTGTAGAGCATCTGCGGCTCAAAGTAAAGCGGCGGCCGCCGGGATTCAAAAATCGTTTACGATTCCCCGGCCCGGTCCTTCCGCAGGGAGATCAGCGTGGCGTTCAGCTCCGCCCCCATGATGAGGGTGACGGCAGTCATATACAGCCAGATCAGCAGGGCGATGGCCGTGCCGATGGAGCCGTACAGCAGGGAGTAATCGGCAAAGTTCTGCACGTAGCTGGCATACAGCCAGTTCAGCAGCAGCCAGGCCCCCAGGGCCGCCATGGTGCCGGGCCAGATGTTCCGCCAGGGCTGGCGTCCGTCCTGGGACAGGGCGTACAGGAAGAACAGGGCAAAATACCCCGCCACCGCCGCCACCGGGAACCGCAGGTCCGCCCACAGCGCCGCCCAGAACCGGGGCAGGCCGAAGTTGTCCACCGCGTACAGCAGCAGCCGGTCCCCCACGCTCATCAGCGTCAGCGTCAGGGCGATGGTGGCGATGAGCACCGCAGTGTACAGCAGTGTCTTCACCAGCTGGGACAGGGCCCCCCGGGGCGGTCCCAGGTGGTAGGCGATCCGCACGGAGCGCATCAGCGTGTTGGTGGCCCGCATGGGGAAGTAGAGGGAGAAGAACAGCCCGAACAGCAGCAGCTTCACGCTGGGATTCCGGCCCACATAGGTCAGGTACATCCCCACGAAGGACACCACCTCCCGGGGCAGGAACTCCCCCAGCACCGCCAGGATGGCGTCCACGTCCAGCTGCAGCAGCCCCAGCAGAGAGCTGATGAAGATCAGCAGGGGAAAGATCATGAACAGCAGATAAAAGGCCAGGGCTGCTCCCTGCATCCCCACATTGTGCCGCAGATACCGCTGCACCAGCAGGTAGACGCCACGCAGGAAGCGGTTTTTCGGCAGCTCCATCCAGTCTCGTCTCCGCATGCGGTCCCCTCCTCTCCGGGCACGCCCACTTCTAGTATGCACAGTTTACCACCGCTTCGTGCCGCAGCGGTGCAAAATCCTGTCGGCCCGGGCTTTATTCCCAGGTCTGCCAGATCTCCGGGCAGTAGCCCACCGTGGCCTCCCGCCCGTTGCGGACGATGGGCGTCACGAACAGCTCCGGGTGCTCCAGCAGCTTCTCCTCCCGGGCTTCCGGGGTGATGTAGGCCATGTACAGATCCTCATAGGCCCGGCACTTCGTGTTCACCAGGGCGTCGAATCCCACTTTCTGCTTGACGGACTGGTACTCCCGGGGGGATAATCCCTTTGAGGGCAGGTCGATATACTGGTATTTGATGCGGCGCTCCTTGAACCACCGCTCCGCCTTCTTGGAGTCGAAGGACTTGGAGGAACCAAAGATCTGAATATTCATACTGCGCTCCTGTCTCAAAACATTCGGATATGGAATGGAGGGTCCGATATGACGGACGAGATCAAACGGCTGAAGGAACTGGTGGACAGCTCCGACAACATCGTGTTTTTCGGGGGCGCAGGCGTATCCACGGAGTCCGGCATCCCGGACTTCCGCAGCACAGACGGCCTGTACCACCAGGAATGGAAGTATCCGCCTGAAGTGATTTTAAGCCATACGTTTTACGAAAGCAACCCCGAAGAGTTTTTCCGTTTCTACCGGGCCAAGATGCTGGCCCCGGACGCCAGGCCCAACGCCGCCCATCAAAAGCTGGCGGAGTGGGAGGCAGAGGGCAGGCTGAAGGCCGTCATCACCCAGAACATCGACGGGCTCCACCAGGCCGCCGGCAGCAGGACCGTGCTGGAGCTCCACGGCAGCGTCCACCGGAACCACTGTGAGCGGTGCGGCAAATTCTACGGCCTGGACCACATCCTGCATACGGAGGGCGTGCCCCGGTGCAGCTGCGGCGGCATCATCAAGCCGGACGTGGTGCTCTACGAGGAGGGACTGGACCAGCGGACGCTGGAAGCGTCCGTCCGCTACCTGGCAGAGGCGGACATGCTGATCATCGGCGGCACCTCTCTGAACGTCTACCCCGCCGCCGGCCTGATCCGCTACTATCGGGGCCGCAAGCTGGTGCTGATCAACAAGTCCCCGGTGGCCCGGGACCTGGCGGCGGATCTGGTGATCACCGATCCCATCGGCGAGACCCTGGCCCAGCTGTGACCGGACGGCACCGTAAATCTGCACAGGCAGCTCCCCGCCGCGGTGGAGCTGCCTGTTATTTTTTCTAAAAATGCAAGTTTTAAAATTATAAAATTCAAATCTTTTTGCTATTTTTTTATTTTAACAAAAATTTATATTGAAAATGAAAGTTTTATGTGCTAATATTGCAAATATCAAAGTTGCCGGCGCACACCGCCGCCGAAAGGAGCGCATCCCCTATGGTCTGGAAAGAGAACCGTGAGAACGCCTATTGTGAGATCACGCCCGCCATCCTGGCGCTGAAGGAGCAGTGGGAGAAGAAGAATTATATCGATCCCAAGCTGTACAAGGAGTACAACGTGAAGCGGGGCCTGCGGGACGAGGACGGCCGGGGCGTTCTGACCGGGCTGACCCGGGTGGGCGAGATCCAGTCCTACAGCGTCACGGAGGGAGAGCATATCATCCCCCAGGACGGCATTCTCTATTACCGGGGCATCGATGCCCGGGAGCTGGTGAAGGGCTCTGTGGGCCGGCGGTTCGCCTTTGAGGAAACGGCCTATCTGCTGCTCTTCGGCGAGCTGCCCACCGCCGCTCAGCTGGAGGATTTCTGCGCCCAGCTGGCCTCTTACCGGACGCTGCCCACCAACTTCTTCCGGGATGTCATCATGAAGGCCCCGCCCCGGGATCTGATGAACACCATGCAGCGGGCGATCCTGACACTGTTCTGCTATGACGACAAGCCCAACGACATCGGGCTGGAAAACGTGCTGCGCCAGAGTCTGCAGCTGATGAGCAACATGCCGGTGCTGGCCATTTACGCCTATCAGGCCTGGCGGTTCAGCCAGGGGGAGAGCCTGTTCATCCACGTGCCCAAGCCGGAGCTGTCCACGGCGGAGAACTTCCTGCGGATGCTGCGGGAGGACTGCAGCTATACGGAGTTGGAGGCCCGGGTGCTGGACGTGGCGCTGGTGCTCCACGCGGACCACGGCGGCGGCAACAACTCCACCTTCACCAACCATGTAGTCACCTCCTCCGGCACGGACACCTATTCCGCCATTGCCGCAGCCATGGCGTCTTTGAAGGGTCCCCGCCACGGCGGCGCCAACAACAAGGTCATGGCCATGATGGACGACATCAAGGAGCACGTGCAGGACTGGAGCGACGAAGGCTGCGTGGCGGATTACCTCACCCGGCTCCTCAACAAGGAGGCCTTTGACCGCAGCGGCCTGATCTACGGCCTGGGCCACGCCGTGTACACCAAGAGCGATCCCCGGTGCGAGGTGTTCCGGGGCTATGTCACCCGCCTGGCGGCGGAGAAGGGCCTGGAGAAGGAGCTGACTCTGTACGCCAATGTGGAGAAGATCGGCAAGCAGCTGCTGATGGAGCGGCAGCACAAGTCCGTGCTGTCCACCAACATCGACTTCTACAGCGGCTTCGTCTATGAGATGCTGGGCCTGCCCATGGAGCTGTACACCCCCCTCTTTGCCGTGGCCCGGATCTCCGGCTGGAGCGCCCACCGGATGGAGGAGCTCTCCATCGGCGGCAAGCTGATCCGGCCCCGGTACGAGTGCGTGGAGGAGCACCGCTCCTATACCCCCATGGACCAGCGGTAAAGATCCCCGTCTTCCTCGGCCCGGGCCGTCCGCAGGGCGGCCCGGGCGTTTTGGCCTCTGGAATTTTTTTCACAGGAAGCGCGAAAAATGGTTGACAATTGCGCTTGGTCTGGCTATAATAATCAAGCAGTCTTTTTTAAGGGACAAACATTTGCGGCTGTGCTGGAACTGGTAGACAGGCCAGCTTGAGGTGCTGGTGTCCGAATCGACGTGTGGGTTCAAATCCCGTCAGCCGCACCATTTGGCATCCTTAGAAAAGATGCCGCTCTATGCGCGAGTGGTGGAATTGGCAGACTCGCTAGATTCAGGTTCTAGTGTCCATTACGGACGTGCGGGTTCAAGTCCCGCCTCGCGCACCACGTTCCACCGGAGGGCTCCCTTCCGGTGGAACACCCCAACGGGGATCTGACGGGAGCAAAAGTTCATACGACGCGCGAGTGGTGGAATTGGCAGACTCGCTAGATTCAGGTTCTAGTGTCCATTACGGACGTGCGGGTTCAAGTCCCGCCTCGCGCACCATAAAAATAACCACACCTGCGGGTGTGGTTATTTTTATGGTAACCGGGAGAATTTGAAATGCTCGGCGGAAGTGAATTCCGCCTGCGCCAAGATTTTCGCCTGCGGCGAAAATGCTTGTACGGCGCAAAAGCGCCGCCGGCCAGAAGGCCGGTTGGGTGGTATTTCTGCGAACAAGGCTTAAGTTGAAAATATCGATTTTAGCCGGCCGGCCTTCCCCGCCCGTACCGGCCGCTGTCTCCGGCGGCGTTGACTTTTCCGCCGCTTTCCGGTATGCTTTTCTTAATCTGATGCAAAGGGGCGCTTTGTATGCCGGACCTCACTTCTACCTTTACCAACGCGCTCGGTAAGTTCTCCATCAGCGTGATCCTCTCCGCAGCAGCCACGCTGGTGATCTGCCTGGTGGTTGTCCACCTGCTGGGCAAGCTGCTGCGGCGGCTGCTGGCCCGGACCAAGCTGGATGAGCGCATCCAGAAGTACCTTCTCACCGGCGTGAAGCTGATCCTGTATATCGTCACCGTGCTGATCGTGGCGGAGAGCCTGAACATCCCCATGACCTCTCTGGTGGCGCTGCTGTCGGTGGGCTCCCTGGGCGTCACCCTGGCGGCGGAGGACATTTTGGGCAATGTGGCCGGCGGGCTGGTGATCCTCTCCTCCCGTCCCTTCTCCATCGGGGACTATGTGGAGGTCAGCGGCGTATCCGGAACTGTCCATGAGATCAGCCTCAACCACACCAAGCTGGTGACGCCGGACGGGCATCTGGTGATGCTGCCCAACAAGGAGCTGGCCTCCTCCCAGATGACCAATTACACCGTGCTGGGCCGGCGGCGGGTGGTGCAGAAGGTCACCGCCTCCTACGACGCGCCCACGGAGACTGTCAAGGCCGCCTGCCGGCGGGCTCTGGAGCTGACGGACAACCTGCTGGATGATCCGCCCCCCGCCGTCTACCTCACCGCCTATCAGGAGAGCTCCATCCAGTACACCGTCTACTGCTGGGCCACGCCGGAGAACTGGTGGGGCGCCTATCTGGCCCTGGGGGAGCATCTGCGGGACGCCTTCCAGGAGTTCGGCGTGGAGATGACCTATGACCACCTGAACGTCCACATCGTAGAAAACCGCAGCTGAATGTCACCGGCCCACGGGAGCGATCCCGCGGGCCGGTTTTTCAAATCGAGGCTTGACTCTCACACAGTGGCAGGGCTTACCATGATCGTGAGCTCAAAAATACGCATATATGCGGAGGGACCTATGTTCAAGATCGGAGAATTTTCAAAACTGTCCAGGATCAGCATCCGCATGCTGCGCCACTACGACGAGATCGGCCTGCTGGTACCGGAGCACATCGACCCCTGGACCGGCTACCGCCGGTACGCGGCCGCCCAGCTGCTGGCCGCCAGCCGCATCACCGCCCTGCGGTGCCTGGGGTTCTCCCTGGCGGACACGGCATCGCTGCTGGCCTGCTGGGAGGACCGGGACGCCATGGAGCGGCGGCTGCAGGCCCGGCGGGCGGCGGTAGAGGCGTCCATCCGGCAGGCGTCGGACCAGCTGCGGCTCCTGGACACAGCCATTGATCGGCTGAGAAAGGAAGAAGCACCCATGAAATACGATGTCACCATCAAAACCCTGCCGGAGCGGCAGGTAGCCAGCGTCCGCCAGATCCTCCCCGGCTACGGCCGGGAGGGGGACCTGTGGCACATCTTCGCTCAGGAGACCGCCTCCCTGCGGATCCAGGACGGAGATCCGCCTCTGTGCGTCAGCGTCTTTCACGACGGGGAGTACAAGGAGTCGGACGTGGACGTGGAGATCCAGAAGACGGTAAAGGGCACCTATCCCGACACGGCGCACGTGAAATTCAAGACCGTCCTGCCGGTGACGGTGGCCTCCGCCACCTTCCAGGGCGGATACCATCAGATCGGCGAGGTGAACCAGGCGGTGGCCGCCTGGGCAGAGGCCAACGGCTATGCGTTCGGCGGGCCGTTCTTCAACATCTACCACGTGAGCCCCCGGGAGACCCGGGATCCCGATGCGTTCGTCACCGAGGTGTGCTACCCGGTGCGGAAGCGATAAGCAGACAGGCGGCGCTTTCCAGCGCCGCCTGCTTTTTTACAGCGTGTGCCACAGATACCATCCCAGGCAGCCCAGGCACAGCACGCCGGTGAAAATGCCCATGCCCAGAAAGAACCGGTCCCGGTCTGTCCGGTACCGGGCGAAGGACCCGACAGAGCTGAATACAAACAGCACCGCCGCCACGTCCCCAAAAACCTGTCCGGCAAACGCCTGATAGAGCATCAGCAGCAGCGCCAGGACGCACATGGCGTAAAAGCCCGCGTCATCTCCCCGGCGGTTGGCCTCCTCCCGGCCCTCGTCCACGCCCTCCCGGCGGTATTTCTCCAAAATCTCGTCCCGCTCCATGGCTGGCTCTCCTTTCTTGATCTCACTCAAAGTAAAACAGATCCTCAAACTTCTTGTCCAGCGCAATGCAGAGGATCAGCGCCAGCTTGGCAGTGGGGTTGAACTGTCCCGTCTCGATGGAGCTGATGGTGTTGCGGGACACGCCCACCAGCTCCGCCAGCTGGGTCTGGGACAGCCCCTTCTCCGCCCGGGCCACCTTCAACCGGTTTTTCAAAATCAGCTGATCATCCATGACGTCACCCCAGCAGAAGCATGGCCAGGTTGCCAGCGCACACCAGGCCGCAGCCGGCGGCCAGCAGCGCCGCGCCCCGCCGCCGGGTCTTCCAATACAGGTGCAGCTCCGTGCCCGCCAGATACAAAAACACGATAGCCGTGTAGTCATAGGCATCCTGCCCGCTGATCAGCCGCGCGACAGTGAGGGCGACGCACAGCAGCACCGTCAGGATGCCGCCGATGCCGAAGGACAGCCCCAGCACCTGCTGCTCCCGTTCGTCCATGCCAATCTTCCCCGCCTGGGCTTTTTTCAGGATCTCGTCCCGGTCCATACCGCCATCTCCTCCTCAGGTCATTTGAAAGAATTTTACCAGATTCCAGATCAAAAGTGCAAGGGAGATCAGCAGTGTCACGATGTCGGAGGTGTCCTGCCGCCGGGTCAGCCGGTAGACCCGGTTGGCCACGCAGGCGGTCCAGAACATGCACATCACATCCTCGTGCGGCAGGCCGTGGGCCCGCTTCCAGAACAGCAGGATCAGCCCCATCAAAAGCGTGAACAGCAGGCTGAAGGACTCCCCCTCCATGCGGATGGTCCGCTCCCGCTCGTCGCCCTTCCGGTTCTCCTGCCGGCTCTTCTCCAGGATTTCCTCCCGGCTCAATTTCTCTTCCATTGTTTTCTTCTCCTTTTGACAGTTCTAAAAAACCGTGCCCGCCAGGGTCAGGGCCGCTCGCAGCAGCAGCCACAGCGGGCCGCCCCAGGGCAGGGCTGTTATGGCGTTCCACAAAGCAGTCCAGTCCGGCGGGGACGCGGGCGCCAGACGGAGCAGCGCGCCGGCCAGCGCCAGAGCGGACGCTCCCGCCAGGGCGGTTTCCGCCCAGCGTTCTGAAATTCGGTTCCTCAACGCAGCACCCCCAGTACATGGCAGGCCAGGAAGCAAAGGGAACTGAATGCTGCCAGCACCGCCACAGTCAGGAATGTATGCCGGCGGCTCACCCGATACTTCGCCCACGCCTCCAGAGCAATATAGCTCCAGAACATGGCCAGGACACTGTAGCTGTTCTGGCCAGTGGCCAAATTGAACACCAATAGCACGATGGTCATGGCACAGAAGCCGACCATGCCCCACCGGCGCCCCTTGTTCTCCAGAAAGGTATTCCCTTCGTCCTCTTTCTCCGCGCGGCTGCGCCGCAAGATCTCATCCCGATCCATCTCAAGCCTCCTTACCCAGTTTGCTTGTTGTTTTACCAAGTTTTCTTTGCAATCAGAGCATAGCACATACCAAGTAAACTTGTCAATAAGGAATTTAAAAAAGATGCCCGGAACTTTCCGGGCATCTTTTTTTGAAGAACACAGTCGATCACCGGCCGGCCTTGCGGTCCGCCTCGATCAGCAGCTTCAGGGCCTCCACGGACACCTTCACGGAGGAGGACGTGTCCTCGCTCATCTTCTGATCCAGGCCGGCGGCCTCCCGCTCCTGGTTCCACACCACGTGGAAGCAGGAGCCGCAGCGGCAGCCCAGAGCCGCCGCCACCACGAACAGGGCGGCGGACTCCATCTCGCTGGCCAAAACGCCCAGCCGCTTCCAGGACTCCCACTTCTGCTGGAGCTCATAGTACACGGGAGAGGCGGCGGGGTCATGCTGGCCGTAGAAGCTGTCCTTGCACTGGACGATGCCGGTGTGCAGGGGGAAGCCCAGCTTCTTCGTGGCCTCCACCAGAGCATTCACCACCTGGAAGTCCGCCACCGCCGGGAATTCGATGGGGGCGTACTCCCGGCTGGTGTGCTCATACCGGATGGCGCCGGTGGCCACCACCACGTCGCCGGACTGGACATCCAGGGCGATGCCGCCGCAGGTGCCGGTGCGGATGAACGTATCCGCGCCGCACTTGTGGAGCTCCTCCATGGCGATGGAGGCGGAGGGGCCGCCGATGCCGGTGGAGCAGGCAGTGACCTTCTCCCCCAGCAGGGTGCCGGTCCAGACGTTGAACTCCCGGTTATACGCGATCTGCTTGGCGTCGTCAAACAGGGCGGCGATGGCCGGGACCCGGCCCGGATCGCCGGGCAGGATGCAGTAGCGGCCGATGTCTCCCTGGGCGCAGGCAATGTGGAACTGCTTTGCAAGCTCTTGCATAGGATCACCTCATTGTGTAATTTCCAAACGGTTTTTTGTGTGAGACCAGTATATCAAACTCCGCCGGTTTCCGCAACCGGGGATTCCGGCTCCGCCAGCCGCCGCAGGGCTTGACCAGCGAGACGGTAGACGGTCCAGTCCTCCATGGCCTCCGCCCCCAGGGACTTGTAAAAGCCGATGCTGGGGGTGTTCCAGTTCAGGCACCACCACTCCAGCCGGCCGCAGCCCCGCTCCTCGGCGATGGCCGCCAGCTGATGGAAAAGGGCCTTGCCGTGGCCCTTCCCCCGGTGCTCCGGCCGGACGTACAGGTCCTCCAGATACAGTCCCGCCCGGCCCAGAAAGGTGGAGAAGTTGTGGAAAAACAGGGCAAAGCCCACCTCCGCCCCGTCCTCCAGTGCAAAGAGGACTTCCGCATGGTGCTTCTCAAACAGCTGATCCCGGAGGGTGGCCTCGTCCGCCACCACCTGGTCCAGCAGGCGCTCATAGTCCGCCAGCTCCCGGATGAATTCCAGGATCAGCGGCGTGTCGCACTCTTCCGCAAATCGAAAGGTCAATGCCATGGTGTTCTCCTCACTTCAGTGTCACCACGGTGACGCCGGACTCGCCCTCGCCGTAGACGCCCAGGCGGAAGCTCTTCACCGCCTTGTTCCGGCGCAGGATGTCGTGGACCGCCTTCCGCAGGGCGCCGGTGCCCTTGCCGTGGATGATGGTCACGGTCTCCAGCTTGCCCATCACGGCGGCGGAGAGGAAGTTTTCCACCACGCTCTCCGCCTCCAGCGTCTCCATCCCCCGGATGTCCAGTTCCCGGGCGGCAGAGGCCCGCAGGGCCCGGTCGGCGTTCTGCCGGATGGTGACGGAGGGCGTCTTCTTCCGGGCGGCCCGCTCGTCGTCCTCGATGAGCCGCACCTCATCCGCCTTGGCCTTCATCTTCAAAATACCGGCCTTCAGCTGGAGGGTTCCGTCCTTGCCCACGGACACCACCTCCGCCGGCTGGCGGACGCCGGGGAACTCCACCAGGTCTCCGGCCCGGATGGGCCGGCTGGGCTTGGGAATGGGCTCCTGCCGGGCGTCGCGCTTGGACACGGCCTCCTCCGCCTCGTTCAGCGTCCGCCGGAGGGCCGCCCGGGCCTCGTTCTCGTTCAGGGCCCGGTCCGCCCGGGCCTGGGCCTTCCGCATTTCGCTGAGCTCCTGGAACACCTGGTCCGCCGCGGCCCGGGCGTCCCGCAGGATGCGCTTGGCCTCCGCCTCGCCCCGGCCCCGGGCGTTGTCCTTGGCCCGCTCCATCTGGTCCCGGAACTCCCTGGCCTTGCGTGCGTCCTCCTCCCGCTGGCGCAGCAGGCGGTCCGCCTCCTGCTCCCGCTTCTCCAGGGCCTGGCGCTTTTCCTCCAGCTGGGTCAGGATGTCCTCGAACCGGACGCTCTCGCCGCTCATCTGCTCCTGGGCGGCGGCGATGACGTCCTCCGGCAGCCCCAGCCGCCGGGAGATGGCGAAGGCGTTGGATTTGCCGGGGATGCCGATCAGCAGCCGGTAGGTGGGGGCCAGTGTCTCCACGTCGAACTCGCAGGAGGCGTTCTCCACCCCCGCCGTGGTCATAGCGAAGGTCTTTAATTCCGCGTAGTGGGTGGTGGCGGCCACCCTGGCCCCCAGATGCCGCACATGCTGGATGACGGCGATGGCCAGGGCCGCGCCCTCCACCGGGTCCGTGCCGGCCCCCAGCTCGTCGAACAGCACCAGGCTGTGCCGGTCCGCCTCCTTCAAGATCTCCACGATGTTCACCATGTGGGCGGAGAAGGTGGAGAGGCTCTGCTCGATGCTCTGCTCGTCGCCGATGTCCGCCAGCACCCGCTCATAGACGGACACGGCGCTGCGGTCCGCCGCCGGGATGTGGAGACCGCACTGGGTCATCAGCGTCAGCAGGCCCAGGGTCTTCAGGGTCACCGTCTTGCCGCCGGTATTGGGGCCGGTGATCACCAGGGTGTCGAAGGTGTCCCCCAGCTCGATGTCGATGGGCACCGCCGTCTTGGGGTCCAGCAGAGGGTGGCGGGCCTTGCGGAGGCGGATGGCCCCGTCCCGGCGGACCTCCGGCCGGACGGCGTTCATCTTGTAGCTCAGCTGACCCCGGGCGAAGATCAGGTCCAGGTGGACCAGGGTGTCGTAGTCCCACTGGATGTCCTCCCGGTGGGCGGCGGCCTCGGCGGAGAACTCCGCCAGGATGCGGTCGATCTCCTTCTGCTCCTTGGCCTGGAGCTCGATGAACTCGTTGTTGGCCTGGACCACGCCCATGGGCTCCACGAACAGCGTGGCGCCGGTGGAGGAGATGTCGTGGACCAGCCCCGGCAGGTCGCCCTTGTGCTCCGCCTTCACCGGCACCACGAAGCGGCCGTCCCGCTGGGTGATGATGGTCTCCTGCAGGATCTTCCCGTAGCTGGGAGAGGAGATGATCCGCTGCAGGATCTGGCGGCTCTTGGCCTGGGCCGCCCGCATGTGGCGGCGGATGTCCGCCAGCTCCGTGCTGGCGGCATCGGCGATGGTGTCCTCGTCCGGGATGGCCCGCTTGATCTTCTCCTCCAGAAAGCGGTTGCCGTGGAGGGAGAGGAACAGGTGGTCGATGGCGGTCTTCTCCGCCGCCTCGTCGTTGAAGTACTCCTTGGCCCGGCGGGCGGCGGTCAGCAGATCGGCGATGGTCAGCAGCTCCCGGGTGTTCAGGGCGCCGCCCCGGTCCGCCCGGTCCAGGGCCTCCGCCACCGGCTTCACGCCGGAAAAGGAAGGGCTGCCCCGCAGGCCGATCAAATTCCGGGCCGCGTCGGTCTGGTCCAGCAGCCGCAGCACCTCCTCCGGCTCCGTCTCCGGCCGCAGGCGCAGGGCCCGCTGTTTGGCCTCGGCGCTGACCGCCTGCTCGCTCAGCAGCTCCAGCACCCGGGGCAGCTCCAGGGTGCGGAGGGATTTGTCAAATAGGTCACTCATGGTTCGGTTCTCCTGTCAAGGGTTTTTGCTTGATGGTCGTCTATTTCAGGGTTCCGGCTCCGCCAGGACCCAGGGCAGGGTCAACTCCAAGCCGCACTGGAAAAAGGGCTCCGGGAAATCCCGGAGAAACGGCCCCTGGCCTGTTGCAAACCAGGCCTTGACCCCCTGTGCCAGCAGGAGCGGCTCCTCCCCCTCTTCCAGCAGGCGTCCCGCTAGATGCCAGAG
Source organism: Oscillibacter valericigenes (assembly GCF_016902445.1). Taxonomy (GTDB): domain Bacteria; phylum Bacillota; class Clostridia; order Oscillospirales; family Oscillospiraceae; genus Oscillibacter; species Oscillibacter avistercoris. The sequence continues at coordinate 6,392 of NZ_JACSNX010000016.1, read as the reverse complement.
GGGGGTGTACAGCCGTCCGCCCTCCACCGGGCCGCACTCGGAGGCGTCTCCCGGTCTCCGGAGGTCCAGTCCCAGTCGAGCCAGAAATTCCCCCACCTCCGGCGGCAGGGTCTCCACCGCCGCTGTAAAATTCCGGCAGTAGGCGCAGTCACAGCCGCCGGTGGCGTCGCCGTAACGGTCATACCAGGCCCGGGTAGCTTCCACGTCCACCTCCAGCCGGTAGGGGCCGAAGACAAATTCCGTCATAGTCCGCTCCGTTTCGTATAAATTTGCAAATTCAATACAAGATGTATCTTATTTCGACGGCATTTCCGGCGGCTGGAGGCTCTTGTAAAAGTCCAGCGTCCGGAACCCCCGCTCCAGCTGGGCGGCCGCAAAGGCCTCCGCCGCGGCGGAGAGCCGCTCCAGGGCCGGGCCCGTCAGCCGGAAGGAGTAGAGCCGCTTGGGGTCTCCGTACACGATATGCCGCAGAGCCGCCAGGGAGTCCGGGCACAGGGGCATGGAGAGGGCGTTCTCCCGGGCGCCGCAGCTCCGGCACCGCAGGACGCCCTGGACCACGTCCAGCAGAGGCTGCTCCGGGTCCGGACGGCCGCAGTAGGCGCAGCTGTCCGCCAGGGGCTCGTACCCCGCCAGGCACAGCAGCTTGATCTCAAAGGCGGGCTTTACCAGGGCCGGTGGCTTGTGTAAAGCGGAGAGGGCGTACAGCCCGTTCAGCAGGTGGGACAGCAGCGGTCCGGCAGGGGATTCGGCGGCCGTCACCGCCTCCGTCAGCTCCGCGAAGTAGCAGCCCAGAGCCAGGGCCTCCAGGTCCGTCCGCAGGCCGTTGAACAGCTCTATGGTAGTTCCCTCGTTGGCGTAGTACCAGTCGCCTTTTTGGTACAGCGTCCACTCGGAGTAGGCCAGCTGCTGGGCGCAGGCGGCATACTTGCAGCTTTTGCGCCGGACGCCCCGGGCGATGACGGAGATCTTGCCCCGGTCCGCCGTCAGCAGCGTCAGGATCTTGTCCGCCTCTTTCGTCTCTGTCTCCCGCAGGACCACGCCCTTTGTGACGATGTAGGCCCGCTCGGCCACGTTGCTCCCTCCCTACTATGTATGGAGAGCGTCCGCTCCCCGTTTCATGCGCCGGCTGGTCCGGCGGCCTCCCGGTCCCTGGCGGCCTGATACAGCAGGTACACCAGCGGCTCGCCGGTGAGGCAGAAACACTCCCAGAGTCTTTGCGTGTCCATTCCGCAGACCTCCTTTTGGAGTAGTCTGCGAAATTTGTCGGATTCTATGGCTGGGAATGTCCGGTCCTCTTCCAAGATCTTCCATCAGACGATCTCATTCATCCCGGTACCCGAAGCTCCGCACGTAATTGACGTTATCTCTCCAGTTCTCCTTGACCTTGACCCAAGTCTCCAGGTACACCTTGGTGCCCATGAACTTCTCCATGTCCTGCCGGGCCAGGGAGCTGATCTTTTTCAGCATGGCCCCCTGCTTGCCGATGATGATGCCCTTGTGGCTGGCCTTCTCGCAGTAGATGGTGGCGTCCACGTCGATGACACCGCTGTCCCGCTCGGAGAACTTGGTGATCTCCACCGCCGTGCCGTGGGGGATCTCCTTGTCCAGGCACAGCAGCAGCTTCTCCCGCAGGATCTCCCCCATCACCTGCCGCTCCGGCTGGTCGGTCGTCATGCCGTCCGGGAACAGCTGGGGGCCCTCTTGGGCGTACTTCCGCAGCTCCTTCATCAAATCGTCCAGACCGCTGCCGGTGTGGGCGGAGATGGGGATGATGGCGTCAAAGCCGTCCCATGCTTCATTATAGGCGGCGATCACCGGCAGCAGCTCCGCCGGCTCCACGGTGTCGATCTTGTTGACACAGAGGATGCAGGGGAGCTTCTCCTCCCGGATGCGGTCGATGAGGGCCTGCTCCGGGCCGCCCACATGGGGGATGGGCTCCACCAGCAGCAGCGCGCAGTCCACGTCGGACAGGCTGGAGGTGACGACCTTCACCATGTAGTCCCCCAGGGCGGACTTGGGCTTGTGGAGGCCCGGGGTGTCCAGCAGGATATACTGGGTGTCCTCCCGGTTCACCACGCCGTAGATGCGGTTCCGGGTGGTCTGGGCCTTGTTGGAGACGATGGCGACCTTCTCCCCCACCAGGGCGTTGGTCAGGCTGGACTTGCCCACGTTGGGCCGCCCGCACACGGTGATCATGGCGACGTTCTTGATGTTTGACATAGGTGATCCTCAACTTTCTTTGAGCATTTTCTGCGGCGGAACAAACTCCGCCAGTTTCCACAGTATCACAGACCCGCCGGAAAAACAACCGTTCCGGCGGGATTTCTTTCCGGCCGCGGCGTTTTTCCGCCCGGATGCGCCTCCCGGCCTCTTGCCAGGGGCTGCCGGAGCTGGTATAATGAGTCCGATTTTGTCACATCTGCTTCAGGAGGCGCGCTCCATGCTGGACTCAGTCCTCTCCCTTTTCACAGAAGTCACATTGGACGGCTTTCCCCTGTGGGTGGTCCTCCTGATCTGCGCCGGCGTCTTTCTGGCCTCCTTCATGGACGCCATCGCCGGGGGCGGCGGGATCATCTCCGTGCCGGTGTACCTGATGGCCTTCTCCGGCCTGCCCACCTATTATGTGCTGGGCACCAACAAGCTCTCCGCCGGCATCGGCACCATCTTCTCCACCGGGCGCTTCATCCGCCACGGCTATGTCCACTGGCGGCTGTTCCTGCCGGCGGCGGGACTGGCGGTGCTGGGCTCCGTCTGCGGCACCCAGCTGCAGCTCCGCACGCCGGATGTGGTGCTGAAATACCTGCTGCTGGCGGTGCTGCCGGTGGTGGCCTTCTTCACCCTGCGGACCAAGACCTGGCCGGAGGAGCCGGCCCCCATCTCCCCCCGGCGGCAGGCCCTGATCGTCTGGACCGCCGCCCTGGTCATCGGTGCCTACGACGGGTACTACGGCCCCGGCACCGGCACGTTCCTGATGCTGATCTTCATCCGTCTGGCCAACATGGACACCCGCCACGCCGCCGGCGGCGTCAAGATCATCAACCTGGCCTCCAACCTGGGGAGCCTGTGCTCCGCCCTGCTGGCCGGGACCGTGGTGGTGGGCGTGGGTCTGGTGTCCGCCGCGGCCTCCATCTTGGGGCACTATCTGGGGGCAGGGCTGGCCATCAAAAACGGCAGCAGGATCGTCCGCCCCACGGTCATCCTCGTTCTGGTCCTGCTGCTGGTGAAGGTGGTCTCGGAGCTGCTGTTCCCGGAGTTCTGGAGCTGATCCCGCTGCAGGCAAGGGCCTCCGCCGTTGGCGGAGGCCCTTCTTTTCTTCCGTTACCGCTCCAGGTCCTTCTTCAGGTACTGGCCTGTGAAGCTGGCCGGACAGGCGGCCACTTCCTCCGGCGTCCCCGTGACGACCACCGTGCCGCCGCCGTCGCCCCCCTCGGGGCCCAGGTCGATGAGGTGGTCGGCGCACTTGATGACGTCCAGGTTGTGCTCGATGACCACCACGGTGTTGCCGCCTTCCACCAGCCGCTGGAGGACCTCCAGCAGCTTGCGTACGTCGTCGGTGTGGAGGCCGGTGGTGGGCTCGTCCAGGATATAGATGGTCCGGCCGGTGGCGATCTTGCTGAGCTCCGTGGCCAGCTTCACCCGCTGGGCCTCGCCGCCGGAGAGCTCCGTGGAGGGCTGTCCCAGCTTCACATATCCCAGGCCCACGTCCTGGAGGGTCTGGAGCTTGTTCCGGATCTTGGGCAGGGGGGCGAAGAACTCCACCGCCTCGTCCACGGTCATCTCCAGCACGTCGGCGATGTTCTTGCCCTTGTACCGGACCTCCAGGGTCTCCCGGTTGTACCGCCTGCCGTTGCACACCTCGCAGGGCACGAAGATGTCCGGCAGGAAGTGCATCTCGATCTTCAGCACGCCGTCGCCGGAGCAGGCCTCGCACCGGCCGCCCCGGACGTTGAAGGAGAACCGCCCCGGGCCGTAGCCCCGGCTTTTGGCCTCCTGGGTGGAGGCAAACAGGTCCCGGATGTCGTTGAACAGCCCGGTGTAGGTGGCGGGGTTGGACCGGGGCGTCCGGCCGATGGGGCTCTGGTCGATGTCCACCACCTTGTCCAGATGCTCGATGCCCTCGATCCGGTCACACTTGCCGGGGTGGACCTTCATCCGGTTCAGCTCCACCCCCAGGCGCTTGAACAGGATCTCATTCACCAGGGAGCTCTTGCCGCTGCCGGACACACCGGTCACCACGGTGAGCGTCCCCAGGGGGAACTCCACGTCGATGTGGCGCAGGTTGTTCTCCGCCGCGCCGATGACCTTCAGGCACTTGCCGTTCCCCGGCCGCCGGGTCTCCGGCACGGGGATCTTTTTCTTGCCGGAGAGGTACTGGCCCGTCAGGCTGTTGGGGTTGGCCATGACCTCCTCCGGCGTGCCGGCGGCCACCACCTCGCCGCCATGGATGCCGGCACCGGGGCCGATGTCGATCAGGTAGTCCGCCGCCCGCATGGTGTCCTCGTCGTGCTCCACCACCAGCAGCGTGTTGCCCAGGTCCCGGAGGTTTTTCAGGGTGGCCAGCAGCTTGTCGTTGTCCCGCTGGTGCAGGCCGATGGAGGGCTCATCCAAGATATACAGCACCCCCATCAGGGAAGAGCCGATTTGGGTAGCCAGGCGGATCCGCTGGCTCTCGCCGCCGGAGAGGGTGCCGGCGCTGCGGGAGAGGGTCAGATATCCCAATCCCACGGACCGGAGGAACCCCAGCCGGGACTTGATCTCCTTCAGGATCCGGTCCGCGATCAGGTGCTGCTGGTGAGTCAGCTCCAGCCGGTCCACCCATTGGAGCTCGTCCACCACGGACATGCGGGTCAGGGCGTCGATGTCCTTGTCTCCCACAGTCACCGCCAGGGACTCCTTTTTCAGCCGCTTGCCCTTGCAGTCCGGGCAGGGGCACTCGGCCATCGCCTCCTCCAGCTCCCGCTTGCTGGCGTCGGACTGGGTCTCCTGATACCGGCGCTCCACGTTGTTGCAGATGCCCTCAAAGGGCTGGTACAGCACGCCCTTGCCCCGGGGCTGGTCGTAGTGGAGCTCCAGCTTCTCCCCGCCGGTGCCGTAGAGGATGATGCTGCGCACCTCCTCCGGCAGCGTCTCCCAGGGGTCTGTCAGGGAGAAGTGATATTTCTTCGCCAGGGCGTCGAAGTACATCCGGGAGATGCCGTCCCCCCGGATGTTGTTCCAGCCGCTGGCCTGGATGGCCCCCTCCAGGATGGACAGGGACTTGTCCGGCACGATCAGGTCCGGGTCCGCCTTCAGCTGGCTGCCCAGGCCCGTGCAGGTGGGGCAGGCGCCGAAGGGGTTGTTGAAGGAGAACATCCGGGGCGTCAATTCCTCAATCGAGATGCCGCAGTCCTCGCAGGCGTAGTTCTGGGAGAACATCAGGTCCTGCTCCTCCCGCAGGAGGTTGATGACCACCAGCCCGCCGGTGAGGCCGGAGGCGGTCTCCACGCTGTCCGTCAGTCGCTGCTGGATGTCCGGGCGGATGATGAGCCGGTCCACCACGATCTCGATGGTGTGCTTCTTGTTCTTCTCCAGCTTGATCTCCTCGTCCAGCTCGTACAGGTTCCCGTCCACCCGGGCCCGGACGTAGCCGGAGCGCTTGGCGTCCTCGAAGATCTTGGTGTGCTCGCCCTTCTTGCCCCGGATGACGGGGGCCATCACCTGGATGCGGGTGCCCTCCGGCAGGGAGAGGACCTGGTCGATGATCTGGTCGATGGTCTGCTGCTTGATCTTCCTGCCGCACTTGGGGCAGTGGGGGGTGCCCACCCGGGCCCACAGCAGGCGGAGGTAGTCGTAGATCTCCGTCACCGTGCCCACGGTGGACCGGGGGTTCTTGCTGGTGGTCTTCTGGTCGATGGAGATGGCGGGGCTCAGGCCCTCGATATAGTCCACGTCGGGCTTGTCCATCTGGCCCAGGAACATCCGGGCATAGGAGCTGAGGGACTCCACATACCTCCGCTGGCCCTCGGCATAGATGGTGTCGAAGGCCAGGGAGGACTTGCCGGAGCCGGAGAGGCCCGTCATGACCACCAGCTTGTCCCGGGGGATGGTGACGTCGATGTTCTTCAGATTATTGGCGCGGGCGCCTTTGACGATGATCTTATCCTGCATGATGGGTATGATTGACTCCTTTCAGGAGAGGTTTCTCTTTCGATGCCGGAAACGCTTCCGGCAGAGGTGTAGGGGCGGTCATCAACCGCCCGGGGAGACTGGCTCCCGCCAGGGGGCATTGTCCATGCGGGATGCGCCCCCCATTGTCGTCGTCGCAAAGTCCGCTCAGCTCCGTTTCCGCCTGCGGCGAAAACTGCGCCCGCTCCCTTGCTCCTCCTCTCCCCACCGCGCGGGGCGCGGCGGGG
>NZ_JACSNX010000015.1 GCF_016902445.1 Oscillibacter valericigenes | reverse complement strand
TTTTCCAGAACTTTGAAAAGTTCTGGAAAACGGTTGATTGAAAACGAAAGACACCCTTCCTGGGTTTCTTTCGTAGCTATCTTCCTTCCCATTTTCCCGGATTTCCGGGTTTGTCGACAGACTGAGACGGGTCCGCCAAAGGCGGGCCCGTCTTTTCCCGTCCCTTCGCCCAGGTGCGGGCGGATTCGGTCAAATTTTTGATTTTTTGTCAAAACAGACGGGTTTTCTTTCGTTTTTCAGAAAATCTCATGTGATTTTTGAAATTTTTGCAAAACTCAGGATGTCTCGACAGATTCAGACAGAATTTCTTGCCGCCCTTGTGTATGATAAAGGCAACTTCCATATCTTGTGGCGGTTTAGAAAGGATGAATACCATATGCAGAAGGTTTCCAAAGAATACCTGTTGCTCTTCAACGCCATCACCGACGCGGAGGAATCCCTGCGCCGGCTGCAGGCCAAATTGATCGACGCACAGCAGAAAGCGGAGGAGCTGTTCATCTCCGACGGTGATGCGGACTCCGGCGCCCGGAACATATAAGGCCCCGCCGGGCGGGCCGCCGCTCTCCCTTGGCCCGGCAGCAGCGTCCCCCCGGTGCAGAGCCGGGGGGCGCTTTTTTGTTGCTTTTGCCGGTGCCGCAGGCGCGCGGATGTGGTATGATGAAAAAAACAAAACGCCTTCTTTGGAAGGCGGCGTTCGACGGAAGGAGACACCGCCATGCTGTACATCGGCTGCCACTTGTCCTCCTCCAGGGGCTTTGCGGCCATGGGCCGCCAGGCGCTGGAGCTGGGGGCCAACACATTTCAATTCTTTACACGCAATCCCCGGGGCAGCAAGGCCAAGGACCTGGACCCGGCGGATGCCTCGGCCCTGCGGGACCTGATGGCCCGGCACGGCTTCGGTCCCATCGTGGCCCATGCCCCCTACACCCTGAATCTCTGCGGCGCCGAAGAGAAGAACCGCACCTTCGCCCGGGAGACCATGGCGGACGACCTCGCAAGGCTGGAGCACGTGCCGGGGCAGTACTACAACTTCCACCCCGGCAGCCATGTGGGCCAGGGCTTGGAGGCCGGCATCGCCCTCATTGCCGACGGGCTCAACGCCATCCTCCGGCCGGACCAGTCCACCACGGTGCTGCTGGAGACCATGGCCGGCAAGGGCAGTGAGGTGGGCAGCCGCTTTGAGGAGCTGCGGGCCATTCTGGACCGGGTGGAGCTCTCCGACAAGATGGGGGTCTGCCTGGACACCTGCCACGTGTCCGACGGAGGCTACGACATCATCGGCGACCTGGACGGCGTGCTGACGGCCTTCGACCGGATCATCGGGCTCCGCCGCCTGAAGGCCGTCCACCTGAACGACAGCAAAAATCCGCCGGCCAGCCACAAGGACCGCCACGCCTGCCTGGGGGAGGGGACCATCGGGCTGGAGGCCCTGGGGCGGATCGTCCGCCACCCGGCGCTGAAGGGCCTGCCCTTCTGTCTGGAGACCCCCAACGACCTGCCCGGCTACGCCCGGGAGATCGCCCTGATGCGGGAGATGGCGGAGGACTGAGCCCGCTCCGCATGTGATAACTGCTTTGAGGAGGACAACGCCATGGAATATCGGGTGGACGACCGCTCTCTCACGCCGGATGGATTTCTGGCCTTTGTGGATCAAATCTGGCCGGGGGACTACGATGCGGAAAAGACCCGGACGGCTCTGGCGCGGACCCTCAACATCACCGCCCGGGACGGCGGACAGCTGGTGGGCTGCCTGCGGATCCTCACCGACGGCTGCTTCTTCGGCACCATCACAGAGCTGCTGGTGCTGCCGGCATACCAGCGGCGGGGCATCGGCAGCCGGCTGCTGCAGCTGGCCGGGACCCACACCCCCACGCTGCTGTACTTCGGCGCCCAGCCGGGGGCGGAGGCGTTTTACGAGAAAAACGGCTGCCGGCGGAGCCTGCCGTCCTTCACCCTCGGACCTCAGGCGCCCGGCATGCCGTAACTGCCGGAAGGACCCGGCCCCAAAAGGGGCCGGGTCCTCTTTTGATCCGGGTGCTCTCCTGTTCATTTCTCCAGGCGCTGCCGGATGGCGGACCGGACCGCGTCCAGGTCCGGGTCGCACAGCAGGGGAACGGCCTCCGCCAGCTCCTCCGGCGGCAGGTCCCACCACCGCCAGGCCAGCAGCAGCCGGACCAGATCCTCCGGGAACCGCTGCTTCAGCACCCGGACCGGATTGCCGCCCGCCACGGTATAGGGGGGCACGTCCTTCGCCACCACGGAGCGGGCCGCGATGATGGCGCCGTCGCCGATGTGGACCCCCGGCAGGATCACGCTCTCCCGGCCGATCCACACGTCGCTGCCCACCACGATGTCCCCCTTCCGGGGCAGCTGGTCCAGGTGGGGCGGCGCCAGCGCGGCCCACGCCCCGCCGAACACCTGAAAGGGATAGGTGCTGACGCTGCTGATCCGGTGGTTGGCCGGGCCCATGATGAACCGGGTCCCGGCGGCGATGGAGCAGAATTTGCCGATGATGAGCCGGTCCCCGAACTCCGGATAGTTGAACAGAACGTTGTTCTGTTCAAACCCCGCGGGGTCCGCCGGATCGTCGTAGTAGGTGTAGTCCCCGATCTGGATGTTCGGGGCCTTCACCACATTCTTGATATAGCAGGATGTGCCGTATTCGTTGGGAAAAACCGCGTCAGGGTCCGGCAGGCCCAGCGCGCGGATGGTATCATTCATAGGATCTCCTCCGTTTTTTACTGCATCGACCACTTCCTCTCCCGGCGGGCCGCCGTGGCAACCGCACGCTTCTTTCGGATCTCCCGCATGGATATCGCTTCCTTTCACAGGGTGCTCCGGCTGTCCGCCGGGCACTTTGCGCCATTGTACCACAGCCGGATGCCTCCGGCAAGAAAAACGGCAGCGGATCCGCCGGGATCCGCTGCCGGAGAAAAGGGATAGCCGTCAGTCGTATCGCAGCGCGTCGATGGGGTTCAGCACCGCCGCCTTTTTGGCCGGCAGATAGCCGAAGGCGATGCCGATGCCGGCGGAGACGTCGAAGGCGATCAGGACCGCAGCGATGCTGGGGCTGACGGTGATGGGAGTGTCGGGCATCACGTTGGCGATGACCACCGTGGCCGCCGCAGAGAGGCCGAAGCCCAGGGCGATCCCCAGCACACCTCCCAGGGAGGAGGTGGTGGCCGCTTCAATGACGAACTGGCGCATGATGGCGCTCTCCCGAGCCCCCAGGGCCTTGCGGATGCCGATCTCTCTCGTCCGCTCCGTAACGGACACCAGCATGATGTTCATGATGCCGATGCCGCCTACCACCAGGGAGATGGCGGCGATGCCCGCCAGGATGTAGATGATCATATTCACCATGGAGTTCATCTCCTCCACCATCTCCGCCATGCTCCCCACGGTGTAGGCGTCGTCATCCTCGAAGATGGCGTAGAGGGCGCTCTCCAGGGTGGTCTTTGCCTCTGCGATCTGGTCCGTGTCCTGGACCGTGATGGTATAGCTGGAGACCGTGCCGGTGAAGCTGAGGCGGGCGGCGGTGGAGTAGGGGACGAACACACAGTCGTCGGTGCCGCCCTCCTCCAGCTCGCTGGCCTCCGCCGCCATGACGCCCACGATGGTGAAGGTGGTGCCGCCCACCTTCAGCGTCTGGCCCACAGCGGCGCCGCCGTAATAATACTGGTTCAGATACTGGCCCACCACGCAGACCTTTTTCCGGCCGGTCATATCCGTATACTGGAGTCCCCGGCCCTGGGCAATCTCATAGCCCTTCATGTTGAAATAGTCCTCGCTGACGCCGGTGACAGAGGTGGCGGTCAGGGAGTCGCTGCCGATCTTCACAGAGCCGCTCATGGTGACGGTGGGGGAGATCTGCTTGAAGGTCTCGCTGTTGTCCTCCACCAGCTGGTACATCTCCTCCTCCGACACCGTGCGGGAGGAGCCCCGGCCGGCGATGGTCACCGTGAGGGAGTCGGTGCCCATGTCGGCGAAGCTGTCCTCGATGTACCCCTGCATGCCGTTGCCCAGGCCCACAATGACGATGACCGCGCACACGCCGATGATGATGCCCAGCATGGTGAGGAAGGTCCGCATCTTGCTGCTGAGGATATTCTGGACCGCCATCTGAAAGGTCTCGACCAAATTCATCCAGCAGCCCCCCTTCCCGCAAGGTTGGGTGTGACCACCGCCTCGGGGGCGCTGGCGTCCCCGTCGTAGATCACATGGCCGTCCTCCAGCCGGATGATCCGCTGGGCCTGGACGGCGATGGAGTTGTCGTGGGTGATGAGCACCACGGTGTTCCCCGCGGCGTGGAGCTGCTGCAGCATGGTCAGCACCTCCCGCCCGGTGTGGGAGTCCAGGGCGCCGGTGGGCTCGTCAGCCAGGATCACCGCCGGGTCCCCGGCCAGGGCCCTGGCGATGGACACCCGCTGCTGCTGGCCGCCGGAGAGCTGCATGGGCTTGTGCTTCAGCTTATCCCCCAGGCCCACCATCTCCAGGGCGATGCGGGACCGCTCGTGCCGCTCCGGCTTGGGGACGCCGGCGTACATCAGCGGCACCTCCACGTTCTCCTGCAGGGTCAGCTTGGGCAGCAGGTTATACTGCTGGAAGATGAATCCCAGCATCTTGTTGCGGATGGCGGCCAGCTGGTTTTTGTCCATCTGGTCCACATCCTGGCCGTCCAGCAGATAGGTGCCGGAGGTGGGCACGTCCAGGCAGCCGATGATGTTCATGCAGGTAGACTTGCCGGAGCCGGACTGGCCCACGATGGCCACGAACTCCCCCTTCTGGATCTGGAAGGAGATGCGGTCCGCCGCCTTCACGGTGGTGTCGCCCATCTGGTAGTACTTGCAGACCTCCCGGAATTCGATCAGACTGCTCATCAGAAGCCTCCCGGACCGCCGGCCATGCCGCCTCCGCCGGAGGGCATTCCGCCGCTGGGCATTCCGCCGGCCATGCCGCCCATCATCATGCCGCTGTCAGAGCTGCTGGAGGAGGTCGTCTGGAGATAGGCCACCGTGTCCCCCTCCTGCAGGCCGGAGAGGATCTCGATGTAGCTGTCATCGCTGACGCCGGTCTCCACCGCCACGTAGACATAGCCCTCCGGGGCCTCCTGATCCAGGGCGTTGGCGGCGCTGGGGGAGTCAGCGGTGATCAGAACTGTGTCGCCCCGGTTCACGGCAGAGGCCGGGATCGCCAGGGCATCCTCTGTGGAGGAGATCACGATCTCCGCGTCCACGTTCATGCCGGGCAGCAGGCCGTCCGTCTCATCGATGCGGACGGTGACGGGATATGTGGTGATGCCGCCGGAGGTGGTGCCCGCCACAGACACCTCCGTCACCACGCCGGTGTAGGTCTTGCCCTCCACGGCGTCGGCGGTGATCTGGACCTCCTGACCCACCTCCACGGAGCTGATGTCCAGCTCGTCGATGGACATGGTCATCTCCAGATAGCTCAGGTCGTAGATGACGCACAGGGTGCTGTCGGAGCCGCCCTCGATGTTGTCCCCGGCCTTGGCAGTCTTGGTGACCACGGTGCCGGAGATGGGGGCGGTGATGGAGTAGTCTTCCAGGTTCTCCTGGGCGCTTTCCAGGCTGGTGGCTGCGTTGCTGACGCTGATGCGGGCGCTCTCGATGGCGTTGTCCACACTGTCGCCGGTGATGGTGCAGATCCGGTCCCCGCTGGAGATGGTGTCGCCCACCAGCCAGTCAAAGCCAGAGACCTTGCCGGAGGCCTCCGCCGTGATGACGCTGCTGGCTCCCACCTTGATGGACGCCTGGCCGTAGCTGGAGTAGCTGCCGATGACGGCGCTGGCCGTGTAGTCCGTAGTCACCAGTCCCGGATTGGTGAGCCGCACCCGCACAGTGGTCAGCGGCACGCCGGTAGACACCGCCGCAGACGAACTGGACACGGCGGTGACCGTGCCGGTGAGGGACCCGGCAAAGCCGTCAATAAACACCGTTGCGGACTGGCCGATATAAAAGTCATCGCTGTCCGCATAGGTGAAGGAGAAGTCGATGTACATGTTCTCATCCGCCACGATTTTCAGAAGCTCTGTGCCGGCGCTGACGCTGTCTCCTTCGTTGACGTAGACCTCGCTGACGGTGCCTGTCAGGTCCGCCTCCGGGTATTTCGCATCCACCGCCTGCTGGTAGGAGGTCTGGGCCTGGGAGTAGCTGTTCTGGCTCTGGGTCAGGCTGCTGCTGGCATTGGAGGAGTCGATGGTGTACAGCAGCTGCCCCTCTTCCACCTGGTCGCCCTTTTCAAAGGTGTCGCTGAGGATCGCCGGAGACCAGGGTGTTGACGGTGTAGGAGTCCGCCGGCTCCAGGGTTCCGCTGGCGCTGAGGGAATTGGTGATGGAGCGGCGCTCTACTGCCGCCTCCTGGTACTCTGTGGCCGCGGCCGCTGTCTGCCCGTGTCCTCTCCAGACCACCACGCCGCCGGCGATGGACGCCACCAGGACCAGCGCGATCATCTTGCGTTTCCTTCCCCGCAGCAGCTTTTTCAGCCCGCCGCGGATGCGCTCCCTGGTGCCCGGTCCCGCCCCGGATTGGGTTCCGTCCGTAATTGAGAGGCCCTCCGCCTCCCGATCCTGTCGTTTTCTAAGCATGCGACGCCGCTCCTTTCATCTCTTCCGCCCTGCGGAACTTTGATGGAGCCACGATAGCACCGGAAGCTAAAATCAACCTGAAAGATTTTTTAAAAAGTTTTGAATTTGGTTATTTTAATGGAACATACCTGTATTTTTAACCTTAAAAGCGTCTTAAAACGTTTTGTTTAAAAAAGAGGGACCGCCGGTGCAGGCAGTCCCTCCCTCTCGCCGGGCGCCGGTATCAGTCCGGCAGCCCCTCGCAGTAGACGCTTTTGAGATCAAACATGTGGTCCATGGGGCCGGAGCCGCGGCCCAGGTCCAGCATGGCCCCCAGGGCGCCGGAGATATAGGCCTTGGCCCGCTCCACCGACGTGTCCAGGTCAAAGCCCTTGGCCAGGTTGGAGGCGATGGCGCTGGACAGGGTGCAGCCGGTGCCGTGGGTGTTGGGGTTGTGGATGCGCTTGCCGCGGAACCACTTGCCGCTGCCGTTCCGCCACAGCAGGTCGTCGGCGTCGTTCACCTGGTGACCGCCCTTGCACAGCACGGCGCAGCCGTACCGCTCGCTGATGGCCTTTGCGGCGGCCTCCATGCCGGCGGTATCGGTGATGGTCATGCCGGAGAGGATCTCCGCCTCCGGGATGTTGGGGGTCAGCACCGTGGCCAGGGGCAGCAGCAGCTCCTTCAGGGCGGAGACCGCGTCCTCAGAGATCAGACGGTCTCCGGAGGTGGCCACCATCACCGGATCCACCACCAGATTTTTCGCCCCGTACTCCTTCAGCTTGGCGGCGATGGTCTCGATCAGGGGGATGCTGGAGACCATGCCGGTCTTCACCGCGTCGGGGAAGATGTCGGTGAACACGCAGTCCAGCTCCTCCGCCAGGAACTCCGGGGTGCACTCCACGATGTCCTTGACGCCGGTGGTGTTCTGGGCCACCAGGGCCGTCACCGCGCAGGTGGCGAACACGCCGTTGGCGGTCATGGTCTTGATGTCTGCCTGGATGCCGGCGCCTCCGCTGGGATCGGTCCCAGCGATCGTCAATGCTGTCTTCATATCCATGCTTCCTTTCCTTGCATTGAAGTTTTATCAAGCGGCGGAAGGTGGTGCCCCCGATCCGCCGCCGGAAGCGGCCTGCAGGCCGCGGTTCCTCGTCTCTTACGGGGCCCAGTCTCCCAGGTCCCGGACGTACCAGTCCGCAAGAGTCTCCAGCGCCGCCTGGTCCTCCTGGGCGGAGGTGTCCCAGACACCGCAGACCCGGAACCCCGCCTCATGGGCGGTGCGGGCGGCGTGGAGGGCGTCCTCGAACACCACCGTCTCCGCCGGTGGGGTCCCCAGCCGCCGGGCGGCCTCCAGATAGATGTCCGGCCGGGTCTTGCCGCCGTACCGGACACAGCTGACGGCAAAGCGGAAGTATTTCCACAGTCCCAGCCGCTCCATGGCCGAGCGGGCCTGGAACACCTCGCTGGCGGTGGCGATGCAGCAGGGGATGTTCCGTTCCGCCAGCCGGGAGAGCAATTTGTCCGCCCCGGGCTTCATGGGCACCCGGGACCGGTATTCCTCCGTCACCAGGTCGTTGAGGGTGTCCATCAGCTCCTCCGGCGTGGCGGAGAGAGCGAAGCGCTCCCGCAGGTATTCCGCCGCCTCCCGGCGGCCCATCTCCTTCAGGTCCCGGGCCAGGTCCTCCGGCGGGTCCCCGCCATACCGGCGCACCAGGTCTACCGGAGCCTGCTGCCAGATGTACATGGAGTCTGTCAGGGTCCCGTCCAGGTCAAAGATGGCGCCCTTAATGTTCATCGGGCGATCTCCTCCGACAGGCGCAGCAGCTCCGCCGCCGCCGCCTTCACGTCGGTTTGGGCGAAGAGGGCGGAGACCACCGCCACGCCGTCCAGGCCGCAGTCCCGCAGCTCCAGGATGTTGTCCCGGCTGATGCCGCCGATGGCCACCACCGGGATGTCCACCGCCGCCGTGATGGCCCGGATGGTCTCCCGGGAGATGGGCTTGGCGTCCGTCTTGGTACCGGTGACGAAGGCTGCGCCCACCCCCAGGTAGTCCGCTCCCGCCGCCTGGGCGGCCAGTGCCTCGGCCACCGAGTGGGCGGAGACGCCGATGACCTTGTCCGGCCCCAGCAGCTCCCTAGCCCGGCCGGCCTCCAGATCCTCCTGGCCTATGTGGACACCGTCGGCCCCCACCTGGGCGGCGATGTCCACATTGTCGTTGATGATGCTGACGGCGCCCTTTTCCCGGCACAGGGCCACGAACCGCTCCGCCTCCGCCAGGAAGTCCGCCTGGCCCAGGTGCTTTTCCCGCAGCTGGACGATGCCGGCCCCGCCGTCGATGGCCTCCGCCACCTGGCGGAGCAGGCCCTCCGTGCCGCCGGCCCAGGCCCGGTCCGTCACAGCGTACAGCCGCAGCCGCTTGGCGTCGATCTTCATACGTCTCATCCTTCCTTTGATGCAAAAAACCACGGACACACCAAATCCGGTCGTCCGCGGCAGCGCGCCTCATGATTTCCCTACGTTGGCATGATCCAAATCAGGTGAAGGGTCAAAGCCTGGCTGGCTTCCTCTCAGCCCGCGCCAGCGGGCTCCCCGTTTTCTGCCTCCCATCATACCCCTTTTCCCGCCGGATTGCAAGCAGAACCGGGCCGTTTCCTCCGCCGGAACGCGGCTTTGTCCCGTGAAAGATCCCTTGCTTTTGACCGGGAAAGATGGTATGATGATCAAAAGGGAAGATGTCCCGTGTAAAAAAGACAGCAGGGAGGGATTCGCTATGAAGAAATCCCCAGTCCCACGGTGGTATGTGATCCTAAGCGTTGTCACGGCGATTCTCTGGACCATCTGCGCAGTCTGTTACGGAAGGACTCTGGACCTCACCGACCGCACGGATCAAATCGTGCTGGGGCTCTCTGTGGTCACTACGGTCATCTGGTGGGTGAGATCTGCTGTCCTCTTCATCCGCTTTTTCAGAAGCCGGAGCGCCTGACGGGCGGCGCCGGAAGAGCGGCGCTGGCTTTTTTCAGAGACAGGCCGTCTTCGTTCAACATGCCGCTTGACAAATTCCCGCAGGCGGTGTCATAATAGAGCCGACAAAACAGGGGAGCCGGTACCGGCTGAGAGGAAGCGTGCGCTTCGACCCTTCACCTGATGTGGGTAATGCCACCGTAGGAAGTGATGTCCAGACATACCGTACGGCGGGCACCCATGGGTGCCCGCTGTTTTTACTTTGAGACGGAAAGGATGTGCATCGGAGGACACGAACACCGGCGCCCCGGGACCACCGGGAGCGGGCCGAGGGGGAGCGCCCTGGGTCCGGGCCGGAAAAACAGCGATGGGAAGCCGTGTTCCGGCGTGAGAGGAGGCCAGGGAGCCTCGACCGATTTTCCACAGCAGGCGGGATCCGTCTGCTGGACCTTGCATGGCAAGGGGGAAACGCTGTTTTTGCGCCGTTTTCTCCCTGCAAATTCTGATGGATCAAAGGAGCGATCTCTATGAAAACGAAAAAGTTGGCTCTGGCCGGCGTGCTGTGCGCCGTGGCCGTGGTGGGCAGCATGTTCCAGTTCCCGGTATTCGGCAGCCAGTGCGCGCCGGTGCAGCACATGGTAAACGTGATCTGCGCCGTGTTCCTGGGCCCGTGGTACGGCGTGGTGGTTGCATTTGCCGCCAGCCTGCTGCGGAACGCCCTGAGCCTGGGCAGCCTGCTGGCCTTCCCGGGCAGCATGTGCGGCGCGCTGCTGTGCGGCCTGGTGTACTGGAAGACGAAGAACCTGCCCGCCACGCTGGTGGGCGAGGTGTTCGGCACCGGGATCATCGGCGGCCTGCTGTCCTATCCCATCGCCATCGCCTTCATGGGCAAGGTGGCCGGCAGCATCGGCTACACCGCCTATGTGGTGCCCTTCCTGATCTCCACGGTGGGCGGCTCCGTCCTGGCGGGCGCCCTGGTCTTTGCCCTGAAGCGCAGCGGTGCCCTCAAGACCATGCAGACTGCGCTGGAGCACTGAGTTCGACTGTGAAAGGGTCCTTCCCATGTTTGATTTCACCCAGCTGGAGGAGGTCCGCCGCCGGCGGCCCCTGATCCACTGCGTCAGCAACATCGTCACCGCCAACGACTGCGCCAATCTGGCCCTGGCGGTGGGCGCCAGCCCCATGATGGCCCAGGCCCCGGAGGAGATGACGGCCATTTCTGCCGTCAGCGGCGCCACAGTGCTGAACACCGGCACCCCGGACGCCGAAAAATTCCGGGCCTGCCGGATCTGCGCCGCCTCTGCCCATCACCCGGTGGTGCTGGACCCGGTGGGCGTGGGCGCCAGCCCCTGGCGGCTGGGACAGGTCCGGCAGCTGCTGGACGGCTTCACCCCCGCCATCCTGCGGGTGAATCTGGGGGAGGCCCAGGCCCTGCTGGGCACCGACGGCCGGGAGCAGGGGGTGGACAGCCCGCTGCCCGCCAGCCAAGACGTCCGGCGGGATACCGCCATGGAGCTGGCCCGGCGCCGGCACACGGCGGTGCTCCTCTCCGGCCCGGAGGATCTGGTCACCGACGGGGAGCGGGTCTGGTGCGTCACCGGCGGCAGCGACCGGATGTCCCTGGTCACCGGCACCGGCTGCATGCTGTCGGTGCTGTGCGGGGTGTTCGCCGCCGTGGAGCCGGACGCCGCCATTGCGGCCGCCCTGGCCTCCGCCTTCTGGAAGGTCTGCGCCCGCCGGGCGGAACGTCTCTCCGGCGGACGGGGCAGCGGCAGCTTCCGCACCGCCCTGCTGGACGCCGCCAACACACTGACGGCCTTGGACGCCGCCCGGGAGGCGGAAATCGCCGCTCTGTAAACAGACAACAGCCCGCCCGGCTTCCTGCCGGGCGGGCTGCCTTGTTTCCGATATGCTCACTCGAGGCTCCTGGTCTCGAACATCTCCTCAAAGGAGCGGATGTAGTAGTCTGCCATCTCCCGAATGGCCGGCTGGTTGGCCTCCTCCGAGGCGTCATACACCGCCGCCACCCGGAACCCGGCGGCCTTGGCGGTCCGGATGGCGTGGAAGGCATCCTCAAACACTACCGTATCCTTCTTGTTGGACTGAAGGCGGCGCATGGCCCGCTCGTAGATCTCGGCGCTGTCCCGCTTGCCGACGCCCACCTCCGCCACGGTGATGAGGCCCCGGAAGTAGTGGTCGATCCCCGCGTGGCGGAGGGCCGCTTCCGCCAGAGGGCGGTCCGTGGCGGTGGCCACGTACATCCACACGCCTTCCATCTTCAGAAGGGAGAGGAACTTCTCCACGCCGGGCTTTGCCTGGACCTCATTCTGATAGAAGTCCGCGACCCGGCCCACCACCCGGCCGATCAGCTCCTCCTCCGTCTGGGGGAGGTGGTAGTGCTCCTTGCAGTAGGCGATCCCGTGCCGGAGGGAGAGGGTCTTCAGCATCTCGCTGGTCTCCGGCTCGGGCTCGATGCCAAGGCCCCGCAGGACGCTGGTGCCCAGGTCCCGCCAGATGGGCATGGAGTCCAGCAGGGTGCCGTCCATATCAAAAATCGCGCTTTGCAGTCTCATGGGAACTCCTTTCGTCTGTTGCCGATGGTCCCTATTGTACCACCAGAACCGGGGAGGACGCAATCAAAACCCTTTGAAAAGGAGGAAAAATTCATGCGGCTCTTCCTGGCCATCCAGCTCTCCCCGGCGGTGCGGGAGGCCCTGCTCACCGCCCAGGCGGACCTGCGCCGCCAGGGGAGAGGCTCCTTTCCCCCGCCGGAGAACCTGCACCTGACCCTGGCCTTCCTGGGGGAGACGGCAGACCTGCCCGGCGCCCGCGCCGCGCTGAACGCGGCGGCCTGCCGCCCCTTCACTCTGGCGGTGGGCGGCCCGCCGGGACACTTCGGCGACCTGTGGTGGGCCGGCGTCCGGGGGGACCCGGCCCTGGAGGACCTGGCCCTGTCCCTGCAGGCGGACCTCCGGGCCCGGGGCTTTCGCCTGGAGGACCGCCCCTTCCGTCCCCATATCACCCTGGTCCGCCGCTGGCGGGGCGAGGCCCCGCAGGTGACCGTCCCCCACGCCAGCATGGTGGTCCGGCGGATCTCCCTCCTGCGCTCCGATCTGACAGACGGCAAGCGGATCTACACAGAACTCTCCAACAAATCCCTGCGTTAAAAAAACAGCCGGCACCACTTGGTGCCGGCTGTTTTCGCAAAGGAAAGGGGCTCTAGGGGAAAACCGTTGGTTTACACCGTTGCGGCATTACGATTCCCGGCCCTGTTCGGGCCGCCAATCGTGCCGCTGCCTCGAAAGCGGTTCGCTTCATCCGCCGTAGGCGGCGCTTCACCGCTTTCCCCAGTTCGTTCGCCGTTGGCGAACGAAGAAATTTCAATCATTTTCGGCAGGACATGCGCCTGCCGAAAATACGTTGACCCAGCCGCCCAGGGCGGCGTCCCCAGTGACCGACGTCACTGGGGGTGGGGGAGGTCGAGGGGGAGCCTGCTCCCCCTCGAAGCCCTCAGCAGAGCTTCGCGCCCGCCGGAATAGCGTCATCCACCATGATCAGGTGCAGGCACTCCTCGCCCTTTTCCGTGTGGACGGCGGAGATCAGCATGCCGTTGCTCTCCAGGCCCATCATCTTCCGGGGCGGCAGGTTCACAATGGCGATCAGGGTCTTGCCCACCAGGTCCTCCGGCTCGTACCACTTGTGGATGCCGGAGAGGATCTGCCGGTCCACGCCGGTGCCGTCGTCCAGGGTGAATTTCAGCAGCTTCTCGCTCTTCTTCACCGCCTCGCAGGCCTTCACCTTCACCGCCCGGAAGTCGGACTTGCAGAAGGTGTCGAAGTCCACCTTCTCCGTCAGCTGGGGCTCCACCTCGATAGCGGGCAGAGCGGCCTTCTTGGCCTCGGCCTCCGCGGCCTCCAGCTCGGCCAGGGCCTTGTCCAGATCCAGCCGGGGGAACAGGTTCTCGCCCTTGGTGACAGCGGCGGTCTCCGGCAGGGCGCCCCACACCGCGGCCGCATCCCAGGTCTGCGCCTCCGCCGGGGCGCCGATCTGGGCGAAGAGCTTCTCACAGCTCTCCGGCATGAAGGGCGTCAGCAGGATGCCGCAGATGCGGGTGGCCTCCAGCAGGTTGTACAGCACGTGGGCCAGCCGGGCGCCGTTGGCCTCCATATCCTTGGCCAACGCCCAGGGGGCGTTCTCGTCGATATACTTGTTGGCCCGCTGGATGACCTTGAACACCTCGTCCAGGGCCTTGTGGGGGGCGAAGGTCTCCATGTCCTCCTCATAGTCGAACCGGAGCCCTGCGGCCTTGCTCACCAGGTCCAGGTCAAAGAGGACCGGATCGTTGGGATCGTCAGATCCGAAGCACATCGTGGATTCCCGGGTCGCGGAGGACTGGGCGGCCTTTTTTTCCATCTCCGTGGCGCCGCACCCGGCGGGCAGCTGTCCGCCGAAGTACTTGCCCACCATGGCGGTGGTGCGGGAGACCAGGTTGCCCAGGTCGTTGGCCAGGTCGGTGTTGATGGTCTGAATCAGCAGCTCATTGGAGAAGTTGCCGTCGGAGCCGAAGGGGAACGTCCGCATCAGGAAGAACCGCAGGGCGTCCACGCCGAACTTCTCCGCCAGGATATAGGGGTCCACCACGTTGCCCTTGGACTTGGACATCTTGCCGCCGTCCAGCAGCAGCCAGCCGTGGCCGAACACATGCTTGGGCACCGGCTCACCCAGGCTCATCAGCATGGCGGGCCAGATGATGGAGTGGAACCGGACGATCTCCTTGCCCACGATGTTGACGCCGGGCCACCAGCCCTTGTCGTAGTCGTGGTAGCGGTCGTTGTCGTAGCCCAGGGCGGTGATATAGTTGCTGAGGGCGTCCACCCACACGTAGACCACGTGCTTGGGGTCAAAGTCCACCGGGATGCCCCAGGAGAAGCTGGTGCGGGAGACGCACAGGTCCTCCAGGCCGGGGTCCAGGAAGTTCTTCACCATCTCATGGACCCGGCTGCGGGGCTGCAGGAAGTCGGTGTTCTCCAGCAGGTCCCGGATCCGGTCGGCGTACTTGCTCAGGCGGAAGAAGTAGGCCTCCTCCTCGGCGTCCTGGACCGGGCGGCCGCAGTCGGGGCACTTGCCGTCCACCAGCTGGCTCTCGGTCCAGAAGGACTCGCAGGGGGTGCAGTACTTGCCCTTGTAGGTGCCCTTGTAGATGTCGCCCTTGTCGTACATCTTCTTGAAGATCTTCTGGACGCTCTCCACATGGTAGTCATCCGTGGTGCGGATGAACCGGTCGTTGGAGATGTTCATCAGCTTCCACAGGTCCTTGACGCCCCGGTCGCCCTCCACGATGTGGTCCACGAATTCCTTGGGGGTGACGCCGGCCTCCTTGGCCTTGGTCTCGATCTTCTGGCCGTGCTCGTCCGTGCCGGTGAGGAACATGACGTCCTCGCCCTTCAGCCGGTGGTAGCGGGCCAGGGTGTCCGTGGCCACGGTGCAGTAGGTGTGGCCGATGTGGAGCTTGTCCGACGGATAGTAGATGGGCGTGGTGATATAGAACTTTTTCTTTTCCATAGGGTCTTCTCCTTTTTCACAGCCGCTCCGAATGGAAGAGGGCTGGTATTGAACGCACGATTCTTATATTATATACGCCGTCTTCCAAAATTACAATGTTTTGTCGCATTTTTCCCGGACCGGCCGGAGACGGGCGATTTTTCCACAGAGCATTGTTTTTCCGTGGAAAATCGGCTACAATAAAGGACTGAGATCGTTACCAAAGGAGAACTGCTATGAGACTGGTATCCTGGAACGTCAACGGCCTGCGCTCCTGCCTGGGCAAGGGCTTTCTGGACTTCTGCGCCGTGGCCGATGCCGACGTCATCTGCCTGCAGGAGACGAAAATGCGCCCCGAGCAGGCGGAATTCGATCTGCCGGGCTATCACCGCTACTGGAACAGCGCCGACAAGGCGGGCTACTCCGGCACCGCGGTGTTTACCCGGCAGGAACCGCTGAACGTCACCTATGACTTCGGCATCGACGAGCACCGGCATGAGGGCCGGGTCATCACGGCGGAGTACCCGGACTTCTATCTGGTGTGCTGCTACACCCCCAACTCCAAGGACCAGCTGGCCCGGCTGGACTACCGCATGGCCTGGGAGGACGATATCCGGGACTATCTGCTGGAGCTGGACGCCCAAAAGCCCGTGGTGTACTGCGGGGACCTGAACGTGGCCCATGAGGAAATCGACATCAAGAACCCCGGCCCCAACCGCCGCAACCCCGGCTTCACCGACGAGGAGCGGGAGAAGATGACAACGCTCCTGGACAGCGGATTTACCGACACCTTCCGCTACCTGTACCCGGACAAGACCGGGGCCTACTCCTGGTGGAGCTACCGCTTCAATGCCAGGAAGAACAACGCCGGGTGGCGGATCGACTACTTTATCGTCTCTGACCGGCTGAAGGACAAAATCAAAAACGCCGACATCTGGAGCGAGGTGCTGGGCAGCGACCACTGCCCGGTGGTGCTGGAGCTGGACATCTGACGGGCAAATTTTGTGACATTTGCCGTCGACATTTCCGCCGGATCGGCGTATAAAGAGGATAACATCAGCAGCGGCCCTGATAGGGCCCTGTGCCAAAACAAGGAGTGACCCTCATGACAGAACCCATGAAATACGGACAGACGGAATTTGAAGTTCATCTACCCCCGGAGCTGATCGCCGCAGAGCTGGAGCCCAACCAGGTGGATCTGCCTCAGCGGACCACGGCGGAGCACATCCGCTGGGCCCTGGACCATCCCATCGACTCCGCCCCTTTGAAGGAACTGGTGAAGGCCGGCGACAAGGTCTGCGTCGTCATCTCCGACGTGACCCGCCGCTGGCAGGCGCCGGACACCTATCTCCCCATCCTCATCGGGGAGCTGGAGGCCGCCGGCGTCCGGGACGAGGACATCCTCATCCTCTCCGCCACCGGCACCCACCGCCGCCAGACGGAGGAAGAGCACATCGGCCTGGTGACCAAGCCGGTGTATGACCGGATCCGGGTGGAGGACCACGTCTGCACGGACCAGGACAACCTGGCCTATGTGGGCACCACAAGCCGGGGCACCCCCGTCTGGCTGGACAAGCGGGCCCTGGCCTGTGACAAGATCATCCTCACCGGCGGCGTGGTGTACCACTTCATGGCGGGCTTCGGCGGCGGCCGCAAGAGCATCCTGCCGGGCATCGCCGGCCGTGAGACCATTATGAAAAACCACAACCTGGCCCTGAATCCCGGCATCGGCAGCGGCTCCAACCCCGCTGTCCGCAGCGCCAACATGAACGCCGCCAACCCGGTCCACGCCGACATGATGGAGGCCTGCTCCATGGTCCGCCCCACGTTTTTGCTGAACGTGGTGGTGAATGACGAGCAGGAGATCATCGCCGCCTTTGCCGGCAACTGGGTCACCGCCCACCGGGCGGCCTGTGATCTGGTGGACCGGATGTACGGCGTGCCGGTGAAGGAGAAGACTCCTCTGGTCATCGCCAGCGCCGGCGGCTATCCCAAGGACCTGAATTTCTACCAGACCATCAAGACCCTCTCCAATGCCCTGGAGGTGGTGGCCGACGGCGGCACCCTGATCCTGGTGACCAAGTCGGAAGAGGGCTTCGGCAGCGAGGATACCCAGCGGCAGATCGCAGGCTTTGCCACCATGGAGGAGCGGGAGAAGGACCTGCGGGAGAACTTCTCCATCGGCGCCTTCATCGGCTACCTCTTTGCCGAGAGCGCCGAAAAGTACCACATGATCGCCGTCACCGACATGGCCCAGGAGGACTTCGGCACCGCCAGGATCCACGTGGTCAAGACCCTGGACGAGGCACTGGAGCTGTCCCGCCGGCTCAACGGCGGCCGGGACCTGCGGGCCACGCTGCTGCCCCACGGTGCCAACACCCTCCCCAAATTCCAGTCATGACGCCCTGCTTGCAGACCGGGAAGCCGAGACCGCTTCCCGGTCTGCGCCTTTTCGGCAGCGCGGCGGCGCCTCAGCTCAGCAGGGCATTCATCTCCTCGATCTCCAGATCCTGCAGGGCCCAGTTGATGCCGTAGCCCACCACCTTGGAAAGGTCCCGCACCTGCTGGTCGATGTCCCGGGTGGTGACCATGAAGGCCTCATGCTCCCCCCGCAGCCGGTCCTCGTCCACCTTCTCTGCGCCGGACTCCTCCAGAATGTCCGCCGCCAGGGTGGCGGAGTCCACCACCGTGGGCACGCCGATGGCAAACACCGGCACCCCCAGCGTCTCCTGATTCAATGCCGCCCGGTGGTTCCCCACGCCGGAGCCTGGAATGATGCCCGTGTCGCTGAGCTGCACCGTGGCGCACACCCGGCCGCACCGGCGGGAGGCCAGGGCGTCGATGGCCAGGACCATGGCGGGCTGGACCTCCGCCACCAGGCCCCGCACCGCCTCGGCGGACTCCACGCCGGTGGTGCCCAGCACGCCGGTGCGGAAAGCCGAGACCTGCCGGAATCCGGCGAATTGCCTGGGCATGGCGGAGAGCAGGTGCCGGGTGATCAGCACGCTGTCCAGCGCCAGGGGACCAACGGCGTCCGGCGTCATGGCGGCGTTGCCCAGGCCCACCACCAGGGCGGAGCCCTCCGGCGGCAGCAGGGCCTTCAGCTCTGTGCCCACGGCCCGGACGGCCCGCTCGAAAAAGTCCGCCTTCCGCTGCCAGAAGGTGGTGAGGTCGATGGTGAAATAGCTGCCCCGGGGCTTGCCCAGAGCCTCCTCGCCCCGGTGGTCCAGGATGTCCACCCGAGTGACGGGATAGCCCTCCAGCTTCCGCTTGGTGGCTTTCACTCCCATGAGACGGGTGGTCCGCTCCGCGGACTCCTGCCAGAGCTCCCGGGCCTCCAGGGCCAGGTCTGTACGTTTGATGAACAATGTGCGCCGCCTCCCAAACACAAAATCTTGTGGTCCGGTCCCTAGGTTTTGCGGCAGGGGGCACGATATACAATTTTCACACAAAAAATATAAAAAAAGTCTTGCTTTTTGGGCCGTGCCCTGTTAAAATATCATTCTGCATGGTGGGAGCGGATTCCCACAGTCAAAATTTCTGCCTAAGGGAGGTGTTTGGTTTGCCGAATATCAAGTCTGCCAAGAAGCGCGTTCTGATCGCTGAGGTGCGCAACGCCCGCAACAAGGCTACGAAGTCCGAGCTGAAGACCGCCATCAAGAAGTTCGAGGCTGCTGCCGCAGAAGGCAATCGCACCGAGGCCGATGGCGCTTACAAGGTTGCAGTGAAGAAAGTCGATCAGGCTGTTGCCAAGGGCGTTCTGCACAAGAACACGGCCGCTCACCGCAAGAGCGCCATGACCCTGAAGCTCAACAAGATCGGCTGATCATATCGGGCTGAAAGGACATCCGCAGGGATGTCCTTTTTGTTTTTCTGGCCGGGATGCTTTTCCCGATTCTGGCCCTTTTCTTTTCCGCAGCGCGTGTTATAATCGTCCGTAGGATCGAAATTCTGCCGAAGAGGTGACGGCCATGAAGCTGTTTGACACCCATGCCCACTACAACGACAACGCCTTTGACCGGGACCGGGAGGCGCTGCTGGACGCCCTGCCCGATGCCGGGGTGGGGGCTGTGGTGATCCCCGGGGTGGACGTGGAGAGCGCCCGCTCCGCCCTGGCCCTGGCGGAGAGCCGCCCCTGGCTGTTCGCCGCCGCGGGGCTCCACCCGGAGGACTGCGCCGGCTGCACGGACAAGGACTTCGACGCCATCCGGGACCTGTGCGGACATGAAAAGGTGGTGGCCATCGGGGAGATCGGCCTGGACTACTACTGGGCGGAGAACCCGCCGAAGGAATTCCAGCAGATGGTGTTCCGCCGTCAGCTCCAGATGGCGCTGGAGCTGGACCTGCCGGTGATCGTCCACGACCGGGAGGCCCACGGGGACTGCCTGGAGATCGTAAAGGAGTTTCCCGGGGTCCGGGGGGTGTTCCACTGCTTCTCCGGCAGTCCGGAGATGGCGGAGGAGCTGTTGAAGCGGGGCTGGTACCTGGGCTTTGACGGCCCCGTCACTTACAAGAACGCCCGCCGGGCGCCGGAGGTGGTGGCCGTCACGCCTCTGGACCGGATCGTGGTGGAGACGGACGCCCCCTATATGAGTCCGGTGCCCAACCGGGGCAGGCGGAACGACAGCCGGAACCTGCCCTACATCGTGGAAAAGCTGGCGGAGTGGAAGGGCATCTCTCCGGAGGAGATGGCGGAGGCCGCCTGGAACAACGGCCTGCGGCTGTTCGGGCTGGAGGGGAGGGTCCCGGCCAGCCGGCAAACAGGAAATGATCAAGGAGTGAATTGAGATGGAAAAAGGCTTTACCATCACCTATGAATATGGGGACAACCTGTATGTGAACCCCACCAACCGGTGCAACTTCAACTGCGAATTCTGCCTGCGGCACAACCAGGGCTCCGGCGGCAGCATCTACACCCACAACCTGTGGCTGAAGCGGGAGCCCACAAAGGAGGAGATTCTGTCCTCCATCGAGGGCCACGATCTCTCCCAGTACAGGCAGCTGGTGTTCGTGGGCTTCGGCGAGCCCACCTACCGGTTCGACGACATCTGCTGGGTCATCGACCAGATGAAGGCACACGGCACCAAGATCTTCACCCGGATGGACACCAACGGCACCGGCAGCCTTATCAACGGCCGGGACATCGCCCCGGAGTTTGCCGGCCGGTTCGACATGGTGTCCGTCTCCCTGAACACCGACACGGCGGAGAAGTACAACGCCCTGTGCCACCCCCAGCAGGCGGACGCCTACCAGGCCATGAAGGACTTCACCAAGGAGGTCCGCAAATACGTGCCCACCGTGATGATGACCGTGGTGGACACCATCCCGAAAGAGGAGATCGAGAACTGCCGGAGGATCTGCGAGGAGGAGATCGGCGCCACCTACCGGGTGCGGGAGTATATCGCCGAGTGACAAAAAAGAGACGCCTGACGGCGTCTCTTTTTGAGTCGTTTTATGTATGGAACAACACAGACTTCACAATGATGCTGACACCGCCCAGCAGGAAGAGGACAATGGCCGCCTTCTGGAGCTTTCCCTCCTCCAGCCGGGGACCCAGCCGCGCCGCCAGCGCCATGGCCAGCACCGCCGCCGGTACAGAGACCAGGGCAAACAGCAGCACCGGGCCGGTGAACAGCCCTGTGACGAGATAGGTCACCACCCGCACCGCGTTTTCCCCAAAGAAGAGGAAGCACATGCTGCCTTTGAACTCGCTGTAGTCTTTCGCCGTCCGCTGGAGGTAGGCCACGATGAACATGTTGATGCCGAAGAGACCGGCGCACACACCGGAGAAGGCCGATACCACCAGCCGCAGCCAGGGACGGTCCTTCCGGTCCGGCTTCACCGGCCGCAGGGAGCGGGTGGCCATCTCCAGCCCCAGGAACACCACAATGACGCCCAGCACCGTCTTGATGATCCATGGCATAGAGAACCGCAGCAGCAGCGTGCCGGGGATCACGCCGCAGAAGTTGGCCGCCAGCAGCGGCAGGATCCGCCGCCACTGGAAGCTGCGCCGGTTCTTCCAGGTGATCCAGGCGTTCACCGGGCAGTCCAGCAGCAGTGTGCCCGGGGTGATGACCACATTGTCCAGGCCCATGGACAAGATCGGCGCCGAGATCAGGGGATTGCCGAAGCCGATCAGCCCCTTGACCGTGTAGGCCAGCAGCTGCGCCGAGAAAATGAACAGCGCCATGGAGATCGTCATATCATCGCTCCCTCCCAGTTTTCCACTCTAGTTTATAGCATATTTCCAGGGAAAAGGGAACGTCTTTTTGTCAGGGAACAGAAAAAACGCAGATTTTCCTTGACATTTCCAGAAATTCCGATATAATAATAGGGCTTGCAGTCTGCAGGCATATCCTTGCTCCCATCTTGAATGGGGGCCATTTGTCCAGAAGGAGGTGCAAATATGGCAAAGGTTTCTGCCAATTATGAGGTCGTGTATATCATCGACCCTGCACAGGGTGAGGAGAACATCGCCGCGCTGGTGAACAAGTTCAAGACCCTGGCTGAGCAGAATGGTTCCGCTGTGGAAGTGGAAGAGTGGGGCAGCCGCAAGCTGGCTTATCCCATCAACTACAAGACCGAGGGTTATTACGTCCTGATGACCTTCACCAGCGAGCCTTCTTTCCCGAAGGAGCTGGACCGTGTTCTGCGGATCACGGACGGCATCATGCGTTCCCTGATCGTCTGCAAGGGCGAGTAAGGGGGCATTGACATGCTCAACAAGATCATCATCATGGGTCGTCTGACCCGGGACCCCGAGCTGCGCCGCACCGGAAGCGGCACCGCCGTCACGTCCTTCTCCCTGGCCGTGGACCGGGACTTCAAGTCCCAGAACGGCGAGAAGGAGACTGATTTCATCGACGTGGTGGCCTGGCGCAGCACTGCGGAGTTCGTCAGCAAGTACTTCACCAAGGGCCGCATGGCCGTGGTGGAGGGCCGGCTGCAGATCCGCGACTGGACGGACAAGGACGGCGGCAAGCGCAGAAGCGCCGAGGTCGTGGCCGACAACGTCTACTTCGGGGATTCCAAACGGGACAGCGCCGGGGATTTCGGCGCACCCGCTTCCTACAGCGCCCCCATGGGCGGCCGCAGCGCCGCACCGATGGGCGGACAATCCGATTTCGCCGAGATCGGCGAAGAGGACGGCGAACTGCCGTTCTGACTTTTGATAAAGGAGGAACCATTTCATGGCTTTTGATCGTGAAGCGAGACCCGCTCGCCCCAACCGCGGCAAGCGCCGCAAGGTCTGCCAGTTCTGCGCGGACAAGTGCGAGTATATCGATTACAAAGACGCCGCCAAGCTGCGCCGCTTTGTGTCTGAGCGTTCCAAGATCCTGCCCCGCCGGACCACCGGCACCTGCGCCATGCATCAGCGTCAGCTGACCGAGGCCATCAAGCGTGCCCGGCAGATCGCTCTGCTGCCCTACGTCACCGACTGAGGCAGTCTTTTCGAACCTGTGAACACTCCCGTCCAATGGACGGGAGTGTTTTTTTACGAATTCTCGTCTTTTTTAACGAAATCGAAAGATGCCGGTTGTATTTCCCACCCGGGCATGGTAGGATAAAAACCGTGCTTTTTAGGGAGGGAAGTTTTTCATGGTTTTGCTGCTGCTTGAACATATCGTCCAGCTCTTTCTCTGTCTCGTCCTGGGATGGGTCCTGATTCGTGTGGGGCTGCTCAAGCCCACGGACAGCCGGGTGCTCTCTGTGGTGTGCCTGTATCTGGTCATCCCCTGCATCATCGTGGGCGCCTTTCAGATCGACAGCACCCCGGAGCTGCTCCAGGGCCTGGCACTCTCTCTGGGAACGGCCATCGGGATCCATGTGCTGTTCTTTGTCTTCACGGCCCTGCTGCGCCGGCCTCTGCATCTGACGCCGGTGGAACAGGCCTCCGTCATCTACTCCAACTGCGGAAACCTGATCATCCCCCTGGTGACGGCCATCCTGGGGCCCCAGTGGGTGGTCTTTTCCAGCATGTATCAGCTGGTGCAGCAGTTCCCCCTCTGGAGCCACTGCCGGATCCTGCTCAGCGGGGACCGCACCATCTCCCTGAAAAAGATCTTTCTGAACGTCAACATCCTCTCCGTGTTCGCCGGGGTGCTGCTGTTCGCCCTGAACATCTCCCTGCCTGCGGTCATCGAGGGGACCATGGACTCCATGGCCGCCATGGTGGGGCCCATGAGCATGATCGTCGCCGGCATGCTCATGGGAGATCAGGACATCCTGGCAGTCCTGCGGATCCGCAGCATCTGGAAGGTGGCCTTCCTGCGGCTCATCGCCGCGCCGCTGATCGTGCTGTGCATCCTGAAGTTCTCCGGTCTGGCCGCGCTGGCCCCGGACGGGGAGTCCATCCTGCTGATCAGCCTGCTGGCCGCCAGCGCCCCTGCTGCCTCCAATGTCACCCAGATCGCACAGGTCTATGGGCATGAGGGGGACTACGCCAGCGCCATCAATGCCATCACCACGCTGCTGTGCATCGGGACCATGCCGCTGATGGTGTTTCTGTATCAGCTGTGAATCCGCCGCCGGCTTTTTCGGACGAAAGAAGAGGGACGCCCTGGGGCGTCCCTCTTTTTTACCATAGAGCGGCCTGTTATTCCTCCACGTCTTTCAGACGGTCCACAAAGGGGCTGGCAGTGCAGCTGACCTCTGCGGCCTCCTTCTTGAACTTTTCCACGTTCATGGTGCTCTCCCGCACGGGGGTGATGGTGCCGGCGCCGGCCACGCAGCCGCCGGGGCAGGCCATGCCCTCCAGCAGATAGCCGTTGCGCTTGCCGGCCTTGGCCATCATCAGCATCTTTTTGCACTCCCGCAGGCCGTCGCCGTACTCGATCTGCACCTCCCGGCTGGGATCGATGTGCTTGATGGCCTCCACCACAGCGGCGGCCACGCCGCCGCCAACGGCAAAGCCCCGGCCCATGGCGGTGCCCTCGTTCAGGCCGTCTTCAGGGTCCGCCTCCAGGGTGTTGAAGTCGATGTCCTTGGCGTCGAACATGCCCTGGAGCTCCTCAAAGGTCAGCACATAGTCCACGTCGGACCGGACGGACTTGCGGTTGGCCTCCAGCTTCTTGGCGGCGCAGGGTCCGATAAAGCAGATCCGGGCGTTCGGATGGTCCTTTTTCACCATGCGGGCAGTGATGACCATGGGGGTCAGGGCCATGGAGATGCAGTCCTTGAACTCCGGGAACAGCTTCTTGGCCATGACGGACCAGGCGGGGCAGCAGCTGGTGCCCATGAAGGGCAGCTTCTCCGGGACCTCCTCCAGGAAGTCCTTGGCCTCCTCCACCGTGCACAGGTCCGCGCCGATGGCCACCTCCACCACATCCTGGAAGCCCAGGATGCGCATGGCGGCCTTCAGCTTGGCGGGGGTGGCGGCCTTGCCGAACTGGCCCACAAAGGCAGGCGCCACGCAGGCGATGACCTCGGAGCCCCGGTTCATGGCGTTGATGACCTGGAAGATCTGGCTCTTGTCGGCGATGGCGGCGAAGGGGCAGTTCACCAGGCACATGCCGCAGGAGACGCATTTGTCATAGTTGATCTTGGCCCGGCCCAGGTCGTCGGACTCGATGGCGTCCATGCCGCAGGCGGCGGCGCAGGGGCGCTCGATCTTGGAGATGGCGTGGTAGGGGCACTGGTTGAAGCAGCGGCCGCACTTGATGCACTTCTCCTGGTCGATGTGGCAGTGCTTGTCCTTATCCAGATAGATGGCGTCCTTGGGGCACACGTTCATGCAGGGGTGGGACAGGCAGCCCTGGCAGCTGTCGGTGATGCGGATCTGCTTGGGCGGGCAGGCATTGCAGGCAAAGGAGATGATGTTGACCAGGGGCTCTTCAAAATACTTGTCATCGGCAGAGGCCGCCTCCTGGATGTTGGCGCTGACCGGAGTCTGCTCGCCGGCGGGCTGCAGGCTCATGCCCAGAGCCAGCCGCACCCGCTCCTGGACGATGGCCCGCTCCAGAAATACGTCGTGGCGGTGCCGCGCCACCTCGCCGGGCACGATGGTATAGGGGATCATGTCCACCCGGTTCAGGTCTCCGCCCTCATAGGCCAGACGGGCCACCTCGGTAAAGACATTGCGGCGGATCTCGTCCACAGCACTGTGTACGCCTCTCATTCTTTTTTCCTCCCTAGTTCACCGGGCAGTCGCATTCTGGCCCCGGTTACTTAGATTTGCTGAAATATTATATCGGAACTTGTGCTGATTTGCAAGGAAAACCCGCTGGGACCTCCTGGAAAATGTGTTTTTTTACGCCATTTTCACGCAGATGCGGACAGCATGCGGCGGAGAGCGCCCTGGTCAGGGACACTCTCCGCCGCACCAGCTTGTCAAAATTTCATTTTGCCAAGCTGCCGGCGCTTTTCAGACCTTCCGAAAGGCCTGAAAAGCGGTTTGATTGAAAACGAAAGACACCCCTCCTGGGTTTCTTTCGTAGCTATCTTCCTTCCCGGTGTTCCGCCTTTTTCCACGAATCGGACAGCATGCGGCGGAGAGCGCCCTGGTCAGGGGCACTCTCCGCCGCACACAGAGAGAAAGGAAATGAAAAATGAAAAAAGAGAGGGGTATCAGCGATCCTTCTTGGAGGATGTCTGTATCATAACTCGCAAATCTAAAAATAATCTTTAAAAAGTTTGAACAGTTTATGAAGTCCCGTTCATCCTTTTCAGATAGGTTTCAGATTCTCCCTCTATACTGATGCCGCCGGGGAGGAGGCGCCTGCCTCTTCCCGAAAAGGAGGTCGTTTGCGTGATCGAAGTAAGAGATCTGGTGAAGCGCTATGGAGACCGCAATGCGGTGGACCATCTGAGCTTCACCGTGGAAGATGGCCAGATCTTCGGCTTTCTGGGCCCAAACGGCGCCGGAAAGACCACTACGATGAATATCATGACGGGTTATCTGGCCGCCACCGGCGGTCAGGTCCTGGTGGAGGGCCACGACATTCTGGAGGAGCCGGAGGCTGCCAAGGCCTGTATCGGCTATCTGCCGGAACTGCCGCCGCTGTATCCGGACATGACCGTGGAGGAGTATCTGGCCTTCTGCGCAGAGCTGAAGAGGATCCCCAGACAGGAGCAGGAGGAGCAGCTGGACCAGGTGCTGGCTCTGACCCACCTGGAGGAGATGAGCGCCCGGCTGATCCGGAACCTGTCCAAGGGCTACCGCCAGCGGGTGGGCCTGGCCCAGGCCATTCTGGGCTTTCCGAAGATCATCATCCTGGATGAACCCACCGTGGGGCTGGACCCCAAGCAGGTGGTGGAGATCCGTGAACTGATCCGCCATCTGTCCAGAGGCCACACGGTGATCATCAGCTCCCACATCCTCTCGGAGATCCGGGCAGTGTGCGACCGGGTGCTCATCATCCGCAAGGGGCGGTTCGTGGTGTGCGACACACCGGATGAGCTGGAGGAGCGGCTCTCTGCCGGCGGTTCTCTGGAGCTTACGGCCAAGGCCGCGCCGGAACAGGCGGAGCCGCTGCTCCGCAGCGTTCAGGGCGTCGTGTCCTGCACGCTGCTGGGGCAGACCGCAGACTCCGCCCGCTTCTCCGTCCGCACGGAGGGAGATGTGCGGGAGGCCCTGTTCTTTGCCTTTGCGGAAGCCCGGTGCCCCCTGGTGGAGCTGCGGCCCCGGATGGCCTCTCTGGAGGAGGTCTTTCTGGACCTGACGGATGACGACGACGAGGTCGCCGCCCAGGCGGCGGCACTGTTCCAGCGCACGGAAGAGAAGGCAGGTGTCCGGAAATGAAGGCCATTTACAAGCGGGAGGTCAGCTCCTATTTCAATTCCATGACCGGCTGGGTCTTTGTGGCGGTGCTGACCTTTTTCATCGGCATCTACTTTTTCGTCAACAACCTGTTTTCCGGATATCCCTACTTTTCCGTCTCCCTGAACTCGGTGCTGGTGGTGTTTATGGTGGTGATCCCCGTCCTCACCATGCGCTCCCTGGCAGACGAGCGCCACTCCAAGACGGACCAGCTGCTGCTGACGGCACCGGTCACCATCACCACAGTGGTGCTGGGCAAATATTTCGCCATGCTGACCGTATTCGCCGTTCCGGTGGCCATCGCCTGCCTGTGCCCCCTGATCATCGCCCTGAATGGGTCGGCCTTCCTGCTGGCAGACTACTGCTCCATCCTGGCCTTTTTCCTGCTGGGTGCAGTGGAGATCGCCGTGGGCATGCTGGTCTCCTCCCTGACAGAGAGCCAGATCATTGCCGCCGTGGGCTCCTTCGGCCTGCTGCTCCTGCTGTACCTGTGGGACGGGCTGGTGGACTTCCTGCCCTCTACCGCCGGCGGGTCGCTGCTGGGGCTGGCCATCCTGCTGGCTCTGGTGTGCTTTCTGGTGAATGCCCTGTCCAACAACTGGAAGGTCACAGCCGCCGTCCTGGTGCTGGGAGCCGCTGTGCTCACCGCGTTCTATCTGCGGGACTCCGGCGCCTTTGCCGGCCTGCTGCCGGACCTGCTGGGCAGGTTCTCTCTGCTCTCTGTCTTCAACGCCTTTGCGCTGGACCATGTCTTTGACGTGCCGGGCATCCTGCTGTACCTGTCCATGAGCGCGCTGCTGGTCTTTCTCACCGTGCAGGTGATCCAGCGGCGGCGCTGGAATTGAGGGGGGTGTGCAGAGATGAAGCATCACAACTGGAAGCACAGCCTGCGGGAGGCCGCAGGCCGCCACGCCTCCCGCAGGGGCGCGTTTTCCGCCGGGCTGACGGCCCTGGCCGTGGCGGCGGTGCTGGTGTTCAACCTGATCGCCGCCCAGCTGCCGGAGAGCTGGTCCCAGTTCGACCTGAGCGGCAGCGGGATCTATGACATCACCGACACCTCCCGGGACTATCTGGCGGCCATGGAGCAGGATGTGGAGATCCATGTCCTGGCCGATCCGGATCATTTGGACAGCCGGATCGCCCGCTTTCTGGACACATACGCAGAGCTCAGCGACCGCCTGTCTCTGGAATACGTAGACCCCATCGTCTATCCCTCCGTCCTGACCCAGTATGGCGTGGACGCAGACACCGTGGTGGTCACCTGTGCGGCCACCGGCCGGCAGGAATCCTTTGACATCAGCGACATCATCGGCTATGATATAATGATGTATTATATGTACGGCACACAGCAGGAAACGGATTTTGACGGAGAGGGACTTTTGACCTCCGCCATCGACAGCGTGGTGTCCGGCGTGACGCGGACGGTCTATGTGACCACCGGGCACGGCGAGACCGCCCTGCCCGCCGGCGTGGAGGAGCGGTTCGACCGGGTCCACATGTCTGTGGATTCCGTAAATCTGCTTACAGACGGCGGTATTCCCGAGGACTGCTCCCTGCTGATCCTCAACGCCCCCACCGAGGATCTGGCGGATGACGAGCTGGAGATGATCCTGACGTACCTGGAGCAGGGCGGACAGGTGATCTACAACATGGCCGGGGCGCTTCTGGATCTGCCCAACTGCAACGCTCTCTGCGCCGCCTACGGCATGAACGTGGCGGACGGCCTGATCGCCGACACCAGCCGGTATTACCAGAACATCCCCTATCTGTTCTTCCCTCTGATCGATACGTCTGTGGATGCGGCGTCCGGCCTGCCGGATGACGCCATGGTGCTGGTGCTCTCCTCCCGTGGATTCACCCTGACGGACCCGGCCCGGGACACCATCACGGTCCAGTCGTTCCTGACCACATCGGAAAACGGCTTTGCTGTGGTGGATGAGGAGACGCAGACACAGGGCACCTATGTGGTGGGCGCCGTGGCCACGGAGGAGACCGACGGGGGCGACACCGCCCGGCTGACGGTGTACGGCTCCAGCTCTCTCATTGACGCCAGCCTCACCGAAAGCTTCTCCAATCTGGACCTGTTCCTGGCTTCCGCCACGACAGGATTCGAGGATGTGTCCTCCATCTCCATCGAGCCTGTGAGCCTGTCTGTGCCAACCAACACCATCACCACCGGCGGCATCTGGGGCCTGCTGTTCATCCTGGTGATCCCTGCGGCGCTGCTGATCTACGGCTTTGCCCGCTGGATGCACCGCCGGAAACTGTGACGAAGGAGCAAACGATCCATGAATCGAACACAAAAAAAGCATCTCTTCCTTCTGGGGGGGATCGTGGCGGCCCTGGTGATCATTCTGGCCGTGGTCCTGGCTGTCAAGCGGTCCAATGCCCAGCAGGCTGCGGAGGAAGCGGCCCGGCAGGAGGCGGAGAGCGTCATTACCCAGACGGAGGCCTCCTATACCGCCCTTACGTATGACAACGGCACCACCACACTGTCCTTCCATCTGGACGAGGAGGGGAAGTGGGTCTGGTCCGATGATCCGGAGTTCCCGCTGGATGACACCACCGTACAGTCCATTCTGGACCTGCTGACGGATCTCAGGCCCCAGCAGACCATCACGGACGGGGACACGCTGGATGCCTACGGTCTGGATCAGCCCTTTGCCACCCTCACCGCCACGCAGGCGGACGGCGGCACGCTGACCATCGCCCTGGGCAACGCCACTACCGACGGCACCAGCTACTACATGCTGATGGACGGGCAGGAGAGCCCGGTATACATCATTTCCGATGCCCTGTACCGCTATATGTCCGAGACCATTTACGACATGTGCGACCTGCCGGAGCTGCCGGTCCTGACGGAGGACACCATCCAGTCCATCACGGTGGAGGGCACCGTCAGCACGCTGCTGCGTCCCCTTGGAACAGAGACGGACGAGGACACGGGCACGGAGACCGTCACCTGGGCCGCCGGCGGCGAGGATGTGACGGAGCTGGAGAGCACCGGAGACCTGCTCTCTGATCTGGAGGGGATCTCCCTGACCAAGTGTGTGGACTACAAGCCCACGAATGAGGCGGCGGAGCTGTGCGGATTCAGCGCGCCCCGTGCCGTGGTCACGGTCCTCTACCTGACGGAGACCGGAACGGAAAGCTCTCTGACGCTGACCTTCGGCAGCGACAATCTGGATGGGACCGGCTGCTATGTGCGCGTCAACGACGATCCCACCATCTATCAGGTGGACAGCGGCGACGCGGATGCCGTTCTCTCTGTAGCGGCCAGCGGCCTGACAGATGCTTCCGCTTCGGAATAAGCTGTACCTTTTTTCACCCGCGTGTTACAATGAGGGGGAGCCCGCGGGCTCCCCACTTCTGATTCCCGTGCCGCCCAGGCATGGATACCCCGGAGGTGATCCCCATGCGCGTACTGGTAGTGGAGGATGAGGTCCGCCTGGCCGCCACGCTCCAGGATCTGCTGGAGCTGAACGGCTATACCGTGGACATCTGCCACGACGGCGAGTCGGGGCTGGACAACGCCCTGACCGCGATCTATGATGTGATCCTGCTGGACGTGATGCTGCCCAAGCTGGACGGCTTCACCGTGCTGCGCCGCCTGCGGGCAGAGCACAGCACCACGCCGGTGCTGATGCTCACCGCCCGCTCCGATCTCTCTGACCGGGTGCAGGGACTGGACTGCGGCGCCGATTACTATCTGACAAAGCCCTTTGAGCCCAAGGAGCTGCTGGCCTGCATCCGGGCTCTGACCCGGCGCCAGCCGGAGCTGCGGCAGACGGACTCCCTGGAATACGGGGACCTGCGGCTGGAGAAGACCTCCTTCACCCTCTCCTGCGGCGATCGGTCCGTGCGCCTGAGCCGCAAGGAATTCGACATGATGGAGATGCTGATGCTGAACCGGAAGATGGTCATCACCAAGGAAAAGCTGCTGCTGAAAGTCTGGGGCTATGAGTCCGACGCGGAGGACAACAACGTGGAGGTCTATATCTCCTTCCTGCGGAAAAAGCTGGAGCATCTCCGCTCCCAGGTGAAGATCCGCACCATCCGCATGGTGGGGTACTGCCTGGAGGCGCCAGACGGGGAGTAGTTTTCCACAAAGTACACATTTTTCCACTTTTCCACAGAGTTTTCGACAAAAGGGGGCAGCTGGCCCATGATCCGAAAATTACAGATCAAATTCGTGGCCATGTGCATGCTGCTGGTGACCGCAGTCCTGGCCGTGGTGTTTCTGGCGGTATACTTCTCCGCCAAGCAGAACATCGAGGTCATCAGCCATCAGGTGCTGCAGCGGGTCATCCAGGAGGAGGACACGCAGGGAGAGCTGCCGAATTTCGGCCGTGATCCGGGGCGGGAGGATGTGCTGCTGCCCTATTTCACGGTGAATGTCCGGTATACGGAGGAAAATGGGTCCCGGCTGGCCTCCGCCACGGTCACCGGCGGCACCTACTCCAATCTCCAGGACACGCAGCTGCTGGAATCCATCGTGACCGCCTGTCTGAATCAGGAGCAGGACGAGGGCGTGCTTCCGGAATACGGCCTGCGATATCTCCGGCAGGACCACTTCTTTTACGCAGAGTGGCCGTTTCAGGGGGAGTATCTGCTGTATCAGCGGATCGCCTTTGTGGACATGTCCATGGAGCAGGCCACCCTGGCGGAGAGCATGCGCTCTTATCTGCAGATCGGCGCGGCGGCGCTGGTGCTGCTGCTGGGGGTCTCCATCCTGCTGGCCCGGTGGGCAACGGCGCCGGTGGCAAAGGCGTGGCGGCAGCAGCGGCAGTTCCTGTCGGACGCCTCCCATGAGCTGAAAACGCCCCTGACCGTCATCCTCTCCAACGCGGAGCTGCTGGAGGCATCGCCTCTGGACGACCGCCCTGCCCGGTGGGCGGACAACATCCACTCCGAGGCCAAGCGGATGCGGTCTCTGGTGGAGGAGATGCTGACCCTGGCCCGGGCGGACAACGCCATGCCCACGGCGGTGATGGGGGAGGTCTCCCTCTCCGATCTGGCCACGGACTGCGCCCTGGCCTTCGAACCGGTGGCCTTTGAGGCTGGAAAGCCTCTGGAGAGCGATATCGCGCCGGACATTCTCGTCACCGGCGATGCGGACAAACTGCGCCAGCTGATCGGCGTCCTGCTGGACAACGCCATCAAATACGGACAGGCGGGGGGCGCCATCACCCTGACGCTGCGGCGGACGGACCGGCAGGCCCGGCTTTTGGTGTCCAACCCCGGGGAGCCCATCCCGCCGGAGCAGCTGGACCGTCTGTTTGAGCGGTTCTACCGGGCGGACGCCTCCCGGGGGGAGCAGTCCGGCTTCGGCCTGGGGCTGCCCATCGCCGCCGCCATCGCGGCGGAGCACAAGGGCACCCTGAAGGCGGAGAGCGACGCCGTCTCCACCCGGTTTCTTTTCTCCATGCCGCTGAAGAAGTAAAGACCTGTGAAAAGGGGCTTTCCTTCCCGGAAAGCCCTTTTTTGCTGTGCAGACACGCGGACGGATGCGGAAAGATGCCCCCTGTCCATGCCTGCGGAAGTCGTAAGAAATCTGTAAGAAATTTCTCCGGGTGTTTGTAAGAAATCCCCGGTATGCTGGAAACAGCTCAAGGAGGGATCGAGATGAACGAATGCATTCTGGTGGTGGATGACGACCCGGAGATCGTGGGAGCCATCGCCATCACCCTGGAACGGGAGGGGTACCGGGTCCTGCGGGCCTACAACGGCATGGAGGCGCTGGACCTGGCCCTGGACCCGGCGGTGCGGCTGATCCTCATCGACGTGATGATGCCCAAGCTGGACGGCCTGTCCGCCCTGCTGCGGATCCGGGAGAAGCGGAATCTGCCGGTGATCGTCCTCTCCGCCAAAAGCGAGGACACGGACAAGATCCTGGGCCTGTCCATGGGGGCGGACGACTACGTCACCAAGCCCTTCAACCCCCAGGAGCTGGCGGCCCGGGTCCGGAGTCAGCTGCGGCGGTACACCCTGCTGGGGGACGTCCACGCGGAGGCGCGGCAGGGCCTCCTCGTCAACGGCCGTCTCACCTATGACCCGGGCCGCCGGGAGCTGCGGGCGGACGGGGAGACGGTGAAGCTCACCGCCACGGAGACCAAGATCGTGGATCTGCTGATGCGCAATCCCGGCCGCATCTTCCCGGCGGAGGAGATCTACCGCCGGGTGTGGGACGGGGAGGCGGCCTACGCCTGCGAAAACACGGTGATGGTCCACATCCGCCGCATTCGGGAAAAGATCGAACTCAATCCCAGAGAGCCAGATTACATCAAGGTGGTGTGGGGAATTGGATACAAAATGGAACAGCACGGGACCTGACGAGGGTCTGGAACAGTTTGTGGCCGGTGAGGTCCGGGAGGCTCTGAAGGGGGCGGAGGACGCCCCCGGCGTGGTGAAGCTCCGGGTCCCGGGAAAGACCGCCGGGAAGCTGCGGGCGGCGGCCGGGCTGCTGGCGCTGGTGCTGGGCGTCAGCCTGGTGCTGGGGAGCCTGGGACAGACGGCGGGCCGCCTGGCCGGCGGCGCGGACAGCAGCTCCTTCGGCCCTGGCTGGTGGAGTACCGACTGGCAGGAAACTCCATCCTTTCGGCGGGAGATGGCCCAGCGGCTGCAGGCGTTCCTGTCCATGGCCACCGGCAGCGACCTGGACTGGTGGGGCACCGCTTCCGGGGACACCTACATCCTGTCCGGGGACGGCGACACTTGGTACACCTGGGGATCCATGGACACCGCCACGGAGGATATCACCGCCGAGGACGGCGCCGCGCCGGACGCAGACTATGCGGCGGATCAGAATCTGCTCTATCAGGTCATCGGCCCGGAAAATGAGCTGCTCTACAGCAATGTCCCGGCGGGCGCGGAGATCACCAGCGGCAGGGAGCTGCCGGAGGGATACAACTTTCATCTGGTCTTCCGCCACGGTGAGGTCCAGATTCGGAAGGACGGGGAACCGGTGGACGTGTACGGCGACGGGTTCTACACAGAGGACGCCCTGTGGGATGTCCCCGGGTATGAGAACTTCACCGCCGGGGAGGATGTGGCGGGCGTGACCGTCTACATGGCCGTCCGGCAGGAGCCGGTGCCCTATGTCCAGCTGAGCACCGATGGGGGCGCCCGCTTTTACAATGGACTCTACGACACCTATCAGTATATTCGGGAGATGCAGGGGTTTTATGTGCTGCGGGCGGTGCTGTGCGTGCTCGGCATCGCGTGTCTGGCAGTCGCCCGCCTTCTGCGGACGGACCGGCGGCGGGCGGAGGCGCGGCTGGCCGCCCTCACCCGGCGCGTGCCCGGAGAGGTGTGGTGGCTGGCGGCAATTCTGGCGCTTCTCACCATGGTGTTTTCCATGGACCCTTATACCGGTTGCTCGCCCTTTGAGCTCTGGTACTATGGCTGGATGGATTCCTCTCTGACGGATGTTCTGCGCCTTCTGGCGCTGCTGCCCGCCAACACCGCGGCGCTGCTGGTGCTGGTGTGGGTCCTGTGGCTCCGGCACATCACCCGGAAAAACACGGAGCCGGACCAGCGGTGGAGCCTGCTGAGGGCCCTGTCCGTTCGCGCCAGGAAATACCCCTTCCAGCGCAGGCTCAGCCGCTGGAATCGTTTGGCACTGGTCCTGATCTGCCTGCCCGCTGCTTTCTGGCTGCTGGTGCTGACCCGTATTCTGGGCATCTCCGCCTATGACGCGCTCTTCTGGTTCACATTCCTTCCGCTTCTGCTGTCAGCTGTCGTGCTTTGCTGGATCCTGCGGAAAAACGCTGCCCTGGCCCGGGACATCGGCCTGCTGGCGGACCAGGTGACGGCCATCCGGGACGGGGATCTGGAGACGCCTCTGGACCTGCCGGCAGACGCGGACCTCCGCCAGACGGCGGAGCAGCTGAACGACATCCAGGCAGGCCTCCACCGGGCTCTGGCGGAGCAGACCCGCAGCGAGCGGATGAAGGTGGAGCTGATCTCCAACGTGTCCCACGACCTGAAGACGCCGCTGACCTCCGTGCTCTCCTACGCGGAGCTGCTGCGGCAGGAGCCCCTGGAGGGGGCCGCGGCGGACTACGCCCGGATCATCGACGAGAAGGCCCACCGGCTGGCGGTGATGGTCCAGGACGTGTTTGAGGTCAGCAAGGCTGCCTCCGGCCAGCTGCCGGTGCAGCCGGAGCGGCTGGACTTCGCCAAGCTGCTGCGGCAGACCCTGGCGGACCTGGAGGGGCCCATCTCCAAAAGCGGCCTGACCTTTCGGGTGGATCTGCCGGAGGCCCCGGTGATGATCACGGCAGACGGCCGGCGGCTGTACCGGGTGTTCCAGAACCTCATCGACAACGCCCTGAAATACGCCCTGGAGGGCAGCCGGGTCTATCTGACGCTGAAGGTGGCAGACGGCCGGGCGGAGGCCAGCCTCCGCAACACCTCCCGGGAGGAGCTTCCCGACGGCGTGGACCTGACCGCCCGGTTCGTCCGGGGCGACGCCAGCCGCACCGACGGCGGCAGCGGCCTGGGGCTCTCCATCGCCAGCTCCTTTACCGAGGCCTGCGGCGGCGCGTTCCGGGTGGAGACTTTGGCGGACCTGTTCACCGCCGTGGTGTCCTTCCCCCTGTCTGAAGAAGCATGACCGCGACACAAGCCCCCGTCTTTTGACGGGGGCTTTGTCTCAATCATGACAGAAAACGGCCGGGGTCTCTCTCCAGTGTCTGTTGAAACTCCAAAAAGTGCTCGCAGGTCACGACAGCACGGTCCCCCGCGCGCTCCACATACAGGGGGCTGCTGATCTGCGCAAGGTGTGCGTATCCCGCGCCCCGGGGTCTGGCGACCCGGTATTCCGCCTCTCCGGGCCCCTCCAGGATCACACCCCATAAAACGCCGGTAAAGACCCTGTGGGTCGCGGCTTTTCCATTGGCGAGGTGCGTTCCATCCGACGGGCCGTCAGCCTGCTCCAGCGGGATCTCTACGGACACAGAATTGGAGATCTTCATCTCCTGCACCCTGTCGCCCCGGGATATTTCCACCAGGCCGGTGAGGTCTCCAGCCAAGGAGACCGCCACCGGCACCTCCCAGAAGCAGGCCCCCTTGATGGGGCCGAAGGGTCTTTCAACGGTGTATGCAGGCGGTTCGCCTCCCCCGCTCTCTTCGGATTGATTCCAGGCTGCCGCGGTCAGCTCCGTCACCAGCTGGGAAAGGCGGTCAAACTGCTCCGTTCCGTATTGCGCGATCGCCGCCTCCGTCAGGATCTCATCATCCTCCGCTGTGTAATCTGAGAGATCCTCCCCAAATGTCTCTTCGACCATGCGGACCTCCGCTTCGTATATACCGAGGACCCTTCCAGCGGTTTCCGCATCCAACAGGGGTTCGGCCCCGTAAAAACCCGGTGCGCAGCCCAGACAGCCGCAGGCCAAAAGCAGCCACGCCAAAAACGCCATCCATTTCTTTTTCACCTCACACCTCCTGTCTCCGGACCTCTCCCCATGGGTATTTTTCTGTGCTCTATTCTATCCGGTCGTCTGACAAAAGTAAATCACCTGTGTGTGGCAAATGGGCAATCACAGGTTGCGCGGCGACTGTTTCGGGGGAAGGTCTCCGGATCCCGCGCAGTTTTCCACATCCATATAAAAAAAGATCCCTGTCCGCTCGGACAGGGATCTTTTCACGCTGGAGCGGAATTCTTCTCAAGAGACTCACTTCCCCAGGTCGATCAGATACTCCGCCATATTCTGGGCAAACAGGCGGCCGGCCAGGGCGGCCTCCGCCGGGGAGTTGCCGGCGGCGCCCACCTCCACCAGCAGGGAACCTGTGGTGGCGTGCTGGTTGTACCGGGAGTTCCGCAGCAGAATGGGCCGCATCAGCGTGGGGTAGCTCCGGAGGATATTGTTCTGCAGCGCCACCGCCAGCTTCAGGTTCTCCATCCAGTCAGCATGGGGCAGGCCGCTGCCGTCGCTGCCCATCACCAGGGTCATCTGGGCGGAGGTGCCCACGCCGTCGATCTGAGAGATCACCTTGTACTGGTTGCCCTCCGCGTCCGCGATGGCGTCCCGGTGGACATCCAGGATGAAACGGATGGAGGGATACTCCGCCAGATACGTCTCAATGGCCGCCAGGGCATTGTTGTAGGCGTCGTTGTAGGAGGCGTAGTCGTACAGCGTCCGGTCGTGGAGAACGGAGATGCCGGCCTCGGTAAAGACCTCCGCCATCACATCC
Source organism: Oscillibacter valericigenes (assembly GCF_016902445.1). Taxonomy (GTDB): domain Bacteria; phylum Bacillota; class Clostridia; order Oscillospirales; family Oscillospiraceae; genus Oscillibacter; species Oscillibacter avistercoris. The sequence goes on along the minus strand of NZ_JACSNX010000015.1, from coordinate 26,184 downwards.
CCCACTCCCACCACATTGTAGCGGGAGTCCGTGGTGCGGTAGTTGCCGGACCAGACGATGTCCGTGCCGGCTGGGGGCGTATAGGCCTCGCTGCCGTGGGTGTGGAGGATCAGGATCTGGGGCTCTCCGTCGGCGAGACTGGCGTCAAAGGGCTCCGACAGGGCGGAGACCGAGAGGGCGTGATCCGTGGAATTGGAGATGTAGGCCCTGTCGCAGACCGTATATCCGCTGGGATCCGTTGGCACCAGCGTTCGGGCGGGAACGCCGTTGTCCGTCTCTCCCGTGGTCTCCAGAGGTGTCTCCTCCACCGGCTCCGTGACGGTCTCCTCCGTCCCGTCCTGGCCGGATTCCTCCGTCCGTTCCGTGGACCACAGCTCCGCCACCGCCGCCCGGGCGGACAGCAGCAGGGGAGATTCCCCCAGTGTCATCACGGCGGCGGGGGAGAGGCCGTCGTCCGCCCACAGGTCCCCCAGCTCCCATTTCAGCGCCGCCAGGGGAGAGGCCTCCCGCAGAGCGGACCAGGCCGCCGCAGCACTGTCGCTGCCTGCGGTGACGGCTGCGGCCCACAGCGTCCCCGCCGCCAGCCCAGCCGCGCCCAGCCGCCGGAGCCCTCTTTTCAGCGGGCCGGGAAAAACCGGTCTCTTCATATCGCCTCACCTCTGGGACAACCTTATGCGGCGGCGGGCGGAGATATGACGGCCCTGTTTTTCCACAATGTCGAAAGAAACGGGGAGAGGGTCCTGCCCTCTCCCGCATCTTTCTTATTTCTGTTCGGCGGCCACCTTCTGGTCCATCAGGGACTTGTCCACACAGAAGAAGGTGAACTCCCCCGTGGCCAGCAGCTTGCCGTCCTCGCCGGTGATGTCCACGGACGTGAGGACCGTGGACTTGCCCCGGTGCCGGACCCAGGCGGTGGCCCGGACCGTCCCCCGGGACTGGTTGCGGAGGAAGTGGAGGGCGCTGGTCTGGGTCACATAGTACCGCCCGTCGCTGTGGGCCGCCGTGCCGGTGGCGTTGTCCGCCAGCGTATAGATGGCGCCCCCGTGGACCATGCCGTAGGGGTTGCAGCTCTCCGGCCGGATGTCCAGCTTGAACACCGCCCTGTCCCGTTCCACAGACTCCAGCTCGATGTGGTTGTGGAGCATGAAGCCGTTTTTCCGAATACGCTCCCGGGTGGCCTTCTCCAGAAGCTCCTGAGATTCTTCCATGTTCTGTTCCCTTTCCGTTTTTCACAAGTTGTCTCTATTTTATCGGATGACGGAGATTTGTCAAGAAAAACCCTGCGCCAAGAGAGGGGAGAGCAGCGTGCAGAGCGTGAAAAAGAGGCGCCGACGGCGCCTCTTTTTTTATTCCAGCGTCTCCAGCTCCGCCATCCACAGGGCAGCGGACGCGTCGCTGGGCATCCGCCAGTCGCCGCGGGGGGACAGGGCCGCGGAGCCCACCTTGGGGCCGTCCGGCAGGCAGCTGCGCTTGAACTGCTGGGAGAAGAACCGCCGGTAGAAGGTCTTGAGCCACTTCAAGATCACGTCCCGGCTGTAGGTCTTGCCCAGGGCGTACACCGCCAGGCGGTAGATCTTCCGGGGCGGGAAGCCCCAGCGGAGCATGTAGTACAGGAAAAAGTCGTGGAGCTCATAGGGTCCCACCAGGTCCTCCGTCCGCTGGCTGATCTGCCCCTGGACGGCAGGCAGCAGCTCCGGAGACACGGGGGTGTCCAGAATGTCCTCCAGCACGTCGTGGAGGGCCTGATCCTTCTCCGCGTTGTCCCGGGCCAGATAGGCCACCAGGTGCCGCACCAGCGTCTTGGGGATGGAGGCGTTGACGGCATAGTTGCTCATGTGGTCGCCGTTGTAGGTGCACCAGCCCAGGGCCAGCTCACTCAGGTCCCCTGTGCCGATCACCAGGCCGCCGGTCTGGTTGGCAATGTCCATCAGCACCTGGGTCCGCTCCCGGGCCTGGCCGTTTTCAAAGGTGACGTCGTGGTTCTCCATGCTCTGGCCGATGTCGGCGAAGTGGCGGCGCACCGCCTGGGAGATGTCCACCACCTTCAGCGTGGCGCCCATCCGCTCCGCCAGCAGCTCCGCGTTGGAGCGGGTCCGGGCCGTGGTGCCGAAGCAGGGCATGGTGACGGCGATGATGTCGCTGGCGGGCCGGTTCAGCATCCCCATGGCCAGGGCGGTGATCAGCAGGGCCAGGGTGGAGTCCAGGCCGCCGGAGAGGCCCACCACCGCCGTTCTGGCATTGGTGTGCTCCAGGCGCTTTTTGAGGCCCAGAGAGGCGATCCGCAGGATCTCCTCACACCGCTCCGCCCGACCGGCATCATCCTCCGGCACAAAGGGGGAGGGGGAGACGTACCGGGTCAGGCGGGTCTCTTCCGCCGGCAGGGAGAAAGAAACCCGCCAGATCTCCGGCGGCTCCCTGCCGATGGTGAAGGTGTTGGTTCGGCGGCGGTCGTGGACCAGCCGGTCCACGTCTATCTCACTGACGGTGAGACCGGTGGCGAACCGCCGCTCCGCCAGCAGGGTGCCGTTTTCCGCGATCAGGTTGTGGCCGGCGAACACCACGTCGGTGGTGGACTCCCCCTCGCCGGCGTCGGCGTACACATAGCCGCACATCAGCCGGGCGGACTGGCCCGTCACCAGGGAGCGGCGGTAGTCTGCCTTCCCCACCAGCTCATTGGAGGCGGAGAGGTTCAAAATCACAGTCGCGCCCTTCCGGGCCAGCTCCACGGAGGGGGGCGCCGGGGCCCACAGATCCTCGCAGATCTCCACCCCGATCACCAGGTTTGGCATGGTGTCGCAGGCGAAGGTCTGGTTCGTACAAAGGCTCATATGCTGTCCGCACAGCTCGATCCCATGCTCCACGCCATGGCCGGAGGCGAACCACCGCTGCTCATAAAACTCCCCGTAATTGGGCAGATAAGCCTTGGGGACCAGCCCCAAAATCTCTCCCTTTTGTATAACAGCAGCGCAGTTATACAGTTTGTTGTCCCATTTATCCCAAACAGGCAGCCCCAGGGCCGTCACGATGTCCAGATTCCGGGTGGCCTCCAGGATCGTCTGGAGCCCCTCCTCGGCACCCTGGAGCAGCGTATCCTGCAGAAACAGGTCGCCGCAGGTGTAGCCGGTGAGGCACAGCTCCGGCAGGGCCAGGACCTTCACGCCCTGCTTGTCCGCCTCCCGCATGAGGGTGAAGATCTGCTCCGCGTTATAGCGGCAGTCCGCCACCCGGATCTTGGGGGTGCCGGCGGCCACGGAGATAAAACCGTCTTTCATTTTTGAAACGCCTCCTTGAAGGAAAAACCTGTATGAAGGATATTTTACACCCCGCTATCCGGTTTTACAAGAAAAGGGCGCATTTTTTTGGCAGGCCGGGCCCCTGTCCCCGAAAAAGCCTGCGGAAAACACACAAAGGACCGCCGGATGGCGGTCCTTTGTGCTGTGTGTGTTTTTTAGGAGGGAGAAAACGCATCGGGTTTGGGAGGACCCTTTGCTTGATGATAAAGATACCCGAAAGATTTTTCTAAATTATGTTTTTCTTATGAACAGATTGTAAATGTTTCCTCCCGTTTTCGGAAATTACGGAAAATTGCAGGTAAATCGGTCTTTTTTTGGAGATCCGGCCTGCTGTTGGGCAGCTGCGCCGTTCTTCACGGCAATGTGTGCGCCTTCATTTGTATTTCTGGCTCTCCGCCACCGCCAGCTCGTCGCAGCGGTTGTTGTAGGCGTTTTCCGCGTGGCCCTTGACCCAGTGATAGCGGAGGGAGTGGACCTCTGTCAAAGCCAGCAGGCGGTCCCAGAGATCCGGATTCAGGGCGGGCTTCTTGTCGGCCTTTTTCCAGCCCCGGGCCTTCCAGCCCTTGGCCCAGCCTTTTTCCAGCCCGTCGATGACGTATTTGGAATCGGACCACAGGTCCACGATGCAGGGCTCCTTCAAAAGGGACAGGGCCTCGATCACAGCGGTGAGTTCCATCCGGTTGTTGGTGGTGGCGGCCTCGCCGCCGGAGAGCTCCCGCTTGTGGGCGCCGTACATCAAAATGGCGCCCCAGCCGCCGGGTCCGGGGTTTCCGGAGCAGGCGCCGTCGGTGTAGATGGTGACTGTTTTCATTCTGAAATCCTCAAGGATAGATTTGGATCGGATGCGGGTAGGGCCGCCGTTGCGGCGGCCGGGGGAGTGTCTGCTCCCGCAGGGGAGCTTGTCCAGCGGGGATGCACCCCCCATTTTCTTTTCCATCTTGTGGAAAAGAAAACGGGCCGTGCACGGTCCAAAAGAAAAGACCGCTTTTGGTCGCAACTTTGCACGTGCGTGCAAAGTTGCTGTACGGGGGTCGGCGTGAGAGGGTGCCTGCGTGTTTGCGAGGACTGGCCGACGGGCGCGGCGGGGTACGGTACAGGCTTGATCGTTGGTTCCCGCGGCGCGGTGCATCTTAAGTCGGGGTGCAAGGACGTATTTGACCAGCTCCTCTTTCCGCGCGTTCCGCTTGCCCGCAAGGGGCACGCCGCATCCGTAAGCGGCAAAGCCGCCAACGGCTGCGCAGTCGCTACGCGCTCCCCCGGCGGGCGTAGGAGCTGTTGCGTTGTCCTATGCTGAAGCCTTCATCGACCACCGGCCAGCGGCAGCGAAAAGAGGAGCAAAGGGTATCCCCAACTTCCCCGGGCCGGAGGTTTCCCCAAGGGCTGGGCGTTTCCGTCTCTGACTACCACGCGGGACAGCCAACCATCCCTCGCCGGCGGCAGGAGGTCTGCGCTGGCGCAGACCGACCCGCCGAAGCGCCTTTTTCTCTTCCACCGGGCGCGGCGCATTTTCTTTTTGATGTCTCTATGCGGGGCCCCCGCCGCGCCCCGCGCGGTGGGGAGAGGAGGAGCGCCCAAGCCCACGAAGTGGGCGCGGAAGTGCCCTTGGGGTGCAAGGGAGCAGGCGCAGTTTTCGCCGCAGGCGGAAACGGAGCTGAGCGGACTTTGCGACGACGACAATGGGGGGCGCATCCTGCATGGACAATGCCCCCTGCGGGAGCCAGATCCCCGTGGCCGCTGTTCAGCGGCCCGCCCAGCCCAAACGGGCGGTCTTTATTCCACCCCTTCGGTGGAAGTTTCTTCCTCCTCATGCTCCGTCAGAGCCATGGAGATCACCTGATCTCCCTCCTCCTTGAACCGCATGACGATGACGCCCTGGGTGGCCCGGCCGGCGGTGCGGATGCTCTCCACCGGCGTGCGGATCAGGATGCCCGCCTGGGTCACCAGCAGCAGGTCCTCGGTACCGTCCACCACCTTGATGCCCACCACGGGGCCGGTCTTGTCCGTTACCATGTAGTTCTTGATGCCGAGGCCTCCCCGGTTTGTGATGCGGTACTCCTCCACCGGCGTCCGCTTGCCGTAGCCCTTCTCCGTGATGGAGAGAACCGTCTTTCCGGCCCGGGCCCGGGCGGCGCCTACCACATAGTCGCCCTCCCGGAGCTTGATGCCGCGCACGCCGTAGGCGTCCCGGCCCATGGGCCGCACGTCGTTTTCATCAAAACACACAGCCATACCGTCGTGGGTTGCAATGAGGATCTTTCTGGTGCCATCGGTCTCCCGGACAGAGATCAGGGCATCGTCCTCCTCCATCCGCAGGGCCCGGATACCGTTGTTCCGCAGGTTCTTCAGAGCGTTGGCCGGAATCCGCTTCACGGTGCCTTTTCGGGTGACCATAAAGAGGAAGCGGCCGTCGTCCTCGATGGACCGGGTGTGGATCATGGCCTGGATCCGCTCGCCCTGCTCCACCTGCAGGATGTTGACGATATTCGTCCCCTTGGCGGCCTTGCCGGACTCGGGGATCTGGTAGCCCTTTTTCCGGTAGACCTTGCCGGTATCGGTGAAGAAGAGGATATAGTCGTGGGTGGAGGCGGTGAACACCTCCGCCACGGAGTCCTCCTCCCGGGTGGTGATGCCCTTCTTGCCCATGCCTCCCTTGGACTGGGCCGCGTACTCACTGACCGGCGTCCGCTTGATGTAGCCCGCCTGGGTCAGGGTGAAGACGCACTGCTCCTCCTCGATCAGGTCCTCGATATCGATCTCGTCCTCCACGTCCTGGATCTCGGTGACCCGGTCGTCGCCGAACTTGTCGGAGACGGCCTGCAGCTCCTCCTTCAGGATCTTGCGGACCAGCGCATCGTCGGAGAGGACCTGGTTGTAGTAGGCGATCTTCTCCTCCAGCTCCTTGTACTCCTCCTCCAGCTTCTCCCGGTTCAGACCCTGGAGGGCGATGAGCCGCATATCGCAGATGGCCTGGGCCTGGATGTCGTCCAGTCCGAAGCGGGCCATCAGGTTCTCCTTGGCGTTGTCATAGCTGCTGCGGATGATCTTGATGACCTCGTCGATGTTGTCCTGGGCCACCAGCAGACCCTCCAGCAGATGGGCCCGCTCCTGGGCCTTCCGCAGGTCATACCGCGTCCGCCGGACGATGATCTCCTCCTGGAAGCTGAGGTACTCGTCGATGATGTGCCGCAGGGAGAGGATACGGGGCTGGAGCTTTCCGTTCACCTCTGTCAGGGCCAGCATATTGATGGCAAAGGTGGTCTGCAGCTGGGTCTGGGCGAAAAGCCGGTTCAGCACCACCTGGGGGTTGGCGTCCCGCTTCAGCTCGATGACGATGCGCATGCCGTTGCGGTCGGTCTCGTCCCGGATGTCGGAGATGCCCTCCAGCCGCTTGTCCTCCACCTGGTCCGCCATGCTCTTGATCAGCTGGCGCTTGTTCACCTGATAGGGGATCTCGGTGATGATGATGCGGGTGCGGCCGTTGCCGAATTCTTCGAACTCGTGGCGGGCCCGCATGACCACCCGGCCCCGGCCGGTGGCGTAGGCCGCCCGGATGCCGCTGCGGCCCATGATGATGCCCCGGGTGGGGAAGTCCGGTCCCTTGATGTACTGCATCAGGTCACTGAGCTGGGCCTCCGGGTTATCCAGCACACAGATGCAGGCGTTGATGACCTCCCGCATGTTGTGGGGCGGGATGTTGGTGGCCATGCCCACGGCGATGCCGCTGGAGCCGTTCACCAGCAGGTTGGGGAACCTGGAGGGGAGCACCTTGGGCTCCTGGGTGGACTCGTCATAGTTGGGGTCCCAGTCCACAGTCTCCTTTTCAATGTCCCGCAGCATCTCGTCGGACAGGCGGGCCAGACGGGCCTCCGTGTACCGGTAGGCCGCCGGGGGGTCGCCATCCACGGAGCCGAAGTTGCCGTGGCCCTCCACCAGCGGATAGCGCATGGAGAAGTCCTGGGCCAGACGGACCAGGGCATCGTACACGCTGGCATCTCCGTGGGGGTGATATTTGCCCAGCACGTCGCCCACGCAGGTGGCGGACTTCTTGAAGGGCTTGTCATGGGTCAGGCCGCTCTCGTACATGGAGTACAGGATCCGGCGGTGGACGGGCTTCAGGCCGTCCCGCACGTCGGGAAGGGCACGGCCCACGATGACGCTCATGGCGTACTCGATATAGGATTTCTCCATCTCGGGGACCAGCGGCGACTCCACGATCTTTTGTTCGGGATACCGGATCTCCTCGGGATCGTATTGGGGCTTTTTAGACATGGGTGTTGTCTCCTTCTGAATCCATCAGATAAAAGTGAAGAGATATGAGATAAAAATGCTCTTGTACAGATCAAATATCTCTTATCTTTTTACTTTTATCTCTTATCTCCGTTAATAATCCAGGTTGACCGCGTACTTGGCGTTTTTCTCGATGAACTCCTTCCGGGGCTCCACCTTCTCGCCCATGAGGACGGTGAAGGTCTCGTCCGCGGCCACGGCGTCATCCAGGGTGATGCGGCGCAGGGTGCGCTTCTCCGGGTCCATGGTGGTCTCCCACAGCTCGTGGAAGTCCATCTCGCCCAGGCCCTTGTAACGGTTGATGAGCACCTTGGCGTTGGGGTTGTCCCCCCGCAGCTCGGCGGAGACCCGGTCCCGCTCCTCGTCGGAGAAGGCGACCCTTGTCACCTTGCCCCGGGTCAGCTTGTACAGGGGCGGCACAGCCGAGTACACATAGCCGTGCTCGATCAGCGGACGCATGAAGCGGAAGAAGAAGGTCAGCAGCAGGGTGCGGATATGGGAGCCGTCCACATCGGCATCGGCCATGATGATGACCTTGTGATAGCGCAGCTTGTTCAGGTCGAACTCGTCTCCGATGCCTGCACCCAGGGCGGTAATGACGGGCTGGAGCTTGTCGTTGCCGTAGACCTTGTCCGCCCGGGCCTTCTCCACGTTCAGCATCTTGCCCCACAGGGGGAGGATGGCCTGGAACCGGGAGTCCCGGCCCTGGGTGGCGGAACCTCCTGCGGAGTCGCCCTCAACGATATACAGCTCTGTCAGCTCCGGATTGTTCTCATTGCAGTCCCGCAGCTTATCCGGCATGGCGGCGCCGCCAAGCGCCGTCTTGCGGCGGATGGACTCCCGGGCCTTTTTGGCGGCCTCCCGCGCCCGGTTGGCGGTGAGGGCCTTGTCCAGGATCATCCGGCCCACCTGGGGGTTCTCCTCCAGGAAGGTCTCCAGCTTTTCGGAGACGATGTTGTTCACCAGGGTGCGGATCTCGCTGTTGCCCAGCTTGGCCTTGGTCTGGCCCTCAAACTGGGCCTCCGTCAGCTTCACGGAGATGACGCAGGTCAGGCCCTCCCGGCAGTCCTCGCCGGAGACCTTCTCGTCGTCCTTCAGCAGCTTGATCTTCCGGCCGTAGGCATTCAGCACATTGGTCAGGGCCCGCTTGAAGCCCTCCTCGTGCATGCCGCCCTCCGGCGTGTGGACGTTGTTGGCGAAGGAGAGGATGGTCTCATTGTAGCCGTCGTTGTACTGCATGGCCACTTCCGCCACAGAGTCCTCCCGGGCACCGGACATATAGATCACATTGCTGTGGAGCACATCCTTGCTGCGGTTCAGCCAGGTGACGAACTCCCGGATGCCGCCCTCGTAGCACATGTTGTCCTCCTGCTCCCGTCCGGGGCGCTTGTCCACGGTGCGGATGCGGAGGCCAGCGTTCAGGAAGGCCTCCTCCCGCATCCGGGTGTGCAGGGTGTCGTAGCTGTACTCCGTCTCCTCGAACATCTCGGGGTCCGGCTTGAAGGTGACGGTGGTGCCGGTCCGGTCTGTGGTGCCGACCACGGTCATCTCCTGGGTGACATGGCCCCGGGAGAATTTCATCTCATAGATCTTGCCGTCCCGGTGGACCTGGACCGTCAGCCACTCGGAGAGGGCGTTCACCACGCTGGCGCCCACGCCGTGGAGGCCGCCGGAGACCTTGTAGCCCCCGCCGCCGAATTTGCCGCCGGCGTGTAGGACGGTGTACACCACCTCCAGGGCGGGCTTACCGGTCTGGGCCTGGATGTCCACGGGGATGCCGCGGCCATTGTCCACCACGGTGATGGTGTCCCCCTCGTTGATCTGCACCAGGATGTCCGTGCAGTAGCCGGCCAGGGCCTCATCGATGGCGTTGTCCACGATCTCATAGACCAGATGGTGCAGGCCGGAGGAGGAGGTGGATCCGATATACATGCCCGGCCGCTTCCGGACGGCCTCCAGGCCCTCCAGCACCTGGATCTCCGACGCGTCATACTCATTGCTTGCGTCCACCGCAGTGGAGTTCAACAGTTCATTGTCTGCCATGCAGAGTCTCCTTTCAGGATTTTTCGTTCGCTCCAAGGCAAGAAGAGCTGGGCCGGAGCCCTTTCCGGCCCGGCTCTCCTTGCCCTGAACAATGGGTTTTCTATTTGATCAAACAGATGCCGCCGGATTGCCGGCGCGGCATCGAGGTGATTCTCTCAAGGTCACCACCGAATGCTTTGCTACAGCTCCAGTTCCGCACTCTCCGCCCGCTTCTGCAGGGTGGTAGAGTTCAGCTGACTGAGGTACACGATCTGCCGGTGGTAGGGGTGGTCGCAGACCACGAAGGACTTGGGGATCTCGCCGGAGATGTCCAGCACCACGCCCTCTTGTTCCGCTGCCGCCAGATACTCCCGGGTCCGCTTGCCGTAGCTGCACTTGTCCAGATCAAAGATGCCGATGATCCGGCGGTCCGGGAGGATCTCATTTTGGCCGATATGGAGATACATAGTGGTCTCCTTTCAGGGGTACGTCCCATTGGACGGGGGATTCAGCCATGCTGATGGCTGGGCAATGCACCCCCCATTTTCTTTTCGGTCTTGCCGAAAAGAAAACGGGCCGTGCACGGTCCAAAAGAAAAGAACGCTTCGGCGGGTCGGTCTGCGCAAGCGCAGACCTCCTGCCGCCGGCGGGGGAAGGTTGGCTGTCCCTCGCGGCGGTCAGAGACGGAAACGCGCTGCCCTTGGGGAAACCTTTGATCTGGGGAAGTTGGGGATACCCTCAGCGACTCTCCCCGCTGCCGCTCACGCTTCCGTGAAGAACAGCCAGCGGCAGCGAAAAGAGTAGCAGAGGCAATACGACAACCACCCCGACGCCGTCGGCACCATCCGCCACGGGACGGCAGCTGCAAACTCGCAGAAGACCTAAGCGTGCCCGAAGGTCAGGCAAAATCGGAGCAGGCACCGATACGCCGACCTCCGTCGCGCGCGGAGGGCCACTGCACCGGAGCGCGCCCAGCGCCTTTTTCTCTTCCACCGGGCGCGGCGCATTCTCTTTTTGGGCAAGACCAAAAAGAGAATGGGGGGCGCATCCCCTGCGGGAGCAGAGTCTTTTTCTATCCCAGCTCCGTTTCATAGAAGTCATAAAACCACATCCGCTGCTCTGTCATTTTGCGGCAGGCACCGTTGTCATTTTCATAGATCACCATGGACAATTCCTCTTCCGGATCTCCGTCGTAGACAGCGATTGCCTTGTGCAGGTATCCGGTGCCCAGGCCCGTGACCATGATCCGAGCATTCTTCTCCTGGTCGAAAATATCGTAATACAGAGAGGTGGCCTCCCCGGACTGGGCGAGGACGCCCGCGTCGGAAAACCGGTAGCGCCCTTCGTCCAGAAATTCTGACAAGATGGATTGAATATCCTCGTGTTCCGCCGGCGGCAGATCGATGAACGGTTCTCCTCCGGCGACAGCCGCCTGGACGGAGGGACTCGCCCTCAGGGCGGAGAGGATCTCCCGGTCCGTCTCCGTAATGGCCAGCTCCGGGATCTCTGCCAGAACACGCTCCTCGCTGATGTCTTCTCCCACCATGGCATAGGTGGCGCTGCGCATCTCGTGGGAGATCAGAACGCCGAAGCCGATGGCCAGCGCCGCACCGGAGCAGAGGGCGACGGCACGGACAGCATACCGCTGAAAGCGGTCCTCCCCGCCGCGGAGCAGATGGGACAGGCTCCATCCAAACAGGAGCCCGCCGCCATACAGCCCCCAGCACAGCAGCAGGAAGGAGAACGGGAGGGTGTGGACCGGAGACGCCGCACACAGCGCCAGCCCCAGCGCCCCCGCCAGAACAGGCACCCACAGCAGATAGCGCCTTGTCCGGCAGAACAACCCCACTGCCAGCTCCCAGAGAAAGCCGGCAGCCGGTCCGCCGAAAACCAGAATTGGAAGCACTGCGTACCAATTCATCACGGTTACCTCCATTTTGTCATGTGGGGGGCTGTGATTGGATCTGTCGTGTTTGATTGGAGAGGCTTTACCGCCTGACTGAGGGGTTCATCCACTGATGGTGCCCTGCTTCACGTGGAACACCTTCCCGCCCAGCAGGACCGGCAGCCGGTCATCCTCACAGCAGGTGATGAACACCTGCCCCCCGGCGATGCGGTTGAGGACAAATTCCTGCCGCCGGGGATCCAGCTCGCTGAGTACATCGTCCAGCAGCAGCACCGGATACTCTCCCGTGGCGTTCTGGTAGATCTCCCGCTCCGCCAGCTTCATGGCCAGAGCGGCCGTGCGGGTCTGGCCCTGGGAGGAAAAGGACTTGGCCTCCCGGCCGTCGATGGTGATGATCAGATCATCTTTATGGGGACCGGAGAGACACATCCGGCTGGCCCGTTCCGCCGCCTGGTGGGACTCCATATGGGCCCGGAGCTGTTCTGTGAGGACTTCTATGTCCGCCGCCGGGTCCGTGACAGAGGAGACCGTCTGATACGCGATCTCCAGCTGTTCCTTTCCGCCGGAACACTCCCGGTGATGACGGGCGGCATACCGGGCCAAGGCCTCGGCAAACTGCTGGCGGTAGTGGATCAGCACCGCGCCGAAGCGGACCATCCGCTCATTGAAGTCCGGCAGCAGCTCCAGCAGGTCCGGCCGCTCCTCGCTGTCCCGCAGGATGCGGGTCTTGTGGTCGTAGAGCCGGTGGTACTCCGCAAGAGCGGCGGCATACCGGGGCCGCAGCTGGCAGAGGGCCGTATCCATGAACCGCCGCCGGGCGGCGGCCCCCTCCCGGATGAGATACAGATCGTCCGGGCAGAAGAACACGGTGTGGTAGACCTGGCTCAGGGCGGCGCTGTTTTTGGCCGGCACCTGGTTCACCCACATCTTCCGCCGCCGGCCCCGGTACAGCTCCACCCGGGTCCGGAACTCCCGGTCCCGGGAGAGAGCCCTGCTCTCCAGGACCGCCTCGGCGGCGTCAAAGCCGATCATCTCCCGGTCCGTCCTGGCCCTGGGAGATTTTCCACAGGAGAGGTAGACAATGGCCTCCAGCAGGTTCGTCTTGCCCTGGGCGTTTTCCCCGAAGATCACGTTGCAGTTCGGGTCAAAGGCCGCCCGCTGGGAACCATAGTTTCGAAAGTTCTGCAGCTCCAGCTCAAGGATCTGCATAGGACACCGTGTAATGCGCGCCCTGGAACGCCACATCGTCTCCGGGGCGGATCTTCTTTCCGCGCATGGTGCAGACCTCACCGTTGACGGTGACCTCGCCTGCCTGGATGCGCTCCTTGGCCTCGCCGCCGGTGGACACCAGATTGGCGAATTTCAGCAGGTCCTGAAGCTTGATGAATTCTGTTTGAATTACAACATTTTCCATCTGTTCACTCCGTGCTCTTCAGCCGTACCGGCAGGACCATGTAGAGGAAGTTTTCCTCACCCTCTGTGGGAACGATGATGGCGGGGGAGACGCTGGTGTTCAGTTCGATCTTCACCGTGTCTGCCGGAGCATATCGAAGCGCCTCCATCAGATAGCGGTTGTTGAAGCCGATCTCCAGTCCGCCGCCGTCGCCGGACAGACGGCAGATGTCCTTGGCCTCGCCGTTTCCGGTCTTGGCGGACAGCAGCACCTTGTCATGGTCGAACAGACAGCGCACCGGGCTCTTCTGCTTTTCGGAGATCACCACGCTGACCCGGTCGATGCTCTCGATCAGCGCCTTGGTGTCCGCAATGACGGAAATGGGGTTTTTCCGGGGGATGGCGTTCTTGTAGTCCAGGAATTCACCCTCCAGCCGGCGGCAGATCAGCTCGGTGTCGCCCACCTCAAAGAGGATGTGGCTCTTGCCCAGGGTCACGGCGGCCAGATCTTCCACATCGGCGCAGATGTTCTTGACCTCGTTGAGGGCGCTGCCCGGCGCCACGAAGGAGAAGGCGCCGCCGTCGATTTTTTCCAGGGGTTCCCGCCGGATGGCCAGGCGGAATCCGTCCACAGCCACCATGGTCAGGCCTTGGTCGGTGATCTCGAACAGGGCGCCGGTGTGGATGGGGCGGCTCTCGTTGGTGGAGACGGCGAAGGCCGTCTCTTCGATCATGGCCCGCAGCAGCTTCTGCTGGATGGAGACGGAAAAATCGTCCTCCACCTGGGGCAGCTCCGGATAATCGGCGGCGGAGAGGCCCAGGATGTCGAAATCCGCGTCGCCGCAGGAGAGGTGGACCACTTGTTTTTCATCGGAGGTAAAGGTGACGACGTCGTCCGGCATCCGGCGGATGATGTCGCCGAACAGGCGGGCGTTCAGGACGATCTCGCCGGATTCGGTCACATCGGCGGAGACTTTGGTGCGGATGCCGGTCTGCAGGTTGTAGCCGGAGATGGTCAGCTGGCTGTCGGCATGGAGCAGCAGCCCTTCCAGGGCGGGGATGGAGCTCTTGGAGGCCACTGCGCGGCAGGTGATGGCAATGGCGCTCTGCAGGAGCGCTTTTTCACAGGAGAATTTCATGCAGGCACTTCCTCTCTAGTTGGAGTTGGGGGATGCGGCAGGGACCGCATATAAAAGAAAGAAAACGTATTTTTTAGAAAGAGCAGTCATAGAGAAAAAAGGTGTGGAAAAGACGGGGAATGGCTTGCGGCGTCGGATTTTGCGGTTCCACAGGGGTTGTGGAGGAATCTGGTGGTTTTTCCACGGACTTTTAGGGAAGAGAGATTTCCACAGCAAAGTTTTTCTTTTCCACAGGAATCGTGGAGAATGGGGATCACCGTTTGGAGTTGATATTGGTCTTGATTTCTTTCACCATTTCAGCGAAGGAGGCGTCCTTTTTCATCTTCTTTTCGATTTGCTGAATGGAGTAGAGGACCGTGGAGTGATCCCGGTTGTCGAAGACCTTACCGATCTCATCCAGACTGAGATTCGTCATGGAGCGGATCAGATACATGGCGATCTGACGGGCGGAGACAGCGTCCCGCACCCGTTGCTGGCCCCGGATCACGGATTCGTCCAGACTGTAGTACTTGGAGATGTATTCCAGGATGGCCTCCGGCGTGGGGACGTATTCGTTGCTGCGGCGCAGCATGTCCTGGATGGCCCGGGTGACGGTCTCCTCATCGGTGTCGTTGCCCAGCAGGTCCTTGTAGGCCAGGATCTTGTTGATGGTGCCCTCCAGCTGGCGGACGTTGGCGGTGACGTTCTCCGCGATGTAGGCGGAGATCTTGTCCGGCAGCTCCATGCCCAGCAGGGCGGCCTTGTTCTTCACGATGGCAAGGCGGGTCTCGAAATCCGGCGGCGCCACGTCCACCAGCAGGCCCCACTCGAATCGGGTGCGGAGACGATCCTCCAGCTGGGTCATCTCAGAGGGGGGACGGTCGGAGGTCAGAACGATCTGCCGGCCGGACTCATACAGGGTGTTGAAGGTGTGGAAGAACTCCTCCTGGGTCTGCTTTTTGCCGGCGATGAACTGCACGTCGTCCACCAGCAGCAGGTCCGCCTGGCGGTATTTCTCCCGCATCTCGGCGGTCTTGCCCTCCCGGATGGCGTCCACCAGCTCGTTGGTCAGATCGTCGCCCTTCACATAGGCGATCTTGGACCGGGGGTCGTTCCGGCGGATGACGTTGGCGATGGCGTAGATCAGATGGGTCTTTCCAAGGCCGGAGTCCCCGTAGATCAGCAGGGGGTTGTAGTTCTGGGCCGGGTGCTCCGCCACGGAGACGGAGGCGGCATAGGCCAGCTTGTTGGAGGGACCTACCACGAAGGTCTCAAACGTGAACTCCGCGGAGGTGAATCGCTCGCTCTGGCGGTTGGGACGGACATTGTTCAGCTCCGCATAGTCCAAATCGTCCAGGATCTTCACCTCGAAATCTGTGGAGAAGATATCATGGAGGGAGGCTTTGATGTTTTTCATGAACAGGGATTCAATATATCCCTTTTTGAAGTCGTTGGAACAGTGGAGGAGAAACGTATTGCCCTGGATGTCCACGGCCTCCAGTTCGTCGAACCAGGTGGCAATGGTGGTCTCCGAGAGCTCGCCCTTCAGCTGGGAAAGCACATTGTCCCATACATCGGCGACGGAATTCAAAAGGAAACACCTCTCTCTAGTAAAAAAATAGACAAAGCAGTCCAGTTCATTATACCAAAAAAAGGGGCGGATTACAACACTTATTCTAATAATAAGAACAGACCCGGAAGGGCGGTCCCGGCAACAAGATATTGCGGCTGACGGCAGAATTGCACACCAGATTTTGAAATCTTCAAAAAACGTGACCGGGAAATCGAAAAAATACGGAATTTTCGCAAAACTTTCAAGTTTTCATTGACATATTTTCAAACAGTCTGTATAATATCCGTTGCGCCGTATTGGCGCTTGCCGATTTGTTTACTGCGCCGTCCGAAAGGGCGGTGTCGAGTAAGTGCCGCCTTTTCCGGGCGGCCGGAATTCTGACAGGAGGTGTCTCAACATGGCAACGAAACGTACCTATCAGCCCAAGAAGCTGCACGGCCAGAAGGTCCACGGCTTCCGCAAGAGAATGGCGACTGCCAACGGCCGCAAGGTTCTGGCCCGTCGCCGCGCCAAGGGCCGCGCCCGTCTGTCCTACTAAGCGAAACGGACCGCGCGGGAGACACTTGAACAACGTCTTCGGGGACGGCGGGAATTTTAGGATTCCTCCGTCCCTCGTTGAGTTTGTGTCAAAGGGAGCAAGGCAGGTGGCAGTATGAAGCGGGCAGTGACCCTGAAAGAGAATTATGAGTTCCGCCGGCTGTACCAGAAGGGCGCCTCCGCCGTGGGCGGCGGCATGGTGCTGTACTGCCGGAAGAACCGGCTGGGGCACAACCGGCTGGGCGTGACGGTATCCGTCAAGCTGGGCCATGCGGTGGTCCGCAACCGGGCCCGCCGCCGCCTGCGGGAGGTATTCCGCCTCAATTCCGGGCGCCTGCGGCAGGGATATGACATCATCCTGGTGGCCAGGGGACGGACGCTGTCCGCCTCCTGGAAGGAACTGAACGACACCTTCCTGCGGCTGTGCAGGAAGCTGGATCTGCTGGAGGTGCGGCCATGATGAAGAAGCTCCTGCTGGCGCTGGTGAAGTTCTACCGGGTGGCCATTTCCCCGTACCGGCCGCCCTGCTGCCGCTATATCCCCACCTGCTCCCAGTATGCGCTGGAGGCCATTGAAAAGTACGGCGCCCTGAAGGGCGGCTGGCTGGCATTCCGGCGGATCCTGCGCTGCAATCCGTTTCACAAGGGAGGATATGATCCGGTCCCGTGAAGGAGGGGACAGGCCTCTCCAACCAATTCCCCACCGGCGGGCCTTTCACCCGCCGGAGACCGCGGAATGCGGACGGGCTGCGGGCGGCGGTCTGCCGTCCCGAGGGCAGTGAATGCCTGGGCCCCATCTCAATTTGGAGGAAGCACCTATGTTTTCAACCATCGGATACTTGATTTGTGTCCCCTTTGCGGCCCTGGTGCGGTTGTTTTACAACCTGACGGGGTCCTACGGCGTGTCTCTGATCCTGTTCACGCTGGTCATCAAGCTGATCCTGCTGCCCTTCCAGATGAAGTCCAAGAAGAGCATGGTGCGGATGAGCCGGATGTCCGGAAAGATGCAGGAGATCCAGAAGAAATACGCCAACAACCAGCTGAAGATGCAGGAGGAGATGCAGAAGTTCTATCAGGAAGAGGGCTTCAACCCCATGAGCGGCTGCCTGTGGAGCTTCCTGCCCCTGCCCATCCTGATGGCCCTGTACTATATCATCCGGGAGCCCATCGTGTACTTTATGGACTTCGGCGGGAGAGAGGCCGGTCTGGCCGTTGTGGAAAGAGCTCAGGAGCTGATCGCCAACGCCGGCATCCAGCTGAATGCCAGCATGGGCTATGAGCAGATCGCCATCGCCAACGTCATCAACACCCAGTTCCCGGACTTCATTGCGGAGAACCCCGGCTGGGTCTCCATTGACTATCATTTCCTGGGCATCGACCTGATCCAGACGCCCTGGAGCGCCATCGGTCAGTTCGCTGACGGCATCTTCACGCCGGCGTTGATCGGTCTGTTCCTGATCCCCATCATCTCCGGCGTGCTGAGCCTGCTGATGAGCAAGGTGAGCATGAGCCAGTCCGCCCAGAACACCGCCATGAACGGCTCCACCAAGATGATGATGTGGATGATGCCCCTGATGAGCATCTACATCGCCTTCATCGTGCCCGCCGCTCTGGGCGTGTACTGGATCGCGCAGAGTGCCTTCTCCATCGTGCAGGAGATGGTGCTGGGCAAGTTTTACACCAAGAAGCTGCAGGCCGAAGAGGATGCCCGGCAGGAGATGATCCAGGCGGACCGCCAGAAGCGGCAGGAGGAGGCCAAGCAGCTGCAGGAGAAGCAGCGCCAGCAGGCTGCCCAGAAGAAGAGCCTGAAGGAAAAGCGCCAGGAGGCGCAGGCAGCCAAGGCTCTGAAGGCCAAAAAGGCGGCTTCCAGCACCACAGAAGCAGGCCGTGTAGGCGACCGTCCCTATGCGCGCGGCCGGTCCTATAAGGCGGACCGCTATGACGATCAGTAAGGAGCTTGTTACGCCATGAGAGAGTTTATTGATGTAACGGGCAAGACCGAGGAAGAGGCCATTCAAAACGCCCTGCGTCAGCTTGGCCTGGACCGGGATGATGTGTCCGTGGAAATTTTGGAGCGCGCGAAGTCCGGCTTTCTGGGCCTGGGCAGCTGCCCGGCCAAGGTGCGGGTGAGCTACGGCCCGGAGGAGGAAGAGGAGGCGCCCGCCTCCCCCGCTTCGGAGCCTCAGGAGGAGCGGCAGGAGGAACGCCCCAAGCCTCCCAAAGCGGAGAAAAAGCCCCGCCAGGAGCGCAGACCGGCAGAGACGCCTGCAGTTCCCGCTGAAAAGGCGCCGGCGGAGCCGTCTGCGCCCGTCGTCGACCTGGGCGAAGAGGTGGACGACGAAAAGGCCCAGGCCATCCGCAAGTTCCTCTCCGGTCTGCTGGAGCAGATGGAGAATACTGCAGAGATCCATGTTTACCTGCTGGAGAAGGGCCGGTACAAGGTCATCCTGGAGGGGAAGAACCTGGGCGCCCTGATCGGCCGCCGGGGCGAGACCCTGGACGCCATCCAGCAACTGACCAGCTATGCGGTGAACCGCAGCGGCAGCGGCCGGGTGCGGGTGCAGCTGGACGCGGAGAACTACCGGGAGAAGCGGGAGCAGAGCCTGCAGCATCTGGCCCGGAAGGTGGCTGCCAAGGTCACCAAGTACCGCCGCAGCGTGACGCTGGAGCCCATGAACGCCTACGAGCGGCATGTGATCCACACGGCGCTGCAGGATGTGCCGGGCGTCACCACCTACTCCACCGGCACGGAGCCCAACCGCCGGGTCATCGTGGCCTACGACCGGGAGAAGAAGTAATCGAACGAAAAGACCGCCCGTCAGGGCGGTCTTTTTGTCATTGTGAATGAATATAGACAAACGGGTATGCCCTCTGGATGGGGCATACCCTTTTGAAATCGTGTCCAGTCAGTTTATTGCATCTTCAATCGGGGGATTGGATGGGTTTTCCACTTCATACCAGCTGCCATCCACCACAACAAAGGCTTCGCTTCCTCTGCTGTCATAAGTAAATGCAGGTTGTCCATCCACGATAAAAGTGTAGCTTTCATTTCCTTCCACAGGTTCAGGTTCCTCACATTCCCTCAATTCCAAGCCATAAAACCATTCGATAACAGGCATTACAGATAAATCATCAGGATCATATTCCTCTGAGCCAATGGTAAAGTTACTCTCTATTCCCTGTGAATGGAATAATCCTGTAATTTGTACGGTTGGCTCTGGGAATCCGTATACAGCAGATGCATCGATGGCCTTCTGACAACCGGTCATTCCCCATACCCAGGCTAATACAACAATCAATATGAGCAGCTTTTTCATGTTGTTCGACCTCCTTTTATGAGTTCTTACTGATATAGACGCAAAATTTCCTCTCAGGTTTCATTTTATCATATCATAACATACAAAAATGCTTGCTGTAAGGCATATCAAATAACCCGATCCTGCTGATCTCAGGTTAGGGGCTGCTATTTGGTGAAACCGACGGAGTTTGAGCCATCACTACTTATCTTGAAAAGGGACTTTTTGGGCCCGGCCTTGACATTCCGGGCAAAACGTGATACAGTTCTCACGATATCCAAAAAAGGCTGTGACAGGGAGAAGTAGCTCCTGTTTCCCGGACAAGAGAGAGGGCGGATGGTGCGAGCCCTTGCGGGAGAGGGAGGGAAGGCGCCCTGGAGCCGTGGGGCGGAAATGCCCTGCCGGTCCCCGCCGTTACCGGGTGAAGAGTGCGCGTCAGCCAGGCGCGAATTCAGGTGGAACCACGGACGTCTCGTTCGCCCTGAGCCGAAAACCGGCTCGGGGCGTTTTTCTGTCCGGGCCGCCGAAAAGGAGAATGGAGCATGAAAAACACCGAAAAGACCATGGAGAAGATCGTGGCCCTGTGCAAGAACCGGGGATTCGTCTTCCCCGGCAGCGAGATCTATGGAGGCCTCGCCAACAGCTGGGACTACGGCCCCCTGGGCGTGGAGATGAAGAACAACGTCAAGCGGGCCTGGTGGAAGAAGTTCGTCCAGGAGAACCCCTATAACGTGGGCCTGGACGCCGCCATTTTGATGAATCCCCAGGTGTGGGTGGCCAGCGGCCATGTGTCCACCTTCAACGATCCCCTCATCGACTGCAAGGCCTGCAAGATGCGCCACCGGGCGGACAAGCTGGTGGAGGGCTATGTGCAGGAGCACGGTCTGGACGTGAATGTGGAGGCCATGACCCCGGAGGAGCTGATGCAGTTCATCCGGGACAACCAGGTGCCCTGCCCCGGCTGCGGCAAGAGCGACTTCACCGATATCCGGAAATTCAACCTGATGTTCAAGACCCACCAGGGCGTCACTGAGGACACCGCCAACGAGGTGTATCTGCGGCCGGAGACCGCCCAGGGCATCTTCGTCAACTTCCCCGCCATCCAGCGGACCACCCGGCGGAAGCTGCCCTTCGGCGTGTGCCAGGTGGGCAAGTCCTTCCGCAATGAGATCACCCCCGGCAACTTCATTTTCCGCATCCGGGAGTTCGAGCAGATGGAGCTGGAGTTCTTCTGCAAGCCCGACACGGACCTGGAGTGGTTCCAGTACTGGCGGACCTACTGCCATGACTGGCTGAAGGGCCTGAACATCCGGGACGAGAACCTGCGCCTGCGGGACCATGAGCCCGAGGAGCTGGCCTTCTACTCCAAGGCCACCACGGACTTTGAGTATCTGTTCCCCTTCGGCTGGGGCGAGCTGTGGGGCGTGGCGGACCGGACCAACTACGATCTGACCCAGCACCAGGAGCACTCCGGCCAGGACCTGACCTACTTCGACCAGGAGAAGAACGAGCACTATATCCCCTATGTCATCGAGCCCTCCCTGGGCGCGGACCGGATGACCCTGGCATTGCTGGTGGAGGCCTACGACGAGGAGGTCGTGGACCCGGAGAAGAACGACGTCCGCACGGTCATGCGGTTCCACCCGGCCATCGCCCCCTTCAAGTGCGCTGTGCTGCCCCTCTCCAAGAAGCTGTCTGACAAGGCCCGGGAGATCCAGGCCGAGCTCTCCAAGGAGTGGATGGTGGACTTCGACGACACCGGCTCCATCGGCAAGCGGTACCGCCGGGAGGACGAGATCGGCACGCCCTACTGCATCACGGTGGACTTCGACACCGTGGGCGACGCGGATAAGGCCGGCGACAACTGCGTCACCGTCCGGGACCGGGACACCATGGAGCAGGTCAGACTGCCCATCGATCAGCTGAAGAGCTATCTGGCGGAGAAGATGGCGTACTGAGCACAGGGCGATCCTGCTCCATGACCGCCGCGGAGCGGCGTCCGAGCGTTTTGCCGGAGGCAAAATCTCGCCGGAGGGAAAATTCACTTTGCCCGAGGAATGAAATCTGGCGGGGCCCTCGCAAAAGCGGAGCTTTTGTGGGGAGCAGGTCAGACTGCCCATCGATCAGCTGAAAGGATATCTCATGGAGAAGCTGGCATATTGATCGAACATCATCGGGGCCGCGGGACAACCCCGCGGCCCTTTTTCATCTCGAAGGAAATGAGGTACGACCGTTGAGAAGACAGAAACGGCCCCGGGCAGTGGGGCCGGCTTGGCTGCGGTGGGGGATGTTCCTGGGCGGCAGCCTGTGCATGGGACTGGCCGCTGCGGTGGCCGTCCAGTGGGTGGTCACCGGATCCCTCTCCATCGTGTGGGAGTGGTTCGTGAAGTGGCCCGCCTATCTGCTGCTGACGGGCCTGCTGTACGGCGCCGTGGTATTCACCCTGGGGGCGCTGCTGGGGCGGCTGTGGCTCTCTGCTGTCCTGGTGGGGGCGGCGGGGCTGATCCTGTCCCTGGTGGACTATTTCAAGACCGCCATCAACGGCACGCCCCTGGAGCTGGCGGATTTCGGACTGGCCTCCCAGCTGGGGGAGGTGGCCGGTGTGGCGGGGGAGCTCCGCCCGCCGGTGGACTTCTGGATGGCGCTGGCGGCGCTGGCCATCTGCGTGGGGATCCTGGTGCTGGTGCGGCGGCTGACAGTGCTGACCGGGCGGTGCCGCTTTCTCAGTTTTTCCGTCGCCCTGGCACTGACTGTGGGGCTCTTTACCGTTCAGGGGGCCCAGGCTGCGGGGGCCGTATTCGGCGTGGACACCAACACCCGTCTGGCGGCGGCCAACAGCCACGACACCTACGGCCTGACGCTGAGTCTCTGGCGGGACTGCTTCCTGCAGGCAAAAGAGAGCCCGGAGGGCTACGGAGAGGAATATATGCAGCAGGTCCTGGCCCGGATCGACGAGATCCTGGCGGAGGATGACACACCGTCCGGGGCCCCGGCCGTCCAGCCCAACATCATCATGGTGCTGTCGGAGTCCTTCTACGACCTGAACCGGCTGCCGGACCTGCAGTATGAGCGGGACCCGCTGGAGAACTTCCACGCCCTGGAGCGGGAGGGCATCAGCGGCACGTTCCACAGCCACTACCTGGGCTACGGCACCGGATATCTGGAGATGTCCATGCTGTACGGCATTACAGGGCTGGACTTCGGCGCCGGGACCAACATCTGCTTCCTGGAGGACGACGCCTACGAGAAGTTTGACGCCCTGCCGGAGCAGTACACCAAGGGCGGCGGCTACCGGGCGGAGATGCTCCACGGGTACAACGACAGCCTGTACAACCGGACGGTGACCTATCCCATGCTGGGCTTTTCCGAGCTGCTGTTCTCCGCGGATATCCAGAAGCTGGGGATCGACGACACGGTCTACGGCGGCTACTACATGCGGGACGGGTACCTCTTCCAGGGGGTGCTGGACCGGATGCAGGCCATCAACGACGGCGGCCAGCGGGCCTTCCTCTACGCCATCACCATGGAGAATCACCAGCCCTTTGACCCGGAGAAGTTCAACTACGAGTGCCAGATCGGCGTCACCAGCGATACCCTCAGCGACGAGGACATGGCCATCGTGCGGGTGATGCTGGAGGGCATTACCCGGGCAGACCAGGCGCTGGGTGAATTGACAGACGCCCTGCGGGAGAGCGATGAGCCCACCATCGTGGTGTTCTTCGGAGACCACCGGCCCAACCTGTTCATGACAGATGGGGACACGGTGTACACGAAGCTGGGCCTCTGCCCGGGCAATGACACCGTGGACTGGACGGCAGAGCAGATCAACGACCTGTATTCCACGGACTATCTGATCTGGGCCAACGACGCGGCACTGCTCCAGGGCCGGGCCGGCACCCGGCGGGAGAGCAGCATCACCGCTGTCGGCCCCCAGCTTCTGGAGCTGACGGGCCAGCCGGTGAGCCGGTACTGGGCGCTGCTGGAAAAGGTGCAGGAGGTGTGCCTCACCAACACGGAGCTGTATTTTGTGGACGGCACAGGCACTCCCAGCACCAGCGCGGAGGATGCGGACCTCTCCGACGAGGCACGGGAGCTGCTGCAGCTGCGGGAGGATGTGCTGTATGATGCCATGTATGGGGAGCAGTATATCACGGCGGCCATGAACGAGCCGGTTTCCTGAATACAAAGAGGCGCCGCAGGCAAAGCCTGCGGCGCTCTTTTGCACAAAAATGGGGCGGAATGTGGAAAACCGGGGCCGCCTATCCGGTCAGCGATCCCTCTCCCGGCTCTCTTCCCAGGCCCGCAGCAGCGCTTTTGCGGGGCGGTCATAGTTTTCTGTGGAAAACGGATACGCCGGCAGGACGGCCAGCTTCCAGGGGGCCACGTGGCAGTAGCCCCGGGGGTGCTTCTCCAGATACCGCTGGTGGTAGGTCTCCGCCGGATAAAAGCAGATGAGGGGCTTCAGCTCCACGGCGAAGAAGGGGACGGCTCCTGCCTCCAGCGCGGCGATGGGGCGGATGACCGCCTCGTCCGCCGGGTCCATCCAGTACACACCGGTCTGGTACTGGCTGCCGAAGTCCGGCCCCTGGCGGTTGGGGGTCTCCGGGTCGATGACCGCGAAGAAGGCGAAGAGCAGATGGGGGAGGGAGACGGCCGTGTCGTCATATTCCACCCGCACCGCCTCCCGGAAGCCGGTGAGGCCGGTACAGACATCGTCGTAGTTGGCGTGGGACGCCTCGTCTCCATTGGCGTAGCCGGCGGTGACGTCCACCACGCCGGGGAGGCGGCGGTACAGAGCCTCCATGCCCCAGAAGCAGCCGCCGGCAAAACAGATGCTCCGCTTCATCAGGCGAACATCCCCATAAAGCCGTCCGGCCGCTCCTGGGCCTGGCCCCAGATGGCGTGGAATACGTCGGCGGTGATGGCGTGGGCCTCCACCTCTCCGGGGCGGTTCAGTGTCCGCAGATCCTCCGGATAGGGCGCGGGGGACAGGGCCTCCTGCCGGCCGTAGGCGCCGCCATAGGCAAAGCACAGGCCGTTTGGATAGAACTCCACCCGCCGGACCTCCCGACGGCTGCTGTCCAGCTCTGCATAGATGTGCCTGGGCTCATCCTCTTCTTCCAGATCCTGTTCGATCAGCACGTAGAACATTCGATCCCCTCCTTGTGGAAAAAGTCCAGAATGGCGGACGGGTCCGCCTGTACACTGCCCTGGGCAAAGCCGTTCCGGCCGCCGCCCCGTCCGGAGAGGGCGCTGTTCAGCCGCTTCACCAGGGGAGAGATGTCCGCTCCGCCGGCGTGGACCAGGGCGTAGACGTAGGAATCCTGCTCTCCGGCAAACACCGCCGCAAGGCCCCCGGCGGCCCTGGCTGCGGCGTCCGCCAGTTTCCGGGCCCCGTCGGGCCGCATGGGGGGGTCCAGGAGCAGCACGTCTCCGCGGCCCGCCAGGGACTGGGCCCGGAGGGCGAAGAGCCGGTCCTCCAGCTCCGTCATCCGCAGTTTGGCGGCGGTAAGCTCCGCATTCTGCCGCTCCACGGCGGCGAAGGCATCCTGGGGCTTTACCGACAGCAGCCGGGCCACGGCGTGGTCCTGCTCGTAGATCCGGGAGAGATACTGATAGGCCCGCTGGCCGCAGAGGATCTCCAGCCGAACGCCCTCCCGGAACTTCTGGCAGGAGAGGACCTTGATGAGCCCCACCTCGCCGGCCCGGCGGACGTGGGTGCCGCAGCAGGCGCAGCAGTCGGCCCCGGGGAAGGACACGATGCGCACCTGGCCGGTGAGCTCTTTTTTGCTGCGGTAGTCCAGCTGAGCCAGTGCATCCGGGGCGGGGAAGGTGATCTCCGCCGGGGTGTCCCTCCAGATGGCCTCGTTGGCCTGACGCTCCGCCTCCAGCACCTGCTCCCAGGTGAGATCCCGGTCGTAGTCGATGGTGACGGTGTCCGCCCCCAGGTGGAAGCCCACGTTGCTGCAGTCGTACAGAGAACACAGCAGGCCGGAGAGGATGTGCTCGCCGGAGTGCTGCTGCATGTGGTCGAATCGGCGAGTCCAGTCGATGGAGCCCTCCACCGCGGCGCCGATCTCCACAGGGCCGCTGCAGGTGTGGAAGATCACGCCGTCCTTTTCGTGGACGTCGGTGACGGTGACACCGCCTAAGACGCCGTGGTCCGCCGGCTGGCCGCCGCCCTCCGGGTAGAAGGCGGTGCGGTCCAGAGTGACGAGGCAGCCGCCCTTGGACGGCTCACAGGTGAGGACCCTGGCGGTGAAGGTGGTCTGATAGGGGTCCTGGTAATAGAGCTTTTCCGTTTCCATGGGGAAACCTTCCTTTCATTCGGGAGATGGAGGGCTGGATGTGGGCCGCCGCGACGGCGGCCGCGGGGGATTCTGCTCCCGCAGGGGGCTTGTCCGGCCAGGATGCACCCCCATTTCTCTTTTGTCGTGCCAAAAGAGAAACGGGCCGTGCACGGTCCAAAGAGAAAAGCGTTAGGCGCGCTCCGGTGCAGTGGCCCTCCGCGCGCACGGGGGTCGGCGTATCGGTGCCTACTCCGATTTTGCCTGGCCTTCGGGCACGCTTGGGTCTTCTGCGAGGTCGATACTGCCGTCCCGTGGCGGGGGTTCCGACCTCGTCGGGGTGCAAGGACGCATTTGATTTGCTCCTCTTTTACTGTCTCGCGCTGCGGCGCTCCCAGTATTTCCGTCACCAGTGTTCCAATGGTTCCTCCTTCCGCGCGTTCCGCTTGCCCGCAAGGGGCACGCCGCATCCGT
>NZ_JACSNX010000014.1 GCF_016902445.1 Oscillibacter valericigenes | reverse complement strand
CCGTCCTTCTGGATGTCGGCGGCATAGGTCACCTGGGGCAGGTGCAGCTTCTCGGCGATCTGGGGGCCCACCTGGGCGGTGTCGCCGTCGATGGCCTGCCGGCCGCACATGACGATGTCGTCATCCTCCACGCCGATGGTGGAGATGGCGGCGGCCAGGATCTGGGAGGTGGCGTAGGTGTCGGAACCGCCGAACTCACGGGCGGAGACCAGAACGGCCTCGTCAGCGCCCATGGCCATCAGCTCCCGCAGCATGCCGGCTGCCGGGGGCGGACCCATGGTGACGACCATGACCTTGCAGCCGGTGGCGTCCTTCAGCTTCAGGGCGGCTTCCACAGCGTTCATGTCATCGGGGTTGGTGATGGTCTGCATGGAGGCACGGTTCAGAGTGCCGTCCGGGTTCACCGCCACCTTGCCGGAGGTGTCGGGGACCTGCTTGACGCAAACAATGATCTTCATAATTCGTTCTTCCTCCTCTTACAGGCCGATATTGCCGGAGATGACCACACGCTGGATCTCGCTGGTGCCCTCGTAGATCTCGGTGATCTTGGCGTCGCGCATCATGCGCTCCAGGGGATAGTCCTTGGTGTAGCCGTAGCCGCCGAACATCTGCAGCGCCTTGGTGGTGGTCAGCATGGCGTGCTCAGAGCAGAACAGCTTGGCCATGGCGGCCTCCTTGGTGAAGCGCTTGCCCTCGCCCTTCAGCACGGCGGCCTGATAGGTCAGCAGACGGCCGGCCTCAGAGCGCATGGCCATGTCGGCGAAGGTGAACTGGGTGTTCTGGAACTTGCTGATGGGCTTGCCGAACTGGACACGGCCCTTGGTATAGGCCATGGCCTCTTCCATGGCGCCCTCGGCGATGCCCAGAGCCTGGGCCGCGATGCCGATCCGGCCGCCGTCCAGGGTCTGCATGGCGATCTTGAAGCCCTTGCCCTCCTGGCCCAGCAGGTTCTCCTTGGGAACGATGCAGTCGGTGAACACGATCTCGGCGGTGGGAGAGCCGTGCAGGCCCATCTTCTCCTCGTGCTTGCCCACGGAGAAGCCGGGGAAGCTGCTCTCCACGATGAAGGCGGAGATGCCGCGGGTGCCCTTGGTCTTGTCAGTCATGGCGAAGACCACGAACACGTCGGCCACATAGCCGTTGGTGATGAAGATCTTGGAGCCGTTCAGGACGTAATGGTCGCCGTCCAGCTTGGCCTCGGTCTGGCCCTTGGCGGCGTCAGAGCCGGCGTCGGACTCGGTCAGGCAGAAAGCGCCCACCTTGTGGCCCTTGGTCAGCATGGGCAGGTACT
Organism: Oscillibacter valericigenes; assembly: GCF_016902445.1. GTDB lineage: Bacteria > Bacillota > Clostridia > Oscillospirales > Oscillospiraceae > Oscillibacter > Oscillibacter avistercoris. The sequence continues at coordinate 65,116 of NZ_JACSNX010000014.1, read as the reverse complement.
TGGCCTTCTGAGCCTCGGTGCCGTGGGTGATGATGGGGTCGCAGCACAGGCCGTTGTGGGTGGCCACGATGTCGCCGGTGGAGGCGCACTGCTTGGACAGCTCCTCGATGCAGATGGCGCTGGCCAGGGGATCGGCGCCGGCGCCGCCATACTCCTTGGGGACGCACATGCCCATCACGCCCAGGTCGAACAGCTTCTCGATGTTCTCCCGGGGATACTGGCTGGTCTTGTCGGTCTCGGCAGCGATGGGCTTCACTTCGTTCTCGGTGAATTCCGCCATCATCTTCCGGACCAGCTGGTGCTCACGGCTGAGATTGAAATCCATGATGTCTTCTCCTTATATTCAAATTTGGAAAACGCAACGAAATAGGAGGGCGGGACTTGCCGCCCCGTTTGGTCGGTTCCGGGCGGGCTTTGCCTGCCCGGAACACCTCTGCCCGCGCCACTGGGCGCGGCTCCCTCGCCGTGCGAGGGAGAGGGGGGTATCGGGCTTTGGGCCAAAGGCCCAAAGTCCGTATCTAGGGGGGACAGCGTCCCCCCTGGACGGCTTACTCGATGCCCGCGATCTCCTTGGCCATCTGCTTCTTGGCTTGGATGTTGCCCTGGCGGGCGATCATGATGCGCTGGGCCTGGGGAGAGCCGGCGCCGTGCATGGACTCGGTCCGGTAGCCCACGGCCGCCGCGCCCAGGCACAGGTTCTCGATGAACCGCATGATCCGCTGACGGTCCTCGGTCTTCACACCCTCCCGGGCGGCGAAGAACTTGTTGCAGATGTCGCCGATGGTCTCGCCGTTCCGGCCCACCACCGTGTCGGAGTGGAAGTCCTTCTGGGACGGCATGGTGACCACCAGGCCGCCGGCGATATCCTCCGCCAGGCGGACGATCTCATAGGGGAACCGGGTCACGTTCTGCTTGCACACGTTGGCCAGCAGCAGGTCGATCTGATAGTTGCCCGCCTTGGTCTTGAAGCCCTGGGAAGAGCAGGCGATGCCGCAGCAGTACAGGGTCTCGTTCAGGTGGATCATCTCGATCAGCTTGTCCTTCACGGCGCTGGCCTTCTCCACGCCGTTGTACTCGGCGGCCAGGGCGGCGGCGCCGATCAGGGTGTCGCCCACGCCCACCTTGCAGCCGCCGTAGGACTGGCGGTGATAGCCGGCGAACCGCTCCACCATCATGCCGGCGAACTCATACTCGCCGTTGAGGAAGATGTACTCGTTGGGGATGAACACGTGGTCCAGGACCACCAGGGCCTCCTGGCCGCCGAACTTGGCATTGCCCACGTCGATGGAGGCGTCCTCCTCCAGCTTCCGGGTGTCGCAGGACTGACGGCCGTAGATCATGTACATGCCCTCGGCGTCGGTGGGGCAGGCGAAGGAAACTGCCCAGTCCTTGTCCGCCTCGCCCATGGAGATGGTGGGCATGAAGATGTGCCAGTGGGAGTTGATGGAGCCGGTCTGGTGGCACTTGGCACCGCAGACCACGATGCCGTCCGGGCGGCGCTCCACCACGTGGACGTACATGTCCGGGTCAGCCTGCTGGCTGGGGGCCTTGGACCGGTCGCCCTTGGGGTCGGTCATGGCGCCGTCCACGGTCAGGTCGTTATCCTGCACGAAGGTCAGGAACTTCTTGAAGTTCTCGTGGTAGTGGGTGCCGTACTTCTCGTCGATCTCATAGGTGGTGGAGAACACGGCGTTGAAGGCGTCCATGCCCACGCAGCGCTGGAAGCAGGAAGCGGTCTTCTGGCCCAGCAGACGCTGCATCTTCACCTTGTTGATCAGATCCTCGGTGGACTGATGCAGGTGGGTGAAGCGGTTGATGGTGTGGCCCGTCAGGCTGGACTTCACCGTCATCAGGTCCGCATACTGGGGATCCTGGGCCAGGGCGTAGGTCATGGCCACGCAGTTGATGGAGGGGCGGATCATGGGGTGATCCACCCAGTTGTCGATCTTCTCCCCGAACATGTACACCCGGGTGTTCAGCTTCCGCAGGCTCTCAACATACTCTTGGGGGGTCATCAATGCCATTTCTTTTTTCCTCCTCGTAAAAATGGGGGTCTATTTTCAATCCGTTCCGGGCGGGCTCCGCCTGCCCGGAACACTTCTGCCCGTGCCATTGGGCGCGGCTCCCTCGCCGTGCGAGGGAGAGGGGAAACCGGCGAAGCGCCGCCAGCGGCGGAGCAAGCGAGCCGGTTTCGAGGCAGCGGCGCGATTTGCGGCCCGGTCAGGGCCGGAAATCGCATCGCCGCAACGGTGAAAATCCCTTAGTCTTCCGCCAATCCCATCAGCTCATCCTTGAAGATGCGCTCGTCCATGAGCTTCAGGTCCTCGGCGATCTTCGGCATGAACTCCATCTGATCCAGCACCTGGGTCTGGAGGTCGATGCCGGGGGCGATTTCGATGAGGGTCACGCCCTCGGGCCGCAGTTCGAACACGGCCCGCTCGGTGATGTACAGGACCGGCTGCTTCACCTGCACGGCGTACTTGCCGGAGAAGGTGATGTGCTCCACCTGGTTGACGAACTTCTTCTTGGCGCCCTCCTGGGTGATGACCAGCTTGCCGTCCCGGCACTCGGTCTTCAGGCCCTTGGCGGTGAAGGTGCCGCAGTAGACCACCTTCTTGGCGTTCTGGGTGATGTCGATGAAGCCGCCGGCGCCGGCCAGGCGGGTACCGAACTTGGACACGTTCAGGTCGCCGTTGGGGGCCGTCTCCGCCAGGCCCAGGAAGGCCACATCCAGGCCGCCGCCCTGATAGAAGTCGAACTGGACGTTGTGGGGCAGGATGGCCATGGAGTTGGCCGCGGCGCCGAACTGGGTGCCGCCCATGGGCACGCCGGCGATGGAGCCGGCCTCCACGGTCAGGGTCATCTTGTCGGAGATGCCCTCCTCCGCCGCCACATTGGCGATTTTTTCCGGGGCGCCGGTGCCCAGGTTCACGATGGCGTTCTCCGGCAGCTCCATGGCCGCCCGGCGGGCGATGATCTTCTTGGCGTCCAGGGGAATGGGCGGGATGGCGTCCACAGGGATGCGGAACTCGCCGGTCAGGCTGCCGTCATACGGCATGCCCAGGCACTGCTCGTTGTCCTCAATGGATCCTACCACAATGGAGTCCACATAGATACCGGGAATTGCCACCAGTTTCGGATCCAGACTGCCGCCCTGCACAATTTTTTCCACCTGCACGATGACCTTGCCGCCGGAGTTCTTGCAGGCCTGGGCCATGGCGGTGACGTCGATGGGGCCGATCTCCCGGTGGACGGTGCAGTTGCCGTACTCATCGGCGTAGCTGGCCCGCAGGAACACCACGTTGATGGGGAATCCCTTGTACAGCAGCAGCTCCTTGCCCTCGATGTTGATGACCTTCACCAGGTCCTCCGTGGTGCAGTCGTTCAGCTTGCCGCCGCCGTTGCGGGGGTCGGCAAAGGTGTACAGGCCCACGGTGGTGATGGTGCCGATGTTGTGGGCGGCGATGTCCCGGTACATGTGGGAGATGACGCCCTGGGGCAGGTTGTACGCCTCGATCTTGTTGGCCAGGGCCAGGTCGCCCAGCTTGGGGGCCCGGTCCCAGTGGCCGCCGATGACCCGCTTCACCATTCCCTCGTGGCCGTAGTGGTCGCCGCCGGTGCCATCCCGGTGGCCCTGGCCGGCCGCGAAGAACAGCGTCAGATCCTTGGGATGGCCGGTCTCCAGAAACCGCTTTTCCAGTGCCTTGGACAGCGCCTCCGGGCAGGCGCAGCTGACAAATCCGCCGGTGGCGATGGTGTCGCCGTCGTTCACCAGCAGCGCCGCCTCTTCAGCGGTAAGCACGCGAACTTTTTTCATGCCTGACTTCCCTCTTTTTTATCAAATGTAATAAAGTGGATGGCGTCTCGCCGGTAGGTGCTTACTTGTTCTGGAAGTGCTTCTCCTTGCGCTTCTCCAGGAAGGCGCCCATGCCCTCCTTCTGGTCCTCGGTGGCAAAGCACATGGCGAACAGCTCGTTCTCCACGGCGATGCCGTCGTCAATGTCCATCTGCATGCCGCGGTCGATGCAGGCCTTGGCGTACTTCACGGCGATGGGGGCGTTGACCATGAAGGACTTTGCCATGGCGACCGCGCCGTTCATCAGCTCCTCCGGAGCGTACACAGCGTTCACCAGGCCGATCTCCTTGGCCTCCTGGGCGCCGATGGTCTTGCCGGAGAAGATCAGCTCCTTGGCCTTGGCGATGCCCACCCGGCGGGGAAGACGCTGGGTGCCGGAGAAGCCGGGGGTGATGCCCAGGCCCACCTCAGGCTGGCCGAACTTGGCGCCGCCCTTGCCCTCAGCATTGGGGCCGGCGGCCAGAATGATGTCGCAGGACATGGCCAACTCGCAGCCGCCGCCCAGGGCAAAGCCGTTCACTGCAGCGATGGTGGGGATCTCCAGCTTTTCGATGCGGCGCATCAGAGCGCTGCCCCGCTGGCCCCACTTGCGGCCGGCAGCCACATCCAGGCCGTACTGCTCGCCGATGTCGGCGCCGGCCACGAAAGAGCGGCCCTCGCCGGTGAGGATCATGGCGCCCAGCTCCTGATCCTTCTCCACCTCGCCGATCACCTGCTCCAGCTCGGAGATCACAGTGGAATTCAGCGCGTTCAGCGCCTCCGGGCGATTGATGGTAACGATCGCGATGCCGTCCTGCTTTTCATATCGAATGGTCTGATACATCTCAAAAACCTCCCTGATAAAAATCGTTGAAGCGAGATCATTCAACACTCTATTTATAGCAAAAAATATGCCACCTTTCCAGAGGCAATTCTCTCAGTTTCCGCCCCGCTTTTTTGTACAGGATGCTAAAATCTTTCCGCCAAAACGCTGGAAATTTCCGGACCTGACGCACCTTTCCGGGCGGAGTTATTCAAATATGAATAGGCGATTTGTCGTATTCTGCCGCGGGCACTTTCATTTCTTGTGGAAATTCGCTAGAAAACCCCAAAAATTTCGTCTGTTTTCACGGCTTCAGAAATGCCATTTCCTCTTCCTATTCACTTTTGAATATGCTATACTCACTTTTGAATAGAATTTCCGGGTCCGGCGGCCCGGTGAGGAGGTCTGCACAGATGCCGTTTTCATCCCTTTCCGCCCTTCATGATGAGGGGATCAATCTTGAAGGGCTCCTGGAGATCCTGAGTCCGGAAAACAATCTGGTGCTGGCAGACGACATGATGGTCTCCGATGCCAACGGCATCATCCTGCGGGTCAGCGAGACCTATGAGAAGAACTTCGGCTTCGCCCACGACTCCATCGTGGGCCGTTCCGCCTTCGACCTGGAGGCGGACGGCACCTTCACCCCCTGCATCACGGCAGAGGTCATCCGGCAGAAGAAGAAGATCAGTGCCACCCAGACCATCAACCACACCCACAAAAATGTGATGACCGTGGGCATCCCTCTGTTTGACGCCAGCGGAGACCTGAAATACGCCGTCTGCTTCAACACCGTGTCCATGGAGCAGATCAACTCCATCCAGCGGAACTACCGCCGGATGCAGGACTCCCTGCAGCACTACTCCCAGGAGATCGCCGAGCTGCGGACCCGGGCCACCTCCACCAATCTCCTGTTCAAAAGCGCCCCCATGCAGCGGCTGTGGACGCTGATGCAGAACACCGCCAACACCCGGGCCAACATCCTCATCACCGGAGAGACCGGCGTGGGCAAGAGCGCCATCGCCAAGGCCATCCACAAGATGAGCAACCGGGCCAACGGCCCCTTCATCGAGGTCAACTGTGCCGTCCTCCATGAGAACCTCATCGAGTCGGAGCTGTTCGGCTACGAGAAGGGCGCCTTTACGGGCGCATCCTCCTCCGGCAAGATCGGCAAGATCGAGCTGGCCAACCACGGCACGCTGTTCCTGGACGAGATCGGTGAGCTGCCGGCCCACATCCAGTCCAAGCTGCTGCAGCTGATCCAGGAGAAGACCATCGAGCGCCTCTCCGGCACCCAGAAGATCGAGCTGGACTTCCGGCTGATCGTGGCCACCAACCGCAATCTGGAGGAGGCGGTGCAGCGGGGGCTGTTCCGGTCGGACCTCTTCTACCGGCTGAACGTCATCCGCATCCACATCCCCCCTCTGCGGCAGAGGAAAGAGGACATCGTTCCCATGGCCCACCAGTTCCTGGCCCGATTCTGCGGAGAATACAACAAGCCGCTCACCTGCAGTCCCCGGTTCCTGGCCTTTCTGGAGCAGTATGACTGGCCCGGCAATGTCCGCCAGCTGGAAAATCTGATGGAGCGGCTAGTGATCACTGCCCAGGATCCCATTCTGGACATCCCCTCTCTCCCGCTGGAATACACCGCGCCCAAGTCCTCCGGTACGGAGCATCTGATGCCCGGCGGGACTCTGTCCGAGCGGATGGACGCCTATGAAGCGCAGATCATCCGGGACTCTTATCAGCGGTGCGGCACGACTGTGGCCGTTGCCAAGGACCTGGGGATCTCCCAGGCCACAGCGGCCCGGAAAATCGCAAAATACGTCGGCAGCCGGGCATGAAAGGAGGCGAAGCACCATGAGTTTGATCCATCTGAGCACGGAGCTGCGGCAGGAGCTGAAGCTGACGCCCCAGCTCCTGCAGTCCATGGAAGTGCTCCAGATGAATTCCCAGGAGCTTCTGGACTATCTGAATCAGGTCAGCGAGGAAAACCCCCTGGTGGAGCAGTCAGACCTCTCCCAGCTCCACAGCGCCTATGAGGCCCTGCGGCAGAAGGTCCACTGGATCAACGGCGGTCTGCCGGAAGACGGCCACGGCGCCATGCCGGAGCGGGGCGTCACAGACCGGGAGACCGAGAGCCTCTCCGCCTTCCTCTGTGACCAGCTGGAGCGGCTGCGGCTGCCCAAGCCGCTGCTGGCCCTGTCCCGGTATCTGGCGGAGCTGGTGGATGAGGACGGCCGCCTCAGCCAGGAGGATCTGGACGGCGTGGTGGATCTGAAGATCCCCCAGGCGCTGATCCAGCAGGCGCTGGAGACCGTGCAGGGGCTGGACCCCGCCGGCGTGGGCGCCCGCTCCCTCTCTGAGTGCCTGCTGCTGCAGCTGGCCCGGCAGGGCAGCGCCTCTCCCCTGGACATGGAGATCGTCCGCCGGTTCCTGCCGGATCTGGGGAAGAAGCACTACGGCCTCATTGCCCGTGAGCTTCACACCACGCTGGAGGAGGTCCGGGCGGCGGAGAAGCGGATCTCCGCCCTGGATCCCTATCCCGGCCGTTCCTTCCAGCCGGCGGAACCCACCCTCTATATCCGTCCGGACCTGTTCATCGCAGAGCTGGACGGGAAGCTGCAGGTGATCCTGAACGACTACTACCTGCCCCGGGTGTCCATCAGCCAGTACTATGTGCGGCTGCTGAAGGAGTCCGACGAGCCGGAGACCCGCACCTATCTCCAGCAGAAGATGCAGCAGGCCAAATGGCTGCTGAACAGTCTGGAGCGGCGAGGCAGCACCCTCCGCCAGTGCGCGGAGGCCATTCTGGAGTCCCAGTACGCCTTCTTCTCCGGTCAGTCCACGGAGCTGGCCCCCATGACGATGGTGACTCTGGCAGAGCAGCTGCAGCTCCATCCCTCCACCATCTCCCGGGCCACCCGGGAAAAATACCTCCAGTGCCGCCAGGGGACGTATCCCCTCCGCTATTTCTTCAGCCGGGCCCTGGGGGAACAGGGCCCCTCCCAGCAGACCGTGAAGCTGCGGCTGCTGGAACTGATCCGGCAGGAGGATCGCAAGCGCCCCTTCAGCGATCAGAAGCTGGCGGAGCTGCTGGAGGAGCAGGGCATCCACATCGCCCGCCGCACTGTGGCCAAGTATCGGATGGAGCTTCGTCTCGGCTCTGCCGCCGCCAGGAAGCAGAGCTGATTCCATCCCCTGCCGCCGGCCCCGGGCGGTTCCCGCCATTGCCCGGCGGAGATGGAGGGCCTTGTGGCCCGGATGTCGATCCATCAAAAACCGCCCCCGGACAGTCTCTGTCCAGGGGCGGGCTTCGTATTCACAGGGCTGCCAGGACCTCTGTATAGCCCGGCACCGCATCTGCAGCGCCGGGGCGGCTCACCGCCAGGGCGCTTGCCGCGGCGGCCAGCGTCAGCGCCTCCTCCAGAGAGGCCCCCTCCAGCGCCCGCCGCAGGAAGTAGCCGGTGAAGGTATCCCCTGCGGCGGTGGTGTCCACCACGGTCGTCTGCCGGGCCGGGACCCGTGCCCGCAGGCTCCCCCGGGCCGCCGCAGCCCCCTGTTCTCCCAGGGTCAGCACCACGGTGGTGTCCGGGTACCGCTCTGCAAGCGTGTCCAGAATGGCCTCCGGCTCCTCCGTCCCCGCCAGGAAGGCGCCCTCCACCTCGTTCACCAGCAGCCAGGACAATGTCTCCAGCGGCAGGCCATGCAGGGTCTCATTGGCGGGAGCCGCGTTCATGGCCACCCGCATCCCGCGGCGGGCCGCCTCCCGCAGGATGTCTCCGGCGCAGCTGGTCTCATTTTGCAGCAGCACGGCGTCTCCGGCGGAGAACTGATCCAGCACCGCCGTCACAAACTCCGGCGTCAGCCGGCCGTTGGCGCCGTCGTGGAGCAGGATGCTGTTCTGGCCGGTGCTGTCCACCTGGATGATGGCGTGGCCGGTGCTGCCGGCGGTCTCCTCCACGAACCGGGTATGGACGCCCGCCCGGTCCAGCGTCTCCTTCAGGAAACGGCCCTCCGGACCGATCAGGCCCGCATGCCAGGTCTCCACCCCGGCCCGGGCCAGGGCCACGGACTGGTTCAGTCCCTTGCCGCCGCACTGGACCTGCAGGGACTGGGCGCTCATGGTCTCCCCCGGCCGGACAAAGTGGTCCACCCGGTAGACATAGTCGATATTCAGCGAGCCGAAATTTACAACACGCATACGCTTCTCCTCCCTTACGCCATAAAGGTGGTAAGCAGCTCCTCCAGCGCCCGGCGGCTGTCCACATCCACGCAGATGGAGACGCCGGGAGCCTCGATGGGATGCTCCCGCAGGTCCGCCACCACCATGCCCCGGCAGAAGGTGCCGCCGCACTCCACCCGGGCAGGGATGGTCCGCACCGTCACCACGCTGGGATCCACCGCCGTCAGCATGGCCAGGGGATCGTGGACCGGGCAGTGGTCCAGGCAGTTGTTCTGCAGCCGGTTGAACCGGAAGTAAAAGGGCAGGGCCTGCTTCAGATAGTCCGCGATGGGCCGGTTCTCCGGGGCGGCGTACTTGTCCAGGATGTCCACGTGGGCCGTGGTCAGCCGCACCTTCTGGGTCACGTCCAGGCCCACCATGGTCAGGTCAAAGCCCGCCTGGAACACCCGGTCCGCCGCCTCCGGGTCCCCGGCGATGTTGGCCTCCGCCACCGGGGAGACATTCCCCGGCGCACGGAAGGTGCCGCCCATGAACACCACTTTTTTCAAAAGCCGAGGCAGCTGCGGCTCCCGCTCCAGCGCTTTTGCCAGATTCGTCATCCGGGCCAGGGTCACCAGGGTCAGCTCACCGGGGTGCTCCCGGGCCATCCGGGCGATGAAGTCCCAGGCCGGCTCCTCCAGCGGCTGCTGGGGCGAGGGCGGCAGCTCCACGCCGCCGATGCCGTTGGGCCCGTGGATGTGGGGATCCGGCCCCTTCCAGTTCCCCGCCAGCGGCTCCGTGGCCCCCACGGCCACCGGCACCTCATAGGGCACACCGGCCAGCCGGATCAGCCGCAGGGAGTTCTCCGCCGCCTGTCGGGCGGTGGTGTTCCCGAAGCCGGTGGTGACGCCCATCACCCGGACATCCGGCCGCTTCAGCGCAAACAGAATGGCGATGGAATCGTCGATGCCGGTATCGGCGTCGATCAGGATCTTCTTCAGCATCTCCCGCTCTCCCCTCTCAGTTCGTCTCTCCGCTGTCCCGGGTGGCGATGCGGACGCCCAGGCCGTTGACCTCCACGCTCTCGTCCGCCGGCACCAGCAGATAGCGCCGGCCGTCGATGATGCGGGCCTCCACCAGGTAGCTCCGCTCCGGATCCACCTGGATGGTGGCGTCGGCAGTCTTTACGGCAAAGTGCTTGGCATCGATCAGGTTGGCGGGAGCCAGGGCCCCCTCGCCGAAGGATTTCCCGCAGGCGGACTGGAAGGCCTCCACCCGCGCCTCCGGCACGCCGCAGTTCCGCAGCACGCCGCTCACCTCGCCGGCGGTGACCGCCAGGGGCTCCGGGTCCCGGCTGTCCTTGTGCTCCTGGATCCGCTGGCGGAGGTAGTCGTGAACGGACTGGACCACCTCCATGCTGCAGGACTCCTCCAGGGCGTCACACAGGGCGGACTGGAAGGTCTCCCGCTGCTCGGCGGCGGACATGGGCGGCTCCGTGCGGAACACGGCGTCGATGAACTCCTGGTGGATGGCGTCCGGTTTCCGGCTGTAGAACAGGGCGTTGTAGAGATTGGCCGTCCGGTCGTCAAATGCCGGGAACAGGAAGCCCAGCTCCGGCTGGCCCACGATCTGCTTCTCCACGGAGATGTGGAACTCGTTCTCCCCGTGGAAGTATCCCAGCTCCGGCGTCCCGTCCTTCACCGGGCAGACGGCGCAGACCACGTAGCGGAACACCTCCTCGCCGGCGTCCCGGTCCACCTCGCCGTCCCTGCCCCGGTGGGGCACGTCGTAGGCGTCGGCCCCCAGCAGGATCAGGTAGTTGCTCTCCCCCATGTCCAAAGCGGCGATGACCTTCTGGTAAAAGGCCTCCCGCGCCTCCGCGTCCTTCAGCTCGGAGTTCCGCAGGGCGGAGAGCAGCCGGTGCTCCTCACTGTCGGCCACCTGCTGGGTGGAGAACACGATGTCGATCAGATTCCGGCCCAGCGTGCCGGACAGGGCCTTTTTCAGCAGGCCCAGATATTTTTCCGCTTCCTCCTGGGGCATCAGGCCCAGGGACTGGTCGATGTAGGCGATGATCTCGCGGCTGCTGTTCACATAGCAGCCGTACACGCGGCTGATGGCGCTCTTCTCCGGCCGGAACCGGCGGCGCAGCTCACCCAGCTCTCTTTGGTTCATGGGGACACCTCGCTCGTTCAGATTGATCCCGGCCCTCCGGCCGGGTTTTTATCTTACCACATCTCCGGCGTCTTGTCACGCCGAACCGGGGCACACGCCCCCCGCCCTCCTTGAAGCCGGACGCGTCCCGTGGTACAATGCTCCTGTAAAACGCGGGAACTGAAGGAGGCGGATGATGAATACGCCAACACTTGAGACGCAGCGGCTTCTGCTGCGGAAATTCACAGCGGCGGATCTGGATGCCCTCTATGAGATCTTCCGCGACGAGGAGGTCAACACGTTTCTGCCCTGGCTCCCGCTGAAAAGCCTGGACGACGCCAGGAACTTCTATGAAGCCAGGTATGTCCGCGCCTACCGCCTGCCATGCGCGTATCGCTATGCGATCTGCCTGAAAGCCGAGAACATCCCCATCGGCTACATCCACGTCGTTTCAGATGACAGCCACGATCTCGGCTACGGGCTCCGCAGGGAATTCTGGCACAGGGGGATCGCCACAGAGGCAGGACGGGCGGTCATCGAACAGGTAAGGCGGGACGGCATCCCCTATCTGACCGCGACGCATGACGTCCGCAATCCGCGAAGCGGCCGGGTCATGCAGCGGCTGGGCATGCGGTACCAGTACTCGTATGAGGTATGAGGAGCAGTGGCAGCCCAAAAACCGGCTGGTCCTGTTCCGGATGTACCAGCTGGATCTTGACGGAACAGAGGGCCGGGTCTTTCGGCGGTATTGGGAGCGGTCCGCCGTGCACTTTGTGGAATCAAGCCCCTGACCCTTCGGCATCATCGCAGAAACAGGCGGCGGAGACTGTGTCTCCGCCGCCTGTTTTTGCATGTTTGCTCCGGGAAGATCCGCTTACTGGGCGGCCATCTTCCGGGCCTTGGCCTCAGCCTTGTTGCGGAACACGTCCACCGTGACCGCCAGGATGATGACCGCGCCGATGACGATGTACTGGATATCGTTGGAGGCGCCCATCAGGTTCAGGCCGTTGCGGATGACTGCCATCAGCAGGGCGCCGATCAGGGTGCCCCAGATGGTGCCCTTGCCGCCGGTGAAGGAGGCGCCGCCCACGATGCAGGCCGCGATGGCGTCGTTATCGTAGGTCTGGCCGGCGTTGCCGTTGGCAGAGGCCAGACGGCCCACAGAGATGACGCCAGCCATGCCGGCCATGAAGCCGGACAGGGTATACACGAAGGTCAGCACGTTCTTGGAGGGGATGCCGGACAGGCGGGCCGCCTCCGGGTTGCCGCCCACGCAGTAGATCTGACGGCCCAGGGCGGACCGGGTCAGGAACACGTGGAAGATGCAGAACACCACCAGCACCAGGATGAAGCTAATGGGGATGCCGGGGAAGTTCACGGTGCCGTCGGCATTGTAGGTCGTGAAGACGGAGTTGCCGCCGATGGCCATCAGGCTGTCCACGCCCTTGTTGGTGAAGCCGATGGACTTGGAGCCGGTGATGACCAGTGCGATGCCCCACAGCACGTTCTTCATGCCCATGGTGGACACGAAGGGATGGGGCAGATCCAGGCGGGTCAGCAGGGTGCCGTTGATGAAGCCGGCGAAGGTGCTCACCGCCAGGCCGGCGATGATCAGCAGCGGCGTGCTGGTGATGCCGAAGTTCTCCACCAGAACACCGATGGTGCAGGTGCACAGCACGCAGTTGGAGCCCACGGACAGGTCAATGCCGGCGGTGATCAGGGCGCACAGCATGCCGGAGGCGATCAGGCAGTTGATGGACGCCTGCTTGAAGATGTTCATGATGTTGGTGATCTTCGGGAACGTATCCGGCATCATGATGCAGAAAATCAGGACCAGGATAAACAGCGCCATCAGGGTGCCGAGCTTTTGCAGAAGCTCTCTTGCGGAACTCTTCTTTTTCATATCAGTCTAACTCTCCTCCCCAGGCCGCTTTCATGATATCCTCAGAGTTGAAGTGCGGGGTGTCACGGTCGATATTGGCCATGACCCGGCCGCCCCGCATGACCACCACGTGGTCACTCATGGCCAGGATCTCCGGCAGCTCGGAGGAGACCATGATCACACACTTGCCGGCCTTGACCAAATCGTTCATGACATGGTAGACCTCGATCTTCGCGCCCACGTCGATGCCGCGGGTGGGCTCGTCGAAAATAAAGATGTCCGCATCGGTGTTGACCCACTTGCCGATGACCACCTTCTGCTGGTTGCCGCCGGAGAGCTGGGCCGTCACCTCGTCCAGGGACGGGGTCTTGATGCGCAGGGACTCCACATTCTCCTGGCCGGCCTTTTCGATCCTGGATCTGTTCAGGAAGGGACCGTTGGAGAAGCCCTTCATGTTGGCCAGGATCAGGTTGGTCCGCACGTCCAGGGAAAGCACCAGGCCCTGGCCCTTGCGGTCCTCCGTCAGGAAGGCGATCTTGTGCTTGATGGCGTCCTTGGGAGAGCGGATATGCACCTTCTCGCCCTTGATGTACACCTCGCCGCTGTCCAGCTTGTCAGCGCCGAAGATGGCCCGCATGGTCTCCGTCCGGCCGGCGCCCACCAGGCCGGCGAAGCCGGTGATCTGGCCGGCGTGGGCCTGGAAGCTCACGTCGTGGAGGACACCGAACTCATTGAGGCCCTTCGCCTCCAGCCACACATCGCCCTTGACGCCGAACTCCTTGGGATACAGGTTGTCCAGCGTCCGGCCCACCATGGCGGTGATCAGGGAGTCCTCCGTCATGTTGCCGATATCCTCGGTCACGATGAGCTCACCGTCCCGCATGACGGTGACCCGGTCGCAGAGCTCGAACAGCTCTTCCAATTTATGAGAGACGAACAGGATGGCCACGCCCTTGGCCTTCAGGCCCCGGACGGTCTCCATCAGCTGATTGATCTCCTCCTTGCCCAGGGAGGAGGTCGGCTCGTCCATGATAATCAGCTTGGCATCCAGCGACACAGCCTTGGCGATCTCCACCATCTGCTGCTGGCCGGTGCCCAGCTTGCCGCATTCCATTTTGACATCGATCTCGGGGTGGCCCAGCGTAGTCAGTGCCTGCTTGGCCTCCTCATACATTCTGGGATAATCCAGAAGGCCGTTTTTCTTAACGGCGCGTCCCATGAAAACGTTATCCGTGACAGACAGCTGTTTGACAATGTTCAGCTCCTGGTACACGCAGGCGATGCCCGCCTCGCGGGACTGGACAGGGTTGTGGAACACGACCTTCTGGCCGTCCACATAGATTTCCCCCTCCTCCGGCATATGCACGCCGGTGAGCACCTTGATCAAGGTGGATTTGCCGGCGCCATTCTCACCGATCAGGCCGTGGATCTCTCCCGGTCTGATGCCAATAGACATATTTTTCAAAGCGACGACACCAGGAAAACGTTTGGTAATGTTCTTCAGTTCGACAACGTACTCACTCATGGGATGATTACCTCGTTTCTGTTTCCTGATTTCAGTCTCCCCGCCGCCTGCGGGGGATGTTCGGAACGGGAATATGGCGGCAGAGGTCCTGCCGCCATATTCCTTTCATTCAGATTTCAGAGATCTGAGCCATCCGGGGATCAGCCCTGCATGGAAGCCAGGTTGTCCAGATAGGCCTGGCCGTTCTCAGCGGTGACGACCTCGACGGGGGCGTTGATCACGGACTCCACGGTGCCGCCGTTCAGGACTTCCACGGCAGCCTCAACGGCCTGGTAGCCCATCTCATAGGGCTGCTGGGCCACGGTGGCCTTGATCAGGTCGCCGGCCAGGATCAGATCCACGGCGGAGGCGTTGCCGTCGAAGCCGACGATGATGACGTCGGACACGCCGGCGTTCTTGCAGGCGTTCATGGCGCCGATGGCGGTGTCGTCATTGTGGCAGAGCACGATGTCGATCTCGCCGGGATGGGCGCTCAGCATATCTTCCATGGTCTTGGTGGCGCCGTCGGTGGTGTTCTGACCGGACAGAGCGGCCAGGACCTCAACGCCAGCCTCGTCGCAGGCCTTCTGATAGCCCTCACGGCGCATGTTGGAGGTGTTGTCGCCCTCCTGGCCGTAGATGATGACGGCCTTGGCGCCGTCGCCGGCCTGCCCGATGGCCCACTTGCCGCCCTCATAGGCAGCGTCCACATTGGAGGTGCCCACGAAGGTGGTCTGGCCCTCGATCCCCACGTCGGTGTCGACGCTCAGAACGGGGATGCCCTGATCCAGAGCGGCCTGCAGCGCGTTGGCGGCAGCGCCGGCATCGTTGGGGGCGCAGATGATGGCGTCGCAGCCGGCGCCGATCTGCTGCTCGATCTGGGCGACCTGGCCCTCGATGTCGCTCTCAGCGCCGGGGCCCACGACGGAAACTTCCACGCCCAGCTCTGCGGCAGCGGCGTCGCAGCCGGCCTTCACATAGCCCCAGTACTCGGAGGACAGGGTCTTCAGAACAACAGAGATCTTGTAGTCGTTGGTGGTCTCACCACCGGTCTCCTCGTTTGTGGCGTCATCGGTGGTATCATCGGTGGTGGCGTCATCGCCGCCGCCGCATGCCACCAGGGACAGAGACATGACGAGCGCGAGGAGAAGTGCAAAAAACTTCTTCATCTTACTTCTTTTCTCCTTCTTGATTGATTTCCTCCACACGTCCGGGAAAATTTCCCACATGTGAAAGTGACTTGATTTTATCATGATTGTTCCAAACCGTCAATGTGTTAGCGTAAAAAACAGCTATTATGACAATTTTGCGGAACTTTTTTGCGCAAAATGCAGAATTTTTTCGGCGGTTCCATCATTTACTTGACAGGGCTCCGGCCGATCGTCCTCTGAACCGCCCTGTTTTTTACGCAAATTTTACTCAAATTTGATCTGTTTTTGATGTTTCCCGTTCCGCCCCGCAAGCTGCCGGGCAGATTGCACAAGGCAGATTGCACAAGAGGGATTGACAGCCCGGCGCATCTGGTCTATACTTGCGTCAATTGAATCAGGATCTTCAGGGCGGGGTGCGATTCCCCACCGGCGGTACAGCCCGCGAGCCGAAAGGCATGACTTGGTGAAACTCCAAGGCCGACAGTATAGTCTGGATGGAAGAAGATCGTGTGACCGCAGGGATGGATTCCTGCGTCCATGGACGTTCGCTCTGGAATGCGTGCATTCCGGGGCGTTTTTGGTTTCGTGGACGGAGGCTGTTCCGCTTTTTCACGACGCTCTGAACCGCTGGTTCAGAGCATCTTTTTTTCGGAGGCGATGACATTGGACGACAAGGACTATCTGCGCCTGGCGGCGGAGCTTGCGGAGCGGGGCGCTGGCTGGGTCAGCCCCAACCCCCTGGTGGGGGCCGTCCTGGTGCGGGACGGGCACATCATCGGCCAGGGCTGGCACGCCCGGTGCGGCGGCCTCCACGCCGAGCGGGCCGCCCTGGCGGACTGCCGGGAGGATCCGGCGGGAGCTACCTTGTATGTGACCCTGGAGCCCTGCTGCCACACTGGCCGCCAGCCCCCCTGTACGGACGCCATCCTGGCCGCCGGCATCCGCCGGGTGGTGGTGGGCAGCCTGGATCCCAACCCGTTGGTAGCCGGCAAGGGCGTGGAGATCCTCCGCTCCCATGGGGTGGAGGTGGAGACCGGCGTGCTCCAGGCGGAGTGTGACGCCCTGAACCCGGTGTTCTTCCACTACATCCGCACCAAGCGGCCCTATGTGGTGATGAAGTACGCCATGACCCTGGACGGGAAGCTCGCCACCCGCACCGGGGCATCACAGTGGATCACCGGGGAGGCGGCCCGGCAGCGGGTCCACCGGGACCGGCACCGCTACCGGGGCATCCTGGCGGGGGTGGGCACGGTGCTGGCGGACGATCCCCTGCTGACCTGCCGGATGGAGGGCGGCCGGAACCCGGTGCGGATCCTCTGCGACACCCACCTGCGGACCCCGCTGGAGAGCCGGATCGTCCGCACCGCCGGCGAGGTGGAGACCATCCTGGCCACTTGCGAGACAGACGGCGGAAAAATCGCCCCTTACACCGCCGCCGGCTGCCAGGTGTGGCGGCTGCCGGAGCGGGACGGCCACGTGGACCTGTCCGCCCTGATGGACCGCCTGGGGGCGGCGGAGATCGACAGCGTGCTGCTGGAGGGCGGCGGCACGTTGAACTGGTCCATGCTGGAGGCGGGACTGGTGCAGCGGGTCCAGGCCTACATCGCTCCCAAGCTCTTCGGCGGCGGGGCCGCCAAATCCCCGGTGGAGGGGGCCGGGGTGGAGCTCCCGGCCCAGGCGGCGCGTTTGCGGAGTACCACCGTCACCCAACTTGGGGAAGACTTCTTGCTGGAAGGAGAGGTGGACGCGGATGTTCACGGGAATTGTTGAGGAGATGGGCGTCATCCGCTCCATCCGGCGGGGCGCCCGCTCGGCGGTGCTGTCCATCGGAGCGGAGACGGTGCTGTCCGATTTGAAGCTCGGCGACAGCGTGGCGGTGAATGGGGTCTGCCTCACCGCCACCTCCGTGGACGGCGGCGGCTTCACTGCTGACGTGATGCACGAGACGCTTCGCCGCTCCTCCCTGGGGGCCCTGATCCCGGGAAGTCCGGTGAATCTGGAGCGGGCCATGGCGGCAGACGGCCGGTTCGGGGGTCACATCGTCTCCGGCCACATCGACGGCACCGGCACCATCGCCGAAACGCGGAGGGACGACAACGCCGTGTGGTACACCGTCTCCGCCGCCCCGACCCTGCTGCGGCACATCGTGGAGAAGGGCTCCATCGCCATCGACGGCATCTCCCTGACGGTGGCGGCCGTGGAAACGGACCGGTTCTCCGTGTCCGTCATCCCCCACACGGCAGCGGTGACAGTGCTGGGCCGCAAACGGCCGGGGGACATCGTCAACCTGGAGACGGACATCATCGGCAAATACGTGGAGAAGCTGCTGCGTCCGACGGCGGACAGCGCCCCCAGGAACAGCTCCATCTCCCTGGAATTTTTGACGGAAAACGGATTTTGAGTAAGGAGGAACGGCCCATGGATTCCCAATTCTGCACGGTGGAGGAGGCGCTGGAGGAGCTCCGCGCCGGCCACCTCATCATCACCATCGACGACCCGGACCGGGAAAACGAGGGGGACCTGATCTGCGCCGCCCAGTTCGCCACCACGGAGAACGTCAACTTTATGGCCGTCCATGCCAAGGGGCTGATCTGCACCCCCATGAGCGCCGAGATCGCCGGCCGGCTGGGGCTGGAGCAGATGGTGAAGGTCAACACCGACAACCACTCCACCGCCTTCACCGTGTCCATCGACCATGTGGACACCACCACCGGCATCAGCGCGGAGGAGCGGGGCTACACCTGCCGCAAGTGCGTGGACCCGGCCACCCGCCCGGAGGATCTGCGCCGGCCCGGTCACGTGTTCCCGCTGGTGGCCCGGCGGGGCGGCGTGCTGGTGCGCAATGGCCACACGGAGGCCACCGTGGACCTGTGCCGCCTGGCGGGGCTGGCCCAGTGCGGACTGTGCTGTGAGATCATGCGGGATGACGGCGCCATGATGCGCACCACGGAACTGCTGGAAAAGGCGAAGGAGTGGGGTCTGAAGGTGCTGACCATCCAGGCTCTCCAGGACTACTGCCGCCGCCATGACAAGCATGTGGTGCGGGAAGCCGCGGCGAAAATGCCCACCAAATACGGAAACTTCCGGATCTTCGGCTACGTCAATGACCTGACCGGGGAGCACCACGTGGCCCTGGTGAAGGGGGACATCGGCGACGGAGAAAATGTGCTGTGCCGGGTCCACTCCGAGTGCCTCACCGGGGACGTGTTCGGCTCCAAACGCTGCGACTGCGGAGAGCAGCTCTCCGCCGCCATGCGCCAGATCGAGGCGGAGGGCCGGGGCGTGGTACTGTACATGCGGCAGGAGGGCCGGGGCATCGGCCTCATCAACAAGCTGAAGGCGTATGCCCTTCAGGAGCAGGGGCTGGACACCGTGGACGCCAACGTGAAGCTGGGCTTTGCCCCGGACCTGCGGGAGTACTGGATCGGCGCCCAGATCCTCCGGGACCTGGGGATCACGACCATGCGGCTGCTGACCAACAACCCGGACAAGATCTACCAGCTGTCAGACTTCGGACTGGAGATCACGGAGCGGGTGCCCATCCAGATCCCCGCCACGGCGGAGGACCTCGATTACCTGCGGACCAAGCAGCGGCGGATGGGACACCTGGTCCGGTATTGAGCCCCGTCCCTGTTGGCAGAATAACGGATCATAGGGAATTTACTATTTAAGGAGGACGAGCAACATGAAGATCTATGAGGGCAATCTGGTAGCGAACGGTATTCGGGTGGGCGTGGTGTGCGCCCGGTTCAATGAATTCATCGTCTCCAAGCTCCTCTCCGGCTGCGAGGACGGCCTGCTGCGCCGGGGCGTCCGGGGAGATGACATCCACGTGGCCTGGGTCCCCGGCGCCTTCGAGATCCCCCTGGCGGCCGCAAAAATGGCCAAGAGCGGGCGGTACGACGCCGTCATCGCCCTGGGGGCGGTGATCCGGGGCTCCACCAGCCACTATGACTACGTCTGCGCGGAGGTGTCCAAGGGCGTCGCCCATGCGGCGCTGGAGAGCGGCGTGCCGGTGCTGTTCGGCGTCCTCACCACCGATACCATCGAGCAGGCCATCGAGCGGGCAGGCTCCAAAGCCGGCAACAAGGGGGCTGAGTGCGCCCAGGGCGCCATCGAGATGGTGGATCTGCTGCGGTCCATGGCGCTGTGAGCGGCGGACAGAAGATGCCCTCCTGCGGACACCCTCCGCCCAGTCTTGATATAATTGGAAAATTTTTGAATTTATTTTTGAATATCAAAAGAAATGCACCAGAATGGTCTGATCAAAACGATTAAAACTTGAAAAGTTCGCCAAACCTACATTTACAGCGGACAAAAGTCGTTGACAGGGAGATTTTCCCAAGACTAGAATAGGAGCGTGAATGTGCAGCGGCCGCACGGGCCCCACTGCAAAAGTCTTGTTTTGGAGGAGTCCACATGAGCATCATGAGCATTCAGAACGAATATCTCAGCGGCTTGATGGAGCGGGTCGTCCGGCGGAATCCGGCGGAGCCGGAGTTCCACCAGGCGGTCCAGGAGGTCCTGGCCTCCCTGGTTCCGGTGGTCGAGGCAAAGCCGGAATATATCAAGGAAGGCGTCATGGACTGCCTGGTGGAGCCGGAGCGGATCATCAAGTTCCGGGTACCCTGGGAGGACGATCAGGGCAACATCCACGTGAACCGGGGCTTCCGGGTGCAGTTCAACAGCGCCATCGGCCCCTACAAGGGCGGTCTGCGGTTCCATCCCTCTGTCTACGAGGGCATCATCAAGTTCCTGGGCTTTGAGCAGGTCTTCAAGAACAGCCTGACCGGCCTGCCCATCGGCGGCGGCAAGGGCGGCAGCGACTTCGACCCCAAGGGCAAGTCCGACGCCGAGGTCATGCGCTTCTGCCAGAGCTTTATGACGGAGTTGTTCAAGTATATCGGGCCGGACACCGACGTGCCCGCCGGCGACATCGGCGTGGGCGGCCGGGAGATCGGCTACCTCTTCGGCCAGTACAAGCGGCTGCGCAACGAGTTCACCGGCGTCCTCACCGGCAAGGGACTCAGCTACGGCGGCTCCCTGGCCCGGACCGAGGCCACCGGCTACGGCCTGTGCTATTTCACCGACAACATGCTGAAGGCCGCCGGCCGCAGCTTTGAGGGCGCCACCGTGGTGATCTCCGGCTCCGGCAACGTGGCCATCTACGCCTGCGAGAAGGCCACGGCCCTGGGCGCCAAGGTGGTGGCCATGTCCGACTCCAACGGCTTCATCCACGATCCCAACGGCATCGACCTGGCTCTGGTCAAGCAGATCAAGGAAGTGGAGCGCAAGCGCATCCGGGAGTATGTCACCGTCCATCCCGAGGCGGAGTACCACGAGGGCTGCTCCGGCGTGTGGCAGATCCCCTGCGACATCGCCCTGCCCTGCGCCACCCAGAACGAGCTGGATCTGGAGTCCGCCAAGGCCCTGATCAAGAACGGCTGCTTCGCCGTGGCCGAGGGCGCCAACATGCCCTGCACGCCGGAGGCCGTGGAGGCCATCCAGGGCGCCGGTCTGCTGTTCGCTCCCGCCAAGGCCGCCAACGCCGGCGGCGTGGCCACCTCCGCCCTGGAGATGAGCCAGAACTCCATGCGGATGTCCTGGAGCTTCGAGGAGGTCGACAGCCATCTGAAGAAGATCATGACCGACCTGTACCACAACGCCTCCAACGCCGCCGCCCAGTACGGCAAGCCCGGCGACCTGGTGGCCGGCGCCAACATCGCCGGCTTCCTGAAGGTGGCCGATGCCATGCTGGCCTACGGCCTGGTCTAAGGGGGGCTGCTGGATGAGCGACTATGTTTCCAGCGTGTCCGCTGCCCTGCAGCAGCGGTACGCCGATCAGCCGGAGTATCTCCAGGCCGTTCTCACCTGGCTGGAGATGATCGCTCCGGCGCTGAAGGACGAGCCCGCCTATAAGCGGCTGGACCTGCTGACCCGCATGGTGGAGCCGGACCGGATGCTGACCTTCACCGTGCCCTGGCTGGACGACCAGGGCTGCGCCCACACCAACCACGGCTACCGGGTGCAGTTCAACAGTGCCATTGGCCCCTACAAGGGCGGCCTGCGGTTCCACCCCTCCGTCAATCCCTCCATCGTGAAGTTCCTGGGGTTTGAGCAGACCTACAAGAACGCCCTGACCGGCCTGCCCATCGGCGGCGCCGCCGGCGGCGCGGACTTCGACCCCCGGGGTAAGAGCAACCGGGAGATCATGCGGTTCTGCCAGAGCTTCATGACCGCCCTGTACCGCCTGATCGGCGCCGACACCGATATCCCCGCCGGAGACATCGGCGTTGGAAGCCGGGAGATCGGCTACCTGTACGGCCAGTACAAGCGCCTCACCGGCAAGGCGGAGAGCAGCGCCCTCACCGGCAAGGGCCTGACCTACGGCGGAAGTCTGATCCGCCAGGAGGCCGCCGGCTTCGGCACCATCTACTTCCTGGCCCGGATGCTGGAGCACCAGGGCGAGACCCTGGAGGGCAAGCGCCTGGCCATCTCCGGCTTCGGCAACATGTCCTGGGGCGTGTGCCGCAAGAGCGCGGAGCTGGGCGGCAAGGTGGTCACTCTCTCCGGTCCCGACGGCTATGTCTATGACCCCGACGGCGTCTGCACCCAGGAGAAATTTGACTTCATGCTGTCCATGCGTGCCAGCGGCGTGGACAAGGTGGAGCCCTATGCCGAGAAGTTCGGCGTGGAGTTCTATGCCGGCAAAAAGCCCTGGGAGGTGCCGGTGGACATCGTGATCCCCTGCGCCACCCAGAATGAGCTGGATGTGGACGACGCCGTGATGATCGTGGCCAATAATGTCCGCTACTATGTGGAGGCGGCCAACATGCCCGCCACCGCCGAGGCCCTGCGCCTCCTGCGGCTGAGCCCCAAGATCCTCACCGCCGGCTCCAAGGCCTCCGGCTCCGGCGGCGTGGTGGTCTCCGCCCTGGAGATGGTCCAGAACAGCGTCCGCTACAGCTGGACCCGCCAGGAGGTGGACAGCCGCCTGAAGCAGATCATGGGCGATATCTACGACGCCTCCGCCGCCGCGGCAGAGGAGTACGGCCTGGGCTATGACCTGATCGCCGGCAACGATATTGCTGCCTTCAAGAAGATCTCCACTGCCATGATCGCCCAGGGGCTGTAAGTGCTTCCCGCTCTATAGAAATACGCAGACCGGCCGCCCTCCCGGGCGGCCGGTCTTTTTGCATCTTCTGACGCTCTCATTCATAATCATAATTGCATGCGTCCCCTGTCACCGGGAGCCATCCTGTCTTCGGCATGGGCTGCCTCACGGGGCACGCCCCGCGGGGCCCCGCCTGGATCCGACCGCCCCCCGGTTCAAGGTCCCGCCTCCGGCAGGACGCCTGGATGCCGCACCTGCGGCGGCATGACCATATTTCAGAACAACCCGCTGATCCGGCCGTCCTCATCCACGTCGATCTTTTCCGCCGCCGGCACCTTCGGCAGGCCGGGCATCGTCATGATGTCCCCGGTCAGAGCCACCAGGAAGCCCGCGCCGGCGGACACCTTCAGGTTCCGCACGGTGACGGTGAACCCCCGGGGCGCCCCCAGCAGGGCCGGGTCGTCGGAGAAGCTGTACTGGGTCTTGGCCATGCAGATGGGCAGGCCCCCGAATCCCAGCTCCGTCAGCCGCTGGGCCTGCTTTTTGGCGGCAGGCGTCAGCGCCACGCCGTCGGCGCGATACACCCGGCGGCAGATGGCCTCCAGCTTGTCCTCGATGGAGCCGTCCAGGTCGTAGCTGTAGCGGAAGTCCGACGGCTGCCCGCACAGGCGCACCACTTCCTCCGCCAGGGCCCGGCCGCCCTCTCCGCCCTTGGCCCACACCTCGCTGAGCGCCACGCGGACGCCCAGTTCCCGGCACTTGTCCTCCACCAGCTGCAGCTCTGCCGCCGTGTCGGTGGGGAAGGCGTTGACGGCCACCACGCAGGGCAGGCCGAACACGTTCTTGATGTTGTCCACGTGCTGCAGCAGGTTGGGCAGGCCCCGCTCCAGCGCCGCCAGGTCCTCCCTGCCCAGGTCCGCCTTGGCGGCGCCGCCGTGGTGCTTCAGTGCCCGGACCGTGGCCACCAGCACCACCGCGTCAGGCTTCAGTCCCGCCATGCGGCACTTGATGTCCAGGAACTTCTCCGCCCCCAGGTCCGCGCCGAAGCCCGCCTCCGTGATGGCGTAATCCCCCAGCTTCAGGGCCATCCGGGTGGCGGTGACGGAGTTGCAGCCGTGGGCGATGTTGGCAAAGGGCCCGCCGTGGATCAGGGCCGGCGTGTGCTCCAGGGTCTGGACCAGATTGGGCTTCAGGGCGTCCTTCAGCAGGGCCGCCATGGCGCCCTCCGCCTTCAGGTCATGGGCGGTCACCGGTGCGCCGGCGTAGGTGTATCCCACGATGATCCGGCCCAGCCGGGCCTTCAGGTCCGGGATGTCCGACGCCAGGCACAGCACAGCCATGACCTCGCTAGCCACGGTGATGTCGAAGCCGTCCTCTCTCGGCACGCCCTGCATCCGCCCCCCCAGGCCGTCCACGATGTTCCGCAGCTGCCGGTCGTTCATATCCACGCACCGCCGCCAGGTGATCTGCTTGGGGTCGATGCCCAGGGCGTTGCCCTGCTGAATGTGGTTGTCCAGCATCGCCGCCAGCAGGTTGTTGGCCGCGCCGATGGCGTGGAAGTCCCCGGTGAAGTGGAGGTTGATGTCCTCCATGGGGATCACCTGGGCGTAGCCGCCGCCGGCGGCGCCGCCCTTGATGCCGAACACCGGCCCCAGAGACGGCTCCCGCAGTGCCACCACAGCGTTCTTTCCGATCTTCCGCAGACCGTCCGCCAGGCCCACGGTGGTGGTGGTCTTGCCCTCTCCGGCAGGTGTCGGGGTGATGGCGGTCACCAGCACCAGTCTGCCGTCCGGCCGGGCGGTCTCCTTCAGAAATCGGTTGTCGATCTTCGCCTTGTATCTGCCGTACTGCTCCAGATATGCCTCGTCCACACCGCACGCCTCCGCAATGGCGGTGATTGGGAGAGGCCTCGCCTCCTGGGCGATCTCGATGTCGCTTTTCAGGGCCATGGCGCCTGTCCTCCTGTCCGGCCGCCCGCAGCCGGGCCGGCCTGTCGTTCTTCCTCTGATTATAATGGTGCCGGTCTGCAAAAGCAACCGTACCGCGCCAAATCCTCCCCTTTTTCTCCCCTGTTCCGCAGATCCCGTCCCTTTTACTCCCGTTTCGCCTCTGTGCCGCGGCCTCCGGCCTCCCTGTCCCGTTATCTGTTTGAATGATAGCCGGTTGGTGGAGATTGGCTCTGGTCATTCCCCGCCGGAGGATGCTATAATATTGCACAGAGAAGGGTGGATTCCATTTCAAAAATCTGTGTATTCAGACGAACCGGGGTGTATGAGAAGAGGAAAGAGAACATAAGGAGGTACGTATATGGAAACTCTGGAGAAAAAGGGTAAAGGCTCGGCACTGCTCCCGTTCCTGCTGTTCATCGTCATCTATCTGGGCGCTGGCCTGTATTTCCAGTCCCAGGGCGTAGAGATGGCATTCTACCAGTTCCCCTCCGTTACCGCAATGTTTATCGCGCTGCTCCTCGCCTTCTGCCAGGGCAAGGGCACCATCGACCAGAAATTCACCATCTTCGCACGGGGCGCCGCCAATGAGAACGTGCTGACCATGCTGATCATTTACATCCTGGCCGGCGCCTTCTCCACTGTGGCCAGCGCCATGGGCGGCGTGGAAGCCACCGTGAATCTGGGCCTCAGCGTCATTCCCATCCACTTCCTGGCCGCCGGCGTGTTCGTAATCTCCGCGTTCATGGGCACCGCCACCGGCACCTCCATGGGCACCATCAGCGCCATCGTCCCCATCGCCGTGGGCGTGGCGGACAAATCCGGCCTGAGCCTGCCGCTGTTCCTGGGCGCCTGCGTGGGCGGCGCCATGTTCGGCGACAACCTGTCCATGATCTCCGATACCACCATCGCCGCCACCCGCACCCAGGGGTGCGAGCTGCGGGATAAGTTCAAGGTCAACTTCTGGATCGCCCTGCCCGCCGCCATCATCACCATCGTCGTCCTGCTGGTCGTGGGACGGCCCGAGACCGTGACGGAGATGGGTGACCTCTCCTTCAACATCATCAAGGTCATTCCCTACGTCGCTGTGCTGGTGCTGGCCCTGATCGGCATGAACGTGTTCCTGGTGCTGACCATCGGCATCTTTGCCGCCGGCATCATCGGCCTGGCCCTGGGCGATCTGGATATCCCCCTCTTTGCCCAGAGCATCTACAACGGCTTCACCGGCATGAACGAGGTGTTCTTCCTGTCCCTGTTCTGCGGCGGCATGTCTGAGATGATCGCCCACAACGGCGGCATCGACTGGCTGATCGAAAAGCTGGGCGGCATGATGAGGAGCAACAAGTCCGCCCAGGTGGGCATTGCCGCTCTGGTGTCTCTGGCGGACTGCGCCACTGCCAACAACACGGTGGCCATCATCGTCAGCGGTCCCATGGCCAAGAACATGAGCAGGATCCACAAGGTGGATCCCCGCCGGTCCGCCTCTCTGCTGGATGTGTTCTCCTGCGTGCTGCAGGGCATCATCCCCTGGGGCGCCCAGCTGCTGACCGCTGCCAGCCTGACGGCTGTGTACGGCGTGGCCATGAGCCCCATGGATATCCTGCCCCATATGTGGTACTGCTGGATCCTGGCTGTTGTCGGCATCCTCTCCATCTTCATCCCCTTCGCAGACGGCATCTGCCGCAAGGATCCCTGGAACTGGGAGTATGACGTGGCGGAGTCCGGCGTGGCCGCCAAGAAGGCCGCCATCGAGCTGGAGCGGCAGGAGGCCGCAAAGACCGTTTGACGTTCCCTCTCACAGAAAAGGCCGGGCGCATACAGCGCCCGGCCTTCTTTTTTTCGAAACGTGAACTGCCGCTCGTCACTCCGGCGTGTTCTGGAGCTGCCGGGTGAAGGTGATGGAGTCCGCCAGCGCCTCTTCCAGCAGCTTGATGAACTGCGCCGTCAGCGGCGAGATCCGTGTGTTCCGCAGGTGGATCCATCCCAGATGGACCGAGGTCTTCCCCTCCAGCGGGATCGTGACCACATCCTCGTCCGTCAGGCCCTTGGAGAGCAGGCCGCTGCCGGTGGTAAAGGCATCCGTGGCCCACAGCACGTAAATGGCGGTAGCGCGGTTGTTGACGCTGATGTACTTCCCCGGCTTTTTCAGCGTGGACATGGGGTATTCCTCAAAAAAGTCTGAGGCGACGCCCTGATCGTGCTCAAAGGCCACATAGGGATAGCCGTCCAGGTCCTCTTCCGTCAGGCTCGTCCGGTCCGCCAGCGGGTGGCCCCGCCGGAGATACACGCAGGGAGAGACCGCCGCCAGCTCGTGGAACTCCAGCTCCCGGGCGTCCAGCAGCCGCCGGATGATCTTCTCCGTCAGATCCGTCAGGCAGATGACGCCGATATCCGCCCGGTGGTCATAGACATCGTCGATGACGCCGTCCATCCCCGTCTCCCGCAGCCCCAGGCGGAAGCGGTTCTCATCCGAGACCTGGAGCAGCCGCAGAAAAGCGTCCGCCACAAAGGGATACCGCTGGCTGGACACCAGGAACCGAACGGGTGCCGCGCTGTTCCGGGCCTCACCGTACAGCCCCTCGATCCACCGCTTCTGCTCCAGCAGCGACACGGCATAGCTGAGGAACTCCTTCCCCTCCGGCGTAAATTCCACGCCCCGGTTGCTGCGGGCCAGCAGTGCGATCCCCAGTTCGCTCTCCAGTTCCCGGACGGCGGTGGAAATGCCCGACTGAGAGAGGAACAGCTTCTGCGCGGCCTTGTTGATGGAGCCGCATTTGGAGATCTCCACAATATACTCCAGCTGCTGAAATGTCATCGCGGACCAAGCCCCCTTTGGCATTTTGAGATCTGCTTCCCATTATATCGATTTTGCGGGAATTGTCAAATGGCTATCAAAAAAACTGCGAACGCATCCCGGAAAACGGATATTAACAGGTTTTTGGCAATCGTGCTATGCTATAAGTAGAACCTGACAAAAGCAGACTTTAGTTTTCCGGTTTTTCTAGTCAATATTACCTTGTATTCCGATGAATCCACAGAAAATCCACTCTATTCCTTCTCTGTCCCACAACATCTCAATTTCTTTGTTTGATAGCAAAAAATTTGAACGCAGCAACGGAGGCTCCTTTTCATCTGCTTCTGGGGCCCCCCGCGAGAAAGGAAGATCGACTGTATGAACACCGAGAAAAAATTAGGCTTCGCCACCCGTCAGATCCACGCCGGGCACATTGACAACGCTGCTGGCGCCCTGTGCGCCCCCATCTATCAGACCTCCACCTTCGCCTTCTCCTCTGTGGAACAGGGCGGTGCCCGCTTTGCCGGGAAGGAAGACGGCTACATCTATTCCCGCCTGGGCAACCCCACTCTGGCAGCCGTTGAGGAAAAGCTGGCCTCCCTGGAAGGCGGCGAGGCTGCCATGGCCGCTGCTTCCGGCATGGGCGCCATCTCCTCTGCCCTGTGGACCTCTGTTGTGGCCGGGGACGAGATCGTGGCTGATGAGACGCTGTATGGCTGTACATATGCGCTGCTGAACCACGGCATGACCAAGTTCGGCGTGAAGGTCACCCTGACGGATCTGTCCAACATTGAGAATCTGAAGAAGAACCTGACCGACAAGACCAAGGTGGTCTATTTCGAGACCCCCTGCAACCCCACGCTGAAGCTGCTGGACATTGAGCTGATCGCCAAGACCGCCCATGAATTCAATCCCGACATCCGGGTCATCGTGGACAACACCTTCTGCACGCCGTATCTGCAGCGGCCGCTGGAGCTGGGCGCCAACGTGGTGGTCCACAGCGCCACCAAGTACCTCAACGGCCACGGCGATGTGATCGCAGGTATCGTCATCGGCAAGGCGGACTTCATCGGCCAGTGCCGCATGTTCGGTCTGAAGGATATGACCGGTGCCGTCATGAGCCCCTTCGATGCCTTCCTGATGGCCCGCGGCCTGAAGACCCTGGACATCCGGATGGAGCGCCACTGCGCCAACGCCAAGAAGGTGGCGGAGTTCTTCGCCAGCCACCCCGCTGTCGACAAGGTCTACTATCCCGGCCTGGACAGCTTCCCCGGCCACGAGATCGCGGCCAAGCAGATGAAGCTGCCCGGCGGCATGATCTCCATCGAGCTGAAGGCCGACAAGGCCGCCACCGCCGCCGCCCTGAACAAGCTGGAGCTGTGCACCATCGCCGTCTCCCTGGGTGACGCCGAGACCCTGGTGGAGCATCCCGCCACCATGACCCACTCCACCTACACCTCTGAGGAGCTGGCCGCCGCCGGCATCTCCGAGGGTCTGGTCCGCATCAGTGTGGGCCTGGAGGATCCCGAAGACGTCATCGCCGACTTCAAGCAGGCGCTGGATACTCTGCTGTAAGAGAACCCGCTGCGGAGCCGCTCCGATCCTGCTCCCCCAGGCAGGAGCGGCTCTGCCTTCCAGCGGATACGCGTACCTCCTTTCGCCGTTCCCGGTCGAGTCCCCAAACGCCGGAGCGGCCCCAAAAAGGATCCGGCATCAGCCGGGTCCTTTTTGTACCTGCCGCCTCCCGTCTGCCGAACCGCTGAAAGCCGGCAGGATGCCCTGTGGCATCCTGCCGGCTCGTTCTTCATCTGCGCTTTCGGAAAAGGGCCGGCAGCTTCCAGCGGCGGCTCTTTTTTTCCTCTGTGGCCTGAAACACAGGCGGATGGGAGAGATAGTACTGCTGTACGGAGACGGCGCCGGCACCGGGGTCCTCCACCTTCACAAAGCGCCCGTCCGGCTGCAGGCGCCGGGCCTTCACATTGTCCCCCAGGAGACGGGCCAGGTAGTCGGACAGGAAATCCCGCACCTCCTGGCTCTCCACCGGGCAGGCGATCTCCACCCGCCGTTCCTGGTTCCGCGTCATGATGTCCGCGGAGGATAAGTAGATCTGCCGCAGAGCGCCCTCGCCGAAGCAGTAGATGCGGGAGTGCTCCAGAAACCGCCCTACGATGCTGGTGACGGTGATATGGTCCGTCTTGCCGGGGACCCCCGGCACCAGGCAGCAGATGCCCCGGACGATCAGATCGATCCGCACGCCCGCCTGGGAGGCCTCCGCCAGCTTGTCGATCAGCTCCCGTTCCGTGACAGCATTGGTCTTGAGGATGATCCGCCCCCGCTCGCCCCGGGCGATCTCCCCGTCGATGAGCCGCATCAGCGTCTGTTTCAGGGACACCGGCGCCACCAGTAGCTTATCATAGCTGCCCCGCAGGTCGCCGATCAGCATATTCTGGAAAAAGGCCACGCCGTCCGCCGCAATGGACCGGTCCGCCGTCAGCAGGGAAAAGTCCGTGTACAGGGCCGCGGTCTTCTCGTTGTAGTTGCCGGTGCCGATCTGGGTCACATAGGACAGGCCGTTTTTCTCCTGCCGGGTGATAAGGCAGATCTTGCCGTGGCACTTGTAGCCGGCGGGGCCGTAGATCACCCGGCAGCCGGCTTCCTCCAGCTCCCGGGCCCAGGTGATGTTGTTGCCCTCGTCGAACCGTGCCCGCAGCTCCACCAGGACCGTGACCGATTTGCCGTTCTCCGCCGCCGCGCACAGATGCTTGATGACGGCCGACTTTCCGGCCACCCGGTAGATGGTCATCTGGATGGACACCACCGCCGGGTCCGCAGCACTCTGGCGCAGCAGGTCCAGAAAGGGCTGCATGGAGTGATAGGGATAGAACAGCAGGATGTCCCGCTGCCGGATCTGCTCCCACATGGGCACCTCCCGGTCCAGCCAGGCGGGATAGGCCGGGGCATGGGGCGGATAGAACAGGCCGCTGTCCAGGCTGTCCAGCTGATAGGCGTACTTCAGCACCAGGGGGCAGGTGCAGACATAGCTCTGCTCCGGCACCAGCTTCAGCCGCTGCAGCAGCATCTCCCGCAGGGCAGGCGCCTCGCCCTGCATCTCCAGGCGGACCGGCGCCAGCCGCTCCCGCTGGCGCAGCAGCTTTGTCATCTGGGTCCGCAGATCCAGGTCCTCCTGGTCCATGGCCTCGTCATAGCTCAGGTCCGCGTTCCGGGTGACCGACACCACCGCCTGCTCTTCGATCTGATAGATCTTGAAGATCTTCCGCAGATGATGGGCCAGGATGTCCTCCGTCCGCACAAAGGCGCCGGGGCGGTCCGGCAGCATCACGATGGGCGGTACCACATCCGGCACCCCCACGATGCCCAGCCGCCGCTTGTCCCCTTCCCGCAGCAGCGCCGCAGCGTACAGGGTCTTGTTCTTCAGGTGGGGGAAAGGATGGCTGGGGTCGATGATCTGGGGCATCAGCAGCGGCCGCATGGTCTCCCGGTACCAGGTGCGCACATACTCCCGGTCGCCGTTTTTCAGCTCCTTATAGGGGATGTCCACCACGCCGTGCTCCGCCAGGGCACCCATCAGATCCTGATACACCTTGTCCCGCTGCCGGATCAGCGGCACCACCGCCGCATAGATCCGCCGCAGCTGCTCCGCCGGGGAAAAGCCCCCCTTGTTCTCCTGGGAGCCGGGGGCCACCAGAGCCAGGTCCGTCAGGCTCCCCACCCGCACCATGAAGAACTCGTCCAGATTGCTGGTGAAGATGGAGAGGAAGCGGAGCCGCTCCATCAGCGGGACGGCGGGGTCTGCGGCCTCCTCCATCACCCTCTGGTCAAAGGCCAGCCAGCTCAGCTCCCGGTTTTGGGTATAGCTCAGGTCCCAGCGTTCAGCAGTTTGTGACACAAATATCCCTCCCTGACGCCATAGGGGCTGATATACAGCTCCCCACAGCACAGCTTCTCTGTCAGCGTGTTCATCAGCATCATCCCCGGCAGGATGGTGTGCACCCGGTCCGGGCAACTGCGCAGGATCAGCTTCCGGGCCTGGTGATCCCGCTCCAGCAGCAGCCGGGTCAGCCGGCGGACCTCCGCCGGCGTCAGGCTCCGGTTGCCCGCCGGCTTTTCGTACCATGCGTTGGCGATCTTCAGCACCGCCCGGGCCGTGCCGCCCACGCCGCAGACCTTCTCCACCCGCTGCTCCGGCAGCCACGCCTCCTTCAGGGCAGATACCACCGCCGTCCGGATCTTCTTCAGCTCCTTCTTTTTGGGCCACAGCCCGTCCACACAGGTGTTGAACAGTGCCAGGGACCCGATGGGCAGGCTCTGGGCCTTCCGGATCTCTCCGCCCCGGACCTCCAGGATCTCCGTGCTGCCGCCGCCGATGTCAAAGACCGCGCCGTCCCGCAGATTGGTGGCAAGACGGGTGCCGTAATACCCCAGCTTTGCCTCCAGCTCGCCGGAGATCACATCCACCTCCACACCGGTGGCCTCCCGGATCTGGGCCACCGCCTCCTCCGTATTGCGGATATTCCGCAGGGATGCCGTGGCGAACACGTGAGGCGCCCCCATGTCAAACTGCCGCAGCAGACCCTGAAAATCCCGGATGCCTGTACAGGCCCGCTGGATGCCCTCCGGGGAGAGCCTCCCCCCGTGGACATAGCTGACCAGTCCTGCCATCTCCTTTTCTGAAAACAGCAGCTCAAACCTGCCGTCCGGCAGCGTGTGATAGACGGACAGCCGGATGGTGTTGGACCCCAGGTCCACGATGGCGATCTTCATACTGACGTTGCTCCTTTTCCCTGCCCCTGTCAGGGCACGGTATTTCACATATACCAGATTGGCACAAAAAGATAAAATCGAAAAGCGCGGATCTGTAAAATTCCTGTAAAGTGTCCTCAGGCCTTTTCGATGGCCTTTGCCACGGCGGCCAGCGTGTGGTTGCCCGTGTCGTCAAACAGATGCGTATAGATGTTGCTGGTGACCGTCATGGAGCTGTGGCCCAGCGTGCGGGAGATGTCGAACATGGGCACTCCCTGGCTGTTGGCCACAGAGGCAAAGCTGTGCCGCAGCCCGTGGAGAGAGATCTTGGGCAGGCCGTTCCTCCGCACGATCTGCAGCAGCTCCCGGGTGAGCTCATCCGGCTTGGGCGGCGTGCCGTCGCTCCGCATCACCACCCACTCCTCCGGGTCGTCCGTGTTCCGCCGTTCCCAGGCCCGGTACAGGATCTGCTGCAGGTCCTGGAGCCCGGCGATGCCCAGTCTCCGGTGGGACGTCCGCGTCTTGGGGGATTTCATCACCACTGTGCCGCCCACCTCTGTGCGCACCTCCTGGATATAGAGCAGGCCCACCTCCAGGTCCACATGCTTCCACCGCAGGCCGCAGATCTCACTGCGGCGCAGGCCCAGATAGGCCGCCAGCTTCACCGGCAGCTCCATGGCCGTCCCCGCCACAGCCGCAAAGAGCCGCTGCAGCTGCTCCGGCGAATAGAAGCTGAAGCGGGTCTCCTGCTTTTTGGGCGGTTTGACCCGGTCCATGGGGCTGCGTTCCAGGATCTCCAGCCGAACCGCCACCCCCAGGGCCGTGGTCAGCATCACATAGTGCTTGATCACCGTGTTGGGAGAAAGCCCCTGGTCCATTTTTTCATAGAGGTAGCTCTGTATCCGCAGCGGCGTCAGCTCTGCCAGCGGGATCTTTCCCAAGGCCGGCAGCACATGGCACCGGGCCATGTTCCGATAGGCATACAGCGTGCTCTCCGCCCGGTCCCTGGCCACGACCTCTTCCAGCCAGAAGAGCAGCCAATCTCGCAGGGAACAGTCCTTTCCAGGCAGACGGCGGCTGGCATAGGGCCGCCCCTCCAACGCGGCCTGGGCCTCTTCCCGGGTGTGGTAGGTCCGGGTATAGCGCCGTCCGTCCTCCCGGAAGACTGCATAGTACAATCGCCGCTCCGTATCATAGGCTAAATTCTTCTGGATGGTCTTTCTGGGCATAGGGGCATTCCTCTCTCTCTTTCTAAAATGCCCCTCTATCATAGCAGATAATTTTGCGGTTAGGATGCCCCAAATGGCAAAATCTCTTTCTGCGCCGCCGTTTTTTCTCGTTCCCGCCTCTTTTTTCTCCATCTATGTAGGCTCTCCGGCACCTGTCGGGCGGCAAAAGACGGACGGCTGCCCCAGAGGCAGCCGCCTGTCTGTCGGTTCCATGCTTTTTCGAATTAGGGGCGTCCGCAGACTGCCCACACCGCGTTGTGGTCGGAGAGCTCCTCCTCCTGAAACTGCGCCAGCGCCGAATCCGGCCGGGCAAAGCCGCAGTCCGCTGTCCGGGTGGAGAGCACACGGCTCTCTCCGGGCACTACGCCGCGCATCAGCAGCCAGTCCAGCCGCAGGCCCAGGCTGCTTCCATCCGGCAGCGGCTTGCGCCGGGTGACCGCCGGCTCCCGCGGAACGACACAGTACCCCATATCCTCCGCAGCAGACAGCGCCGCCTCATACCGGGCCACATCCTCCAGGCAGCGGCGCTGCAGCTCCGGGCTGCCTGCGATCTCCTGGATGACATCCTTGTCCCGGCCGTCGAAGGTATTGGTGTTCAGGTCCCCGCCCAGCACCACCGGGATGCCTGGCAGCAGCCGCTCCGCCGCCTGCAGCACAGTCTCCATCTGAAGACGGCGCCCCTCTCCGTGGGTGCGGTTCTCCAGATGGATGGACGCCACGCCCAGCGGACGGCCGCCGATGTCCAGCTCCGCCAGCACGGCACACCGGCCGCCGATCCGCCGCTGGCGGTCAAAGTACCAGTTGTACTGCTCCGGCAGCCGCACAGTCCAGGCCCGCCGAATGGGCCACCGGGAAAATATGGCGTTGCCGTGAAATCCCTTTGGGTCCGCTCCGTTCACCAGCTCGATAAACTCCAGGCCGTAGGCATAGTTCCAGCCGAACCGCTCCGCCAGCTCCCGGGCCGTGTTCCGTCCGCCGGACCGGACGCACCCGTCGTCCAGCTCATTGGCCAGCACCACGTCCAGGGGCCGGATGTCCGGGCAGTCCTGCAGGAAATCTCCCAGCTCCTCCAGATGGACGCCGCGCTCCATGTTGAACACCAGGATGCCCAGCTGCTCCGGCACCGCCGCCGGCGCAGGCGCCCAATTCTCCGTCTCAGCTTCCGCGAACTGCGGGATCTTCGCCATCACTGTCTCCTGGGTCTCCTGCTCCAGCAGCGCCCCCAGGCGCTGCCGCTCCGGATTGGGGATGCCTCTCATAACCTTTGCCCTCCTTGTTCTCAGACCAGTCACCGGACATGCGGCCCCGGCCTCGCAAACGTTTCCATTTCTGCCTTAACCATACCATCTGCTCCCGATGCTGTCAAGTTTCCCGCCGATCTTTTTCATCTTCGCGGCCTGGTCCGCAGGATCGAAAAAGAGCCCCCGGCTTCAGCCGGGGGCTCTTTCACATGCTCAGGGAAGATAGTTCAGGGGATTTCTTGCCACGCCATTGTACCGGACCTCAAAGTGGCAGTGGTTGCCGGTGGAGTTGCCGGTGGAGCCCACGCGGGCGATCTGCTGGCCCTTGTAGACGTGCTGGCCCACAGAGACCGTCAGACTGCTGTTGTGACCATACCGGGTCACATAGCCGTTGCCGTGGTCGATCTCCACCAGATAGCCGTAACCGCCCATCCAGCCGGCATAGGTGACCGTGCCGCCGTCCGAGGCATAGACCGGCGTGCCGTAGCTGCCTGCGATGTCGATGCCCTGGTGGTTGGTGGATCCGATGCCGCCGGGAGAGGACCGCCCGCCGAAGTAGGAGGTGATCCGTCCGCTGATGGGCCAGCGGAAGGTCCCGGTGGGATACCAGGTCGGCCGCTCCTTGGTGCCCTGGAGCCGCTGCTCCGTCACAGGCTCCTTCAGTGTGACGGAGGACAGGATCGTCCGCTCCGTCTCCACGCCGTTGACATAGGTGACATTGGCCACCACATCGGCGGCGCCGTATTCGCCGGCGGAGACCACCTTGTAATCGCCCTTGTACAGATAGGCCGTGTCTGTGTACTCGATGTCATACATGACATCCTCCACATAGTACTCCCGCTGCTTCACCGTCACCGTCAGGTAGGGCACAGCCTCTGACAGGGTCAGCACCTCGCCGATCTGGATCTTGTCGATGTCATAGCCGGGGTTCATCTCCAGCAGCTCTTTGGACGTCATGTCGTGATCTTCTGCGATCTCGGACCAGGTGTCTCCCGCCTTGACGGTGTAGGTGACCTCTGCGGTCTTTGTGCTGTACAGCAGCTCCGCCAGGTACCCCAGGTTCATGACCTTTTCCGTGGGAACGTACTCGTGCTTGATCTCCACATCCTCCGCGAACTCGCAGGAGATGGTGTTCTCGTCCGCCGTGCTGCTCTGAAGCTGGGCCAGCAGCTCATCCAGCGCCCCCTCATAGGGCGTGGCACCCACCAGCTCCCCGTCCACATACAGGCTGTATGCCTGGGTCACCAGGCCGATCTCCTGAGACAGGTCCTCCTCCAGCGTGGTCTCATCCACCACATCCTGCCGCCGCAGCAAGCCGGAGGTGTACTGGATCCGGGAGGCGTCGATGGTGTACTGCTCTCCCAGCGTCCGGGACGTGACGGTCTCCAGCTGGGCCGCCGCCTCCTCCGCCGTGGACTGGGAGCCCACGGCGGCCACCACCTCGCCGTCGTACAGCACTGTGGTCCCGAACGTGTAGCTGGAGAAGAACAGGCCGATGGCCGCCGCAACGCAGCCGCCGCCCAGCAGCGCCAGGGGATGGATGCGCCAGCGCCCCAGCTTGGCCCGCAGGGCGGATACCCGCTCTCCCCGCTGCTTGCGGCGGGTCCGCACACGCTCGCCCAAAAGGCTGCCCAGCGTGGGCAGCATCCCCCAGGCCAGCAGCAGCAGCTGGACCGGGAGCCGTTCAGACTCCGGGAAGCGTTTCGCCCGTCTCTCCCGCACCAGACGGCGCCAGTGGCGCCGGGTCTCCTTCGCTTTTTCCGCCAGAGCCTGGCAGCCTGTTACCACGGGGCTGATCTCTCCCTCGCTCTCCTGCCAGGAGCGGACCGCCTCCCGCATGTTCCTGCGGCGGCGCTTTTCCCCGTGACCGGCCTGGGGGGCGGGCGTCTCCTCCCACTCCGGGATCAGCGGCTTCACGGCCGTGGGGGCAGATCCAGTCGTCTCCGCCCGCACCGTATCCGGTGCGTGGTGCGGCTCTTTTCCAGCCAGGCGCTTGCCGCCGCGGCGGGGCTGCCTGGCGTCCGGATTCACTTTTTTCATATGTTCGCTCATATCGTCTCCGTAAAAGCTCAAACAAAATGGTTACAATTTGTTACCGTTTGTAATCATACGCTATTTTCCCCTTCCAGTCAAGTATAAAATTGTTAAAAAAGTTCTCTTTTTTCTCGTGTTTTCCGCATTTTGGAAACACAACATCTAGTGGATGCTAGTACTTTTGATTATGCCGGGCATCTGATTCCGGAAATTTTTGTAAGGTTATTTTGATTTTTCAATTGACCGGGCCGAAGAGTCGTGTATAATGGGTATAGTATCGTTTTTGCCCTGATTCTGTATGATTTGGAGGAAATCAAATGTTTGAGTTTTTGATCAATAAGCTGAAGGCCCATCCCCGGAAGATCGTCTTCACCGAGGGCACGGATCCCCGCATTCTGGAGGCGTCCGCCCGTCTGCTGTCCGGTACCTTCCTGACCCCCGTCCTGGTGGGCAATCCGGAGGCCGTGATGGCCGCCGCCGAGGAAGCCGGCTTCAACATCCGCGGCGCGGAGATCATCGATCCCGAGACCTTTGCGGAGATGGACAAGATGGTGGCTCTGATGGTGGAGCTGCGCAAGGGCAAGATGACCGAGGACGAGTGCCGCAAGCTGCTGAAGCAGGGCAACTACTTCGGCACCATGCTGGTGAAGATGGGCTACGCCGACGCTCTGCTGGGCGGCGCCACCTACTCCACCGCCGACACGGTCCGTCCCGCTCTGCAGATCATCAAGACCAAGCCCGGCAGCAAGATCGTGTCCTCCTGCTTCATCCTGGTGCGTCCCTCCGCCACCGGCGACCGTGAGGTCCTGGCCATGGGCGACTGCGCCATCAACATCAAGCCCACCGAGGACGAGCTGGTGGAGATCGCCGTGGAGACCGCGGAGACCGCCAAGACCTTCGGCATCGACCCGAAGATCGCTTTCCTGAGCTACTCCACCCTGGGCTCCGGCAAGGGCGAGGACGTGGACAAGATGCGCAACGCCTGCGCCAAGGCCAAGGCCCTGCGCCCCGACCTGGAGATGGACGGCGAGCTGCAGTTCGACGCCGCCGTGTCCCCCAAGGTGGCCCACACCAAGTGCCCCGATTCCACGGTGGCCGGTCATGCCAACACCTTCATTTTCCCGGACATCAACGCCGGCAACATCGGCTACAAGATCTGCCAGCGGATGGGCTCCTTCGCCGCTTACGGCCCCATCCTGCAGGGTCTGAACGCCCCCATCAACGACCTGTCCCGCGGCTGCAATGCCCAGGAGGTCTACTCCATGGCCATCATCACCGCCGGCCTGTGCGCGGACTGAACGGCGATTCATACATTATAATTAAGGAGAGGCAGACGCCGGTGCGTCTGCCTCTCTTTTTTATTTGCGAACATCTCAAGAGCATGGCCAAACTCAAGTCCCCGTGGTCGTTCATTTCAATTCCGGTTCCAGGGACGCAAACTCCGGCCCAGAGAAGAACTCCTCCAGAGAGATCTCCAGTCCGTCACACAGTAGCTTGATGGTGACGACGCCCGGATTCCGGCTCTTTCCATACAAGATGCTCTTTACGGTAGATGGAGAGACTCCTGAGAGGATTGCCAGCTTGTGAATGGTCAGCCCCTTTTCCCCACACAGCCGGATCAACCGGTTCGCCACAGCCGTTCTGGTGTCCACACACGCCCCGCCTTTCTGGAAATTGGATACTTTCAATGTACAGAAGGGGTTTGTATTGCGTGGGCGATATGTGAGACTATTAGTCTATATATCAACCATAGGAGGCATTTTATGCAGACCGAACAGGAATTTTATCGCTGCCTGGTGTCCGATGCCGCAGGTCGGGCACTGCTCCGCATCAGGGACATCCTGGCAGATGACTCTCTCCGATGAACGCTGTTTCCAAAAGATTGAGGCTGTGGTGACGCTGTTGGAGGAACTGGGGATCTCCTGCGGCGGGCGGCATGACTTCGGATAAAAGAAACAGCAAAGCCGCCCGTTCGGGCGGCTTTGCATAATGCTTCTGCTGCTTACTTCAGGTTGAAGAACGCCTTCATGCCGGGATACTGCGCCACATCGCCCAGCTCCTCCTCGATGCGGAGCAGCTGGTTGTACTTGGCCACCCGGTCGGTGCGGCTGGGGGCGCCGGTCTTGATCTGGCCCGCGTTCAGGGCCACAGCGATGTCGGCGATGGTGGCGTCCTCGGTCTCGCCGGAGCGGTGGGACACGATGGCGGTGTAGCCGGCCCGGTTGGCCATCTGGATGGCGTCCAGGGTCTCGGTGAGGGTGCCGATCTGGTTGACCTTGATGAGGATGGCGTTGCCAACCTTCTTCTCAATGCCGGTGGCCAGACGCGCCACGTTGGTGACGAACAGGTCGTCGCCTACCAGCTGGACGCGGTCACCGATGGCCTTGGTCAGCATGGCCCAGCCCTCCCAGTCGGTCTCGGCCATGCCGTCCTCCAGGGAGATGATGGGGTAGTTGTCGGCGAACTTCTTCCACATGTTCACCAGCTGCTGCTGGGTCAGCTTCTTGCCGGACTTGGGCTGGATATAGAGCTTCTGCTCCTCATCCCACCACTCGGAGGAGGCGGCGTCGATGGCGATCTTGAAGTCCTCGCCGGGCTTGTAGCCGGCCTCCTCGATGGCCTGCACGATCACCTTCAGGGCGTCCTCGTCCTTCTTCAGGTTGGGGGCGTAGCCGCCCTCGTCGCCCACGCCGGCGGCGGGGGTGCCGTTCTCCTTCAGGGTGGTCTTCAGCTGGTGGAAGACCTCGGCGCACATCCGCAGCGCCTCCCGGAAGCTGGGGGCGCCCACGGGCATAATCATGAACTCCTGGATCTCCACGTTGTTGGTGGCGTGGGCGCCGCCGTTGAGGATGTTCATCATGGGCACGGGCAGCTGCTTGGCGTTGACACCGCCGATATAGTTGTACAGGCTGGTGCCCAGGGCCTCGGCGGCCGCCTTGGCGCAGGCCAGGGAGGCGCCCAGGATGGCGTTGGCGCCCAGCTTGGTCTTGTTGGGGGTGCCGTCCAGCTCGATCAGGGCCTTGTCGATGGCGGTCTGATCCAGCACGTTCATGCCGATCAGGCACTCGGCGATCTCGGTGTTCACGTTCTCCACGGCCTTCAGGACGCCCTTGCCCAGGTAGCGGCTCTTGTCGCCGTCCCGCAGCTCGCAGGCCTCATAGATGCCGGTGGAAGCGCCGGAGGGAACGGCGGCACGGCCCATGGTGCCGTCCTCCAGATAGACCTCCACTTCCACGGTGGGGTTGCCCCGGCTGTCCAGGATCTCCCGGCCCAGAACGTCAACGATCTCCAGAATCTGCTTCATACGTTCATTCTCCTTTGATTGGTCAGATGGTTTTATGTGTCTTGGGAACAGATCTGCCCCAAACGCTCCTTGGTTTTACCGGGTCTATTATATCGGCAAACGATTACCCTGTCAAGCAAAGGCCGTGTAAACCCGTCATTTCTCCGCAAATTTCTTTCTGTCCGGCACCTTTTCCGCAGACATAGAAGGGCCGGACCGCCAAAAGGCGGTCCGGCCGCATGATCCGTACCTCTTTACAGGAGATTCATCAGGTTGAAGGCCAGGATCAGCCCGGAGAACACGATTGACACGGTGGAGCACAGCTTGATGAGGATGTTCAGGGACGGGCCGGAGGTGTCCTTGAAGGGGTCGCCCACCGTGTCGCCCACCACGGCCGCCTTGTGGCACTCGGAGCCCTTGCCGCCGTGGTGGCCGCCCTCGATGTACTTCTTGGCGTTGTCCCAGGCGCCGCCGGCATTGGACATGAACACCGCCATGGCAAAGCCGGTGACGGACACGCCGCCCAGCAGGCCCACCACGCCGGTGGGACCCAGCACCAGGCCGGTGGCCAGAGGCACGATGATGGCCAGCAGCGCCGGCACCACCATCTCATGCAGGGCGCCCTTGGTGCACAGGGACACGCAGGAGGCATAGTCCGGGTCCGCCTTATGTTCCATGATGCCGGGGATCTCCTTGAACTGGCGGCGGACCTCCACCACGATGGACTGGGCCGCCTTCTGCACGGCACTCATGGTAAAGGCGGAGAAGACGAAGGTCAGCATGGCGCCGATGAACATGCCCACCAGCACCGTGGGGCTGGTCAGGGTGAAGTTCAGCGTCTCCTCCGTGTTCTCCTGGACGATGTTCACGTAGCTCACCAGCAGGGCCAGGGCCGTCAGGGATGCGGAGCCGATGGCAAAGCCCTTTCCGGTGGCGGCAGTGGTGTTGCCCAGAGAGTCCAGGGCGTCCGTCCGCTCCCGGACCTCCTCCGGCAGGCCGCTCATCTCCGCGA
The DNA here is from genome assembly GCF_016902445.1 of Oscillibacter valericigenes. Lineage (GTDB taxonomy): Bacteria > Bacillota > Clostridia > Oscillospirales > Oscillospiraceae > Oscillibacter > Oscillibacter avistercoris. The sequence continues at coordinate 24,191 of NZ_JACSNX010000014.1, read as the reverse complement.
TGCCGCCGGCGTTGTCTGCCACGGGGCCGTAGGCGTCCGTGGCCAGGGTGATGCCCAGGGTGGACAGCATGCCCACACCGGCGATGCCGATGCCGTACAGGCCCTGGTTGAAGGCCATGGTGAAGGCGCCGGCCTCATCCACGATCTCCATGGTGCCGCCGGAGGCGAAGTAGCTGATCAGCACCGCCACCGCCACGATCAGGATGGAGGTCAGGGTGGACTTCAGGCCCAGAGAGATGCCGCCGATGATGATGGTGGCGGAGCCGGTCTCCGAGGCGGCCGCCAGCTCCTGGGTGGGCTTATAGGTGTCAGAGGTGTAGTACTCGGTAAAGTAGCCGATGGCGCAGCCGCCGATGAGGCCGCAGAGGATGGCCACGTAGACGCCCATGTGGCCGTCCAGGATGAAATACGTCAGGGGCGCCGCCAGGACGGCGGAGAGGACGGCGGCCGTGTAGGTGCCGGTCCGCAGGCTCTTCAGCAGGGACTGCTGGGTGGCATCTTCCTTGGTCTTTACCAGGAAAGAGCCCAGGATGGAGCACAGGATGCCAACCACCGCCAGGGCCACCGGCAGCAGCAGGCCGCCCCAGCCGTAGCCGCCCACGGCGCCCAGGGCAAAGGTGGCCAGGATGGAGCCCACGTAGCTTTCATACAGGTCCGCGCCCATGCCGGCCACGTCGCCCACGTTGTCGCCCACGTTGTCGGCGATAGTGGCGGGGTTCCGGGGATCGTCCTCGGGGATGCCGGCCTCCACCTTGCCCACCAGGTCTGCGCCCACGTCGGCGGCCTTGGTGTAGATGCCGCCGCCCACACGGGCAAACAGCGCCATGAAGGAGGCGCCCATGCCGTTCATCACCATGATGTTGCCCAGGGCCACGGGATCGTCGATGCCGAAGGCGTACCGCAGCAGAAAGAACCAGATGGTGATGTCCAGCATGCCCAGGCCCACCACGGTGAAGCCCATGACGGAGCCGGAGGAGAACGCCACCCGCAGGCCCTTGTTCAGGCTCTCAGAGGCGGCCTGGGCCGTCCGGGCGTTGGAGTTGGTGGCGATCTTCATGCCGATGAAGCCGGCCAGCATGGACCAGATGCCGCCGGTGAGGAAGGCGAAGGGAGTGAACTGGGAGAGCATCTTCCCGCCGGAGCCGAAGGCGATGATCAGCAGGAGGATGAACACCACCAGAAACACCTTGGCCACCGTGGTGTACTGATGCTTCAGGTAGGCGTTGGCGCCCTCACGGATGGAGGCCGCGATTTTCCGCATGGTCTCGTTGCCCTCTGAGAAGGACATGACCCGGCTGCGCTGCACCCAGGCAAAGATCAATGCGATGGCTGCGCCGGCAAAGCCGATCCAGAACAGGTCTTCCATGTTTCCCACTCCTTTTCGCAATCGTTATACGTACATTTTAGCACGTAGCAGAAAAAATTCAAGAAAATATTAGGCAACAGATGGCGCAAACGCTGTCGCATTTTGTGCGCTTCCCCATGCGGAGGCGGAACCGGGCAGCTTTGGGGACCTGCTCCCTCCTCCGGCAGGGCCAAAAAAGGGCCGCCGGGCAGAATGCCCGGCGGCTCCTCGCCAAATCGTCAGACGGCTCAGTAGACCATGCGGAAATCCGTAAAGACCCAGTGATCCTCTACGAATTCGTATGGAAACGCATAACACTCCACGCCCGTCACCGTCTCCCCGTTCTCATCCAGCAGGTCCACCGTCACATCCACGGAATATGCCGTCTCCCCCGTGTGCTCGACCTGGATCACGGCCGCGCCCTTGGAGGGATCCCGCTCCCGGCCGGAGGGAAGGACATACAGCACTCCGTCCACATCCCGGTAAAGGGGATGGGATCCTCCCACAGCCAGCAGATCGTCCACCATCTCCTCGGAAAACAGTCCCCGCAGATAGGCCTGAAGATCTGCCAGATTCTCCATGCCGGGGTAATCCACCCGCTCATAGGTCCAGCCGTCCACTTCCTGGGTCTGGGGGCCGCTGGGCAGGGTCTCCAGGTAAAACCACCCATAGGCCGTTTCCGCCCGGTCATAGGCGGCGCGGACCTCCTCCTCTGTCAGCGTGCGGGCCTCCCGTTCCAGCATGGCGGCAGACAGGCCGCCGTCTGTCTCCGGCGCCGCCGCCTCGACTGCGGGGGGCGCTTCGTCCCCGCTCTGCTCTGCGGCCGGCAGTGCGCCGCATCCGGCCAGGCCCCACAGGCACAGCAGGACGGCCAGCAATCTCCAGAACCTCATTTCCCTCTCTCCTTCTCCCAAACGGGCCCGCAGAACGCCCCGCGGCCCCGACTGCCAGATTTCCTCTCTCTGTTATCAGCGTATCACAGTTTTCCGGAAAAAGCCATACACTTTTGAACTTTTTCATGATATTTTGACAGCTTTTTCCCAGATATGACAGGAGCCGCCGCCCCCGGTACGGGGGCGGCGGCCAAAGGCTCTTTCTGATGGGATCATATTGTCAGCGGGACACAACGTACCCGCGAATTCTGTCAGACGCCAGGACCGCAAAAAAAGAAAAATCCACGCCTCCGGCGTGGCTCATCGTCTTTTCTGCTCTTACCGCTCGCTGTGCATCCAACCGGCGTCGGTGAAAATCAGATCGTCCACATCATCCTGATCAAGCCAGGTCCACTTCATCATCGTGATCCCTCCTTTCTTTCCTTGGATTCCAGAATACAGTATAACAGGCTGCCGCGCCATCTGCAAGGGGCGGAATGAACAGTTTACATAAAATTTTTGTAAAGTTTTTGTACAATTCTTCTTCCGCGCCGCCTCAAAAAAAGCCGGCTGCTCTGCCGATTTCCCCTACTTTGTGTATTTTTCCTCTCGCCATGTCCATACTGCTATGATATAATAAGGAATATTCTGCAGGGCCGCCTTCGGCGGGCAGCCCTGCGCCAGGGTCAGCTCACGTCCCGGACGTGTTTTCATAAAACGGCGGAGGAGGCCGTATTTTTCATGCCAAAACATCCCAGGCGCCGCAGCCGGCGGAAACTCGCCGCACTGGCGCTGTCGGTCCTGTGTCTGGCCGGATTCCTGTATTGGAGCAACACCGCCCTGCAGGTGACCCGCTTCTCGCCCGCGTTCACCGATCTGCCCGCCGGGTTTGACGGCTGCCGGATCGTGGTGCTCAGCGATCTTCATGGTGCGGGATTCGGCAGGCATCATCAGGACCTTTTTGACAAAGTGGCTGCAGAGCAGCCGGAGTACATTTTCTTCCTGGGGGACCTGGAGGACAAATACCGGGGGCCGGAGGACGGCTATGCGGCGGAGATCGCCCGGGGCCTGTCTGCCATCGCCCCCACCTATTACGTCACCGGCAACCACGAGTGGGCCATCGGCGAAGTCCCGAAGCTGAAGGAGATCCTTGCCGCCAACGGCGTCACGGTGCTGTCCAACCAGTTCGTGACTCTGGAGCGAAACGGAGACGCCATCGTGCTGGCAGGCATTGACGATCCCAACGGGTACGCGGACCAGAAGACGCCGGAGGAGCTGGCTGCCGAGGTCTATGCCGCCCACGGGGACCCCTTCTGGATCCTGCTGGCCCACCGGAACAATCGCTTCGCCTCTCAGTACAGCCTGCTGGGGGCGGATCTGGTGTGCTCCGGCCACGCCCACGGCGGCATCATCCGCCTGCCGTTTACGGACGGGCTGGTATCCCACGATCTGGACCTGTTCCCCTCTTACACCGCCGGGCTGTACGCGGAAAACGGCTCTGTGCTGTTCGTCACCCGGGGACTGGGGAACTCCGGTCCCTCCTTCCGGGTGTTCAACCGGCCGGAGGTGGCGGTGGTGACGCTGCGCCGGGCAGCAGACTGACGGGAGGGCCGCACGGACGCTCCCCACGCACACCGATGAAAGGATCCGCTTTTCCATGACCGAATTCAACGCCGGACAATTTGACATCGCCGTCATCGGCGCGGGCCACGCCGGCATCGAGGCGGCCCTGGCCGCCGCCCGGCTGGGGATGGAGACCATCGTGTTCACCATCAACCTGGACGCCGTGGGCAACATGCCCTGCAACCCCGCCATCGGCGGCACCGGCAAGGGCCACCTGGTCCGGGAGCTGGACGCCCTGGGGGGCGAAATGGCGAAAGCCGCCGACGAATGCTGCATCCAGTACCGTCTTTTGAACAAGGGCAAGGGCCCCGCCGTCTGGTCCCTCCGGGCCCAGGCGGACCGGCGGCGCTATCAGGAATACATGAAGCACACCCTGGAGCGGCAGGACCACCTGACGGTCCGCCAGGGCGAGGTGGTGGAGGTCCGCACGGAGGGCGGCGCCGTCAGCGCAGTGGTGCTCTCCACCGGGGCGGTGTTCTCCGTGAAGGCCGTCATTCTCGCCACCGGCACGTATTTGGCGGGCCGCACCATCGTGGGCGAGTGCGTGGAGGACTCCGGCCCCGACGGGATGCACGCCGCCGGACGGCTGACGGACTCCCTGCTGCGGCTGGGCCTGCCCCTGCGGCGGTTCAAGACCGGCACCCCGCCCCGGGTCAACGCCCGGACGGTGGACTTTGACGAGATGGAGGTCCAGCCCGGCGACGTTCTGCCGGTGCCCTTCTCCTTCACCACGAAGGCCCCGCCGGAGAACCGGGCGGTGTGCTGGCTCACCTGGACCACGGAGGAGACCCTCCGCATCGTCCGGGAGAACCTGGACCGGGCGCCCATGTACTCCGGCGTCATCGAGGGCGTGGGCCCGCGCTATTGCCCCTCCTTTGAGACCAAGGTGGTCCGGTTCCCGGACAAGCTCCGCCACCAGCTGTTTGTGGAGCCCATGGGGCTGAACACCGAGGAATTGTACATCCAGGGCTTCTCCTCCTCCATGCCGGAGGAGGTGCAGATCCAGATGCTCCACAGCGTGCCGGGGCTGCGGCATGCCGTGATGACCCGGCCCGCCTACGCCATCGAGTACGACTGCATCGACCCCCTGGCCCTGCGGCCCACCCTGGAGGTGAAGGCCATTCCGGGGCTGTACGGCGCGGGGCAGTTCAACGGCTCCTCCGGGTATGAGGAGGCGGCGGTCCAGGGCTTCTGCGCCGGGGTCAACGCCGCGCGGAGGCTGCAGGGCCAGAGCGATTTCATCCTCTCCCGGTCGGAGAGCTACATCGGCACCCTCATCGACGACCTGGTGACCAAGGGCACCTACGAGCCCTACCGCATGATGACCTCCCGCAGCGAGTACCGGCTGCTGCTGCGGCAGGACAACGCCGACCAGCGGCTGACCCGCCGGGGCTGGGACATCGGCCTGGTGCCGGAGGAGCGGCTCCGGCAGGTGGAGGAGAAATACGCCGCCGTGGACCGGGAGATCGCCCGGCTGACCCACACCGGCGTGGCCCCCTCCCCCGCCCTGGCCTCGTTCCTCACGGAACATGGCACGGCGGACGCCCCGGACGGCTGTTCCCTCATCGCCCTGCTGCGGCGGCCCCAGCTGACCTACGCCGACCTGGCCCCCTTCGACCCGGACCGGCCGGACCTGCCGCCGGATGTGGCGGAGCAGGTGGAGATCAGCGTGAAGTACGCCGGCTACATCCAGCGCCAGCAAAAGCAGGTAGAGGACTTCCGGAAGATGGAGCGGCGCCGCCTGCCGCCGGACCTGGACTACAGTGCCATCCAGGGGCTGCGGCTGGAGGCCCGGGAGAAGCTGGACGCCGTGCGCCCGGCGGATCTGGGACAGGCGTCCCGCATCTCCGGCGTCAGCCCGGCGGATGTGACGGCGCTCATGATCTATCTGGAGCGGCACTGACACCGCCGCCCCGGCAGAAGGAGGAAGGTCCCCTTGCTCATCGACCTGACCCACACCATCACGCCGGAGATGCCCATGTATCCCGGCTCCCCCGCGCCTGCTCTCGCCCCCGCCGCCGCGCTGGACCGGGACGGGTACCGGGAGACGTTGCTGACCCTCGCCTCCCACACCGGCACCCATATGGACGCCCCTGCCCACATGCTGGGGGACGGCGCCTCGCTGGAGGCGCTGCCCGTCTCCCGGTTCTGCGGGCAGGCGATGGTGCTGGACGTGTCGGACCTGCCGCCGGGGAGCGTCCTGACGGCGGAGTTCCTGCGGGAGCGGGAGGCGATGTTCCGCGGGGCGGAGTTCCTCCTGTTCTGCACCGGCTGGGAACAGCGGTGGGGCACCCCCGCTTATTGTGACGGCGGTTTCCCCGTCCCCGACCGGGAGGCAGCCCGGTATCTGGTGTCCCGGGGCCTCAAGGGCGTGGGGACGGACGCCCTCAGCGTGGACGCGCTGGAGGACGAGACGTATCCGGTCCACCGGACGCTGCTGGGCGGCGGACTGGTGATCCTGGAGAGCTTATGTTTGAAGCAGGCGGTGGGCCACGGAGACATGACCCTCTATGCCCTGCCGCTGAAATTTGAAAACGCCGACGGCGCGCCGGTGCGGGCCGTGGCGGAATTCCGGGATGTCCCGGAGGGAAAGGAGACGGATGCGCTTTGAAAAAATTTCTCGCCATCCTGGTATGTAAATTCGGCCGTGCCGTGGGCAAGCTGGTGGGCAAGGGCAGCTCCATGCCCGGCAAATTCGCCCTGAAGATTTGCCCGGACATTCTGGCCCGGGTCCGGCTGCCCCAGCATGTCATCGCCGTCACCGGCTCCAACGGAAAGACCTCCACGGTGGAGATGATCGCCGCCATCCTCCGGGCGGGCGGCAAGACCGTGGTCTACAACGAGGAGGGCTCCAACCAGATCGAGGGCGTCACCACCACGGTGCTGACCCACGCGTCCCTCACCGGCGCCGTCCGGGCGGATGTGCTGCTGATCGAGTCCGACGAGCGGTACGCGGCCCAGAGCTTCCGGTACTTCCACCCCACGGAGTTCGTTATCACCAATCTGTACCGGGACCAGCTGACCCGGAACGGCCACCCGGAGTGGGTCTACGACGCCATCCTGCCGGCCATCCACCCGGAGACGGAGCTGATCCTGAACGCTGACGATCCCCTGTCCAGCTGCTTCGCCCGGGGGCATGAGAAGGTGAAGTGGTTCGGCCTGGACCGCTGCCCCTCCGACACGGACGCCCCCACCGGCGCGTACCGCGACGGGGCATACTGCCCGGTGTGCCGCGCTCCCATGGAATACGACTACGTCCACTACAACCACATCGGCGCCTTCCGCTGCACGAAGTGCGGCCACCGGAAGCCCGCCACGGACTACACCGCCACGGCCCTGGACCTGGAGCGGGGCACGCTGACCATCGACGGCAGCGTCACCATCCAGCTGGCCTTCCGCAGCATCTACAATGTCTACAACGTCCTGGCGGCCTACGCCGCCTGCCGGGAGTGCGGCGTGGCGTCTGACACCGCCGCCGGCGTCATCAACAACTACATCCTGAAGAACGGCCGGATGCAGAAGTTCACCCTGGGCGCCCACCGCGGGATGCTGCTGACCAGCAAGCACGAGAACTCCATCGCCTATGACACCAACCTCCGGTACATCCGCGCTGCCCAGGACCCCTGCACCGTTCTGGTGATCGTGGACGCGGTGAGCCGGAAGTACTTCACCAGCGAGACCAGCTGGCTGTGGGACATCGACTTCAACCAGCTGAACGCCCCCCAGGTGCAGCGGGTGATCCTCTCCGGCCGGTACTGCAACGACCTGGCGGAGCGGTTCTCCTTCACGGACATTCCCTGGGAAAAGGTCACGGTCCAGCCGGACATCCCCGCCGCGGCGGCGGAGCTGAAGGCGGCGGGCAGCGAGGATCTCTACGTGGTCACCTGCTTCTCGGACCGGGACAAGATCCTCTCCCAGGTGGTAAAGGAGGCGTGAGAACATGGAACTGAAGATCATCCATTTCTATCCGGATCTCATGAGCCTGTACGGCAGCTATGCCAATGTATCCGTGCTCCGGCGGTATCTGGAGGCGCTGGGCTGCACGGTCACCGTCCAGCCCGTCCGGCCCGGCGAAGGCGCGGACATCGCCGGCGCGGATTTTCTCTTCATGGGGGCCGGCACGGAGCGGGCCCAGCGGTTCGCCGCCGGGGATTTCGTCCAGTACGGCCCGGCGGTGAAGGCCCTGGCGGAGGACGGCTGCGCCATGCTGTTCGCCGGTACGGCCATGGAGCTGCTGGGCGCCTCCGTCACCGACAAGGACGGAGAGACATACAGCGGCATCGGTCTGGCCGCTTTTACCACGGTCCAGGGCAGCAGGCGCATCGTGGGGGACGTGTACGGCAGTACAGACCTGTACCCGGAGCCGGTCGTCGGATTCATGAACAAATGCGGTGAGACCCACGGAGTGGAGACACCGCTGCTCACCGGACTCACCATGGGCTTCGGCAACGAGGCGGAGAAGGGCCCCGAGGGCTTCCACTGGAAGAACGTGTTCGCCTCGGAGCTCACCGGACCGCTTCTGGTGAAGAATCCCCGGCTGCTGGAAGCTGTGGCGGCGGCCATCTGCGCCCGGCGGGGCATTCCCCTGCCGGAGGAGCGGCCGGCATTCCCTTACGCAGAGGCTGGCTACGCCATCACGGCGGAGCAGCTGAAGCTGCGGGCGGAAGCCAAACAATAAGCGTCCTGGTCCGGCCGACCGCTGTGCTCCGGCGGAGCACGCCTGCGGGCAGACCGTTCTCATCTGCAAAAAATCAGGGAGGCCGTACGGCCTCCCCGATTTTTGCCTGCTATTCCGTATTGCTGAGGATCTCGTTGTGCTTATCCACCACACTGATGGACAGTTCGCGCCAGTCTGCGGTATCCGGCATATCCTGCAGCCGCAGCAGCCAGGGCGCAAGATATTCCGTCTCCAGCTGTCTGCCGTCCTCCGTCACCACACAGTAGGGGGTGAAGTTCTCTCCCAGGATGTACCAGGTCTCCCCCTGCTGCTTCATACCGGTGATCCGGATGGGCACCATGCCCATTTTCATTTCCGTGGGTTCATACCGGCCCTGGTCCTCATACAGATAACCGCTCCCGTACAGGGCGTCATACTGCAGGAGACGCAGATTCGCCCGGTAGGTGGGCTCCTCCCGGAACGTCTGCTGGAACTGATTCATCAGCCCCGTGGTGATCCCCAGCCGCTCCAGCACGGCCGCCGACAGCTGATAGGCCGCCAGGGGCTCATCCTGCTGCTCCAGGCCGAAGTTGTCCCAGATGATGTACTCTGTCCGGTAGAGGCTGCTGCTCTCCATGTCCTCAGCCTCCAGATTCAGCGCCGGCAGATGGTCGCCGTAAAGGACCAGCACGGTCCGCTCGTCCCGCTGGGACAGCTCCTCGATCAGCTCTCCCACAAAGGCGTCCATTTCGTGGACTTGATTGACATAATACTCCATGGCATAGCGGTATTCCTCATCAGGACAGGCCTCCACTGTAATGGCCGGATCCTGCAGCTTCTGCTCCATGGGATATTTGCCGTGTCCCTGCACAGACACCGTGAACACCAGGTCTGCCTGGTCCTCCGTCACATCCAGCGCCTGGAGGATCTGATCTTTCAGCACGCCGTCCTTGGCCCAGTTGGTGGGGGTCTTCGCAACTGTGGGCATATACTCCAGGGCGGTGAAATCGTCAAAGCCCAGGTTCGGATAGACCTCGTTCCGGCTGTAGAATGCCGCCCGGTGGTTGTGGATGGCGTGGGTGGCATAGCCGTTGGCCTTCAGGTCAAAGGCCACAGACTCCACGGTCTGGTCCGTCAGGCATGTCTGGAAGGGATACTCGCCCGGCCCGAAAAACCGGGAACTCATGCCGGTGAGGACCTCAAATTCCGTATTGGCCGTTCCTGCGCCCACCACCGGCACAGTCAGGTAGCCGGAGGTATACTGCTCCTTCAGTGCCGTCCAGTTGGGCACCGGGTCCTCTGACAGCTCCAGGCCCTGCACCATGGAGGGATCGATATAAGACTCCAGCTGGATGAAGATGACGTTCACATCCGTCTGGGGCACTGCCGTCGAGGCCGCCGTCTTTTCCTCCACCTGCTGGCGGATCTTCTCCACCGTTGTCCGGCTGTAATTGTCCGGGCGGCGGATGCCCCGGTTCAGCCAGGTCTGCAGGAAGCAGTAGGAAAAGCCATAGTCCTCATAGGCAAAGGCCAGATTCGCGAACTGATTGGACAGGTCTCCCGTGGCGAATGCCGCGGCGCAGGCGCCGCCCGTCAGCGTGCCGGAGACCGCCAGGGCCGCCACACCGGTGAGAAAGCGCGTCCGCGCAGGCTGGGTGCTGCGGGGCCCCTTCCAGAACAGCAGGATCAGGCCGATGGCCACAGCCGCCAGCGCCGAGACCAGCAGGATGATGTACCCGGTGGAGAGATAGTTCGGCACGGTGTCCAGTCCCGTCTCGAACACCGTCAGATCCGCCACCGTGAAGGGCGTCATCCGGTTGAGCAGAATGAAGCCGTTCACACCGCCGCAGACCAGCCACAAAAATGCGACCAGTGCGCACCAGAAGACCCTCCGCCGCAGGAAGAACGCCGGGACCAGCGTCACCAGCACGATCAATACATTGACAAGCATCGCCAGGGGATCCTGGGAGAGAAAATTCCAAAAGCCGGTCAGGCCCTCCGTAAAGCTCTTGTGATTGAACAGCTCCACCACGATCGTGACCAGCAGGGCCAGCAGGGGGAGATACAGGAACGCATAGCGTTCCTGTGGATGCCATTTGGCATCCACGGCCGCCGGCTGAGATGTCTGTTGCATGGTGATGACCTTCTTTCTATACATGGCCCTTTATTATAGCTTGTTTTTCTCCCGGATTCCATGAACTTTTTGCGAATTTTTTTCAATTTTTTAACGGAACTTTCATGTAATTTGAAGAATCCTTTCCATCTGTTCCGTATAGATGGCATACGGGAGGAAGAGGTTCTTGACAAGCCGTTCCTTTCGTATTATTGTATTATTTAAATAATACAGCGAGAGGAGCGATCATCATGCAGCGATCAACTTTCCTTCGGAGGACCGGCGGACTGGCTCTGTCCGCCGCGCTGGCCCTTGGGGCGTGTGCCCAGGCCGCAGAACCGGCCCTGTCTCCGGCAGATGCCAGGCAGCAGGACCTGGATGTGCTCTATCGATCTCTGGTCCAGTATCATCCGGATCTGTTTGCCAACACACCGGAGGCGGATTTTCTGGCCCGGAAGGCGGAGATCGAAGCCCGGCTTGCCGGAGAGAGCGACGTGGACTTTTCCTTGGACCTCCAGAGCCTGGCGGCCCTGGCAGGGGACTCCCACACCCAGGTGTCCCTAAACGCGGTGGCGAACCAGGTGCGCTTCTACCCGATGGTCCTCACCTGGTACGACGGCCACTGGTATCTCACCACGGCGGAGCAAGCCCATGGGGACCTACTGGGCTCGGAGGTCACCGCCGTCAATGGCCATTCTATGGAGGCGGTGCTGGAGTCCTTCTCCGCTCTGTTGAGTGCTGACAACCCGGTGAAGCTCCGGCGGCAGTACCGGCAGAGCTGCAACGTGGCGGACCTGTATGAGTATGTGGGCCTGGTTCCGGAGGGCGGCGATCTGGAGCTGACCCTGGCGGGCGGGCCGGTCCTGGCGGTGGAGCCGGTGGACGCGGCGGCGCTGGGGTCTGTCTCCCTGGCCCGGCTGTCGGATCAAATCACCGTCTCCCCGGCCACCGCCGCCACAGAGGACTCCTACTGGAGTGCTCCGCTGAATGATGTCACCTATTACATTCAGTACAACACCTGCCGGGAGGACCCGGAGCTGCCCATGGAGACCTTCGCCGCTCAGGTGCAGACAGATCTGGACGCTGGCGATTACAGCCGGGTCCTGCTGGATCTGCGGAACAACGGCGGCGGGTCTGACGGCGTGATCTGGCCCCTGCTGGCCGTGCTGCGGCAGGAGATGGATGACGGGGCCCAGCTGGTGGGGCTCATCGGGGAGACCACCTTCTCCTCCGCCGTCATCAACGCCGTGAAGCTGCAGGAGATGGGCGCCGTACTGGTGGGAGAGCCTGCCAGCGGCAGCGTGGACCACTTCGGCTCCGTGGGCTCCTTCGCCCTGCCCAACTCCGGGGTCCAGGTGGGCGTGTCCACCAAGTACATCGATCTGGGCACCCTGCTGGATGCCGACGCTGGCCGGGGCGTGGAGTCCCTGGAGCCGGATGTGACGGTCCCCCAGACCATGGCGGACACGCTGGCTGACCGGGACACCGCTGTGGAGTGGCTGCTGGACCACCCGGAGCAGCTGGAGCAGCGTGCATATCCCGACGCGCCTCTGACCCGGGGCCGGTTCGTGGGCCTGCTGTATGAGGCGGCCGGGTCCCCCGCCCCGTCGGAAGCCGCCGGTTTTGGGGACCTGCTGGGCGTGGAGTGGTATCTGCCCGCGGTGAATTGGGCCGCGGAGGCCGGCGTCACCGGCGGCACCGCCGACGGGACCTTTGCCGCCGCCCGTCCCCTCACCTGGCAGGAGGCCGCCGTGTTCCTGGTCCGTACTGCGGACGCGCTGGGACTGGAGCCGGAGGCGGTCCGCACCGCTCCCCTGCCCGACGGGCTGACGGCGGGCGCCTGGGATCCGGATGCTCTGGCACGGGCCTGGCGCTGGGGCCTGCTGCCGGAAGCCGCAGGCGCCTCTGCCGGGATCACCCGGGCCCAGGGCGCCGCCATGGCGGATCGTCTCCAGGCCCTGCTGTAATCCTCAAAATGTTCCAAGAGCCCCCGGATGCCGCAGCGTCCGGGGGCCTTTTATCAGATCTCTGACGAAAAAAAGACCGCGGGAAAATCCCGCGGTCCTTTTGTGCTTGGAAGGGATCTCGCTTACTCGCTGTACATGGCCTTCAGCTTCAGCAGGTGCTGATAGCGGTCCATGGCAGCCTTCTCGTTGCGCTGGAACAGCTCGCTGGCGCGGTCGGGGAACTCGCGGGTCAGCCGGCTGTACCGGGCCTCGTTCATCAGGAACTCCTGATAGCCGCCAGCGGGTTCCTTGGAGTCCAGGGTGAACTTGCCGCCCTTGTCGTCGGGCTGGAAGCGGAACAGGTTCCAGTAGCCGCACTCCACAGCCTTCTTCATCTCGTGCTGGCAGTTCATCATGCCGCCCTTGATGGAGTGCATCTCGCAGGGAGCGTAGCCGATGATCAGGGACGGGCCGTGATAGGCCTCGGCCTCCTGAATGGCCTTCAGGGTCTGGGCGGGGTTGGCGCCCATGGCCACCTGGGCCACGTAGACGTAGCCGTAGCTCATGGCGATCTCCGCCAGGGACTTCTTCTTGGTCTCCTTGCCGGAGGCGGCGAACTGGGCCACCTGGCCGATGTTGGAGGCCTTGGAGGCCTGGCCGCCGGTGTTGGAGTACACCTCGGTATCGAAGACGAAGACATTCACATCGTTGCCGGAGGCCAGGACGTGATCCAGGCCGCCGAAGCCGATGTCGTAAGCCCAGCCGTCGCCGCCGAAGATCCACATGGACTTCTTGGACAGGAACTCCTTGTCCGCCAGGATCTCAGCGACCAGCTTGCAGGCGTCGCAGTCGCAGAACTGCTTGCCGGCGGCCTTCAGCTCCTTGCCGTGGGCCTCAAATTCGGGCTTGCCGCTGGCGATGAGCTCGTCCACGGTGCAGATGCCCTTCTCCAGAGCGGCGATATAGGCCTTGGAGGCCTCGCCGTTGGCGGCGCCGTCCTCCATGGTATCCAGCCACTTCTGGCCGGCTTCCTTGATCTCGGCGGTGGACCAGGACAGCGCGATCAGCTGACGGGTCAGGTCTGCCAGACGGCTGCGGGTGGCCTGCTGGCCCAGATACATACCCAGGCCGTGCTCGGCGTTATCCTCGAACAGGGAGTTGGACCAGGCGGGGCCGTGGCCGTCCTTGTTGGTGCAGTAGGGAGAGGTGGCAGCCGGACCGCCCCAGATGGAGGAGCAGCCGGTGGCGTTGGAGATGTACATCCGGTCGCCGAACAGCTGGGTGATCAGGCGGGCATAGCTGGTCTCGGCGCAGCCGGCGCAGGAGCCGGAGAACTCCAGCATGGGCTGGCGGAACTGGCTGCCCTTGACGGTGTTGTCCTGCATGTCCTTCTTCTCGGACACGCTGGCCACGCAGTAGTTGAAGACGTCCTGCTGGGCGGCCTCGTCCTCCTGCGGGACCATGGTCAGGGCGTTCACCGGGCACTGGCCCACGCACACGGCGCAGCCCATGCAGTCCAGCGGGCTGATGGCCATGGTGTACTTGTACACGCCCTTGCCCTTGCCGGCCTTCACGTCCACGATCTTGGCGGCGGCGGGGGCGTTCTTGGCCTCCTCCTCCGTCAGAGCGAAGGGACGGATGGTGGCGTGGGGGCAGACATAGGCGCAGTTGTTGCACTGGATGCACTTGGTGGCATCCCAGGTGGGCACAGACACGGCCACGCCGCGCTTCTCATAGGCGGCGGCGCCCAGCTCGAACTGGCCGTCCACGTGCTTGACGAAGGCGGACACGGGCAGGCTGTCGCCGTCCATGCGGCCCACGGGATCCAGGATCGTGGAGACCTGCTCCACCAGAGCGGCGGGACCCTCGTGCTTGACGGCCTCGGTCTCATCCACGGCGTTGGCCCAGTCGGCGGGCACGTCGAACTTCTTGTAGGCAGTGGCGCCGGCATCGATGGCCTTGTGGTTCATGTCCACGATGTCCTGGCCCTTCTTCAGGTAGGAGTGGGTGGCGGCATCCTTCATGTACTGGATGGCCTCGCTCTCGGGCATGACCTTGGCCAGAGAGAAGAAGGCGGACTGGAGGATGGTGTTGGTCCGCTTGCCCATGCCGATCTCCTTGGCCAGATCGATGGCATCGATGGTGTAGACCTGGATGTTGTTCTTGGCGATGTACCGCTTGGAGGCAGCGTCCAGGTGGTGGCTCAGCTCCTCATCGCTCCACTGGCAGTTGATCAGGAAGGTGCCGCCGGGCTTCACGTCCCGGACGATGGGGAAGTGCTTGGTGATGTAGGCAGGCACATGGCAGGCCACGAAGTCGGCCTTGTTGATGTAGTAAGAGGACTTGATGGGGGAGTCACCGAAGCGCAGGTGGCTGATGGTGACGCCGCCGGTCTTCTTGGAGTCGTACTGGAAGTACGCCTGGACATACTTGTCGGTGTGGTCGCCGATGATCTTGATGGAGTTCTTGTTGGCGCCCACGGTGCCGTCGCCGCCCAGGCCCCAGAACTTGCACTCGATGGTGCCGGCGGGAGCCACGCTGGGAGCGGGCTTCTCCTCCAGGCTCAGGTTGGTCACATCGTCCACGATGCCGATGGTGAACTCGCGCTTCATGGCGTCCTTCTTCAGCTCGTCATACACGGCGAAGACGGAGGCGGGCGGGGTGTCCTTGCTGCCCAGGCCGTAACGGCCGCCGATCACCTGGATGTCGGTCCGGCCGGCGTTGGCCAGAGCGGTGACCACGTCCATGTACAGGGGCTCGCCCTGGGAGCCGGGCTCCTTGGTGCGGTCCAGCACGGCGATCTTCTTGCAGGTGGCGGGGATGGCGGCCAGGAGCTTGTCCGCGCGCCAGGGCCGATACAGACGGACCTTGATGAGGCCCACCTTCTCGCCGTTGGCGTTCAGGTAGTCGATGACCTCCTCGGCCACGTCGCAGATGGAGCCCATGGCGATGATCACACGGTCCGCGTCGGCGGCGCCGTAGTAGTTGAACAGCTGATAGTCGGTGCCCAGCTTCTCGTTGATCTTGCCCATGTACTTCTCCACCACGTCGGGCAGAGCGTTGTAGTAGCTGTTGCAGGCCTCACGATGCTGGAAGAAGATGTCGCCGTTCTCGTGGGAGCCCCGCATGTTGGGCCGCTCGGGATTCAGGGCGTGCTTGCGGAACGCCGCCACGGCGTCCATGTCGCACATCTCCTTCAGGTCGTCGTAATCCCACACGGCGACCTTCTGGATCTCGTGAGAGGTGCGGAAGCCGTCGAAGAAGTTCAGGAAGGGAACGCGGCCCTCGATGGCGGCCAGATGGGCCACGGGCGCCAGGTCCATGACCTCCTGCACGTTGCCCTCGCACAGCATGGCGAAGCCGGTCTGGCGGCAGGCCATGACGTCGGAGTGATCGCCGAAGATGTTCAGGGCGTGGGTGGACACGGTCCGGGCGGACACGTGGAACACGCAGGGCAGCAGCTCGCCGGCGATCTTGTACATGTTGGGGATCATCAGCAGCAGGCCCTGAGACGCCGTGTAGGTGGTGGTCAGCGCGCCGGCGGCCAGGGAGCCGTGGACCGTGCCGGAGGCACCTGCCTCAGACTGCATTTCGACGACCTTGACGGTGGTGCCGAAAATGTTCTTCTGACCAGCGGCGGACCACTGGTCGACCAAGTCTGCCATGGGAGAGGACGGGGTGATGGGATAGATCCCCGCCACTTCGGTAAACGCATAGCTGACATACGCAGCTGCGTTGTTACCGTCCATGGACTTGAACTTTCTTGCCATAAACTTACCTCCTATAAATTGCCGCTCTCGTCGCGACATTTTATGCCAACATGAACACGGTCGCATTCCCCCGAACGCTCATGCGTTTATATTATATCACTTGAATTTTCCCATGTAAATAACCGCCTTGTTATTTTTTGCGCAAATTTTCGAATTTCTGCGGAAAGGACAAAGCTTCTCTGTTTTTTCGGCAGATTTTGAATCAGGGGGTTTTCTATTTGGTCATTTTGTGGTAAACTCTCTCTTGCGAAAACAGCACTTTTCGACAATTCGCAACGGGTCCTTCCGGCGGCGGACATCCAATCCCCGCCGAAACACTTTTGGAGGTGGTCTTCTCATGGTGGTGACGGTGCGCTCCCTGGGGCTGAACGGCATCGCGGGGTATGCGGTCAGTGCCGAGTGCTTTCTCTCCGGCGGCCTGCCCGCCTTTGACATTGTGGGCCTGCCGGACGCCGCCGTGCGGGAGGCCCGGGAGCGGGTCCGGGCGGCGGTGAAAAACTGCGGGGCCAAGTTCCCTGTCAGCCGGATCACCGTGAACCTGGCCCCGGCCGGGCAGAAAAAGGCCGGCACGGTCTACGACCTGCCTATCTTCGTGGGGATCCTGGCAGCCGCCCGAGAGCTGCCGCCGCCTCCGGCGGAGGCGGCGTTTCTCGGGGAGCTGTCCCTCACTGGGGCGCTGCGGGGCATCACCGGCGTGCTGCCCATGGCCCTGGCCGCCCGGGACGCCGGCGTCAAGGAGCTGTACGTCCCGGCGGAAAACGCCGCCGAGGCCACACTGGCGGACGGTCTCACCGTCTACGGCGTACCGGATGTGGGGGCTCTTGCCCGCCATCTGCGGGGAGAGGACCGCCTCTCCCCCGCCACGGCCTGGGTGCCGGAGGCGGACGAAGCCGCCGGCCCGGACCTGCGGGACGTGATGGGCCAGGAAAACGCCAGGCGGGCCCTGGAGATCGCCGCCGCGGGCGGCCACAACCTGCTGCTGATCGGCTCTCCCGGCGCCGGCAAGTCCATGCTGGCCAAGCGGCTGCCCTCCATCCTGCCGGACATGAGCCGGGAGGAGGCGCTGGAGGTCTCCGGCATCTGGTCCGTGGCGGGGCTGGCGGACCCGAAGCACCCCCTGCTGACCCGGCGGCCCTTCCGCGCTCCCCATCATACCGCCTCCGCCGCTGCCCTGGCCGGCGGCGGGCCCCTGCTGCGGCCGGGGGAGATCTCCCTTGCCCACAACGGTGTGCTGTTTCTGGACGAGCTGCCGGAGTTCCACCGGGATGTGCTGGAGACCCTGCGCCAGCCCCTGGAGGACGGCACCGTGACCGTGGCCCGCTCCGGCGGAACGCTGCACCTGCCGGCACGGTTCCAGCTGGTGTGCGCCATGAACCCCTGCCGGTGCGGCTGGCGGGGACACCCCTCGGGCCGGTGCACCTGCTCAGACCGGGAGGTGGCCAAGTACGTGGAAAAGATCTCCGGCCCCCTGCTGGACCGGATCGACCTCCACGTCAGCGTCCCCTCGGTGGACTACGCCTCCATGCGGCGGAAGGAGACGCCGGAGAGCTCCGCCGACGTGAAGCGCCGGGTGGACGCCGCCCGGGCCGTCCAGACCGCCCGCTTTGCCGGCACCGGCGTCACCTGCAATGCCTATATGCCCGCCCCCATGATCGGGGACTTCTGCCGCCTGGACAGCGCCGGGGACGCGCTGATGAAGTCCGCCTTCGAGCGGATGGGCCTCACCGCCCGGTCCCACGACCGCATCCTGCGGGTGGCCCGGACCATCGCGGACCTGGACAACGCGGAGGCCATCGGCCCGGAGCATCTGGCGGAGGCCATTCAATTCCGGAACACGGATATTCTCAAGGGATAAACAAACCAGGCGGCCCCGCCATGGGGCCGCCTGGTTCGCTTTTGTGGGAATAAGGCGTTCAGTGCCGGTTCCAGGCCAACAGGGCCGCCAGCAGCGGGTACATCTTCAAAATCCCCCTTCCAGCAGCTGCCGGGGCCGTACAGGCGGTCTCCCCGGTTTACCGGATGAAGTTGGTCATGGTGCGGGGGTGGGTCTCCGGCACGGGGATCTTGCTCTCCGCCAGGACCTTCACCATCCAGGCCATGTTGCGGCCCAGCTTGGCGGCCACCTCCATGCCCTCGGTGTCTCCCTGGACCTCGCCGGGGTCCGCGCCGTGGACTGCGCCCCAGTAGTCAGAGGTGACGATCACCATCTCCATGGCGTCCATGGTGCCCAGCAGCTGCTGGTACGTCTCCATGCCGCCGCTGCGGCGCAGGGTGCACAGGGCGCCGCCCACCTTGTGGTGGAGCTGGTTCACACCGCAGCCCGCCGCCAGCATCAGCCGGTCCAGCACACACTTCATGCCCCCGGCGATGCCGCCGTGGTACACGGGCGCGGCCAGCAGGATGCCGTCCGCCTCGATGCAGGCGGCGATGATGTCGTTGACCATGTCGTCGGTCTGGACGCACCGGAGGCTGCCGGTGTTCAGGCAGTGGTAGCAGGCCAGGCAGGGATGGACCTTTGCGCCGGGCTGGAACACCTGGAACTCCACGCCGGCGGCCTCCACCTCCCGCCGGGCCACCTCCAGCACCTGGGCGGTATTGCCGTTCTTTCTGGGACTGCCGTTGATGGCCACGATCTTCATAAACTTCCCCTCCATGATTTGGTTTCCCCTGGATGTGTCTTTATTATAGCAGAGGCCCCGCGCCGGGACAACCCCCGCCCAGGCGGGAGGCGGAAAACGCCCCTTGCGGGGCGGGGGAAAATCCGGTATGATGGGGATGAAATGATTTGGCGCCGTTCCGGCGCGGGAGGGGGATTGCACAATGGGCTTTCTCAATAAAAAACCAATTATGAAAACCGAGGGCTTTCATCTGATCGATCTGAACGAGGACAATGTCCAGGCCATCTTTGAGCGGTGCTTGATTACGGAGCAAACAACCGATACAATCGGTACTTCGATCATGGATGTGGAATTGGGTTTACTGAACAAACATATTCCCGTATTGTTTGACAAGAAGAAAATAGGACAAGAGAAAAAAGCCATTCAATATCTCTATGGCCAGCTTTTGAGCAGACACCAGGAAAAAAATTCTATTTCGTTGAATGAGGTATTCCAAAAATATAATGGGGAAACTTGGACAGAAAGCAATGGGGCCGTATTGAAATTTTTGCATTTGGGCAGTGCGACAACATCTATCATGCCATTTGACTGCCAGTCCAAGGCAGCCCCTCTCCCTTTTCTTTATCCCGCGACTCTCTCCCCGAAAGACCCGAACTTCCCGGCGTGGTGGGAGGCCCACAAGGTGGAGTGGGAAGACTAAGAAGATAAAAGTGAAAAGATAAAAGATAACCTTTATTTCCCGGCGAAGGGGTATCTCTTATCTTTTATCCCTGATCTTTTATCTCAACTCTCCACTCTTCACTCTCCACTCTCTGCATTCATCTTCCGGGCGGCAGATCACCGCCCCTACGCCGCATTCTGCAGAAATTCCTAATTCCTAACTCCTAATTCCTCATGAAAAAAGAGGCGCCGGCGGCGCCTCTTTTTTCTCAGTCGTATCTGTCGTTGTCGATGTCCCGGCTGAGGATGGTGCCGGTGACGGCGTCGATCTCAAAGTCATACTCGGTCCAGCCGTTGCGGATCTCCACCTCGTACTCCGCCCGGCCGTCGTCCCAGTCGAACTGGCACTTGTAAACGGTGGAGCCGCTGGGGCACTCCGCCAGGGCGATCTGCTGGGCCCGCTCCGCGGTGATGTAGTTGCCGCTGGAGGCGCTGCCGGAGGAGACGTTGGCGGGACGGTTGGTGCTGGTGCCGCTGTTCCAGATCTGGAAGTCCTCCAGATCCCGGTCAGAGCTGAGGATGGCGCCGGTGACCGCGTCGATGTCGTAGTCGTACTCCGTATTTCCGCTGTAGAACTCCACCTCGTACTTCATGCGGCCGTCGTCCCAGTCCAGGTTGGCCCGCAGGAACACGGCGGCAGACTCTTTCACGCCGGCGTCGTTCAGGGCGATCTGCTTGGCCCGGTCGGCACTGATATAGTCGCCGGAGGCGGCGGTGGAGCCCTGCTGGCTGGCGGTGCGGTCCGCAGTGGTCAGCACCACAGTACGGGTAGCGGAGTTGAAGGACACATCCATACCCATGGCCTCACTGATGGCCCGGACGGGAACGTAGGTGGTGCCGTTGTACAGGAACACGGAGACCTCCTTGCCGTCGGCGTCCCGGGGGGTGAATTTTGCGCCGTTGAGGGTGATGCCGACGCCGTCCTCCACCTGAATGCTGCGGCGGGAGGTGGCCGTGGCCGTGACGCCCAGCGCCACGATCAGGACCGTCAGGATCAAGCCGGAGCCGAAGCCCTTCCAGAAACCGTTCTTCTTCATCGTTCATTCTCCTTTTCAAAAGTCTGCTGTCGGCGGGTCTCTCCCGCCCCTTCTGCACCATTAACGGCGGCGGCAGAGGTTTTATTGCACCGGCCGGAAAATTTTTTTATTTTTTTGCACCGCCGGTCCTTCCCCGCAAAACAGGCTTTCTATTCCCGGGAAAATGCGCTATAATAGGGGCCGATATTCCAAAATCTTCTGATATGGAGGTCCGTTATGATGAACGCTTCCCCTGCCCCGCAGGAGATCTTTTTGCTGAAACTGGGCGAGGTGGTCCTGAAGGGACAGAATCGCCAGTCCTTTGAGGACAAGCTGCTGGCCAATGTCCGCCGCCGGGTGAAGAACTGCGGCAGCTTCCAGTGCTCCCTCCGCCAGAGCACCATCTACGTGGAGCCCCAGAGCGACGACTGCGACATGGAGGCCGCCTGGACCGCCTGCCGCCAGGTGTTCGGCATCGCCGCCGTGGCCCGTGCCGTGCCCTGTGAGAAAACGGTCCCCGCCATCGTGGAGACGGCCAGGGCCTATCTGGGCGGCGCCTTTGCCGCCGCGAAGAGCTTCAAGGTGGAGAGCAAGCGGGCGGACAAGACGTTCCCCATGAACTCCATCCAGCTGAGCCAGGCGGTGGGCGGCGACCTGGCGGAGCTGTTTCCCAACGTGGCGGTGGATGTCCACAGCCCGGACCTGACAGTGTTCGTGGAGATCCGGGAGAAGTACGCCTACGTCCACGCCCCCTCCGTCCCCGGTGCCGGCGGGCTGCCCATCGGCATGGGCGGCCGGGCGGTGAGCCTGCTGTCCGGCGGCATCGACTCTCCGGTGTCCTCCTGGATGATGGCCCGCCGGGGCGTGGAGCTGGAGATGGTCCACTTCGTCTCGCCGCCCTACACCTCCCAGCAGGCCCAGGACAAGGTGCTGGAGCTGGCCCGGCTGCTGACCGCCTGGACGGGGCGGCTGCTGGTCCACATCGTCCCCTTCACGGAGATCCAGGAGGAGATCCGGCGGAACTGCCCGGAGGAGTATTTCACCCTCATCATGCGCCGGTTCATGATGCGCATCGCCGAGGCCATCGCCAAGAAGGCCAATGCCGGCGCCCTGGTCACCGGCGAATCCCTGGGCCAGGTGGCCAGCCAGACCATGCTGGCCCTGGGCGTCACGGAGGACGTGACCACGCTGCCGGTGCTGCGGCCCCTGATCGGCATGGACAAGGTGGAGATCATCCGCATGTCCCGGGACATCGGGGTGTTCGAGACCTCCATCCTCCCCTATGAGGACTGCTGCACCGTGTTCACCCCCCGCCACCCCGCCACCCGGCCCCGGCTGGAGGACGTGCGGGCGGCGGAGTCCGCCCTGGACGTGGACGCCCTGGTCCAAAAGGCCCTCTCCGGCGAGACCTGGGTGCGGGTGAAGCCCACCGATGCGCCCCGGATCGGTTAAAAGTTAGGAGTTAGGAATGAGGAGTTAGGAGTTGAGGTGTCCGGCGGAGCCGGACGAATTGAAATTCGCCGCCGCAGGCGGCACATCAATTCCTAAATTCCTAATTTCTCATTCCTAATCGAACTCCTATCTCCTATCTTCTCACTCCTATCTGATGAAGCTCTCGTAATATTGAAAGGATGTGATCTGATGTCTCACACCGCCGAGATCATCGCCGTGGGCACCGAGATCCTGCTGGGCAACATCGCCAACACCGACGCCCAGATGCTCTCCCAGAGCCTGTCCACCCTGGGCATCAACGTCTTCTGGCACACTGTGGTGGGGGACAACCCCCAGCGGCTGCGCCAGGCGCTGGACATCGCCCGCCGCCGTGCGGACATCATCCTCACCACCGGCGGCCTGGGCCCCACCTATGACGACCTGACCAAGCAGACCATCTGTGAGGCCTTCGGGCAGAAGCTGGTGCTCCATACGGACATTCTGGCGGACATCCGGGCCTTTTATCAGTCCGCCCTCCACGTGCCCATGCCGGAGAACAACATCCAGCAGGCGGAGCTGCCGGAGGGCTGCACCGTATTCGACAACCCGGTGGGCACCGCCCCCGGCTGCGCCTTCGAGGCCGGCGGCGTCCATGTGCTGATGCTGCCCGGTCCGCCCCATGAGTGTGAGACCATGCTCCGCCGGTGTGTGGAGCCGTATCTCCGGGCCCTCTCCAGAGAGGTTATCGTCTCCCGCGACATCATGACCTTCGGCATGGGGGAGAGCTCCGTGGACCAGCTGCTCCACGACCGGATGGCCCACATGGTGAACCCGTCCCTCGCCACCTACGCCAAGCCCTGCGAGGTGCGGCTGCGGGCCACCGCCAAGGCTGCCAGCCAGGCAGAGGCAGAGGCCATGCTGGCCCCGGTGGTGGCGGAGGTCCGCTCCGCCCTGGGGGACGTGGTATACGGGGTGGACGTGAAAGATCTGGCGGAGGTCTGTTTCCATCTGCTGAAGGAGCGGGATCTCACCCTGGCCACCGCCGAGAGCTGCACCGGCGGCCGGGTGGCGGAGCGGATCACCGCCCTGCCCGGCGTCTCCAGCGTGTACCGGGGCGGCGTGGTCAGCTACTGGACCTCCGTCAAGGCCGATGTGCTGGGCGTTCCCCAGGCGATCCTGGACCAGCACGGCGCCGTGTCGGAGGAGACGGCCCGGGCCATGGCGGAGGGCGCCCGGCGGATCACAGGGGCAGACATCGGCGTGTCTGTCACCGGCGTGGCTGGCCCGGACCGGGACGAGCGGGACAATCCGGTGGGGCTGGTGTACATCGGTCTGGCCACGCCGGACGGCACCTTCTGCCGCCGGACGGACTCCGGCCGCCGCAGGCGGGACCGGATCCAGGATCTGGCCGCAAACCATGCCCTGGATGTGGTCCGTCGGTATCTCACCGGTCTGCCTATCGAACAGGGGCGCACCTGAGGCGGCCTGTGGCGCATATACTGGCCTAGCCTTTGAGAGAGGAGGCTTTTGTATATGCATCATTTCAAGGGGGACCCATGCTGTCCTCCGTGCTGTCCAATTCCCACTGTAACAGTAGGCAGCACCATCACCACACCGCCCGGTACCCGGGCCAGAGTGACCGCCTCGCCAACGCCCTGCGGTGTGGAGCTGGAATTTGCCATTCCCCGGGGAAAGCCCGGTCCAGAGGGCCCAGCCGGACCGCAGGGCGAACGGGGCCCCGCCGGACCGCAGGGCGAACAGGGCCCCGCCGGGCCGCAGGGCGAGCAGGGCCCCGCCGGGCCGCAGGGCGAGCAGGGCCCCGCCGGACCGCAGGGCGAGCAGGGGCCCGCCGGACCGCAGGGCGAGCAGGGGCCCGCCGGGCCGCAGGGCGAGCAGGGCCCCGCCGGGCCGCAGGGCGAACAGGGCCCCGCCGGACCGCAGGGTGAGCAGGGCCCCGCCGGACCGCAGGGTGAGCAGGGCCCCGCCGGACCGCAGGGCGAGCAGGGCCCCGCCGGACCGCAGGGCGAGCAGGGCCCCGCCGGACCGCAGGGCGAGCAGGGCCCCGCCGGACCGCAGGGCG
>NZ_JACSNX010000013.1 GCF_016902445.1 Oscillibacter valericigenes | reverse complement strand
TGATGCCAAAGCCGCCCTGGCCCAGCACCCGGCCGATAATGTAGCGGCCGTTCAGGACCGTCCCGGCCCGCAGGGCCACGGGGAATTTCTTTTCATTTTCAGCCAGGTCGAAGCCGCAGTAGGGGCACGGTCCCTCCAGGACCTCCCGCTCCTGGAAGCAGTTGTAGCAGAGATGTTTGATGGAAGGGTCAGCAGACATTCCGAAAACTCCTATCTTGGATAATAACAGCGGGAGGGCGGGAAAACTCCCGCCCTGTCCGCGCACAGGCTCACAGATCCAGCAGCTGGGCCTTCTTGCGGTCGAATTCCTCCTGGGTGAGGATGCCGCTGTCCAGCAGCTCTTTGTACTTGCGGATCTCGTCCGCCGCGCCCCAGGCCGGCGGCTTGCGGGGCGGCGGGGACGGCGGAGGCGCCGGCCGGGCGTTTTTGTCCGGCAGAAGGCTGATGTGGATCATGGCCACGATGAACAGCATCCAGCCGTAGAACCACCACCTGCCGAAGGAGTAGCCCTTGTCCCGGGCGATATAGGCGGGGATCACCCCCAGCCCGGCGGCGATGATCAGGCAGAAGATCAGATAGGCTACCAGAAATTCCATCCAGAACTCCCCTTCCGGCAGGGCTCACAGGCCCAGCAGCTGCCGCTTTTTGGCGTCGAATTCCTCCTGGGTGATGGCACCCATGTCCAGCAGCTCCTTGTACTTGCGGATCTCGTCCGCCGCGTCCTGCACCACCGGAGCGGCCTGCGGCCGGGGCGGGGTCTGGACCGGCGGCTGATAGGGCGCGGCCTGCGGCTGCTGGGGCTGCTGCGGCGGGGAGAAGGGCATATCGCCCATGGGGGCCTTGGTGACGACGATGGCATTCAGCTTATCCTGCATCAGGATGGGCGGGATGATGCCGACGAAGATGGCCAGGATCAGGCACAGGGTGGAGAGGTCGGAGGAAATGCCCTTGGCGGCCGCCAGCTTGTCAATGCGCTGGGCGCTCTTGTAGATCCAGTAAATGCCGTAGAAGGGGACGAACATGCACAGCAGCAGCTTTTTCACCGGATCGCGGGGCGGCTCGTCAGCCACGCAGTTCAGCCGCCGGGTGGTGCGGTAGATCCAGATGAAGTACCAGATGCCGAAGGTGAAGATCAGCAGCAGCACGTGGGTGGACAGCTTGCAGTACGTCTCCGGTTCCAGCTCGCCGGGGGCGGCGGAAGGCGCAGGGCCGGGGTTGTAGGAAGGCCCCTGATACCCGGCGGTGCCGCCGGTGCCATAGGATGCGCCGGCAGCGGGAGCGGTCCGGACCGGCGCCTTGGGCAGGGTGGGCAGCAGCTGGCCCTCCGGCGCTGTGAACCAGGCGGCGGAGAACAGCAGGATTGCGGCCACCAGGCCGTAGGAGATGATGAGGGTAAACAGCAGCCGGAGGAACAGGCCGAATTCGAACCAGCCGAAGATCAGATCCCACACATAGGAGAGGAACATCAGCGCGGCGGCAGCCACCACGCAGACCGCGGGGACGAACCAGGCCTTCCGGGCGGTGTCCCGCAGGGCGGGGAGGGCATTCGACAGCAGGGCCGCGGCCATCAGGGTGATGCCCACCAGAGCCAGGGTCATCAGCAGCTCGGCCAGGCGGTTGGCGAAGGAGAGATGCGGGGTCAGCAGTGCCCGGAGCTCTCCCACTGCCATCACGCCGAAGCCCACGGCAATGAGGGCGGACCTTTTCCTCATCAGCAGCATCACAGCCAGGAAGGCCAGGGCCGCCAGCGTCAGGAGATTCCACAGCAGGCCGCCCACTGTGTAGTATTCCGGCAGGTACTCCATGGACTGGATGTAGTCCACCACCGTTTTCAGCGTGAACACCGCAGCCACTGCTGCGGCGATGCCGCCGATCACGTTGTTCGAGATCGTATTTTTCTGTACCATTTTCGTCACCTTGCCTCCGCAGCCCGCAGAGAGCGGGCGGGGAGGTCCTTTCCTTTCTCAATTCTCACTTGTGCTGCAGCGCGGGGACGCGGGATCCGGTCAGAACAGGGTCTTTTCGTTTTCTGCGAACAGTTTGTCATTGATGGCGTGCAGCTCCATGTGGTGCAGGATGCCGTATGTAATGATGGCGTCCCGCTTGCTCTTGGGGTACAGCTGGGCGTAGGCCGACTGCTTCAGCAGGCACTGCGTCTCTTCCAGCGTGGCCTCCAGCCCGATGCACAGGCACAGCAGCCGGTCCCGGGAGGGATTGCGCCGCCCGGAGAAGACCTGGTGGAGATACACCTCGCTCATGCCGGATTTCCGGGCCAGGGCGGCCTTGGAAACAGCCTTCCGCTCATACAGCTCCGCCAGAGACTCCGTGATGTTCTGCTCGGAAAAGAAGGCCTCGTTGTTGTGGATATAGGCGTCGATGTTGGGAGCACCCATCAGCTCCTGACCAAGGTCATCGGTGGATCTTTCCCGCATTCCACTCACCTCCTTTGACTTTATGCAGAAGATGCGATATACTATCTATAAATTTACAACGCTTTGCAGGCTGATACAATATGCTGGCTGCATAGGGTATCGGCTTTTTTTGTGAGAGGGGAATGGAGATGTACGAGTGGCTGCTGACCGCTTTGAAGCAGGCGTTCCGGGAAGAACGGCTGCTGAAGAGAAGCCCGCGGGGCAGTGTGCATCTGCTGCGGCACGAGGCCGGCGGCCAGCGGTTCGTCCTGCGCCGCTTCACCGGCAATGCCGAGGTCTACAGGCGGCTGCTGCACTGTACCTGCCGGAATCTTCCTGCGGTGTATGAGGTGGCCTCCCAGGGGGAGGAGAACCTGGTGCTGGAGGAGTACATCCAGGGGGACAATCTGGGGGATCTGCTGCAGGGCGCCCTGTTCACGGTGGAAGAGACCCGGAGCGTCGTCGACCAGGTCTGCCGGGCCCTGTGGGTGCTCCACGACCTGGCCGCCGTCCACCGGGACGTGAAGCCAGAGAACATCATTCTCCGGGGGAGCGAGGCCGTCCTCATCGATTTCGACGCCGCCCGGCTCTACAAGCCGGAGGAGGACACCGACACCCAGGTGCTGGGCACCGCCGGCTTCGCCGCCCCGGAGCAGTACGGCCTGTCCCAGTCGGACACCCGGACGGATATTTACGCCACCGGCATCCTCATCAACGTGATGCTCACCGGGGAGCACCCCTCCAAAAAGCTGGCGGAGGGCCGGATGGGGCGGATCGTCACCCGGTGCACCCAGGTGAACCCCAAAAAGCGGTACCAGAGCGTGCTGCAGCTGATGGAGGCTCTCTGATATGCAACAGGATCGAACGACCAGGCGCACATGCCCCTACTGCGGCGCGGAGCTGCCGGAGGAGGCCTCCTTCTGCCCCTTCTGCGCCCGGAGCGTCAACCAGCGGCAGAAGGTTTCGCCGCCATCGTACCGATGGCGGAAGGCCCTGCGCAGGGCCTTCCCCATCTTGCTCCTGGCCCTGGCGCTGGGGGCGGCGGGAGCGGGCTGGTACCTCTCCACCCGGCCCCAGGTCTACGACGACGGCGGCACGGGAGAGGTGATCTACACCGACGAGGACGGCACCTATCAGCTCCTCCTGAGCTGGCTGGATACTCCCTATGACCCCGCCCCCGTCATCACCCAGCAAGCGGAAAAAGACGATGAGTACACTTTCCCCGTCTGCCTTTTCATCCACCACAAGGACACCGGCACCAATGCCGGGGAGATTTTTCTGCGGAAGGTGGCGTCGGTCACGGCAGAGTTTGACACGCCGGACGATCCCTCCGGCTACATCACCTACGACCCGCCAGCCTACGACGATTATGCCCCCGACGCCGCCCTCACCAGCTTTACCCACTTTCTGGGCCGGGAGAACTCCGCCCAGGGCACCTGGACCATCACCATGGACAACGGGGACGTGATCCTGCTCCATCAGACACTCAATGTGGACCTGATCGAGACCGTGGACATCTATCCGGAGGACGTGCCCATGGACACCACAGAGGACCTTCAGGTTCTGGTGGACTCCATAGGGGACCGGGTGGGAGAATACGACGTGGTGAACATCCACCTGCCTGCCGTCACCTATGAGGGGACTCTGTCCATCACCGAACGGCCGGTGAACCTGTACGGCAATACGGATGGAGAGGGCCGCACCACCTTTACCGGCACCGTCCAGGTGAACCCGGGGGGCGTCAACTGGATCACCTATCTCTATGACATCGACTTCGCGGGCAGCGGCGACGGGATGGCTCTGACTACCGCCCGGCGGACCTGGACCATTGGCTGCCGTTTTACCGGGTGGCAGACTGCCATCCTGAGTCATGGCTCTGGGTACCCCGGCGGCATCGCCTACACCAACTGCTTCTTTGAGGGCAACGACATGGCCGTCCACTACAACACCAACCAGGTAAGCTTCTTCAACGGCGTCTCCCCGGACAACACCTTCCTCCACAACGGCACGGCCATCCTCATCGAGGGGGAGCCCACGGAGGACATTCTGGAACTGTCCGGCTGCCGGTTTGTGGGCAACGGCACGGACATCGATAACCCCTGCGGCCAGCCTTTGGACCTCTCCCAGGCCACCTTCCAGTAACTGAAAAAACTGACCGCCGCCGGACCCGGCCGGGTCCGGCGGCGGTCATTGTATGGAAGACAGCACCGGTCAGGGGCCTCTGCCAGCTGCGTTCGGACCAGATCCAAAAACCGCAGCACATCCTCCGGCACGTTTTTGGCGTGCGGCAGACCGCATGGCACGCCGAAGGACCCGCCCGCCGGCAGCGCAGCGAGTCCCGGATGGAGATCCTTCCATCACGCCGGGGCAAGGAGGACACTCCGGCCCGGCGCTCGTGCTGCCTGCGCAGAACGAAAGCGGCGGAGACCGCCGGGCGGTTGCAAAACCGGCCGGAATGCGATAAAGTATCAGAAAACAGACATGGAGGCGGTAAAATGGAATATCGTCAGCTTGGAAAGACCGGCCTGCTGGTCAGCGAGATCGGCATGGGCTGTGAGGGCTTTGTGGACAAGCCCTATGCGCAGGTGGAGAAGCTGGTGGACGCCATGGAGGCGGGCGGGGTCAACTGCATCGACCTGTACACCCCCAATCCGGAGTTCCGTTCCAACCTGGGCCGGGCCCTGCGGGGGCGGCGGGAGAAGTTCGTCCTCCAGGCCCACCTGTGCACCATCTGGAAGGACGGGCAGTACAAGCGCACCCGGGATCTGGCGGAGGTGAAGGAGGGCTTCAGCGACCAGCTCCGGCGGCTGGAGACGGACCATGCGGAGATCGGCATGATCCACTATGTGGACTCCCTGGCCGACTGGGAGACGGTGCGCACCGGCGGCGTCCTGGACTACGCCAGAGAGCTGAAGGCCCAGGGCGTGATCCGGGCCATCGGCCTCTCCAGCCACAACCCGGAGGTGGCCCTGGCGGCGGTGAACAGCGGTGCCATCGAGGTGCTGATGTTCAGCATCAACCCCTGCTACGACCTCCAGCCCGCGGGGGAGGACGTGGAGCAGCTGTGGAACGAGAAGAACTATGAGCAGCCCCTGGTGAACATGGCCCCCCAGCGGCAGGCGCTGTACGAGACCTGCCAGCGGCTGGGGGTGGGCATCACGGTGATGAAGGCCTTCGGCGGCGGGAACCTGCTCAGCGCGGAGCTCTCCCCGGCGGGAAAGGCCCTGACGCTCTGTCAGTGCCTCCACTACGCCCTGACCCGGCCCGGCGTGGCCTCCGTCATGTCCGGCGCCCGGAATCTGGAGGAGCTGAAGACCAGCATCGCCTATGAGACGGCGACGGAGGAGGAGCGGGACTATGCCGCCGCGTTTGCCGCCCTGCCCAAGATCAGCTGGGTGGGCCACTGCATGTACTGCGGACACTGCGCCCCCTGCCCTGTGGGCATCGACGTGGCCGGCGTCACAAAGTTCCTGAATCTGGCCCGGGCCCAGGGGGAGCTGCCGGAGACGGTCCGGGAGCACTACGCCGTGCTGCCCCACCACGGCGGGGAGTGCATCTCCTGCGGGGCGTGTGAGAAGCGGTGCCCCTTCGGCGTCCCGGTGATGGAGAATATGCGCCGGGCCGCAGAGGTGTTCGGAAGCTGAGCCTGGGAGGCCGGCGGATAAGGAGCGGCATCCCGGGATCTTTTGAATGGATGACCAGAGGAGACCCCATCCGTTGAGATGGGAAAAGGCCCTGGGACCATTACGGTCCCAGGGCCTTCCGCCGGAAGAGACCACCGGAGGGGCCGGAGATTATCTTTGTGAAGAACGCCCGGCCGGGCCTGAGCCGGCAGGGATCTGCATTTTTGAGAAAGCGGTGCTGCCTTACAGGAACACGGTCAGATCGTTCTCGTTATCCCCATACCGGTACTGGGACTCGGAGAAGTAGCCCTGCAGGAGTTTTACGGAGAGCTCGTCGCCTTCCTCCAGGGGGTTGAAGGGCGCTCCGCCCCAGGTGAAGCGCATCTGTGCCTTCCCGGTCTCCTCGGAGTACTCGGCGGTGATGTGCAGCTCATAGTCGCCGGCGCTGTTGGGGATCACGTTGGTGGCGCAGATCTCTTCAAAGGCCCGGCGCATGTTGTCCAGCTGGCGGCGGGGCATGAGCTGCTTCTCGCCGAACTGCTGGAGCTGCTCTGTGACGGCGATGAAATCGTAGTCCGGGCTGGTGATGGTGATCGAGAGGACCTTCAGACGCTTGACGAACGCCCGGGTCAGATCCCGCTCCGGGTGCTCGAAGATCTCCTCTGGAGCGCCGTCCTCGTAGATCACGCCCTGATCCATGTAGAACACCCGGGTGGACACGTCCCGCGCGAATTTCATCTCGTGGGTGACGATCATCATGGTGAGGCCCCGGGCCGCCAGCTGCCGGATGACCGTGAGGACCTCACCCACCATGGTGGGGTCCAGGGCGCTGGTGGGCTCGTCAAAGAGGACGATCTCCGGCTCCATGGCCAGGGTCCTGGCGATGGCCGCCCGCTGCTTCTGACCGCCGGAGAGCTCGTCCGGGTAGCTGAGCGCCTTCTCCGTCATGCCAACGGCTTTCAGAAGTCCCATGGCCTTTTCGTAGGCCTCCTGCCGGGGCATCTTCCGGATCAGAGTGGGCGCCAGCATGATGTTTTCGATGATGGTCAGGTGGTCAAAAAGATTGAACTGCTGAAACACCATTCCCATGCGGCGGCGAAGGGCGTTGAGATCCGCCTTCTTGTCGCAGATGTTCTCTCCGTGGACCAGGATGGCGCCGGATGTGGGCGTCTCCAGCCGGTTGACGCACCGCAGGAGGGTGGATTTTCCGGTGCCGGAGGGGCCGATGATGGTGATGACCTCTCCCCGATGGATGGAGGTGTTCACATCCGTGAGAGGGGTGACGTTGGGGAAGGCCTTTTTGAGGTGCTCGATCCGGATGAGCTCGCCCTCCTCAAACACCTGGGATGGGGCGGCCGGAGCGGCCGGGCGGTCAGCCGCGACTACACCCTTGGGAAGCCGCCGGGGACGGCGGCGGGGGTCGATGTTCAGCTCGATCCTGCCGATGGCTCCCGCCACGGCGGAGGAGATGGCGAAGTAGATGACGGCTGTGGCGATCAGGGGGAAGAAGGCCTCGAAGGTGCGGCTGCGGATCAGATCCCCTGCCCGGGCCAGGTCCTGGATGGAGATGTAGCCCACGATGGAGGTCATCTTGATCATGGACACCACTTCGCTCTTGTAGATCGGCAGCACATGGCGGACGGCCTGGGGCAGGACCACATGGAGGAAGCTGGCAGCCCTGCCGAAGCCCAGGGCGGACGCCGCCTCCCACTGGCCGCTGTCCACCGCGTTGATGCCGGTGTTCAGGGTCCCGGCCACGGCTACGGCGAAGATCACGGAGAAGGAGATCACTGCCACGGCGATGGGCTCGATGTCGGAGGAGGCAAAGATGACGAAGTTCACGATGAGGAGCACGACCAGGTTGGGCACGCCCTCCATGATCCGGCAGAAGACTCTGGCCGCACCGGACACCGCACGGCGCCGGCTGCGCAGCAGCAGGCACAGGCCAAAGCCGAGCGCCGTGCCCAGGATCCCTGAGAGCAGGGAGATCTCCAGCGTCACCAGCAGGCCGCTGAGGATCATTTGCCAGCGGTTTTCCCGGATGAACGTCTTTTCAAAGCTGGATCGGATGCTGTCCAGGAAGCCCTCCTCCGCAGGAGCCTCCGCGTTGGCCACGACCATGACAGTCCGGACGATCTTGTAGGGGTCGGAAAAGTCCATGGCCTCCCGCCGCTCCTCTGTGGCAAAGAGGTTGGACATGATGTAGTCCACCTTGCCGGAGGTGCAGGCGGGCATGATGCCGTACCAGTCGTACACGTCGATGATCAATTCCGCGTTGCACCAGAGGGCGAAGCGGTACATCAGCTCCAGGTCAAAGCCCACCAGCTCGTTGTCCTGATAGAAGGAATAGGGCTCTGCGGCGCCGGTGGTGCCGACCCGGATGGTGAAGTCCGGATTCTCCGGCACGGGGATCTCCGGCATCGTATAGTCGTGCTCCGTCTCCCAGCGGCGGTTCATGTCATCCAGGGTGCCGTCGGCCTTGATCTCGGCGATGAAGCCGTTGATGAGCTCCGCCGCATTGGAAAGCTCCGTCACCGGGCTGATGCCCACCGCCACGTCACCGCCCGTTCCCACGACGCCGTCAGGATGGAGGGTCACATCGCTGCGCTGGGACTCCACGCTGCTCTCATAGGCCGTCAGGTTCATGGCATATGCGTCCACCTTACCGGAGGTGACGGCCAGCAGGCCGTCAGTGGCACTGTTCACATAGACGATCTGGGCGTTTGGATAGGCGCTGCGGGCGTCGCTTTCGGTGGTCGTCCCCACCTCGGCGGCGATCACGGCGTCCGGTGCGTTCAGATCGATGGCCTCGCCGCTGTCAGTGCCGGCGCTGCTGCCGGCACTGCTGCAGGCAGCTGTCATCAGGCACACTGCGCACAGCAGCCAGACGACGGCACTTTTTTTCCAGATCCTGTCTGTTCTCATGCCGTTCACTCCTCTCCGGATCTTCAATGAAAAGGGACGCGCTCTCTGCCGCGATGATATCGAGGCCGGGCCGTCACTTGGCCGCGGAGCAGCTGCGGCGGACCGCTGCCGTTCCACGCCCTGAGAGCAAACGACACCGTTGAAAAAAATATATCATACCAGCTGGAAAGCGGCGCTTACTTTACAATTTTGTAAGGTTCATTCCCCTGCTTGCCCTCTGGTGATAAGATAAAAAGGGAAATTGTATGTCCGCGGCGGAGGGCGTCTTGCACCGGCGGCGCCGGAAATGCCGGGGAGCGCCCTGCACAGGATCGGAACGCCGGCATCGGGCCTGCGTACAAGCCGCCCTTCTGCACCGGCGGGAGGAGTGAACCATATGGAGGAGATCGCCATGACCATTACAAAAACTGCGGAAAACGGCACGCTGCGCATTGCCTTGGAGGGCCGCCTGGACACCAACACGGCGCCGCAGCTGGAGACGGAGCTCAAGACCTCGCTCTCCGGCATCTCGGAGCTGGAGCTGGACTTTTCCGGCCTGGAGTACATCTCGTCCGCGGGGCTGCGGGTGCTGCTGGCCGCCCAGAAGACGATGAGCAGGCAGGGGAAGATGACCATCCGAAACGTCAATGAGACCATCATGGAGGTCTTTGAGATCACTGGCTTTGTGGAGATCCTCACCATCGTCTGACGTGGAGGAGGAGACGTCCCATGGCTGATACAGCGGCACAGGACCGGGGCAGCGATCTGAGACAGGATGAGGCATTCCTGCGCAGAGCCTTTCATCGGGCCCTTCTGCCCTGTGTCCTGTCGATCCTCAGCGAGAACATCAATATTTTGGTGGATGGGATCCTGGTGGGGCAGCGGATCGGGACAGACGGCCTGTCCGCCATCAGCCTGTGTGTCCCGGTGTACCTGGTGCTGTGCGTGGCGGGATCTTTTTTGGTCTCCGGCACTGCTATCCAGGCAGCCAAGGCCATCGGGCGCCAGCAGCAGGAGCGGAGCCAGAGACTCTATCACACGGCGGTCTGGGCCTGCCTGGCTGTGTCCGGCCTGATGACTGCGGCTGGCCTCGCCCTCGGCGGTCCGCTCTCCGCCCTGCTGTGCGCGGATCCGGCCATCCGGCCTCTGGTGCGGGAGTATACCACCATCACGCTGCTGGGCGCGCTGCCGAAGATCCTGATCTATATCCCCTTCTGGTTCCTCCGCATAGACGGGCGGACAAAGCTGGTGGCCCGGATGATGCTGGTGATGGGGGGAGGGAACGCAGCACTGGACCTGCTCTTCCTCTATCCCCTGGACATGGGGATCGGCGGAGCTGCCTGGGCCAGCGTCATCGCCACGGCGGCGGCCTGTGCCATGGGCTTCTGCTGGCTATGCGGCCGGGACAGCAGCTTCCATCTGGGGTGGTCCGGGCTCACCGCCCGGGAGGACTGGCGGGAGATCGCCGCGACAGGGAGCCCGTCCGCGTTGAACAATCTGCTCCAGACCCTGCGCATGCTGACGGTGAATGCCCTGCTGATGGGAGCGGGGGGCAGCGAGCTGGTGGCAGTCTTTACTGCGGTCAACTGTATCAGCGCCTTTTCCCTGGCAGTGGTGGACGGGGTGCCGCAGGCCGCCTCGGCCATGCTGGGCATCTACAGCGGTGAGCGGGACAACGACAGCGCCGCTCTGCTGATCCGGCGGGAGCTGCGCACCGGCCTGTTCTGCTGCGGGATATTTGCCGCTGCGGCGATCCTCGGCGCCGATGCCATCGCCCTGGCCTACGGCCTGCCCGGCGGATCTCTGCGCCCTGCCATGGTGTGCCTCTCCGCCGGCATGTTCCCGGCCCTGGGGTGCAGCATCCTCTCCGGATACTATAACATCTCCGGCCACGTGGGCTGGGCCAATGCCATCATCACCTGCCGGGTGTTCCTGGCGGCCGCTGTGAGCCTCTGCGCCGCGCTGGCACTCGGCCTGAGTCCCTGGTGGTTCCTGATCCTCAGCGAGACCGTCACCCTGGCCCTGTGGGCCCTCGCCGTCTCCCTCTTCCGCAGGCGGCATCCGGAACGGACCCGGTACCTGCTGATGGACCGGTCCCTGGAGGAGGGCGGACAGGTGGCGAACTTCTCCGTGGCCGGAGACACAGCGCATATCTGCGAGGCCAGCGGCAAGATCGCCGGCTTCTGCCGGGAGAACCGCATGGAGCCCCGGCAGGTCATGCGCTTCAGCCTGGCCATTGAGGAGGTCATGACCAGGATCGTACAGGAGAACCCGGACACGGCCGTCCACTTTGATGTGCGGGTCTTCTCTGTGCAGGGGACCATGGGCATCCGCATCCGCTATGACGGGCGGGCCTATGACCCCTTTGACCCGCGGCGGACTTCCGGTGATGCGTACCTGGGCATCCAGCTCATCGCCGGCATGATGGAGCAGGTGGTCTATCAGAGGACCTTCGGCGTGAACACGGTGCAGCTTTTGCTCTGAGCGACAGGAGAGGCAAGCATGAAGACGGACTACATTTCGCAGGGAGCGGCGGCCATGGCCAGACTGAGACAGACTGCCGCCGCCGCCCGGCAGATCCAGAGAGAGCAGCTGCAGACCATCCTGCAGCAGAATGCCGCAGCGGCATATGGCCTGCGCCACGGCTTTTCCGGCATCCGCTCCCTGGCAGATTTTCAGAGCCGGGTCCCGCTCTCCTGCCACCGGGACTATGAGCCCTACATCCAGACGCTCCTCTCCGGCGGCACCCGGCAGCTGACAGCGGAGGAGCCGGTCTACTTTGCCATCACCTCCGGCAGCACTGGCACCCCCAAGTACGTTCCGGTGACTGAGACGGACATGTGCATCCACCGCGACTGCATCCACTGGGGCGTCTACGGCATGGTGCGGGAGCACTTCCCGCAGATGCCGCCGGAGGCGCTCTTCGGGAAGATCTTCCAGGTGGGGGAATTCGCCAGGACCCACCTGCCGGGAGGCCGGATGTGCGGCGTCCGGTCTGCCTCCCTGTACCAGTGGCTGGACAGGGAGGGGGGCTTCGACGCCTCAGACTACTGCGTGCCCAAGGAGGTCCTCTTCCCGGAGCGGGTGGAGGACCTGACATATATGAAGGTCCGCTTCGCCCTGGCGGAGCGGGGGCTCACCGCCATCCACAGCGTCTTTCTCCACCGGGCGGTGGGCGTTCTGGACTATATCCGGGAGCACTGGGATCTGCTGCTGCGGGACATGGCGGCAGGCACCGTGGATGACAGGATCCCCCTGGACGCGACCTGGCGGGAAAAGCTCCGCCGCTGGCTGCCCCCGGACCCCCTGCGGGCGGAAGAACTGCGGCTCATCCGGGCGGATCTCTGCCCGGATGGCATGGTGCGGCGGATCTGGCCGGATATCCGGTACATCCTGGGGATCGGCGGGGAAAGCTTTCCCGTTTACACCCGGGCCATGGAGCGATATGCCGGTTCCGTGCCCATCCACCACTTCATCTACGGCGCATCGGAGGGCTTCCTCAGCATCGCGGCGGGGGTGGGCGTCCCGGATGCCTACATCCTGCTGCCGGAGGCGGGATTCTTTGAGTTTCTGCCTGTTCCGGCGGAGACGGGGCCGCCCCGGACCATCGAACAGGTGGAGGTGGGGAGGCGATACGAGCTGGTCTTTACCAACCACTCCGGTCTCTACCGCTACCGGATGCAGGACGTGCTGGAGGTGGTGGGCTTTTTCGGGCAGGCCCCGGTGGTCCGCTTTTGCTACCGGCTCAACCAGGCTCTGAATGTGGCGGATGAGAAGCTGAACACCGAGCAGCTGCGGGACGCCATGGAGCGGTTCCGTGCACGTACAGGCCTCCCCATTGCCGCTTTCTGTGCCCAGGAGGACTATTCCCTCCGGCCGGGCAGATATCTGTTCTATCTGGAGAGCCCCCGGCTGGAGAACGCCGGGGCGCTGCTGGACCGGTGCCTGCAGGAGGCGAGCCTGGGTTATCGGGGATGCCGTGCCATGGGGGACATCGCTCCGGCCTGCGTCCGATTCCTGCCGCCCGGCAGCTTCCGGCGTTATGAGGAGGTCTTGGCCAGCTGCGGCCGGACCATGGCCCAGTACAAGCCTGTGCAGATCCTGCGGGATGCGGAGAGCCGGCGCTTTTTTGCCGCGGCTGCGGATGGATCTGAGAAGATGGGGGAAGCATGAAAGAGAAGATCTCCGGACTCTCCATAAAGCTCATCACCAGCGTGCTGCTGCTGAGCGTGCTGCTGTGCGCCGCCATCAGCTACATGGGCTACCGAGAGTTTACTACTGTGCTGGAGGATGAGTACAACCGCTCCGCCTATGAGATCGCGGAGACCGCCAAAAGCTACCTGGATCCGGACCGGCTGGAGCACTATCTGGAGACCGGAGAGATCGATGCGGCCTATCTGGAGATCCAGGACCGGCTGGACGCCCTGGTAGTCTCCACCAACAGCTACCTCATCTATGTGACTCGCCTCTCCAACGACTACACCACCAGCACCTATATCTTTGATGCCGTGCACCCGGACAGCGGCTTCACCCGCTATGCGCTGGGCTACACCGCTCAGGATATGGACCCGGCCTACCAGGACGAGGTGGAGCAGATCATGACCACCGGAGAGCGCAGCGCGGTCTACTTCTACTCCTACACCCAGGCCTCCGGCGCCCACACCACCGCGGGGATCCCGGTGAAGGACTCCGCCGGGGAGATCGTGGCTTTCCTGGGGGTGGAAAAGGCCATGACGGCCCTGGAAAACGCCCGGCAGACCTACGTGTGGAATGTCATGGGGATCACGGTGCTGGCAGTAGTCCTGTTCCTGGTGGTCTATATCGGCTTCCTCCGCCGGGAGGTGGTCTCGCCCATCCTCACCATCGCCGGAGAGGCCCGGCGCTTTGCCGAGGACAATGTGGCCCGGCTGGACCTGCTGGAGCAGATCCGGAAGAAGGACGAGATCGGCACGCTGGCCCGCGCCATCGGCAGGATGGAGACGGACATCGTGCAGTACGTGGAAAACCTCACTGCCGTCACCGCGGAGAAGGAGCGCATCGGCACAGAGCTGAACGTGGCCACGCAGATCCAGGCGGACATGCTGCCCCGGATCTTTCCGCCCTTCCCGGAGCGGGACGAGTTCGACATCTACGCCACCATGACCCCCGCCAGAGAGGTGGGCGGCGACTTCTACGACTTCTTCCTGGTGGACCAGGACCATCTGGCGGTGGTCATCGCCGATGTGTCGGGGAAGGGCGTGCCGGCGGCGCTGTTCATGGTGATCGTCAAGACCCTCATCAAGAACCACACGCAGACCGGCATGGCGCCTGACCAGGTCTTCGAGACGGTGAATCGCCAGCTGTGCGAGAATAACGAGGCGGGGATGTTCGTCACCGCGTTCCTCGGCGTTCTGGAGATCTCCACCGGGCGATTCACCTATGTCAACGCCGGACATAACCCGCCCCTGGCCGCCCTGGGGGGACGGCCGTATGACTGGCTGCCCAGCAAACGCGGCTTCGTTCTGGCGGGGCTGGAGGGTGTGCGCTACCAGCAGCAGGAGATCGTCCTCTGCCCCGGGGACAGCATCTTCTGCTACACCGACGGCGTCACCGAGGCGCTGGACCCGGCGGACGCCCTGTACTCTGAGGCACGGCTCCGGGCCTTCTTCCGCGGGAGGGATCTGGAGGGCCGTCCCCTGGCAGAGCAGCTGGATCTGCTGCGCCGGGACATTGCCGCCTTTGCCGCCGGAGCGGAACAGGCGGACGACATCACCATGCTGCTGCTGCGGATCAACAAAACCACCGGGAGGGATGAACATGGCTGAGATCACTGTCGCGGCGGCCCTGGACAGCCTGGACACCGTCCTGCGCTTTGTGGACGGACAGATGGAACAGGCCGGCTGCCCCCTGAAGCTGATGACCCAGGTGGACATGGCGGTGGAGGAGATCTTTGTCAACATCGCCCGCTATGCCTACCACCCGGAGGCGGGGGAGGCCAGCATCCGCTGCGAGGCGGGCGGTGACCCCTTCCGGATCGTCGTGGGCTTTGCCGACCGGGGGCGGCCCTTCAACCCCCTGGACCGGCCGGACCCGGATGTGACGCTGGATGCGGAGCGGCGGCAGATCGGCGGCCTGGGCATCCTGATGGCGAAGCGGCTGATGGACGACATCCAATACGAATACCGGGACGGGCAGAACATCCTCACCCTGCGGAAAAACGGATAGGCTCCGCCGGCGAGCCCTCTGCAGCTGAACCACCGGAAAAAGAGCGGGCGCTTTCTCTTGAGAAAGCGCCCGCTTGCTTTTTTGGCCGTCCGCACCGGCAGGCCGCGTATCCGCCGCCGGCAGCTCCCGCAGAAATGGGATGCTGGCCGTCCGGGAGTCAGATCTGCTCCAGCGTATAGCCGTCTCCCCGCTTGGAGGAGATCTCGATCCGGGACTCCTGGCTGTTGAGCTTCCGGCGCAGCCGGGAGATCAGTGTCCAGAGGGCCCGGCTGTCGTCTTCCGCGGTGGTGTTCCAGGCCTCCATCAGGACCTCCTGCTTGGAGACGGTGCGCCCCGCGTTGCGGACCAGAAGGAGCAGCACGGCGAACTCCTTCTGGGTCAGCTGCAGATTGGCGCTTCCCAGATACGCGCAGCCGGCAAAGATGTCCAGCCGCAGGCTGCCGTAGCTGATGTGGCGGCTCTTGGCCCGCTCCTGCCGCAGCCGCGCCTCGATCCGGGCTGCCAGCACCTCCAGGTCATAGGGCTTGGCCAGATAGTCGTCGCCCCCGGCCCGCAGGCCCTCCACCACGTCCCGGCTCTCTCCCAGGGCGCTGAGGAACAGAATGGGTGTGTGATACTGCTCCTTCAGCTCCCGGCACAGCTCCACGCCGTCGCCGTCGGGCAGCATGATGTCCAGCACCACCAGATCCACCGGATGCCAGCGCAGGGCCTGGCGGCATTCCCGGGCAGTGGCGGCCTGCAGGATCTCATAGCCGTACATGCTCAGTGCCTCGGCGTTGATCTTCATGATGTGGGGGTTGTCTTCCACCAGGAGAATCGTGCTCATGGCGCTGCCTCCTTTTTCCGAACGGTGAACATGAAGACGGTCCCATCGGGACCGGTGCGCTCCACTTCCAGGATCCCGCCGTGGGCTTCCACCGCCTCCCGGCAGATGGACAGGCCCAGGCCGCTCCCCCCGTCGCCGCTGTAGCCCTTTTCGAAGATGTGGGGCAGCTGCGCGCTGTCGATCCCGCTCCCGGTATCCTCCACCCGGAACACCACGTGTTCCCGGCGCTCCCGGTCCGACGCGCTGATGGTGATGACGCCGTCCTGGGTGTGGCGGTTGGCATTGATCACCAGATTGATAAAGACCTGCAGCAGCAGCTCCCAGCTGCCGCATACATCTGCGCAGGTCCCGCCGGAGAGGTCCAGACGGTTGCTGTTTTTCAGGCACATGGGGGTGCAGATGGCCCGGACGCTCTCCAGAAGCGGGCCCACCTCGACCGTGGCGAATTGGGCCTCACTGGTTTTGCCGTAGGAATACTCCAGCAGCTTGGTCACCATATCTGCCAGCCGCAGGGCCTCGCTGCGGATGACCTTCAGGTTTTCCGGCGTCTCGCTGCTGATATGGCCGGTGGACATCTGCAGGCCGGTCAGCTGGGCGTAGCCGGAGATGACGGTCAGGGGCGTTTTCAGCTCGTGCGCGACCTGGTGCAGGAAGTCCAGGTTCATGGCGTTCATCCGCTCCAGCAGCTCGCTGCGGCTGCGGCTCTCGGACAGGGCCGCCTCCTGCTCCCTGGCCCGCAGGCTGATGGAAGCCGCAATGAGCAGGTCGAAGATCAGCATCCCCCTGGGCATGATCCCATAGTGGCTGACCGCCGAGCTGTTGTTGACATAGGCCGCCTCCATCAGGATGGAGAGGATGAGCATGGCCGCGCCGCCCGCCGCAAGCGCATCCACGAGCTGGAACGACTTCCGCCGCAGATAATGCCGCGTGATGCCCCAGATCAGACAGAACAGATACGGGATCGCGCAGATCCAGGCCGCCGTGCACACCGTCACCAGCCAGAAGGTGGGCAGAACGACGGTGAGCGCCGCAGCGATCCCCATAGCGGCTGCGTGCAGAATGGTGAGGCGCTTTTTCACGGTGCCGGGATACAGGCTCCCCAGCAGCAGGAGCACCATTCCCGGCAGCAGAGCGGTCACGGTCATGAAGATCCGGTAAGTCAGATACCAGGAGGTGCCGGGCGGCAGCGCATGGACCACCAGAAAGTTCTGGTCCCGGAGAGCCATCATCAGACAGCAGACGGCCAGCAGCAGAAAAGTGCCCCGCCGCTGCAGCGCGGCGCACAGAAGAAAGTACAGAAACAGCACCAGCAGCCCGCTGCTGAGACTCAGGGAAGCCAGGTCGTTGTCTGCCTTGAAGGCCTCGATGTTCTGGGGCGTGGACAGATAGGTGGGCTGGATGAAGCCGCCGTCCCGGTGGACGAAGTTGGAAAACTGATAGATGACCTCGACCTCTCCGGACGCCCCGGAGTATAGGGGGATGGTCATGGAGCCCACCTGGGGCACGTGCGCGGCGGCATTGTCCGCCACGGTGCCGAAGCTGGCCACCTCTGTGCCGTTGACGAAGACCCGGGTGCTGTAGTCGATGGAATAGGAGCAGATGGCGTAGTACTGCTCCGGCCGGGCTTTGATGATGAGGCGGTACGTACCGTACCGGGGCTCACTGCCCGCATCGGGATCGCCCGCCTCAGGGACCGGCCTGCCGACGCCGGCGGCAAAGTCTGCAGAGGTGTACAGGGCGTTGGGGTAAAAGTCCCAGCTGTTGTCCACGTTGGCGACCTCGTGGGACAAGTCGACTCCGGTGATATCCAGCATACCGTCCACCGGGCGGATCTCAACGACATGGTCCGGCCCCCGTTCGAGAAACAGATGCACGGCCAGTATGACCAGCAGCACGGCTGCCGCCGGGAGCAGCCGCTGCAGATTGCGGCCGCGGCTCTTTTCTGCCAGCATCCTGCCCTGCCTCCTTTCCGCCTGCCTCTCCGGAATGCGCTTCCCCGGACCGGAGACGTCCCGGAGGAAGCGCGGCTCCGGCATTTTTCACCATTATATCTGTTCGCCCCGGCCTTTTCAACTGCGGAGCCCCGCAGGAGGGAGGGACGGACCGTTTACAGGAACAGCCTGACGCCGTTTGCCTCGCGGACGATGTCGGTGCTGACGGCCTTGAGCATGGACAGGGAGAGGTCGTCTCCGCCCTGCTCCTCCAGAGAGAACTCCTGATCTGCGGCGGCGAAGACCGACAGGACGCTGTCCTTCATGCTGTATTCCACAGTCACGTCGATGGCGATCCGCTCCCCCTTCATCTGGGGGAGCATGATGTTGATCAGCAGCTCCTCCAACACCAGCTGCACCCGGTAGATCTGCTTTTCCGTGGCGAACTGCCTTCTGCAGAACTCCACGACGGCGCCGTTGAGACCGTAGATGTCGAACTTCCGGTCGGTGATGGTCTGCTGGAAGGTCTTCAGCCGGTTGATGAAGGCCTTTGTCCGCTCCCGCTTCGGGGCGTCGAAGATCTGGGCCGGGGGCCCCATCTCGTAGATCCCCTTCTCGTCCATGTAGATTACCTGGGAGCTGATGGCCTTGGCGAAATTCATCTCGTGGGTGACGATGACGCAGGTCATCCCCCGATTCACCAGGCGGCGGATGACCGCCAGCACTTCGTCCACCATGGTGGGGTCCAGGGCGGAGGTGGGCTCGTCAAAGAGGATGATCTCCGGCTTCATGGCGACGCAGCGGGCAATGGCGGCGCGCTGCTTCTGCCCGCCGGAGAGCTGCGAGGGCATGTAGTCTGCCCGCTCCGCCATGCCCACCTGGGTGAGGCATTCCATGGCCAGATCAAAGGCTTCCTTTTTGGAAAGGCCCTGGAGCTGCATGGGGGCCATCATCACATTCTCCAGCACCGTCTTGTGGGAAAACAGGTTGAAGGTCTGGTACACCATGCCCATCTTCCGGCGGATCTGGTCCAGGGGGGCGCCTTTTGCGGTGATCTCCTGCCCGTCGATGTACACGCTTCCCGCGGTGGGCCGCTCCAGCAGATTGATGCAGCGCAGGAACGTGCTCTTCCCGCAGCCGGAGGGGCCGATCACCGAGATGCAGTCGCCCTGTTCAATGTCCACATGGATATCCTGAAAGACCAGGTTGCTGCCGAAGCTTTTGGAAAGGCCCTCGATATGGATCACGGACATCAGACCACCTCCTTGCATTCCAGGTGTTTGTTCCGGTCCGTCAGGCTCAGCATGCGGTTGGCGACAAAGCCCAGCAGAAGATAGACCACAGAGGTGATCACCAGGGAGATGATGGGATCCATGGTGCGGGAGGTGATGACGGTGACTGCCCGGGTCATGTCCTGCACCGCAAGAAGGCTCACCACGGAGGTGTCCTGCATGGTCAGCACGAACTGGGTCTTGTACAGGGGCATCACCTGGTGGCGGGCCTGGGGAAACACGACCTGAAAGAAGGCCTGCCATCTGGAATAGCCCAGGGTCCGCGCCGCCTCGATCTCCCCGACAGCCACAGAGTCCACTGCGGAGCGGAACATCTCTGACAAGTGGGAAGCGCATTTGAGGGTGAAGGTGATGATGGAGATCACCTCGGCGCTGAAGCTGGTGTCCGCCAGGATCAGGTAGGCGAAGATCATCAGCAGCACCAGAGGCGGCAGCTTCACCATCAGGGCGGTGATGCCGTTGCTGAATCCCCGGATCACCCGGTTCCGGCTCCCCTTGCCGGCGCAGAAGGCCATGCCCAGCACGGTGCCCAGGACAAAGGAGACGACAGTCAGCAGCAGCGTGACCCACAGACCGGACAGGATCAGCTGATACCGGTCCTCATAGATCAGGTTCATGTAAATGGATTTCTGCAAGTATTCGATCAGTGCCATGGCGTGTTCCCTCCTGTTTCATGTTTCTTCCTGGGTCACCAGCACCAGGTCCAGATCAAAATAGGAATCTGAGTGCAGACAGGTCCCCATGGCCTCCACCTCTCCGGCATAGTAGCTGGAGATGGCGTACACAAAGACGTCTACCTCCCCATTGGCGATGGCCAGGGAACAGGCGTCCCAGCTGCTGTCGAACCATTCGATGGTGTAGCCGTATTCTGCGGCAAAGTGCTTGATGAACTCGATGTCCACGCCCTGGGGCTCCTCTGTGACAAAGTCGTAGTAGGTATAGGGATAGCCGCTGCCGCCGGTGTTGATGGCCACCCGCAGCACCTCCCCGTCCTCCGCCTGGGGGATATCCGTGTTGGGGACGAACTCCTCGGCGTTGGCCCGCTCCACCATGTCCGCGTAGGTCTCGCTGGCCTTCAGCTTGGGGATGTATGCGTTCATCTGTTCCAGAATGTCCCGGCGGGCGTTGGTGATGTAGGCCACCAGGGAGTCCTCTCCGATGGGCTCGTTCTGGATCACCAGATCGGAATACTCCGCCACCATGCTGTAGGCGTACAGGGCATCCACGGCAATGGCGTCCACATATCCAAACCGCAGAGCCATGATGCAGTCGCCGATGCTGTCGTAAAGATAAAGGTGGGGGATGCGGACCTGCTCGGACAGATAGTAGTCCGAACTCCAGGCCAGCGGCGTGCCGATCCGCCACGACTGCCAGTCGCTGATGTCGAGTTCCGTATCGGCTCCTCTGCCGTCGCAGCCGATGAGCACGCTGGCCGCTGCCAGCAGACAGAGCAGCCAGCATATGACCCGTTTCCTTCTGCGCATACTTCCTCCGTTTCCATCCGCCCGGACCCCGGACGTCCGCTTCTCGTGTGCCGGGGAGCGCCGGCAGCCGCCTGTGCGCCCGCTGATATCATCTTA
Organism: Oscillibacter valericigenes; assembly: GCF_016902445.1. Classification (GTDB taxonomy): domain Bacteria; phylum Bacillota; class Clostridia; order Oscillospirales; family Oscillospiraceae; genus Oscillibacter; species Oscillibacter avistercoris. Next base: position 46,215 of record NZ_JACSNX010000013.1, on the reverse strand, counting down.
CCGATAGAAACGGCCAAAACAGCGAACCTTACACAATTGTAAAGTTCCCTGAAGGCGTGGCGGAAACGCGTTCCGTCCGGCCCGGCCGGAGGACAGAGAGCTCCCCTCGCCGGTATGGGAAGGGGAGCGCGGCGTGTGCCGGGAACAAAAACCCCCTGGAATCTTGCGGTTCCAGGGGGATGGATGCCTTGTGCTCACGAAAGAGACGGAGGCCGTATGGCAGGGCGGCGCGTTTGCGCCGTACAAGCGTTTCGCCGCAGGCAAAACCTTGGCGGAGGCGGAATTCACTTCCGCCGAGCATTTCAAATTTCCACGGATACCATAAAAAGGCCACACCCATCAGGTGTGGCCTTTTTATGGTGGAGACTACTGGACTCGAACCAGTGACATTATTTTTTTGCAGGTAAATTTGTTTGTACTTATTGTGACTTTAGAAATTATTGAACACGTTTTGTGACTTGAATTTACATGTCGTCAACTCGAAGTGTGTATAAAAGTGTGTACAACAGCTGCCGTCAATCGCCTTGGACATACTTCCCCATCTTGATCAGCAGCAGCCGCACCGTGTTAGCCGTGTAGTCCAGTGCCTTCCATCGCGCCGGGCTATTGATGATCTCTGCGCCCGCCAGCGCGTCCACAGCGGCCTCCAGCTCCGGGTCCGAGCCCTGGGACCCCTGACCGCCGCAGAGGGCCAGGAAGGCCTCCCAGGCGCCCGCTGTGGCCCGGATCGTCTTGGGGCAGTCCTTGCCGGTCCAGCGGTTGTGCTGGACCACGTGGTCCAGCTGGATGCCGTGCCTGGCCATCAGCAGCCGCACCAGCGCCGCCGCGTTGGCCTTAGCCTGCTCAAAATTCCCGCCGGCGTCCACGCAGATCTCGATGCCAATGGAAGAGGCGTTGCCCGGGCCGCTGCCGCCGTCCCCGGCGTGGTAGGCCCGCTCGTCATCCGGCAGGTGCTGGTAGATGCTGTGGTCGTCCACCGTGTAGTGCCAGCTCACCGGAGCCGCCTGGGCGGAGCTGCCCCGCAGATATGCCGCGTGGGCCGCAGCGTCGGCGCCTTTGGCAAAGTTGCCGGTCTCATGGATGGTGATATAGGTGTCCGGATTGCTGCCGCCCGGCCGGTTTTTGGCGCCGGAGGGCAGGATGTCCTGGATGATCCGCAGCCCCGTGTCGGTCACCAGGCCCTCGTCGGCGGCCTCCACAGGCCGCAGGTAGTCCATGGACACCCAGCCCCGATCTGTCTGTCCCCAGCCATTCCGGGTGGCCTCCACGGCCACCACAGCGCCGTAGGAGTACCCGCCGGTCTTGTCGTAGTTCGTGCCCGGCCCCGTCCGGATGTTGAGGCCGCTCTGGGCTGTTACGATATACCTCATGTCACGCCGCCTGATCCGTCTGCTGCGTGTCCGATTCGGACACAGCGGCCTGCTGCCGCTTCTCCGCCTGAGTGCCGAAGTAGAAGGCGATCACCACGGTGAACACCGTCAGGAACTGTTCGGCGGTCACACCGCCGGTACAGGTCAGATAGGCAAAGACGCAGGTGAGTACAATCGTCACGATGCTCTTAACAGCCAGCAGGTTCGCCAGCCGCTTTTTCAGCAGTTCCATCTCAGTCCTCCTCGATCAGCACGTCGCCCCGCAGGCGGTAGCGCTTGCCCGCCATGTAGACGAAGGCGATCTCATCGCCCATGTTCACATCCACGGTGCGCCCGTCCACTACATGGACTTTCTCCAGGCAGCCAACGCCGTGGTCCATGATGCCCCAGCCGTTGGCTTCGTCCGGCGTCTCGCCCACATGGGTCTCCATCAGCTCCTGCGCGGAGAAGAGGTTCCGGGCGGGGTTCAGCGTCAGGTTGCTGCCCATCTCCTTCAGGGCCTCGTTGGTCTCCTCCAGGGTCTTCTCGCCTTTGGTGTAGTCAAGCAGAGTTTTTTCCAGATCCTTCATTGTTTTATGTACTCCTTTCAAAATGCCGGCCATCGGCCGGGTATTAAACCTTAGAAAATTGGTGAGCCGCCTCGTCCCGGGCGAAGTCCTGATATGCCTCCTGGGCGGCTCTGGCGGCCTCCATGGCCTCTTCCACGTCGCCGTTGGTGTGCATTCCCGCCAGCTTCTTGGCGGTGGTCAGGGACAAGGAGCAGTTGGCGTACATCAGATCCATGGCCAGCCGGCTCTCCTTCTCCCGCCGGGCCGCCCGGATCTCCGACCGTTTGGCGCTCTGCCGGCTCCGGTGCTCCGCCAGGGCTGCTACCACGGTGGCCACCGCGGCGATCAGCGCACAGATGACCTCCGATGTCACTGGCCCGCCTCCTCAAAATACTGCCCGATCAGCTCATGGGGCAGGTACTGGAGGATGACCTTGCCGCCCTCCGCCTCACCGGTCCTGGTGCAGAGATAGAGCTGACTGTCCTCCGGGTCGAGGTAGTAGAGGCCATACTGGTATTCCATCCCCCGGGCGGCCGTGATGGGATTGTCCGCAGTGCCGGTCTCGCCGGGCTTGGAGACTGCCGCCCACAGGGCCGGCACCGTGTCCGGGGTCCAGCTCTCATTTCCAGTGGCATCGTGCTGCTGTAGCAGTTTGTAAATCACGCCCTCCCACTGGTAAGGCGTTCCAACAGGTACCTGGGAGAAGTCCCTGGAGCGCCAGGTGGGGATCATAGACTGATTGTCCAACAGCTCCTGGTCATTTGCCTCGCCGGACGCGGCCCGGGCGGCCAGCGCCGCGGCGTCTGCCTTGCCCTTGGCCCGCAACTCGTCTTTGGCCATGGTGACGATATCAGCCATTGCTCTCCACCCCCTCCGTATAAGCGGCCTGCAGATCGGCCTTCACGGCCTCGGCGGTACCGCCAGCCTCCAGGGCCTTGATGGCAGCTTCCTTCTCAGCGATGGCAGCATCCTTCTCGGCCGCCTCGCTCTCCAGCTGTGCGATCTGCTCCTGGTAGGGAGTCACGTCCCCCAGGAACTGATCCGCCACCTGCAGCTCCACGGTGTAGCTCTTGGTCTTGCTGTCGTAGGTGATCCCTGCAACGGTAAACCCATAGCCCACCGGCAAGCCGAACTCGTCCGGACACTGGGGATTGGTGTGCTCAATGGCGGGCTTTGTCCAGTTGATCCCCTCGATGTCCTCCAATGAAGCAAACTCCCGCTCAAATTTCACCAGGTACCGGCCGTTCTGGCTGCCCCGCATGACAAAGGCCGCCTGGACCCCGTCAAATTTCCAGCTCTTTGTGAAAAAACTCATTCGCATTTCCTCCTGTAATATCTGGATGTTTTATCGTGGCGGTGCCGCCAGTCCCGCTTGGGATCCGCAGGCCCGCCCCGATCCAGGCGCTTGATCCGACGCTTGCCCCAGCGGGTGATATCCAGCAGGGCTCCGTCCTCGTTTGTCACGGCGTCAAAGCAGGGGTAGTATTTTAGGATCTTCCGCCCCAGGGCGGTGCGCTCCCGCACCTCCCACCACTCCACAGGGGAGAGGCCCGGCGGCCGGTTGGCTGCCTGCAGCACTCCGCGGCTCTCCTTATGGACATACAGCATCACGCCTCACCCCCGCTGATCCGCAGCATCTTGCGATACGTTTCCGCCGACACGGCGTCCCCGATGGTGTTCCCGTTGCTCGACAGTGTGGACAGCGCCTTTCGGATAGAGGGTGTCCCCTCTACATATCGTGGCGCAGACGGCGAATAGGGCACGGGTCTGTGCAACTGGGAGAGATCCGCGTCCGGGTACCGCTGCCAATATCGCTTGACGGTCCCGGGGGAGATCCCCAGGTCTGCCGCGGCCTCCCGCACCGTCATGCCCCGGCGGGCCAAAATCTCATACTCATACCGGGTGTAGGGGCCCACCCGCTCATCCCTACAGACGAACCGATAGTAAAACCCCTTGGGCAGGCCCAGCATGGCGGCGATCTCTGCCTCGGAGCCGCCGGGCCAGTCCGCCCGGGCGATCTTCCGGGGGACGGCCTCCGCCATGTCCAGGCAGACGCCTGCAAAGCCTCGCAGGACCGCGGCGTTGCTCCGGCAGACGGTGCTCCGGTCACGGTGGACGATCTCACTGATCTCCCGGATGCTGACCCCGTCGGTCAGCAGGAAGTACAGCATTTCCCGCTGGCGGAGGGTGAGCAGATTGGCCCGGGTGGCCAGCCGCAGCAGGTCCACACCGTCCTGGGAAATGCACTCTCCCACGAAAGCGTGAGCACAGATGGTGTGGAACAAGATCTTCTCCGCCCGGGCGACCGTCCGGCTGACCGTACTGGGATTGACGCCGTGACTTTCAGCGATCTGGGCGATAGTCTGCCCCTCCATGTGGGCGAAGAAATAGGTATGCTGCCGGTCACTGAGCTTCTCCACCGCCCGCTGGAGGACTTTCTGCAGGGCGGCAGCCTGCTTGGCCGTCAGGCCGCCCGCTTCCGCCGCCTGCCAGGTGGTCCCCTCCAGGTCGGCAAAGGTGGTTTTGGTCCGCTCCAGGAAGTCCCAGGAGAAGGCGTCCAAAGAGATCTTTCGGTGCCGCTCCTTCCGGTGTTTCTCCTGGGGCGGCCGCAGCCGCTCCAGGTTGTCCAGAGTGTCCCTATACATCCCCTGGAGGATGCGCAGCCGCTCCGTCTGGCGGATGCGCTCCTGGGGGTCCGTGGTGTCTTGGATGATCTGCCGGACGGCCACGATCCTGGCGGCCAGCTTTTTGCGGTCCGCCTCGTATGCTGCGTAATCCATTGTGATGACTCCTCTGTCCCAGGTCAGCGCCGGCCAAAAAGGGGATACCCCTCTCGGCCCTGCTGTGCAGGGGTGTCCCAGCCCGGATGGTTGTCCGTAGGGCAACCGGAAGACGGCCGTTTGGCGCTCCCTGCATGGGCATAAGGTACGGGGCTGGGGATTGGGTGGTCGGCGCTGACCCGGGGCAGAGGGTCATTCCTTGGCGTGGACGCAGAACTTGCTCTCGAACTGCTCCCAGGTGGTGGGGTTGTCCTCAAACCACTGCCAGGTGAGCAGCACGCTCTCCACATCCGCCCAGGTCAGGCCGCTGATGATAAACCGCAGATGAGCCGGCTTGATCTGCTCCACCATGTTCTGCACCTGGCTGACGTCGATATCCGCCAGAGTGTTGGACTCCCCCAGAAACTCCAGCGAAAAGCTGTAATCCGCCGAGTTGACTACCACCCGGGCCTCGTACCCGGTCATGGCCATGGCCAGCTGGCGCACCATCTCCGCCGTGGTATTGCCGGCGGCGGTCATCTTGTCCCGCACCGCCGCCCGACGGTCCGCCAGCGGTTTGCTCTCATCCACGGTGATCCCGTACTTTTCCTCCCAAAGGTACAGGGACCAGGTGGCGGTCTCCACGAAAAACTGATCCAGCAGGTCGTCCACCTGCCCCGCGGACAGGTCGCTTTCGTCCTCCAGGGCTTCCAGGATGGCCGCCGTCTGGGGATGCCGGTAATACCGATCCGGTACCCGCTGCCGGGGCGGCAAGCTGCTCATGTGGCCACCTCCTTATGCTGTCTCGGTGACGGACACGCTGCCCACCACCGGGACTGTCTCGGCCGCGATCTGCACCGCCGCCGTCCCGCCGGACACCGTGAACGTGCTGTAGTCCGCCACACCCTCGCACTGCAGCAGGCAGGCCAGGAAGCGGCTGTAGGGAATGGTGACCGCCTGGCCGAAAGTCTGTCCCGTCAGGAGCGCCGACACGGCCGCCGTCAGCTGGTTGGTCACGTCCGTGGTGGAGCTGCCCTCCACCAGCGTCACCGCCGCCGTCAGGGCGATCTCGCTCTCCGTCACGCTGACCACCGTCACCGTGGCGCCGATGGGGCGCTCCTCCTCGATGTGGGCGGCGCAGGCCGCCCGGATGTCCTCATCCACCGGCCCCTTGTCTGCCCCGGCGATGACCACCTTGACGGTGCCGTTCCCGGCCCAGAGCGGGATGCAGCTGGCATAGCTGACGCCGGCCACTTCCTTGGCCCACTGGATGTAATGGTTGGGGTTGCCGGAGGTGATAGGCAGGCTCAGCCGGTCATGGATGCGGGTATAGAGATCCACATCGCTCTCCGGGTCGGAGCCGCCGGCAGCCGCCTCCAGGTTGGCCAGGTCATCCACGCCGGGAACATTGACCGCCATGGAGGTGATGGAGCCTGCGGGGACGTTGTAGTCCGCGCCGATGCTCTCCGCCTCCACCGTGGCCACCGCCGTCTCGTCGGCGATGGTGGCCGCCTCCAGGGTCAGGTACCGCAGGCCGCTGTCCGGGGCATACACCGCGGTCCCCGCGGCGATCACAGTGCCGTCGGTACCCACAAAGGTCACTTCCGCCCGGGCCTTGGTGCCGGGCTGGCGAACCATGCCCAGCTGGGCGGCGTGCTTGTCCAGGTACTCCCCGCTGTCCGGGCCGGGAAACACGATGGGCAGCAGGCCCGCCAGGAGCTGGGAGTGCTGCCACAGGGCGTAAGCCACCTGACTGAGCAGGATGTTGGTATAGCTGCCCTCCCGGGTGTCGATCTCCACGCCGCTCTCTGTCAGAGCCGTCAGGATCTCCGCCTTGATGACCTCGGGCGTGCGGTCCTCAAATACCGATGGCTGCGTCACGGACGCTCACCTCCCCGTAGATGGTATGGAGGGAAAAGTTGACATGGAGCCAGCTCCCCTCGAATGTGGCGCTCACCTGGTCCACACTGGTGATGTAGGGGTTGATCAATAAGGCCTCCCGGAGCTTCCGGACGGCCTCGGACTGCCGCACCTCATCGCCGTAGGGCTTGCCGATCAGCCCGGCCAGGTCCTGGCCGTAGTCGCTGGTAAACACGTCGTGGGTAAACCGCTCCGTGTGGATGCAGTTCCAGGCCCACACCAGGACGGCGTCGGCGCCGGTGACATAGAGGGGCTTGCCGGATCGCCAGATGGGCTGATCCCGGGCAAAGTCCCAGGCCACCTCCCGGGCCAGGGGCAGGGTTCCCGAGGCCGCCGTTCCGGTGTCAGGGGCATCAATCAGCGGGAACAGGCTCATAGTACGCTTTCACCAGCCTCTCAATCAGGTAGTAGGTCTGCCCGTCCATGGAGCGCAGAAGCAGCACCAGATCCCCGGCCTTCAGCAGCGCGCCATGGGTCACCGGCGCGGCCTCGGCGGTCTCTCCCTCCACCTCTTCCTCTGGCCGGGTAACCCAGGCGTCGCCGGAAGACAGGCCGCATTTACATTGCCCGGAAAAAATCTTCTGGGGCAGCGTGGAAGTCACCGGCCAGGCCAGCTCCGTCAGCTGCTCGACCCAGCCGGCGGTCAGGTGCTGGGCGATGTACAGGTCCTCGATGTCCAGATCCAGGCCGTCCGCCCGGATCTTCAGCGGGGTGGTGCTGATGACCCTGCCCACCGCGTACCAGGCCGGCACCGCGCCGGCGGCTTTCCGGCCGAAATAGTCATTCAGCCCCACATAGGGGTCTCTGGCATCGTCGTTCATTCGATCTCACTCCCCGCGCTGGCCGTGGCCGCCACATTCCGGCAGTTCAAGGTCAGCTTTGCGTAGTAATTATTGTTCTTCCAGGTGTGGACGTCGGCATCGATCCAGAAGATGCCCTCCAGCCCAGTCCGGGCCTCCCGGGCCACCACGGTCTCCCCGGTGATCAGGGAGAGGTCTCCCAGCACGTTGGCCGTGACAGTGCGTGTCTGCTTCCCGTCCTCCAGCTGATGGTTGGCCTCGCTCACCGCGTCGGCGCCGTCCCGCTGGGTGATATGGGCCTCCATGACACCGATCAGGCCCTGGGACTCCGTGTCCCCCAGCCGCTGCAGGAAATTGCCGTTTTTGTCGTAGATGGCCACGGAGTTGACCACGTTGCTGGCATCCTCCGTGGTGGTGGCGTCCATCAGGTTGCCCGCCGCCTTCAGCACCAGGCTCTCTCCACTGACCGTCCGCTCCTTGACCAGCAGGCCGGAGGGGGTGTAGCGGATGGCATACCGCTTCCCGTTTTTCTCCGCAGCCAGGGACCACACGGTGGTGACAGCCTGGTTGATCTTCACCCCGGCGAACTTCCGCCGGAGCTGGATGCCGGTGGTGGGTAGGGAGGCCACGGGGATGCCCTTCTCCGCGCATAGGGAACGGGTGATCTCCTCCGGCGTGGCGCCCGTGAACTTGGCGGTGCAGTCATTCTTCTGCAGATAGATGCCATAGTCAAAGGCGGTGGCCGACATGGTGTGGTCCTCGCTGCCCAAGCTGCGCTTGAGGACGACGCCCACAAACAGCCGCTCCGTGTCCTCCATGGTCACCAGGTCTCCGATCTCCGGCACCGGCAGGTCACTGTCGGCCACGAAGGCGACCTCCAGCTCCAGCTGCCGGGTGATGGAGGCCTTGTCCCCGCTCCACGTCCAGCTGACGGCCAGAGAGGTGATATCCCGGCTCTGGCCGCCCTTGTGCTTGGTCAGATACAGTTTCATATCAGCCTCCCAGCAGCACAGACTCCGGCGGGATGGTGATGGTGGTGCCGGGGTAGATCAGATGGGGATTTTTGATCCCGTTGAACTTGGCCAGGGCGTTGTAGTAGGTGGCCGAGTACTTGCCGTAGTACCGCCGGCAGATGGCCGACAGGGTGTCTCCCCGGACGATGGTGTAGGACTGACTCTCGCCGGCGCTCTCTGCGGGCCGGGAGGCGTTACCCGTATTGGTCTCCGGGACGCCGGCCAGCTCCACTTCCCGGGCCTCCAGGTCCGTGTACTCCCGGAGCCGGATGGAGGCGTACACGTCCCCGGTGCCGTCCTGCTCCCGGTACTCCACGCTCTCGATGTACACCAGGGTATTGATCTCCGTACCGGAGACGATGTAGCGCACCGGCTCATCAGCAGCCGCCCAGGCTGTCAGGATATCCAGGTAGTACTGGGGGTCCGCCACGGCGCCGGCCTCCATCCAGGGATATTCCTGGGCCGGCAGCAGGCATTCCAGGGGATCACCCGCAAACCGGCTCCGGCCTCCGGGCCGGTACACGTCCCCCAGCTGGGAGATGTTGATGGTCTCGATGTTCCGTCCCACCGCCCAGGTATAGCCCGCTGGCGTCACCGGCAGGGTGAGAGAGGTTCCGTCCTTGATAAAGCAGATCTGCACCGCTCACCCCCGCCTTTCCGCCAGTTCGATCTTCTCCAGGAGGGCGGAGGCCACCCGGTCAATGTCCGCCTCTTCCCGGACGGTGAAGCTGTTGCCGGAGATCACGATGGGCCGATTCCCTCGGTCACTCCGGGCTTCCTCCGCCGTCTGCACCCGCTCTCCCTGGTGGAGCAGAGCGGGGAAGTTGTCGTATGGTACATAGTCGATGCCGGTGGCGAACTTGCCGGCCCGGCCGGCCTTCTGCCGGACGATGGTCGACGCCGATCCGGTCCCCAGCTCCGCGTTGTAGCTGACATCCCCCATCGCCTGTGGGTCCCCGGCGATAGCGCCGGCGGCCCGGCCTTTGGTCAACGCCTGGCTGGTGTCATAGCCGCCGCGCCAGCCCCGCAGGGCGGAGGTATTCTCATTGATGGCGGTAATCAGGTCCTTCTCCGTGTCGGCTACACTCATGGCAGCCTCGCTGGAGTCGTACTGTGCCTCCGCCAGCGCTCGGGCTTCCTCCAGGTAGGATTCCACCAGGGCACCTGCCTGGGTATTCCCGTCCTTATAGTCCTCCATGGCGGACTGATACAGGGAACTCAGTTCCTTCAGCCGCTGGGTATTCTCATCGGACCACTGCAGGGTGGTCTCCTTGCCCGTCAGGACGGCGCCCAGGGCCTCCTCAGTGTAGCTGTCCGCCAGGTTCTCCAGGGCGGCCCGGCCGGCTCCGATGGCCTGGTTGGCCTCCTGCAGCGCCGTTCCCAGCTCGCCGCCATAGGTCTCGATCTGCTGGGCGATGCTCTTGCCGCGCTCTTCGTTGTAGGCTTCGCCCATGGAGGCGTCGATGTCGGTCATCACGTCGCCCAGGTTGTCTACCATGGCGTCGTATGTGGTGGCCAGCTTTTCAGACAGCCCGCCATAGGTCTTGTCGATGTAGTCCAGGATGGCCTGTGCCGCGGTGCCGCCGGAGATATCCCCGTTGGTCACCATGTCCCCGATGCTGCTCTTGCTGGCGCCGGTGGCGTCCGCCAGAGCCTGGTAGACGTCCACGCCCCGCTCGCTGAAATAGTTGAGGTATTCCTGCGTGGCTTTCCCGGTGGTCCGCATCCGGGACAAGCCGCTGATAAACATATTGATGTCGGAGCTATTGAGGTTCAGACCGGCCGTGGCGTCAGACAGGGACATGAGCACGCCCAGCGTCTCATCGGCTCCGTAGCTGTTCAGCAGCAGCTTGGAGTACCCGGTGATCTCGTCGTAGGTGTAGTTGGTGGACTTGGCCATCTCCTTCACCTGCTCCAGATACGCCGTGGCGGCCTCGTCACCGCCCAGGCGCTGGGCAAAGGCCATCTGGGTCTGCTCCCGGCTGCCGGCCACGGTGGTACCGGAGGAAAGGCTGGTGTCCGTGACGCCGCTGGCGTTTTCGTAAAGTCCGGCATACCAGCTCTTGTAGGCGTCATCCTGCTTCTCATAGACCTGCGCGCCGCCGGTCAGCAGGCCGATGCCGCCGCCGATGGCCGCGCCCACAGCTGTACCGACACCGGGTGCGATCAGGGACCCCATGGCGGCGCCGCTGGCGGCTCCGGACAATGCGCTGGAGAACACCGACCCGGCGGTGGACCCCAACGCAGAACCGACCAGGGTATTTGCCCACTGGCTGACCGCCTGGCCGGCCATATTGATCATCCCGGATTTCCCCAGCTGTGTCAGCATCGATCTGGCGCCAGCAAGACCGCCAGATCCTCCGTTTCCGCCGCTCCCCGCCCGGTTCTGCAGACGGGAGAGATCCCCTTGCAGCTGGGAGGCCTCCCGGCGGACCCGGCGGCTTTCATCCCCGAACATCCGCAGCTGCTCCTGCAGGTTTTGGTACTGCTCCGTCGCCTGCTCCAGATTGGTGCGGTTGATCTCACTGGCATTTTCCGCATAGGCCCGCTGGGCCTGCTGCATGGCCCGCCGGGCGGCGTCTGTGCTGGTGCGCAGCTGCGCCTGCTTCCGGACCAGTTCATCCTGCCGGGTACCCAGATCCCGGAGGCGGTTGATCATCTGCTGCGCCTCCTGGGAAAAGGCCCGGGTGTTGTTGGCCATATTCCGGACGCCAGCGGTGTACTGATCTCGGAACGATACGACGATGGAGGCTTCCGGCATACGCTCTCACTTCCTTTTGGCCCGGCTGGGAATTCGAATGGTTTTCGGCTTCGGGCCTTTCGGCCCTTGCCGCTGGTTGGCCTCGTAGGAGGCAAAGGCCCAGATCAGGTCCCGCTCGCCCTGGCTCCGCCGGTAGTAATCCCCCGGGAGGATGCCGTGGACGGCGTACAGATAGTACACGAGACCCAGCTCCGGGTCCGATGCCTCCCTCAGCCGTTTTTTACTTCGCGGATGGTGTTGCGGCGGTACCCGGTCAGCTGCTCCACCGCCGCGGACAGATCCGCAATCTCACCGGGAAGCAGCAGGGCCTTGATGGTCTCCGCCGGCGTCACGCCCTTGAATTTCTCCTGCAGGGCCGGGGCCTTCAGATCCGGCTCTACACAGCCGGCCAGCAGGATCTGGATGTCGGACTCGTCGGTCAGGCGCTTCATTTCCTGCACCTGGCCGTAGGGCAGCGCCCGGAGCGTAAACAACACCGGCTTCCCGGCGGCTGCGCTCAGGCGGGGCACCTCATACTGGGCGGTGGGCAGCTGCTTGTTCACTGCGACGACGTTCTTGCCCAACAGCAGGTCCAGGATAGTGGGATCCACCGCTTCCTCCTGATTGATCAGTTCCTTTTCCATGCGTCCTCCTGTCAGCTGTCGAGGATGTCAAAGTCCTCAAAAGTAAACGGTGCCTCGATCTGTCCCAGTCGGGCGGCCTCCCAGTCCGCCAGCGTCAGGTCATCGAACGACACACCGGTGACGGAGATCCGCTGGTTGTTGGGGTTGTCGGGGTCTTCCAGGTTGGAGATCAGTGTATGCCGCAGGTCCTGGCCGTTCTTCAGCGCCTGGCCCTCCGCCCGGATTAGGCGCGAGGTGGCGTTGTAGATCCGGACCGTTCCGGTGCCGGCAATCGCGGTCATCTTCTTGCCGGCAACCAGAGTGCGGCAGCGGGCCACATCCTCCTTGGTCTTGTTCAGCTTGATCTGGCAGCCGTAGCACTCAGCCACCAGCTCCCCGTCCAGCCACAGCTGGCCCCAGGTACCGCTCCGTACCAGAGCGGCGTCCAAAACTTCAGCCATATCGTTTCCTCCTTAAATCACGCAGCCATGAGGCCGTTGGAGACCTCCAGCACCACCGCAAAGTCCTCCATGGCATCCAGGACATAGCCATAGATCTTGATGAACACATAGCTGCCGGTGTCCTCCTTGATGACAGCGGCGTCGTCCAGGGCCTTGATCCGGTTGACCTCGTCCGTATCGCCTGCCTCCGTGGCCTGGTTGATCAGGAATTCCCGGATGGCCGTGGCGTCCAGCTCCGCGCCGCTGCTCTTCTCCAGCAGCACGTCACCATTTTCCAGGGTCTGCAGATAGCCCCGCAGAGCGGTCAGCAGGATGCACTTGTTGTCGTAGGTATTGGCGCACTTGCCCAGATAGTTGTCCTCGATGGTGGTGAGGGCGTAGTAGCGGATCAGGTCCACCGCCGCCACCATCTTGATCTTCTTCAGAGCCGCCGGCTTGTCCCCCAGGGTGACGAGGCTCGTCACCGCCCGGCTCAGCTTGACCTGCCGGCCGTCGTTGACAAGGATCAGCTCGCCGCCGTCGATGGCGTCGTCCGGGTCCTCCACGGCGTCCACGCCGGTCACCTCCGGCAGCGGCGCGTTGGTGGCGCTGCAGGAAACGGGCGTTCCGGCCAGCACGCCGGCGATCCGGGAGGCGTAGTCTCCCGCGTCATAGGTGGTGCTGCCAACCTTGATGTTGGTGGAGGTGAAGTTGATAATCCCTTCATTGTCGCTGGCGGTACTGGGCAGCACCAGCTTGCCGATATAGCGGTTCTTCCGCTGATTTGTCACCAGGGTGGCCAGGGATGTGGTGTCCGGAGAGGCGATGTCCGGCGGTCCCACCAGATAGTCATAGCTGTACTGGCCCAGGTCCGCAAAGCCGCCGGACACGGTGCCGCTGGTGGAGTCCACCACCGCCAGATAGATACAGCTGGGCCGGTTGATGTACCCGGTCAGCGCCCGCTTGATGTAGGCGATGTTGTCGGCCCCCAAGTCCGTTGGGATGTCGCTTTCCTGGTAGATCACATGGACGCCGAGGGCCTTGGTGTCCTTGAGGATCATGCCGATGATCCCCTGGGTGGTGCGGGCCATCACGGTGTCCGCGGCCTTTTTCAGCTCAAAGGTCAGCTGGGGAAGTCCCATAAAATCACTCCTATCAACGATTTGTCATTTCCACGCGCACCTGCGCGGTCTTTGCGGTCGGCGGCTCCGTTCCGGTGTCTGCCGCCGGCCGGTTGTCCAGCCACGATGTGGTCAGCTGCAGATACGCGGCGTCCGGGTCCCGGGGCAGGGCCTTGATCTGCAGCGACACGGTCCGCCCGGCTGCCTTCAGCGGCGGGGTCAGCAAGACCGTCGCATCTGCGGCGTCCTTGAACAGCCTCTGCCAGCTGCTCTCGTAGTGCTCATCCTTCTCGTCGTAGATGGTGAGCTTCAGCCGGGCTTCCCGCTTCACGAGGTATCGGTTTGCGTCTGTCTGGGTGTACTGCTCCACTGTCAGCCAGAAGGACGGGCGAGCAAAATCCACCGGGCAGACATCGATGTAGACGGTCCGCTTTGGCCATTTTTCTACGAGTTTTTTGTTGATGGCATCCAGGATGTCCTGCAGCTCCATCATTCGCCCTCCAGTCTCTGTACGATCTCCCGGGTGACACGTTCACCGGCATCCTGGGCCAGGCGCTCGGCGTCCGGATCTGTGTCCTGGTACATATATTTCCCGGGCACTCGGGCAACGCTGATTCGAGGTCGATATCGAGCAGAACGCCCGGAAGGTGTACGTGTCGCATGGCCGACCTCGATGGCGTTGGTCACGGCGCCGGCTGCGTACTGTTTTCCACCGGGGGTTGTCAAAAAGACGCCGGCTTTCGGACGGACAGCCACATAGCCCTTGCCGCTGCCCATGTAAACGTCCTGCAGGTTCTGGATGCGGCCGGTGCCGCCGATCCCAGCCCGGACTCTGGGCAGCAGCTGCTGCCCGATGTCCTCCAGCTCCCGGGACCTAGCGTCCCGAAACACCTCGGGGGATTCCTGGAGCCGGTCGATGATCTCATCCAGACCGCTCATTTGGACATTGATCATCACGCATCCTCCATCCGTTCGAGCTCATACTCGTTTTTCCAGGGGTCCAGGTCCAGCGCCTGGCGGATGATATAGGGCGTCTCTCCCTCCGCCTCCACCAGGTCGCTGGGCCGGAGCTGGATGGCCTTCGGCGTCACCAGAACCCGCCGCAGTGTCGTGACCCGATAGACGTCCTCCGCCTCGTTTGCCCGGTACTTCTCGGTCAGGACACCCGGAAAGGTAAAGAACGGGATCTCCACCGCCGTGGGGCGGTTCAGCGCGTCCCGCCCGGTCCGGGCCTGGGGCTTTGCCGTCAGGGTCACCGGCTCACAGAGGGCTGCCTTGACCTCCATATAACCCCGCTGGCCCTCCAGAGGGATTATGGACGTCAAAAAGCAGTGATGGCCGCGCCACAGAAAAGCATTGGCAAGGCTGAGAAGGGAGGAGGCCCGCACGGTGAAGGTCACGCCCCGGGCGCCGATCCCAACGGAGGAAAAGAGATTGCTGCGGGTGTCCAGGACGGCATCTGCCCAGATCCGCCGGACCTCCGACCAGGTATATGCGCTTTTATCGGCTGTGCTGGTCAGCTCCAGCACGGCCACCCGCTCCCGCAGATCACCCGCCGCAGCCCTTGTCATAGCGAACCTCCTTCCTCGCCGTCCCGTCTCGGCCGGGGCGGCCTCTTATGTGTCCGATTCGGACACCGGCTCCGTCAGTTTCAGCTGCACGATCATCCGCCGGAAGACGGGATTGTCCTCCAAGGCTGACCCGCTGACCGTGGCACCCCGCCGGTCATAGCCGTCCAGGACCAAGTGGTTGACGCATAGGTCATACTGGGCCCGGCGGGGAGTCCCCTCCTGGGGCTCCCCGATGCCGGCATCGGCCATGTAGTTGACAGCTGCTTGATACAATCCCTCCAGGAGGGTGTCTTCCCCCTCTTCCAGGGCGTCGATCCGGCAGTAGGCCATCAACCTGGCCTTGACGGTCTCATCCAAGGCCATGGGGCTTAGGTGCTCTGGGGCACCGTGGCCACCACGAAGCCCTTGTCCACGATCAGATTGCCGCCTACCATGGCGTCGCCCAGGATGGTCAGCATCCGCTCCACGGCCTTCACGCTCTCGTCCACCCGGACCGTGTATTCCCCGAACAGACCCAGCTCATAGTTCGTGGGATCTCCGTACACCATCGTCGGCACGGCGGCACTGGAGGCATCGGCGGTGGACAGAGCCGTCAGGCTGCTGGAGATGGAGTAGGGGACGATGACGCCGCCGTCCCGGATGATGCCGGTGTTGGGGTTGCCGGCATCGGGCACGATGTCAAACAGCCGACGCTTCTCATTGGTGCCCCGGAGCTTGCCCAGGGCCTGCAGGTCCTTCTTGTTCAGATACAGCCGGCAGTTGCCGCCCAACTCCTCATCGCCGCCGTAGGCAAACATCAGATCGGTCAGCAGATCTGCGTCCACCGCATCCACATTCAGCGTGGCGTAGATGGCGCTGCCCGCCATGTTGGTGGCTGTCTTGATGCCATACATATCGTTGTTGCTGGCCTGGCCGTCTCCGTTGAAGATCATCTTCACGGTGTCCCGGCGCATGGCCCGCATAGCCATGGCAAATACTTTTGCATAGTAGTTGCCGGGAGTCAGGCGGGAGATGTTCTTGTCCACGTAGCTGGTGGTGGTCAGCTCATAGGGGGCGATCTTGGCCACGCCGAAGGTGGGATCGCCAGAGGCCGTCCGGGCCTTGCCGGCATTGGTGGCCACGTCGCCGCCGGTGGCGTCAAATTCAGAGATCACATAGGGCTCCAGATAGCTGGACATGCCTGTCAGATCCTGGACATACACCTGGTCGATGATGGCCCCCACGCCGTTGCCCAGGGGGTCCCGGATGTTGGTGCCGGCCCCGGTGGGCTGGGCCAGGGTGCCGGTGGCCAGCGTCACGGACTTCTCCGCCGCAGCCCGGGGCAGGAACAGGGCCTTGCTCACTTCCAGGGCGGTGAACTTCACCTCCTGGCCCTTCATCAGGGCATTGCCCCGCTCCTCCGCCTTGTCCTTCTCCTCGGCCAGGTCCGGGGCCTTCTCCATAAACTTCCGGTCCTGCTCGGCGATCAGGCCCTTCAGGTCGTCGATATCGGCGTTCATGTTCCGGACCTTTTCCATCTCGGCCCGGTAGTCCTCCCGCTTGCCCTCTTTCAGCAGGCCCTCGGCCTTCTCCAGCAGGGCGGTGCGCTCCTGGAGCTTTTCGGTCAGCTTCCGTCTCATGCTCATGTCTCTAGTCCTCCTATGTCAGAAACGATTTTTTTCCAGCTCCAGCAGGGCTTCGTCCTGCCAGGCCGTATCTTCTCCGGGCGCCCCGCCCGAGGGATGACTTTCCGGGGGCGGCTCCTGGCCGCCGTAGCGTTTGCTCTTGATGACGCCGGCCTCCGGCTGGGCCGGAACGGCCACCAGGGAGATCTCATAGGCGTCCGCCACGCCATCCAGGTCCATGTGGCACACCTGGCCATCGTACTCCAGGCCCTGGATGTGCTTGCAAAGAGTCTCCCGCTGATTAGCTCCGCAGATGGAGCACAGCGCCCGCTTTACTGCCAGTCCCACGCTGCACTCCCGCAGAATGCCGCTCTCAATAGCCGCGATGATGGGCGCCGTCTGCTCCGTCCGGGGCATATAGCACCGCAGGACCAGCCGCTGCGTGCCGTCTCCAGACGATTCCACGCTGCCGGCGTAGACCCGTGCGGTTTGCGTCTCGGAGCTCCACCGATGATCCCGCAGGACCGGCAGGCCCACAAACCGCTCCGCCATCTCTGCCAGGGTGGCCTCGGTGAACCGCTCAAAGTCCCGGTCCACCTGGTTGTCGCAGGCCGCCAGGCGGAAGGTAAACACTTCCCCGGCGGTCAGTGGCCGTAGCGTCTGCCGGTTGATCAGCGCCAGGTCCTCATCGTTCAGTTCCGCCTTTTCCAGGCGGGCTGCCTTCAAAATCTGCTCCACGATTTCCTCCTTACTCCGCCGGCGGTCGGGTCTCCGCCCGCAGCCGGCTCAGCTCCGCCCACATGGACAGGGGCACATAGTTTAGGCTGGCCCGGTGCTCGTCCCCGCCAGGGATGTCCGGCAGATCCTCCAGGGCCCGCACATCGTTGACGCTGAACGGGCCGTTTTGCAGCATGGTCTGGTACCAATTCCCCCGGGCCGCGGTGTCGCCCCGCAGCTCCGCCATCAGGTTGATCCGGATTTCCAGTCCCCGGCCGATCTCCCGGTCAGTGAGCAGCTTCCAGGTCTGCTCCTCTTCGTACTGGGTGACGATGGGGTGGAGCGTCCCCGTGACATACTCGATGGCGTTCTGCTCGTTGGAGCTGTATGCCTCTTTGCCCTCCCCCAGCTTGTAGAGGGGGATACCGAAGTACCGGGCGATGTCTCGGATGGACACCTCCTTGCTCTCCACAAACTGAGCCTCCTGGTTACTGGCGGCGATGGGCTTGTAGTCCAGGCCCAGGTCCAGGATGGCCACCCGGTGGCCGTTTTTGGGCCCTGCGTGGATCTTTTCCCACTCGCTGCGCAGTTGGTCCTTCAGGCTCACGGCGGAGCCATCCGAGCGGGTGAGGACCTTGCCGTCAGCGCCCTTGGCATAGCCACCCAGGTCCGACTCCGTCCGCAGGATGCCGGAGGGCTGACCGCCGCTCTCGTAGTAGCTGCGCTCGTACTGCTGGGATGCTCTGGCGGATGCCAGCGTATCGGCAGCCCGCCGCAGCGCGGAGATGCCCTTGAGTCCATCCCGGGTGGCGCCCTTGTAGTGGCAGATATCCTCCTGGGGGAGCACCATGGGCTCTCCGGTGACTGGATGAGTCACCGTGTACCAGATGCGGCCGGACAGATCCCTCCAGGGCTCCACCAAATACCAGGGGACGGGGATCAGCTCTGTGATCCGTCCGGTCCTGGGGTCTCGCAGGATCCAATCGTAGCCGTTTCCGCCCTCGTTCCGGCTGTTTTCAAGCACCTCTTTGCGGATGCTGGGGGTCATGGCCTCATTGGGCCGGACGTTCAACAGGTGCAGGAGGGGATGGTCCACCCGCTCCCGGGTCTTTGCGTCGAAGATGTAGTTGGGCAGCTTGGCCATGGACCCGGCCAGGATGCTCATGCACCGGTCCACGGCACTCAGTTTCCTGGCATAGGTCTCCGGGGCCTCCGCTCCTTCGCTGTACCCCCAGGAGACCAGGTCCGCCGCCGTCAGGGCTTTCCGCCTGGTGGGGGACCGGACTGCCGCCCGCAGCCCCTTGCACATACTCACGGTTCATCACCTCCGCCCAGGCTGTTGAGGATCACGCCGGCAATGGCCAGGACCCCGCCGGCGATCAGGCCCGCCGGCAGATAGATCATCCCGGCGCCCACGGTGATGGCGGCCGCACCGGCCACCAGCACCAGGTCACCGGCGTATCTGGCCAATCCCTTCCGCAGTTTTTCCACAGGCTTCTCCTTCCTGTGTCCGATTCGGACACGCTTATAAGCTGTACCCAGGCCGGGCCATGGCCTCCGCCAGATCCGGCTTCTGGTTCCGCATGATCATCCACACGGCCACTGCAATGATCGACGCCACGGTAGGGTCAATGCGGCCGGCGGATTTGTTCTTCAGCGGCTTTACGTTCGCGTTCCCGTCCACATAGCACCGGACATTGCCAAACGTCCACCGGAAGCACGTGTTGTGCACGTGCAGCAGCTGGTGCCGGGTCATCAGATCGTCCATCTCCTTCATGGCCGGAGACATATTCCGCAAGTCCTGCGGAATCTCCATGACCGAGACGATGGGTTCCAGCCGCTGGGTGATCGTCCGGCTCAAATAGGGGTCAAATCCTACCATCCGCAGGTCATAGTCCTCCCGGGCCTGCCGGATGGCCTCCTCCACGTCGCTGTAGTTGATGATGTCGCCATCGCACAGCTGCAGAAAACCGGCACGGGCCCAGTCCCGATAGGGCACGTGGTCCCGCCGCTCCGCCTCCTCCACCGTCCCGCCGGGGCGCCAGATGTAGGGGAGCAGCACGGCCGTCTCCAACCCGGGCTGGGGCGGGAACAGCAGCACGAAGGCCGTCAGGTCCTTGCTGGTGGACAGATCCACGCCACCGTAACAGAGCTTCCCTTTCAGCCGTTCCAGCCAGGCGGCCCGTTCCGCCCGTTTGCTGGGGCCCCACTGGGTCTTGTCGTACAATGTCAGGGAGATCCAGCTGACCGCCTTGACACTGATCCACTGGTTCAGGCGGAGCCAGCGGAAGAGCTTCTCGCCGGCCTCGCTGCGGCGGGCCTCCATGGCCTCCAGCCGGATGTTCCGCAGGCTCAGGTGCTTGCCCAGGGAGGGGTTGCACAGGAACCAGAGCTTTTCGTCCCAGATATCCACGGCCGCCAGGTCGTCCGGGTCGTCGCCGTACAGGGCGGTCAGGCCGTAGAGGATGGGCAGCCAGTTGGGCATATCCTGGGCCAGCAGATCGTCCTCGGCCTGCAGGAGATCTTCCTCGTCCACGTGGCGCAGGGACAGCACCTGCCGGGGATCTCCGCCCTCGGCCAGGATGCTGCGAAGCCGCCGGGCGTCCCGGATGGCCACGGCCTTCTGGTGGATCTCCCAGCCAATGGAGGTTCGGTCCGGGTCATCGCCTGCCGTGGTCAGCACGATCCACACCGGCTGCTTCCGGCCAGAGCCGGCGCCGGCGGTCATGACGTCCCACAGATCCCGGTTGGGCTGGGCGTGGAGCTCGTCGAAGATCACGCAGCTGGGCTTGTAGCCGTGCTTGCTGTATGCCTCGGCGGACAACACTGCCATCACGCCCACCACGATCCACTTGTAGCCCCCGTTGCCGGTGCGGACCCGCTGGCGGTATTCGATGCGCTTGCGGCTCTCGATGATCTTCAGCTCTCCCCGGGCCACCATCTTGGCGGTCCAGGGAGCGGTGGTGAGCATAAACACCGCAGCGTTGTACACGATGCTGGCGTTCTCTTTATCGGCAGCGCACACATAAACTTCCGCATTGAGCTCTCCATCCGCAAACAGGTGGTAGAGGCCAAGGGCCGCCGCCAGCTCGCTCTTGCCGTTTTTCTTGGGGATCTCCAGGTAGAGATACCAGTACTTCCGCAGCCGTTCCCCGGTGTCCGGGTCATTCTCCATGGTGCCGTAGAAGTCCATGATGGCATCCCGCTGCCAGGCATAAAGCTGGAAGGGCTTGCCGCTGTCAGTGGTGGGGAGGCGGGAAACGAAGTCACAGGCAAACTGACCGGCTGCTTTGTCCCGGATGATTTCCGCAGCCGCTGTCACGGCGGTCATTCCGCCGCTTCCAGCGCCGCCGCCTGCCGGGCCCGGAGCTTCCGCGTGAACTCATCGGCACCGTCCTCCGGGCCGGCCCTCCCGGCGTTCTGAAGGGCCTGGGGTACCACGATCCGGCACCGGGCCGTAACGGAGAGCCCCATGGACTCCGCACACTGGCGGGCCTGACGAAAGTAGGTATTCTGGGTGCTGGCCCACTTCTGGGCCAAGGTCTCGTCCTTGTCCCGGATGGCTTGGGATGCCAGCTTGTCCGCCCGGAGCCACCGCTCCCGGGCCAGGAAGTACTGCCCCAGCACGTCCCGATCCAGCTCGGAGTACAGGCCCGCCGCCAGCAGGATCTCCCCGATCTCCCGGAACTCCTTGTGCAGTTTCTTCGGTAGCCAGCGGGGAGGGACTGCCGCCTCCGGGGACGCCACATAGACCTCCTGATCCCGCCGGGCGTCAGCCTCCGCCTCCGTCAGATGTTTTCGCCCGTTGGCCTCCAAAAGAGCCGTGGGCTGCCGTCTGCCCGCCATGGATAGGTCCCTCCTTCAAGACAATCTTGGTTGGTGCGTGATACTGACAAGTGTCGTGGGGCGCGGAGTAACCGCAAGACTCCGGGGAATTCCAGCAGGCTCGGTCGCAGGATGCCCACAGCGGGCACTCCCTGCAGCACCAGCCTGGGTATGAGGTGCAATACTTGCGGGCACCCCGCAGGCCGCATTCCAGCCGAACCATATACTCCCTCGCTCTCTGTGGTGCGTGTCCGATTCGGACACGCCCGAAACCCCCGAAAATCCCGGTGGGGAAAAATTCTCGCGTGAAGGGCGGCCTGCGGTCTTACGCCACTCCGCCCGAACTTTTTTTGACCGGGGGAGGGTTGCAAGGAAGCGCCGCGCCCGCACGCCCGTCCCGCCCGTGCGCCCAAGCGTTCTGCCGGTCATCGCCGCCAGCGGGCACACAAAGCATCTCGCTTTTGCCGCATTTCAGCCATCGTCTTGCGACTGTGGCAGGAATGGCAAAGGCTCTGAAGATTGCCACGATCCATGAACACTGCCCAGTCTCCACGGTGCGGTTGGATGTGATCCACTTCCGTGGCCGGTGTCCGGTCTCCGTGCCGAGCACACTCCCGGCAAAACGGCTCACGAAGGAGCTGGCCGGGCCGCAGGTCTTCCGTCCACTCTGGTGTCAGGTACATCCAGTGCCAGGACTTGGCTTCGTTGCTGCGGTTATCCTTTGGCCGGTGGCGGTCGCAGTAGCCGTCGGGGACCAGGGCCGTACACCCAGGATGCCGGCATGGGCGCAGCGGCTTTTGTGCCATGGGCTATCACCTCCGGGCAAAACAAAAAGCCTGCGCCAACACGTCCGCCCTTTGCGGATCATGTGGCACAGGCTCTATGGCACAGGCACTCGTCGATATTTACGATGGACTCTTTCCCGCAGAGCTTGCAGTACACCGTCAAGCTCCTGGCTCTGGTCTCTGGATTGAGCCGCAGGACCTTTCCGCGACCGCACCGAGGGCAGAGCAGCCATCCATCCTTTGCGCTTAGTTTAACACGTTCGCTGCTGGTTTGCAACGGCTTTTCCTCACTTTCTCCAATGTGTGCCTATCGTTCCACTAGATTTCAAGATAGACGCGCGCACGCGCGCGACAGATTCTAAACAAAAAACCGGCCGCCAAACTGCGGCCCATCCGGCAGGATATAGCTCGCATAGTAGTAGGCTCCGAAGTCATTCTCGTGGGATCCCTTCCGGCACCAGATCACGTTGTCCGGAACCTCGATCAGCCCGCTGTCATCCCGCCACCGCTCCGGCTCAGGGATCCGGGCCTTCAGCCCCCGGCTGCAGCTCCACGGGTGCTTGCCCAGCGGGATCACGAACCCGTCCGGCCGCTCCTTGTTGAAGTACTTGGCCAGCCGCCGGTATCCGCCCTCCCGCAACAGGACCGGCTCGTCATCCACGTCGCCGGCCGTCCACAGGTGCCGAACCTCTGCCGGGGAGAAGTCCTCATCCCGCAGCACCAGGTGCACGTGGAGCCGATGATCCCCGTGCTTGCCCTCAATGCAGCCGATCCAGTCAAAGGTCCCACCGTGCCATCGCTGCATCCGCGACCTGGCCGCCCGGAACATTTTTCGCATCCCGTCATATCTGTCCGGCAAGTGGAAGTCGTCACAGGTCAGCGTGTAGTGGCTTCCATGGAAGCCAAAAGTCGCCAGTCGCAGTTCCAGGCGATCCACCTGGGTCCTGCAAACCGCTGTATGCTTTGACCGGACGATCTCGTTTTTGTCCCGCCGATCCTCGGGACTGTCTGTCCGCAGGAGCCGCGGCCGCAGCGCCCGGCACTCCTTCACCAGCGGCCCTGCCCGCTGGCGGACGCAGATCCACTCTTGCACGCCATCCGTACCTCCTCACATGACACACACCACTGGGTGCTGTAAGTATGGCCGGTCCAGATCTCCACTCTGGCCAGCATAATCCAGGGACGCCAAACAGGCGGAGCCCTGGACGTGGAGACTTTGATGCGGAGATCCCCGAGGGACCGGGTCATCTCGATCTCCAGCCGGGAGTCCAGGGCAGTCTGGATGGTGGCGAGGTCATTATCACTGAGCAGCATCACGAGGGTCGACCTCCGTCAGCAAAAATGCCGCGATACACTGATCGCATGAGGTGTGCTCCGGTTTACCCTGGGTACAAGGGATTGGATTAAGCCGGCGGGCGGTCTGGTTTGGACAGAGGAGCAGGCGGGCCAGCTGCTCCGGCGGAAGCGTGCGGAAAGCTTTATAATACGTCATGTGGTGTGCCATCTCCTTCACTCTCATCTGTTGGATCATAGAAATTGCAGTGTTCCATGTTTTCTTCCCCAGCTACGGCGCAAATGTCGCCGTCAATATCAAACGCCCTGGAAATCGTTACATATTTCAGAGTGCACCCATAGCACGGGCTTCCGTCCTTCTTCCGCCGCTTCCGCAGGGGGCGCTTTGTGCGGTGCGTGCAGGCCATGGAACAAATCAGGTCAGTCATGATGGTCCTCCTCCCCCTCCGGCGGGCGGCGGTCAGGCGGTGCGGGAAGGGACATCCAGAAAAGAGTCCGCTGCTCATCCCGGACCAATCCATCCCACTGCCAATGCGGATTTACGTCAAAGCAAAAATAGGACGAAGTGGTAATAAATCCCGTCATGGTGTCTGCATAACCGACGAATACCAAAACCGGACGCTCGTCCGTTGGCAACCTCTCCTCCACGCTCACCCACTCGTTCGCCAGCCTGGCCCGGAGTTCGGCCGCTGATAGGATCTCACTTTTCAGCTCCGTCTCCAGATGGTCCACCAGAGCAGAGAGGCTATCATAGTTCGAAAGAGCCGCCTCCATGTGCTCTATGGCATTACGCAGGATGGCACACCCATGTGTGGAGCAGTTGTGCTCGTACCCGCATCCTAGGCAGGCAAGACTTCCAGTCTCAACGCGCAGTTTCCGGAGAGCGTTCAGCGTGGTACTAAAATCCATGGTTGTCATGTTGTCACCTCACTCGATCCGTACGCAGAGCACCGGCTCGCCGGCGCCCTCGTAGGTACTCACAAGCTCCACCCGCCGGATGTCCTGCCCGCTGAAGGACACGGCGGCGTCGGGATGCCATTTGGCCAGTTGGGTGAAGATCTGCGCCATGCGTGCAGCGGTCATTGTGCCGGGCTCCCCGGAGGCCGGCACAGCCGGGGCCGGGCCCGGCGCGGCCTGCTTTACCTTCGCCGGGCGGCGGGGCTCCGGATTCACCCGGAGCTTCATGGACCGGCGCCAGTCCCCAAAGGTCTGCTTGCTGATCCCCAGCATCTCTGCGGCCTCAAGGTCTGTCCTGCCTTCCGCCAGCAGCTGGCGGGCCCGGCCTGTGTCGAATTTCCAGACCTTGGGCTTTTTGGCAGGGACCGCAATGCCCAGCTCCTCCAGTTTGGCGCGGACCTCCGCCTCGCTGCAGGCGTTCAGCTCCGCCAGGACCTTGACCTGCTCTGTGGGATTTTTGGCCTTGCGCATGGAGCTGCGGATCTCGTCGTCCGTCATGTGCACAGGATCACCCCCTCACCCAGAGGCATAGGACCATGCACAGAACGATCACCCATGCCGCCATTGCCAGGCGCAGCAGGAGCTTCTGCCGCTTTTCGCGGCCAGTGTAGCGGGCCATTACGCCGCCTCCCGGAACACCGCCAGCACGGCGTCCAGCGTGGCCGGCAGGTCCAGCCCCGTCACATCCACCCGCCGGGAATAGCCCCCGGCCAGGTGGATCATGGCGGTCTCCCGCAGGCCCTCGTCGGTGTCCCGGATGTGGTAGGCCACCCGGCACACGTTGGGGTACATGGCCGCCACGCAGCGGCTCAGAGCATGGTTGACAAAGTCCTTTTTCCGCTCAAATGCCTGCTCACTCATGGGGAACCTCCTTGTCCAAATCCACCACGTGCACGAACTTGCCCCCTTCTTGATGGTCTTGCACGTCCTCCTTTTCCCATACAGGGCTTTCAGGGCGGAGCATAAAGCGCAAAGCGCCCTGAAAATGTTGTCCCGCAGCGGGGTTTCTGGACCGGATCAGATTATAGGCGATGTTTATACAGAGTCCGATTTCTGACACGATCTCGCCCAGACTTCCGGATGCCGCAGCTGTAAATCGATCATGTTCAGGGTCGTTGACAAAATTGATCATACTGTTTCTCCTTTCTCCGGCTCCGGTGGTAAACGGAGCCACCAGCCGATGGGCAGCTCCGGCTTTTGACGGGACGGCAGCATCTCCCAATCGGCACCATCCCAGGCCATGAACGCCCGATAATATCCATCAGCCCCCAGGTCTACCAGCACTGCAAACTCCCCCGGCTCTGACGGGCTGCAGCTGCCCGGCATCCACCCGGCAATGGTCAACTGACCCTCTGGCTGGGGCGCCCGTTCGCCTGGCGGTGTGGGATCGTCCGTCAGGCCGTACAGATAGTCCGTGCTGACCCCCAGCGCCCGGGCCAGGTCTGGGAACTGGCTACTTCCGGGCAGAGAGCCATTTTCCCAGGCGGAGTATGTAGCCTTGTAGGCTCCGATCCTTTCCGCAAATGCCGCCCGGTCCAGGCCGGTTTCCTCCCGAGCCTTCCGCAGGCGGGCTCCGAACGCCTCACGCTCCCGCTGCCAGTCGATGCCGGGCTTAGGCTCACTGATGGGCGGCGCGGGCTCCGGCGTCGGCTCGTCCACCGGCGCCTGGGCCTTCCGCTCCACATACTGGCAGCAGATGGAGCAGGTATCCCGCCGTAGGCAACAGGAGCAGCAACCGCAACAACCTTCCCAGGTGCCATGCCGTACAAACGCCTTATACATGGCCCGCGCATTGGGGCAAGGCATCCCGGCCAGCTTGCAGTCATGGTCCAGTTTGTGGGAGATTGCGTTAAACTCCCGCACCAGGCTCAGCGCACACGGCTCCCGCTCATCTTCCAGCCAGACTGCCAGCTGGTGCTGGCTTTCTGCATCCATCCGAGCAATTTCCAGGGCGCAGGCCTCTGAAATGTTCCCGCTTGCCCATGCCGATGCAAATACAGGCTCCCGGATGCCGTTT
Organism: Oscillibacter valericigenes; assembly: GCF_016902445.1. GTDB lineage: Bacteria > Bacillota > Clostridia > Oscillospirales > Oscillospiraceae > Oscillibacter > Oscillibacter avistercoris. The sequence goes on along the minus strand of NZ_JACSNX010000013.1, from coordinate 20,112 downwards.
TTGATGGCGTTGAGGTTGGCCAGTTTCGTGGCGCTCACCTGCATGGCCTCCGCCACCCGATCCCGGATACGGCCTGGGAGATCTTCTCCGGCCTGCTTCCGCCGGACGTAGACCTCCGTGAGAGCCTCCGCCTCCTGCTGCAGCACCGCCGGAGTCTTTCTCCGCTGCCGGTTGGCCTCGATGATAGCGGTGATCTCGTGGTCCGCGTCCATGGGCTGCAGCACCCGGCACAGGGCCGTCTTGTAGTCCATGCCAAAGGCGTTGGCCCGGAGGTCCCGCAGAGCCCGGAGCCGGTTGTGGCCGGACACCAGGCGGTATATAGCGCCGTCCGGCACCACCAGCAGGGGCTCCAGCAGACCGTTGGCCTGGATGGACTCCCGCAGGGCCTCCGCCTCGTCCTCCGGCAGGGGCGGGTAGAAGTTCTCCGGGTTCTCCCGGATCTTGTCCAGGAAGATCTCCCGCAGCTCCGTGTCCGATTCGGACACATCGGCGGCCCCCACGATCCGGCTCAGGTCAAACTTGCTCATGGCCCATACCTCCCCACAGCTCCCGGACCCAGCGCCGGAAGTCCACGCCGGCGGCGCTCCGGGGGCTGTACACAGACAGCGGGGACCCGGTCACCGTGCTCTCCGGCACCTTTTCGCTCTTGCGGATCACCTGCTGATAGACGGGGATCTTGACGTGCTCGGACATCTCCCGCAGCTGAGTCTCCACTTCGCTGACAAACTCCGTGGCCCGCCATCGGTTGATCAGCACGAAGGCCCTGGGAACCCGCAGGCCGCTGCGCTTCAGCAGCGCCAGCTGCTGCCGCATGGTCACCATGCCGGTGACCGAAAATCCATCCAGCTCCATGGGGATGACCACCTCGTCGCTGGCCAGCAGAGCCGCCAGGCTGGCCGCCGTGAAGCCCGGCGGGCAGTCGAAGATGATGAAGTCCGCCCCGTCGTCTTTCCGGGCGCAGTCCACGAAGTTCGCTACCCGGCGGGTCTTGACCTGATCCTGGCCCTCCATGACGGCCTCCAGATCCTCCGTGTACAGCTCCGGGCTACCGGGAATCAGCCACAGATCCTTGCTCACCTGCAGCAGGTTGTCGCTCCACAGCGCCTCCCCGTCCCCCTCCAGCAGGGACACCATGGTGTACTCCGCATCCGGGTCAAAGTCCGGGACAAAAAACCTGGTCAGGTTCATCTGCCCGTCGCAGTCCACCAGGATCACCCGCTGGCGGTAGTCCCGCACCAGGATATCCGCTAGGTTGATGGCGGTGACGGTCTTGCCGACGCCGCCCTTGTTGTTCATGATTGCAATCGTCCTCACTCAAAACAGCTCCTTTTCATGCGGCAGATACGGCGCGGACCGGTCCACGATGTCCGCGATCCGCCGTGTGTATGGGTAAAATGTCTCCCGCCAGGGGAGCCCCAGATCGCTCCGGAACTCCGCCACGTAAAACCGCACCAGCGGGTGGATGTAGACCACCCGGGCCGGCCGGGGGCCATCATTTCCGCCCATGTATTCCGTGTAAAAATTCGGCCTGATATATAGCACGTCTCCGACTCTCATTTTGCATTCGCCTCCTCCTGGCCCCACGGCGTGTCCCTGAATTCTCCGCCATCGGCCCAGAAGTCCACCTGCCCAACCGGCCCCTCGTCCCGCTTCCGACGTTTCCGGTCGCTGGGACGCCGGCGGGGTTTGCCGTCAGCACCCAAAAGTTCAAATGTCTGCCGGTCTCCGTCAAAGGCCAGGAGCCAGGTGCCCCGGCGTCCCTCCTTGTTCTTTCCGATTTTAAGGCTCCGGGTTTCGTTCTGGTCCAGTGTTTTGTCCTCTGGGTCAGGCCGGTAGAGCAGCACGATCATATCCGCATCCTGCTCCAGCTGCCCGCTCTCCTTCAGGTCCTGCATGGTGGGCGGCCGCCATGCCCCTTTTTCTGGCCGGGTGAGTTGTGCCAGCTCCACCACCAGGGTACCTGTCCGCTGGGCGAATGTATGAAAGCTCCGAGACACCTCCGCCACCTGCTCACTGCGGGGCGCCCGCCGGTCTGTCTCCGGTGTCACCAGCTGGATGTAGTCGATCAGGATGACCTGGAAGCCATAGGCCTGCGCCACACTCTGGATCTCCGGGGCCGTCATACCGGCGGCCTGGACCACAATCAGATCCCGCTTGGCCATCTCGGTGCCCTTGGCCGCCAGAGCCACCCAGTCTGGGTCCGTCAGGCGGCGCCGCTTGATGTCCCCCAAGGATATCTGCCCGATATGGGCCATCAGCCGGTCCCGGATCTTGCGCTTGTCCGTCTCCAGGCTAAAAAAACCGACCTTGTATTCTGCCGCCATGTGATAGGCCAAGGACAACGCCAGGGCTGTTTTGCCGTCCGACGGGTACCCGCCGATGATGACCACATCTCCCAGCTCCGTGTAGCTGCCATTGTCCAGTACGTCCAGGCCATAGGTGATGTACTTCGGCTTCGGCACGTTCGGGTCCTGGCTGTTGAAAAAATCGTCTGCCATCTGCCGCATGGTCCAGCTGTCTGCCTCCGGTCCTGCGGACAGGACTTGGCTCATGTCCGCCACATAAGGGCGGCAGCTCTCCAGATTCGGCTGCTCCAGCACATGCTCTGCAAGGTCCCGCAGCCGCTGGTGATCCGCCTGGTCCCGCATCTTGGCGGCGTAGACCTCCCAATTGGCGCTGGTGGGGGTGATCTCCATCAGCTCCATCAGCGGGCGCGTATAATCCTGGCCCAGTTTATCCCGGACCGTGACGCCGTCCACCGGCTCCCCGGCCCTGAACAGCGCCCGAGCCGTGGTGTAGATCTTCCGATTGGCCGGGCTCAAAAAATCCTCCGGCCGCACCCGCGCAAACAGCTGCTGTTGGATGCCGGTGTCGATCAGGAACGAACCCAGCACCGCTTGCTCCGCATCCAATGCATGCTCTCGACGTGCTGCATTGTCCCTGTTCACTCCCATCCATATGCCTCCCTTCTGGGCGGCCGGGAATCAGGCCCTGGCGGCAGTTCGTCCTCCCACCGGCGGCCGTTGAGCCAGGTGGTGGGGTCCGGTATGTACTGGCCTCCATCCCGCTGCCAGCGGTCACTGCGTTTCTGCTTCTCCAAGGCGTCCAGGATCACGGACACCAGGCCGGCATCTGGCCGCAGTTTCTGCCAGAGCTCCCGCGCCTTTTTCTTTTTGACCTTCTTGGGGTACTTGTCCCAAAACAGGTCAAATGACCTCGAAAGGTCAGGGTCATCCCCCTTTGGGGGACTATAGGGGGTATTATTATAATTACTTATAGATGTGGACCCGCAAGTTTCTGCGGGTACCCCCCTCAAATTTCTGCGGGTACCCTCCCCGGGGTACCCGCAATTTTTTGCGGGTACCTCCTGGGCCTCCGGAGGGGCCAGTTTCCGACCGCAGAAGATCCACCGCTCCGTGCCGCCGGAGCCTTCCCGGCGGGGCCGGGTGACCACCCGGATCTGCCCCACGTCCTCCAGGGCCTTGAGCAGATTGCGGACAGTCGTCTCGCTGCACCCCAGAAGATCCATGAAGTCTTGATTGCTGGCATCGCACCAGCCGTCCGGCCCGGAGAGCCGGTATATCTCGCCGAAGAGCAGTTTCCCGGTGGCCGGTACCGCGTCCTCATACAGCAGATCCACCCAAATGATGGCGAACTGTCCACCCTTCTTGGGATGCCTCCGCATAGCTGTCCTCCTCTCAGATGGTGTCCTCCGGCAGCCGGAGCCACCGGAGGTCATAGTGTTTCCGCAGCTCAGCGGGGGAGGCCACGCTCCCACCGCTGAGCATCCAGGTCCTGCCTGCCTCAGTCCGGAGGCGGCCGGTGAGATACCGCTCGGACCGTCCCCAGGCGCTCTTCGGGATCATGTGCAGCACGATCAGTTCCCCGTCATGGGGGCCGTAGGTCTTTCGCTGCCGCAGATCCAGCACTTTCCATGTGGCCACGTTTACCGCCTCCCCTCGATCTTGTCCACCAGCCGGAACAGCCCGCTGGTGAGCGTGCAAATGCCGATCAGCACAAGTCCCCAGATGATCATGGGAGAGTCACCCCTTTCCTGGAGAAACTGGGGCTTGCAATCCGGCAGGAATTTGCTATAATAGATTTGCAATCGTTCTCGGCGCAAGCCCAGAACCCCGACCGTCTCGCGGCTCCACCCGCGGGGCGGTCTTCTTTTGTACACTGCCTCATGACGCAGCCCTCCTGTACGGGCGCTGCGAAGTCGGGGGAGGGAAGTAGATATGTAGCTCTTCCGGCTGGGCCTGGCACAACTCCAAGACCTTATACATCTCGTCAATGCCCCATGGTGTGCGGCCAGTCATGCGATGGCTGACAGCGGTCGCACCGATTCCCAGGGCATAGCCCAGGTCACTCTGCTTCAGCCCCAGCTGCCGCAGTCTTCCTGATAAGTACCGATACATGGTTTCCTCCTTTCGGCGTGGCTAAATAAATTTGCAATCGTTCTCGGCGCAAGCCCGGAACCCAGACCGTCTCACGGCTCCACCCGTGGGGCGGTCTTTTTTCGTGGCTGGATCAGGCGAGCAGAAGATTTCCAGCTCCAGGCCAGACTGGATGATGCTCCGCAGCTCCTCGATGATCTCATCGAACTCCGGCCGTTCAGTGTCATCGATCCGCCCATCTTCCGCAATAGTCAACAGGCGCTCCAAGCAGGCATTTTGGGAAAAATACCGCATCCGGTTGTAGATCCGGATGGCAACCTCCAGGATGCTTCGCTGCTCCAACTGTGGGATCACCCGTGATATGAGGGCGTTCGTCTCGTGCAAATGTTGGTAGGCGAGTTGGGGAGCGTGAAAGCAGACGACCATCCGCTCTACAATCTCACTGGGCGGCAGACGCTGGGAAGTCTCATATGCCCGCACACTGTCAACAGAGATTTCCAGTTGCTCGGCGGCTGATTCTTGGGTAAAACCAGCCGCTCGACGAGCGATTTTATAGATATTGCTGTAGTCCTCCGGCATGGTGTTTTCCTCCTTTTTGCGATATGGTACAAATAGATTCAAGCGCTGGTCTGGCGCCCGGCCACCTCATCCAGGGAGACTCCGAAGATCTCCGCCAGCTGGATGAGATTGTCGTAAGTGGGATTGGCCCGGCCCAGCTCCCACTTGGTGACCGAGGGCGTGGTGAGCTGCATTTTGGCGGCCAGTTCCGCCTGGGTCATGCCGGCGGCCTCCCGCAGCTGCTTGATGTTGTTTGCCATTAGAAACCTCCTTCCTGAAATGCTTGAAACATACACCTCTCCGTGATAAAATTGCCTTGTAGTTTATTTGTTTTTCCACGGAGGCCGACAGGGGTTTGGCTCCCGTTATATTTGGGGACCTCTGTTGCCCTGCGGTTTCTTGCCTATGGGTAAATAATAAACTCGATATTGCGCATTGTCAATATAAAAACTCGATATTGCGCATTTTTGCATAAACTGCCCAAATTCAGAATAGGTGTGGTCGCCCATGAATGTTGAAATATTTGTGCAAAATGTAAAACACTTTGCGACGTTAAAAGGCGTAAGCCCGACAGCTGCTTGTAAAGAGAGTGGCGTTGGTACTAGTTTTTTACCGGATGTTAAGCGCGGCCGACAGCCATCTATTGACAAATTCGAGCGATTGGCAAGTTATCTCGGAACAACCGTCAGTGAATTGCTTGGTGAGGCCGATCCCGGCCTGGGAGGCCCGCCGCAACGTTACCTGGTGATGCGGTTCAACGGCCTATCCCCGGAGAGCCAGGACAAGATCATGACCTTCCTGGAGTACTTGGTGGCAGAAGAGAGTAAAAAAAATGTGTCCGATTCGGACACAAAAGGAAATAAATAAGCGGGTGGCTTATTGTGAAAGTTGATCCTAATCAATTTGATTACGTAATGTATGTAGACGCCTCTGGAGATGATGGCTTTGCCTTTGAGCGGGGAGCGACGATTTGCTATGCCGCCGCTGCCTTTTTGGTGAAGAAAGAAGATATCGCCCACAATCTTGAAATTCTGAAGCAGATTAAGGCGATTGTCGGTTGCAATGAAAAAGACGAAGTGAAATATTCAAGGATCAGGCGGCACCGCAGAGGGGCTGAGGCCCTCGGACTGCTGAGAGATGCAAAAGGACAGTTGTCCTGTCAGATTGTGTTCAAAAAGGAAGTTGACCAGGCGAAGTATCAAGGGAATAAACATCTTTCGATTCTCTGTCATTTGATGGCCCTTCGGTCTCTGGATAAATATTGCCTGGAAGAAGACTCAAAGATTCTAATTGCAATCGACCGAATGAAGAACACAGAAGAAGTCCCATTAGCAGATGTCTTTGACCACATAAAAAGCCAGAGAAAAAGGCACTATACCGAGCAGATTGTCTTTCGTGACTCAAAAGATGCAAATTTTCTGTTGATTCAAATTGCAGATCTTCTGTGCGGTGCAATAAGAGAACATTTTGAACAATATGAAACTCTCGAAGATATGCTCTATTTTAAAACTCTCTGCCCTCTTTGTGTTAAGGCTGCTCTGGCTCATAAAAGGATACAGCCACTCTGCAAAAATGGAAAACGCAGGGCCTTAAGTGTTCTTGCATCAAAAAGCCTGAAATACATTCTTCCCCTGTTTCCAATCCACACAGAAAGCGAGTTGCGGGAGTATCTTACAATGGAGCCGGTTAAGATGGTTTACAGGCACGTATACATGACTTGCGAGAGAAAAAAATAACAGAGCTGGAACCTTTCCTCCCAGGTGTGCCTTGCGGCATTTTACACCCTGCCCCGATTGCGGAACGTTCCAGCTCTGTTAAATGATATGTTTCCCTACAGGAAATATACCATACATAAACACGGGAATTCAATGCAGAAGTTGCACAAATTAGAGCAACTGATTTTCAAAAAAACAAACAAAAATTTTGATACACAGGTGGAAAATTTCAAACTTTGACATCAATCTGAATACATGGTACAATATTTACGGATTGAGGAAGTATCTGAGCACTGCGTATAGCAGGCATAGTATCTGCGTATCATTGTTTTATCTCGCCGAAGGGCGATTAGGGCGGAGTAAGTTAGGGAGGACTGGCACGAGACAAGGGACAAGTGCGCCACTGGCCTTGCCAGCTCCGGACAGCCTGATAAAAATTGGCAGTGTTTTGACATGGAATTGACACTGTTTTGCGCTTGCAAAACTCCGGAAAATTTGGTAAAAAAGAGGTAGATTGATTTTTGTGCGTACTCTGCTGAAATGCGGGGGGCGGAATGGGAAGCCGATCCGTTCGCGGTTGACGCATTGCACACGTTGTTAGGTTTGTACGTATGAGCAGGGGGAATATTCTGCCCTGTCCCTGTTTGAAATTTCCCCCATTGGGGGATGTTGATTGGGAGAGTGCCGAAGTGTAGCCAAAAGCGCAACTGGACGCCGTGTCCGTGCCGTGCTACGATAAGATCGATGTTAGGTCAGATTTTGTAGGTCAGATTTTGCACCCGGAGGGAGCAGTATGCCCGCCGCCCGGAGACCTGCCAGATCAGAAACCCCAAACGGACAACTGAATAGATCATAAGGTCCGAAAACGAGAGAAGTTTTCGGGCCTTTTTGTATTGATCACACCAACATGACCGACAAAGGAGAGGCCGCCTGTGACGTCCTCGCAGCGCCAAAACCGAAGAGACCAGTATGCGCCATGGTCCAGGGGGATCTTCCCGCTGGAGGCGCCAAAAGGAGAACATGATGAAACACCGAGACATGACCACAAGTTTTTATCGCATCTCCGGGCCGGGGAGTCTTCCGGCCGGCGCGGCGCTCGGCAGAGCCGCAGCCACCATCCGCATCATTCCTGCCCCGCTGCCGGGGGCGGACATCCGGGCGCCGGCAGAGCGATCTGCACCTCACCCCAGGGCGCGCGCCCGCCGCGGGAGATCGTCTCCCACCCGCTTCCAGCGGGGCTGCGGCATTCGTGCTCAACACGTATTACAATCAGAGACAGGCTTGTTGATCTGGCGGCTCTCGGCCGGGAAAACATAGCTGTATCAGGGCTTTGACGGTTCCTGATGCACTGTGCGGCCGGAGGATTTTTCAGAAATTCGCCGGAAACAGCCCCACAGCGCCATTGGGTGAGCTGCGCCCTTTATGAAGAAAGGACGGCAGTATGTCGAAGTATTATCTGAACCTGATCAACCAGCTGAACCGCCTGTACCGGCATAACCGGGCGGGCAGCTACCGCACCCGCGCCCGCTACTATGAGGCCATGCAGCGGTTCTGCCGCTTCCTGGCAGAACGGTATCATCTGGAGCGCCTGGCCAATATCGGACCGAAGCACCTCGTGGCGTATGTGGCCTTCCTTCAGGAGAGCGGCAAGTCCCCCTCCACCATCAAGACGGACCTGGCCGCCATCCGCTTCTTCCATGACCTGATGGCGGCGCCCCGGCACCAGCTGCCGGACAATGGAGATCTTCTGCTGCAGCGGCGCACCTTCGGCGGCGTGGACCGCACCTGGAGCCGGGAGGAGTTCCAGCGGATGCTGGCGGAGGCACTGCGCCTGGGCAGGGAGGACTACGTGACGATCCTCTATCTGGCCCGGTATGCGGGCTTGCGCATCCATGAGTGCTTCCGGATTGACACCGCCACGGCGGAGCAAGCCATCCGGGAAGGGGCCATCACCATCAAGGGCAAGGGCGGCCTTGTCCGGACGGTTCCGCTGCATCCTATCCTGGTGAGCCGGCTGGAGCTGGCCCTGCAGGCCACGCCCCGCGGGCACAAGCTCTTTGTCCCGGATGGCGTCCAAACTCATACAGCCATCCAGCAGCTGCAATCATTTATTCGTACACATCGTCCCGGTGCGCAGGACACTGGGTCAGCCCGGCCCATGACCTTCCACGGCCTCCGGCACACCTGCGCGGCCGAGTGGTACCAGGAGCGGATCGCCGCCGGCGCCACGCCCTACGAGGCCAGGAAGGCGGTTTCCCAGCTTTTGGGCCACGGCCGGGACGATGTGACGAGGATCTATCTTGCTTCCCTCCAGGAGCCTCGTACAGCGGCACCCTTGTCCGGCGCTGCCGCCCCCTTTAAGATGGACGGACAGGAGGGGGGACGGTAATATGCGTATCAGCGAGGCATACTGGGTGGATCGGTATCACCGCTGGCAGGTCAATGTCCAGAGAGACGGAAAGCGAAAGACCTTCACGAGCACGCTCACCGGCCGAAAAGGGAAGCTGGAGGCGGAGCGCAAGGCCGACCGCTGGCTGGAAGATCCCACCTCAGCGGAGACGGTTCAAGTTGGCCGACTGCTGGATCAGTATGAAGAGTATTTGAAGGGAACAAAATCAGCCGGCCATGCCTCCCAGTATTGCGGCTTCATCCGGCTGTACATCCGGCCTGTAATTGGCTTGATCCGGATTAACCGCCTGACCGAAGGAGACTTGCAGGACGTGATCGACCGGGCATACGCCAGCAGGAAGCTCTCAGCCAAAACGCTGCGGGATATCCGGGGCTGCATGATGGGCTGGCTGAAGTGGTGCCGGCAGCATGGCAAAACCAGACTGTACCCGGAGACGCTGGCGATTCCTGCTGGCGCCAAACGGCCAGAAAAGCGGATCGTCTCACCGGACGGCATCATAACACTCTTCCGCTCTGATATGACCACCTGGCGCGGCAAGCCGGTGCAGGACTGGTATATCCATGCCTATCGGTTCGCGGTCATCACGGGCCTCCGCCCCGGGGAGCTGACCGGCCTGGAGGACAAGTCCGATATCAAGGGCAGCAAGGTCATTGTGCGGCGCTCCATCAATGTCCGCAGGGAGATCACCCAAGGCAAGAACCACAACGCCCAGCGGACCTTCCAGCTTCCGGAGATCGGCATGGAAGAGGTCAAGGCGCAGCGGGCCATGCTGAAGGAAGCAGGCATGATCTCCCCCTATCTGTTTCCCGGCCCAGACGGCGGTCCGTTGGTGAACAAGAACTTCATCCGAGCCTGGAAGCGGTATTGCCGGGCGAACGGGATTCCGGAGACCACCCTGTATGAACTCCGGCATACCTATGTCTCTATCAACAAGGAGATGCCGGAGGGCCTGAAGAAAATGGTCATTGGCCACAGCCGGGACATGGATACCGAGGGTACTTATGGCCATGTCATGGCCGGTGACCTGCAGAAAGCCGCAGATTACACGGGACAGGCCATCAAGTCAATCCTCGCCAAAAAATAAAAGTGTGTACTTTGGTGTGTATCAGAAGAACGAGAAACCCCCTGGAACCTTACGGTTCCAGGGGGTTCAGATGGTGGAGACTACTGGACTCGAACCAGTGACCTCCTGCGTGTGAAGCAGGCGCTCTAACCAGCTGAGCTAAGCCTCCATACGGATATGTGATTTTTGAGGTCCCATAAGACGCCGCACGACGGCGTCCTATGGGATGGTGACCCGTACGGGATTCGAACCCATGTTACAGCCGTGAAAGGGCCGTGTCTTAACCACTTGACCAACGGGCCGGTTGGAGAAACCACGAAGCGCCGAAGCGCTTCATGGGATTCTCTGGTAGCGGCACCTGGATTTGAACCGGGGACACTGCGGGTATGAACCGCATGCTCTAGCCAACTGAGCTATGCCGCCGAATAGCTAACCCGAACGGGCACAAATTACTATACCAGAACGGGGCCTCCATTGTCAAGAGATTCTTTCTAAAAAAATGAAAAAAATCGGACGGCCGCCGGGACCGCAGATGTGCGCCGGACAGAGCCGCCCGGGCGCAGGATCAGGACGCCCCGCCTGCGGGGACAGCTGCCGGGAGAGTGCATCCCCGGAGCGGGACCTGCGGCTGCGGAGGCCGGACAGCCGCTGCGGAGCCGGCGGGCACAGTGCCTCAATCCTGGGACTGATACTTCTTCAGCATGCGCCAGAGCGTTCCCCGGCTGATCCCCAGCTTTGCCGCCGCCTGGGTCCGGTTCCCGCGGCACTCCTGCAGCACCGCACGCAGCGTTTCATAGGGAAGGTCGATCCTGGCGTGGGAGGATCCGGGAAGAGGGATGGCCACCTGAGGCTCCGGATCCGGAGAGCAGGAGGTGTCCAGCAGGTGGGCCAGAAGGTCGGACACGGAGGTCCCGGGCTGATAGAGGACCACCAGCCGCTCACAGAAGTTCCGCAGCTCCCGGATGTTGCCGCGCCATGGGCGGTCCTGCAGCAGGCGGAAGTCGGCCTCGCTCAGCTCCAGCGGCGTGGTGAGCCCCTCCCGGGCCTGGAACTGGCGGATGAAGCCCTGCACCAGCAGGGGGATGTCCTCCCGCCGCTCCCGCAGGGCGGGGAGATTCAGCTGCAGCACGTACAGGCGGTAGTACAGATCGCTGCGGAACTTTCCGGCATGGACCAGGTCCTCCAGATTCTTGTTGGTGGCCGCGATGACCCGGATGTTGATGGGGATGATGCGGTTGTCGCCCAGGCGCATGATCTCCCGCTCCTGCAGGACCCGCAGCAGGCGGCCCTGGAGGCCCAGGGGGATCTCCGAGATCTCGTCCAGGAAGATGGTGCCGTTGTGGGCGATCTCGAACAGGCCGGGCTTTCCGCCCTTGGCGGCACCGGTGAAGGCACCTTCCACATAGCCGAACAGCTCGCTCTCCAGCAGATTTTCCGGCAGGGCCGCGCAGTTCAGAGCCACGAAATTGTTCTCGGCCCGGTGGCTGAAGGCATGGATGCTCTGGCTGATGAGCTCCTTGCCGGTGCCCGTCTCGCCCACCACCACGATGTTGGAATCCGTCAGGGCGTAGGCCTTGGCCTCCTGAATACACTCCAGCATCCGGGGGCTGCGGGTGATCAGGTGGTCAAAGGAGTATTTTGCCTGATGCCCCTTGTAGTGGAGCTTCTTCCGCAGCTGATCCTCCGTGGTCTGGATCTGGGCGGCATTCAGCAGAGAGACGACCCGGCCCACGGGAGCGCCGTGCATGGTCAGGCTGCGGGTCTTGACGGACAGGTGGGTGTTTTTGTATTCGATGATCTCATCCGTGTTCTCCGCCGCAGAAACGATCCGATTCAGCGTGGGTGTGGAGAACACGGTGGAGGCCGGCTTGCCCAGGTACTGCTCCCGCTGGGAGAGCTGGAGGATCTGGATGGCCGCCATATTCAAAAAGGAGATCTGCCGGTTGCGGTCGATGGCCACCAGCCCCTCATAGGCGTTGTCCAGCATGGTCTGAAGGCTCAGGGCCTTCTCCCGCTCCACGATGCTGATCTTGGCCTGCTGTTTGGCCTCGGAGATGGCGTTCCAGAAGGCCTCCCGCCCGGAGGAGATCAGCATGGAGGTCAGGCCCATCTCCTCTGCCAGACGGCAGCCGGTGCTTCCGCCGATGACGACTTTCTTGCCGTCCCGGGCGGCCTGCTCCACGCATTTGCGGATCTCCGGCACGGAGTTTTCCGGGAAGCAGTAGGGCGTCACATCCACATTCAGCTGCCGGGCCAGCTTTTCCACGCCCAGGATCATGTTCTGGGTGCCCAGGACAGCCGCCGGCACCGAGCCGTATTTCTGCCGCAGCTGCAGCAGCATGTTCACGATGTCCGTGCCGTTGATGATCAATTCGATCACCGGGACGGAGAGCGCGTTCCGGCACAGATCCAGATAGGTGGCGCCCCGGACGATCATGGCGTCGCAGTCCGGCATCTGAGGCAGCAGCTCCTGGGTGGTGGGCGCCACGATGATCTCCAGAGAGTAGTCTGTGGAGTCCCGCTGCTGCAGCCGCATCTGAGCGGTGTGCTCCTGAAACACCTCCTGTGCCAACGACGCCATGCTGGCATATGGAATGACGATGGCGATCCGAACCATAACACCCCTCCTGTTTCTGACTGTTCTATAGAACGATCATAGCAAACACATTTTTGGCCGTCAAGAGGGAAAAATCGCTGTGTATAAAACAAAATTAAACGGGTTAAACGATATTTTAAACACTTGAAACAATATTTGACGAAACCGCCAAAAACATTGACTGGAATTTGACGATACTTTCGGCGAACATTCAAAAACACTTTCCCCAAATTTAAGCAATATGAAAAAAGAATTTTAAAATATGCCGGATCGCCGGGATTGGCACGAAAGTTGCTCTATAGACGGGCAAACAGACAGAGAGGATGTGACCACATGGAACAGAAGGTCCTGATCCCTTCGGACATTTCCCAGCCGGGAAAGGACTATCTGCGGGAACGCGGGTACGTCATCAAAATGGGCCGGGGGATCGATGAACAGACCATTATGGAAGACGCTGCAGACTGCGATGCGCTGCTGGCCCGGAACGAGCATATCACACGTGGGATCATGGAGGCGGCGCCTCATCTGAAGGTCATCAGCAAGCACGGCGTCGGCCTGGACAAGATCGATCTGGACGCGGCGAGAGACCTGAACATCTGGGTGACCAACGGCCCCCTGTCCAATACGGTGGCGGTGGCGGAGCACACCATGATGCTGATCCTGGCCTGCGCCAAAAAGCTGGTCCTTTTTGACAAGGCCATTCGGAACGGGGATTACGAGATCCGCAACCGGGTCAAGGGCATGGATCTGGAGGGCAAGACCCTGGGCCTGCTGGGCCTGGGCAAGATCGGCCACATGGTGGCAAAGAAGGCCATCAACGGCTTCGGCATGAAGGTGCTGGGATATGACCCCTTCCTGCCGGCGGACCGGTGGGACCCGGAGGTCCGGCGCTGTGAGACCATGGAGGAGATCTTCTCCGGCAGCGATATCGTGTCCATCCACATGCCCTCCACACCGGAGACCCGCAACAGCGTGGACGCTCGGCTGATCGGCATGATGAAGCCCACGGCCTATCTCATCAATGCGGCCCGGGGCGACCTGATCCGGGAGGAGGACCTGATCGAGGCACTGAAGAACAACGCCATCGCCGGCGCGGGGCTGGACGTGTATCCCGCCGAGCCTCCCAGCCCGGAGGACCCGCTGTTCCAGCTGCCCAACGTGGTGGTGACGCCTCACAACGCGGCGCTGACCATTGAGACCACGGACCGCATGGGCCTGCACGCTGCCATGGGCATCGACGAGGTACTCTCCGGCAAGCAGCCCACCTGGCCGGTGGTGGTGCCCAAGGGACCGAGGGTGTAAACAGATTTCGGAGGTGAGAACGGATGAAAAAACTCATGCAAAACAAAGAAATGTTGGTGGGTGTCATCTTCCTGGTGGTCGGCATCGCGTATTTCGCGCTGGCTTTCACGATCCCAAGCTATGACGCTTACGGTGGGTCCTCTGTAGTGGACTCCTCGTTCCTGCCCAAGGTAGTGGGTGTGCTGCTGATCCTTCTGAGCGTTTTGCAGCTGGTCTTTGCTTCCAGAACCAGCAAGAGCGCCCCTGCGGCAGAGGCCCCCGCCGCGCCCGCGGAGACGGCTGATGAGAACGGCGAATTCAAGGTGGAGGACTGGGACGACGATGCCGCCAACCGGAACGCCGACACCAAGGCCCTGGTGGCGATCTTCCTGATCCTGATCGTCTACATGGCGCTCATGTCTGTTTTGGGCTTCATGATCTCCTCGGCGCTGTTCCTGTTTGCCACCATGATGCTGCTGACGCCGAAGCAGAAGCGGAAGCTGCCGGTCATCATCATTCTCTCTGTTGTGGTGGCCGTCGGCGTCTATTACCTGTTCGTGTACGGCCTGGATATGGTCCTGCCGACCGGTATCATCGGATAAAGGAGGGCGTGATAAATGGAACTTTTTATTGACGGTCTTGCGGCGATCGCATCGCCGGAAACCCTGGTGCTGATGATTTTGGGAACGATTGTCGGCATCATCTTCGGCTCTGTTCCCGGCCTGACGGCAGTGACCGGCATCGCCCTGTTCCTGCCGGTGACCTACAGCCTGGGCCCCATCAAGGGCATGGCCCTGCTGATCGCCATCTACATCGGCGCCGTGTCCGGCGGCCTGATCGCGGCGATCCTCATCAACATCCCCGGCACGCCGGCCTCGGTGGCCACCTGCTTCGACGGAAGCCCCCTTGCCAGAAAAGGTCAGGCCTATAAAGCGCTGGGCGTCGGCACGGTGTTCTCCTTCCTGGGCACGATCTTCGGCATCCTGGTGCTGGTCTTTGTCTCTCCGATCATCGCGGACTTCGCTCTGAAGTTCGGCCCCGCGGAGTATTTTGCCGTGGCGATTTTCTCCCTGACGCTGATCTCCAGCCTGTCCGGCAAGTCCCTGGTCAAGGGCCTGATCTCCGCGGCGCTGGGCATCGTGTTCGTCACTGTGGGCGCGGCTCCCATCGACGCGGTGGACCGCTATACCTTCGGCTTCTCCGGCATGCGGGGCGGCTTCGACATCCTGACGGTCCTGGTGGGGCTGTACGCCATCTCAGAGATCCTCAGCACCGCCGCCAACAAGAAGCAGCTCATCGCCGGCTCCGGCCAGGTGATGCAGTTTAAGGGCAAGGGCTTCGGCTTCACCCTGAAGGAATTCCTGAGCCAGAAGGTCAACTTCCTCATCGCGGCCCTGATCGGCGTGGGCATCGGCATCCTGCCCGGCATCGGCGGCGCCACCTCCAACATCCTGGCCTACTCTGTCATCAAGAACAAGTCCAAGTATCCCGAGAAGTTCGGCACCGGCATCATCGACGGCGTCGTGGCCTCCGAGACTGCCAACAACGCCACCATCGGCGGCGCCATGGTCCCCCTGCTGACCCTGGGCATCCCCGGCGACGCAGCCACCGCCATGCTGCTGGGCGGCCTGATCGTCCACGGCGTGCAGCCCGGACCCCTGCTGTTCACTTCTCACCCCGACGTGGTCTACAGTATCTTCGCCTCTATGTGCGTCGCCTCCGTCATGATGATCGTTATCCAGATGTTCGGCCTGCGGCTGTTTGCCAAGGTCCTGAAGGTGCCCAAGTACTATCTGATGCCCATCATCATCGTACTGTGCATCATCGGCGCTTTCGCTCTGAACAACCGGATGTTCGACTGCTGGTCCATCATCTTCTTCGGCCTGGTGGGCTATGCCATGGGCAAGCTGGATATCCCGCTGCCTCCCATGATCATGAGCTTCGTGCTGGGCGAGACAGTGGAGACCAATCTGCGCCGCGCTCTGATGTACTCCAACAACGATCCCAGCATCTTCATCACGTCCCCCATTTCCTGCGTGTTCCTGGTGATGGCCGCCATCTCCATCGTACTGACGGTCCGCAAGCAGCTGAAGGATCGCAAGGCCGCCGCCAATTCCTGATTTGGATACACGGCAGATGCTGTTCAAACATGAAAAGAAAGGAAGTCTCGAAATGAAAAACTGGAAGAAATTGTTTGCCCTTCTCTCTGCCATAGCAATGATGTGCACGCTCCTGGCGGGCTGCAATGGCGGCTCTGACACGACGGATGACGGCGGTGCCTCCACGGACGAGGGCGGCACCGACTGGCCCACCAAGTCCATCAATATGATCGTGCCCATGGGCGCCGGCGGCGACACGGACTTTAATGCTCGTACGTATGCAATGTATCTGGAGGATGTGTTGGGAGAGACCGTGGCCGTTACCAACATCACCGGCAACGGCGGCGCCCTGGGCTCCGAGGAAGTGAAAAATGCCGCTCCCGACGGTTATACCTGCCTGTTCTATCACACCTGCCTGAATATCAACCAGGCTACCGGCATCGCCGACTACGGCTCCGAGGCATTCGACGTCGTCGCTGTCGTTGGCGAGAGCTCCGGCGAGGCCGTTGTGGTCCGCGCCGACGCCCCCTATGACACCATGGAGGAGTTGATTGAATATTCTCAGGCACATCCGCAGACCGTGAAGATCGCCGCCAACACCGGCGCCACCTCTCACTGGGCCTCCGTCGTGCTGAACGTGGAGGAGGATGCCCAGCTGAACATCGTCAACGCCTCTTCCTCCGCCGAGCGCGTCGCCTCTCTGCTGGGCGGCCATGTGGATGTTATCATCAACCCCATCGGCACCGTTCAGGACTATGTGACCTCCGGCGACTTCAAGTATCTGGGCGTCACCACCTCCGAGCGGCTGGACTATCTGCCCGACGTTCCTACCTGCCTGGAGCAGGGCGTGAATATGTCCTATGACCTGACCTATTATGTGCTGTTCCCGAAGGGCGTGGATCCTGCAATCACTGAGAAGTTTGCGGAAGCCTTCAAGACGGTTTCTGAGATGCCTGAATATGCAGAGGCCATCAAGACCGCCTACAACCAGACCCCGCTCTTCATGGACACCGAGGAGTCCATCGCCTACATCCAGGAAGAGAACGAGAAGATGATGGCCTACGCCGACTACTTCAAGTAAGACACTCTGACCAGCTTTCCCCTCGGCGGCAGGTCCGGCCGAAAACCGGCCGGGCCTGCCGTTCTTCTACCCCTATATCGTTCAACAAGGAGGAATTTCCATGTATAACGCACACAAGATCACTGACAAGGTAGCCGCCGGCAAGCTGGCGCTGGGTTCCCATGTGGGCTTCGACAGTCCCTTCGTCACGGAGATGATCGCCGGCTGCGGCTTTGACTTTATCTGGATCGACGGCGAGCACAGCGCCATCGACCGCAAGGACATCCAGAACCACCTGATGGCCTGCCGGGCTGCCGGTGCCGCCGGTATCGTCCGGGTGCCCTGGAACGACCCCGTCATCATCAAGGCCATCCTGGACATGGGCGCAGACGGCATCGTGGTGCCTATGGTCTGTTCCCTGGAAGAGGCCAAGCAGGCTGCCGCCGCCACCCACTATCCCCCCGCCGGCATCCGGGGCATGGGCACCCGCCGGGCGGTCAACTACGGCATCTGGGACAAGAACGCGTACGTGGCCGACACGGACAAGTACATCCTCACCATCGTCCAGATCGAGCATATCGATGTGGTGAAGGACCTGCCGGAGATCGCCAAGCTGCCTGGCATCAGCGGCTTCGTGGTGGGCCCCAACGACTTCACCATGAGCATGAACACCCCGGAGCGGACCTACACCGTCAATGACCCCGAGGTGCTGGAGCAGTTCGACAAGATCGGCGAGGCCCTGGCCGGCACCGGCAAGCTCTTCGGCGTGTCCGGCGCCTGCAGCGAGAAGTTCATCCGGGACTGGACCCGCCGGGGCGTCAACTTCATGTGCATGAACTTCGACTTCAACTACATCGTCAGCGGCGCCAAGAACGTGATGCAGACCTCCCACACCATCCTGGACCAGCTGGAGAGGGCGTATTGAGATGGAGCTGCTGACACGGGAACAGCTGGACGCCCTGGCCCAGTTCGACACCCCCACTATCTGCAACGCCATTGAGGGCTTCGGCGTCCGGAGCCGGACTGAGGGCTTCACCCGGCCGGAGCTGCGGATGCGCGCCGCCATGAGCGACAAGGCCATGGTGGGCTACGCCCGCACCGGCGTCATCTCCGCCCGGCAGCCGGCCACGCCGGCCCACAGCGCCGTGATGGAGGCGTATTACCGCCAGTATGAGGACTTTGACCTGCCCATGGTGGCGGCCATCCAGGATCTGGACCGGGTGCCGGTGGGCTCCTTCTGGGGCGACGTGCAGGCCACGGTCCACCGGGCCCTGGGCTGCATCGGCGTCATCACCGACGGCGGCGTCCGGGACATCGAAGAGGTAAAGAAGGTCGGGTTCTATCTGTTCTCCAAAGAGGTGCTGATCTCCCACGCCTACATCCACATGGTGGAGGCCGGCACGGCGGTGGACATCTGCGGCATGACCGTCCGCCCCGGGGATCTGATCCACGCGGACGCCCATGGGGCCATCGTCATCCCCCAGGAGATCGCCGGACAGCTGGCGGAGGCCTGCGTCCGGGCCATGGATGCCGAGGAGGCCCTGAAGGGGCCCTGCCAGGCCGCCATCGCCCGGGGGGAAAAGGTCACGGCCAAGCAGATCATGGAGTGGCGGGGCGAGATGCAGCGCCGCCGGGCGGCCATCGCACCCCAGAGATAAACCAAACGCAGATTGAAGGAGGTCTTTCCCATGAAATACACAGTCGAATCCCTGCGGCAGTTCGGTATCCAGGTGGCGGAAAAGGTGGGCATGTCCCACCAGGATGCTGAGACGCTGCTGAAAAACCTGCTGCTCAGCGATATGCGGGGCGTCCGCTCTCACGGCATGACCCGGCTGGGCGGCTACGTGACCCGCATCGAGCGGGGCTGCACTTCCGCCACGGCCCAGCCCACCATCACCATGGACAGCGGCGCGGTCTTCTCTATGGATGGAAACAACGGCATGGGCTCCACCATCGGCACCGCCGCCATGCAGGAGTGCATCCGGCGGGCCAAGGAGTACGGCGTCAGCTTCTGCACCGTGAATCACGCCTCCCACTACGGCTTCGGCGGCTTCTACGCCATGCAGGCCGCGGCGGAGGGCATGATCGGCTTCAATATCTGCAATTCGCCCGCCCTGGTGGCCCCCTTCGGCGGCGCCACCGCCATGCTGGGCACCAACCCCATGACGGTGGCGGTGCCCTCCGGCAAGTACCCGGATCTGGTGCTGGACATGGCCACCAGCACCGTGGCCAAGGGCAAGATCGCCCTGGCCATGAAAGAGGGCAAGTCCATTCCGGACAACTGGGCCCTGGCCCCGGACGGCAGCCCCACCACGGATCCCGTCGTGGCCAACAAGGGCGCCCTGACCCCGCTGGGCGGCGCCAAGGGCTACGCCCTGGCCCTGATCATCGACGTGATCTGCTGCTGCCTCTGCGGCGGCAACAACAGCCGGCAGATCCCCCGGATGTTCGAGGACCCCAAGGAGCCCTCCGGCGTGGGCTACTTCATGGGCGCCATCGACATCGGCCGCTTTGTGGATCTGGAGACCTTCAAGGCCCGGACTGACGCCATGTACGATGAGCTGAAGGCCGCCCCGGCGGCCCCGGGGTTCCAGGAGATCATGATCCCCGGCGAGATCGAGTACCGCTCTACCCAGAAGGCGGAGGCAGAGGGCATCGATATCAGCCCCGCCATCGAGAAGGAGTTCCAGGAACTGGCCGGAAAGTACGGCGTCTCCATGGATCTGCTGCAGAAGTGCTGAGACAGAGACCCACACCGTCCCCCGGCCCTATACGGCCGGGGGACAACCAAGTTAGGAGGAACAACCCATGAAGATCGTGATTTTGGACGGCTATACGGAGAACCCCGGGGACCTGAGCTGGGGCGAGCTGGAGAAGCTGGGCGAGCTGACGGTGTATGACCGCACCAGCCTGACGGACGAGGAGGAGATCAT
>NZ_JACSNX010000012.1 GCF_016902445.1 Oscillibacter valericigenes | reverse complement strand
ACATCGCCGGTGTGACGGACTACTTTGACGAGAACGATACGTCGTACTTCGTCATGGACTACATCGAGGGCATCTCCTTCAAGACCTACATCGCCAATCACGGCGGAAAAGTCAGCGTAGAAGAGACCCTGAATGTGATGATCCCCGTCCTGCGGGCGCTGACGGCCGTCCATGCGGAGGGGTTCATCCACCGGGACGTGACGCCGGACAACATCTATATCACCAAGGACGGCATGGTGAAGTTGCTGGACTTCGGCTCTGCCCGGTACTCCATCGGCGACAAGTCCAAAAGTCTGGACGTGATTTTGAAAGTCGGCTACGCGCCCAAGGAGCAGTACATTAGAAGAAGCCGCCAGGGGCCCTTTACCGACGTCTACTCCTGCGCGGCCTGCTTCTACGCCGCCATCACCGGCTTTCTGCCGCCGGAGTCCCTGGAGCGGCTGGACGAGGACACCCTCGTTCCCATCTCCCAATGCGGCATCGACATCCCGGAGTACCTGGACAAGGCCATTTTGAAGGGTCTCGCCGTCCAGCCGGAGGACCGGTTCCAGAGCGCGGCGGAGTTCCTGGACGCCATCGAGTCCCAGCAGGTAGTGGAGGTGCCCGTCTCCGGCGGCGCGGCGGCGCCCGCCCCGGAGAAGAAAAAGGTGAAACCTGCCCGCATTGCCGCCATCGCCGCGGCGGTGGTCGTTGCCGTGGGGATCGGCATTGCCATCGGCGGGGGCGGCCGAACAACTGTTGACGCAGATGGTGAGACCGTCCAGCTGATACAGGCGGAGGTGCCCTCCATCACCATCGCCGGGCAGGAGTACAGCACCGATTTGACAGAGCTGGACCTCAGCAATCAGGGACTTACGAATACGGAGATTCAAGATCTGCATTATATGGTGAATCTGACAAAGCTGAACTTGGAAAACAATCCGGACCTTACAGATCTCTCACCGCTGGAAGAACTTCCGAATCTAACCTCTCTGACATTTGGACATTTCGGACTGACAAATTTAGACGCTCTTTCCGGGTTAACCGGATTAAACACATTAAATGTCAAAGCAAACCTCCCGCTCAATGATATTGGTGCATTGAAAAATTTGACAAGCCTTCACACGCTTGTGATTGATCGGGCAGATGGCAATGCTCCCGGGCCTGCGGTTAAAGACTTGAGTTCTCTTTCAAATCTCGTAAATCTAGAAAAAATGACTTTCAATGTAGCAGAGATCTCCAGCTTTGATTGGGCAAAAAATCTGGTCAACCTGAAAACATTGGAATGCTATTCTATGGATGCAACATTTACAGATTTAGATGCGCTTTCAGCTTTGACAAACCTGCAGACGCTGCGGCTTCCAGACAGAGTCTATGGTTATACAGAGCTTTATGATATTCAGGGGCTCAGCAATCTGACAGAATTGATTTCGTTGGAAATCCCTGTTGGTGTGGAGGATCTTGCTCCCCTTGCAAATTTAACCAGTCTGGAGAGTCTCACGATTTCCGGCGGCATCTCTGTAACGGGAGAGTTTACCTCCCTAGAGCCTTTGAAGAACCTGACGAACCTGACATCTCTATTTCTTTCCATGAATGGACACGAAAGTCAGTCTATTGATCTTTCCCCCCTGGCTTCTCTGACCAATTTGCAGTCCCTCACCATTCAGGCTAGAGATTTTGAATATGACCCTGTTGTTCCATCTCTTGTGAATCTGTCTGCTTTGAGCAATCTCACCAATCTGCAAAATTTGGATCTCACAGTCAGTGATGTAGTAGACATTTCTCCCCTCCGGAATTTGACAAATTTGCAATCTGTCACCATATCCGAATATGGGAGCCAGAAGATCACCGACTGGTCCCCGGTGGACCATGTGCCCAATGTGACGAAGAGCTGACGGGGCTTCCCGTTGAGAAAGCCAAACTGGCAGACCCAAAACCTTTGCATCCCTGGCCCATAAGCGGGAAAGACGATGTTCGGGCTTGGGCGGCCTCTGGCGCAAACAGCCGGGGGTGGAGAATGATCTCCACCCCCGGCATCGTTTATGCCCTGTCATTGGGATTGCGCGCAGAATCGCGTGAGGATCACGGCAGCCTGTGCCCGTGTGGCCCCGCCCTGGGGAGTAAGGGTGCTGCCGTCACCGGTGCCGCGGATGATCCCCGCGCCGCAGGCCCATTGCAGGGCGGCAACGGCGTACCCGGACACATCGGGGGCATCGGTGTAGCTGAGGATGTTGGTGTCCTCTCCGATGGACACATCATAGCCCATGTGCTGGGCGAAGCGGTACAGGATCGCCGCCATCTGTTCCCGTGTGATGGGGTCATCGGAGCCGAACCGGCCGTTGCCGTAGCCGCCGGCGATCCCCTCGCTGGCCGCCCAGCGGACAGCTTCGGCATAATAGGCATCCTGGGAGACATCGTCAAAGTCCATCAGGTAGTTCACCTGGGGGCTGCCCGCCATGCGCCAGAGGATGGTGACAAGCTGCGCCCGGGTAATGGCGGCGTCCGGACTGAAGGCGGAGCCGCTGGTACCGGACATGAGGCCGTTCCGATAGACATACGCCACTGCATCGGAATACCATGCGTCGGTGCCCACGTCCTCAAAGGGAAGAGCGTGGCTTTTCTCGTCGATGACGATGGCGTACTGGCTGGCGTGGGTCATCCGCAGAGCGGCGGAGCCGTCTGCGGCGATCCGGGCGCTGGTCTCAAAGGTCAGCGCCTCCTCTCCCTCGTCGTAGTGGTAGAGGTTTGCCCAATAGCCCGCATTTTCCCGGCCCAGGGGGGCGGTGAGGGTCAGGGCAAAGCCGAAGGCCCCGTCGTGGTCCAGAGATACCTGCACCGCGCCGTACTCCCCGGTGACGGTGTTGATCACGTCCACGGAGATGCCGCTGGTGTCCATGTCCACGCCCAGATCCAGATCGGACAGGCTGACGTCCTCCGGCACGTCCCGGCCGTCGACGGTCCAGGTGACGCCGCCGCCCATGTCCAGCTCCACAGTGATGTCCTTGCCGGCGATTTCCTCAAAGATCTCCGCCGGCACCTCCGTCTCGCCGTTCATGTCAATGGTGACGGTATCCCCATCCTCCGCGCTGCCGATCTCCTCCCGGATGTCGGTCCAGCCGTCGCTGTGCCCGGTGCTGGGGCCGGTGGGACGGCTGGAGCTACCTCCGCCGCCGCCGCTGCTGCGGCGCACCCAGCGGGCATAGAACGCCATGTCCCCCGCGTCTGCGGCGCTGATCTGCGTGTAGGGTCCGTCGGTGAGCGCTTCATCCGCGTACCAGCCGGCAAAGCGATAGCCGCTGCGGGTGACATCCCCTGCGCCGGGGAGTGACGCACCCGTGCCGCAGAGATAGCTGGTGACGTCCTTGCCGTCGGCAATGGTGCCGCCGTTGGGGTGCAGCGTGACGGAGTACCGTGCAGGTTCCGCCGCGCTTTTGAAATAGGCGACGCCCGCTGCCGAGGCCAGACCGGTGATCTCCGTTTCCTCTTGGAACGGCGAGCCTGTGATCTCTGCCGCACTGCTCTCGTCAGCGCCCACGGTCACCGTGATCTGCTCCCTCTCCGCCGGGGCTACGGTGATCATGAGAGCATCGATCCCGTTGCTGTACGCTTCGCTGTCTGCGGAAGCGGTTCCGCCGGTGGCTGTTACTTCGCCGCCGGAGATGGTGATTCCGGAAGCATAGAACCCTCTGCTGGACGCTTCGCTGTCTGCGGAAGCGGTTCCGCCCTCCGCCGTCACGGTGCTGCTGGAGATGGCGATTATGGCAGCCTGGATCCCTCCGCCGGACGCTTCGCCGTTTGGGCCGGTTGCGGAAGCCGTTCCACCGTCAGCGTTGACGGTGCCGCCGGAGATGGTGATATTATAGTAGGCATCGATCCCTCCGCTGTACGCTTTGCCGTTTGGGCCGGTTGCGGAAGCAGTTCCGCCGGTGGCGTTGACGCTGCCGCCGGAGACGGTGAGGTCACGGACAGAGATGCCGAAGCTCTCTGCGTAGCCCTCGCCGGTTGTGGAAGCAGTTCCGCCCTCCGCCGTGACGCTGCCGCCGGAGATGGTGATGTCGTGAGGGGTGAAGATCCCGTAGCTGTATGCGTCATTCGCTGACACCTCGCCGCCGGTGGCGGTGACGGTGCCGTCGGAGATGGTGAGGTCGCCGGTGACGAAGAGCGAAATCCCGCCGCCGGAGACGTCCAGGGTGCCGTCGCCGGAGATGGTGAGCTCGCCGCGGGTGTAGATGCCGTTGCTTGTGTCGCCGCCGGGCCCGGTGACAGTGCTGTCCCCCACCAGGACCAGGTTGATGCCGGCATCCTCGCCGCAGTAAATGGCGGCGCCTTCATAGGAGCCCTGGGTGATGGTGGCACCCTTGAGGGTCAGGGTCTCGCCGTCCCACATGATGTTGTAGTTGTTCCCGTCAGCGCCCTCGGTCGTGACCTTGCCGCTTTCGTTCGTCAGGGCGTAGGCGGTGGTATCCTTGTCGCCGGTCAGCCTCACGCCGCCCACGTAAATGTTGGGATCGTCAGGGCCGGGGTCACCAGCCTTCCCGGCAATGCTGTGGAAGTATTGGGCGCTGGAGATGCTGCTGTCGGAAATCTCTTTCTCGCTGGTAAACGGCGAATCTGTGATTTTCACGGCGTTGTCCGCGTCAGCGCCTGCGGTCACCGCGATCTGCTGCCCCTCCGCCGGGTCGATGATGACTGTGCCCGTGGTGCGTACCGCCTGCGTGTCCCCCTCCGCCGTCACTTCGCCGCCGGAGATGGTGACTCCCATGGTGGCGTTGATGCCGCAGCTGTATGTGTTATTGCCTGACACCGTGCCGCCGGTGGCGGTGGCGGTGCCGCCGGTGGCGGTGACGGTGCCGCCGGAGATGGTGAGGTCAGAGGCGTCGATGCCGCAGCTGCCTGCGTAGCTGCCTGTTGCCGATCCGCCGGTGGCGTTGACCGTGCCGCCGGAGATGGCGGCGTCCTCCTCGACATAGATGCCGCAGCTGTATGCATACTCGCCTGACACCTCTCCGCCGGTGGCGTGGACGGTGCCGCCGGAGATGGCAAGCGTTTCACGGGTGACGTAGATCCCGAAGCTTGCATTTTCGGCAGCGCCGCCCTCTGCCGTGATCGAGCCGCTCTGGACGGTGATGCCCCCGTCGGCATAGATCCCAGGGCTGATATCTGTGGCAGCGCCGCCGGTGGCCGTCAGGTTGCCGCCTCCGGAGATGGCAAGGCTTCCCCCGGTGTAGATGCCGTAGCTTGCCCCGGTGCTACCGCCGCTGGGCCCGGTGACGGTGTTTGTGCCGGTCAGCTGGAGTTTTAGGTCGCCGTCCCAGTAGATGGCGGCATCCTCATAGGAACCGCTGGTGATGGTCGCGCCGTCGAGAGTCAGCGTCTCCCCGTCCCACTTGATGTTATAGTTGTTCCCGTCAGCACCCTCCGTCGTTACCGCGCCGTCCTCGCCCGTCAGGGCGTAGGCGGGGGCGCTGGCGGTGCCCCAGAGAGCCTCGCCGCCCACATGGAGGTTGTAGTCGTCGGATACATAGACCTGGCAGGTGGCGGATTTGCCGCCCGCGGCGGCGGTAATGGTGGTGGTGCCGCCGTCTACGCCGGTGACGTTGCCATCCTGGTCGACCGTGGCAGTTCTTATATCACCACTGCCCCAAGACACGGTGCGGTCGGTGGCGTTATCGGGTTCCACCGTTGCCGTGAGTTTTACGGTTGCGCCCACCGGCAGCCGGAGCTCCGTCTGGTCCAGCGTCACGCGTTCAACGGGGACGGTGTCCCCGCCGGCGGAGACAAAGCTGTGGAAATACCTGCCGGCGGCCGTGACCGTCTCTTCTGCGGTGTATGAAGTGGGTGCGCTGCTTGCGCTGCCGTTTATTACCGTGATCGTCTGGCCCTGTTGGGGCTGGATGTTCACGGGTGTGTTGGAGGGGAACATACAAGTGCCGGAACCCTCCTTTGTAATCGTGACTGTGCCGCCGCAGATGGTGAGGGCGGAGGAGTTATAGAGGCCGTAGGTCGTGCCCTCTGCGGTGAGGGTGCCGCCGTTGACGGTGACGCCGTTGGGTGCCTGGATGGCGAACTGGCCCTCCGCGGTGACCGTGCCGCTCTCCACGGTAAGGCTTGTTGCATAGATCCCTCTATCCCCCGTGGCGGTGAGCCTCCCACTGCCGGAGATGGTAAGGGCGCCGCCGTTGTCATAAATGGCGTAGGAACCGGTGACCGTGTTCTCCCCGATCAGCACAATCTCCAGGTTTTTGCCAAAAGGAGTGATGCCGTAGCCGCTGCTCTGAATCACTGCATTGTTTAGGGTCAGCGTCGTGCCGTCCCACTTGATGTTCCAGACATCTTGATCAGGGTCAAAGCCCTCGTCGGTGATTTTTGTGACGGCGCCGCTGCTATTCGTCTTGGCGTAGACGGGGGTATCCGCGCTGCCGTACAGCTTCACACCGCCCACCATGACCTCTGTTGTCTGGCCCGCCGCCAGCGCCGCCGTGGGCAGCAGGGTGAGCGCCATGCACAGGCAGAGCAGGATGGCCGTCAGTCGTTTGAGTCTCAAATTGGTTCCTCCTTCCGTGTCCCGGCGGCCCCCCGCTGCTTCCCGGGGCGGCGCCGCTTCTCGTTGCTGCATACCCCCAGCTGGGAGCCGGGGAACTGGTGGTAGTGGCGGCAGGCGCCGCAGTCGATGCCCCCCGGACTGTCTCCCATGTCGGCGTGGGGACAGGCATCCTCAATGGTCAGCAGGATGGGCCGGCCCGCCGGGGTGTAGGCCGGCTGGTCTATGTAGTCTCCGTAGTCCTCCACATAGGCCTGGGTGCGCTGGTCCCAGCGCAGGGGGATCTCCAGGATCTCGCCGTCCAGCTCATAGCGGTTGCATGCCTTCATCCCGCAGCCTCCTTTCCTCCGTCCTCGGAGCGGCGAAAAAGGGCGCGCCCCGCCCGCGGAATGTCCGCGGACGCAGCGCGCCTTTTGAAATGGCATGATGGATCTGCACGCAGGGAAACCGGGACAGGCGGGAGCTGCCCGCCTGCCGGAGGGTGGGGGCCACGCCCCGCCTGTCAGATGTGATGCTGCCGATCCCCATCGCTTCTCCCCCGCATTTCCGCACCGGATGCCGTCCCTTCCGGGCGGCGGTGCGATCGCTTTGGTTTCATTATACAGGGAAAAGAGCGGGAATACCATCACCCGTTTGGGGGGTCAAAATGGGTGACCCCCAGCCCTTTCCGAGGGAGCCGCCCGCCTATAAGAGCATGTACTGTTTGAGGTCCTTCCGGTTTTGCACATTCAGCTTCCGCATGGCCTCGGAGATGTGGGTTTTGACCGTATTGACCGATATTTTCAGGTGTTGGGCAATCTCCTGGGTGGTCCAGTCCCGGGCCGCCAGCATGGCGATGGCGAACTCCGTGGTGGTCAGGTCGTCCGCCACATCGTGGCCGGTGAGGGGGTTGTGGACCCTTCGCCACCCCGCAGAGAAGCGGTAGGTGATGTCGATGATCCGCTTGAAATCCTCCGGCCAGCCGGGCTTGATGACCGCCTCCAGCATGGCCCCCAGCAGGCCGTGGTGCTCGCCGAAGCCCTCGATCAGGTCGTCCGGCCGGGCGATCTCCCAGGCCGTCAGGAGATGGGCCTCGGCCCGCTCCGTCTGCTTCAGGCTCATGTAGTCCATCACCGCGATCAGGTGCAGGTAGATGGCGGGGATGGGGTAGCCGGACGCGCCCATGGAGAGGGTGGCCTCCACGATCCCGGCACTGTGGGCGTATGCCCCCTTCAGATAGAGAGCGTGGGCCTGCACATACAGGGCAAAGGCCCGCAGCCCGGTGGGCAGCAGGGGCAGAAGGCCCTCGACCTCCGGCAGCTCCTCCGGCAGCGGCAGGTGGAGCAGCACGGCGGAGGTGGCCGCCACAAACGTCCCCGCCGCCCGCAGGTGGGGGGCCTTCTCCGCTCCGGCGGCCAAAAATTTCTGCATCTCGTCCAGGGCGAACCGGGCGTGCTGGATCTGGTGGAGGGAGAGGTTGGCGTAGGCGTAGATCAGGCAGGCGGACAGGCGCGCTCCCATGTCCGGGCTGGTGAGATAGGCCCCCGCCGCCCGCGCCGCCTGTTCCGGCTGGCCTGTGAAGTAGTAATACTCCGCCTGGGCGATGTCCCGCCGGGGGCCGGCCTCCATGGCCTCCACCGCCGCCAAACACCGGCCCGGCCGGAAGGGGGTGTTCATCAGGGGCATGAGGTTGGTGCGGTCCGGCAGGCCGGAGGCGGGGGCCGCCTCCGGTTTCGGGACAAGCCGGGGGTCCTGGGGCTTTTCCACGGCCGCGGGGATGGCCCAGGCCGTGCCGAACTTCTGCGCGCCGGGGATGCGGCCGGCGGTGCAGAACTGCTGGACCATCCGGGGCGAGATCTTCCATTTTTCCGCAGTTTCCCGCACGGTGAGGTATTCCATGGCTCAGTCCTCCAGCGATGATATTCCGGTTCCTATTATAGGCCTGCCGGCGCGTGGACGCAAGGGGCGGGCGGAGCAGGGGCGACCCTGGGGAGCCGCTGCTGGGAGGCCGCACGCCTTGCGCTCCCTCATCGGCAGAACGGATAGGCAGGGGCCGAAAAAAGCGCCCCGCCCCAGCCGGAAGACCGTTCCCGGCAAGGGGCGAGGCGCTCTGGGCCTGAGCGGGTCCACAGCGCGCATTCGGCGGGAAGCCGAGTCTCTGAAAGGGCTCCGCGAGGGTGCCCGGGCGGCGTGCGCCTACTTCATATACTGGACGAATCCGGCCAGCACCTTGCTGCGCGCTTTATTGATGTGGACGATCAGGAGTTCCTGGGCGCGGGCCTCGTCTTTTTTGCGGATCGCGTCCAAAAGCTGCACATGATCCTCGATCGCAAAGGACGAAACCGC
This sequence comes from Oscillibacter valericigenes, assembly GCF_016902445.1. GTDB lineage: Bacteria > Bacillota > Clostridia > Oscillospirales > Oscillospiraceae > Oscillibacter > Oscillibacter avistercoris. The sequence goes on along the minus strand of NZ_JACSNX010000012.1, from coordinate 61,788 downwards.
CTGGTTCTCCTTTGAAAAATACATGTTTTGCGTCCGGATCGATTCGTACAGGTTGGAAAACCACGGATTGCCGTAACGGGTGAATATGACACTGTGGAATGCGATATCGTGTCTGACGAAGCCTTCGCAGTCTTTTTCCGCAAGGGCGTTTTTGCACGCGTCCAGGTGGCTTTTCATCTCGCCGATGTCATCATCCGTCAGTTGGGCAAACACCTGCTTCAGAACGAAGGGCTCCACACACTCCCGCACCTGATAGTAATGGATCACAGAAGTAAAATCATAGCCCTGGACGAAGAAGCCCACATTCGGGATCTGCCGCAGAGTGCCCTCCCGTTCCATGCGCAAAAAGGCTTCCCGGACAGGGGTATAGCCAATGCCGATCTCTTTTGCAAAACTGCGGACGCTCAGGTGTGCGCCGCTTTCCATCGTTGCGACCTTTTTTTTCAAAGCCTCATATGCTTTTTCGCCCAGAGTGATTTTGGACATATAATTACCTCATTGCCCTGAAATTTCAGGTGGATTTTATTTACAATTATACCGAAACAGACGAATTTTTCAAGGCATACTTGGAAGGCCCCTGAAAATCATTGCCGGCGGCAGGCAGAAGAAGCAGATTCACCAAATCACGGGATCTGATTTTGACGATAACATAGAAATCCGGCAGGGCATCTTGACATCTCCCAGCCCTAATGATATATCTATTTTACAACAAGTGATATATCACAAAATCAACAATTGATTCAATGATTTTAAGGAGGGCCTGTGATGTCTCAGTGGAATTTTCCCCCGAAGGGCGGCTATGAGGACTTTGCCGTCAGCCTTGGCGTGAAGCGCAGCGAGGACAATGACGAGCTCGACTACGCCCGGCGGCACCTGGTGGTGGCGGCGAAGGCCGCCGGCAAGCTGGCGGTGGACACGGTCTACACCGATGTGAACGACGAGATGGGCCTTCGGAAGATGACGGAGCAGGGCAGACGGCTGGGCTATGACGGAAAGTTCGTCATCTCCCCCCGCCAGGTGCCGGTGGTCCACGACGTGTATACACCCACAGAAACGGAAATTCTGCATGCCCGCCAAGTCCGGGCGGCCATGGCCGAAGCGGAGCGGGAGGGCCGGGGCGTCGCGGTCCTGAACGGGAAAATGCTGGATAAGCCGGTGCTGCGGCAGGCGGAGACCACGCTGGCGCTGGCGGCTGCCAGCGGCGCATTGGAAAGGGGGGCGGCTGCGGATGGATAAGGTCGTGAACAGTCTGCGGGAGGCGATCCGCCTCTGCGGGCTGGAGGACGGAATGACGATATCCTTCCACCACTGCCTGCGGGGCGGTGACGCCGTCAGTGTCCAGATCGCGGAGGCGATCCGCTCACTGGGGATCCGGGATCTGACCGTGGCGCCCTCCAGCCTGACCAGCGGGAATGACGGCCTGGAGGACTATATCAGGGATGGGACGTTCACCAGATTCCAGACCAGCGGCTTTTCTCCGGCGCTGGGACGGCTGCTGCAGAGCGGCGGGATCCGGCAGGTCTGCGAGCTGCGGACCCACGGCGGCCGCCCGGCGGCGCTGAAGCGGGGAGACATCCGGATCGATGTGGCGTTTGTGGCCGCCTCGACGGCAGACAGGAACGGAAACTGCAATGGGATCGGCGGCCATTCCGCCTTTGGCGCGATGGGCTACTCCCTCACAGACGTGCGGTATGCCCGGAAAGTCATCGTGATCACAGACGAGCTTTCGCCCTATGCGGTGGCGCCGGTCTCCATCGGACAGGAACAGGTGGACTATGTGGTGCCCGTGGAGACCATCGGCGACCCGGCGGGGATCGCCACCGGGGCGATGAGACCGGACCGCAGCCCGCTGAACCGCAGGATCGCCGAGCTGACGGCAAAGGCCATTATCTGCTCCGGCCATCTGCGGGAGGGCGCAGCGATGCAGACCGGCAGCGGGAAGATCTCCCTGTCCGTGGCCGGCCAGATCGAACGCTATATGATGGACCGTCAGATCAGCGGCGATTTCGCCATGGGCGGCATTACGGCGATCCTGGTGCGGATGCGGAAAGAGGGGCTGCTGCGTACGCTGTATGATACGCAGAGCTTTGACCAGACGGCGATCCGGTCTCTTGCGGAGGATCCCGCCCACTGTGAGGTCTCGGCCGAGGCGTATGCCAGCCCTCTGGCCAAGGGAGGCCCCATTGTGGACGGACTGGACTTTGTCATCCTTGGCGCGACGGAGATCGACGTGGACTTCAACGTCAACGTCATCACGAATTCCAACAACCAGGTCATCAGCGGCGCCGGCGGCCACGGAGATACGGCGGAGGGGGCGAAGATGACCGTCATCACCGCTCCGCTGTTCCGCGGGAAATACCCGGTGATCGTAGACCGCGTGACCACCCTGACGACACCGGGACGCTTTGTGGATGTCTTCGTCTGTCAGGAGGGGATTGCCGTGAACACCGCCGTTCAGAAAAACCGGGAGCTGGCGGACCGCCTGCGGGATGCCGGCCTGCCGGTGCTGGATATCCACGACCTGCAGCGCCGGGCGGAGCGATACACCGGAAAGCTGCCTCCGCTGAAGCCGGGCGGCCGGACGGTGGGACTGGTCTATTGGCGGGACGGGACCGTCCTGGATGAGATCAAGATGAACGATGAGCTGTGAAGGGGGACCCGATATGAAAAACTTGCTGGATCTGACAGGGAAAAAAGCACTGGTGACCGGAGGGAGCCGGGGGATCGGCAACCGGTTGGCCCGGGCGCTCCACGAGGCGGGGGCTGAGGTGGTGATCTTCTACAACCATACCTGCCCGGACGGGCTGGCGCAGGAGATGCAGGGGGATGGCCCCGCAGTTCATGCGGTCCAGTGCGACGTGGCGGACTGCAGCTCTCTGGAGCGGGGGGGTAAAGGCGGCGGCAGACCGTCTGGGCGGCCGGATCGACATCCTGATCAACGCGGCGGGCATCAACCGCCGCTGCTGGCTGGAGGATTTCCCCACGAAGGACTGGGATGAGGTGATGAACATCAACGTCAACGGCGCCGTCTACTGCACCCAGCTGGTGGGAAAATACATGCTGGCCCAGGGGTATGGGAAGGTCATCAATCTGGCGTCGATGAACAGCTTCGTCTCCGGGAAGCGGGTGGGGGCCTATGTGGCTTCCAAGGGCGCGATCGCGCAGATCACCAAGGCGTTTGCCAATGAGTGGGGCGACCGGGGAGTCCGCGTAAACGCCATTGCGCCGGGATATATCAGGACCGACATGACCAAGGCCCTGCAGGATGATCCGGCCTCCTATCAGGGCATCCTGGACCGGATCCCGGAAGGGCGCTGGGGAACGCCGGACGATCTGGTGGGGCCGGTGCTGCTGCTGGTATCGGATGCGGCGGACTATGTCAACGGCATCGTGATGCCCATCGACGGCGGATACCTGGCCCGATAGGACGAAACAGCAGAAGCCGCCCAGCCTGCAGCCTGGATGGGCCGAAAGACGCGCCCGGAGGCGGAAACACCGCCTCCGGGCTGTTCTGCGTTCCCAATGTGTTTTTCACGGCCGGAGCGATGGCGCTCTCCACAAAGCGCCGCCCATCCGGGGCAAGGAGGGCCGCTTGCTCCGCTGGCCGTGTTCGAAGGGGGCCGCCCGGATACTATGCAGACAGCATACTTGAGTTCCTCCCGGAAAGACACTAAGATGGTCTTATCGACCAGACGGTTTTCTATGGAGGGACGATATGACCGAACAGAAACATCTCTGCTACAACTGCTTCCAGGAGCGGGAGGCCCCGGAGGGACCGTGCCCCTACTGCGGCTTCGATTTGGCAGAGAACGAGAAAAAATTCCCCGTGGCCCTGCGGGCCGGGACCGTGCTGAATGACCGGTATATCATCGGCCGCGTCCTGGGCCAGGGCGGCTTCGGCATCACCTACCTGGCCCTGGACACCCAGCTGAACGCCAAGGTGGCCATCAAGGAGTTCATGCCCAATGACATCGCCACCCGCATCGGGACGACCGTGTCTGTGGCCATGGACACCAAATCCGAGGAGTTCGCCTACGGTGCCGAACGGTTCCAGGAGGAAGCCCGGACCCTGGCGAAGTTCATCGGCAACCCCAACATCGCCGCCGTCACCAGCTATTTCGACGAGAACGACACGTCGTATTTCGTCATGGACTACATCGAGGGCATCTCCTTCAAGACCTACATCGCTAACCACGGCGGGAAGATCAGCGTGGAGGAGACCCTCAACGTGATGATCCCGGTGCTGCGGGCGCTGACCGCCGTCCATGCGGAGGGCTTCATCCACCGCGATGTCACGCCGGACAACATCTACATCACGAAGGACGGAATCGTAAAGCTGCTGGACTTCGGCTCCGCCCGGTACTCCATCGGCGATAAGTCCAAAAGTCTGGATGTCATTCTGAAGGTAGGCTACGCCCCGAAGGAGCAGTACATCAGAAGAAGCCGCCAAGGCCCATTCACGGACGTGTACTCCTGCGCGGCGTGCTTCTACGCCGCCATCACGGGCTTCCTGCCGCCGGAGTCTCTGGAGCGGCTGGACGAGGATACCCTCGTTCCCATCTCCCAATGCGGCATCGACATCCCGGAGTACCTGGACAAGGCGATTTTAAAGGGCTTGGCCGTCCAGCCGGAGGACCGGTTCCAGAGCGCGGCGGAGTTCCTGGACGCCATCGAGTCCCGGCAGGTGGTGGAGGTGCCCGTCTCCGGCGCCGCGGCCCCGGCCCCGGAGAAGAAAAAGGTGAAACCCGCCCGCATTGCCGCCATCGCCGCGGCGGCGGTGGTCGTGCTGGGGGTCGGCATCGCCATCGGCGGGGGCGGCAGCTCGGACGGAGACGGCGGAAGCTCCATCTCGGAGGCGCTGGCGCCCAAGGTCACCATCGCCGGGCAGGAGTTCTCCGCGGCGGAGGAATTTGTGGAGCTGAAAGACACGACGCTGACAGAGGCGGACATCACCACGCTCCAGGGAATGGAAAACCTCCGGAGGATCTACTTTGACAATGTGACGGTGGAAAACAACGATCTGTCCTGGGCAGCCCAGCTGAAAAACCTGACGGAGCTTACCTTCAACGGCTTTTCCGGTGAGGTGGACCTGGCGCCTGTTGCCGGTCTGACGAATTTGACGGAGCTGCGCATCCACAGCACACAGAACGGCGCCGGTTCCGGGGTCTATGTCAAGGATCTGTCTGTCCTGTCCGGCCTTACCCAACTGGAGTATCTTGAATTGGAAGCCCCGGTGCTGGAGTCTCTGGACGGACTGGAGGACATGTCAGCTCTGGAGGAGCTGCGGCTGACCATTGGCCCTGGCCTGCGGGATATCGGTGCACTGTCGGGCCTGACGGAACTGACCTCGCTGCAGATCTCCAACAACGGGGACTACCCCTATATCCGGGACCTGAGCCCCCTCTCCGGTCTGACCCAGCTGAAAACACTGGAGTTCTGGTCCTACGGCATCGAGGATCTGGCTCCGCTGGCCGGCTTGACCCAGTTGGAAGAATTGCGGATCATTGGCAGTGAGGCTGCCTATACCACCACCGCGCCCCTCAGCGGCCTGACCCAGCTGCGTGTCCTCAGTCTGCCCAGCATGGCGGACCCGGCCAACTATCTGGATCTGAGCGGGTTGTCCAACTTGACGGAGCTGACGGAATTCTCCTTCTACGGCGGCGTCACCAGCTATGCCCCCCTGAAAAACCTCACCAAGCTGCAGTCCCTGAGCCTTATGGGCAACTACTATGACGGCGAGGGTCCCGGGGACCTGAGCGCCTTCTCCGGTCTGACGCGGCTCACAGATCTGGAGCTGAGCCTCAGCGTCAATGCCACGGACATCACGCCGCTTGGAAATCTGAGCGATCTGCGTTCTCTCTATCTGCATACAGAGGGCGACCGCCTCCACCCGGGGCTGAAGGACATCGGCCCCCTGTCCAAGCTCCAGGATCTCCAGTCTCTCACCATCAACAGCCGCAGCATCACGGACCTGTCTCCCCTGCGGGAGCTGACAAATTTACAGACGGCGGATATCCGGGCCTACGGAGATGCGGAGATCACCGACTGGTCCCCGGTGGAGCACGTGCCCAATCTGATCAAGGGTTGACCGGCTGCCGGCGCGGGGCAGGGGACGGCTGTTCTCCTGCAGACGAAAAAAGCCTGTGTTCTTTTCGAACACAGGCTTTTCTTCTGCGAGAGGCGCGGCGGCCGCCTGGGGCTCAGCTCTGCTTGATCAGGCGGCGCAGCGTGGTGCGGCTGATGTCCAGCCGCTTGGCGGCGGCAGACTGGTTGCCGTTGGTCTCGGCCAGGACCCGCAGCGCCACGTCCTGGCTGATCTTGTCCAGCGTCTGGTTCAGATCCAGCGGCTCGGAGATGTCCCCCTTCCGGGACGCGTGGGTGTTGCCGTACTGCTCCCGCTGGAGGATGCCGCGGACGCTTTCGGCGGTGATGGTCTGCTGGGCCGAGGCGGTCAGCTCCTCAATCACCCGCTGGAACTGGACATAGTTGTGGGGCCAGGGAAAGGCCTGCAGCAGACGGATGGCCTCCGGCTCGACGCCCAGGACCGGATAGGAGCGGGAGGCGTTCAGAAGGCTCAGGGAAGAGGTGATCTGCGCGGGGATCTGCTCCCGCAGGTTCCGCAGGGGCTGGAGATACAGAACGCGGCAGTTCAGGCGGTTCAGGAACCCGGCGGCCTCCGGGGCCATCTGTTCGCCGGGGCGGCAGGTGCAGGAGAACAGCAGCCGGCTGCGGCGGCACACGCCGGACTCCGCCAGCGTGTCCATCAGCTGCAGGCGGCGGGACGGGGAGAGCGCCCCCACGCGGGAGAAATAGAGCGTGCTGCCGGACTCGGAGAGGGGAGAGTTGTGGCTCTCCAGCAGGAACTCCCAGCTCCTGTCATTCAGCAGGCAGCAGTTGATAAAGACCAGGGGCGCGTCCTGCAGGGGACTTTCCATATAGAGCCGCGCGGCCGTCCGGCTCATGCGGATGCCCTCCTCTCCCGTGATGAGCACGGGGACCATGCTGCCGGCCAGCTGGGCCGCCTCCTCTTCGGAGAGGCCATACATGTTCTGGAAGCTGAAGATGCTGCCGTAGGCCATGCGCTCCGCCTCCTGCCGGGAGAAGCAGCGGATCCCCGTCTGGCTCCTGCCGGAGGCGATCCTGCGGGCGGAGACGTAGACTGCCGTGTAGTCCTGCCCCGCCTCGATGGGGCGGATGCGGAGGCTGTACTGGGTCCCGTTGGCGCTGCGGGTGATGCGGCGCTCCCGGCCCTCGGGCAGCTCGTCCAGCTCCCGCTGCAGCAGGCCGAGAAGCTCCGGCGAGCGGTCGCTCCCCTGGAAAAAGACCGGGTTCTTCTCCTGGTCGAAAACGGCCACCTGGGTGTCCTGCCCGCTGAGCAGGGCGCGGAACAGGGCGTTCTCGTCCCGCAGGTGCTTCTGGCTGCGGCAGAGAGCCAGAGCTCGGTCCAGCGCCTGCCGGATGCTCTCCATCCCGGAGGTGATGAAAATGGTGTTGAGCCCAATGCTCCGCGCGATCATGTCCGCGGTCATGTCGCAGAGCACCGTGTCATACTGGTTGTCCTTCAGGTAGCGCAGGGTGGGCTCCAGCTCTTCGATGGAGTTCACGATGAAAATGTCCACCTGGTAATGCAGCAGATCGCAGAGCGCCTGGGCGCTGATGGCGATGTCGGCATAGGCCACCATGGCGAACTTGCTGTGCAGCCCGCCGGAGAGCTTCAGGGCGTACAGGATGTCATAGAGGGAGATCTCGATCTCCACCACGGGGAGGGGGAGCTCCCGCAGCAGCAGGGCGGTGCCGCCCCGGGAGATCACCGCGTCATACCGGCGGCTGAGATGTTCCCGGGCGATCTCCGCGCCCTCTTCCATATTGCCCACGAACACGTCCAGCTGGACCTGCGGGTACTCCTCCGCAAGGCGGAGCAGGAGCGTTTTCATCCCCTCATAAGGCACGATCCCAAGAAGATGGATCGAACTGTCCAAAATCAGACACCTCCTCTGGAAATTCACAGTCTGATTCTACCATATGGACAAAAATAATACAACAATTTTTATGCCTGGTCAAAAAATGTACAATTCCGACGGAGGAATTCAATTGAATCCCTGTGCAAACAACGGTAAGATAATGATACAGTAATGGACAGGCGGAGGATCGCTGCCCATTTCAAGCGGGACGTTCTCCGGCAGAGGGGCGGCAGCAGACACTGCCCCCTGCCGCATCCCGAGGCAGACCGGCGGGGCGCTTGCCCCGCTGTCGTCCGTCCGGAGGCGGCCCCTCCAGCGGCCCGGGGCGTGGCCAGTCGCACCACCCCCCGCGAACAAATTGAGGAGGAAGAAAGACCATGATCATGCGATTCCTGAAAAAGATCCCGGCCGGTATGATGGTCGTTCCCATGCTGTTGGGCGCGGTCATCAATACCTTCATCCCGGAGGTCACCAACATCGGCTCGTTTACCACGGCCATCTTTACCAGCGCGGGCGCCAACACCGCCATCGGTATCCAGCTGTTCTGCCTGGGCACCACCCTGCGGTTCCGGGAGATGGGCGGCGTTGTCAAGCGGGGCGGCGTGCTGCTGATCTCCAAGTTCGTCATCGGCGCCGCCATCGGCATCGTCGTCGGCAAGGTGTTCGGCCCCACCGGTGTGCTGGGCCTGAGCTCCCTGGCCATTATCTCCGCCGTGACCAACTCCAACGGCTCTGTGTACCTGGCCCTGATGAACTCCTACGGCGACAAGGTGGACCAGGCGGCCATGCCCCTGCTGGCCATCAACGACGGCCCCATGCTGACCATGATCGCCATGGGCATCGGCGGCCTGGCGGACATCCCCTTCATGGCTCTGGTGGCCGCCATCGGCCCCATCCTGGTGGGCATGATCCTGGGCAACATTGACCGTGACCTGTCCGATTTCCTGGCGCCCGCCGGCAGCATCCTGCTGCCCTTCGTGGGCTTCTGCCTGGGCTCCGGCATGAACCTGACCAACATCGTCAAGGGCGGCGCCCAGGGCATCCTGCTGGGCCTGATCACCTGCTTCATCGGCGGCGCCTTCATCGTGCTGTGCGACCGCTTCATCAGCCGCCGTCCCGGCTACGCCGGCTGGGCCGTGGCCACCACCGCCGGCAATGCCGTGGCGGTCCCCGCGGTCATCGCGGGGGCGGACCAGTCCTGGGCCGCCTATGCGGACCTGGCCACCTCTCAGGTCGCCGCCTCTTCTATTCTGACGGCTATCCTGGTGCCGATCATCGTCTCCTGGTGGGCGAAGAAGTTCGGCTGCCCCCAGTTCCCGAAGGACGAGGCACAGAGGGCCCTGTTTGAAAAGCAGGCATAACCGGAACCAACCATTTTTGTTGAGGAACGAAAGGAGTATTACAGTATGTTGAACGGCATGATCGTTGAGCCCGTGGACAACGTGGTGGTCGCCATCGAGCCCGTGAAGAAGGGCGAGACCGTCACCTACATGTGCGCGGGTGAGGAGAAGCACCTGACCGCGGTGGAGGACATCACCATCTATCACAAGCTGGCCGCCTGCGACATCAAGAAGGGCGAGCCCATCGTCAAGTACGGCGAGCACATCGGCCTGGCGGCCCGGGACATCAAGGCCGGCGAGCACGTGCACTGCCACAACCTGGAAGAGCACCGGGAAAACCTGGACAGCAAGGGCTGAGAAAAGGAGGAGACAAGTATGAATTTCTACGGTTACAAGCGTCCGGACGGCCGCGTGGGCGTCCGCAACAAGGTCCTGATCCTGCCCGCCAGCGTCTGCGCCTCTGATACCACCCGCATCATCTCCCAGCAGGTGGTGGGCTCCGTCACCTTCAACAACCAGCTGGGCTGCTCCCAGGTGGCGCCCGACCAGCAGTTCACCATGGACGTCATGGCCGGCTATGCCGCCAACCCCAATGTGTACGGCACCGTGGTGGTGTCCCTGGGCTGCGAGAACTGCCAGATGGACCTGGTGGTGAAGGCCATCCAGGAGCGCACCAACAAGCCCCTGAAGCAGGTCATCATCCAGGAGGCCGGCGGCACCCTGAAGGCCATCGACATGGCCGTCCGCTATGCCAAGGAGATGGTGGAGGAGGCCTCCCTGCTGCAGAAGGAGGAGTTCCCCATGTCCGAGCTGATCATCGGCACGGAGTGCGGCGGCTCTGACCCCACCAGCGGCCTGGCTGCCAACCCCCTGATCGGCCAGCTCAGCGACCTGATCGTCAAGGAGGGCGGCACCTCCATCCTGTCTGAGACCACCGAGTTCATCGGCGCCGAGCATCTGCTGGCCCGCCGCGCCATCAACAAGGAGGTCCACGACCGCATCTTCGAGATCGTCCACCGGTATGAGGACTCCCTGCGCCTGGTGGGCGAGGAGGTCCGCGAGGGCAATCCCTCTCCCGGCAACAAGGCCGGCGGCCTGACCTGCCTGGAGGAGAAGTCCCTGGGCTGCATCCACAAGGGCGGCCACAGCCCCGTCATGGCCGTGTATGACTACGCCAAGCAGGTGGAGGCCAAGCAGGGCCTGGTGATCATGGACACCCCGGGCAACGATCCCTCCTCTGTGGCGGCCATGGTGGCCGGCGGCGCCCAGATCGTGGTGTTCTCCACTGGCCGGGGCACCCCCACCGGCAACCCCCTGGCGCCCGTCATCAAGATCACCGGCAACAAGCTGACCTACGCCAACATGATCGACAACATCGATGTGGACGCCTCTCCCCTGATCTATGGCACCAAGACCATTGAGGAGCTGGGCCAGGAGCTGCTGAAGCTCACCCAGGAAGTGGCCTGCGGCAAGCAGACCAAGGCGGAGTCCCTGGGCTACACCGAGATGGCCATCGCCCGGGTGTGCAACTTCGTGTAAGCTGCGATCCCGGTGCCCATACACCGAACAGAAGGCAGAATGCCCCGCCGGGGCATTCTGCCTTTTTTCATCCGGCGGGGATCGGCCGGCAGAGGGGAAGGGGCGGAGGCTGCCCGCCCCCGTCCGGCTGCGGCCGCCGGTTTGGGGATCCCTTCCCTTGCATTGCGGGACGAATTGGCGTATGCTGAAGGGGAAGACACACGGAGGGGAGGGAGTGCCGTGGCCGGGAGCGCCAAGCGGGCCGCACTGGCCCATGCCGGACGGGCCTTTGTGCTGGCCCTGCTGATCGGCCTGGTCCTGACGGGGGGCGTGGAGTGGAGCCGTCTCCGGCAGGAGCGGGACCGCATGGGGTACATCGCCAGCGCCGTCGGCGCGGAGACCTATGAGTTCCTGCTCTCCGAGATGAGCAAGACCCGGGTGCTGGAGGCGTATCTGCTCCAGACCGGCGGAGATTACTCCGATTTTGAGCGGGTCTCCCACGTCCTGCTGCGGGAGGCGTATGTGCGCAACGTCCTGTTCGCCCCCGGCGGGATCGTGGAGGGCGTCTTTCCCCTGGAGGGGAACGAGGGCGTCCTGGGGCTGGACATGTACGGCGAGGGCGCCGGCAACCTGGAGGCCCGGGCCGCCATCGAAAAGGAGGAGCTGTACATCGCCGGCCCCTTCCCGCTGATCCAGGGGGGTCTGGGCATCGCCGGGCGGCTGCCGGTGTTTCTGACGGATGAACAGGGCCGGCGGTATTTCTGGGGCATCGTCTCCGTGACGCTGGACTTTCCGGAGGCACTGGAGGGCAACTCCCTCACCCGCATCAATGAGCAGGGCTATGCCTGCCGGATCTGGCGCGTCAACCCGGACGACGGGCAGAAGCAGGTGATCCTGGAGACGGAGCAGCCCCTGCCGGAGGGGGCGGAGACCGTGGACCATCAGCAGGCGCTGTTCAACTCCGTCTGGACCGTCTCCCTGGCGCCCCTGAAGCCCTGGTATCTCCGCACAGGGCTGTGGCTGGGGGCGGCGGTGAGCCTGCTGGTGGCGCTGCTGGCGGCGGCGGGGGTCTACTACGCCGGCCGTCTTCGGCAGCTGCAGGAGGAGCGGTCCCAGCGGGCCATCCAGCAGCTGCAGGAGCAGCTGGAGCAGGAACAGGGCAACATGCTGCTGAGCCAGATCCGCTCCCACTTCTTCTATCACACTCTCAACGCCCTGCAGGCGCTGATCGTCCTGAAGCCGGAGGCGGCCTACAAGATGGCCGGGGATTTCGCCCGGTACCTGCGCTTCAGCCTGGACTCCGTCACCGCCGACGGGGGGATCGGCTCCTTCCGGGAGGAGCTGCGGGCGGTCCGGGCCTATGCGGACATCAACCAGCAGCAGCTGGGGGACCGGCTGCACATGGTCTATCAGATCCCGGACGTGGACTTCCCCATCCCCCTGCTGACCATCCAGCCCATCGTGGAAAATGCCATCCTCCACGGCATCAAGCCCAAGGTGGGCGGCGGGACCGTCACCCTGACGCTGGAGGAGCTGCCGGACCACTGGCAGGTGACGGTGACGGACGACGGCACGGGATTCGATCTGGAGGCGGTCCGGAGCGGCGGATCCATCGGGCTGGAAAACGTGCGGCGGCGCATGGCCCGCTTCCCCGGCAGCCGGATGCAGATCACCAGCGCCCCGGGGAGCGGCACCCGGGTCACGCTGATCTATGGAAAACAGGGGAAAAACGAGGGGGATCCCGGGTGATCCTCCCCCAGAGCGTACGGTTTTCGTACGCTCCGTCTGATACAATGATAGAAAAGACAGGGGTGACCGGGCGTGAAGACCATTCTGGTGGACGACATGCTGCTGGATCTGCAGCTTTTTGAACTCAAGTGTGCGGACATGCCCGATTTTGAGATCGTGGGCAAGTTCACCGACCCCCAGGCAGCCATTGAGTATGCTTCCGGCCATGTGGTGGACTTTGCCCTGCTGGACATCGACATGCCGGGCATGGACGGCATCCAGCTGGCCCAGGCCCTGCGGCGGCTGCGCAGCGACATCATCATCGTCTTTGCCACGGCCCACCCGAAGTTCGCCGTGGAGGCGCTGAAGATGAAGGCCGACTACATCATCTTCAAGCCCTTTGACCGGGAGGACATCGCCGACGTGATGGAGCGGGCCAAGCTGCTGCGCCGCCGTCAGCGCAAACGCATCCATTTCCACACCTTCGGGGCCTTTGACATGCTGGTGGACGGGGAGCCGGTGAAATTCCGCTCCGGCAAGGCCAAGGAGCTGATGGCCCTGTGCGTGTATCAGAACGGGCGGCCGGTGTCCATCCACGAGATCGTGGAGAATCTCTGGGGGGAGAACGGCGACGGCGCCGGCTACCGCCGCACCATCAAGGAGCTGGCGGACACCCTGCGGGACTACGGCGCGGAGGAGATGTTCCTGCGCAGCCGGGGCAGCCTGCGGGTGCGGATGGATCTGGCGGATTCGGACTATCAGGCTTTCATGGGCGGCGATGAGGACGCCATCTGCCAGTTCCAGGGGGAGTTCATGCAGCAGTATTCCTGGGCAGAGCCCATGGTCTACACGCTTCAGGAGAAAAAAGAGCTGATGCTTGCCCGCATGGGGAAGCGCCATATGCAAGGAGGGGGCTGATCCTTTGGATGAATTACTGAGAATGGAGCATGTCAGCAAGCGGTTCGGCGACTTTTACGCCAACAGGGACATCAACCTGTCCGTCCGCAAGGGCGAGGTGCACACCCTGCTGGGGGAGAACGGCGCCGGAAAGAGCACGCTGATGAACGTGCTCATCGGGCTGTACCAGCCCACGGAGGGAAAGATCTTCCTGAACGGGAAGGAGGTCCGCATCGATTCCCCCGCCCAGGCGGTGAAGCTGGGCATCGGCATGGTGCACCAGCACTTCATGCTGGTGGAGGCCATGACGGTGTTCGAGAACATCATCCTGGGGGACCGGAACACCCGCGGCATCTTCATCGACAGGGAGGCCCGGCGGAAGGAGATCCTGGAGCTGGCGGAGCGGTACGGCCTGGACGTGGAGCTGGACCGGCCCATCACGGAGATCGCCGTGGGCGCCCAGCAGCGGGTGGAGATCCTGAAGACCCTGTACCGGGGGGCGGAGCTGCTGATTTTGGACGAGCCCACCGCCGCCCTGACGGACATCGAGGTGGAGGGCCTGTTCAAGATCATCCGCAAGCTGACGGAGGAGGGCAAGAGCGTCATCTTCATCAGCCACAAGATGCGGGAGGTGCTGCAGATCTCCGACCGCATCACCATCCTCCGCTCCGGCGAGGTGGTCACCACCCTGGACCGGTCCGAGACCGACGGCCAGGAGCTGGCCAACCTGATGATCGGCCGGGAGCTGTCCCCCTCCCACTATGAGAAGGTGGAGGAGCCGGGGGATCCCGTCATCCAGCTGCGGAACGTGGACTACCACAAGGCGTCCAAGCACGCGGGGCTCAGCGGCGTCTCCCTGACCGTGGGCCGCGGCGAGATCGTGGGTATCGCCGGCGTGGACGGCAACGGTCAGAGCCAGCTGGCCCAGATCGTCACCGGCGTGCTGACGCCGGAGGGCGGCGAGGTGGACATGAAGGGCTCCAAGGTGGCCCAGTTCACCCCCAACGGCTTCATTCTGGAAAACGTCTCCCACATCCCGGAGGACCGGAACAAGATGGGCCTCATCGGCAACATGTCCGTGAAGGACAACATCGTCCTCAAGGCCACGGATTCGCCGGAGTTCTCCAGCGCCGGGGGCTACTTTTTGAAGAAGAAGGCCATCCGCAGCTATGCCCTGCAGATGCAGGAGAAGTACGACATCCGCTGCACCTCCGTGGAGCAGGAGGCCCGGAACCTCTCCGGCGGCAACCAGCAGAAGGTCATCCTGGCCCGGGAGCTGGAGGGCGAGCCGGACCTGCTGGTGGCGGTCCACCCCACCCGTGGCCTCGACATCGGCGCCACCCGCTTCGTCCACGACACCATGATCGGCGCCCGGGACAAGGGCTGCGGCGTGCTGCTGATCTCCGCGGACTTCGACGAGATCCTGGAGGTCTCCGACCGCATCGTGGTCATGTTCGAGGGGCAGATCATGGGCGTGTTCTCCGGCAAAAATCCTCCCATCGAGGAGATCAGCCTGGCCATGGCCGGCAAGTAAGGAGGGAGCGAACGCATGAAAAACAGCGGAAAACTCGTCAGTTTCCTGGTGCCCATCATCTCCATCCTGCTGGCCTTCGTCATCGGGTGCATCATCATGGCCGTGCTGGGCGCCAATCCCTTTGTGGCGCTGGAGTCCCTGTGGATCGGCGCCTTCGGCAGCCTGCGGAACGTGGGCACCACCCTGGCCCGCTCCACGCCGCTGATCTTTACCAGCCTGTGCGCCTGCTTTGCCTATCGCTGCGGCGTGTTCAACCTGGGCGGTGAGGGCCAGTTCCTCATGGGCTCCATCGTCTGCTGCTACATCGCCACCCAGAGCGGGATCGAGGGCCTGCCGGCCATCATCCTCTGTCTCGTGGGCGGCGCCGCGGCCGGCGGCGTCTGGTCCCTGATCTCCGGACTGCTGAAGGTCTACCGGGGCCAGAACGAGATGATCATCACCATCATGCTCAACTACGTGGCCACGCTGTTCATGGGCGTGGTGTACACCAACTGGCTGCGGGACGGCAGCGTCCCCCAGACACAGGCCGTGCCGGACGCCACCCAGCTCAGCCGCCTCTTCGGCCTGCGGGTCACCTCCGCCTTCGTCATCGCCCTGGTGGTGGGCCTGCTGGTGTACTACTTCCTGTTCTACACCTCCAAGGGCTTCCAGCTGCGGGCGGTGGGATTGAACATGACCGCGGCGGAGTTCAACGGCTTTGCGGTGAAGAAGTACATTTTGATGAGCTTCATCGTCTCCGGCGCCATCGCCGGCCTGGGCGGCAGCGCCGAGCTGCTGGGCACCCAGTTCCGGCTCATCAACGGCTTCGGCAACGGCTACGGCTTCGACGGCGTGGCCATGGCCCTCATCGGCCAGCTGCATCCCCTGGCGACCATCCTGGTGGCCATCTTCTTCGCGGCGCTGCGGGTGGGCTCCACCACCATGCAGGCGGCCACCGGCGTGCCCACCAGCGTGTCCGACATCATTCAGGCCCTGGTGATCGTGTTCACCGTGGCGGGCCTGGCCATGGTGAAGCTGCCCGGGTTCAAGGCGTTCCTGGGCAGGCTGACGGAGAGACGGAAGGAGGCCGCGTAATATGGAATTCGTCATGAACATCATCCTCTCCAGTGTCCGCATGGCGACGCCCCTGATCTTCCTGGCGCTGGCGGAGCTGTACTCCCAGCGGGCGGGCCTGGTCCACATCGGACTGGAGGGCCTGGCCTCCATCGGCTCCCTGGTGGGCTTTCTGGTGAGCCTCATCACCGGCAGCCCCATGCTGGGGGTGCTGGCCGGCGCGGCGGTGGGCATCCTGGTGAACATGATCTTCGCCTACGCCACCGTCACTCTCTGCGCGGAGCAGATCGTCTACGGCATGGCCATCAACATCTTCGCCCCGGCCCTGGCGGCCTTCATCTACCGGGTGTACTTCGGCGCCGGGTCCGAGCTGGTGCAGGTGGGGCTGATGAACACCCTGTCCGGCTCCCTGGGCATCACCTCCGACAACTTCCTGGTCCGCCTCCTGCTGGACCAGACCCCCATGGTGTACCTGGCCTACGGCCTGGTGATCTTCACGGTCATCTATTTCAACCGCACCAAGTCCGGCCTGAACTACAAGGCCGTGGGAGAGTATCCCAAGGCGGCGGCCACCCTGGGCATCAACGTCATCGGCGTGAAGTACGCCGCCTGCGTCATCTGCGGCGCCCTGGCCGGCATCGGCGGCGCCTACCTCACCACCTGCTACGCCAACACCTATGTGGACGGCAACGTGGCGGGCCGCGGCTTCATCGCCCTGGCGGCGGTGATCTTCGGCCGGTGGAGCGGCGCCGGCGTGCTGCTGGCGTGCCTGTTCTTCGGCTTCTGTGACGCCCTGCAGATCCGCCTGCAGGTGGGCAGCTTCGGCGTGCCCTATCAGTTCTTCCAGATGATCCCCTATGTGGCCACCGTGGTGGTGCTGGCCAGCATCGGCATGAAAAAGGCCGGACCCAAGAGCTCCGGCAAGCCCTATCTCAAGGAAGAGCGCTGAGCGGATAATCGCCGCCAAAAGCGGCTGTTATCGATAGACCGATCCACAACATCTGAAGAAATTGGAGGAAAGAACATGAAAAAACTGCTTGCGATCCTTCTCACGCTGGCCATGAGCCTGTCGCTGGCGGCCTGCGGCGGCACCGGCACCGACACCACCGGCGGCACCGAGGACGGCGGCGACAGCTCCGGCGAGAGCGCCTACCGCGTGGCCATGATCTGCGACTCCAGCATCTCCGACGGCGGGTGGGGCATGTCCTGCTACAACGCCATGGTGGATGCCGCGGAGGAGCACGGCTGGGAGACCGAGGTCTCCGACAGCATCGCCCAGTCCGCCTACTATGACACCATCGTCTCCTACTGCGACCTGGGCTATGACCTGATCTACGCCCCCGGCAACCAGTACACCGACGCCGTGCTGCAGGCGGCGGAGGAGTTCCCCGATGTGGCCTTCGCCCTGCTGAACGGCGGCGAGGACACCCCCGCCCAGGCCGCCAACGGCAACGTGACCTCTCTGCTGCCCAACGCCCAGCAGGTGGGCTGGATCGCCGGCGCCCTGGCGGGCCTGATGACCCAGAGCGGCACCATCGCCTTCATCGGCGGCATGGAGCTGGACACCACCCTGGGCAAGTACCAGGGCTATCAGGAGGCCGCCGCCTATGTGGGCGAGCAGGAGGGCAAGACCGTCACCACCCTGGACATCGTCTACTCCGGTGACTTCTCCGCCACCGACAAGGGCATCGAGTTTGCCAAGGCCATGATCGACCAGGGCGCCGACGTGTTCTTCGGCGACGCCTCCGCCGTGGACTCCGGCGCCCGGCAGGCCATCGACGAGGCCAACGCCGCCAGCGGCTCCGTGACCATCTACGACATCGCCCAGCCCTCCGACCTGCTGGGCCAGAACGAGTGCATCATCGGCAGCCAGGTGACGGACAACGCCTCTCTGGTGGGCCTGTGCATGGAGGCCGTGGAGAACGGCACCTTCGGCGGCGAGGTCATCTACGGCACGCTGCAGAACGGCGCCCTGTCCGCCGGCGCTCTCAGCGACCTGGTGCCCGCCGACGTCCAGGAGAAGTATCAGAGCTACCTGGACCAGATGGTCAACGACACCTTCATGAAGTGATCTCTCCCGCAGGCTCTGCGGAACAGCACCACCGGCCCGGCCGGTGGTGCTGCTTTTTTCCGGCCGGGGCCGCCGCGTCTTTTCTGCGTGCCCGGCCGGGCGGAAACCGCCCGGAAATGTATTGACACAATGTCAAAACAGTGCTATAGTGCAGACAATGACACAGCGTCAGAACATCGCGGGAAGCCGGCGCGCTCCGCCCGCCCAGACCATCGGCGGGGCGCGGCGCCGGCCCGCGGGAAGTGAGACGGACCGGGCTGCAAGGCCGGAAAGGAGCAGAGTGAAATGAGCAGGATATTGGTGGCCTATTTTTCCGCCAGCGGCGTGACCGCCCGGGCGGCGCGGGAGGTGGCGGACGCCGTTCATGCGGACCTGTATGAGATCCGTCCGGCGGAGCCCTATTCCGCCGCGGATCTGGATTGGACGGACCGGAAGAGCCGCTCCACGCGGGAGATGAACGATCCGGCCTGCCGGCCCGCCATGGCCGCGCCGGTGAAAGACCTGGAGCAGTATGACACGGTGTTCGTGGGCTTTCCCATCTGGTGGTATGTGGAACCCCGGATCGTGGACACCTTTCTGGAGAGCTGCGACTTCTCGGGAAAGGTCCTCATCCCCTTTGCCACCTCCGGCGGCAGCGGCATCGGCGGGGCGGAGAAGAGCCTGCGGGAACACTGCCCCAGGGCCGACTGGAAGCGGGGCAGACTGGTGAACAGCGGCGCGGCGGCCTGGGCCAGATCCGCACTGGGACTGTGAGGCGGCCATGCCCAAGGGATCGGAAGCGCTGACCAACGCCCGGAAGGAAGAGATCATCGACGCCTGCGCCGCCCTGTATGAGACCATGGGGTTCCGGGACATCACCATCCGGGACATCGGGGCCCGGACCTCCTTCACCCGCACCTCCATCTATAACTATTTCCAGACCAAGGAGGAGATCTTTCTGGCCCTGCTCCAGCGGGAGCATGAGGCGTGGATCGCCGACCTGGAGGAGATGGTCCGGCAGGAGACGGCCCTGACGCCGGAGGGGTTCGCGGACCGGATGGCCTGCACGCTGGAGCGGCGGGCGTGCATGCTGAAGCTGGAGTCCATGAACCTCTATGACATGGAGGGCAGCAGCCGCATGGAGAACCTGGTGGCCTTCAAACGGACGTACGGCAGAGCCATGAAAGCGGTCGCCCGCTGCCTGGAGACGTTTTTCCCCGCCATGACGGAGCAGGAGGTGCGGGAGTTCCTCTACGCCTTTTTCCCCTTCCTGTTCGGCGTATATCCCTACGCCGTGCCCACGGAGAAGCAGCGGCGGGCCATGGCGCTGGCCGGTGTGGAGGCGGCCCGCTGCTCCATCCGCCAGCTGGTGCGGGTCTTTGTCCTGAAGATGCTGCGGCCGTTTCAGCAGCCTCCGGCGGAGGCGTGAGCGGCAGAAAGAGAGCAGAACATCGGACACGGCGGGCTTATCCGCCGTGTCCGATGATGTCAGAGAGCATATCCGTCCACACATCCGGCGCAAGGGGCTGTGACGAGGCCAGGGAGAAGGAAAAGTCCCCATCCGTCCAGGTGGCCAGGGAGATGAGGCCGCCGTCGCCCCGCACCGTGACCGGGATGCCGCCGATCTCCAGGATCTCCGTCTGCGCGTATGTCTGATAGTCGCCGCTGATGTCCGCCTGCCCGGGGGCCTTGCGGCAGGTCACCGTGTCCTCTCCCGCCCGGTACTGGACCTGGGCCAGGTCTCCGATCAGGGAGTAGGAGACCTGCTGGGGCACGAAGGGGAGCACATCCAGCTCCGGCGCCTGAAATCCGGCCAGACGGCTCAGCTCCTCAGCGGAGGCGGCCTGCGTGGGGCCGGGGGCCAGCACGCCTCCGACGTCGTCGGCGGGCTGGCGGACGGAGGGAAGGACCAGGGCCCCCAGCACTGCCACGGCCAGGCAGGCCGCCAGCGCGGCGGCACGTCTCCAGGCGGTCCGGCGGGCGGCGGACTGCCGGACGCGGCGCAGGACCCGCGCCCGCATGGCGGGGGTCACGCAGATGTGCGCCATCGCCTCTTCATACTTTCTCATCGAAGTCATACGCCTCCCCCAGGATCGCCCGCAGCTTTTCCCGGCCGCGGGCCAGATGCGTGCAGACCGTGGTCTCCTTCTGCCCCAGCAGCCGGGCGATCTCGCCGGTGGAGTACCCCTCCTGATAGAAGAGATGGAGGGTCTCCCGATAGCCGGGCGGAAGAGACCGGACCGCCTCCCACACGAAGGAGAGGTCCTCCCGCTCCTCCGCCACCAGCTCCTCTGCCAGCTGGTCCGTCCTGCGGCGCGCGTTGTACCGCAGGCGGTTCTTGCTCAGATTGGCCGCCGCCCGCAGCAGCCATGCCTTTTCGTGGGCCGGGCTCTGCAGGTCGGGGGCGGTCCGCAGGAATTGGAGCAGGGTGTCCTGCAGGACCTCCTCGGCGTCCTCGATGCTGTGGAGATAGGAGTAGGCCAACCGGAGGATGCTGTCCCCGAAGTCGTCCAGCAGCCGCTCCGCCTGGCGGTTGACCGCCTCACAGCGGTCTGCGCTCCGGGCGCCGGGGCGTTCCCGCCCTGCTGCCGCCGCTGTCCGCCAGACCGCCAGACGCCGCAGCATCCGCGGGAACAGAAGGGGCCGCAGGCCGGCCCCGGGTATCAGACAGCACACCAAACAGGATCTCCCCCATTCCTCCGGAGAGGCGGGCAGCTGCGGCCCGCCTCCCCGGAAGTTTTTTGCAGACTCACCGGATCTGCCGGATCAGCGCGGCCATGTCCCCGCCGGAGAGGGGCGTATCCGCGCAGACGGAATAGGCGTATCCGCCGTCCGTCCAGACAGCCAGGGAGAAGCGGCCATCCGCGCCCCGCATGGTCACGGAGCGGTCCCCCACGGCCGTCACCTGCTCCTGGGCATAGGCGGTGTAGTCGCCGCTGATGTCTCCGCTGCCGGGGGCCTTGCGGAGGATAAGGCGGTCATCCCCGGTGCGGCAGAGGACCTCCAGAAGCGGCGCGCTGCCGGAGGGCAGGACCCGATAGATCCGCTCGGCGAAGCGGTCCGCCTCCGCCGGAAGGGTGAGATCGAACCCGGCGGCCTCGGCGGCCGCCTCCGGCGTGTCCAGCTCCGTCCAGGGATCGGGGAGCTGGGTGCTTCCGGGATCAGACGCGGTGCGCACGATGATCCGGCCGCCGTCCAGCGTGACGGCCCCATTGCCCAGCAGCACATCGAACAGCTTCAGGGGCACATAGGTGGTGCCGTGGATCACATAGGGCGGCGCGCCCAGCTGCAGGGGGCCTGTGGCGCCCACTGCCCCCTCGATGCTGGTGACGGCCTGATAGCGGTCCTCGCCGATGGTGATGACGCTGTGCATCTCACCGCTGTCGACGGTCACGGTGCCGTCTCCGTTCCAGGTCACCGTAAAGCCCAGGGCCTCCGCCACTGCCCGCAGGGGCACCATCACCGGCACATCTGCGGCCACGGCCGTGCCGTTGCGCTCCAGGGGATAGCCGTATGCGGCGCTCTCCGGGGCGGGAGCGGTCTGCTCCGCGGCCAGCGCGGGCAGGGAGACGGCCCCGGCCAGCACCAGGGCTGCCGCCAGGGCGGAGACGGTCTTTTGAACGTTCATGCAGATCATCCTTTCCCGAGCGGCTTCCTGCCGCTCTGCCCTATATACAACCGGCGCAGCGGAAGTGTTGCAGCGGTGAGAAAATTTTTCTGCTCCCGCGGCGGGGTCAGAACACCCGGGTGAGCAGCAGCAGGACCGCCAGGCCGCCGAAGTTCACCGCGGAGAACCACAGCAGGAACCGGCCCGGCCGGGCGCCGGGGCTGCGGATGTAGAACTTCAGGGAGATCAGGCTGGCCAGGGAGGCGATGGGCGTGCCCAGGCCGCCCAGGTCCACCCCCAGCAGCAGGCCCCGCCAGTCCTCGGTAAAGCCCGCCAGCAGCAGCGAGGCGGGGACGTTGCTGATGACCTGGCTGGCCAGGGCGGAGGTCAGCAGGGCGCTGCGGTCCATCCAGCCCGCCAGCAGCTGCCGCAGGGCCGGGATCTGGCCGATGTTGCCGGCGAAGATAAAGAAGAACACGAAGGTCAGCAGCAGGCTGTAGTCCACCTTTTTCAAAAGTCCCGGCGCCAGCACCAGCAGCGCCGTCACCACGACGGCCGTCACCACGGCGTAGTGGACCACATGGAACACCGCCAGCAGGCACAGCGCGAACAGTGCCGCCAGCACTGCCAGCAGTCCCGGCCGCCGGATGGCCGCCGGCTGGGGGAAGCGGACGCAGACCGACTGGCGGCTGCCCACCAGGGCCCCGGCGGACAGGGCCAGCAGACTCACCGCCGTATAGGGCAGCAGGGTGGAGAAGAAGTCCCCGGCAGACAGGTGGAAGTGCCCGCACAGGAACAGGTTCTGGGGATTGCCCACGGGAGTGGTCATGCTGCCCAGGTTGGCGGCCGCGGTCTGCAGGATCACCGTGGGCAGGACCCGCCGGCGCTCCCCGGCCAGCTCCAGGATCTGGAGGGTGAAGGGGACAAAGGTGATCAGGGCCACGTCGTTGGTGATGAGCATGGAGGAGAAAAAGGGCAGCAGCACCAGAAGAAGCTGCAGCAGGCGGACGTTTTTCTCCCCTGCCAGCAGGCGCTGTGACAGCACCAGGAACACGCCGCAGTGCTGCAGGCCCGCCACCACGGCCATCAGGCACAGCAGCAGGCACAGCACCCGCAGATCGATATATCCCAGATATGCCGCAGAGGGGGGCACCGCCACCGCCGACACGGCGGCGCACACCGCCGCCGTCAGCAGGACCGCCTCTCCCCGGCACCAGGCCAAAAACTTCTTCCCACGCATGATTCGTCGCCTCGTTTGTACACAGATCGCCCCGGCGCGGCCGGGGCCCAAACCTATAGTATAACAGACGGCAGCGGGCTTGTCACCCCATTTCTGCCGCCCCGGCACTCCGGCCGAGGCAGAAAAACCCCGCTCTGCCGGAGGGAGGGCGGGGGGAAAGAAATTGCAGCACCGCCGGGATGGTCGGTGCTGCAGGGGGGAGAAAAGAAGTCATCTGCCGCGGTCTCTGTCTCCGCGGCTGACGAGGAAGCGGTGGGGGGCGCCGGAGCTCCGGCCCGCGGCGCTGATCTGATTATACGGGACGGCCTGCCCGCTTGAACAGGGACAAACGTGCGCAGCCGCCGGCCCGGCCGGAGCAGGGGGGAGGACACCCGGACTTTTTTGCGCTTTCGGCCTCCGGCGGCCCGGACGGCCGGGGACCGGGGACCCGGGCGGCGCCTTCGGAGAGGGTCGGTCCCGGCCTGCGGCGGCGCGCCGGGGGCAACGATCCCGCCGGTCGGGGGCCTGCGGCGGGCGGAAGGAGACGCAGCCGCGGCGCGGAGCGTCTGCCGCAGAAGGGCGGCAGGCCCTGCCCCGAAAAATCCGGGGATCCCGGGCGCATGTTCCGGGCGGCGGAAACCCCGCAAAAAAGTCCGGGCAGCGGGGAGCCGGAAACAGAAAGAGGGCCGGGCGGAGAGATCCTCCGCCCGGCCCGCCGGGTCTGTACAGATCAGATCATTCGTACCGGCTCCAGTCGGGAGCGCGGTTCAGGTCGGTCCAGCTCTCATAGACCCGGTCCTTGGCGACAAAGTCGTGGGAGTTGGTGGCCTCCTGGATGGCCAGGTAGAACCAGTCATCCTCATGGCAGTCGGTCCAGGTGTTCATACCGGAGAGCAGGTCGTCCGTGTCCTCCGGCAGGCGGCACAGCACGCGGTTGATCATGGTCACCGCCTGTGCCCGGGTGATGTACTGGTTGGGACGGAAGGTGCCGTCGCTGTAGCCCTGGATCCAGCCCAGCGCCGCGGCGCGGCTGATCTCGTCCTCCGCCCAGTGGCCCACGGTGTCCGTGAAGGTGGTGATGCCGTCCACGCCGCTGTCGTCGAACCGGGCGCAGATGGCCGCGAATTCGGCGCGGGTGATGTAGGCATCGGGGTCGAACAGGCCGGAGTTGCGGCCGTTGATGACGCCCAGGGACGCCATGGTGGAGATGGCCGTGTTGGCCCAGTAGTCCTCATCCACATCCGGGAAGGTGTTGTAGGTGGTCAGGTTGTCGTCCCGCACATCCTCGTCCAGCAGGCGGAAGAAGATGGTGGCCACCTGGGCCCGGGTGATGTTGGCGTTGGGCCGCACGGTGCCGTCGCTGTAGCCCTGGATGTAGGCGTAGTGGTCGTCGCCGTTCAGCATGGAGGGCACGGAAGTCTCCTCCCAGCCGGCGAAGACGGTCCTGTAGCTGGTGACATGGAGGATCTCGTCCTCATCGATCCGGGTCCGCAGAGTATTGGTGTTGTACCAGCCAGTGAAGCGGTAGCCGGGGCGGGTGGGAATGTGGTCGCCGTACTCCTTGTCATGATAGACGTTGATGGAGAAGTCCCTCCCGTTTTCGTCAATAGGATCGAACTCCGTGCCGCCGTTGGAGTCAAAGCGCAGGTAGGGCTTGCTCTCGCTGCCGCCGCCGGACCTTGTGAAGCGGTATGTGTAGATGACATTGCCGGTCAGCGTGGTCGTCGTATTGGGCTCCGTATCCCAGGAGCCGCCCGTGTACCCACTTTCGGGCTGCATGCCGGTGGGGACAGCGATACTGTTACTTGCAAGAGTAGTTCCCTTGTTGATGGTATACACAATGTTTCGAGAGCTTCCGTCGCTCCAAGTGCCGTTGTCGACCTTGAAGGTCACAGTCACCTGCTCCGTCGGCGTAGAGGTCTGCTCGTACACCAGCGCGAAGGGGGAGAAGGTGGAGGTGGTGAAGGTGATGTAATCACCGTCCTGAGTAGCCGCTTTTACCGTATTATTGATATTAGCCACGGCATTCTGATCAACAGGCGTTTCCCGGTCCATGCCATCGTGATAGTGGACCACATAGAATTCGCTGTCCTCAGCGGCATCTGCAGGCACCGGCCAGTGAATGGTCAGTTCGCCGGAATCCACAGTCACGACAGCATTGCCGTTCTGGGTGTCGACCAGGTCCAGATAGGCCAGGTCATACGCGGGGTTGGTGAGAGATACATTGAGGACCTCATCTGTCCGCACTTCGCTGATGGCGTCCTCGCCCAGAGCCTGATTGAATTCCTGGTTATCGGACACTTCATCCACCAGCAGATGCACGCGCTCAGCGGCCACCGGGACCTCACTTTCGTTGACATGGTAGGTCACGCCATTGCCAGCCTGGGCGATGATCGTGCCGCCAGTTACCGAGCCATCGCTCGCAATGATCGGAGTGGTCACTTCCCGATCGGGGTCCGTAATGCTGCGGATCGTAAGCGTTCCGGTGTCAATGAAGACGCTCCGCTCCACAGGTTGGCCACCATTCACAGTAAACACAGCCTTGATCGCTTTCTGGTCCAGGCCGCCGGGGTTGATGGTCATGGTATACTCTGCGGAGGGCGCATTCGCGGACATGTCGATCTGGTCATTTTCCTTGACGTTGCCTCCAGCATCCTTGAACAGCAGGCGGACTTCCGTGTCCGTCACGGTGTCCGCATTCAGGGAGTAGACGTAGCGGGTCGGATTGGTGGAATAGACGCCCATATAAGACATTCCCCAGTTCCGAGTGACAGTACCTTCTTCTCCATCCAAGCTGTCTTCGCCGCTGTAGGAGAAGGACAATTTACCCGCCAGGTCAATGCCATCTTTGAGCCCGAGTTCTGCCGCAAGGCCGGCAGGCAGGGTGATATGATAGCCGGGCTTCGGCAGGCCGCTGCCGCGGGTATCATCAATGATAGTCCCGTCGGCATTCGTCACACCGCCATAGCCCGTGCCGCCGGTGTAGATGGTGATGTCGGCGGGGGTGACGATGATCTCGTTGATGTCGGGCGTGCCGTCGTTGTCCTCGTCATAGCTCCACAGGGCGTAGACCGTGTCATTCTTGGTCAGGTCCACAGCGTCCACCGCGGCGGGGACAGACCCATTTTTCGCATCCTCGACGCTGTAGATTTTTCCTTCGGTATTGGTCAGCGTCCAGCCTGCGAAGAGGACATCCTCGGTTCCTTCATCGGCGTGCGTGGGATCAGCATAGGCGGGATTTTTTTCCTGGCCAAGTGTGTAGTTCTTGGCATCTGCCAGGGCAATACCGTTCACGACGAAGGTGTCCTCGCCGTTGATCGTACCGCCGTTGGCGTCATAGGTCAGTTTATACTTGGCGGAGATGTCCAGGGTTCCGTCCAGATGCCAGCAGAGACCACTGCTGGGCGCTTCGGTTTCGTATCCATCTGCACCAGAAGCTACTCCCAGATGATACCAGTCCAAAGTTTTGATCAGATCCTGATGATCGGCCGCACTCTTGTGTAGTTTAAATTTGTCGGCCGCAAATGCCGCCTGAATGACGTCGGCATAGTTGCTATCATTATAATAGTTCTGCCCGATATTCTGCTGAGATGCCAAGGGCAGGAGCACATTTTCCAGCTTGCCCAGGACGCAGTAGCCCTTCGCGTTCAGAGTGAGACCGTAGGTTTCTTCCAGAATTTTCTTCTCGGCCTCCGTCAGTGCATCATCCGCGCCGCTGCCGATAGGCTTGGCATAGACGTAGACGTTCTGCATTGCGAAGTCCTCGTCCTCATAATCGGGGATGCCGTTGTCGTCCGCGTCCTGCGCCCACACGGCGTGGACGGTGATGTTCTCATTCGAGAAGGTGACCGACGCAACCATGCCGGTCGGTTCCACCGTCGCCGGGGTGGACTTGGTGTAGTTGTTGGGCTTTTCAGTCCAGCCAACGAATACCACGCCGTCCTTATCGGTGTCGATGTCCGTACTGATCGTTTTGGGCAGATCCGCTGACTCATTCTCTGCGTATGTCTGATCAGCTGTATCAGAGGTGGTGCTGCCGCCGCCCTGATTGTAGTTATACGTCAGGGTGTAGCGATCTCCCACCTTATCATCGCAGGTCACTGTGAAGGTGACGGGGACGGTAGAGACAACCTCCCAGCTGCTATCGACCCATTTCAGGGTGATGGTCTTCGCACCCTGATCCGCAGGAGACAGGGCATGGCCGTCTTCGATAGTCGTATTGTACGCCGTCACATAGGCATCAGGTGCAATATTGGTGATATCCACATAGTAGGCGGCCGCATCGCCTGTGTCCCGCCATTCGACTTCGCCGATGGCATAGCCTTTTTTCAGGCCATAGGTCACACTTTCGTGATCCGCATCGGCCTTGATACACTCCACAGTGACTGCGCCATCACCCAAAAGCCCGGTATCGTCCGAGATGTCTGGGTCGCCGGTCAGGTCCTCATCGTCGGGGGCAGTGGGAGGGGCCTTGATAGTGAAATTCCAATACATGTCGTTTTGATCGATCACTGTACTGAAATCTCCGCACGCAGTTCCTTTGTTAATTGTGACGCTTTGAACATCGGAGCTTCCATTGAGAGATGCAAAAATCTCAATGGACTGGACTTCTGTGTAAGGGACATGGGTATTGTGCAGCTGGCTATCAGGATCAATCTCATCTGCATTACGATTGAAAACCAGATAGTATCCATCTTCCCATCCATTATGATCAATCTCGCTCACAAAATAATCGGGATTAGTAGAACCATTAGTTCCATGTACTGCAATTTTGACACTTTCGCGGTTAATATCGTTGATGGTAATATCGGGATCATTCTCGGCGTTGTAGAGTTCGACATATCTGGTAAGAATCGCATCATTTTCATTCATAATGCGGATTCTGGTGCCTGCATGTACATCAACACCAGACAGCTTCTGTGCGAATGCTTCGGTATCTGCATTGACAACGGTAGCCTGCGTAAATTGAGACCCGCCTTCTTTTTCTGTACTCCAGTTGCCGAACGTATAAGAAATATACTCCGGATCCTTGGGCCAGTTTGTCACAGTAGAATTGTTGTCAACAATGGCAACGTGATACAACCAAAATATACCGTCATCACCTGTTGAAGAATCTCTCGAGTCATAAAAAGCAACAATATGACGGCTGCTATCCTTGGCTTGGATATGATATAGTCCTGTTGCGTTAGTCCAAGGATGATCTCCAATCAATCGAAGTTCATTAGCATTTAAGGTAACGCTCTTTTCCTCATAGGAAATTTCAACAGATACCAAGTCGCTTGGATTTGCCTTCTGGGCCTGGATACCTAATATATTATGCCAGTATGCACTATAGATTTTATTATCCAATGGGTCCGTATTTGTCAATTCCCGTGATTCGTCTGTAAAATTAATCTTTACAGAATCAATATCTGTTTTGGCAGTTACAGAAGAATCTTTCAGCATTGCCATCTTATAGATGTCTGTAGTTCCAATATGAAAATATACCAAATTAGTACCTAAGCCATCATAAGGACCCTCGCCTGTCACTTCCGGCCCCTCCACCGCCAGGGCGGTGGCCGGGAGCAGCCCGATGCACAGACACAGAGCCATCAGGGCTGCAATGATACGTCGCTTCATTTTCATTCCTCCTAATTCCAAATTGTTCCTGCCCGCTCCGGCAGGAGTTCCCCAAATCTTACCGGCAGTTCACTCCCTCCCCCCATCCGGCAGCCAGCTGTTCGGCGTCCAGGACCCGCTCATAGGCCTGCTCCGCCAGGAGCCGCACGCTCCGCTCAATATCCGTCCGGGTGGCCAGGTACAGCTTCCGCAGGCACCGGGGGTTCCCCTTTGCCTCGTCCACCCGGGCGTCCCGGCAGAGAGACTGGATCTCCGACGTCACCTGGGTCCGGCTCATGGCCTTTCCGTTCCGGGTCACAAACACAGGGCCTGACAGCAGGCCGCGCCGGCGGATATACGCCCGCAGCTCCTGCTCCAGACACCTGGGGATGGCCTCATACCACTGCGCGCCGTTCCCGCGCGCCAACACCTGCCCGGCCTGCACCTGCTCCACCGTCAGCCGGGGCAGCTCGCCCACCGGCAGGCCCAGCAGGGCGAACACCTTTACCAGCAGGTACGTCCGCTCCTTCTCCAGCGACCGGGCCGCCTGCAGCAGCCGCAGATATTCCGCCCGGGTCAGCTCCGGCCGGACCGCGGGCTCCGGCTCCAGCTGGCCCACCAGCTGCAGATCCCTGCGGCCCAGATAGTCCAGCAGGCCGTTGGCGGCGGAGAGGTGCGTGTTGACGGTGCCGGGGGAGTAGCCCTGGGCCAGCAGCGTCTCCCGCCAGGCGGCCAGAGTCCCCGGGGAGATGCGCTTGTCCGGCGGCAGGCCGGCGTACAGCGCCTCCAGCCGGGCGGCATAGACCTGGATGGTGCCCCGGCTGCGGCCCCGGCCGGAGAGCGTGTCCAGATAGGCCCGGATCGCCTCCGGCGTGATCTCGGCGCCGGACCGGTCCGGCGCGGTCCGCGGCGCCCGTACCGCTGTGCTCCGCATCGCCCCACCCCCTATCAACGGAATCAACATTCCATCCCGCGTCGGTCCGGAGGACGGCGGGGGCGGAGGGAGGAGAGGGCAAAAAAACCGCCCATGCGGAGCGCATGGGCGCAAAAAAGACGCAAAAACAGAAGCCGGGCAAAATTCGACACATTTCCGGCTTTTTTCTGCTGCCTAAATCCGCAAAAGACACTTGCGGGGCGATATGCTTTGTGCTAAAATTTGGATATAAATATGTACGGTAGGTTATTTTTTTACTATTGATTATGTCGGAATGTTGATTCCGTCCTATTCCCGGCTAGCAGACCAGCCCCATCCGCTCCAGCGTGCCGGCGTGCTCCGCGCCGGTGGAGATCAGGTAGATGCGGGTGGTCTCGATGCTGCTGTGGCCCAGGACGTCCGCCAGCTTGGCCACGTCCCGGCAGACCCGGTAGAACGTCCGGGCGAACAGGTGCCGCAGGTTGTGGGGAAAGACCTTGGTGGGCTCCACCCCGGCCCGGGCGCACAGCGACTTCATCTCCGCCCAGATCTGCCGGCGGGAAAGGCCGCGGCCGCTTCTGGTGAGAAAGATCTCGCCGGAGGCGGTCTTTTGCTTCCGGGCGTACTTCAGCAGCTTCCGGCACAGCTTGCCGGGCAGCAGGATGGTGCGGATCTTGCCCTTCAGGCGGACCACGGCCCTGCCTGCCAGGGCGGCCTCCACCGTGAGATAGCGGACCTCGCTGACCCGGATGCCGGTGGCGCAGATGGCCTCCAGCAGCAGGGCCAGCCGCTCCCGGCCCAGGGCGCGGGCGGCGCCCAGCAGGCGGTCGTACTCCTCCCGGGTCAGGTCCCGGCTGTCATCCCGGAACAGCCGCCGCTGGATGCGCAGCGGGCGGACCCGCAGCTCCGGCCGGCCCAGAAAGGAGAAGAAGCGGTTCAGCGCCGCCAGCTTGGCGTTGATGGTGGCCGGGGCCTGTCCGCCGGCCAGCAGGGCGGCCTTCCAGGCCCCCGCCGCATCCTTGGTGAGGGGGCGCTCTCCCAGCCAGGCGGCAAAGGCCGCCACGTCCCGGCAGTACTTCTCCATGGTGCCGGGGCTCTTCTCCTCCCAGCACAGCTGGTCCCGGAATGCCTGCATCTGCGTTTTGGTGATCGTCGCGTCGTTCATCCACTCTGCCTCCTGCATGTATTCTCCTGCTATTTTACCCCGCGGCGGGGGAAGGATTCATCTGCTGAAGAAGAAACACAGGACAGAAAAGAAGAAAAGCCCCACGGCACTGGGCCGTGGGGCTTGCGGTTCTCTTAGGGCTTCGTACATGCCGCCCGCCCTTCCCGGGGATTTTGAGGCTGCCCACGCAGATGTGTACAAGCCTCCGTATCCCTTCTGCCGCAGGGATTTTGCGGGATTTTGGGGTGCGCGTCCGAAGTTCGGATCTCCCGTAAATCTACACAGATATGGATAAGTCTCGACGCAAATGGTGTAAGAAGCGGTGTATGGAAAATGTCCGGTTTTGATCCTGTCACAGGTTGGCTGCGATCTGATCAAAGGCGTGCTTGACGGAGTTGTAGTCCGTGTGGGTGTAGACATCCAGGGTGACGCTGGCGCTGGAGTGTCCCATGAGGTACTGCAAACTCTTGATGTCGATGCCCGCCCGCTGCAGATTCGTACAGAAGGTATGCCGCAGCACATGGGGCGTGACCACGGGAAAGTCCTCCCCCAGGGCCCACCGGTGTTTCCGCTGGAGAAGACGCATGTAGTTCTCCAGATGCATGGCCACCTTTGGCCTGCCGTCCTTATCCAGGAACAGGAAGCCGCTGCACCCGTCCACCACCATCTCTGTCTTGGGCGGCGTCCGATCCTTCAGCACCCGCTTGAGGGCCATGTAGACCATGTCCGTCATGGGGATGGTGCGGATCCCGCTCTTGGTTTTGGGGCTGGTGATGAAATAGGGCCGGTTGGCTGTTCGGCACAGCTGGCGCCTCACATAGAGACAGCGGCGGGTAAAATCCAGATCCGCCTTGGTGAGGCCGTACAGTTCGCTGACCCGCAGCCCGGTGCCCAGCAGGATCACGATGTCGTCGTAATAGCTCCCGCCGCCGTACTCCTGGAAAAACTGGAGATACAGGTCCTGTTGCTCCCGGGTGAGGGCCGTCCGCACAAAGGCATCCTTGGGGATCACGTCCGAGAGCTTGAATTTGAACGGGTTCTTGCGGATCATGTCATCGTCCACAGCCATTTCAAAGGCGGGGCGGACCACGCACTGCACCGTGCTGATGGTACTCTGCTTGTACCCCCGGTCGTGGAGGGAGACGAACCAGGCCTTGGCGTCGGAGGGCTTGATCTGCCGGATCTGCTTTTGGCTGAAGGGGTCCTTCCGCATACGGTTGATGACCGTATCATAGGCGCGATAGGAGTTTTCCTTCAGGGTGCGCTTCAGATCCATATACCGGGTGACAAGTTCGAGTACTGTCATCTCCCCGGCGGCATAGTCGATCCCGTCCGCCAGGTCCCTCTGGATCTCGGCCTCCTTCCGGCGCAGCTCCTCCAGTGACCTGGCATAGATGTATCTGCGCTGCTTTCGGGTGTCGGTATAGCGAAACATATAGAGGCCGTCTTTCCGGTGGCTCTCGCCTGTTTTCAGAATACGGCCTCTCTGATCCCGGCGCTTTTCGGACAAGTTTTGATCCTCCTTTCTCGAAAAGCGCTCGATAGGCTGTATCTGATTTTACCATACAGCCTTGGATTTTACCACCTATATGGAATAGGCAGTCTCCAAATATTTCTCCAGCGCTTTTCGTTTGATCAGCCGTTTGCTTCCATTCCAGAGCACGAAGGGACAGCTTTCCTCGTTGGTCAGATCCCGGAGCTTGTTGATGCCGATGCCGAAGTAGGCCGCGGCCTCCTCCAGGGTCAGGTTGGCTTTCTCCCAGACTGGAACTATCTCAGCCATCCCCATCACCACCGCTCTCTGATCCCAATGACGGTAATGACGGTATTTCCCCCGCGGGGGCGGAATCGTCATCATCGTCATCATCGTCACGCTCCTCATCTTCCTCCTCGTCCTCCGTGCGCAGGAAGGTGAGCTGCCGGCTCTCCGGTCTCCGGGACTTCCAGTATTCGATACCCTTCTCCTCCTTGAGCCGGCGGGTGAGGGCGTTGAGCTTCCGGGTCAGCGTATTGGCCCGGTAGGGGAGCTCCGGGTCCAGCCGGCGCAGCCGCTCCAGCAGCTCTGTGGCTGTCCCCTGCCAGCCCCCGCCAATCGCCTGGTCGACGAGATCCAGCAGCGGCTCAGGCGGCTCCGCGATCTCCGCCTCCCGGCTCACCACCGTCCACAGGCAGCGCTGCGGGTCAAAGTCCAGGATCATCCGCTGTCCCGGCAGATCCCGCCCGGTCTGGTCCAGGATCACACGACCCTTCTCCCGGTACAGCAGGAAGGCCCCGTCCGCCGCCCCCAGCAGGCCGTTGGTGCCGCTGATCCGGTCAAAGGAGTTCTCGCTCTCCGTGTTCTTCCGGGTGTGGTGGACCAGGATCAGCGCCACGTCGTGGATGTCGGTAAATTCCTTGAAGGGACGGATCTCCTCGTAGTCGCTCTGGTAGCTGTACTGGGCGCCGCTGCCCTCCCGCACCCGCTGAAAGGTGTCGATGACGACGAGGCGGACGCTTGGGTGACCCATGAAGAAACCCTCCAGCATCGCCAGCAGGTCTCTCCCACGCAGGTCGGTTCCAAATTTCAGATGGAGGCGTCCCACTGGGTGCTCCACACCGAACATCCGGATCAGCCTGCCCTGGACG
The DNA here is from genome assembly GCF_016902445.1 of Oscillibacter valericigenes. Lineage (GTDB taxonomy): Bacteria > Bacillota > Clostridia > Oscillospirales > Oscillospiraceae > Oscillibacter > Oscillibacter avistercoris. The sequence continues at coordinate 28,580 of NZ_JACSNX010000012.1, read as the reverse complement.
CGCTCCCCCGTGTCCTCCAGAGACAGATACAGCACCTGGGAGCGGTGGGTGGGCTGTCCCAGGAAGGGGGTCCCCGTGGCCACGCACCAGCACAGCTGGGCCATGAGGAAGGACTTGCCCACCTTGGGTGCTCCCGCCAGAATGTAGCACCCGGCGGGGAGCATCCCGTCCACCACCGTGGAACGGGGCAGGAACTGCATATCCATCAGCTCGGCGGCAGTGATGATCTTATCACGATCCATTCCGCTCCCCCTCCTTCCGATCCAGACCGGCCAGCAGGCTGCCGGGCAGGGAGATCAGCTCCGCTCCGGTGTTGCACAGTCGCTTCATGGCAGGCATCTGGAAATCGAAGAAGCAGCCATAACCCGGCCGAACATGGTATTGACGTTCTCCCGGCGACTGATAGAATCCCGCCAGCAGCTCCAGGGGAAACAGGTACACAGGCTCGTTGGTGACCGGGCAGTGCGCCTCCCGCAGCAGGTACTGCTGGAGCCGGTAGAGGCAGTGCTCGTCCAGGATCGCTCGGAGCAGCCGGCGTCCGTTCTCGTCAAAGGCGATGTAGTAGAAGAAGTCCTCCCGGGCAAAGCGGATCAGTCGGCTGCGCGGATTCAGTGCATGGGGCACCAGGTCGGCGGCCTGCTCCCACGCTTCCCCCAGCAGGATGCTGCCGCTGTAGGAAAAGCCGGCCCCGGCCTCCGACTGCTCGAACTGATCCCGGAACAGCAGTTCCGTCTCGGGGTTCCACCGCATATTCCGGCGGCCCAGGTAATAGAGGGCGTAATAGCGCTCGCCAGGCGTCAGCAGCACCCCGGACACCCGGGCGGACTTGTTGTCCTTGCCGCAGACCTTGTTCAGCTCATAGGCGCTGTAATAGACCAGCTCCTTCCGCCTGGCGTCGTCCCTGCGCCTGCCCGGGACCCATCGTGCCCCCAGCTGGTGGGCCAGCAGCAGGCAGGCGGCGTTCCGGTGGAGCCGCTGGGTCCGTCTCCAGTCCCCCTGGCCGTCGGCCGGAGCCAGCAGGCGTGCCCGGATCTGTTCCGCCCGGCCGGGAGAGAGGTGTTGGATCTGGTTCAGCCCCCTGCTGGTCAGAGACAGGGAGCGGACCACACGGCGGCGCTCTCCCCGGAACTTCCGCTCCTTCAGATATCCCGTCCGCACCAGCTCCGTTACCACCCGCCGGCGATAGTCATAGCAGCCGCCCGCCTTCCGCAGCAGCGCCACCGGCACCTCGCCGCAGAACCCCACGAACACCAGCAGGCGAAAGCCAAAATATTCTGTATTCCATTTCATCTTGTATCATCCTCATATCTTAAGTACTGCGATCTCTACAGCCCGCGGCTCTTTTCACACTGAGCTCCTTGCCCAGACTGCCGCCATTCCCCGCGGGATCTGTCCGGCACAGGCTCTGTCCGACAGACTGCCGCTGCCGCACTGCCTCAAAACCATAAAGATCCCAACGGCGTTGGAAGTCCGCGGCCGGCCCCCTTGGGGATACTGGCTTTCCGGCCAAAAAGCGGCACCGAAAATCTGCAGGCGCGAAAAATCAGAAATCGGTATGTTTTTTCGGATCATTTTTCCGCTATTGTTTCAGGTTTCCGGTGGTCCGGCCCAGGACTCCCGATGGCTCTCCAGCCACTTGGGGAACGCCTCGGCGGGCAGGACCCAGATGCGGGTGGCGTTCCGTTCGCCCCGGTGGCTGCACTGGAAGGCGGAGCAGAGGGCGGAGGTATCGTTGGTGAGGAACGCCGCCTCCAGCACATCCTGGCAGTGCTTCAGCTCCAGGTTGTCGTGGTCCAAAAAGCGGCGGCCCGGGCCGTAGATATGTTCATAGGCCAGGACGCAGATGTGGAACTTGGGCGGCAGCCGGTCCGGGAACGCCCGGCGGATGGCTGCGCGCAGGGAGTGGGCCAGGAAGCGGCTGCGGTCGCTGTCGCCCCGGCGGGGCAGGACGGCCTCCAGGGTGACGGCCAGCCAGCCGCCCTCCAGCAGCTCCACCCTGGCAGGCGCCTCCTCGCCGATGGACGGGCCTCCCGCTGCGGGCGGTCCCGGCGGCAGGACGGTGGCGGCATAGTCCCGCAGGGCGAGCGTCGCCGTCTCCGCGGCTCGGAGAGCCTCCAACAGGCGCCGTTCGCTGCGGATCGGATCGTGTGATTTCATGGGAAAGACCTTCTCTCATAACAGGATAAGGGCTCGGGGCGGGAAGCCTCCTGAAAAGCCCCTTCATTAAGCATGTAGAAATGAAGGGAGTATTTTCACCCCCTCCCGGCAAAAATTTTTCAAAACTCCTGCCGGCGGAGGCGCCCGTGATTGCCCTTTCATAATAAATGGAGAAAAGGCTCCCTGTTTTTGCCCCCTTAGAAAAACTTTTTTGGAAAATTTCAGCCGGGCGCAAAAATACGTTCAGCGCAAACCTTCGGCGGCGCGGAAAACCGCGGCTCGACATTAGGTCTACGCTGAACGCAAATCAGAAAACCAGATACGCTGTACGAGGACTTTTGCGTTCACAGCCTGAGCGGCATGGTCCAATAAAATAGCTCCATGGAGACAAAATCCCCTTGCAATCCCGCGGAAATCTAATATAATAATTATCAGATTATTAGATTGCTTGTGGGAGGTTCATCATGTTCACGGAAAACAAAACGACCGAGCTGAAGCGGGAGTATGTGGACGACATCAAGAATACCGCCATCGCCTTCGCCAACTGCGACGGCGGCACCCTCTATGTGGGCATTGAGGACGACGGCACGGTGCGCGGCGTGGACGACGCAGACGGCACCATGCTCCGGGTCACCAACGCCATCCGGGACGCCGTGCGCCCGGACCTGACGATGTTCCTGGAGTGCCGCTGTGAGACCATGGAGGGAAAGCCGGTGATCTGCGTCCGGGTCCAGCGGGGAACGGCCCGGCCTTACTACCTCCACAGCAAGGGTATCCGCCCGGAGGGTGTCTTTGTCCGTCAAGGGGCCTCCACCGTCCCCGCCAGCGAAGCGGCAATTCTGGACATGATCAAGGAGACCAGCGGCGACAGCTACGAGGCCGCCCGCTCCCTGGAGCAGCGACTCACCTTTGAGCAGGCCTCGGCGTTTTTCCGGAGCCGGAACGTGGCCTTCGGCCCGTCTCAGATGCGCACGCTCCATCTGATAGGTCCGGACGGTACATACACCAACCTGGCATTCCTGCTCTCAGACCAGTGCAACCACACCGTCAAGCTGGCGGTCTTCGAGGGCAGCAAAAAGTCGGTCTTCAAGGACCGGCAGGAGCTGACCGGCTCTCTGCTCCAGCAACTGGAGGATGCCTACGGCTATATCGACCGATTCAACCGCACCCGGGCGGAGTTCTCCGGCCTGGACCGGGTGGATATCCGGGACTACCCGCCCGAGGCCGTGCGGGAGGCGCTGCTCAACGCCCTGGTCCACCGGGACTACGCCTTCAGCGGCCCTACCCTTATTAGTATCTTTGAGGATCGGATCGAGTTCGTCACCATCGGCGGCCTGGCCAGGGGCATCGGGCTGGAGGACATCCGCCTGGGCGTATCAGTGCTGCGTAACCCTGACCTGGCCAACATCTTCTACCGCCTGCGGCTGATCGAGGCCTACGGAACCGGCATTCTCCGTATCCACGAGTGCTACGCCGGCGCGGCGGTGCAGCCGGCTATCGAGGCCACCGACCATGCCTTCAAGATCACCCTGCCGAACCTGAATTTCAGCCGCGAAGCAGAAAATGCCCCGCCTGCCCGGCCAGCCACCAGTTTGGGCAAGAGAGAGGCCCGGGTGCAGAAGGTCATCGGGCTGTGCAGAGAGAACGGCTGGGTCGTCCGGAAGGACGTGGAGGCGGCGCTGGGCGTCTCCCAGGCCACGGCGATCCTGCTGTTGCGGGAGATGACCCGGGACGGCCTGCTGGAAAAGCAAGGAACGGCGAAGAACCTGCGGTATTATCTGGCGGAAATGTGACAACGGTGAAATTGCAATCAGGCCGCCGGTTCCGAAAGGAACCGGCGGCCTGATTTTTTCGTTTATCAAGCACCAAATTGGCGTGGATCTGTTCTGAAACTCATTCCATGTTCTTTCCCTGCGTCACTCCACCACCGCCGCGGCCTCATCCTGCCGCTCCCTTGCCGCCTCCAGGTCATCGAAATCCCCCAGGGCCCGCAGGTCCACATGGGAAGCGTCCACCCCGAACACCGGGCGTTCCGCCCACTGGGCCAGGGTGGCGGGATAGTCTCCTTCCAACTGTCCCCGGACGCTCTCCGAGCGCAGGCGGCACACCTCCAGCAGGGTGTCCACCGCCAGCAGGTGGTCCTCATAGGAGCAGAAGGCGGTGGGGTCGGCCTGGACATAGGGGGCGATCATGGCCTGGGTCTGCCGGATGACCGCCTCATACCGGCCGCTCTCGAAATACTCCGTGAGCAGATGGTCGAAATAGGCGTGATACCGAGCAAAATAGTCGTTGTTTTTCATCAGATTGTGATAGAGGGGGCGTTTCAGCATGGTCTCCCCCCGGGCGGGGGTGTTGATGGGCCAGTTGATCAGTACGTCGGGGTCCCGGATGGGATCGGTCATGCCCAGGGCGTAGGTGCCGAAGGCCAGGTTGTAGTCCCAGGGCAGGATGGAGATCACCCCGTCCTCCTCATAGAGGAAGTAGTTGTGTCCGGTGTGGCCCAGGTAGCTGTCCCAGTTCATGACGAACACCTGGACGGTAAAATACCGTAGCACCTCGTCCACGTTGATTGCTGTCTCCAGGTCCTCCCCGGTGGACAGCACCCGCAGGGCCTGGATCAGCCGCTCCCGGTCCGCCCCGTCGGTGGAGAACTTGGCGTTGTCGAAAATATTGGGGTAGAGGGCGGGATCGTCCCCTGTGTACCACAGGGCCACGTCGGCGTTCTCCGCGTTCAGGGAGTGGTAGTCCGGCTTATAGAGCGCTCCGTGATCCGGGCCGAAGTTCCGCCGGGCAAAAGCCTCCTCCGGTTCCTCGATGGCCAGGAACAGCCCCCAGGGGGCGCCGTTCACCGTCACCCAGGCATAGCTGCACAGAGGGGCCGGCGCCTCCATGTAGGCCATCATGTGGTAGGCCAGGTAGGTCTTGAGGTAGCTGTTGTCCTGGAAGGAGGCATCCAGGGAGAGCTTGTCCAGTCCGTGGTAATTCCCGCCGTCCACATAGTGGTCGAATTCCAGCTTCAGGCTGTACCGGGACAGGCCGTACTCCTCCGTCAGCCGGAGGGAGTTGTTCCCCTTGGCCCGCAGGCCCACCTGGTAAAATTCCTCTCCGTCGATGACCGCAGTGCAGGGGATATAAGCCTCCGCCGGGGCGTTTTCCAGAAAGCTCGCCCAGTCCTCCACCCGCAGGTCCACGGTGTGGACCTGTTTGTCGTCAAAGAGGCGATAGGCATACCCAGGCGCGGAGCTGGCGGGCCGGAGACCCAGGGCCTCCCCGAAGCAGAGCAGGCCGGTGAGAACCAGGGCCAATAAGATCGCCCCGCCGCAGATAAGATCGATATGCCGGTGGCGGATCATGACCTCACCCCATGTAGTCCCCGTTGTAGGAGACCAACACCACGTTCCTCACGCCCTCCATGGCCCCCAGCTCATTGACGAACTCCGTGTCGGCGTCCCGCAGGCGCACCTCGTAGTTCAGCTCGATTTGGCCCGGAGCCACACTTTTACTCTTCAGGTTCAGCCGCCGCACTCGGGCCTCCACCAGGGCCCGCACCTGTCCCTCCACATCCTGGTCGGCGCAGTGGATCACCAGGATGTAGGGGGACTCCCCGTTCTTCTGCCGGGAGAACACCAGCAGCACCACCCCCACAAATAGGCTACCCACCACCGCCAGGGGGATGAGCCCCGCCGCCAGCACGATGCCCGCCGCGATGGCCCAGAACAGGAAGGCGATATCCATGGGCTCCTTGATGGCGGTGCGGAAGCGGACGATGGACAGGGCGCCCACCATGCCCAGGGAGAGGACGATGTTGCTGGTCACCGCCAGGATCAACAGGGTGGTGATGAGGGTGAGGGCGATGAGGGTCACCCCGAAGCTGGGGGCGTACATGACGCCGGCGTAGCATTTTTTATAGACCAGGAAGATGAACAGGCCCAGGCAAAAGGCCAGCGCCAGGGCGATGACGGCGTCCGGCAGGGAGACCGCGTCCAGCCGCTCCAGAAAGCTGGATTTGAAGATGTCCTGAAAGGTGAACGTGGGCATGGCAACCACTCCTCTTTTCTTCGTTCTCAGTCGAACCGCCGGCACAGGGCGTATTTGGAACAGGCCGCCGCCCGGCGATTCGGGGTTTGGACGGCCAGGCGCACCAGGTCGGGGAGAAAGGCGTCGTACTTGACCTCCAGTACCGTCAAAGCGTCCAGAGGTTTCAGAGGGAACAAACCGGGGGACAGGAAGCCGGCGCTGTCCCCGCAGGTGCGCAGGTTCCGATCCAGGGTCACTCGGACATTTCCGGGGGCGTACAGGAAGGCCTCCCGGTCATAGCACACCACCGTCCTGGGCCGCAACAGCGTCCCATGGAGCTTGTGGTACAGCTCCGACAGCAGGGGCTCACCCCGCTCCAGAAGGAAGGCGTCCTCCCCGGAGAGCAGCCGCTCCGCCTCCTCCAAAGTCAAGCGGGCGGAACGCTTGCCGCACAGGCCGTTGACCTTCCACTTCTTCTCCAGCTTGAGAAAATCCGGGCGCTCCCCGTAGTATCGCAGGCGGAACTTCTCCCGCCGGTCCACCCCGTCCAGCTTCTCCCGGAGGGCGGTATCGTAGGGGGTGTCGAAATACAGGCTGGTCACCCGGTAGGAGCCGTCCGGCCCGGCGTGGCCGTCCCGGGGAAAGAGCTTCTGAAGCCGGGAGGTAAGCACCAGATCCTCCTGGGGAGAGAGCTGGTGCTTGACCTCGTGGCGCAGGCGGAGGGGCTCAGTCGTCCCAATCGTCGTCCCAGTCGTCATCGTCGTCCCGGTCGGCGTAGTCCGTGTCGTCCCAGCCGTCGTCATCGTCGTCCCAGTGATCCTCGCCGGTGGGGTCGCCGTACCAGTCGTCGTCATCACCCCAGTCGTCGTAGTCGGTGATGCCATCGGCATTGGGACCGTAGTCGGTATCGTCGTAATCGGTGATGCCGTCGGCGTTGGGGCCGTAGTCCGTGTCGTCGTAATCGGTGATGCCATCGGCATTGGGGCCGTAGTCCGTGTCGTCGTAATCGGTGATGCCATCGGCATTGGGGCCGTAGTCCGTGTCGTCGTAGTCGGTAATGCCGTCGGCGTTGGGGCCGTAGTCGGTATCGTCGTAGTCGGTGACGCCGTAATCGGTAATCCCGTCGCTGTTGGGGCCATAGTCGGTGTCGTCATAGTCCTGGAACTCCGCATCCATCTCGGTGACCTTGCCGGTGTAGGCATTCACCTCGTACTCGTACTCCACGCCGTCCAGAACGAACTCCACCTCGTACTCCCCGTCGTCCAGGTCGTACTCCTTCTCCACGAACTGCAGGTCGTCCCGGCCCAGCTGGGTGGAGAGGATGCTCTGGGCGGCGGAGGCGTTGATGTACCCCTTGTCCCCGTAGGCGTCGTCGTAGTCGTCCTGGTCCAGGGTCACGGGCTGAGAGCCGATCTGGTCGGTCTCCACCACCAGCCGGACCGCCTCGGCCAGTTCATTGAGGAACTGGTCATTGGGGTAGGCGGAGCCCCGCTCCAGCTTCAGGATGATGTTCTTCTCGTGGCCGCCCACGGTGGCGTCGAAGTAGCCCAGGGCATTGATCTCGTCCACCAGCTCTCCCACCACCTGGGTACAGGGCCGGCCCTGGTAGCCGGTGTAGGAGGCCAGCAGGGTCTGGGCCTCCTGGTTGCGGCCGGTGAGGGCCACCACGTTGCCAGCGTCGTCATAGTCCATCTCGATCTCCGGGTTCACACTGAGCAGGACAGTGCCCACGGCGCCGCCGCTCTCTTCCAGGAGGGGGGTGCTGGTGCCGGAGGTCTCGGGGAGGGCCGCTGTGCCGGCGCTGTTCCCGCAGGCGGTCAGAGCGGTCAGGGCCAGGGCGGCGGTCAGAGTCAGGCCAAACAATTTGATGCGGATGTTCTGTTTCATGTCTTTCATCTCCTCAAAAAATGGTGTTTCAGTTTTGTGTTCTGATTTTAGATTACGGAGCCGTTGCCGAAAAACCGGGGTCTGGGAAAACTTTTTTATGTTCCAATTCTTTTATGTGTTCCCGCCCCCGCAGGGGGCGGGAACGCTATGGAAAATTTTGAATTCAGGAACACAAAAGGGAAGTGGGAGTTTTTGATTTTCCTTGGCTTACACTAGAAGGATACGGCGGCCGATCTCCAAAACCGGGGCCGCGGCGGAAATTTTTCTGCGTTAATCGTCATCATTCCAATCTTCGTCATCGTCGCCGTCGTCATCATCGTCGTCATGGTTCCCGTCATCATCGTCATCGTCCTGGTCGTCGCCATCGTCCCGATCTTCATAGTCGGTGACGCCGTCGCTGTAAGGACCGTAATCCGTATCTTCATAGTCGGTGATCCCATCCGCGTCAGGGCCGTAATCGGTATCCTGATAACCGGTCGCACCGCCGCTGTCGGGGCGGTCATCCGTATCATCCGGGGCGGCGGGTGGATCGACCTGCTCCGGAGGCGGTTCTGGGGTAGGCTCCGGTTCGGGGGGCGTCACCGGGATGACTACCTCAGTGACCGGCGGCTTCTCGTCAGTGGGGCCGATCTGGATCACGATGGTCTCCCCGTACCGCTCCTCCAGATCCTCCCGGGCCGCCTGTTCCTCCCGGGCCTGCCAGTCGGCGTCGGCGCTGGTAACTGTGATGGACACCGTCTCCCCGCCGGAGAGGTAGCCCATATCGATGGCCCGCTCCACCAGCTCCTCCGTCACGTCCTCCCGGTCCTTGCCCCCATAGTCGTAGCCCTCGATCAGGACCCGACCGTCCGCGTTGAGCCCCTCCAGCTCCAACACCCGGTCGGTGCGGCTGAGGGTGAGCTCCACGTCTGGGTTGATCTGGATGCGCAGGGCGCCGTAGGGGGTGAAGTTGGGCTGGTAATAGCCGAAGAATACGATGCACAGGCAGGCGGCCAGGCCGGCAACGCCGGACAGGGGCTTCCACAGGGCGGGGCGTTTTTCCTTGGGACGCCGTAGCTCCACGATGTCCCGCACCGTGTCCCCCACCTGATAGCGCAAGTTGGCGGCCTTCAAAAAGCGGCCCTCCTCGTCCAGCACCACCGCGTAGGCCGGATGCACCTCCATGACCAGATAGTTCACGCTTCGTCGCCCCCTCTCTTGGGGCCCACCTGGCACAGGTGGCCCCGGATGATCTCATAGCCGTTGGTGAAGGCCAGCAGGATGGCCACCAGGTACTTCCGGTGCCGCTCCATGGTCTTTTTGTCGGTGCCGGAGCCGGCGGACAGCTCCCCCATGGGCAGCTTGCCCGTGTCCTCCACCCGCTTCAGCAGCTCCGGCTGGGTCCGGGCGAAGTCCAGCACCCGGCGGCAGGCGGCGAAGGTCCGCTCCTGGCGCGGGCAGTTGTCCGCCACATCGGAGAAGGTCAGGCCGAACTGGGCCAGCTTCTCCGAGAACTCCTGGATCTCCCGCTGGCTGGCGGTGCGCACCACATAGTCCCCGGCATGGTCCACGGTGTCGGGGATGGTGTCCAGCAGCTCGCCGCCGTCCTCCTCCCCGCCCAGAGGGGTGTGGAGGGAGATCACGTTGCCGTGGTGCTTCTCTGTCCGGTAGTGGTCGATGAGCTGGTTTTTAATAGCACGGGCGGCGTAGGGCAGAAAGGCGCCCCGGCTCTTCTCATAGGCCAGGATCGCCTCATAGAAGGCCAGCATGGCGATGCTCAGCTCGTCCTCGTGGCCGTTTTCCGGGGCGGTGTGGAGAAACTTCACCGTCTCCGAGCGGATAAAGCCCATGTACTGACGGATGAGGGCGTCCGCCGCCTCTGAGTCCGTCTTGGCCGATTGCACCTGGGAAACGATGTCGTGCTCCGTGCGCACCATTGCCATCCCTCCATCCCCCTCCGGCAGAAGGATACGGATACGCCGCCGGATTTTCGGGGTCACAGCAGAAAATTTCAAAGGGTAAAAAACGCTATTGTAAAGTTTAGCGGCTGCGAAACGGAAACGCGACCGTCTGGATGTCAAATCTTTGTCAAATGTATGTAAAGAAACGGATGGGGCGGTCTTGCGTTCCCTTGGATGGGTTGTGTATCGAAGCCCTCTGTGATAGGATAGGGACACAAAAGCAGAGAGGGGTGCGCAGGATGAAACAGATCATTTCTTTCGGTTTGACAGCGGCGCTTTTGCTGGCCTGCCTGACCGGCTGCGGCGGACAGGCGGGCGATACCGCACCCGGCGGGACAGCTCCCTCCGGCGGCCAGACTCCCCCGGCGTCCTCCGTTCCGGAAACGCCCGCCGGCCAGGGGCAGACGCCGCCTGTGTCCCCCGCCCCGGAGGGGGAAGTCGCCGCCGGGGAAATCAGCCGGGAGGAGGCCCTGGCCATCGCTCTGGCCAACGCCGGGGTGCCGGAGGGGGACGCATACAACGTCAAAACCGAGACCGACAGCGACAACGGCATCCCCCTCTACGACATCGAGTTCGAGACGGACTACGGCGACTACGACTTTGAGGTGGCCATGGCCGACGGACGCATCGTGGGGGCGGACTACGAGGTGGACGAGGAGTGGCTGGACGCCCTGGGCGGCTCCCCCGTCACGGCGGAAGAGGCCGCTTCCATCGTGGCCGGCAAGATCCCCGGCGCCAGCGCGGCGGACGTGGACATCTGGGAGGAGTCCGGCGACGGCCGGGGCCGCTACGAGGGAGAGCTGTTCCTGGATGGCATGGAATATGAGTTTGAAATCGATCCGCAGACAGGGCGGATCTTCGACTGGAACGCTGACCTGCGGGATTGATGCCCACAGCCTGCTGCAACATGCGGATTTGGCTGCAGGTACCGGAAACAGGCATCTGTCCTGCGGAGACCCCGGAATACTATACCGTCCAAGGGAAAACAGGTAAGGGAGTGTCCTATATGAGCATCCGAGAGGCACTGATCCATATGTTTACAGACGATCCCGTCAACTGGCTCAAATGGGCGCTGGTATTTGCCGTCCTGATCGGAGGGTATTTTGTCGCGGTCCCGCTGTATGGGAGACTCTCCCACGGTATGAGCTGGGAGCGCAAACGGGACATCGCCAGGAGCCGAAACCACATCATCAAAGCGTCGATCGTGAAGAAATGGCCATCCGGGGATGTGGGCCACTACAACTGGCACGCTACCTACCGTTATACGCTCCAAGGCGAGGAGCGTAGGTACACTGCCTATTTCAAGCACCCGTCCACGCCGCCCCTGTATCTGTATCTCTACTACATCAACGATCCCTGTAAACTCTTTTCCTGTGATGAATACCACTATCAGAACCACAAGGGACTGCTTCTTCTGCCGGTCATCTTCCTGCCCTGGATTTTGGCTCTGGTCGTCTTTGCCCTTTTGGGTGTGGAGCCGCCGCAAGCAATCTAAGAGAGGGAACCGCTGCTGGACGGCATGAAGTATGAATTTACAATTGCCCCACGGTTCTTCGATTGGAATGCCGGCTGGCAGGACTGGCTGGCACAGAAAAGCAACGGGGAGAAGGCACATATGCCTACTCCCCGTTACTTCATTTTGTTCTTTTTTAGGACGGTTCCTTGGGTGAGAGCCCCAGTTTGGTCTCCAGTTCCCGCATTTTGATCTCCGCCTCGTGCAGCGCCATGGACGGCGTTTTTTCCTGCCTGGTCACCATCTTGACCAGGAGCTCGGCCAGAATGGACGCATTCGTCCGCTCCAGCAGTTCCATGGCCCGCTCCAGCGTCTGGCCGGTAAATCCGGCCTTCTCCAGCTTCCGGCGTTCCTTATCCAAGCTCTTCATGGCCTTCGCCCCTCCATGCGCCTGGTTATTCGGCGATTTGGGACAGGGCCAGCAGAGCCTGGGCAGTCTGTACTCGAGTGGCCGCCTGGCCGGGGGCCAGGGCGCCGTCGAGCCCGGTGAGCACCCCGGCCTCCACCACCCAGGTCATGGCCTCCAGGGCGTAACCGGAGATCTGGGCGAAGTCTCCAAACTCACGAATAGCCATGCCGCCCTGGGCGGTGTCATAGCCCTCATGCCTGGCGTAGCGATAGAGCATGACCGCCAGCTGCTCCCGGGTGATGGGATCGTCCGGGCCGAACAGGCCGCCGCCGTAGCCGCCGGCGATCCCCTGAGAGGCGGCCCAGCGGACAGCCTCACCATAGGAGGCCGCCGGATCCACGTCGGAGAAGGTCATCAGGTAGTTTACCACCGGGCGGCCCTCCAGCGCCCACAGGGTCGCGACCGCCTCGCCCCGGGTCAGCGTTCCATTGGGATCAAAACGATCCGCGCTGATGCCGGCCATCAGGCCGTTCTCACAGACATAGCGCACCGCCTGGACGTCCCGGGCATCCACATCGGTGAAGGGCAGGACAGACAGGGCCGCGCCACCCACCTGATAGACGGCCACGGTGCCGGACACCTCGCAGGCGGCCAGTAGCAGGGCCTCGCCGGTGGGGCTGACGGAGGCGTCCAGGAACAGCAGGCCCTCGGGGGCCACGTCGCCGCCGGTGACCCACTTGTCCAGCTCCCCGTCCTCGTATTCCTCGGAGCCCTCCACCACGGAGGCAAAGTCCCGGGTGTTGATGTAGTTGACATACTGAGCGGAGGCGGGCTCGGTCACGTCATAGACCATGACGCCGCCGGTGCGCTCCAGGGCCACAAAGGCATAGGTACGGCCGTCCACCGTGCCCACGGTGACGCTCTCCGCCTCCGGCCCTTTCTTGCCGGAGCGGTCGTCCACCACGGCGTTGTCGTTGGAGCAGTTGTAGTAGTCGGGCAGGTACTGGGCGGTGAGGGCCTCGAAGTCGTCCCCGCTGGTAAACACCTCGGTCAGGCCGTCCGCACCGGCCTCATAGAGGGTGAAGGTGCGGCCGCCGAAGAGGTAGTCCTTACCGGTATCCAGACCGTCAAAATCCCCGCTCTTGAAAAAAACCACCTTGCCGGTGAGGCCGGAGTTCTCCGCTGTGATGGCCCCAGTGGGGGAGGTCACGCCCTCGTCACCGAAGTCCCGCTCGTCCTCATTGAGGTAAAAGGTGCCCAGATCCTCGTCCCCCCACTCCCGGGCGTCCCCCTCGTTGGCAGTGACCAGATAGGTTTTGCCCTCCGCCTGGAAGGCGGCGATGGCATCGGGCATCCGGATGCCCATGAGGCCGCCGTAGGTCTTGGGGGCGTAGGCGTCGTCCTTCTTGTCGATGTCGACGGGGGTGACGCCGTAGTCCTCAAAGCCCGCGGAGTAGATCCCGTCAAAGGTACGGGAGGTCAGATCCAGCACCGCGATGGCGTTGTTCTCCTGTAGGGTGATATAGGCCTTGCCGCCAGAGACGGCGATGTACTCTGGCTCCAGGTCGGTGGAGGGGTTCACGCCCTTCTTCAACACCACGCCGGAGGCCGCCAGCTCGTCCCGCCGGCCGTCAAAGGCGTCAAAGCCCACCACCTCACTGGTGAGAGCAGACACGTCCACCACGGTGACCGAGCCTCTGGGGTCGGCGATCCCGTCGCCGTACCCCTCCCGAGGCTCCCCCTCGTCGGCGGTGAGGACGGTGTTGTTGTCGGCGAAGGTCACCATATCCGGCTGCGCGCCGGTCTCCACCAAATCCTTCAGGGTGAGGGTGCCGTCGGCATTACAGGTGAACAGGGCCACCCGGCCGGCGTCGTTGTACCCTTCCGCCTGGAGGGCGGCGGCCAGGGTGGCGCTGTCCGGAGAGACGGCCACAGAGGTCATATCTCCATAGCGGAAGGAGCTGTCCGCCGCCTCTACCAGGGCCTTCACGTCAATGTCCGTGCCGCTGAGCCGGGCGACGGAGCTCCCGGCGGCGAGATTTTCCAGAGAAATGGCCGCCAGCAGGCCGCTCTGGCCGTTGATGGCGTAGGCAAAGCTGTTGGCCCGGTTATAGGCCACGATCTCCATGACGCCGCCGTCCACGTTGAACTGGCCAGAGGTGTACCGGGCGATCTGGGTTAGGTTCAGGGGAGAATTACCGTTTTCATATCCGGCGGTGGCGGTAATGTCCGCCGCTACCGCCGGCACTGCGGCGCCCAGCTGGAGCGCCAGAGCGAGGGCCAGGGCGGTGGCCGCCGGCCTTCTTGCTTTTCTCATGCTGTTTCCTCCTGCGATTTTGTTTTGGACAGGGAGCCGAGTATCCTCCCAATTTAGAATAGTATAATCCCGCCGTTGTAAAATCCGAAAGTAGTAGCATGTAAATTCTTTGTAACCGCCTGCGGGCCGGAACGATACCTGGCCCGCAGGCGGCGTGCTTCACATAGATTTAGCGGTCTCTTTACGGAAACACCGTCGCGCGCCGTGAGCGGCGTTTGCTATACTGGATACAGATGCGGCAGGCATCGGTTGGGAGCGGCAGTATGGAGCACAGGTTCAGAAAGCCCAATCAAAATCAACAGCGTGTGATCAGCGCCGGTTTGCGCCCTTGTGGGGCGAACCGGCGCTGTTTTTCCGGGCACCGCTCCCAAGCATGAAAAACAGAAAGGCAGGCGCAACGTATGCAGAAGACCTATGTGCTGGACGCCAATGTCCTCCTCCAGGCCCCCTACGCTCTGGAGTCCTTCGAGGACAACCACATCGTGCTGCCTCTGGCGGTGCTGGAGGAGCTGGACGCTCTGAAAGGGGCCGACGGCGAAGCGGGAAACAACGCCCGGCAGGCACTCCGATTCCTGGAGGACCTGCGGCTCCGGGGCGATTTGGTAAAGGGCGTGACCCTGCCCAGTGGAGGCACCGTGCGTCTGGAGGTCAACCATGTGGACGCGGCCCTCCCCCAGGGGATAGAACCTGACAGCCGGGCGGGAAGGGTGCTGAAGGTGTGCCAGGGCCTCATGGACGAGGGGACGCCGGCGACGCTGGTGAGCCGGGATATGGTCGCCCGCATCCGGGCCCAGATGATGGGGGTGCCGGCGGAGGACTTCACCACCGACCGGCTGCCGGACGGCGCCCAGCCCTACACCGGGCGGACGGAGGTCTATATCCCGGACGGTCTGCTTACGACCTTTAAGAAAAAAGGGGCGCCAGCGGAGGAGCTCTATACCGTGGACGGTGCGGGGGAGCGGAAGCCGGTTTCCTTGACCGAGAACCAGTTCGTCCTTCTGCACTCGGATACCGAGCCGAAAAAGACCATGCTGGGCCGCTTCCGGGAGGGGAAGGTCACCGCCCTGCGCTTTGGCGGCGTCCGCCCATTCGGCGTCAAGCCCCGGAGCGTGGGGCAGCAATTCCTGCAGGAGGCCCTGCTGCTGCCGGTGGCGGAGGCGCCCCTGGCCATCATCCAAGGGCCGGCGGGCACCGCCAAGACCTTTTACGCCCTGGCTGCAGGGCTGGAGCAGGTGCTGGAGGCGGAGGAACGGCCCTATCGGAAGATTCTGGTGTGCCGCCCCAATGCCCAGTTTGACGCGGACATCGGCTTCCTCCCGGGCAGTGAGCAGGAGAAGATCTCCCCCCTCATGCGGCCTATCGTGGACAATCTGGAGATCCTGCTGGATCTGGAGGGAAAGAAAAAGGAGCGGCGCAGCGAGGAGGAGCTCCGGGGGCGCATCGACTACCTCTTCGACACCGGCGTCATCACCGCCGAGGCCATGAACTTTATGCGGGGCCGGTCCATCACCGACACCTGGCTCGTCATCGACGAGGCCCAGAACCTCACCCCCCGGCAGGTCAAGGGCATCATCACCCGGGTGGGGAAGGGCACCAAGGTGGTGCTGCTGGGGGACCCGGCCCAGATTGACCACCCCCTGCTGGACACCCGGAGCAACGGATTGACCTACGCCAGCGCCCGCATGAGGGGCAGCCCCCTGTGCGCTCAGCTGACCATGCTCCCGGACGAATGTGAGCGTTCCTCCCTGGCCCTGGATGCGGCGGTGCGGATGTAAATGAATTTGGAACTTTCATAACACGGCGTGAAAGAAAATTTATTTACATTTTACAGGGCTCTGGAAGAAGAATTTACATCCCGGTGGTACACTGTGCCTGTGTGAGCGAGAAACACACCATCATAGGGAGGAAAATATGCTATGAGTATCGCACAGAAACAGACTGCCACACAGTCCCAGAAGCTGATGATCTTTGTCCTGTCCATGTCTTTGTACGGGCTGGCCACCCTGTTCACGGAGCTGATCCCCAAGTTTCAGGTGGGGGTCGTGGAGTTCTCCGTGGAGTACTTCCTGTTCATTCCCCTGACCCTGGCCATGCTGTTCGACCCCCTGTCCGCCGCTTTGGGCGCCGCCACCGGCGAGCTGGTATTCAGTGAGATCATGCTGGGCCAGTTCGGCGGCCTGGGCGAGCTGGAGAAGTTCCTCACCGTCACCATCGGCGTGTACATTGCCGGGCGCCTGGTGAAGGACCCCAAGAACCGCGCCATGGTGGGCGTGGCCGCCATCACCGGAACCGCCGCCCAGCTGCTGATGGGCACCGTGGTGGACATCCTGAAGGTCCAGCTGGCGGTGGAGGACTTCGAGGCCGTGGCCGGCCTTCCCGAGAGCGTGTTCGCCACCGAGGGCTTTGCCTTCCTCAACGATCTGCTGTTCTCCGGGATTCTGTTCTGCCTGCTGCCCGCCCTGTATCTGGTGCCCAAGCTGTACGGCAAGATCGAGCCCCTGCTGGGCATGGCCCCCCGCACCCCGGAGAGCGCCGTCAGCGGCATCAGCCCCAAGGCTCTGATCGTGTGCGCCGTCGGCTTTGCGTGCGCCATCGCGGCCGAGCTGGCCGCCACCGCCGGCATGTCCCTCATCGACTGGGAGGCCGAGTGGGCCGAGAGCGGCACCGCCCTGGCTGTGGGTATGGTAGCCGCCGCCGCGGTGGCCATCATCGCCCTGCTGGTCATCAAGAAGAACGCAGGGAAAAAGTCCGCGGTGAACTGAGATGAACGCGGTTGAGATCGGCGGCCTGACCTACACCTACCCAGGCGTCCCTCAGCCCACACTCCGGGACATCAGCCTCCAAATTCCCAAAGGGGACTTCCTGGCGGTCGTTGGCAACAACGGCTGCGGGAAGTCCACTTTGTGCAAGGCCCTCAACGGCCTGATCCCCCACTTCATCACGGGGACCATGGAAGGGAGCGTCCGGGTGTGCGGCCTGAACACGCTGGAGTACGACGTGGGCGTCCTGGCCCAAAAGGTGGGCTATGTGTATCAGGACTTTGAAAACCAGATCGTCCGGCCCACCGTGCTGGACGACGCCTCTTACTCCTGCCTGAACTACGCCTTTCCCGATTACCTGGAGCGGGGCAGAGCCGCGTTGAAGCAGTGCGGTCTGGAGGGCCGGGAGGAGGAGTACGTCTGGCAGCTCTCCGGCGGTCAGACCCACCTGCTGGCCCTGGCCGGCGCGGTATCCCTCCGGCCGGACATCCTGATCCTGGACGAGCCCATCGCCCAGCTGGACCCCATGCACGCCGACCGGATCTATGCGGTCCTCCGGGATTTGAACGAGAACCACGGCAAGACCATCCTCGTCATTGAGCACCACACCGAGTACATCGCCGACTTCTGCAAGCACGTGATGCTGATGAAGGACGGACAGGTGCGGTGGATGCTGCCCACGGAGGAGGCCCTCCAGCGGGTGGAGGAGCTGGAGGCCTGCAATATCTTCCCGCCCCAGGTGACCCAGGCGGCCTACGGCCTGCGGAAGGGCGGTATTCTCCCGGCGAATGTCCCTCTGCCCACCACGGTGGCGGACGGAGAGAAGGCTTTTGCCGGCCTGCGATACATCCCCCGGGAAAAGCCGGCGCCCGCCGCTCCCGGCGGTGAAAGCGCCGTGTCCGTTCAGAACGTGTCCCTCTCCTACCGCTCGGTGAAGGGGGAGCCCCACACCGTCTTTGACGGGCTGGATCTGGACATCCGCAAGGGGGAGAAGGTGGCCCTCATCGGCTCCAACGGGGCGGGCAAGTCCACCCTGATGAAGCTGATGGTGGGCCTGCTGAAGCCCAATGCCGGCACGGTGTCCCTGTTTGGGGAGGCCATCGGAGACAAAAAGGCTGAGGATCTGTCCCGGCAGATCTCCCTGGTCTACCAGAATCCGGAGGAGATGTTCATCAAGGACTCCATCCGGGCCGACATCGCCTATGCCATGGAGGTGCGGAAGGTCCCGGAGTGGGAGAAGCGCACCGCGGAGCTGCTGGAGCGGTTCCGGCTGACAGAGCTGGCGGACCGGGACGGCCGCCTCATGTCCGGCGGCCAGATGCGCCGGGCCAGTTTGGCCATCGGCATCGCCCTGAACCCGGGCATCCTGCTGCTGGATGAGCCCACCGCCAATCTGGACATCGCCACCCGGCGGGAGATCATGGCGGTGCTCTCGGATATGAAGGACATCATCCAGACCGCCATCATCGCCACCCACGACATGCAGCTGGTGTGTCAGTGGGCGGAGCGGATCATTGTGCTGCGGGGCGGGCGTGTGGTGGCGGACGGGCCCCGGGACGAGATCTTTGCCCGGGCCGACCTGGTGGAGCAGGTAGGCATCCGCCCGCCGGAGATCTTCACCATGGGGCAGGCTTTAGACAGGCGAGCCCTGTGCTATACCATCGACGAGTTCCTATCGTCTTTTCAGGAGGCGTGACCGCTGTGGAAAAATTGACCGCAAAACTCTCGGAGAGCATCCTGGATAAGCTCTCCATGGACTTCCTGCGCAATCAGGTGCTGAAGAACGCCTATGGCAACGATGACACCGTGATCGCCGGCCTGGACCCCCGAATCCTGCTGGCCTGGTATCTGTTCTTCGGCCTGGTGCCCTGGTTCGTGAGCGACATTCCCTTCCTGCTGGGGTGCTTCCTGCTGGTGATGGCCACCACCCTCCTGGCGAGAGTGGCAGGGCTGGTGCTGTTCCTCTTCGCCCTGGGGGTGTTCTCCCAGACAGGGTATCTCTTTGTGGTGACCCTGCTCTTTGGAGGCGACGCCTCCGCCATTGCCCCGTTGCTCATCCTCACGTTGAAGGTGGCCACCATCTCCCTGGCCTCGGTGACCGTGTTCTCCGGGCTGGACCCGGACAAGCTGTCCAACGGTCTCATGTGGTACGGCTGCCCGGAGCGGCTGAGCTTTTCCATTTCCTACGCCTACCGGATGCTGCCCATGCTGATGGAGGAATTCCAGAACGTGCTGCTCTCCTACCGGCTGCGGGGCAATCCCCCCGCCCACGAGACCTTCGGGGGCAAGGTGAGGTATCTGATTTATCAGGTGAAGATCATCATGCAGTCCTTCTACCCCCTGATGCTCAACACCGCCAAGCGCTCCCGCACCACGGTGGAGGCCCTGGAGCTGCGGGGCTACCGGTACGCGGCGGTGAACAAGTCCGTGAAAAAGATCAAGCTGGCCGCCCTGAAGGTGTCCTGTAATGACGGGATCTTCCTGGCAGTTTCCCTGCTGGTGGTGGCGGTGGCGGTTCTGATCTCTACATTGCTGTAAGAAAGAAGGTTTTCTCTTGCGCCTGGATTTTCACACCCACGGGAAGCTGGCGAAAAAGCTCCCCTTCTCCACTGCCTATACCGACTGGCTCTTCGGCGAGGCCAAAGCCGCCGGTCTGGACGCCCTGTGCCTGACGGAGCACTTCAACACCCTCCAGTTCGCCGATGTGTACGGCTACATCGCCTCGGTGAGCCGCAGGACCGGGGATGCCCTGGAGCTGGAAAACGGCCTGAAGGTGTTCCCCGGCATGGAGACGGATGTGGCGGAGGGCGGTCATATCCTGTCCATCGGGCCCCTGGAGGCCATTTTGGAGCTGAACCGGCGGCTGGAGCCCCACAAGGAGAAGAGGGACTTTCTGCCCTTCTCCCGGCTCATGGATTTGTTTGAGAAGTACCCAGTGGTGGTGGGCTGCGGCCACCCCTTCCGCGCCGGCGGCCATGTGCCCGAACTGCCGGAGGAGCAGCTCCGCCGCCTGAAATTTCTGGATCTGAACGGGAAAGACCTGGCTCTTGACCGGGAGAGGACGGAGCGGCTCACCCATGACCTGGGGAAAAAGCTGGGCATCCCTGTGGTGTCCGGCAGCGACACCCATCAGGCGGTGCAGTACGGCTGCGTCACCACGGTCTTTGAACGGGAGGTGGACACCGTCCCCGCCCTCTATGGGGAGATGACAGCCGGCCGCTACGCCATCGATCTCTCCGACACTGCCGCCTTCCAGGTGCGCACCGCCTGCCTGCTGAAGCGGTCCTTGAAGGAGATCCATGCCCTGGGAGGCGACTACGTGGCCATTCTGACCCGGGAGGCCACCGCATGACCGCCCTGACGGATTCCCTGGCGGAGGGGGCCGTCCAGACGGTATTGGAGGCGGGGGAACTGCTGACCGATCCCGCCGCCGTTCAGAGCATCCGCTCCAAGGGCGAAACGGACTATGTGACCAATGTGGACGTGGCGGTACAGGCGTTTCTGCGGAAGCGTCTGGCCGCCCTGGCCCCGGATGTCCAGTTTATGGGAGAGGAGCAGGACAATACGGGGCTGGACTGGAGCCGCCCCTGCTGGATCCTGGATCCGGTGGACGGCACCACCAACCTGATCCACAGCTTCCGGCACAGCGCCATCTCCTTGGCTCTGGCGGAGGGTGGACAAATCGTCTTCGGTGTGGTATACAATCCTTATACGGAGGAGTGCTTCGCCGCCTGCCGGGGCGGCGGAGCGCTCCGAAACGGAGTCCCGATCCACGTCAGCGATGTCTCCCGGCTGGAGGACAGCCTCCTGTCCACGGGCACCGTCCCAGGCCGCCGGGAGCTGGCGGATGCGGCTTTCCGGCAGATGCGGGCGCTGTATGACCGGTGTCAGGACGTGCGCCGCACCGGCTGCGCCAGCCTGGACCTGTGCTGGGTGGCCTGCGGACGGCTGGACGGCTATGTGGAACTGTCTCTCCAGCCCTGGGACTACGCCGCCGGAATGCGCATCGCGGCGGAGGCTGGAGGAAAAGTCACCGCCCCCGACGGCAGCCCCCTATCCCTCCGGGAGGGCGGGCCTCTGCTGGCCTCTAACGGGCGGCTCCACAGCGCGCTGCAAGCAATTTTGAAAGAATGAGGGGGTTGTCATGGACCTGCACCTTCCCACCCCGGCCGGGGAACTGACCCGGGCGGAGCAGAAGATCCTGGACTATATCAACACCAACACGGATGCTTTCCTGTTTTCTTCCATCGGCCAACTGGCCCAGCAGCTGGAGCTCTCCGACGCCACGGTCTCCCGCTTCGCCCGCCATGTGGGCTGCCGGGACTTCAAGGCGCTGAAATCTCTGGTGCTGGAGCAGTCTCCCGGCCCGGCGGTAAAACTGACGGCCACGCTCAGTCAGGGGGATCATTTCGCCCCCCAAGCCTGGCTGGAGCGGCAGCGGGCATACTTGGAGAAGACCATACAACAGCTCTCCACCGGGGAATTTGACCGGGCGGTGGAGGCTCTCTGTTCTGCCCGGCGGGTGTCTCTTCACGGAAAAAACGCCTCCGCTTCCATGGCACAGCTGCTCCATTTCCGCCTGCGGCGGCTGGGCTTACAGGTGTCTCTCCTTCCCTCCGGCGGTTCTGAACTGCTGGAAGGACTCGCGCAAGCGGCGGAGAACGATCTGGTGGTGCTGTTCAGCTTCTCCAAGCTCTCCCGGGAGGGCCGCATCCTCCTGGAGCACAGCCGGTCCGCCGGCTATCGGACCTTGGCCTTTGTGGGCCGCACCTGCCTGCCCGCGGAGGAGCGGGCGGACATCAGCCTCTTTGCCTACCGGGGGACAGAGAAGGAGTATCACTCTATGGCAGCTCCCGCCGCCCTGCTGGATGCTCTGGCAGTCGCTGTGGCGGAACGGTTGGGAGACGAAGGTACGCAGCGTCTCCAGTCGCTGCACCGGATGAAAAAGGACTATTTTCCAGACGGATGAACGCATCCCCCATGCCCGCACATGGGGGATGCGTTCATTTTCCAGGATGATGCACAAATTTTACACGCATTTTACTGCGCCGCGGTAGTGGGCGCAAGCCGGCTGTGATATGGTAGATTAGGATTATTTTATATATTCCGCGCATGGGCTTGCGCTGCCTGCGCACCACATCTGAAAAGGAAGGATCTGCTGCTATGAAACGCGCGGTTTTATCTGTATGTATCCTGGCATTGGCATTGATTCTGACAGCCTGCGGTCCGACGCCGTCTGACAGTGCAGTCTCCACCGGCGATTCCGCCAGCGGAGATCACGCCTTCGACTATGGCGGTGACGTGACGCTGCGCATTCTCTCCGGCTCGGAGAACCAGGAGCTGGAGGGTATCCTGGATGACTTCGTCCGGGAGCGGGGCGTGAACATCGAGATGGACTACCAGGGCTCCCTGGACATCATGCGCGCCCTCCAGGGGGAGACCATCGACTACGACGCGGTGTGGCCGGCCAGTAGCCTGTGGCTCACCGCCGGGGACACCCAGTACCGGGTGAAGCACGCCCAGTCCATCTCCATCACCCCGGTGGTCTTCGGCATCCGCCAGAGCCTGGCGGAGGAGCTGGGCTTTGTGGGCCGGGAGGTGTCGGTGGGCGACCTGCTCTCCGCCATCCAGGCGGGGGAGCTGGAGTTCTGCATGACCTCCGCCACCCAGTCCAACTCCGGGTGCAGTGCCTACATCGGCTTCCTCTACGCCCTGCTGGGCAATCCGGATGTGATCACGTCGGAGAACCTCCAGACCCCGGGCCTGGCGGAGCAGATCACCCAGCTGCTCTCCGGCGTGGATCGATCCTCCGGAAGCTCTGACTGGCTGAAGGACCTGTTCCTCACCGGTGGCTACGACGCCATGGTGAACTATGAGTGCCTCATCATCAGCGCCAATCAAGAGCTGGAGGCGCGGGGGGAGGAGACGCTGTATGCCCTCTACCCCTATGACGGCCTGTCCATCGCCGACTCCCCCCTGGGCTATGTGGACAACGGGGACACCGAGAAGGAACAGGCCTTTCTGGATTTACAGGAGTATCTCCTGTCCGACGAGGTGCAAAACGAGATCCAGCGCACCGGCCGCCGCACCGGTTACGAGGGGGTGTCGGCGGAGAACGCCGACGTGTTCCGCGCCGACTGGGGCGTCCAGCCGGACCGGGTGCTCTCCCCCATCCGGATGCCCTCCACCGATGTGCTCATGGAGTGTCTGAACCTGTACCAGACGGAGTTCCGCAAGCCCTCCCTCACGGTCTACTGTCTGGACTACTCCGGCAGCATGGAGGGGATCGGCCGGGAACAGATGGTGGAGGCCATGAGCCAGATCCTGATCCAGGAGAACGCAGAGCAAAATCTGCTCCAGGCCTCGGAACACGAGGTCAATATCCTCATCCCCTTTGAGGGCTACCCCCGGGACGTCTACACCGCCGTTGGGAACGGAGAGGAGCTGGAAGCCCTCTATACTCAGGTGGAGGCGGAGGAGGCCGTGGGCGGCACCGACATCTATTATGCCGCCATGGAGGGCCTGCGGCAGCTGAAAAACTACGACCTGAGCCAGTACACCCCTGCCATCATCCTGCTGACGGACGGGGTATCCGACGGGAGTTTTTCCGACTTCCGGGACGGCTACGAGGTCTTCGGGGCGGATGTGCCGGTGTTCTCTATCATGTTCGGCTCCGCCGATCCCACCCAGCTGGAGGAGCTGGCGGAACTGACCCACGCCCGGGTCTTCGACGGCCGGGAGGACCTGATCGGGGCCTTCCGCAGCGTGAAGGGGTACAACTGAGATGAAGAAAGGACAGCTGCGGCAACTGGTACTGTCGCTGGGCGTGGGGGGCGCGGCCTTTTTGATCCTGGCCCTGGGCCTGCGCTGGAATTTCCTGTTCAGCGCCGTGCTGGGGGTGGGAATCTATCTGGGAGTGTGGTTCCTGCTGGCCCCAAAGGCGGACCCCATCACCCTCTATTTCGCCCAGCGGCCAGACGGCGGCGAGATGCAGGCCCTGATGGAGGAGGCGGAGCGGGATCTGAAGGCCATCCGGTCGGCCGCCGGCCGCATTACGGACGTCCGGACCCATGAGGACGCCCTGGCCCTCACGGAGACGGGGGATCGCCTCTACTGCTATCTTCGGGAGCATCCGGAGAAGATCCCGTCGGCCAACCGCTTCCTCACCTACTATCTGGACACGGTGGGCCGGATCCTGGGGCAGTATGTGAAGTTCCAGGATGCCGGGCTGGGGACTTCCGAGGTGCGGGAGTTCCAGCGGAAGGTGCGGGCCATTCTGCCCAAGCTGAAGACTGGGTTCGAGGAACAGCTCAGCCAGTTGATGGCCTCGGAGCGGTTTGACGCGGAGGCGGACATGAAGGTCATGGAGAGCCTGCTGAACACGGAGGGATTCCAATGGGAAGCAAATCAAAATGGATCGGTCTGATCATCCTGCTGGTTGTCATCGGGGCGGCGGCGGTCTATCTGCTGCTGGGCGGCGGCCCCCGGCCGGAGCCCACCGTCCTGCGGGGCTATGTGGGGGGCGAAAAGATCGGCCTGCTGGAGGACGAGGCGGTACAGGACATTCTGGAGCGGGAGTACGGGCTCACCCTGGATTACGCCAAGGCTGGCTCCCTGGACATGGTCACGGCGGACCATGAGGGCCGGGATTTTCTCTTTCCCTCCAGCCAGACCGCCCTGGAGTACTACCAGCAGCTCTGCGGCGCGCCGGGCAAGAGCCAGATCGTATTCAACACCCCCATCGTCCTCTACACCCACCGTCCCATCCTGGAGACGTTCCAGAAAGAGGGACTGGTGACAGAGCGGGACGGGGTCTACTACATGGACATGGCCGCTCTGGTGGCGGAGATCGAGGCGGGCACCACCTGGGCGGATCTGGGGCTGCCGGAGCTCTACGGCACCGTGGCGGTCAACACCACCGACCCTGTGCGCTCCAACTCCGGGAATATGTTCGCGGGGCTGCTGGCCAATGTGCTGTGCGGCGGGGTGGCGGATGCGGACAGTGTGGAGGCCGTGCTGCCCCGCCTGAAGGCCATCTTCGAAAAGCTGGGCTATATGGAGGCGTCCTCCTCTGACCTGTTCGACCAGTTCCTCAAGACCGGCATGGGGGCCAAGCCTGTGATCGCCGGCTATGAGAACCAGCTGCTGGAGTTCGCTGTGGAGAACCCGGAGGACTGGGCGCAGCTGAAGGATGACATCGTGCTGCTCTATCCCACCCCCACCGTCTGGTCCTCCCATGTCTACATCGCCCTGGATGAGGCAGGAGAGGCGGGCATCGACGCCCTGCTGGACGAGGAGGTCCAGCGCCTGGCCTGGGAAAATCACGGCTTCCGCACCGAGGTATCCGGCACGGACGCCGACGAAGACCACTTCGGCGTCCCTCACCTGGCCGCGGAGATCACCCAGGTGGCCGCCATGCCCAGCTACGCCGCCATGGAGAAGATCATCGCCGCTCTGTCGTAAACGTAAATTTTACCGCAGGGCTGGATAAATGCGCTGTGCAAAGGGAGGCATTTTCACAGATGGACGGGATCATTGTCTATGGCAGCAAATACGGCACGACCCGCCGGTATGCGGAGGAGCTCTCCCGGCTCACCGGCCTGTCCGCCATCCCCTGTGGGGAATTCCACAGGCTGGCTGAGGGGAGTATCCTTGTCTATCTTGGGGCGCTCTATGCCGGCGGGGTGCTGGGGCTCAAGCAGGCAATGAAAGGACTTTCCCTCGGGGATGGCCAGCGGCTGATCGTGGCCACTGTGGGTCTGGCCGACCCTGCGGAGCCGCAGAACCGGGCGCATATTCGCGCGGCACTTCAAAAGCAGCTGCCGCCGGAGCTTTCGGAGCGGGCCGTTCTCTTCCACCTCCGGGGCGGTATTGACTATGCCGTTCTGTCCCCACGCCACCGGGCCATGATGGCCGCAATGTGCTTCTCCCTGCGCAGGAAGCCGGCGCGGCAGAGGTCCGCTGAGGACCAGGCGCTGCTGGAGACTTACGGAAAACAGGTGGACTTCACGGATCTCTCTGCGCTGGCTCCCATCGTCAGAGAGATCCTGCGCGGATAAGATATGTTGGGAAAGAAGTGCCTTCAACCAGAGCGGCCGATGGGCATCTGATCGCGTACAGGGGTCGGTGATCCAAACCCGTTAGCAGCTATCCCCAAAATGGCATTGAGTGATTTTCAGATACTTACGGTCTGAAGAATTTACGACCAGAGTTCTTGTGGTCACGACTGAAAAGTGGATACATAAACATGATCAGCCCGCCGGCTCCGAAAGGAACCGGCGGGCTGATATTCTGCCTATCAAGCGCTGAATTGGTGTAGATTTGGTGTAAATCGGGGACACCAGCCACAGAAGATCCAGCGGTATCAAGGGTCAGCGGCTATTTTTTAGTACATGCCGCCCATATCGCCGCCGGCGGGGGCAGCGGGTGCGGGGGGCTCGGGCTTGTCGGCCACCAGGGACTCGGTGGTCAGCACCATGGCGGAGACGCTGGCGGCGTTCTCCAGGGCGCTGCGGGTCACCTTGGCGGGATCGATGATGCCGGAGGACACCATGTCGCAGTACTCCTCCTTATAGGCGTCGAAGCCGTAGCCGTTCTTGCCGGAATTGCGGACCTTCTCCAGGATCACGGAGCCGTCCAGGCCGGCGTTGGCGGCGATCTGACGGATGGGGGCCTCCAGGGCCTTGGCCACGATGCGGACGCCGGTCTTCTCGTCGCCCTCCACGGTGTTCAGCAGAGCCTCCACCGCGGGGATCACGTTGACGAAGATGGTGCCGCCGCCGGCGACCACGCCCTCTTCCACAGCAGCGCGGGTGGCGTTCAGAGCGTCCTCGATGCGGAGCTTCTTCTCCTTCATCTCGGTCTCGGTGGCGGCGCCCACCTTGATGACGGCCACGCCGCCGGCCAGCTTGGCCAGCCGCTCCTGCAGCTTCTCCTTGTCGTAGTCAGAGGTGGTGACGGCGATCTGGGCGCGGATCTGGCCCACGCGGTCCTTGATGGCCTGGCTGTCGCCGGCGCCGTCCACGATGGTGGTGTTCTCCTTGGTGACCTTCACCTGGCGGGCACGGCCCAGCATATCCATGGTGGCGGTCTTCAGCTCCAGGCCGACTTCCTCGGAGATCACAGTGCCGCCGGTGAGGATGGCGATATCCTGCAGCATCTCCTTGCGGCGGTCGCCGAAGCCGGGGGCCTTGACGCACACCACGTTCAGGGTGCCGCGCAGACGGTTCACGATCAGGGTGGACAGGGCCTCGCCCTCCACGTCCTCGGCGATGATCAGCAGCTTCTTGCCGGACTGGACGATCTGCTCCAGGATGGGCAGGATGTCGGAGATCACGGAGATCTTCTTGTCGGTGATCAGGATATAGGGATCGTCCAGGTTGGCCTCCATCTTCTCCATGTCGGTGGCCATGTAGGGGGTGATATAGCCCCGGTCGAACTGCATGCCCTCCACGACCTCGGAGTAGGTCTCGGCGGTCTTGGACTCCTCGATGGTGATGACGCCGTCGGAAGAGACCTTCTCCATGGCGTCGGCGATCAGCTTGCCGATCTCCTCGTCACCGGAGGACACGGCGCCCACACGGGCGATGTCCTTGGAGCCGTCCACGGTCTTGGCCTGCTTCTTGACCTCGGCAACGGCGGCCTCCACGGCCTTGGCCATGCCCTTCTTGACCACCACGGGGTTGGCACCGGCGGCCAGGTTCTTCAGACCCTCGTGGATCATGGCCTGGGCCAGCAGGGTGGCGGTGGTGGTGCCGTCGCCGGCCACGTCGTTGGTCTTGGTGGAGACTTCCTTCACCAGCTGGGCGCCCATGTTCTCAAAGGGGTCGTCCAGTTCGATCTCCTTGGCGATGGTGACGCCGTCGTTGGTGATGAGGGGAGCGCCGTACTTCTTGTCCAGGACCACGTTCCGGCCCTTGGGGCCCAGGGTGATCTTGACGGTATCGGCCAGAGAGTTGACGCCGGCTTCCAGGGCCTTCCGGGCCTCGTCGCCGCGCTTGATGAGCTTAGACATA
Source organism: Oscillibacter valericigenes (assembly GCF_016902445.1). Lineage (GTDB taxonomy): Bacteria > Bacillota > Clostridia > Oscillospirales > Oscillospiraceae > Oscillibacter > Oscillibacter avistercoris. Next base: position 626 of record NZ_JACSNX010000012.1, on the reverse strand, counting down.
GTAATCAAACCTCCTGTAATAGAGCTTCATGCTTCATGAATTAGGAATGAGGAGTTAGGAATTAGGAATTCCGGTGTCCGGCGGAGCCGGACGATTTGGAATTGGCCGCCGGAGGCGGCTCCACAATTCCTCATTCCTAATTTCTAATTCCTAATTGCGATTGGGGAATTTACTCCACGATCGCCAGGATGTCGTTCTGCCGCACGACCACGTACTCGACGTCGTCCAGGGTGACCTTGGTGCCGGCGTACTGGCTGGTGATGACCTTGTCGCCGGGCTTCACGGTCATGACCACGTCCTTGCCGTCCACGTTGCCGCCGGGACCCACGGAGATGACTTCGGCCACGGAGGGCTTCTCCTTGGCGCTGCCGGTGAGGATGATGCCGCCCTTGGTGGTCTCTTCGGTCTCCACCATCTTCAGGATGACGCGGTCTGCAAGCGGAGTGAGTTTCATAACGGGTTCCTCCTTATAGAAATAAAAATTTGAAAAAACAAGTTCAGCGTTAGCACTCATATCATTCGAGTGCTAACGCTGCTATCATAGCGCAATGCGTTCCTTTTGTAAAGGGGGTATCTATGAAGAATTTGTGAATTCAAAAAAATTTTCCCTGCCGGAGGGGGAGGGG
>NZ_JACSNX010000106.1 GCF_016902445.1 Oscillibacter valericigenes | reverse complement strand
GTTCAGCTCCTTGATGCAGGTGATCAGGCAGGGGGTCTTGACCTTGATGGTCATGTAGCCGTCCTCCAGCATCCGCTTCACGGTGATGGTGTCGCCGTCCTTCTGGATGTCGGCGGCATAGGTCACCTGGGGCAGGTGCAGCTTCTCGGCGATCTGGGGGCCCACCTGGGCGGTGTCGCCGTCGATGGCCTGCCGGCCGCACA
>NZ_JACSNX010000105.1 GCF_016902445.1 Oscillibacter valericigenes | reverse complement strand
CCCCCATTCTCTTTTTGGTCTTGCCCAAAAAGAGAATGCGCCGCGCCCGGTGGAAGAGAAAAAGGCGCTAAGCGCGCTCCGGTGCAGTGGCCCTCCGCGCGCGACGGGGGTCGGCGTATCGGTGCAAGCGCCGATTTTGCCCGGCCTTCGGGCACGCTATGGTCTTCTGCGATTCCTGCAACTGCCGTCCCGTGGCGGATGGTGCC
>NZ_JACSNX010000104.1 GCF_016902445.1 Oscillibacter valericigenes | reverse complement strand
TGCCCGCCGGTTCCAGCTTCGCTGGTTACATCGCCTTCTGCGTGGAGCGGGGCCTGATCAGCGGCTACGCTGACGGCACCTTCCGTCCCACCGGCACCCTGACCGGCTTTGCCTTCCTGAAGATGCTGCTGGGCGCTCTGGGCTATGACCAGTCCATCGAGGGCTACACCGGCACCAACTGGACCGTGAACGTGGCCGGCCGTGCCT
>NZ_JACSNX010000103.1 GCF_016902445.1 Oscillibacter valericigenes | reverse complement strand
ACGGCGCAAAAGACCTGAGACAACGGGCGACGGCGCGCAAGGCGCGCCCGCCGCAAATGCGGCGTCACAAGCGTCTGGGCGCGAAGCGGCCAGACCTTGGGGAGGGCGGGCTCCGCCTGCCCGACCAAAATGAGATCCGGGGCCCCCGCCGCGCTGCAGGCGCGGTGGGGCGGCAGGCGCGGAAGCTGCGGATCGAGAACGACGCGGC
>NZ_JACSNX010000102.1 GCF_016902445.1 Oscillibacter valericigenes | reverse complement strand
GACCTGGCTGAAAATGAAAAGAAATTCCCCGTGGCCCTGCGGGCCGGGACGGTCCTGAACGGCCGCTACATTATCGGCCGGGTGCTGGGCCAGGGCGGCTTTGGCATCACGTACCTGGCCTGGGACACCAAGCTGGAGGCCCGGGTGGCCGTGAAGGAGTTCATGCCCAACGAGATCGCCACCCGGGTGGGCACCACCGTCTCCGTGGCGG
>NZ_JACSNX010000101.1 GCF_016902445.1 Oscillibacter valericigenes | reverse complement strand
AGATACCAGTTACCCGCAACTAGACGGAAAGACCCCATGGAGCTTTACTGCAGCTTAATACTGGAATTCGGTAACCCATGTACAGGATAGGTGGGAGGCTTGGAAGCAGAGGCGTCAGCTTTTGTGGAGCCGCCGGTGGGATACCACTCTTGGATTGCTGAATTTCTAACCTGCGGCCGTGAATCCGGTCGGGGGACACTGTTAGGCGGGC
>NZ_JACSNX010000011.1 GCF_016902445.1 Oscillibacter valericigenes | reverse complement strand
CCGTCCTTCTGGATGTCGGCGGCATAGGTCACCTGGGGCAGGTGCAGCTTCTCGGCGATCTGGGGGCCCACCTGGGCGGTGTCGCCGTCGATGGCCTGCCGGCCGCACAGCACAACGTCATCCTGCTCCACGCCGATCTTGTTGATGGCGGCAGCCAGGATCTGAGAGGTGGCGTATGTATCGGAACCGCCGAACTCACGGGCGGACACCAGCACCGCCTCGTCGGCGCCCATGGCCAGGGCTTCACGGAGCATGCCCGCGGCAGGGGCGGGGCCCATGGTCACCACGATGACCTTGCAGCCGGTGGCGTCCTTGATCTTCAGGGCGGCCTCCAGGGCGTTCATGTCGTCGGGGTTGGTGATGGTCTGCATGGAGGCACGGTTCAGCGTGCCGTCCGGGTTCACCGCCACCTTGCCGGAGGTATCGGGAACCTGCTTGATGGAAACGATGATCTTCATTTTAACCTTTACCTCCTATCTTACTTCACGCCCAGGCGGCTGGAGATGACCATCCGCTGGACCTCGCTGGTACCCTCGTAGATCTCGGTGATCTTGGCGTCGCGCATCATGCGCTCCACGGGATACTCGCGGGTGTAGCCGTAGCCGCCGAACAGCTGGACGGCGCGGCGCGTGACATCGGAGGCAGCCTCAGCGGCGAACAGCTTCGCCATGGAGGCGTCCATGGAATAGTCCTCGTGGTTCTGCTTCTTCATGGCAGCGGCGTACACCAGGTACTGCGCAGCCTGCATCCGGGTGTGCATGTCGGCCAGCTGGAACTGGGTGTTCTGGAACTGGCTCAGGCGCTTGCCGAACTGGACGCGCTCCTGCGTGTACTTGATGGCCTCGTTCACAGCGCCCTCGCCCAGGCCCAGGGCCTGCGCGGCGATGCCGATCCGGCCGCCGTCCAGGGTCTGCATGGCGATCTTGAAGCCCTTGCCCTCTTTGCCCAGCAGGTTCTCCTTGGGGACGATGCAGTCCTCAAAGATCAGGTCGCAGGTGGAGGAGCCGCGGATGCCCATCTTCTTCTCGTGCTTGCCGGTGGAGAAGCCGGGGAAGTCCTTCTCCACAATGAAGGCGGAGATGCCGTGGTTGCCCTTGGACTTGTCGGTCATGGCGAACACCACGAAGGTATCGGCCACGTTGCCGTTGGTGATGAAGCACTTGGAGCCGTTGAGGACATAGTGGTCACCTTCCAGCACCGCCAGGGTCTGCTGGCCGGAGGCGTCGGTGCCGGCATTGGGCTCGGTCAGGCCGAAGGCGCCGATCTTCTTGCCGCTCAGCAGGTCGGGCAGGTACTTACGCTTCTGCTCCTCGGTGCCGTGCTCAAAAATGGGGGCGCAGCACAGGGAGGTGTGGGCGGAAACGATGACAGCAGTGGTGCCGCAGACCTTGGCCAGCTCCTCCACGCACATGGCGTAGGACAGAACATCGCCGCCGGCGCCGCCGTACTCCTTGGGGAAGTAAATTCCCATCATCCCCAGCTTGGCCATCTTCTCGACGGTCTCCATGGGGAACCGCTCTTCCTCGTCGATCTCCTCAGCCAGAGGCTTGACCTCGTTCTCGGCGAATTCACGGTACATCTTCCGGAGCATCTGCTGCTCGTTTGTCAGATGAAAATCCATATACCATTAACTCCTTTACTTGTTGGTGCTTGGGAAATCACTTGGAATAGTCGTAGAAGCCCTTGCCGGTCTTCTTGCCCAGCAGGCCGCCGCGGACCATCTTGCGCAGCAGCAGCGCGGGACGGTACTTGGAGTCGCCGGTCTCGTTGTACAGAGTCTCCATGATGGCCAGGCACACGTCCAGGCCGATGAAGTCGCCCAGAGCCAGGGGGCCCATGGGGTGGTTGGCGCCCAGCTGCATGGCCTTGTCGATGTCGGCCACGGAGGCGACGCCGGTCTCCACCAGGCCGATGGCCTCGTTGATCATGGGGATCAGGATCTTGTTCACCACGAAGCCGGGGGCCTCCGCCACCTCGACGGGCTCCTTGCCGATCTCCTGGGACAGCTTATAGACGAAATCGAAGGTCTCCTGGGTGGTGTTGGCGCCCCGGATGATCTCCACCAGCTTCATGCTGGGCACGGGATTGAAGAAGTGCATGCCGATGACAGGATGCTTCAGGCCGTTGCCCATCTCGGTGATAGACAGAGAGGAGGTATTGGAGGCAAAGATGGCCTCGGGCTTGCACATGGCGTCCAGCTCGTTCAGCAGCTCCTTCTTGGTGGCCATATCCTCCTTGACGCACTCGATGATGAGATCGGCGTCGGCGCAGGCGGACTTCTCCTCCACCAGCACGTTGGCCAGCAGTGCGTCCACGGCCTCCTGGGTCATCTTGCCCTTCTCCACCCGCTTCTGCAGGGAGGCGGCCAGCTTATCCTTGTGCTTCTGGGCGGAAGCGACGGAGCTTGCATACATCAGGGCGGTGTGGCCCTTCGCTGCGAAAACCTGTGCGATGCCGCTGCCCATGGTACCTGCGCCAAAAACTGCAACCTTCATGATGTTTCCTCCTGTTTTTATGAATTAAAATTGTATGGTCCCTTGCTGGATATCCCCCGGCGGGCCGGGGTGCCAACGGGGGCGTTTTCCCCCGCGAGAAGACAGGGTGCCGCCTATATTGCCAATTTACTCACAATCTTTATTATAGGGTCCGCCGCCACATTTATCAAGTATAATTTGTATGTTCAGCGGGCCATTTCGCGCTTTTTTACACTTCGTACAAATTGCTCGTTAAATCTTATACAATTTTGTTAACGCATTAACAAAACAGGTCCCCTCCGGGCCGGATCCCGGCCGGATCGCCCTGGAATACAGACATTCTCCGCTCATTCTCTTTCCGTCAAAAATGCCAAAACCGCCCGGGCCGCATCCTCCGCCCGGGTGAGCACCGCCGGGTGCCCGCCGGACGGGAACAGGCACACGGAGGCACAGGGGATCTGCGCCGCCATGGCCGTGTATTCCGCCTCCAGATCCAGCCGGCACATAGGGTCCTCCCGGCTCCCCATCAGCAGCACCGGAGGCTTCATCTGCTCCAGCGGGCGGCAGAACAGCGGCCGTCCGGCGGCCGCGCACCGCAGGAGGGCATCTGTGTCCCGGTCCACCACCGCCTCCCAGTTCGGCCCCTGGCACCACTCGTAAAACCCCCGGGCCGCCGGGTCCTGTTTGGCTCTGTCCCGCTCCGCCGCCAGATCCCGGGAAAAGCCCGGGTGGAGCGTCCGGCCGTCAAAGCTGTCCGCCGCCACGGCTCCTATCGCGTCGGGCGCCAGCAGGGCGGCATTCACGGCGGTCCAGGCGCCGCCGCTGGTCCCCAGCAGGCAGGGCCGTTCATAGCCCGCTTCCCGGATCAGTGCCAGGACCTGCCGGGCCTGATCCTGCCACATGTCCGTGGGAAATGATGCCACCCGGTCCGAGCGGCCGTTTCCCAGGAAATCCAGCAGCACGCACCGGAAATGGGGCGTGTAGAGGGGCAGCAGCGGCTCAAACAGCCGGGACGAGGCGGTATTGCCGTGGAGAAAGATCAGAGTCGGTCCCTCACCTGCCTCCTGATACCAGAGGCTCCTGCCGCAGTAGGGCACATAGGGCATCGGGGTCCCCCCTTTCCTGTTTCGGCCATCATATCATGTTCTCCAATGCCGCGCAAGCCGGGAAATCGTGTCACGGCATTTACATCGCCGGGTCTGTGTGATACAATGACATCCTGAATTTGCGGAGGGCCCTTTGGCGGGCGCTCCTGAAAACGGGTCGCCGAGCGATCCCAGGAGGATGTTGCAATATGCGGATGCGGAAGAAAAAGAACCTGATCCCCCGGATGGAGCGCTGCGGCGACCGTTTGATCCGGGAGCCCTATGCCATGCCCGGCAAGTGGCGGGAGCTGATGCCCCAGGCCCGGGAGCTGCGGCTGGAGCTGGGCTGCGGCAAGGGCCGCTTCACTGCCGGGACCGCCGCGGCGGAGCCGGATGTGCTGTTCATCGCCGTGGAGCGGGTGCCGGACGCCATGGTCATGGCCATGGAGCGGTGCGTGGCCCAGGGGCTCACCAACGTCTATTTCATCGACGCCAACGCCGACCAGCTGCCCCTGTTCTTCGCCCCCGGCGAGGTGGACCGGATCTACATCAACTTCTGCGACCCCTGGCCCAGCAACCGCCACGCCAAGCGGCGCCTGACCCACGGCAACTTCCTGCGGCTGTACCGGCAGGTGCTGAAGATGGGCGGCCAGATCCACTTCAAGACGGACAACCAGGACCTGTTCACCTTCTCCATCGAAGAACTGCCCCTGTTCGGCTTCCAGCTGTCCGAGGTCACCCGGGATCTCCATGCGAACGGCCCGGTGGGCGTCATGACGGACTACGAGGCCAAGTTCCATGATCAGGGTCTGCCCATCTGCCGGTGTGTGGGCACCATGGTCCCCTGGGAGGAGCCCTTCCCCACCGACATCCGGCGGGTGAAAAACCGCTGGCTGGATGTCTTTGCCGACGGCGTGTCCGAGGCGGACCTGGGGAAGCACGTGCTGTCGGAGGGCAGTTACCTGTGGCATCTCTTCTCCTGGGAGCTGGTGCCCTGCCTCTCCGGCGACGCCGCCCGACAGGCGCTGGCAGCGGCCCCTGGGGAGAAATACCTTTTCTATTATGAATATCCGCCGGAGGGCGAACCCCTGGTGCGGCCGGTGACGGCGGAGGAGCTGGCAGCCCTGCCCACAGACGCAGGCGCCATTCCCGGGGCAGACTGGTACCTGGTGGACAAGGACTTCACCTGGACGTATGTCCAGACCCATGAGGCGGACTGCGGACCGTATTTCTGCCGGAGAGATCCCTCTCTTTCGGTCTCCGGCTGAGAGCCCAGGGTCCCGTATCCGAAGAAAGACGAAAACCGAACCACCCCCTGAGAGATCCGGAGGGCCGGCATTGGCGCCGGTGTTCACGGATTTCTCAGGGGGTGGTTCTTCAAAGCTTTGGGGCCGGGCTCCGCGGGAACGCCTATGCTCCGGCGGTCAGCCCTCTGTCAGGCGGAGATAGCTCTCGTACCGCTCCCTGGCGTCCCGCGCTGCCTTTTCGTACAGCTCCTGGGCCTTCTCCGAGAAGGAGAGCTGCAAGGAGGCATAGCGGTTCTCCCCCAGCAGGAACTGCTGGAAGTCGCCGGTGGGGGCCTTGGAGTCCAGGGTGAAGGGGTTCTTCCCCTCCGCCTTCAGCCGGGGATCATAGCGGTACAGATGCCAGTAGCCGCACTCCACCGCCTTCTTCTCCTCCAGCTGGCTCAGGCCCATGCTGGCCTTCATGCCGTGCTCGATGCAGGGGCAGTAGCAGATCACGATGGAGGGCCCGTCGTAGGACTCCGCCTCCCGGATGGCCCGCAGAGTCTGGCCGGGGTCCGCCCCCATGGCCACCTGGGCCACGTACACGTAGCCGTAGCTCATGGCCATCATCCCCAGGTCCTTCTTCTTCGTGACCTTGCCGCCGGCGGAGAACTTGGCGATGGCCCCCGCCGCCGTGGCCTTGGAGGACTGTCCGCCGGTGTTGGAGTACACCTCCGTGTCCAGCACCAGCACGTTGATGTCCTTGCCGGAGGCCAGCACGTGATCCAGGCCGCCGTAGCCGATATCGTAGGCCCAGCCGTCGCCGCCGAAGGCCCAGACGCTCTTCTTGGTGAGATACTCCCGGTTCTGCCGGATGAAGTCCGCCGCGTCGCTGGGGTCGTCTTCAATGGCGACCAGCAGCGCGTCGCTGACCGCACGGGAGCCCTTCGCGTCCGTGCCCTTTTCCAGATAATCCCGGCAGGCCTCCGCCGCTTCGCCCCGGTCCAGCAGGGTCTGGACCTTCTCCCGCAGCTGCCGCTGGATGGCGTCCTGGCCAAGCAGATAGCCGTAGGCGTACTCCGCATTGTCCTCGAACAGGCTCATGGCCCAGGCGGGGCCGTGCCCCTGTTTGTCCGTGCAGTAGGGGGAGGAGGGCGTGGAGCCGCCGTAGGCGGAGGAACAGCCGGAGGCGTTGGTGATGTACATCCGGTCCCCGAACAGCTGGGTCACCAGCTTGATGTAGGGCGTCTCGCCGCAGCCGGCGCAGGCGCCGGAGAACTCGAAGTAGGGCTTAGCGAACTGGGAGGCCTTCACATTCTTGTCGCTGACGGCGTCGTCCTTGATGGTCACCGTCTCCACAGCGTAGGTCCAGTTCTCCGCCTCTTTCACCTGGCTCTCCAGAGGCTGCATGGCGATGGCGGTCTCCTTGGCCAAACACACGTTGACGCAGCTGCCGCAGCCGGTGCAGTCGTAGGGGGAGACCTGGATGCGGTAGGTGTACTTCCCGTTCATGCCCCGGGCCGGCACCGTCTCAAAGCCCGCGGGCTTGGCGGCCTCCTCGGCGCTGTCCAGCAAAATGGGCCGGATGGCGGCGTGGGGGCACACCAGGGAGCACTGGTTGCACTGGATGCACTTGGCAGCGTCCCAGGCCGGGACCTCCACGGCGGCGCCCCGCTTCTCGTACTGAGAGGTGCCCGCGGGCCAGGTGCCGTCCTCCAGGCCGTACTTCACCATGGCGGACACCGGCAGCCGCTCTCCCTCCTGCCGGTTCATCACGGCCACCACGTCCTGGATAAAAGCGGGAGCCGTGTCGGCCTTGGGCTCGTCCTGGGCGTCCAGCCAGCGCTCCGGGATCTGCACCTCATGGAGCTCGTTGATGCCATGGTCGATGGAGGCGCAGTTCATGTCCACCACCGCCTGGCCCTTCTTCTTGTAATACGTCTTGTAGATGGCGTCCTTCATCTCCGCCACCGCCTGGTCGATGGGGATCACGCCGGTGAGGGCGAAGAAGGCCGCCTGGAGGACGGTGTTGGTGCGGCTGCCCAGCCCCAGCTTCCGGGCGATGCCGATGGCGTCGATGGTATAGAACCTGGCGTGCTTTTCCGCCAGCGCCCGCTTCATGGAGGCGGGCAGGTTCTGTTCCAGCCCCGCCTCGTCCCAGGGGCAGTTCAGCAGGAAGGTGCCGCCCTCCTTCAGATTGCGCACCATGTCGTACTTGTGGACGTAGGAGGGGTTGTGGCAGGCCACGAAGTCCGCCTTGGTGATCAGGTAGGGAGAGCGGATGGGCGTTTTTCCGAACCGTAGGTGGCTCTGGGTCAGGCCGCCGGACTTCTTGGAGTCGTAGACGAAGTAGGCCTGGCAGTACAGGTCCGTGGCGTGGCCGATGATCTTGATGGAGTTCTTGTTGGCGCCCACCGTGCCGTCGGACCCCATGCCCCAGAACTCGGCGCTGGTCTGCCCGGCGGGGGAGGTCTCGATCTCCGTCACCGGCAGGGACGTGTGAGTCACGTCGTCCACGATGCCGATGGTGAAATTGCCCTTGGGCTTCTCCTGCTTCAGGTTCTCGTACACCGCCAGGATCTGGCCCGGGGTGGTGTCCTTAGAGGAGAGGCCGTACCGGCCCCCCACGATGGTCATGGGGATGCCCCGCTCCTGGTAGACCGTGCACACGTCCTGGTACAGGGGCTCGCCCATGGCGCCGGGCTCCTTGGTCCGGTCCAGCACCGCCAGGCGTTTGCAGGAGGCGGGCACGGCAGCCAGGAAGTGCTCGGCGGAGAAGGGCCGGTACAGGTGGACGTTGATGAGACCCACCTTCTCCCCCCGGGCTGTGAGGTAGTCCACAGTCTCCTTGGCGGTCTCGGCGGCGGAGCCCATGAGGATCACCACCCGCTCCGCGTCCGGCGCGCCGTAGTAGTCGAAGAGATGGTGGGTGCGGCCGGTCAGCTTCCCGATCTCCGCCATGTAGTGCTCCACCGCCTCCGGGATGGCGGCGAACTTCTCATTGCAGGCCTCCCGGCACTGGAAGAAGATGTCCGGGTTCACCGTGGTGCCACGGGTGGCGGGGTGCTCCGGGTTCAGGGAATGGGCCCGGAAGGCCTTCAGGGCGTCCATGTCCACCAGCGGGCGCAGATCCTCGTAGTCCAGAACCTCGATTTTCTGGATCTCGTGGGAGGTGCGGAAGCCATCGAAAAAGTGGAGGAAGGGCATCCGGCAGTGGATGGCCGCCAGATGGGCCACCGCCCCCAGATCCATCACCTCCTGGGGTGAGGAGGACGCCAGCAGGGAGAACCCGGTCTGCCGCACCCCCATCACGTCGGAGTGGTCCCCGAAGATGGACAGGGCGTGGGCGGACAGTGTCCGGGCAGAGACGTGGAACACCCCAGGCAGCATCTCGCCCGCGATCTTGTACATGTTGGGGATCATCAGCAGCAGGCCCTGGGAGGCCGTGTAGGTGGTGGTCAGGGCGCCGGACTGCAGCGAGCCGTGGACCGTGCCGGCGGCGCCGCCCTCGGACTGCATCTCCACCACCTGCACCGGCTGGCCGAACAGGTTCTTCTTCCCGTTGGCCGCCCACTCGTCCACGTGTTCCGCCATGGGCGACGACGGCGTGATGGGGAAGATCCCCGCCACCTCCGTGAACGCGTAGGAGATGTAGGCGGCCGCCTGATTGCCGTCCATCAGTTCAACTTTGCTCTGCATACTGTTTCCTCCTTGTCTGATCCGGGCGCACCGGCCGCACTCGGAAAATATCCATTTATTGACTGTCAGTCAATCATATCCATAGTTATTCTATTGACTGTTTGCGCACTTGTCAAGCTCTCCTGCGGAATTCTGCAGGATGCCCAAACTCCTAGCTGGAAAACTGTGCAAAATCTGCAATTGGCCCCAAGGCGGCCGCCGCGTGATCGAGAATTGACTTTTGGCCCCCGTTGAAGTATTCTAAACAGTAAGATGATTTCGTTGATCTCTCTTGAAGGGAAGTTGTTTACGTGAATAAGCCAACCGATCCCGCCTCCCGTCCTACAAAGCGGCAAAGCCAGGCCCAGAAGACAAAACGAAAGCTCTATGAGGCCGGCATTCGTGCCATCAATGAACAGGGATTTCACGCCGTGACGGTGGAGGATATCACCACGGCGGCCCATGTGGCAAAGGGCAGCTTTTACACCCATTTCAAGTCTAAAGAGGATCTGGTCTTCTCCACACTGGCCTATTCCGATGAGATCTATGCCCAGGCCTATCAGCAGGTTCAGGAACTGTCCTTTCTCCCCATGATCACCCAATTCGTCCGTCTCTCCTATCCGGAGTACGAAAAGCGGGGAAAAGGGATCATCCGGGCGATGGTGTCCAACTATTTCACGCAAAACGACCAAGAGTACTACGGAGACGACCGGGTCCTGCTGCAGTGCCTGCGAGGGATCGTGGACCGCGGAAAGCAGGACGGTCTGCTGGATGAGCGCATCTCTACCAATGAATATGCGCACATCCTTCTCTCTACCATGATCGGTGTGGAGATCCTGTGGTGCTTTGACAAACAGGGCCGCAGCCTTGCCGATATGATGGAGCAGGCGGTTCGCGTAACGGCCCGCGGCATGATCCGCTGACAGCCGCCGTGTTTTCCGAATGCCTCCCTGTTAAATCCTCTCTCTGCTGAAAGAGCACAGTCCATGGATGGGGCTGTGCTCTTTGTCTGTTTCTTGTTGAAACCAAACAAAACTCTTTCAAAATAATTGTCCAGTTTTGTGTCTTTACAAAATGCCGCCTTCCGCATATACTGAATATCAGTCAATGACTAATAGTCACCAAAATTTCAGCCACAGGCTGACCAAACGAGAGGACGACTGTATGGACATGCGTTATCTGAAGGATATGCCGATTGCCATTTTGGGTGCCGGCGCCGTGGGCAAGACCATGGCGGCCGACTGTGCCATGGGCGGCAAGGAAGTCCGCCTCTGGGACCAGCCCCGCTTTGCCAAGACCAACTTCACCAATATCGAAAAAACCGGCATCACCCTCAGCGGCAACCAGTTCAGCTATTTCGGGTTCCAGCGCAAGGGCAACGTGAAGATCGCCCTGGCCACCGACGACATGGCCAAGGCCGTCAAGGGTGCCGGCATCATCATCGTGGCCACCGTGGCCATCGCCCACGAGGATGTGTTCCGGCAGCTGATCCCCCTGCTGGAGGACGGTCAGGTCATCCACATCCTGCCGGACAACTGCGGCACCTTCGTCTGCCGCAAGCTGATGCGGGAGATGGGCTGCACCAAGAAGGTCATCGTGGGCGCCTGGTACACGGCCCCTTACGGCATCCGCATCGTCCGCCGGGGCGGCGTGACCACCAACGAGTGCAAGGTCGAGGACCGCATCACCACCATCCGTGGCTGCGCACTGCCGGACACGGACACCGATGACTTCATGGCCTCTGCCTGGTACATCCCCGCCTTTGACGCCATCATGGACGCCGACGGTGAAGTCACCGTCTCCAAGAAGGGCGAGGTCTTCCAGCACGGCTTCGTCCGGGGCAACACGGTCCTGGACATCAACCTGTCCAACGTGAACCCGGTCATCCACGTGCCCGGCGCGGTCCTGGGCGCCGCTGTCATGCAGAACTTCGACAAGGTGCTGGATCAGGAGATGAAGAACTACTCCCTGTACGGCTTCGCCCTGTGCCCCGCCATCGCCGAGGTCCAGGCCCGGTTCTGGGAGGAGGAAAAAGCCCTGGCCGCCGCCATGGAGGTGGGCCTGTGCACTGTCAACTATGAGGACTTCTTCTCCCGCACCACCATGTACGGCAAGGAGTATATGGGCCCCGACTTCGCCGTCCCCTTCACGGAGAAGTATGAGAACTTCTTCGGCGACGGTCCCTTCGACCTGGAGAATCGCTACATCACCGAGGACGTGCCCGTGGGCTGTTACTTCATGAGCCAGCTGGGCAGGAAATACGGTGTGCCCACCCCCATCATCGACTCCATGATCCTGCTGGCCAGCACCATGCTGAAGCGGGACCTGGCCAAGGAAAGCAAGTACACACTGGATTATCTGGACATCGGCCACATGACCCACGAGCAGCTCCACAAATATCTGCGGGAGGGCGTCTTCACCGAGAAATGACCATGCGGAAGCGGGACTGCGGCCTTGACGCCGCAGTCCCTCCCCAGTACGGGATGCCCCGCCGGGCGGAGCATCCCCTTCAAGATCATATCGTAAGAGGAGGCGCAACATGCGTAAGGAACGAAGCGGATTGATGCAGGTCCTTGCTGTAGCCGGGGCGTACACCGCCTACCACATCGGCTCCGGCTTTGCCACCGGAAATGAGATCGCCCAGTTTTTCGTCTCCTGGGGCGGCGTCTGGCCGTTTATCGTGTTCGCGGTGGCGGCGCTCTTCGCCGCCGGTATCAACTACATCATGTACACGACCGGCTGCCTGGTCCACTTCAACAAGTCCAATGAATGCTACTACTATTACTGCGGAAAATACATCGGCAAGATCTTCGACTACTACGTCTACATCACGCTGGTGGCCTTCATCATGGTGATGATCACCGGCAGCGGCGCCACCATCCGCCAGTACTTTGACCTGCCCGAGTACGTAGGTACCATCGGCATGGGCGTGGTCTGCGCGCTGGTGGCCTGTCTGGGATTGCGGAAGCTAGTAGATGTGCTGGGCTGTATCGGGATCATCATCATGGTGTTTACTGTGAGCTGCGGCATCTACATGATCCTCACAGCTGACGTTTCTCCGCTGGAGGGTGCTAAAAACACCGCCCAGTATGTTGCGGAGGGCAAGATCCTCCAGCCCACCGTCCTGGGGATCAAAAACCCCATTCTGGCTGGTCTGTCCTACGGCGGCGTGCTGATGCTGGCCCTGCCCTGGGTCACCTCCATGGGCAGTCTGCTCAAATCCAAAAAGCAGGCCGCCGCCACGTCCGTCCTCTCCGCCCTGTTCCTGTTTGCGGCGGCGTTCTCCGTGGCGCTGGCCCTGATGCTGAATCTGGACGACGTGGCGGGGTCCCAGATTCCCATGCTGGCGGCGGTCCAGGCGCACCTGCCCTTCCTGGCCGGTTTCTACTCCATCGTCATCATTCTGGGCATCTTCACAACTGCCACCGGTCAGCTCTTCATCCTGGCGGACCGTTTTTCCCAGCAAGGCACCAAGAAGTTCTACGCCATCGTCTTCGGCACCGTGGCCTTCGGCATCGCCACTGGCAGCTTCATCCCCTTCACCACCATCGTGAACATCGTCTACTCGGTTCTGGGGCTGTCCGGCGTGATCCTCTCCGTCTTCCTGCTGGTGAAGATCATCCGTGTGCGTCGGTCCGGCGCGGCAGAGGCCGGCTGAATTCTCGAAGTCCCATCAAAACACACCTGCCGCTGCTGCGATATACAGGAGCAGCTGCTGTTTGAAGCCTTCCTTCAAAAGGGCGGGCCGGAGATCTCCGGCCCGCCCTTTTGGTGCGTCTTTTCTCCCCCGGGCATCTTTTGCAGATATGCCCCCACAGGGATCCTGCCCGCTGCTCAGTTCAATACGATGGCGTTCACGGCCTCGATCAGATCCACTGCCTGGCTGCGGGGGACTGTGCCGATCTGCTCGCCGTCCACTTCGGCGACGCAGCTCTCTCCGTCCGCCCGATAGAGCGTGATCCCGATCTCCGGACTGCCATCCAGATCCAGCACAGCCGTAAGGGAGATCTCTGCCTCGCCGGCAGTCCCGCTCTCGAAGCTGCTGGCGGAAAGCGCCGTGAGCGCGTCCTCCACACCGGAGAGATCCGCCTCTTCCTCTCCGTAGGTCCATTGGGCATCTGTGTCCTCTCCAGTCTCCGCAGTGCGGGTAAAGGTATAGGACTGCCCGTCCAGTGTGACCGTGAGGCTCTGCACATCCTCAAACTCCGCCGGGAGGATCTCGCTGTGGCGGAGATCGTCATAGGTGCAGGCCATGATCTGCGCGAGGTCCTCATAGCTGATCTCATAGATGATGGTGCTCTCCCCCACCCGCAGGTAGGCGACAGAGTCCTCATAGGCCGAGGCGTCCTCATCCTCCGATCCCAGGGCCGCCGCCACCTCCGACCAGGGGGTCTCCCGGTCCGCCGGGGCGCGGGAGACTGCCACCGTGATGATCTCCGTCTCCTCGGTCTCCAGATCCGGATACTCCACGGTGACCGTCAGCTCCGGATCGTCCAGGCTGTACTCCGCCAGATCTGCCTCCGCTGCCTTGTAAGTGGCATAATCATTGAGGCTCATGCCGCTGAGGTGCGAGAGGTAGCTGTCCAGCTTGTCCGTGTCCAGCGGTCTGCCGTCCAGATAGTAATCGTCCTCCTTCCGGTAGGAGTCTCCATTTTCATCCCGCCGGATGGTCTGATCCTCCGCCCCGCCGAAGGCGACGGACTCCACCTCCGCAAAAGCGGGGATGTCATCGCCCCGCAGAAAGTCGTCCAGCGTGGCCTCATAGACGTCCATCGGGTCCTCATTCACCAGATAGACGCTCCCGTCCCCCAGAGAGAGGTACCGCTGGCTGTCCATCTCGCTGTAATCGCCCACCAAGATCTCATAGTCTGTCTCCCCGGCGGTGATGTCAATGGAGCAGATCGGATCCTCCAGGCCGTACTGGGCATAGTCCGTCACATCCTCAATGACGAATGCCGCACGCAGCTGGGCGAACTGGTCCAGCAGCTCCTGCAGCTTTTCCGCGTCCACGGGGAATGCCTCGTCACCGTCGTAGAGCCAGTCCCCATCTTTGTGGAAGGACAGGGACACCGTTCCGCCGTCCTCATCCGTATAGGTCCAGGAGACGGCCGTAGCCGTATTCGCCGGCAGCTCGAACACCACCTCGCCGCTCTCCCGGATGTCCTCCCGGGCTTTTTCGGAAAGGCTGACGCCCACGGCGGCACCCACCGTGACCACCAGGATGCCGGACAGCAGGATCAGCCTCGTCTTTCTCGTCATTTCTGCAGCCTCCTTCTCCGTACCACCACAGCGATGCCCGCCCCCAGGAACGCCAGGGGGATCAGGCCGATCATCAGCACCTGAAGCAGTCCGCTGACGCTGTCGCTGATGGTGAGATAGTTGTAATTGAGGGATTTTGCCCGGATGGACAGTGTCTCGCTCTCGCCGATGAGCTGACTGACCGCGTTCATGGTGAAGTTCACATTGGCGCCGGAGCTGTAGGCGTTGTACATATCGTCCAGGTAAGCCGAGGAGCTGATCCAGATCAGCCCGCCGCCGTTTTCATAGGATGCCTCTACCGCCAGGGAGAAGGGGCCGTCGATATCCCCGTCCTCCTTTTCATAGGTGGCCATGTCATAGCCGGCCAGCTTGCTGTAGGCCGCATCAGAGGTGGACAGCAGGCTGGTCACCGTGGCGCTGGTGGTATTCTCCCCCACCGTCAGGCCCACGGCCAGCGGCAGGATGACATAGTATCCCTCCTCCGCGAGAGGCGTTGTGATATCGCTCTCCGCCAGATCCGGCATCAGCGCCGCAGGGGAGGAAAAGGCATAGTGCTCCCGGTCCCCCTCGACGACGATCCCGTCCGCCGCCGTGACGCCATAGGGCTCCAGGAGGCCATAGAGATTGGGCAGCTCCTCATCCTCCACCGGCCCGGCCATCACCAGAAGGCGGCCGCCGTCCTCCACATAGCCTGCCAGCATCTCCCGCTCCGCTTCGGAGATGTCGCTTTGGGGCGCGTATACGATCAGACACGCGGCGTCCTCAGGGATCTTGTCGCTGTTCAGAAGGGACAGCTCTTCTACCAGGATGTTCTCCTTTTCCAGGTCATCGGCAAAGGTGGCAGGCAGCTCTCCCTCCCCGTGGCCGGTGAGGGTGTAGACCACCGGCTGGTCGGGGTTCGTCACATAGTCGATGGCGGAGGTGATGGCCCCCTCGCCGTCGAAGCTGGTGCTGTAGCTGTAGGAGTAAAGGGACGCATCTGTCAGGTAGATATCCGTATTGCTGATATACCGGCTGCGGTCGCCGCACTCCACCACCAGGGAGTTGTTGTAGACCGTGCCGTCCGTATACTGCTCCGCGAAGGTGGGGTACACGTCCGGATTGCGCTTTTCCACGGTGATGTGGTCTGAGAGGCTCTCGTACCGGTCCAGCAGCTTTTCGATCACCGCATCCTCCTCGCCGGCCTGGACGATCCAGTAGATGGTCACATCCTCCGTCAGCGCGTTCACCACGCTCTTGGTGTTGCTGGTGACGGAGTAGAGCTTGCTGGCACTGATGTCGTACTCCGTGGAGCTGGACGGCAGGGCGGAGAACAGCACGTTCACCGCCACCAGGATGGCCAGCACCACAGCGGTCATGACGGCGGAATAGGCCCCGCCCCGCATGGCGTTCTTCTTCATCAGTTATACCTCCTCTTCTCCAGGGACTGCACGGAGAGGAACAGAAAGAACCCGATGACGCTGAGATCGAACACCACGGCCTTTACATCGAACACCCCGTTGACAAACACATAGAATCGCTCAAAGAGGGACAGCGCGCTCATGATCTCCGGCAGCAGGCCCTCCAGCGCCTCCCGGTCGAGATTGTACAGGGCGATGGAGGCCGCGCTGAGGCCGAAGCCGGTCCAGTAGCCCAGGGTGCCGTTCCCTGTCAGCAGCTTGAGGAGGAGGCCCGCGGCACAGCTGATGGCCACCAGGGCGATGACACTGCCCAGGGCGGAGGAGGACATATACTCCGAGAGGCTGACGCTGTAGTAGTTGAACAGGATCACCGCGATGCCGATGCCGGCGGCCAGGCCCTGGTTGTCCGTCAGGGACGAGATGAACACTCCCACGGCCAGCAGCGCCGCCCCCAGCAGGAAGAAGGCGAAGAGGCTGCCGTAGCTGGTGGGCAGGTACACCTCGCCGAACCGGGCGAAGATCAGCGGGTACACAGCGATGATGGCCAGGGGCACCAGGTACAGCACCAGCAGTGCCGCGTACTTGCCCAGGATCACCTCCGTGGTGGAGACCGGCAGGGCATAGAGCAGCTGGTCCGTCTTCTGACGCCGCTCCTCCGCCAGCACCCGCATGGCCAGAATGGGTGCGATGACCACAAACGCCAGGGAGCTCAGGGACAGCACATATTCAAAGTTGCTGACCGCCGCCTGGATGTTGTACATCATCGCGCCGATCCCCACGAAGCAGAGCAGGAACGCCGCAAAGACCCAGGCCGTGAGCGAGTGGAAATAGCTTCTGAGCTCATGTGTGAAGATCGCGCTCAAGCCGTCTCGCCTCCTTCCGTCAGCTCCAGGAAGATGTCCTCCAGGCTGGGCTTTTTGACGCCCAGCTCACACAGGGCACATCCACTGGAGGCAAATGTCTGAAAGATGGCCTGGGAGAGCGCGTAGATGTCCTCTGTCCCGGAAGCCACCGCCAGCTGCGAGCGGTCCGGGCCGTCCGCCCTGACCGTGATGCCCGCCACGCCGGGAAGCGCCTCCACCAGAGCCCGGGCCCGCTGGGCATCCGTCTCCGCCGTGATGGTGATCTCCCCGGGCGCGGCCAGCCGCTCCTCCAGCTTTTCCGGCGCATCGAAGGCCACCAGCTTTCCGTGGGCGATGATGAGGATCTTGCTGCACATGGTCTGCACCTCAGAGAGGATGTGGGAACTGATCAGCACGGTCCGGCTCCTGCCAAGGGCGCTGATCAGCGACCGGATCTCCAGGATCTGCAGGGGGTCCAGCCCCACTGTCGGCTCGTCCAGGATCACGATCTCCGGCTCGCCCAGCAGCGCCTGGGCGATGCCCACCCGCTGCCGGTAGCCCTTGCTGAGGGCATCGATGCGCCGGCTGCGCATCTCGCCGATGCCGGTCTCCTCGATGGCATCCTCGATCTCTCTCCGCAGAGCATCTCCCCGCAGGCCCTTTGCCTCGCCCACGAATCGCAGATACTCTGCCGGCGTCTCCCCCAGGTAGAGAGGCGGCTGTTCCGGCAGATAGCCGATCCGCCGCTTGGCCTCCTTCGGCTGCTCGTAGATGTCATAGCCGGAGATCCTGACTGTGCCGCTGGTGGCGGACAGGCAGCCGGTCATGATGTTCATTGTCGTGGACTTGCCGGCGCCGTTGGGGCCCAGAAAGCCGTAGACACCGTCATCCGAGATCTCAAAACTCAGGTCGTCCACGGCGGTGACCTTCCCATACCGCCGGGTCAAATGTTCAACTTGAAGCATGATGCGCCTCCTTTTGCGGTTAATGTGAATATTTTAGGGACCGGACCTTAAATGGAAGTTAAAAGCGGCAAAAATCTGGTCCGCAGGTCTGCTCCGGCTTTCAGCCGTCTGTCCGCTGCGCGGTCCCTTCCCCTTTCCGAAAATTTTTTGAATTTTTACCGTATGGATAAAACCCGGCCCATCGCAGCGGTGTCTCATTCACAGAAAGGCTCCGATGGGCCAGCGGAGGGAAGCCGTTCCGAACGGCTTTGTCCCTGATCAGAGTTCCCGCCGGCTGTCCCCGGACGCCCTGCAGCTCACCGGATCTGAAGTGATCGATAAAAGGAGGATCTTTCCATGAGACAACACGTATTTTTCAAGACGATCAGCCTGCTGCTGGCGCTGGCCCTGTCCGCCGGACTGCTGGCGGTCCCCGCCGCGGCCAGCGGCTGTGAGCACCTCGTCACCGGCACCCGCTCGGAACAGCTCTCCTGCACGGAGATGGGCGCCACCGTCACCACCTGCCTGGACTGCGGCGAGGAGCTCCGCCGGGTCTACGACCAGCCCCCGCTGGGCCACCTCTACACTTCCTCCGTCACCCGGGAGGCCACTGTGGACCAGACGGGCGTGCGGACCTACACCTGCATCCGCTGCGGCGACTCCTACACGGAGCCCATCCCCAAGCTGGATGCCCCCACGGGCGGGACTGGCGGTGAGTCCTCTTCCCTGCCGGACGCGGACCTTCCCGATGGGCAGCAGCCGGAGGACGATCCTCCGGCCGGCCAGGGCGGCGATGCTCCCGGCAGCAGCCAAGGCCAGGACCCCAGCGGCGGCCCGGATGCGCCGTCCGGCTCTGAGGGCGGCAGGCAGGACACCTGCCGCCATGTCTGGGAGCCCGTCAGCCGGGCCACGCCCGCCACCTGCACGGAACCCGCCCGGTACTACCACACCTGCAGGCTCTGCGGACTGGAAGAGGTGGACTTCACCTCCCCCGCGCTGGGGCACACGTACACCTCCGAGATCACCCGCTACGCCACGGCGGACCGGGAGGGCGTGCGGACCTACACCTGCATCCGCTGCGGCGACTCCTACACGGAGCCCATCCCCAAGCTGGACCAGTCGGACGTGGCCGGGAAGACCGGGAACCGGAACAGCGGGAGCCTGGACATGGAGAAGCTCTCCCAGCAGGAGATCGAGTCCCTCCTGGCGGAGAGTCCCCTGACCCTTCCGGAAGAGGTCTTTGACGCGGCCCCCTCCACCGCCGCCCCCTACACCACCGGCAAGGTGAAGGCCAGCGCCCTCCAGGCGGCCGCGGACCGGCTCAACGCCCTGCGCCGCATTGCGGGCCTTCCCGCCGTGACACTGGACCTGTCCCTGTGCGAGAATGCCCAGTATGGCGCGGTGATCCAGGCGGCCAACGGCAGTCTGGACCACTACCCCGATCAGCCCGCCGGCATGGGGGACAGCTTCTACCAGCAGGCCAAGAGCGCCTCTGCCAGCAGCAACCTCGCCGCCGGCCATACCCTCACAGGCGCCGTGGACGCCTTCATGGACGACAGTGACGCCAGCAACATCGCCACGCTGGGCCACCGCCGCTGGCAGCTGAATCCCACACTGGGAAAGGTGGGCTTCGGCTACGCCGTGAGCGGCCGGGGCTACAGCCGCTATGTGGCGGAGAAGGTCTTTGACCGCAGCGGTGCCGGCTGTGACTACGACTTCATCGGCTGGCCCGCCTCCGGCAGCTTCCCCGCCCAGCTCTTCGACGGCGACACCGCCTGGAGCGTCACCCTGAACCCCACAGCGTACCAGACTGCCGTCAAGTCCGCTCTGACGGTGACCCTGACCCGGGAGTCGGACGGCAGGACCTGGGCCTTCTCCAGCCGCGGCAGCGACGGCTTCTTCAATGTGACCTCCTCCGGCTACGGCGAGGGCTACTGCGTCACCTTCCGGCCGGAGGGCGTGGAGACCTACGAGGGCACCTACACCGTCCGCATCGAGGGCCTGAAGGCATTGAACGGCCAGGGCGTGGAGGACTTCACCTACCAGGTGGACTTCTTCGGCAGCGAGACCACCAATCAGGACAGCACCGCGGCGGAGCAGCCGGAGCAGGCCGGGACCCAGGGCGGCAGCAGCCAGACCGCCGGCGCCGCCTTCCGGGATGTGCCCGCCGCCCACTGGGCCAGCGCCGCCATCAAAGCCGCTGTGGAGCAGGGCTTCGTCAACGGCTACACCGACGGAACCTTCCGCCCGGCCGATCCGGTGACCAACGCCCACTTCAACGCCATGCTCTCCCGGGCCTTCTACCCGGCGGACCTGAAGTCGGCCAAGTCCGGCGCCAGCTGGTGGACGCCGAACGTGACCGTCAATGACGCCCACGGGATCCTCGACGGTACGGACCTGAAGCAAGCGGAGCTGGCGGAGGGCGTCTGGAGCGCAGAGATCAACGCCCCCATCAGCCGCTGCGACATGGCCCAGATGATGTACAACATCCTGCTGGACAAAGGCGCTCCCCTTCCCTCCGCGGCGGAGTGCCAGGCCGCCCAGAGCCGCATGGGAGACTGGAGCCGGATCCCGGCCCGGTATCAGGAAGCGGTGCGCACCTGCTACGCGCTGGGCCTGCTGAACGGCCAGAAGGACGGCACGTTCGGCGGGAGCAGCAGCATGAACCGCGCCCAGGGCTGCACCGTCATCTCCCGGCTGCTGGACTACATCGCCTGAGCGCGCTTCACCGCCGGTCCGGCGCATCCTGCCCGGATCCCCCCGCCCCCCAAGGGCTCAGCGGACAGCCGCCTCCACGGTGCCGGCCACACAGGGGTCTGCGTTTTTTCGGGCCTCCGGCTGCCTCGTCCATTGACAGGTCCGCTCCGCCGGCATAGAATAAGGACGAAATCATTTGAAAACCGGGTATCCGGAGCGTTTTTGAGGGAGAAAGGAGCAGGCGCATGGCGATGCCGAGCATGTCGCCGGTGATCCGGCGGTGTCTGTCCGGGGACCAACAGGCCCAGGAGGAACTGGTCCTGGCGGCCCAGAACCGGGTGTACTACCACTGCAGGAAGATGCTGAAACACGAGGAGGACGCCCTGGACGCCACCCAGGAGATCCTGATCTCCATGCTGACCAGGCTGGACAGGCTCCAGGACCCGGAGGCCTTCTGGGGCTGGCTCTCCGCCATGACCGCCAACCACTGCCGCAATGTCCTCACCCGGGGCCGACGGGAGGCCCAGATCCCGGAGGACGACGAGGGCAACAGCCTGCTGGATGCCTTTGAAAGCCTGGATGAGCAGACCGTGCCGGACAAAGCGCTGGACAATGATGAGACCCGGCGGATGATCGTGGAGCTGGTGGATCAGCTGCCGCCGCCCCAGCGCCAGTGCGTGCTGATGTTCTACTACGAGGAGATGAGCGTAAAGGACATTGCCGCCGCCCTGGAGACCTCGGAGGGCACCGTCAAAAGCCGCCTGAACTACGCCCGGAAGGCCATCAAGTCCGGCGTGGACGCATACGCGGCCCAGGGCGTCAAGCTCTACAGCGCGCTGCCGTTCCTGGTGTACTTCCTGCAGAGGGACGCGGGCATCGGCGGTCTGAGCGCCTCTGCGGCAGAGGCGCTGGCCCGCTCCGTGCTGGCCGGAGCAGCGGGTACTGCCGCAGCCGGAACGGCAGCCGCCGGTGCCGCCGGCACAGTCGCTCCCTCCGGCGGCGCAGCTGCCGGGACCGCTGCGGCCTCCGGCGGAACGGCCTCCCATGCGCTGAGCGGCCTGCTGGCCCATAAGGCTGCGCTGGGGCTGGCCGGACTTGCAGCAGCGGGCGCCGTGGCCGGCGGCGCAGCGCTTTACCAGCCGGAGCCGGAACCGGCGGAGGATCCGGCACCCATCGTGGAGGTGGCGGAGCCGCAGCCCATTCCGGAGCCTGAACCGCCCCCGGAGCCCGAGCCGACTCCCGCGCCGGAGCCTGAGCCGGCTCCTGCCCCGGAGCCGGTGCAGCCGCAGCCGGGACCCGCGCCCGAACCGGATCCGGTGCCGGTGGAAGAGCCGGAGCCGTCGGCAGAGCCGCAGCCTGCCTCCACCCCGGAGGTCCGGATGAACTTTTCAAGCTATTCCGCCGGGTACGGGGACAACGTGGCCTTCCCCATCAGCATGATCAGCAATGCCGATACCCCCTATGACGGCATCGTCTATTCCTCCACCAATCCGGCGGTGGCCGATGTCAGCCCCATCGGCGGGATCGCTCTTCTGAGCCCGGGCACGGCAGAGATCATCGCCACCTTTCCAGATGACAACAACTATCAGGTCCGCCTGCCTGTAACGGTGGAGGGGCACTATGCGTGGAGCTATCAGTGGGCTGATGACCCGCTGTATCTGACCGTCGGGCAATCCGGCAGCAACTATCTGCAGCAGTACAGTACGGGCCGCGACAGCACCATGACAGGCACCACATGGAGCTGCAGTGACCCCTCGGTCGTGTCGATCTCCTCCAGCGGCTCCAACTTCTGCAATGTGACCGCCCTCTCCCCGGGCACCGCCACCATCACCGGCGTCTATCAATTTGACGCCTGGACCAACGTGGGGACATTTCCCATGACGGACGCCGTCTCCTTCCAGGTCATCGTGTCGTGACGGCCGCCGGCGGGGCGGTATCATCAGAGGGCCAGCGGATTTCGCCGCTGGCCCTCTGTTCCTTCCAGACCGGCTCACCCTCCTTCAGAGCTGAGGGCCGGACACCCCTGCGGATCCCGCAGATTTTTTCTCTCCTGACAAAACCCGGCACCGTTCTCCCGTGTCTCATTCCTTGAAAGGGCCGGCAGGCCGTTTTCAACAACATGAGAAAAGGAGAATCCGTTATGAAATGCTTTTACCACGAGGACCGGGAAGCCGTCGCCACCTGTCAGCACTGCGGAAAGGCCCTGTGCAGGGCTTGTGCCAGCCTTTATACCCCCTGCCTGTGCGTGGACTGCGCTCAGCTCCTTCGGGACCAGCAGGCAGAGCAGGCCCGGGCCGCAGAGGAGGACCGCCGCCGAAAATATCTGGACGCGCTTGTGGATACCCGCTCGGAATTCCTCCGCACGTGCGTGTACGGCGCGGTCACAGCTCTGGTCCTGGGACAGACGCTCTTCCAGAGCAGTGCCGCCGGCCCGGAGCGGATGCTGTACGCCGTTTGGTTTTTCTTCATTCCCTTCGGCTGGAAGCTGATCACCTACCTGCAGTCCTTTCTGCCTCTCACCATCTTCGGGACCCTCTGGTTTTGGATCTTCTGGGCTCTGGCAAAGGGGATCATCAGTATTTTTATCGGCATCCCCGCCTTCTTCTACCAGCTGGTCAAGACATTCTTCGTCCAGCGGAAGATCCAGGCCGCCAGCCGGAGCTGCCGACAGGACGCGGAGGGGATATGAGATGCGCCGTCCCTGTCTTCCCGGGCTGGAGGCGGCCGCCGAAGCGCAGACTGCCCGGCAGCGCACGGCCAGCCTGCCCGCCGTCTGTGGAGGGAGCTGATGCCCTATGCCGGGATGCCGCCGGACCTCATCCTGCGGGCACCCTGTCCCCCTGACGTTTGCCCAGCTCCTGCGCCGCAGCCTGGAGACGGATGCCGCCGGAGCTGCTCCCTCCCGGGACCTGCTGCAGGTTGTTCTGGAGCAGGTCCGGCGCGGGACCGGCGGCAGGGGCCCGCCCCATCCCAGTCTCCCGGATCCATCGCAAAGCCGGCCGTGAGCCCCGCTTCCCTCGCTGCAAAGAAGATCCGCTTCGTGCAACCATCAAATCAGTCTGCAGGGCGCTCCATATCCGGTGCCTCTGCAGGACACAACCTGAGGCATGCGCAGCGTGCAGGCACGGCTCCCAAGGCAGACACATTCCAATGAAAGCCGGACATTTGTTCAGAAATTCAGCTGCCGTACGGAGCGCTTTGACTGGCGCATTCGGCCAATTACGTCCAAGAAAAATGTGTCACATGCATATGCTGCAGCGTCAAATTTTATGGATCCCACAAAAACAGTCCTGCTTTTTTAAAGATTTTATACAAAGATGTGATTGACAAATGCGCGCATGGCCTTTATGCTAATAACAACACAAAGGAGTGTGAACGGTTTCCGTTCGCACTCCTTTTCTGTTTTTCCAGAACTTTTTAAGGAGGAATTGTGATGAAGAAGAGAAGAATCCTGAGCCTCGTGACAGCCGCCTGCCTGGCCTTCAGTCTCACTTCCTGCGGCAGCACCAGTGATGACGCTGCCGCCGACAGCGGTGATGCCTCTGAGGACGGCGGCACGGCCGTCATCACCCTGGGCATGATCGGCCCCCTGACCGGCAGCCTGGCAGTCTACGGCACCCACAACCAGCGGGGCGTAGAGCTGGCCATTGAGGAGATCAACGCCGCCGGCGGCGTCACCCTCAGCGACGGCACCTATCAGCTGGCAGCGGACATCCGGGATGACCAGGGCGACACCACCGAGTGCGTCAACGCCATGAATGCCCTGATCTCCGACGGCATCCAGCTGGTGATCGGCTCCGCCACCTCCGGCTGCACGTCCGCCATCACCTCCATCGCCAACTCCGAGGGCGTGGTGCTCATCACCCCTTCCGGCACGGCGGACTCCCTGACCACCTCCATGGGCTATGTGTTCCGCACCTGCTTCCGGGACTCCTTCCAGGGGGAGCTGGCGGCCCAGTACGCCGCTGACCAGGGCTACACCCGGGTGGGCATCGTCTACTGCTCCGCCGACACCTACTCCTCCGGCCTGCGGGACGCCTTCTCCGCCGCCTGCGCCGAAAAGGGCATCGAGGTGGTGGCGGAAGAGTCCGTGGCCACCATGACCGAGGTGGATTACACCAACCAGTTCAACCAGATGGTATCCGCCGGCGCGGAGCTGGTGTTCACCCCCTTCTATTACGACGTGATGGGTCCCTATCTGATCCCCCAGGCCCGCAGCGTGGGTTTCGACGGCGTCCTGCTGGGCGCTGACGGCGTGGACAACACCGAGACCACCATTCCCGACGGCGCTGACCTGTCCGCTTACAACAACGTGATGTTTGTCAACCACTACTCCACAGACCTGGCCACCAGCGACGTGTCCCTCAGCTTCATCGAGAGCTATGAGGCCAAATACGGCGAGTCTCCCAACAACTTCGACGCCCTGGCCTATGACGCCGTGTATGTCCTGGTGTCCGCCATGGAGGACGCCGGAGCCGCCGACGCCGCCAGCGTCCAGGCCTCTCTGGCAGACACCAGCAAGGTCTACGAGGTGTCCACCGGCACCTTCTCCTTCGACGACACCGGCACCCCCATCAAGTCCGGCGTCCTCATGGGCTACCAGTACGACGAGGCCACGGACTCCGTCCAGAAGATCTCCATTGAGACCCTGAGCGTGGACTGATCCCCGCACGCCGAAGCTTCATAAGGGAAAGGGAGGCGTCCCGCCTCCCTTTCGTCCTTTCCGAGCCGGACCGGGCACAAACCAAGAAGAGAAGAGGGAACTGCTATGATCACATTCATCCAGTTTTTGATCACGGGCCTGCGCCTGGGCAGCGTCTACGCGCTGATCGCCCTGGGCTACACCATGGTCTACGGGATCATCAAGCTGATCAACTTCGCCCACGGCGACTTTATCATGGTGGGGGGCTACACGCTGTTTTTCACCATCCCGCTGCTGATGGGCATGGGCCTGCCGGGCTGGCTGGCGGTGATCCCGGCCATCGTCATCTGTGCCTGCGTGGGCGTGCTGGTGGAGCTGCTGGCCTACCGGCCGGTCCGCAGGACCGGCAACAGCCTGACCTGTCTCATCACCGCCATCGCCATGAGCTTTGTGCTGGAGAATCTGGCCCAGGCCATCCCGGCCATCGGCCCGGACCCCAGGGTGCCCTACACCCTGTTTGCCGACACCATCTCCGTGGGCGGCGTCTCCATCAGCCACGCCACCATCATCACCATCGCGGTCTCCGCCGTCATTATGGTGGCGCTGTACCTGTTCACCCAGAAGGCCCGCATCGGCTGCGCCATGCGCTGCGTGTCGGAGGACAAGAGCGCCTCCACCCTTATGGGCATCAATGTCAACCACACCATCCTCATCACCTTTGCCATCGGCGCCGGGCTGGCGGCGGTGGCGGCGCTGATGTACGTCTCCCAGTATCCCCGGGTCTATACCACCATGGGCGCCACCCTGGGCATCTACGCCTTCGTGGCGGCGGTGCTGGGGGGCATCGGCTCCCTGCCGGGGGCCATGCTGGGAGGACTGCTGATCGGCATCGTCCAGTCCGGCGCCAACACCTACATCAGCTCGTCCATGTCGGACACCTTTGTCTATCTGATCCTGATCGTGGTCCTGATGCTGCGGCCCGCCGGGATCCTGGGAAAGAATGTGGGGGAGAAAGTATGAACGCAAAAGAGACCAAGCTCCGATACCTTGTCAACTTCATCGCGGTGGCGGCGCTGTTTGCCGCTGCCGTGGCGCTGGGCCTGACCGGCGGCGACACCATGAAGCTGCGGATCACCCCCTCCATCTGGCAGTGCGGATATCTCATCGTCATGGCCGCTTCCCTGAACCTGGTGCTGGGCTTTCTGGGGCAGCTGTCCCTGGGCCACTGCGGCTTCATGGCCGTGGGGGCATATGCGGCGGCCCTGATCTCCCTGGCCTTCCAGCGGGCGGGCGTCTATGACCAGAAGTCCGGCCCGGCGTTTATCCTGGTGCTGCTGGTCAGCTTCCTGGCAGCGGGGGTGCTGGCGGCGGTGCTGGGACTGCTGGTGGGCATCCCGGCCCTGCGGCTGAAGGGGGACTATCTGGCCATCATCACCCTGGGCTTCGGCATGATCATCGTCAACATCATCAACAACCTGCCCTTCTGCGGCCAGCAGGGCCTGGGACAGGGCTCCGCCTCCTCGGCGCTGTACGCCACAGGGCTGGGCTTCTCCAATGACGAAAAGATGCGCTACCTGTGGCTGGTGGCCCTGGTGGTGATCCTGTGCGTGGCGGCCATGTTCCTGTTCGTCCGCTCCAAGTACGGCCGGGCCATCCGGGCCATCCGGGACAATGAGATCGCCGCCTCCGCCTCCGGCATCAACGTCAACTACTACAAGGTGCTGACCTTCACCATCTCCGCCTTCTTCGCGGGGATCACCGGTGCCCTGTATGCCTGCTGCAACGGGGCTCTGACCACCACCTCCTTCGCCTTCACCAACGGCTCCATCCTGAACTCCGTGTTCATTGTGGTGATGGTGGTGGTGGGCGGCATGGGCTCCCTCACCGGCTCGGTGATCGCCGCTGTGGTGATGTTCCTGCTGAACTACACCATCAAGAACGGCGCCTGGGTGGCAGCGCTGCCGGTCATTGTCCAGAACGTGTTCGCCTATCCCATGCTGGTGTACTCCATCGCCCTGATCATCGTCATCCTGTTCCGGCCCAAGGGCATCATGGGCAGCCGGGAGTTCGCCCTGTGCGACATCCCCAGGTGGCCTGCCCGGATCCGGGCCCATTTCGCGGGCGCCGGTGCCGCCAGGGCTGCCAAAAAGGAGGTGTCCTACCATGGCTGAGACGAAGACGCCGATTCTGGAGACGAAAAAGCTGGGCATCACCTTCGGCGGGCTGAAGGCGGTGCAGGACTTCAACATCCAGATCTGCCAGGGGGAGCTGGTGGGGCTCATCGGCCCCAACGGCGCCGGCAAGACCACGGTGTTCAACCTGCTCACCGGCGTGTACGTGCCCACCGAGGGCACGGTGCTGCTGAACGGCGTGCCCCTGAACGGGAAAAAGACCCACCAGTTCGTGGCCGCCGGCATCGCCCGGACCTTCCAGAACATCCGCCTGTTCGGGGAGATGACGGTGCTGGAAAACGTCAAGGCCGCCTTCACCAAGGACATCTCCTATCACCTGCTGGACGCCCTGTTCCGCACGCCCCGCTTCTGGCGGGCGGAACGGGAGCTGACGGAGAAGGCCATGGACCTGCTGGCGATCTTCAACCTGGCCGACAAGGCGGACTGGAAGGCCTCCAGCCTGCCCTACGGCCAGCAGCGGAAGCTGGAGATCGCCCGGGCCCTGGCAACAAACATGAAGGTGCTGCTGCTGGATGAGCCCGCCGCCGGCATGAACCCCACGGAGACGGCGGAGCTGCTGGCGTGCATCAACACCATCCGGGACCGGTTCGGCGTCGCGATCCTGCTGATCGAGCACGACATGTCCCTGGTGATGAACGTGTGCCAGCGGATCCAGGTCATCGACTACGGCCAGACCATCGCGGCCGGTCTGCCGGAGGAGATCGCCTCGAATCCCCGGGTCATTGCCGCCTATCTGGGCGAGTGAGGAGGGAGCACTATGCTGGAAATCAAGGATCTGCATGTATTCTACGGAGCCATCCACGCCCTGAAGGGCATCTCCCTCACCGTGGCGGACGGGGAGCTGGTGTCCCTGATCGGGGCCAACGGCGCCGGCAAGACCACCACCCTCCACGCCATCTCCGGCCTGCTGCCGGCGGCCTCCGGCTCCATTTTGCTGGACGGCACGGACCTGCAGAAGGTCCCGGCCAACACCATCATCGGCCTGGGCATGGCCCATGTGCCGGAGGGGCGTCACGTTTTCGCCCGCATGACTGTGGAGGAGAACCTGCGGATGGGGGCCTACATTCTCCGGGACCAGAAGCGGATCTCAGAAAATCTGGAGCGGGTCTACGGCCATTTTCCCCGGCTGAAGGAGCGCCGCCGGCAGCTGGCGGGGACTCTCTCCGGCGGCGAGCAGCAGATGCTCTCCACCGGCCGGGCCCTGATGACAGACCCCAAGATCGTCCTGATGGATGAGCCCTCCATGGGCCTGTCCCCGCTGCTGGTGAAGGAGATCTTCTCCATCATTCAGGAGCTCCACAAAAGCGGCATCACCATCCTGCTGGTGGAGCAGAACGCCAAAATGGCCCTGGCGGTCAGCGACCGGGCCTATGTGCTGGAGACGGGCACCATCTCCATGGAGGGCCCGGCGGCAGAGCTGGCCGCCGACGACCGGGTCCGCAAAGCCTATCTGGGCGCGTAAGGAGGCAGAGCATATGGAGCGTTTCATCATCACCGTGGCCCGGGAGACCGGCAGCGGCGGCCACAATGTCACCCGCAGGCTGTCGGAGGCCCTGGGCATCCCCTATTACGACCGGGACCTGCTGCGCAAGGCCTCGGAGGTCAGCGGCATCCACGAGAGGCTGTTCGGCGCCGCCGACGAGCGGATCGGCCTGCGGGAGATGCTCTCCGCCGCCGAGAAGGTGTACACCGGGGAGATCCTGCCGCCGGACAGCGACGACTACATCTCCACCCGGAACCTCTTCAGCTTCCAGGCGAAGATCATCAAGGAGCTGGCTGACAGCGAGAGCTGCGTCATCCTGGGCCGCTGCGCCAACTATCTTCTGATGGACCAGCCCAACGTACTGCGGGTGTTCATCCACGCCCCGCTGGAGGCCCGGCTGGCCCGGGTCGCCTCCTACTCCCTGGCCTGGAGCCAGCATGAGGTGGCCCGGCATATCCGGGTGGAGGACCACCGCCGTGCCGCCTATTACCACTACTACACCGGAGAGGAATGGCGGGACGCCGCCGGCTATGACCTCTCCCTGGACTCGGAAAAGCTGGGGGAGGACGGCTGTGTGGAATTCATCCGGAACGCCCTGCCCCTGTTCATCAAATAAGGAGGGACGACTCTTGCGATTTTCAAACCGAATCTCTCACATGGATACATCCGCGCTGCGGAACGTGCTGGCACTGACCGCACGGCCGGATATCATCTCCTTCGCCGGCGGGCTGCCTGCGCCGGAGGCATTCCCGGTGGAAGACCTCCGGCGGGCTGCTGACAAGGTGCTCTCCGCCCGGGGCCCCGCTGCCCTGCAGTACAGTGCTTCTCTGGGGCTGTCCTCCCTGCGGGAGAAGCTGGCCCGGCGACACCGGGCGCAGGGGATCTCCTGCACGGCAGATGACATTCTGATGGTCAGCGGCTCTCAGCAGGGGCTGGATCTGGCGGGAAAGGTCTTTCTGGAGCCGGGGGACGCGGTGCTGTGTGAAAATCCCACCTACCTGGCCGCGCTGACGGCCTTCCGCTCCTATGAGTGCCAGCCCCTCCCCGTGGAGACCGATGACGAGGGCATGGTGCTGGAGGATCTGGAGCGCAAGCTCGCCGCCCATCCGGAGGCCAAGCTCATGTACATCATCCCCACCTTCCAGAACCCCACCGGCAAGACCTGGTCCCTGGAGCGCCGCAAAGGGGTGCTGGCCCTGGCGGAACGGTACGGCCTGCCCATTCTGGAGGACAATCCCTACGGCGACCTGCGGTACGAGGGGGAGCCCGTGCCCACATTGAAATCCATGGACACCGCCGGCATCGTCACCTACATGGGGTCCTTCTCCAAGGTCCTGAGCCCGGGCCTCCGCCTGGGCTGGCTGATCGCCGCCCCGGCGCTGCTGGAGAAGTACGCCAGCGCCAAGGAGTGCGCGGATCTTCAGACCAGCACCCTGTCTCAGATGGTGGCGGATACCTATCTGGAGGACAATGACCTGGACGCCAATATCCGCCGGATCAGTGCCCTGTATAAAAAGCGGCGGGACCTGATGCTGTCCTGCCTGGAGCGGGACCTGCCTGCAGGGGCGTCCTGCACGCATCCCCAGGGCGGCCTCTTTCTGTGGGTGACGCTGCCGGAGGGGATCGACACCACCGCCCTGATGCCGGTGATGGCGGCCCGGAAGGTGGCCTATATCCCCGGTGTCTCCTTCTTCGCTGGACAGGACGAAAAACGCTGCCTGCGGCTGAACTACTCCAACGCCTCGGAGGACCAGATCGTCCTGGGCGCAAGCATCATGTGCCGGGTGTTCCGGGACGCCCTGGAAAAGGGATAGGAGCAGTGCAGATCCAGACCGTCCGCATCCTGGGTCCAGGAGGGCGGAGTTTCCCATCTCGTGTGGTCAACTGTGGATTCCAGGCACATCCCAAGCTGGCATCGTCATTCGAATGGATCTGCAACGAGATTCATCGCAGGCGTTTTTGACAGCAGGCTTCCTCCTATGCTATATTAAAGCCATGGCGTTCTTTTATGTGAGAAACATTCGGCACGGTGTTCTGCACGCACACCATGGGCTCTGTGCTGAATTCGGAATTTCTGCAAAACAGCATGAGGTAGAAATGTCATGGCCAAAACCGTCGTTCTGATCACGCAGGCCGCATCCACCTGCCCGACCTATGCTCAGCGGCTCCACCAGTTTTTCGGCTCCAGCAT
This sequence comes from Oscillibacter valericigenes, assembly GCF_016902445.1. Taxonomy (GTDB): domain Bacteria; phylum Bacillota; class Clostridia; order Oscillospirales; family Oscillospiraceae; genus Oscillibacter; species Oscillibacter avistercoris. Next base: position 40,900 of record NZ_JACSNX010000011.1, on the reverse strand, counting down.
CGCGCTGAAGACCTTCAGCGTAGAAGCCGGCGATTTTCCCCGGATGCCCACTGACGCCGATCTGTATATCATTGCCGCCACCTCTTCCGACGCTTTTGCTCAGATCTCCGCCCTGATCCCGGACAAGGAACACGTCGTGACGCCGTCTCTGACATTTTTCAAAAAGGAGATCGACGCTCTGCGGCAGTTCCCCCGGGGCACGCAGGCCATGCTGGTGAATCTGAGCGTCCAGATGGCATACGAGAGCATTGCGGAGCTGAACTATCTGGGCATCACGCAGATCGAATTCATCCCGGTCTACCCCGGCTCCAGCTATCCGCCGGATGTAACGCTGGCCATCACGCCCGGTGAGTCCCGGTATGTGCCGCCCACGGTGCTGCAGGTGATCGATCTGGGGCCCCGGGTATTTACTACGGATACCCTGCTGAAGATCGCGCTGAAACTGGGCTTCACCTGGTTCCCAAAAAGTGCGGAATTCTGCAGCTATGCCGAATCCCTGGCGCATCAGGGGCAAAGCCTGGCAGCCCTGTGGCGGGCCAACCTGAAGGCGGAGTCCTATCTGGACATCCTGATGGGCACGCTGGAGACCGGTATTCTGGGCATTGATGTGAACAGCTGCTGCTTTGCTGTCAACGACCTGGCAGAGAGCATGCTGGGGCTGAAGAAAAAGGAGTCCATCGGCCAATCCTTCCACGTGCTCTGCCCCGCCCTCTCCCGGCAGCTGACAGAGCGTGACTGCCGCCACAAGACCTCCCGCCTGATCCAGCTGAAGGGCACCTATTTCAATCTCACCATCGCGCCGGTGGACTGGCAGGGGGAATATATCGGATGCTTCCTGCTGCTCCAGCGGTTCACCGCCGAGGAGGAGCGGCAGCAGCAGTTCCGGCTGCAAATGTACCACCGGGGCTATCAGTCCAAATACACCTTTGACGATATCATCGGTCAGAGCGACGCCATTCTGCGGACCAAGCAGATCGCCGCCAGAATGGCAGCCACGGATTCGGCCATCCTCCTGACCGGCGAGAGCGGCACCGGCAAAGAGCTGTTCGCCCACTCCATTCACAATGCCTCCCGCCGCCGGGATCTTCCCTTTGTGGCCATCAACTGCGCCGCGCTTTCCGACTCCCTGCTGGAGAGCGAGCTGTTCGGTTATGACGAAGGCGCCTTCACCGGCGCCAGGAAAGGCGGAAAGCTGGGCCTCTTCGAATACGCCCACCGGGGCACGCTCTTTTTGGACGAGATCGAGGCCATGAGCCAGACGCTGCAGATCAAGCTGCTGCGCGTGCTGCAGGAGAAGGAATTCATGCGGATGGGCGGCAACTGCATCATCCCCACGGATGTGCGGATCATCGCCGCCTCCAATGAAGACCTGCTGGAGCGTGTCCGGCAGGGCACCTTCCGCAAAGACCTGTACTACCGTCTCAACACGCTGCCGATCTCCATTCCCCCGCTCCGGGACCGGGGAGACGATCTGTTTTTGATCGCTGCGCACCTGATGGACCGGGCCGGCACACACTTTACCTTCTCTCCCGCCGCCCAGGCGATCCTCCGGTCCTACCGCTGGGATGGAAACGTCCGGGAGCTGTCAAATCTGGTGGAATACCTCTTTATTCTGGGAAAGGAGCGCGTGGACAGCGGCGACCTTCCCGACTATCTCTGTCCCTCTGCGCTCCCGGCCCGCGAGCAGTTCACGCCCAAGCCATCCGGCGACCCGGCGTTCTGGCAGGCGGCCCAGGGCCGCGAACCGCTGTTCTGCTTCCTGCTTCGGACGCTGGGCGGGGCGGACCAGGGCATGGGGCGGGGCACCCTGCTCTCGGGGGCATTGAAAGAGGGATTCCGCACCACCGAGCAGGAGATCCGCGATATCCTGCTGACCCTGAACCGCCTGGGCCTGGTGACCGTCTCCCGCGGCCGCGGCGGCAGCCGTCTGTCCCAGCGGGGACATGCCCTGTATCAAGAGTTGGCACAAAATGCCTTTCCTAAAATAGGGTGAAGTTTTTGAACTTCACCCTATTATTTTTTCATTTCCCCAATTTTCAAAACAAGCCCCTCTCTCTTTTTTGTCGCTTTTTCGGAACATGATCCACAAAAAATTGGACATTCTCACAAAATTCACCTCCCCGCAAACTTGGCACAATTTTTGCTTTTTATATTTGGCGTCCTACAAAACAATCGGGAGGCAGGATACATGAAATTCAATTTTGACGAGATCGTAGACCGTTCCCAAAATTATGCGGCCAAATTTCAGGAGGCAGAGCTGCACTACGGGACCAATGATGTGATCCCCCTGTGGATCGCGGACATGGATTTCCGCACAGCGCCCTGCATCGTGGACGCCATCAAGGCCCGGGCGGACCAGGGCATTTTCGGCTACACCTGGCGGACGCCCAAATACTTTGAGGCCGTTGCCGGCTGGCAGGAAAAGCGCAACGGCTGGCGGCCCGATGTGGAAAAGATGGCGTTCGCCCCCGGCGTGGTGCCCAGCATGCGGATGGTCCTGACCATGTTTACACAGCCCGGCGACAAGATCCTCATTCAGCAGCCGGTGTACCATCCCTTCTCCGACGTGGTGCTGAACACCGGCCGTGAGCTGGTGGTCAGCCCGCTGAAGCGGGATGACGCTGGCTATTACACCGTGGACTTCGCGGACTTTGAGGAAAAAGCCAGGGGCTGCAGATTCTTCATCCTCTGCAACCCCCACAACCCCGTGGGCCGGGTGTGGACTCCCGAAGAGCTGCGGACGATGGGCGAGATCTGCCTCCGCCACGGCGTGGAGATCATCTCCGATGAGATCCATTCGGATCTGATGCTGGACGGCCACAAGCACACCTGTATGGCCTCCGTCTCCCCGGGGATCGCCGCCGTCACCACCACCTGCATCGCCCCCAGCAAGACCTTCAACCTGGCAGGCCTCCAGTCTTCCACCATCGTGTTCAACAGCGGTGAGCGGAAGGACGCCTATGTGGCGGAGCTGAAGCGGATGGACATCGCCCGGAACAACTGCTTCTCCCTGGTCGCCACCATGGAGGCCTACACCCACGGCGAGGAGTGGCTGGAGGAGCTTCTGGTCTATCTGTCCGAGAACATGCGCTTCATCCGCAGCTTCTGCGCCGAACGCCTGCCGGAGCTGAAGCCCAACACCCCGGAGGCCACGTATCTCTGCTGGATCGACGCCAGAGCCCTTGGCATGGACGACGAGACCCTGAAAACGTTCTGCGTGGAAAAAGCCGGTGTGGCCTTGGGCTACGGCCCCGACTTCGGCGTCGGCGGCTCCGGCTTCCTGCGGCTCAACGCCGCCTGTCCCCGGGCCACTCTGGAAAAAGCCCTGACGCAGTTGGAACGCGCGGTCCACAGCCGCTGATCCATAGATCGTAGAGGAAACTGAGAGGAGAAAGATTATGGAAAACCAGAAAAGACTCGGCGCATCCGCATTCCTCCCCCTGATCGTATTCCTGGCACTGTACGTCGGCTGCGGCATCACCTTCACCCTGATGGGCGTTGAAAATCCCTTCGGCATGTTCCCCCGCCATGTGGCCCTTCTGGCCGGCATTGCCGCAGCACTGATGCTGGCTCCCAAGGTGTCCGTCACCGAAAAGCTGGACGTCTTCTGTCAGAGCATGGGCAACTCCGGCGTCATGATGATCGTCCTGATCTATCTGATGGCCGGCGGCTTCCAGGGCGCTGCCGCCTCCATGGGCGGTAAGGACTCTGTGATCAATCTGGCTCTGCACTTCATCCCTGTGACCCTGCTGATCCCCGGCGTGTTCCTGATGTGCTGCTTCATCTCCACCGCCATCGGCACCTCCATGGGCACCATCGCCGCCATGGCTCCCGTGGCCATAGGCGTGGCGACCGGCGCCGGCCTGAACCCCGCCATTGTGGGTGCGGCCGTCATCGGCGGCTCCTATTTCGGCGACAACCTGTCTATGATCTCCGATACCACCATTTCCGCCGCACAGGGCTGCGGTTCTGAGATGAAAGACAAGTTCCGCATGAACTTCTTCATCGCTCTGCCCGCCGCCATCGTCGCGCTGGTCCTCTACACCGTTTTGGGCGGTCAGGGTTCCGGTACCATTGAAGCCGGCGCCTACAGTGTTATCCAGGTCCTGCCCTACATCGTGGTCCTGGTTTCCGCCCTGATGGGCATCAACGTCGCCCTGGTCCTGTTCATTGGCATCCTGATGACCGGCGTCATCGGCATTGCCCAGGGTACCGTCGGCTTCTTTGAATGGATCCAGGCCATCGGCACCGGGATGAGTGACATGTTCAGCATCAGCATCGTGGCCATCCTGATCTCCGGCATCATCGGCCTGGTCCGCTACTACGGCGGTGTGGAGTGGATGGTGAATGCCATCACCGCCAAGATCCACAGCCGCCGCAGCGCCGAATATGGCATCGGCCTGCTCTCCGGCATCCTGTCCGGTGCCCTGGTGAACAACACCATCGCCATCATCGTCACCTGCCCCATCGCCAAGGAGATCGGAGGCAAGTTCGGCATCGCGCCCAAGCGCCTGGCCAGCCTGGTGGACATCTTCGCCTGCGCGTTCCTGGCCCTGATGCCTCACGACGGCGGCATCCTGATCATCACGGAATTGGCCGGCTGCACCCCGCTGGATGTTCTACCCTATTCCTTCTACATGTTTGCTCTCATCATCGCCACCTGTGTCACCATCCAGTTCGGCCTGCTCCGCACTCCCGAGGAGAAGGCCGCCGAGAAGGAAATGTCTGTAAAATAAGTTTTTTCGAACGGCAGGGCCGGCAATCTTGAGAGATGCCGGCCCTGCGCCTATTGTGAAAGGTTTCCAGGCATCGTTCTGTCCGCTTCTGTCTCCGGATGCCGACGTGGTGGTCAGCAGTGCCAAAAGGCTCTCCGCATCCGCAGCAGTGTGACTGCCGCCTTCAAGGCCGGCGCTGGTGGGATCTGGCCAGCGAAAGTAAAACGATCCAGGGCCAAGACCGCCGAAAGCGCATAGCTTTCGGCGGTCTTTGGAAGGGGCGGTTAAAATCGATCTCTTCCCGTTTCCGAGAAACGCCGCCCGCAGGGCGGCCCACCAACTGTGAGCCCAGCGGGGCGGGGCGCAGTTGGAAGCGGGGGGCAGCTTCAATGGGCGCGCGATGCGTTTTGCAAGGAAATGAAAAAACTCGTCGCAAGCGATATGCCGCTTGCGACGAGCTGGTACGCCCGACTGGATTCGAACCAGCGACCTTTAGAGTCGGAGTTATCAGGCCGTCAAAGGGGAGCCCGTTGGAGCGCAAGGGTTTCGGTGGAGTTGCACAGTTTTCAGCACATTTATAGAAAAAGCCCGGAGCCATTGCAGTGCAACAGCTCCGGGCCTTTTGCAAATAGTCGTCAAATAGCAGTCAGCATCTTTCGTATCTACAGACTCAGATCAATCTTTCAAACATCCAATCGGCACGACATAGACACCATCCGCCCGGCGATACGCAAAGTCTCCGGTTCCAGTTAAAACCATCAGAAAGGCTGGGGACTTCATCTTTGCTGTGTCAATCTTTCCGCCCAGGGCTTGCAGGCTTGCCGCTCCGGCCTCGATCGCCCGCTCTCCTCCCAGCTTGATTTCCACCAGTCCGTAGCTTCCATTTCTCAAGTGGATTACTGCATCGCACTCCAGGCCATCTTTATCCCGGAAATGGTAAACCTGACCATTCAGGGCATCTGCAAAAACACGAAGGTCTCTGATACAAAGCGTTTCAAATAGGAATCCAAATGTGTTCAAATCTCCGATCAGATCCTGCGGACCAATACCCAAGGCCGCTGCTGCAATCGACGGATCAACATAGTAGCGGGTATCTGATGTCCGAATCGCCGTCTTGGAGCGAAGATTTGGATTCCATGCAGGCATATCCTCAATCACAAATATTTTTTTGAGCGCATTGATATAGGACGCTACTGTCTCCTCATTGATTTTTCCATCTTCGTTAACGGAGATGTCCTCGGCAATGACCGTATTGGGAACCTGCCCTCCCTGGCTCCTGGCATAGGAACGCATCAGTCGTTTCACCCGTTCTGGATTTTTTTGAACATTGTCCGCACGGTTGATGTCGGAATGGACAACTGCATCATAGTAATCCATTGCCTGGTCCAGTGCAATCTCGTCCCGCAGATCTACAGCCTGAGGCCAGCCTCCCCGACACACCAGAAACGCCAGTCGGTCCAAGTCAATATGAGACTCCCCATCGATTTCCTGAGGCGCAGTGAAGAGATTTCCCAGACTGACCTCCCCCGTAGAGTCTCCGGATTCGTAAAGGCTCATGGGACGCATCGTCAGCCATGTGAAACGTCCGGTGCCGGAATGGGTCATGTCCTTTGTATCAGGTGGAACGGCCGACCCCGTCAGCACAAACTGCCCCAGCTCTCCCCGGTGATCTACCTCAAAGCGGACAGCATCCCACAGTTTGGGAGCAAGCTGCCATTCGTCAATCAGGCGCGGCGTATCCCCTCTCAGCAGCCGCTTGGGGTTCAATTCCGCCATCTGAATATTCTGTTCCCGCTTTTCCGGGTCATCCATATAGAGGACGCTGGATGCGATCTGCTCCGCGGTGGTGGTCTTTCCGCACCATTTGGGGCCTTCAATCAGAACCGCACCTTTCCCTTCCAATTTCCGTTGGAGGATCTCGTCTGCAATCCGTTTACGGTACTGCTTCAATTCACTGCACCTCCCAGGTTATTCTCTGTTTCTATTATACCCTTTACAATGGAAAGCGCAAGAAAATTCCGACGATTGGCAAAATATTTTTCCGATACTTGGCTAATATTTTATCCGACGATTGGCAGCTTAATCAATGGACAATTTGCACCAGTTGTACCAGTTGTACCAGTCAAGAAAAGAAGACACGAAAAATATTATTTTTGAGATTTCATTTTCAAAAGTGGACATGAGCCACATTTTTGCTGAGTATGGTTTTTCAAAAGTAGACACCAGAGATATTTTTTCGAGGTTTCTATTCCTAAAAGTAGACATATACCCGACAAACACCGAAAAACCTTGTGTTGGCCGGCGGTTGAGCGTCTATCCTCTGGACATCTATAGCCATGCGTTTGACTAGGACAAGAACGCCGCCAGTGCGTCTTTTCCGGAAAGACAAGCATTTGATTTGTGAAAACGCAGCACACAGCAGGAGCCGCCTCTTACCTGCTTGCCGCATTGTCATCCGTCTGCTGGCAGCGGACAGTCACCCGGGCGGCACCGCCCACCGTGCAGGTAAACAAGGTCAGATCCCAGTCGCCGCTCTCCATCTCTTCAATGGCGGTCCGCTCCAGCTGTTCCACCAGAGAGACCTCATACATGAACCGGGTTCCATCCGCGTCGGTAAAGCATACGGTGTCCCCCGGTTCCAGCGTGTGGATTTGTCCGAAGTGCCGGCTGTAGTTGTGGGCCAGCAGGATCAGGTCGTTCTGATAGGCAGACCCCTGATATCGGCAAGGCGCTATTTTCAAATTTGGGTAGCTCCACTGGCTCATTATCGGCAGCTCCAGCTCCAGCGCCGGGATCTCCAGCACGCCGATGTAGCGATGTCCATCCACTTCCGTCTCCGGCATCTCCATGTCTGGATTCAGCACATAGGCAGGGACTACCTCTTCCGGTTCCTCCGGCGGATCTGCCTCGGCCGGCGCAGGAGGCTCCATCTGCTGAAGTACCTGTTCCGAGGCCAGGGCAGCCCGATCCGCCTCCAGAAAATTTCCCCCGGCGAGAAGAAGGGCTGCTGCCAGAAGCAGCAGCCCTCCGCCGATCAAAATTTTACGCCTCATGCTTGCCGTGGTATCCCTTTTTCCCCAGAATTCCGACCAGCACCAGAACGGCTCCAGTTATGGCCAGAATCCAGACCAGCCGCCAGTTCTGCCCGGTCTGGGGCAGTGTCGGTTCGTTGGGTGTATTTGGCTCATCAGGGGTGTCCGGCGTGTCGGGCACGTCCGGCTCATCGGGAGTAACCGGATCCTCCGGGGTATCCGGTTCGTCCGGCTCGTCCGGTTCCTCTGGGGGCGTCTCGGGATCCTCCGGGATATCGTCGTTGGTGATGGTCCAGATGGTCCCACGGTGGGAGACCTCGGCGGTGAACCCGTCCGGCACATCGGCCTCCTGCACCTTCCAGTTGAAGCGACCATCCAAGCGTGTCCATGTATGCGACCAATCATTGTCCTCGTCTAACGTGACTTCCTTATAGACTCTGTTGTTCCGCAGCAGTTCCACTGTCACGGACACCGGCGCCTCGCCGCCGTCGTCCAGGATCCACTCTTTGTTCACTGTCAGGCTGGTGTAGCTGGGACTGGGATCATCACCCGGACCATCGCCCGGGTCACCGCCCGGCTCACCGGGGTCGTCAGGATCATCCCAGGTATTGGTCCACGAAAGCGCAGAAGACTCCGATTCCACCACCTCTGCCGTCACGCTTCCGTCATCCTGGCGCTTCACTTCGATCAAAACCGTACGCTGGGCCGTATCATAGGTCATCCCGTCGATTTCGCCCTGCTTCTCGGTGATCATGTAGGTGAAGGTTTTTTCTTCGCCCCCACCCAGAACCTCGGGCGTAAAGTAGATCGTGCCAAAGTCGATTTCTGCAGACTTTTCTCCAGACGTCGGCTGGATCGTCACTTCTGTCAGAGACTTTCCTTTATCATCCACCGGGGCGGGGGCACCATCTTCTCTCGTGATGGTGAAAGTAAATGTATCGCCGCTCTGAAAGTCGCGGCCAGACAATGTTTTGGTGCCGGTCAGGCCGACGCTGGTGCCGTATATATTGGTAAAGGCGCAATATTGCTTGTCCTTAAGAGGTGGTCCATCATATACGACTGGCCATTCACCATCACTGCTCGAATACTTCTCGACTTTGACGTTCGTGACTTCAAGCTCTTTTTGGACGCTTTCTTTGCTTTGAGCGTCGTCCCCGCCGCTCTGGTTGTCCCCATCACCAGAAAGCCCGTTCTCTTCTCCGCCGTCTGCCAGGGTGATATTGTTCTCGACAGGGTCAGAAGGGTCAACGACGGGGTCTTCCTTCACACCCACAGTAACCGTCACTTTGTACTTCGTCTGATCATAGATGATGCCTGGCAGGGCGCCCTTGTCCGGCTCGACTTCGGAAATGCAATAGACATACTCCCCTGGCCATGTGAATTTAATAAATATTGCCCTATCGTCGGCTTCGGCCGTGTTTCCAGTTGGAATTAGGCCCTCTCCATTATTCATCGCCCTAATAGTTACAGTCTCACTACTTACCTTATTGTACTCCTCGTTCTCCTCGTTCTGCGGCTCAATCTTAAAGGTAAATTCATCTCCTTCTCGGAACTCCCGCCCGATCAGCGTCTTTGTGACGTTGATGCCAAGATCACATGCGTAGGTGGTATAGGTGGCATAGGGTGCAAGAGCGGCAGCCTCTGCGATCAGGCCGCCCCCGAACACCACAACGCATGTCAGGCAGGCCATCAGAAATATGACGCCTCGGCAGACATTTCTTTTCACTGCTTCCATAATCGTTTCCATCTCCTTCAACCGCGCGGCACCAGCCGCGCTCTTAGATAAGTCGGCTTTAATAGCCCTTCAGATTTTTGCTGACTGTTTCTGCGATCTCCTCCATTCTGCTCTCCAGATAGGGCCCGGGACACGCTGTGTCCGCGAACATCTTGTGGATGGTCAGGCTTCCATTGGCATCCCCCGTATAGACCAGTTCTTCCATGCCGTTGCGCCGGCAGATGTCCGTACACAGGGCGATGAGCGCCTCGTAGGCGCGGTCGCTGACCCGCCAGTTGCCGCCTGTTTCCTCGTTGGCCACCTCGATGGTGACTGCCGCATGATCGTTTTCAGGGCTGGAGCTTGCCCACGAACGATTTGCCTCTTCCACATAGAGGCCGACATTCCCGTCACTGTCGATCCCGTAGTTGGCGGAGGCCTCCCGGTCCCGTCTGCCGAAGGAGGCGCCCAGCGCGTCCAGCGCGAGATCCCCTCCCATGTGGTGGATCGTGATCTTGGTGATCTTCTCCTCTCTGGGAAAGTCGGCATTAGGGGACAGACGGACATACGAGGTGAGGGGGCTGTTTCTGGCGATGACCTCCGCCGCCTCCTCCTCTGTCAGGTCCTTCCCCACATAGGGGGGAAGCGCCTGCTGCGCCTGATAGGCCCCGGCCAGGGTAACGGCGGCCAGAACGCAGAAGGCCGCCAGTAGCGCCGCCATGCCATGCGGACGCGGGCGCGCTTTTTTCGATTGTGCTTTTGTGCTCAAATCGTGCCATCACCTCCTTACCAGAAGATCTGGACCATGTTCCAGGCAAACAGCACAGCGAAGACACTGAACATGCACTTCACGGCGGCTCCGCTCAGACGGCGTTTTTTCCCTTCGTCGTCTCCGGCGGTCATGATCAAAAACGGCACGGTCGCCATATAGAAAAAGCTGGTATCCATCAGGTTGTGGACGAGGGCGGCAGAAAACGCGCCCCGCTGGGCCGGATCCTCCCGCTTGCGGAAATGGCGGACCACGGCGATGGCCAGCATGGCCATGGCGATCAGCCCCAGTTCCACCCCCACATGGACAAACACATTGTGAATGTGCCAAGTGTTGAAGTACGTATCCGCATCCTGCAGGTTCAGTCTCCGCCACTGATAGGGCCCAACGCCCAGCAGGGGATCCACCCCCAGATATCCCAGCCCGTTCCGGATCATGGCCAGCCGTTCCGCAAATGTCGCCGCAGCGTTTGGCCTTAAAAAGGCCACCACGCCCGCACCCAAAGCTCCGGTCAGGCAGATCAGGAGCTTTGCCCATTTCCCGTCGGACAGTTCCCGCTCAAACTGGCCCCGATACCATGCTCCGATCAGGATATAGCCGCACAGGATCAGGCAAAGCCATGGCCAGTTCGTAGCGTTTCCAGCAATGTAGAGAAGGATCCCGCAGCCGCCGGCGAAGATCATTTCCGCCAATCGACACAGCAGGGAGGAAAAGCATTCTTTTCCATAGAAATGCATCACAAGGACGCCGATGCCCAGCGCCCCAAATGCCCCAAGGGAAAGCGTCAGCGCCAGGGCTGTCAGTGTAATGAATTCCAGGCCCCGCAGGAACCGCTCCAGCGCGGGCCCATTCTCTTCCCGCAGGCAGCTCTGCAGGGCAAACCACCCAAGCGCCAGCATCGCGCCCATGGCGTTGGGATTTCCCATCAGGCCGGACAATCTGGTCGCCGACCCGGAGAATGCCGCCATCACGAACTGCCCGATACCGATGGTGGCCATCACACCGACCCATACGGCGCATAGACTTTTGAGAAGTCTCCGCTCCTGACTGCCAAGATATGACATCAGAAGGTAGATCACCGGAAAAACCGACTGCGTGGAGGCATATCCATCCAGCGTGTTGCCGTAGGTGCGGTATCCGGAAAGCAGGCTGATCCCGTTATAGAGAATCAGCGGGACCAGGATCCACAGGTCCACCCGCACAGAAGACTGCACAAGCCCTATGGCACACAAAAACAGGCCGACAAGAGAGACAATGATAAAATTTCCCGCGCCGATAAATGTAAATATGAAGAATGCAAGAAATAGCGTCACAGCGATATACCGTGACTCACCGGACGCCTGCCTTTCCTTTTCCCGGCTGCGCAAATCGCCGTGCTTTCTTTTCAACTTCCCGCTCATGGCTTCTCCTGCAAAATGTGAGATATTCTGTGGTTCTGCTGATTCACGCTGGGGAGCTGATTATTTGCCGTCTCGGCAGGCTCCAGTTCCCGCATACAGGCGGGATCACGTGTTCTCCCAGCCCACGGCTAGCTGCTCGGTGTTCAGCATCTGCTCATAAGATCGTGCCGTCAGCAGGCGGATGTCATTCTCGATTTCCGCTTGAGTAGCCCGGTAGAGCCGCTGCAAGCCCCGGGGGGTACACTTGGCTGCCTCCACCCGTGCGTCCCGACTCAGGGATTGGATCTCCGCCGTCACCTGGGTCCGCTGCAGAGAGCGTCCGTTCCGAGATACAAACACCGGGCCGGACCGGATGCCATTTCTGGCAATATAATCCAGCAGCTCCCGCCGCAGGCAACCAGGAATCGGTCTCTGCTCCCCGCTGACCGACAGCCACCCCGTCTCTACGGCCTCCGCTGTCAACAGGGGCAGCTCTCCCACCCGAATGCCGGTCAGAGCGAATACCTTTACCATTAGGTAGATCCGCTCCCTCTCCAAGGTCCGGGCTGTCTGCAGCAGCCGCAGATACTCCGTCCGTGTCAGCTCTGGCTGGATCTCGGGCACCGCATCCAGCTGTCCCACCAGCTGCAGGTCCCGCCGCCCCATGTACTCCAGCAGGCCGTTGGCGGCGGAGAGATGGATGTTGACGCTCCCAGGGGAGTACCCCCGGTCAAGCAGCTTATTCTGCCAGTCGACCAGCGTCTCCCTCCGGACCAGCTTGTCCGGAGGCAGGTCCTCCCACAGGGTCCGCAGTCTGGAAGCGTAGCCCCGCACCGTGGCAACACTTCGCCCCCGGGCCGACAGGTCCGCCAGATAGGCACGGACTGATTCCGTAGTAATACGGGCCGGCTGATCCAGAGCGGTAGCAGCCTTGGTCGGTGTGCTCTTAAAGGCTTTCATCCCGCTCTCACCTCATGACAAAATCATCATTTTGATATAGAATGCTGCAAAAAACAAATGAACTACATATTGTTTATTTGTTTAATTTATCACAGATTCCTTTATTTTTCAAGAGCGCCAAAGAATTTTTGCAGCAAAAATAAGCCGGAATAAGCTGGAATTTGACCGGCTTCTGTTTTTGCGCCTATTTTCAGCCCGCAAAATATGTGCGGATTATTTTGCGTCCAAAATGCAGAGAGCATCTCTCTGTCCATAGGCTCTTTCTATTCAAAGTGATGATTTTGTTGTTAAGAGACCAACTGCAGACGATCCAGGATCCTGGCGTGCTCTTCCCCGGAGGTGACCAAGTAGATTCTGGTGGTCTCAATGGAGCTGTGTCCCAGAACATCTGCCAGCCGGGCGATATCCCGGCATACCCGGTAGAAGGTGGTTGCGAACAGGTGCCGCAGGTTGTGGGGAAAGACCTTGCTGGTTTCCACTCCCGCCTTTGCACACAGAGTCTTCATCTCCGCCCAGATCTGCCGGCGGGAGAGACCGGTCCCGTTTCTGGTGAGAAAGATCTCACCGGAAACGGTTTTGTTTTCTTCAGCAGCTTGCGGCACAGCTTGCCAGGAATGAGGACTGTGCGGATCTTCCCCTTTAGGGAGATTTCCGCCTTTCCATGTCCCACTGCCTCCACAGTGAGGTAACGCACCTCGCTGACACGGATTCCTGTAGCACAGATAGTCTCCATCAGCAAAGCCAGCCGCTCCCGGCCCTGGGCGTAGGCAGCGGCAATCAGGCGCTCGTACTCAGACCGGGTCAGTTCCCGACACTCGTCCCGGAACATGCGGTGCTGGATCTTCAGGAATTTAACCCGGCAGTTCTCCCAGCCAGTAAATCGGAGGAAGCTATTGACAGCCGCCAGCATGGAGTTGACCGTGACCGGAGCTAAGCCCCTTTCCAGCAGGGAATCCTTCCATGCTGAGATCCGTTCCTTTGTCACCGCCTCGCCATTCAGCCAGGCTGCGAGTGCCCCAACATCCCGCTGATACTTTTCAACGGTACCGGGGCCTTTTTCCTCATTGAGAAGCCAGGCGTTATAAGCTATAATCTGTTCTGATGTGATCACTTGCTGTTCCATGGAGTTCCTCCTTTTCGGTAATTGTTTTTATTTTACCGTCTTGAACAGCACTTATGTGTACTGACTTGATCTTATAGGATGTTCCCCGCCCATGCGGAGTTCCTGTTATCCTTTATTGGAATAAAAAATCAGTTTTCCCATTTGGTCGATACAGGAATGCAGATTCTGTAGCGATTGTTCAGTGCCCGCATCTATTTAGTTGTATAGCAAACATGAAGGATTTATTAGAATTTCTTTCTTATCAGTTAGTACGTTCCACACTGCCCGCGCAAATCACTCCTGATGGCAACATTGGAACGGCTACATCAGCACTGCCTTTAAAGCCATTATCCCACCGTCAGAGAACGTTATTTTCCGTAGGATCAGCAGTTCTAGGAAGCTAAACTGAAGGATAGTCTGCTCCTCGGCTACTCCCTATTGTCTCTGATAAGCCCAACGGTCTAACAGCAGCGGAAGCCTGTCCCATCCGGGACAGGCTTCCTGTTTTCTCACAGTGCATCCAGTTTCTGCACGTACTCCTCCCGGGTGATCTGGCGGGCGGTGAATGCGTCCTTCAATTCCTGGGCCCGGGCCACCTGCCGGTTCCACGCGTCCGTGGTAATCCGCCCCCGCCGCTTCCGGGCCTTCAGACGGTTATATATCCGGCTGTACTCCCGGGCCGCTGTCTCAGTTCTCCGTTTCTCCTTTTCACGCTCATGGGCTCCGACTTGCCGGCAGGTCTTCCCCTTCGCACCCGGCACCACCCGATTGCAATAGAGGGTGTCGTATCCGCCCTCTGCCAGAAACCACCGACCACAGTGGGCGCACCGCCGGGGCAGGTTCCCCGCACCCATGCCCTTGTATAGATCCACGTACAAAAAGCTGGCGAGGCTCTCAAAGGTCATCTGCTCCGCCAGCGTCAGACGGTGGGTTCTTGTCTCCATGATGGGAACCAGGGAGATGTTCACTGGGTAATCAAAGGAGACTGTGTCCAGATCCACGGTGGCATCTTCCCACACTTCCCCTTCGTCCTCCGTGTCCTTCCGTTGCTGCATGGCCTCCTCCATGATCCAACGATAGCTGGCGTAGGCCTGGAGATAGTCCTGCCGCTTCCTGGAGGGCAGGTTCTGAAAGAACTCCTCCAGCATCCACGTTGCGTTTTTTACAAAGGCCTGTAGCTCGTCCTCTAGGCTCTCCAGCTTTTCCATCCACCGGGTGTACGCCTCGTTGCGGGGCGTCCCCGGTGTCAGCATATCATCCGTCAGATCCGGGTGCTCCCGCAAATACAGGAGCAATGCCTCCATCTGATGATCCCCTGGCAGCAGTTTGTTATAGAGCGGCAGCTTCCCCAGCACCCGCCACAACTCCCGCATCGCCTGGAGGGCCATCCCACTGCTGGATGGATTTCTGGACGCCAGAAATACCTGGAACTCCTCCTGAAACCGTTTCAGAGGCCAGCGGATGTCTGCGACCGCCTCCCACCCCCGATCTAGCATCTCCGCCGCAAAGGTACCCAGCGGATAGTGCTTTCCATCCACGATGCTGTCCTCCGGCGTAAAGTCCACGCGAAAATAGTCTACGGCATCATGATTCATATAGTACATTCTCTGCCACGCCCCTCTGTACCCGATACACTTTTCAAATTTTACCCGACTTACTTTCAGAGACGCTAAACTTTGTTCCAAGGTCTTGCAATGGTTTGCGGCTCTGTTATACTAGCATTATACCCGATTAGTATATCATTACTCCATCAGGTATGCAACCTCATCTACCTTGACAACCGAATCCCACCGCTGGAAATCGAACGTTCCAGGAGAAGTATCGCCAGGACTCCGCTGGTTCTGTCACAGCGGACGAGCGTACCAATGGAGCAGAGAGGACTCCGGTGTGTGGACACTCAAACCATCAGGAGGTGGTGACCGCTCATCCATCGCAGGAAAAGGAAAACCGCCAAACTGCTGCAACAGCCTGGCGGCGCGCCGCGTTTCGGAAAACGCAGTTCCCATCTGTGTTCAGTCTAACAGAGAGCCTGCCGAAGCGCAAGACATTTTTTCTCTGCAATTCAAAATACATCAGGAGGTTCTCATGCCAATCAAAAAACTGAATACCATTGACGCAGATACCTTGCAGAGCATTCCCTACGAACCGCTCTCGTTCGTCGTGGAGGATCTGCTGCCCCAGGGACTCCATCTGCTGGCGGGGGCGCCGAAGATCGGCAAGTCCTGGCTGGCCCTATGGTTGTGCCTCTGTACCGCACAGGGCAAACCCCTCTGGAATTTCGCCACAAAACCCTGCGAAGTTCTCTACCTCTGCTTGGAGGACAGCTTCCAGCGCATCCAAAGCCGCCTCTTCGATCTCACCGAGGACGCACCCCCGTCGCTACACTTCGCCGTGATGGCAGAGCAACTCCACAGTGGACTGGTGGAACAGATTGAACAGTTCCTCAAAGAGCATCCGGTCACTGGTCTGGTAGTCATCGACACCCTCCAGCGCATCCGCACGGTCGGTAATGAGACCAATCCCTACGCCAGCGACTACCGGGATATCGGCGTTCTCAAAGCGCTGGCGGACCGTCACCGCATTGCCATCCTGCTGATCCACCACCTGCGAAAGCTGAATGACGACGATCCCATGAACATGATCTCCGGCACCACGGGTCTGAGCGGCGCCACAGACTCCAACTTTGTGCTCCGCAAGAGCAAGCGTGGTGAGAACTCTGCCACCCTCTACTGCACGGGCCGGGATATCGCCTACCGAGAACTGTCTCTGGAATTCAATGTTGAGAACCATGTTTGGAATCTGCTCGGTGACAACTGCGAGCAGGCGGGACCGTTCAATGACCGGATCGTTGTTCTCCTCTCCGCATTGCTGCGGGCGCAGCCGGAGATCTGCGTCCCTGCCAAGGTGCTGCTGGAAAAGATCGACCCTGCCGGCATCGAAGGACTGACGCCCAACAGTCTCTCCCACCAAATTCGGAAAAACGTTGAGGTTTTAAGGAACAGCGGGATCGTCGTATCGTTCCGCAGGAGCAACGGGGGCAGGCTCATCTGCCTGAAAAGTGTCGATGGTGTCGATGATCTCGCTGCCGAAAAGATCGTCACCATCGACTCTGTTGAATGATTTGCTGGATGCGGTGCGCACGGCTCCGACAAGGGAAAACCTCCCATTCGGGAGGGCAAGCAGAGCGCCTGTCCGACTTTGTCGGTCTTGGCGCCGCCGGAAAACCGGCGATTTCCGGGCGGAAGCCCGGACCCACTTTACGGAGGTATACATGAAACAAAAAAAAGAAAAGCGGATCACCCTTCGACTGACACCGGAGCAGTATGAAGCCATCCAGTCTAAGGCGGATACAGCCCAAATGTCCACGGGAGCCTATGTCCGCACCGCCGCCCTGCGTCACAGGGTGGTGGTAATCGGCGGGCTGAAGGAGTTCACCCATGAGCTGAAAGGCATCGGCCGCAACCTGAACCAGCTGGTGGTATTGTCCAACATGGGGAAGATCCAGGACGTGTACTTGGGTGAGACGATGGAGGCCCTGGGACAGATCTACTGTCAGCTCCGGGATCTGGCGGAGCAGGAGAAGCGCTGATGGCCACGGTCACCTTCATCAAATACCAGAAACAGTCTGCCAGTGCCCTCCGTGGCGTAGCGCAATATGTGTCTCAGGATGAGAAAACACTGGATGAAAACGGCAGCCAGTTGATCAGCGGGCAGAACTGCACGCCCCCACTGGTCAGCCAGGAGTTCCAGGCCACGCGGGATATGTACCACAAGGAGAGTCCCGTGTGGTTTTACCACTACGTCCAGTCCTTTTCTCCGGATGAGGTGATCATTGGGGAGCAGGCCCAGCAACTGACTAAAGAGTTCGCCGCCAAAGCTTGGCCAGACAGCGAGGTGCTAATCGCCACCCACTTGGACGCCGAGCACATCCACTCCCACTTCATCGTCAACGCGGTATGCTGGGAGAGCGGCAAGATGCTCCGGCAGGGGCCGAATACCCTTCGCAGCCTGCGGCAGCTGTCGGATGAGCTGTGTCGAGAGCATGGATTCTCTGTCCTGCCGCAGCAGAAGAAAAAACAGTCCCAGGGCATGGGTGCCCGGGAGTATCGCTCCGCCGCCAAGGGCGAGAGCTGGAAGTTCCGGCTCATGAACACCATCGACCAGTGTATGCAGTTCGCCGCCAGCAAGGAAGAATTCATTTCCTTGATGGAGAGCGAGGGCTATCAGGTTCGATGGACTGCCAGCCGGAAGAATATCACCTACACCACGCCCCAGGGGATGAAGTGCCGGGATGACCGGCTCCACGAACTGAAGTACACGAAGGAGGTCATGGAACGTGAGTTCCGAGTCCGAGCGGAGATTATCTACAGAGGAATGGAAACGGCTGAATCAGCCCAGCAAGGTATCTCCCTCGCCGATGGTGCTGCTGCGAGAGGCGGACTGGGAAGAACTGCTGGATCGGCTGGACGGTCTGGAGGCCAGCGCTGCGGCACAGGAGGCCCTGTTACGGGCGTTGTCCCAGCAGGTGGGGCAGCGCCCCACCCAGGAGCAGACGGAGGCCCTGGCGTGGGATGTGGCCCAAATGCGGGCGGAGTTGAAACAGGCTGGGAAGAAGAGAGAGCTCTCTATCTCGCCGCCCAGTCTCCGGGCCGCGCTGTCGGTCTCGATCTGGCTGGCCCTGATCCTGCTGGCGACCATGGTTGGCATGGTGGTCTTGCAGACGATCTGGTCCGGCTTTGCCGCACTCTGGAAGGTGGTCAGGTTGCTGTTCCCGTGAGAGATTCCACCACCACACATCAGCACACTGACCGCAAGCTCCGGCAGAAGGAGCGGCAGAAAAAAAATCGCCCTCGGTCACAAAGCGGATGACCACGAGGACGAAATCGATTTGACTATGAAAGGATATTGAGATATGGCAAGTATCAAGCAACTGGACGACCGCAGGTTCAAGATCACCGTCAGCAACGGCTACCGCCCCGACGGGAAGAAAATCTGCAAAGCCAAGACCATTCGGGTGCCGGAGAGCATCCCCAAACGAGGCATCCCGCAGTATGTGGCTCACGAGGCGGAGGAACTGGAGCGTCAGTTCAAGACTGGGTACAGCGAGGACGGGAATATGACATTCGAGGAGTTCGCAGAGCGGTGGTTGGCCCGGCAGGTCCGGTACGCCCCCAGCACGTTGGAGAGCTACCGGAGGATGCTGGGGCGGGTATATCCCTTCATCGGCGCCATCCCCATCAACCGTCTGCGGCCCATCGCATTGGAGAATCTGCTGGCGGAGTTGCGGAAGCGGACATACCGGGGCAGACCCATCGGGGAGGCCACGGTGCAGAAGTACCTGACCGTGGTCTCCGCCGTTCTCAGCGACGCCAAGCGGAACGAGATCATCCAGAAGAATCCGGCCCGGATGATCGATCTGCCGATGACACACCGCACCGCTCAGTACATTCCCTCTCCAGCAGAGATTCAGAAGCTGCTGGATGTCCTGGCAAAGGAGCCGCGGCACTACCGGATGTTCTATCTCCTCTCCATGTGCACCGGCTGCCGCCGGGGTGAGCTATGTGCCCTCAAGTGGGAGGATTTTAAGTGTAGTGGAAACGGCCTGCTCCTCACGGTCAGCCACTCCCGCAGCATCGTCCCGGGAAAAGGTGTCGTGGAAGGCTCTACTAAGAACGGCCACAGCCGTGAGATCATTCTCTCATCCGACATCCGTGGGATCTTGGTGAGCTACCGCCGCAGGAAGCAGATGGAAGCCTTGCAGGCACACCGAGAACTCAGTCCCTATCTCTTCACGGACGAACATGGGCAGCTCATTCACCCGGATACGTTCACCAAGCGGCTGCGGAAAATCTATGCGTCCATAGGATTTCCGAAGGAATATCATCTGCACACGCTTCGCCACTACTATGTGACCTCCCTGCTCCACTCCGGCGTGGACAAGCAGACGGTGGCGGATCTGGTGGGCCATGCGGACACTGGCTTTCTGGAGCGCACCTACTGCCATCCGCAGCAGGAGCAGAAAGAGCAGGCTGCCAGCACCATGCGCGCCATGCTCCGGCCGGAGGGCGAAGCCCTGTTCAACCTGGCCGCCGCATATTCCTCAAAATCTCGCAGCGCCTGATTGTTGGTTTTGTAGAAAATGAGTTTCTCCGAAAGTTTCAATAGCTTTGCTTTCCCACTTGCAGTATGTTGTGTTTGCAAAACCGGCCTCAACTGGAACGAGGCCAAGGAAAGCGAGGTCAACACAACATGGCAAGTATTCGAAAGCGGGGCGGCAGCTACCTGCTGGTGGTCTCCATGGGTTACGACTACAAGGGGAATCGCATCAAGCCCAAACAAAAGACTGTCCATCCGCCGGAGGGACTGACGCCCAAGCAGAAAGAGAAATGGCTCAATGAGCAAGCAGTCCTGTTCGAGCGGGAGTGCAAGGGCCTGCCGCAGGAGGTGGACCGCTCCATCACGCTGGCGAAGTACACGGAGCTGTGGCTGCAAACTATCGCCCCTGGTAAGCTGGCCAAGTCCACCCTGGCCCGGGAGCGGCAGGACATCGATCGCTTCCTGCCGGTCCTGGGAAATCTCAAACTGATAGAGCTTCGTCCCGAGCACTTCCGACAGCTCTATGCCGATCTGCGGAAGGTGAAGAATCAAAGAACGGGAAAGCCGCTCTCCGAGTGCACCGTTGAGGGAGTCCACGCATGTCTGTGCGGGATCCTCTCCGATGCCATGGAGGGCGGCTTTCTGGACCATAACCCGGCTTGGCGGACGTACCGCTACGCTGGGAAGAAAAAAGAGAAGTTGATCGCCGACAAGGCCACCGCCCAGCGGCTCATCGCCGCCCTGGAGGAGGAAAGCCTCAAGTACGAGGCCTACTTCAAGCTCATCATCGCCACCGGGATGCGGCGGGGCGAGTGCTGCGGCCTGCAATGGGGTGACGTCAATTGGCAGGAACGCAGCATCCACATCCAGCGGAATGTGGTGAAGGTCACCGGCGAGGACATCATCGTCAAGGAAACGAAGACTGTGGCCGGAGACCGGTACGTCTACTTCTCTCTGGAGATGGAATCCCTGCTGAAAGAGTTCCAGCGGGAATGTGCCTGGGAGGCAGAGACCTATGATAATCGAAAGCTGGAGGACACGGACTACATCTTCCGCCGCCATGGGTACCGGCTCCCCATGACGCCCACCACCTTCACCTGGCGGTTCAAGCTGATCCTGAAGAAGC
The DNA here is from genome assembly GCF_016902445.1 of Oscillibacter valericigenes. Lineage (GTDB taxonomy): Bacteria > Bacillota > Clostridia > Oscillospirales > Oscillospiraceae > Oscillibacter > Oscillibacter avistercoris. The sequence continues at coordinate 20,007 of NZ_JACSNX010000011.1, read as the reverse complement.
ACGGCCTGCCGACCGCACTGAACGTCCACTCCCTGCGGCACACCAACGCCAGCCTCCTGATCGCCGGCGGCGCTGACGTGGCAACTGTGGCGGGCCTCCTGGGCCACAGCCAGCCGTCCACCACGCTGGACATCTATACTCATGCGTTCGATAAGAACAAGAAGGCGGCCAGCCAGGTGCTGCAGGAGGGGTTGGAGATTTGATGAAAAGCAGAGAAAAGAAACAGCCGCAGCTCCCCGTCACCCGCTGCGCCTGGTGTGGCTCGTATGACCTGGGGATCGGCTGGCAGCAGAATGAGGCCATCGTGACCTTCCGGCGGAATGGATTCTTGGGCAACCGGTTAAAGTACGTCATTTGCCGGAACTGCGGAGCCGTGCTGTACCAGTGTGTGGCGGAGCCGTGGAGGTTCCCACCGGTTGAATAATTCCTGAAAGGTCAACCTTTGACTGCGATTTGACCAACGAAAGTATCGAACTTTTTTAAGAGAAAAACCGCCGAAAGCGATACACTTTCGGCGGTTTTTGGTACGCCCGACTGGATTCGAACCAGCGACCTTTAGAGTCGGAGTCATCAGGCGGCCAAACGAGAAAGCATTGCGCCCCAGTGGTCTTGTGGGTTTTGGACAGATTTGCGGAGAATTGCAGAAAAATCCCGGGGGCATTGCGGTGCAATGCCTCCGGGGATTTTTTCGATAGTAGTCAAACAGTAGTCTGCGTCAGATGCAGAACGGCTCGGAGCCGGCGCTGTTTTATGCTTCCAGGTAGCGCTCAGCCAGGGCGGCAAGGGGACCGATATAGCGATCGCTGATATCCGCAACCACCTGGGCAGCTTGCGCGTCATCATACACGTGAGAGGTAATATTTCGGGAAGCCAGCATATCCAGCCAGACCTGTTGGTCGCTGATGATCTGCGCGGCATAGGCGGCCTTGAATACCTGTTTGGAGAAAACGATCCCGCTCATGTCGGCGCCCTGGTCTTCCAGGTATTCCCGCAGGGACTTCCAGGCCAGTTCAAAGGTGAACTCAAAGCGCTGGATCACGCCGTCACGAATGACAGTGGAGTCCGGATTTTGGGCGAGATCGGACAGCGCCTCCCGGAGCCGCTCCACAGCCCTGCGGTAATTTTCAACTTTCTGCAGCATAAAGGGTCACACCGTCCTTTTCGATGTTGGACAAAAATTCAGAGTCCATGTCAGGGGCCACATGAACGATATCCAGCTTTAGGAGCGTTGGAAGCTCCTCCGCATCCAGCCAGAAGGAAGTCCGATTTTCCGGGGGCATCCCGTACACCGCCAGGTCAATATCGCTGCGCTCACGGAAATCTCCCCTGGCCCGGGAGCCAAAGAGAACCAGTTTCCGGGCTCCATGCCGGCGGGCCAGCTCACCGAGCTGACGATAGATCTGTTCCATGGATACCTCCTTGACCGTTCCCCTACCGGGCAGCAATTTCGCTGTGGGGGAATTCTCTGCGGATGTCCACCGGTAGGCAAATCTTCTGCCGCAATCACACTCGGAATACCGGCCGTCTCGTTTTTGTTATCATAACACAGAAGAAACAAGATTAAAAGGCAATCTTCCTGTAGACAATGAAAATATCCTTTTTGCCGCTGATGTCATCAAATTCCGTTTACTGGTGAGGCTTCCCGCTGTGAAAACGTTGTCCCAAAACTTTGGGGCAAATTACGATCATCATCTCCAATGAAAAGTGATCTTTTTATAGGGCTGACTGTTTTCCACCCCAAACTATGTAAGTATTCTTCGACTTTACCGCAGAATCTCACAATTTCGTACACTTTCCGCAGAATGTCGGATGGTTGAGAGAACTGCCAAGATATGCTAGAATTTATAATATCTTCTGTTATGATTTTATAAAAAGACATCCTGCCCTCTAATTTTTTTCATAAAAATTTTCAAATTTTACAACCGCCTCCCTTTCTCATTCGTTCCATGGGTACAACAATCTCTGCAAAGGCAAAAGGGAGGAAGGAGAAAATGGACACGATCATTCGCTGGATCGTCAGGACAGCGATCGAATCATTTCCAATCAGTAAAAAGAAAAAGGGAGAGATATTACAAGCTATTCTGAAAGAGAAAAGGACGCGGAGGTAACCATAATGTATTGCATTCATTGTGGAAAATCAATCATGGAGAGTGCCCAAGTCTGCCCGTTTTGCGGAAGCCCGGTCAGCGCGCCGTCGCAGGCAGAAGACTGGTCCCGCTGCATCGCCCTGGCAAAGCAGGGAGACCAGGATGCCATGGCGTCCCTGTATGAAAAAACTTACAGCCAGGCCTTTTACACCATCAAGTCCATGATCAAGGACGAAGATGCGGTTTTTGATATTCTGCAGGATACATATATCAAGGCCTTTACCCACTTGGGCACTTTTACTTTTTATGGAGATTCCAAATTTCCCTCCTGGGTGCGGCAGATCGCGGCAAACACGGCGCGGGACTATCTGAAGCGGAAGAGGCCGGCGCTGTTTACCGAGCTTGTCCCAGAAGATGATGCCGATGCACCTGTAGAAGAACGCTTTGTGGACAGCAGCAGTGAGAACCAACCGGATATGGTCCTTGACCAGGCCGAGGCGGCGCGGCTGATCCGTGAGATCATCGACAGTCTCCCGGAGGATCAGCGGGCCGTCATCGGCATGTACTACTACCAGGAGATGCCGGTCAGGGACATTGCGGAGACTCTGGGCACATCGGAGAGCGCGGTTAAAAGCCGGCTGCTGTACGGCCGCAGAAAGATTGAGGCAAAGGTACGGGACCTGGAGAAGCGGGGCACCAAGCTATACGGCCTCTCTCCCCTTCCCTTCCTTCTCTGGCTTCTGCGGGGCCAGGAGGCACAGGCCGTTCATCTTCCCAGCCAGCGGGTTCTGCAGTGTGTGCTGGCACAGACTGCCCAGACTGCTGCAGCTGCGACATCCGGATCCGCTTTCGCGGCCGGAGCGTCGAACACGGCCGCAGCCGGGGGTACCGCAGCAACCAGTACGGGCGCAGCCGCCAGCGGACTGGGCATCGTGAAGTTGGGACTCATCGGTTTGGCCTCTGTGGCGGTGATCGGCGCTGGTGCATGGGGAATCCATCACCTTCAAGAACAGACAGCCGCGAATACGACCGCCATGGAAGATGAGTCTGGTACGGCGGAGAATGAAACAGAGTCCGCCCAAGACCCACAGGCTCCCGATTCTGATGATGCGGCCATCGCCCTCTACGGTGAGATCATCAGCAGTGCCCCCGACTACACCTACACCACCTCCGACTCGGCATCTACAGGCCATTACCGGTATTCTATCTTTGATTTGCAGAACGGCGATCCCGTGCCAACACTGCTTCTGGCCCAAGAGACGGACACAGGGAATTGGTATGTGCGATTCTTCCAGTACGACCCGGAGACGGATTCCGTGTTCCAGCCGGAGGAGAGTCTGGAAGAAGGCTCCAGCGGAGGCGGGTATCATGCCGGTCTGGCCCGGGAGGCAGATGGAAACGGCGTTCGCCTTACAGAGACCTACGGCGGAAGCGGCGATACCGAGATCACCCGCATTACCCTTGCGGACGGGACACTGGTTCGGGAACCCCAGTGGTCCGGGAAATTCACTGAAGTGCCGGAGGAACTGGGCCTAACTGAAATCAAATGGACAGAGGTCTCCTTCCATAGTTCCGGTCAAAGTGAGACTGTAGGGGGCGGCGGAAAGTCAGAGATCGAGGCAGAACCTGTTTCTCCGCCTGACTCCGAAAGCCGGGGAAACAGCGCAGAAGACGGCCGCATCGTCTTCACCGGTACCGTAGGCACTTACAGCTATGAAGAAGTCATTGACCTGCAGGGCTGTCCCGATCCCAACGCCCCCTGGACCGACTCCAGCCAGACCTTCCATCTGATCGTGCTGGATACACCGCAAGAGATGGAGCTGCAATCAGGTGACCCGCTGGGTTCTCCAAGGAGCGGGATGGTGCGGCTGATTTCGGTTGCTTACGCAGAGGGCCTGGAGCAATATGACGGGCAGCATCTGACTTTCAGCATTGACCCCAGCAATACCTACTGGCCCAGCGACACCTCTATGCCGGTGGGCCAGCCCGCCACAAGAGATGTCCATGTGGTGGGATAAGCGGGCGCAGTAACGCTGACGAAAAGCTGCCTGATCAAAAGAAACACGGATTGAGGGGAACATACAAAGCGAAGCAAACACCTGCTTTACCCTATGCCGCTTGGACGCAGCCATATTGCTGTCCGCCCAAGGCGTGAACTGTGTGTTCAAAAGAAGGCAGCATCTTGGTGGAACCCTCGATCCTGTGCTCCCTGCTAGATGGGCAATATTGGAGACAGGAAATATGCATGCTGTAAGAAAGTGAAATCGCCCCGAGATCGCAAAGAAATTTCATGAATTAGGAGAGGAAGATGATTTTTCATGATTAGAAAGCTGACCTTGTTTTTATTGACCGCCTGTATGCTGCTCACCTTGGCCGCCTGCGGCGGGGGCACAGAGGAGGGAGCGCTCCAGTCGGCGCAATCGCAGGGCAACAGCAGTCAAGAGGACGATGACGCCTCCGCTGGGGACCTGCAGCCCATCGCGCTCCAGGGAGGGATCGACCAGGAGAGTGCGGAAGCTGTACCGCTGGACACCAAGCTGGCAGGTAAAACCGGCCAAGATGAGAGCCGGTGGTACGCATTTACCACGGATACAACAGAGAACGCCACATACAAGATCACGGCGGTCAATCAGACACCGGAGACCAGCGACCTGTGCCTGCGGGTTTATGACGAGTCTGGCGAGACGATCCATGACCCCTATGGCTCCCCGTTAAAGGCAGGACAGAGCGGAAGAGCGGCCACACTCAGCCTGGACCTGCCGCCCGAAACCACCTATTACATCAAAATCTGGGCTGACAAGGGTGACGTCATTGACTATGTCCTGACTGTTCGAAGTCCGGAGGGACAGCTTCCGGAGAACAACACGGCGCAGCCCGGACCGGAACCGGCAGACGGTCTGGAAATCCAGGCCGCTACCAATCAGGACGACGCCCAGCTCATCCCCTTGAATGCCAAGCTGGAGGGCAAAGTGAGCCGGGACAAGGCGCAATGGTATGCCTTCTCCACAAATTCCGCGGAGAATGCTACCTACAATCTAACTACGGTAAACATGACCAGAGGCACAGGCGACCTCGATCTGCGGGTCTATGATGTATACGGGGACACGCTCCACGATCCCTACGGCTCTCCGCTGCAGGCGGCACAGAAGGGCCAGGCGGCCACACTCAGTCTGGACCTGCCGCCCGAAACCACCTATTACATTCGTATCTGGGCCGACAAGGGAGATACGATCGAATACACTCTGAACATCCAGGCGCCGGATGATCCGGCGACCCAGGGATGAGCAGGAAGGGGGAAATGATGATGAAACAGATTGCTGCATGGATTCTTGCATGGATGCTCGTCTTTACGCTGACCGGCTGCGGCGGAAAGGATGCATCGGATGAACCAGCTCAGGAAGAAACCCTTCAGACCGAGGAAGCCGACTCTGCCAAGCAGCCGGACAACGGCTCGCTGACCGTGGTGTCAGACGGCTTGGAAGAAACGGCGGAACAGGGCGAAACCCTCCGGGGCGGGACCAACCAAAATGACGCGGTCCTGCTGCCTCTGAACACCCGGCTGACCGGAAAAGCCACACAGGAAGGCGGCCTGTGGTACGCTTTCACCACCGGTTCGGCAGAAAATGCGACGTATAAGATCACGGCGGTCAACAAGACCCTGGGCACTGGAAACCTTGACCTGCGGGTCTATGACGCATATGGGAAAACGATCCATGACCCCTATGGTTCTCCGCTGCAGGCGACCCAGGTGGGGCGGGCATCCACCCTCAGCCTGGAGCTGCCCCCCGATACGACCTATTACATCTATATCTGGTCGGAGAAGGAAGACAGCATCGAATACTCCCTGATTATTCGGGACCCGGAAGAGCAGAAAACCGGATATTCCACCGCCGGAAGTGTATCCGAGGCTGTGGGAGCCGTGGCCGGGCAGGAGATCTCCGCCGGCACCAACCAGGATGACGGCGGCATGATCCCCCTGGAGGCCCAACTTTCCGGCAAAGTGAGCAACAACCTGGGCCAGTGGTTCGCCTTTACCACCAACTCGGTGGAAAATGCCACCTATGAGATCACTACTGTCAACATAACGCCCGGGACAGGGAACCTCGATCTGCGGGTCTATGATGTATATGGAAGTACTATGCACGACCCCTATGGCGCTCCGCTTCAGGCAGCGCAGGACGGAAAGGCAGCCACGCTCAGCTTGGAACTGCCGCCCAACACCACCTATTACATTTACATTTGGGCGGACAAGGGAGACAGCATTCAGTACACGCTCAGGATCCATGGTCCGGAGGAACCGACGGCCGAGTCTGGAACGGCCACCGTAGAGCAAGAACCCCTGGTTTTTGAGACGCCCTTTGAGCTCAACTCCACCCAGGTGATGTTTAAGGCAGAGAGCGACGCCTTTATCAATGAAGAAGCCGCCAAGGAAGCTCTGAAGCCGGTAGCCGAGGTGATTCTGGCCCATCCTGACCACAAAATCTTGTTGGCGGGCACCACGGCTACCGACGGCAGTCAGCAGGCCCGTGTGGAGCTGTCCAACCGGCGGGCCGCAGCAGTGAAAGGACTGCTGGTCAGCGCCTTCGGAGTGCCGGAGGATCAGCTGCTGACCATCGGTCTGGGGTTTGAAGCTGATCCCTTCGTCCGGGGTCAGGACCGGGACGCCAACGGCAAATTCGTAGAGAGCGAGGGAGCCAAAAACCGCCGGGTCGTAGTGATGGATGTCAACGATCCTATTGCCCAGGAACTGCTGAATTCATAATGCGGTCTGGCCGAATTCGGAATGCAGGGCAGTATGTGTCACAATCCGCCAAGCCATAAGAATGCAAATAGGCCGAAACAGGGCTGGCAGAAAGAATCTCCGGCTCTGTTCATCCCCTTGATGCAGGCTTCTGTTGGCTTTAGCCAGCTTTGCAAAAAATGACGGCAAAGTCCCGGAGGAATTGTGTTGCAATTTCTCCGGGACTTTCTTGGATAGTAGTCGAATAATTGTCGCCTGCCAGTGATTCCTTCAGTAGTCCACCAGAATCTTCTCACCACACAGATCTTGAACTGCTTTATCAAACCACATATTGCAGACTGTCACCCATAGAGAACGATCCCCTCCCAATCCAATTTATGTATAAAGCTCTGGTGATTGCTTACATGCTGATATCATTTCACAGGTGTTACATCACATTCCTCATTTGTAAGTAACCTTTTCAACTTTGGATAAGGTATGGACGAAAAAGCAGTAGCTATTTTTCTCGGCCTGTGGTATGGTGTCTTGCTGCAAGGAGGCGAGACACATGAACGAGACCCTGAGATCACTGTACGACCGATTCTACACCCCTCTGCCCTTGGCGGAGTACGAACAGGAAGTCGAGACCTGCCACCGCCAGCTGATCGAGCGGTTGGAAAAGCCAGAGAGGAAACTGGTGTTGCAGATCATCGACACCCAGAACCACATCATCGAAGAGCGGTCCCTGGACAGCTTTCTCTGCGGATTCCGTCTGGCATGGGAATTGGCCGGCGAATTGAATCATTACCAAGAAAACAGGCATCTGTCATCAGCCGAAGAAGCTGAGACAGATGCCTGTTCCGTTTCGTAAAACTTGCCGACAAAATAAACTACCACACAGCACAGGAAGCCTGTCCCTCTCGGGACAGGCCTCCTGCTTTCTCACAGCTCATTGAGTTTTTTCACATACGCTTCCTTGGTCATCTTCCGGGCCGTGAACGCGTCCTTCAGCTCCTGGGCCTGTGCCACCTGCCGGTTCCACTCGTCTACGGTGATCCGGCCTCGCCGCTTCCGTGCCTTCAAGCGGTTATAGGTCCGGTTGTACTCCCGGGCCGCCGTCTCCGTCTTCTGCTTCTCCTTCTCCCGCTCATGGGCGCCCACCTTCCGGCAGGTCTTTCCGTTGGTGCCCGGCACCACCCGGTTGCAGTAGCGGGTATCATATCCGCCCATCGCCAGGAACCACCGGCGGCAGTGAGCGCAGCGCCGGGGTAGATTTCCGGCGGCCATCCCCTTGTACAGGTCCATGTACAAAAAGCCCGGGAGGCTCTCAAAGGTCATCTGCTCCGCCAGCGTCGGCCGGCGGGTCTTCGGGTCCAGAACGGGAACCAGCGAGATGTTCACGGGAAACGTAAAGGAGATCGTGTCCAGATCCACGGTTCGATCCTCCCACTCCTCTCCCTCATCCTCCACGTCCTGCTTTGCCTGCATTGCGTCCTCGATCACATCCCGGTATCGGGCATAGGCCCGGATATAGTCCTGCCGCCTTCTGGACGGCAGTTCCTGAAAGAACTCGTCCAGCATCCACTGCGTGTTTTTGACAAAGGACTGCAGCTCGTCCTCCAGATGCTCCAGCTTCCCCTTCCACCGGATGTATCCCTCGTTGCGGGGCGTCCCCGGCGTCAGCATCTCGTCCAGCAGGTCCTGGTGCCCGCGCAGATAGGGGATCAGGCCGGGCAGCCGGTGGCCCTCCACCATCAGCTTGTTGTACACCGGCAGCTTCCCCAACACCTGCCACAGCTCCCGCATGGCATGGAACGCCGCGGCCGCGCTGGACACATCTCTGGCCGCCAGGAATACCTGGAACTCCTCCTGAAACCGCTTCAGCGGCTGACGGATCTCCGCAGCTCTGTTCCACCCGCACTCCATCATCTCCACGGCAAAGGTCCCCAGGGGATAGTGCTTCCCGCCCACGATGCTCTCACCCGGTGTGAAATCCACCCGAAAGTAATCCACCGCGTCCTGATTCATGTAATACATGGTCTGCCGCGCCCCCTTCTGTACCCGATAGAGTTTAAATCCTTTACCCGAATTTCTCTCATGGGTGCAAAACCGTGTCCCCAGGCCTTGCAACGGTTTGCGTATCTGTTATACTGGTCTTGTACCCGATCAGTATATCACGCATTGATTTGGTACGCAACCCCCTGCACCTTGACAACCGCATCCCCACCGCCGGAGGGCACATGCTCCAGGGGCAGTATCGCCGGGACTTCGCTGGCTGTGCGACAGCGAACGAGCGTACCGATGGAGCAGGGAGCGCGCCGGTGCGGGGCATCCAGATCACAAGGAGGTGAGAGACGATCATCCGCCGCAGCAAAAGGAAAACCGCCAAACTGCTGCAACAGTCTGGCGGCACGCCGCGTTTCGAAAAACACAGCTCCCATCTGTGTTCAGTCTAACAGAGAGCCTGCCGAAACGCAAGATTTTCTTCCTCTGAATTTCAAAAACCATCAGGAGGTTCTCATGCCAACGAAAAAACTCAACACCATTGATGCCGACACCCTGCAGACCATCGCCTACGAGCCGCTCACCTTCCTTGTGGAGGATCTGCTGCCCCAGGGACTGCACCTGTTGGCCGGCGCGCCGAAGATCGGCAAGTCCTGGCTGGCGCTGTGGCTGTGTCTCCGGGTGGCGCGGGGCGAACCCCTCTGGAACTTTCCCACGCACCCGTGCGAGGTCCTCTACCTCTGTCTGGAGGACAGCTTCCAGCGCATCCAGAGCCGGCTCTTCGATCTCACCGAGGACGCGCCGCCCACGCTGTACTTCGCCGTCATGGCGGAGCAGCTCCACAGCGGGCTGGTGGAACAGATCGAGCAGTTCCTCAAGGAGCATCCGGCCACCGGGCTCGTGGTCATCGACACGCTGCAGCGCATCCGCACCGTGAGCAATGACGTGAGCCCCTACGCCAACGACTACCGGGACATCGGCGTGCTCAAGGGTCTGGCGGACCGGCACCGCATCGCCGTGCTGCTGGTCCATCACCTGCGCAAGCTGGGCGACGACGATCCCATGAACATGATCTCCGGCACCACGGGCCTCAGCGGTGCCACGGACTCCAACTTCGTACTCCGCAAGAGCAAGCGGCGGGAGAACACCGCCACCCTCTACTGCACGGGCAGAGACATCGCCTACCGGGAGCTGTCTCTGGAGTTCAACAGCGACACTCACATCTGGGATCTGCTCTCGGACGACTGCGAACAGGCCGGCGAACCGCACGGGCGCATCCTGGCGCTCCTCTCCCCGCTGCTGCGGGAGCAGCAGGAGATCTGCGCCCCTGCCAAGGTGCTGCTGGAAAAGATCGACCCTGCCGGTGCGGAGGGCCTGACGCCCAACAGCTTCTCTCACCAGATCCGCAAAAGCGTTGACGCCCTAAGGCGCAGCGGTATTACCGTGTCCTTCCGCAAGAGCAACGGAGAGCGGCTCATCTGCCTGCGGAGGGCCGATGGTGTCGATGATCCCGCTGCCGTGAAGAGCGTCACCATCGACCCTGTGGCGGCCGCTGCGGCCCCTCTGAGGGGCTTTCCCGCCTGACGGGACTCCGTTCCCCGTCCCCGGCGGAAGGGCCGCTGTTGGCCCTCAAACCGCCGGAAAACGCGGGAGATGTGGGGGACGGGTCTCCGCCGCCCGCTGCCTTGCAACGGGAGGATCGGCGGAGAGCAAGCATCGCCTTTGGCTGTTCACGCCCGCCCACAGGCGGCCGCGTACAGCCTTCGGCATCTCCTTGCGGGCAGAAGCCCTGCACCCACTCCAAGTTGCGCATACTTCTGAGGAAGTGCAGAAAACCGCCTCCGGCAGCGCAACTTCAAAGGGGACCAGTCCCCCTTTGAAAATTCCCCAGCTCTCCGAGGGAGACGAAAAGATTTGAGACAGGAGGTAACCCTGTGAGCAAGAAACCCAATCGAACGAAATCCGTTCCTCTGACGTTTTACGTGACCGAGGCGGACTCTCAGCGCATCCACCGCAAGGCGGAAGCGTGCGGTGTAAGCCTTACCAAATACCTGACCGACTGCGCTGTCGGCAAGGAGATCATCCGGATCGACGCGCTGACGGAATTCACAAAAGCCCTGAAGGCCCAGGGCAACAACCTCAACCAGCTCACCACCCTAGCCAACATGGGACGAATCACCGCCGTGAATGTCCAGGAGGCCTGTGCCCTCTACGCCGACATCCAGCGATCTCTCAAGACGCTGTTGGAGAGGACGGTGTGACACATGGCCATCGTCACAGCTGTCAACCGTCCCCGTGGTCAGACCTGCGGCGGCATGAGTGCGGTGCTCCAATACGTGATGAAGGAGGAAAAGACCGCTTATCAGGGCCGCCATCTGGTGACCGGCGTGAACTGTCAGGCAAACTCCTGCTGCACCGAGTTCATCAGCACCAAGCTGCAATACGGAAAGGACAACGGCCGCATGTACTATCACTTCGTCCAGTCCTTCCATCCGGAGGAACCGGTCACACCGGAGCTGGCGCACCAGATTGCACTGGAGCTGGCACAGCAGTGGAAGGACTACGAGGTCATCGTGGCCACCCACACGGACCGCGAGCACATCCACTCCCACTTCATCGTCAACTCCGTCAGCTTCCAGACCGGCAGGAAGCTCCACTTTGAAAAGACGGACCTGACGCAGCTCCGCCAAGTCTCAGACACGCTGTGCATGCGGTATGGTCTGTCCGTCTGCCAGCCAAAGCGTCAGCAGATGGTCTCCCGCCCCACCCAGGCGGAGTACCGGATCGCTGCCAGAGGGCAGAGCTGGAAGGTGCGGCTTGCCATGCAGATCAACGAGGCCATGAAGTACGCCGTCTCCCGGGAGCAGTTCCTGGAACTGATGGAGAGCGAGGGCTACACGGTTCTCTGGACAGCAAACCGCAAGAACATCACCTACACCACCCCCGACGGCTACCGCTGCTGGGATTACAAACTCCATGATACGAAATATCTGAAAGGAGCGATGGAAGATGAGTTCCGCATTCGAGAAACACGCTTCGCCCATGGACGAGCTGCTGGCCATGCAGCAAAGCGCGCTCCAGGCGAATTTGAACAAGGCATCCAATATACAAAAAGCCGTTACACTGACGGAGGCCAACTGGATGGGTCTGACCCAGGCCATGGAGCTGACGGGGAACTCCATCCTCAAGGCCCAGGAGACACTGGAGCGTCTCCCCACAACGCAGGAGATGAACACACTGCTGGCAGGACAAGCCGGCAATCTCACGGCAGCACACACCGAAGCGGTGCAGCAGATCCAGAAGACCGTGCAGGCACTGCTGGAGACCAGCAGAGAGAACCTGCAGTGGATGCAGGAAGAAATGCAGGAGACCCGCGCCGCCAGCCAGCGGGAGAGCGAGAAGCTGCTGAAGGAATTCCAATCACAGGCTGGGAAGATCAGCGAAACATACTCCTCGCGTCTTTCCAGGGCAGAGGACACGCTGCGAGAGTCCGCCAACTCTATCAGATGGAAGATGTACATCCCCACCATCATCCTGGTGCTGTGGGAATTGGTGCGGCATCTGTGGCTGCGGGAATGAGTCTGCTGGAGGACTCCAGTGATGACCCGGAGGATCGCCGCCGGCAGATGGAGGCTCGTGAGGCCGCGCAGAATCTGGGCGCTGTCATCGGCCTGGCCGCCGGAGCCGTCGGTGCGGCAGCCGGGCTACACCAAAAGGACACACCCAAACCGGACGAGCCACAGATGAAACAGACGCTGGGGTGACACCCCGCTTGAAAAATTGGAAGAAAGGAATCAGACACAACTATGGCAAGTATCAAGCAGCTTCAAACGCGAAAATATAAAATCACCGTCAGCAATGGGTACCGGCCTGACGGAAGAAAAATCAGCCGGGCCAAGACCATCACCGTGCCGGACACTGTCCGCAAACAGCAGATCCCCCAGTATGTGGCACACCAGGCAGAGGAATTTGAACGGCTGGTGAAAAACGGATTCTGCGAGGACAGCAGCATGCGCTTCGAGGAATACGCCCGCCGGTGGCTGGACCGGCAGTCCCGGTACGCACCCAGCACGCTGGCCTCCTATCGCAGAATGCTGGAGGTGGTGTTCCCCTACATCGGCGCCATTCCCCTCTGCCGCTTGCGACCCATCAACATGGAGAACCTATTGGAAGAGCTGCGGAAACGAACCTGTCACGGAAAGCCTGTCCAGGAGACAACCGTCCAGAAGTATCTGACGGTGGTGTCCGCTGTCCTCAGCGACGCCAAGCGGAATGAGATCCTGGAAAAGAATCCGGCTCGTATGGTGGCACTGCCACACACCCAGCGGGCCATCCAGCGCGTCCCGTCCCAGGCCGAGGTGCAAAAACTTCTGGGTGCCCTGGCGCGGGAGCCCCGGCACTACCGGATGTTCTATCTGCTCTCCCTGTATACTGGGTGCCGCCGTGGCGAGCTGTGCGCCCTGCAATGGTCCGACTTCACCTTCAGAAAGAACTCCCTGCTTCTCACTATCAGCCGCTCCCGCAGCAATGTGGCCGGCAAGGGCATCGTGGAAGGCTCTACCAAAAATGGCCGCAGCCGGGAGATCTATCTCTCCGGCGATCTGTGCGGGATCATCAACAGCTACCACCACCGCAAAAAGATGGAGGCTGATCAGGCCCACCGCAAGCTCAGCCTCTACCTCTTCACCGACGAACACGGACAGCTCATCCACCCCGATACCTTCACCAAGCGGCTGCGGAAAATCTATGAGTCCATCGGCTTCCCAAAGGAATACCACCTTCATACCCTGCGCCACTACTTCGTGACCGCGCTGCTCCACTGCGGCGTGGACAAGCAGACTGTCGCCAATCTGGTGGGCCACGGTGACACGGGATTCTTGGAGCGCACCTACTGCCACCCTCAGCAGGCGCAAAAGGAACAGGCGGCAGACACCATGCTCACGGTGCTCCGCCCGGATGGCAGGCCCCTCTTCAACCTGGCCGCGGCGTGTATGGAAAAGCGTCGGGGGGCGTAATTGTCGGTTTCGTAGAAAAATGGAGTTTGCAAAAGTTGTGATAGCTTTTAGCGGTTGCTTTCGGTATGGTGTGTTTGCCAAACAGGCCTCAGCTGGAACGAGGCCAAGGAAAGAGAGGTCAACACCATATGGCAAGCATCCGAAAACGGGGAAACAGCTATCTCATCGTGGTCTCCATGGGGTACGACTATAAAGGCGCGCGCATCAAGCCCCGGCAGAAAACCGTTCATCCGCCCGAAGGGCTGACGCCAAAACAGAGAGAGAAATGGCTTCAGGAACAGGCGGTGCTCTTCGAGCGATCCTGCCGGGATACTCCGGAAGAAACCACAAAGCCCATCACTCTGGCCGCCTACATCGATCTGTGGCTGCGGGAGATTGCCCCCGGCAAGCTGGCCAAGTCCACCATCCGCCGGGACCAGCAGGACATCGTCCGCATTCTCCCTGCCCTGGGCCACTACAAGCTCACAGAGCTGCGGCCGGAACACTTCCGGGCCTTCTACGCCCAGCTCCGTGAAACCGTCAGCACGGAAACCAAAAAGCCACTCTCCGAGTACACCGTTGAGGGCGTGCACGCTACGCTGTGCAGCATTCTCTCCGATGCCGTGGAGGGTGGCTTTCTGCGACATAACCCTGCCTGGCGCACCTACCGCTACGCGGGACGAAAGGCAGAGAAGAAAATCGCTGACGCGGAGACCGTGGGAAAGATCATCTCCGCCCTGGAGGACGAGAGCATCAAGTATGAGACCTACTTCAAGCTGGTGATCGCCACAGGCATGCGCCGTGGTGAGTGCTGCGCCCTGCAATGGGGCGACATTGACTGGGAGCAGCGATCCATCCACATCCGCCGGAACGCGGTGAAGGTGACGGACGAGGAGATCTTCACCAAGGCTCCCAAAACTGTCTCCGGAGACCGCTACGTCTACTTCTCTCTGGAGATGGAGTCTCTGCTGAGAGAATACCGTCAGGAGTGCGCGTGGGAGACGGAGGCCTATGACGGCAGAGAACTGGAGGACGGGGACTTCCTGTTCCGCCGCAAGGGCTGCCGCCTTCCCATGACGCCCTCCACCTTCACCTGGCGGTTCAAGCTAATCCTGAAAAAGCACGGCCTGCCGGAATATCTGAACGTCCACTCCCTGCGGCACACCAACGCCAGCCTGCTCATCGCAAACGGCACGGACGTGGCCACGGTGGCAGGCCTCCTGGGCCACAGCCAGCCATCCACCACGCTGGACATCTATACCCATGCCTTCGATAAGAACAAACTGGCGGCCAGCCGGGTGCTCCAGGACGGGCTGGAGATCTGAACATGTGGTCTGGAATGATTAAGAGGCAGGAACCGAATCGGTTCCTGCCTCTTTTTTTGCTGTAACATGAGATGTTCACAGTTCCTCAGCCTTGAAGGCCGTATAGCCCTCATAGTAGTAGCTGTGGTCAATGCCTTTCATATAGACATCCCGGCTGTCGATCTCGTCCGTAAGCGCGTTTTTCAGGATATGCTTGATCTCCGTATCCCGAATCGGGCTGCGTTCCATGGCCAGCAGATAATCCTCTTTATCCACGCGGCTCCAGTCGACCACCTGATGAAGCTCTGCTTTCAGCAGCAGATCCAGCCAGATGCGGGTGCTGCGCCCGTTGCCTTCCCGGAAGGGGTGGGCGATGTTCATCTCCACATACTTCTCGATGATCTCATCAAAGGTGGACTGCGGCATCTTTTCAATATTGGAGAGGGCCGCTTCCAGGTACATCACCGGAGCAAACCGGAAATTGCCCTTGGCGATGTTGACGGTACGGAGCTCGCCGGCAAAGTCATAGATGTCTTCAAAGAGATACTTGTGAATAAATTGCAGAGAGGAAAAAGTCCCCGCCTCCAGCTGATCCAGCAGGCCCTTCTCAAACAGCGAAACCGCTTTCTTTTTGCTGATCCGTTCCTCCTCGCGGGCAAGGTCGGCAGAGGATGTGAGTCCCAGTTTATTCTCGAGCGCCATGACAATCCCTCCTTTGCCTAAATGAAAACAAAAGGCACTTGCAAAAGCAAGTGCCTTTTGTTGGTACGCCCGGCTGGATTCGAACCAGTGGCCTACAGAGTCGGAGTCTGTCACTCTATCCAACTGAGCTACGGGCGCATATTCACTTGCAGGGGATTTGCGGTTGCGGGGAAACAGTGGTCAAATAGTAGTCAACGGCGGCGCTTTCGCTTGGCTTCCCAGCCGCGATCCCAGTGACCACAGGGCTTTGCGCTGTATCTCAACTGGAACCGCCGGAAATGTCGGAGTCTAACACTCTATCCAACTGAGCTACGGGCGCAGATATGAAGTTACTGCTGTCCAAACAGCTTATTTAGTATATCAACTTTTTCCTGCTTTGTAAAGTGATTCTCTAAAAAAATTTTTCAAAAAAGATTGTTAAAAAAATTGACAACTTTCTGTTTTTGGTCTAAACTTAATTGAGAATGTTTTAACAAGACCAAACCAGCTAGGAGTGATTTTTTGAAAAAGGAAAACATCTCCGACGCCGTTATCCGGCGTCTTCCAAGATATTACCGCCATCTGAATGAACTGTGCAGCCGCGGCGTCGTGCGGATCTCCTCCCATTCCCTGGGGCAGGAGATGAGCATCACCGCCTCCCAGATCCGCCAGGACTTCAGCTGCTTTGGCGAGTTCGGACAGCAGGGTTACGGTTATAATGTGGAAGAACTGAAGGCTGAGATCGGCCATATTTTGGGCGTGGACAATGATCACCATCTGATCATGATCGGCGTCGGCAATCTGGGACATGCCCTGCTGCAGAACTTTCCCTTCTCTCAGTGCGGCTTTACGGTGGATGCGGCGTTCGATGTCTCCCCCGCTGTGATCGGCACCGCTGTCAACGGGGTCCCCATCTGCTCCATGTCGGAGCTGGACACGTTTATCCAAAGCCACTCTGTGGATGTGGTGGTGCTGACCATCCCCCAGACCGTGGCGCAGGATACGGCGGACCACCTGATCAGCCTTGGTGTCAAGGGATTCTGGAACTTTACCAACATCGAGCTGAGCAGCCAGGTCCCGGATGTCCAATTTGAGAACATCCACTTTGCAGACAGCCTCCTGACCCTCAGTTACCGCATCGCAAACCGCTGACGCCAAGCGGGAAAGGGACCATGCCATGTCAAAAAAACTCAAGACTGCGCTCATCATCGTCTGTCTTTTACTTACTGTCACCGTCGTCTACGCTCTGGCTGCCGCAGGCGGTGCTTCGGATCCGCTGGCCTCTCTCTCCTATCTCACCGGTACCTTTATGGATGCTGTGGACCAGCAGGTAGAGGAAAAGCTGGACGCCGCTGACGAGGCGCTGCTGAACGGCGGCGGAGATCTCTCCGGCGGTACGGCCGCCACGTGGGCGGAGACCCGCCTGAAAGAAGGGGACGCCCTGACCGGCTCCACCGGCACCGGCGTGCTGCTTCTGGCCGGAAGCGTGCGGGTCACATTCGGATCCGGCGCTGTGGTGGACGTCACGACCGGCACCACCGTTTCCAGCGGCAGCACCCTGACAGCCAATCACCGGTATCTGGTGGCCGAGGACACGACAGCGGTGTTCGCCGTCACCTCCAAGACGGCTGTGGTGGACTATCAGGGACCGTATGCCTTCAGCGAATCCGCCAGTACGGACTACAACGCCATCGCCGCCGCTCTCAAAACCATGCATCTGTTCCAGGGCAGCTTTACCGGCTATGGGGAGGGCTATGACCTGGAAGTGGCTCCCACCCGGCTGCAGGCGCTCATCATGTTCATCCGCGTCCTGGGCGAAGAAGATGAGGCCCTGGCCTATACCGGCTCCACGCCCTTTACGGACATCGCCGCCGGGACCCAGAGTGAAAAGTATGTGGGCTACGCCTACAGCAAGGGATATACCAACGGATACTCTGCCACCACCTTCCGGCCCAGCCAGACAGTGACGGCCAGCCAGTACATGGAGTTCATCCTCCGGGCGCTGGGATACAGCTCTGCCGACAATAAGGACCTCTCCGGCACCCTGTCCAATGCCCTGGCCAACGGCGTCATCACAGAGGGGGAACTGTCCGCATTGCAGAACGGCACGTTCCTGCGGGCGGACCTGGCCTATGTCTCCTACTACGCGCTGGACGCCGTGGTGGCCGGCAGCAGCCAGACCCTGGAGGATGTCCTGCTGGACAAGGGCGTCTTTACCGCAAGAGAGGCAGCAGAGGCGGCCGCTCTCGTCACCAGCAGCCGGAAATAAAATCGGAACCCCTTTTCCGGGACGGCATACTATGGATTGAGACCGGTTCGGTCGGTCTACGATTTCATAGGAGGTTCCGGTATGTGCAATAACGGCTTTGGCGGTGGCAACTGCTGCTGGATCATCATCCTGCTGATCATCATTTGGTGCTGCTGCGGCAATGGCAGTTGGGGCGGCAACGGCTGCGGCTGTGGCTGCGGCAACAACTGCGGCTGCAATCCCAATCCCTGCTGCTGAACTTTCATAAGAGAACAGACGCCCCGGGCCGCTGCGCCCGGGGCGTCTTTGCCGGCGCAGTTCCCGGGCCGCCATTCCCGGGCCGCCATTCCCGTGCGCGCTCCGCAGTGCAGTCGCCCAGTTCCTCTGCCTGCAGCGGCGGTTCCCTCGGTATGCCGCCCGTCTGGGGCCCGTGGTCTTCATTCCGCTGTGTCCGCGCAAATGCGCAAAAAGGAAAGCAGGCGCTGAGCGCCTGCTTTCCACCCTCAGAAACACGCGGCCGGCGGGGCCGCATTCTCTCATACGATCCCCAGGTGCTCCAGCAGGATCCTGGCCCCCAGAAGGATCAGGATCAAACCGCCGGCCATCTCCGCCCATCTCTGAAACCGGGCGCCAAAAAAGGCTCCCACAGCCACGCCGACCAGAGAGAGGCAGAAAGTTGTGCATCCGATGATCGTCACCGCCGGCAGAATCTCCACCTCCAGAAAGGCAAAGGTGACGCCCACAGCCAGTGCATCGATGCTGGTGGCCACAGCCATCCCCAAAAGCTGCCGATAATCCAGCGTCACTGTTACGGCGCAGGAAGCGCTCTCCGTCTCAACAGAGCGGGATTCCCACAGCATTTTGCCGCCGATGAACGCCAGCAGTACAAACGCCAGCCAGTGATCCAGATGCTGGATATACCCGGCAAACTGCGCTCCCAGCAGCCACCCGGCCAAAGGCATCAGCGCCTGAAAGCCGCCGAAAAAAAGCGCGATCACCGCCGCATGACGCAGGTTCAGCTTCGGCATGCAGAGCCCCTGGCAGACCGCCACAGCAAAGGCATCCATAGAGAGCCCCACACCGATCAACAGCAATTCCAAAAATCCCATGTCTTTCTCTCTCCCCTACAGCATGACCGGCACCGGGGCGCGGATCTCCAGGCTGTCCGGCGTTACCCGGCAATCATAGGCGAGGATCTGGACCCCGGAGACCGCCGCCTCGCGCAGAGCCTCTCCAAATCCGGGATGGGTGGCATCATTCGGAGAAAAGCAGCGGACGCCGCTCATTTGGACTACAAAAAACAGGGTGGCCCCCAGTCCCTCGCGGGCTGCCCGCTGCAGCTCCCGGATGTGTTTCACGCCCCGCTCTGTGGGAGCGTCCGGAAAACGAACGATCCCATCCTCTTCCAGCGTAACGCCCTTGACCTCTACCAAATGCAGGCCCTTCTCTGTGGAGAGGGCAAAGTCCAAGCGGGACTCCCCATATCGAAATTCGGGCCGGATCGCCTGTACATCCGAGAGAAAATGCCCCTGTGCGGCCCACTCCTGAAAGACGCGGTTGGGCGCCTGCGCATCCATATTGATCAGCAAGTCGCCTTTTTCCACCGCGATCAGGTCATATCCCGTCTTTCGGGCAGGATTCTCCACCTGCTCCAGATATACCACTGCACCCGGTGTCAAAAGCTCCCGGCAGCGGCCGGTATTTTTTACATGGCAGACCTGAAGCCCCTGCTCCGTCTCCACATAAGCGACAAAACGGTTGGGCCGGCTGAGGAATCTCCCTTTGACAACTGTATGATATCTCAATGTCCGAATTTCCTCCCCCGTCCAAAGAAAAAAGCCACATCCATCGATGTGGCTTTCTGTGTTGGCGCTACCTATTTTCCCGGGCCGTCGCCAGCCAAGTATTGTCGGCAGGAACGAGCTTAACTACCGTGTTCGGAATGGGAACGGGTGGACCCTCGCCCTAA
>NZ_JACSNX010000002.1 GCF_016902445.1 Oscillibacter valericigenes | reverse complement strand
CTCTTTCCGCGCGTTCCGCTTCGCTACGCGCTCCCCCGGCGGGCGTAGGAGCTGTTGCGTTGTCCTATGCTGAAGCCTTCATCGACCACCGGCCAGCGGCAGCGAAAAGCGGCGCAGGATGTATCCCTGACTTCCCCGGGCTGGAGGTTTCCCCAAGGGCCGGGCGTTTCCGTCCCTGACTGCCGCAAGGGATCGCCAACCTTCCCCCGCCGGCGGCAGGAGGTCTGCGCCTGCGCAGACCGACCCGCCGAAGCGTTTTTTCTCTTTGGACCGTGCACGGCCCGTTTCTCTTTTGGCAAGACCAAAAGAGAAATGGGGGGTGCATTGGGACAAGCCGGCAACCCGGCGGAATTCCGCGTCCAATGGGACGCACCCCCCGCACCGGGCCCCGCCGGGCCCATTTTGCATCAATCCATCGATTGGAGGAATCGATCGTGCCATACAACATTTCCTTTATCTCCCTTGGCTGCGCCAAGAACCAGGTGAACTGCGAGCAGATGATGGCCTCCGTCCAGGCCGCCGGCCACACCATCCAGGCCCAGCCCGAGGGGGCCGACGTGGTGGTGGTGAACACCTGCGGCTTCCTGCAGTCCGCCTGCGAGGAGGCCATCGACAACATCCTGGAGATGGCGGAGCTGAAGCGCTCCGGCCAGGTGAAAAAGATCCTCGTCACCGGCTGCATGACCCAGCGGTACAAGCAGGATGTGCTGAACGAGCTGCCGGAGGTGGACGGCATCCTGGGCACCGGCAGCTACGGCGACATCTGCGATGCCATCGACGAGGTGATGGCAGGCGGCCTGCGGCCCTGCCACCTGGGCAACATCCACACCGCCCCCCAGGACGGGGAGCGCATCCTGTCCACGCCCCCCTGGTACGCCTACCTCCGCATCGCCGAGGGGTGCGACAACCACTGCGCCTACTGCGTGATCCCCTCCCTCCGGGGCAAATACCGCAGCCGCCCCATGGAGGGCCTGCTGGAAGAGGCCCGGGAGCTGGCGTCCGCCGGGGTGAAGGAGCTGCTGGTCATCGCCCAGGACATCACCCGGTACGGCACGGACCTGAACGGCGAGCACCAGCTCTCGGCCCTCCTGCGGGAGCTGTGCAGGCTGGACTTCCACTGGATCCGGCTCCACTACCTGTACCCGGACGAGATCACGGAGGACCTGATCGACACCATCGCCCGGGAGCCCAAGATCGTCAAGTACCTGGACATCCCCATCCAGCACTGCAACGACGGCATTTTGAAGGCCATGAACCGCCGGGACACCAAGGCGGAGCTGCTGGACCTGCTGGCCAAGCTCCGGGCCCGCATCCCCGGCCTGGTGCTGCGGACCAGCCTCATCACCGGCCTGCCCGGCGAGGGCGAGGCGGAGCTGGAGGAACTGTGTGTCTTTCTCCGGGAGACAAAGATCGAGCGGGCCGGGGTGTTCCCCTTCTCCCCGGAGGAGGGGACGAGGGCGGCCCGGATGGACCACGTGGACATGGAGGAGGCCCGCCGCCGGGCGGAGCTGGTGGTGGACGTCCAGTCCGACATTATCGACGGCTACAACGCCTCCCTCCTGGGCACGGAGCGGGAGGTCCTGTGCGAGGGCTTCGACGGCCAGGCCCAGATGTGCTTCGGCCGCAGCTACGCCGAGTCCCCGGACATCGACGGCCGCATCTGGTTTGAGGCGGACCGGGACGTGGAGCCGGGCACCTTCGTGACCGTCCGGCTCACCGGCGTCATGGACGGCGAGCTGACCGGTGAGCTGGTAGAGGGGTGAGTGACCATGAATTTGCCCAATAAATTGACGCTTCTGCGCATTATATTGATCCCGATCTTCATGGTGGTGCTGTACTGGGGCTTTCCCGGCGCCACGTACGCGGCCCTGGCCATCTTCATCATCGCCAGCCTGACGGACCTGCTGGACGGCAAGATCGCCCGGAAGTACAACCTGGTGACGGACTTCGGCAAGTTCGCCGACCCCCTGGCGGACAAGATGCTGGTGACTGCCGCCATGCTGTGGTTCGTGGAGATCGGGCAGATGCCCGCCTGGATGCTGCTGATCGTCATCTGCCGGGAGTTCGCCGTCAGCGGCCTGCGGATGATCGCCAGCGACAAGGGCCGGGTCATCGCCGCCGGGTGGTCCGGCAAGGTGAAGACCGCCTCCACCATGGTGTGCGTGGTGCTGATGTTCCTGCCCATTCCACCGGTGGTGAACACCCTCTGCGTGTGGGTCATCACGCTGACGACCCTGTACTCCGGCGTGGAGTACTTCGTGAAGAACAAGGACGTCATCGCCTCGGCATAAAAAACAGGACCGCCCCCGGCGCAGACGCGCCGGGGGCGGCTTTTTATGCAGGTTCAGCGGCGGTGCCGCGGGCGGTCCAGCCGCCGCCAGAGGGCCAGCAGGGCCAGGCCCCCCAGCCACACCGCCAGCACGTCCCGCGGGTCCCCCACGGACCGGGGCAGGTAGAGGGGGGTCACCACCTCCCAAAACAGGCCGCACCCCAGGAGGAAGAGGGAGACGGGGAAAACCCGCTCCAACGGCCGCCGGCGGGCCAGCAACAGCAGGCCGTTCAGGAAGCACAGCATCAGCCCGCCCGCCAGAAAGTCCGCTCCGTGCCAGGCCGGCAGGCGCCAGCCGGTCAGGGGCACCAGGAGGAAGCGGTTCAGCAGATACAGCCCGGCGATGAAGACGCCGGAGGCGGCGTACCGCCGCAGAAGCGACCGGTCCATCTCAGAAGAACGAGAGGATCAGCAGGGCCACGATGACGGCCAGAACGACCCCGAAAAAGCCGATGCCGCTGTTTCCTTCAGCAGGGGGAGGCAGCGTCATGGCGCTGGGCTTGGCCAGCAGGGCGTCCTCTGCCTCTCCCGCATCCTCCACGATCCGCAGGGGGGAGAACAGATCCCGGCTCAGATGAGCGGCAAGATATTGGGCGGCGCTGTCTGTCAGGTCCCGCCGCAGCAGTACCCCGGTGACAGAGGCCGCCTTCAGGATCGCTTTTGCCTGTTCCAGTGGAATCCCGCAGAAATGCTCCAGCTGCTGGGCGGCTTTTTCATTTTGAAAGTAAATGCTTTCTGAAATAATGGCGTACCGCGGCCCCCGGGGCGGCGTGGTCGGCAAAGTAAAACCACAGGAAGGGCAGATCGACCCCTCCACAGGCCGCCCGCAGCAGGGGCAGGTGTCCGGCGGCTCATAGGCGGGCCCGGTGCTTTGACCCTCTCCCGGCTCCTTGCCCAGCAGCACATAGTCCGCCGACACGCGGAGCTTCTCGCACAGGGCGGCCAGGGTGGCCGCGTCCGGGGAGGTCTGGCCGCTCTCCCAGCGGCTCACCGCCTGCCGGGAGACCCCCAGCAGCTCCCCCAGCTGCTCCTGGGTCAATCCCGCCGCCTTGCGGACGGCGGCGATGCGGTCCTTCAATTCCATGGGCGTCCCCTCCTTCTCTCTGGCCCCATCATACCGAAAAATCCCTCCCCTGACAAGCGACAGGGGAGGGAATCTTGTCAACAGGCGGTTGACAGGGGGGGAAACCGCCCATCAGGAGGCGGGAGGCGCCTCCTCCGGCGGCTCTTGGGGATCGCACCTGCGGACCGTGGCGCTGACGATGCGGAAGCCCTCCACCTGATCCACGTGGACATGGAGCCCGCAGGCCTCCACATCCGGCACCGGGCCGCCCCGGGGGATGGTGTGGAGCTGGCTGAACACCAGCCCGCCCAGGGTGTCGAACTCCCGGTCCTCCGGCAGCTTCACGTCCAGGGCCTCCGCAACCTCCTCGATGTCGGCGCCGCCGCTGACCTTCCAGACGCCGGGGCCGACGGCCTCGATCTCCGCCGGCTCGGCGGGGTCGAACTCGTCGTAGATGCTGCCCACGATCTCCTCCAGCAGGTCCTCCATGGTGATGATGCCGGCGGTGTCGCCGTACTCGTCGATGACCACGGCGATGTGGACCTTCTTGCTCTGCATATCCCGCAGCAGCGTGGCGGCGTTCAGGGTGTCGGGGACGAAGTAGGCGGTCTGCAGCAGCTCCCGCAGGGGGCGGGGGTGGTCCCCGGCCCGGTCCAGCAGGAACACCCGGGCGTTGAGGATGCCCAGCACGTGGTTCAGGTCCCCGTCGTACACCGGGTAGCGGGAGAGGCCGGTCTTCCGGATGGCCTGGAGGATCTCGCCGTCCTCCGCCGTCGCCGGGAAGGCGGTCACGTCCCCGGCGTGGGTCATCAGGTCCCGGGCCATGGACTCGCCGAACTCGAACACGTTGTCGATCCACTCGCCCTCTTCCCGCTCAATGGTGCCCCGGGCCTGGCCCAGGTCCACCATCATGCGGATCTCCTCCTCGGTGACGGACTCCTCCTCCGGCTGGGTGGAGAGGCGCAGCAGCTTCAAAAGCCCGTTGGTGGAGGCGGACAGCAGCCACACCGCCGGCCGCGCCGCGGCGGCCACGGCCATGACCACCCCGCAGGAGAGCTTTGCCACCTGCAGGGGCTTCTGCATGGCGATGCGCTTGGGGGTCAGCTCTCCCAGCACCAGGGTGAAGTAGGACAGGATCAGCGTGATGACGATGACCGACAGGGTGTTCAGGGTGCCCCGGGACAGGGACTGGAAGCCCAGGTCCGTGTAGACCCAGTCCACCAGGTATCCGGCGAAGCTGTCCGCCGCGAAGGCGCTGGAGAGGAATCCCGCCAGGGTGATGGCGATCTGGATGGTGGAGAGGAAGCCGGCGGGCTCCTCCACCAGCTTTAAGAGCTTGGGGGCGGCCTTGTCCCCCTCCTCCGCCAGCATGCGGAGCCTGCCGGGGGTCAGGGAGATGACGGCGATCTCCGTCATGGCGAAAAAGGCGTTGATGAGGATCAGGATGACCTGCAGAAGCAGCTGTTGGGGAATACTGTCCAAGGGTGTTCTCTCCTTTAGAAAAATTGAAGATCAGAAAAGCCGAAGATCAGGGGCGCGCGGCGGGCCGAAGCCGCCCCGGACGGCCCCAGGCGCGCAAAAAGACACAGCCTCCCGCCCGGCGGGGCGGCAGACCATGTCTGTACGCTGTCTGGATCCAGTTGTGGCGGTTTCCGTCGCCGCTGTCAGATTCGTCCATAAAAACGGATGAGGGTCCTTTCTGCGGATTCTGCGTATACTAATCATACGGATGGAGGGCGCCGCTGTCAAGACGGCGGGCCGTTCAGCGTCCGTTCAGATTTTTCCGGCACGGCGGCGGAAAGTTCCATCTTGACACCACTCCCAAATCCTGCTAAGATACAAAGCGTAAGTCAATAGCGTGTTGATCGGGAAGAGTAACAGCACATCCAAAGGACAGAGAGGGCGCGTCACCGGCTGCAAGCGCGCCTACGGCGGGGGCTGTGAACGTGCGCCCGGGAGCGCGGGGGATGCAGAAGCCCTCCGCCTGGCCAGCGTCAACGGGCCTCCTTGAGTGATAAAAGAGAGTGGAACCGCGATTCGTCGCCTCTCGTACTTTTGGTACGGGGGGCGCTTTTCATTGCCTCCCGCGCCGCACAAGGAGTCATTGGATATGGCAAAACGAGTGACCCGACTGGGCGGCCTGCTGGCCGCCTACCAGCGCCGCGACCCCGCGGCCCGCAGCAAGCTGGAGATCTTTCTCCTGTACCCCGGCGTCCACGCCGTGCTGTACCACCGGGCGGCCAACTGGCTGTACCGGCACCGGCGGTTCTTCCTGGCCCGGTGCGTCTCCCAGTGGAGCCGGTTCTGGACCGGCATCGAGATCCACCCCGGTGCGCAGATCGGCCGCCGGCTGGTGATCGACCACGGCTCCGGCATCGTCATCGGCGAGACGGCGGAGATCGGGGACGACTGCCTGCTCTACCAGGGGGTGACCCTGGGGGGCACGGGGAAGGACCAGGGCAAGCGCCACCCCACCCTGGGGAACAATGTGATGGTGGGGTCAGGGGCCAAGGTGCTGGGACCCCTCACCGTGGGGGACAACGCCCGGATCGCGGCGGGCGCCGTGGTGCTGCGGGCGGTGCCGGCCAACAGCACCGCCGTGGGCGTGCCCGCCCGGATCGCCCGGATGTCCGGCCGGCCGGTGTACTACGCCGACGACGTGGACCAGATCCACGTGGCGGACCCCCTGCTGGAGGAGATCGACGCCCTGAGCCGCCGGCTGGAGGCGCTGGAGCGCCAGCTGCGTGAAACGAATCATCGAACAGAAAGGACTGCCTGAAATGTATCTGTACAATTCGGCGACACACAAAAAAGAGGAATTCAAGACCCACACCCCCGGCCACGTGGAGATGTACACCTGCGGCCCCACGGTGTATCACTACGCCCACATCGGCAACCTGCGCAGCTATATCATGGAGGACGTGCTGGAGAAGTACCTCCGCTGGGCGGGGTACGACGTCCACCGGGTGATGAACATCACCGACGTGGGCCATCTCACCTCCGACGCCGACGAGGGCGAGGACAAGATGGTGAAGGGCGCCAAGCGGGAGCACAAGACTGTGCTGGAGATTGCCAAGTTCTACACCGACGCCTTCTTTGACGACTGCAAAAAGCTGAACATCAAGACCCCCGACGTGGTCCAGCCCGCCACCGGCTGCATCGACGAGTATATCAAGATCGTCTCCAAGCTGATGGACACCGGCTACGCCTACTTCGCCGGCGGCAACGTGTACTTCGACACCAGCAGGCTGGAGCGGTACTACGTCTTCAACGACCACGACGAGGAGGACCTGGCCGTGGGCGTCCGGGAGGGCGTGGAGGAGGACACCAACAAGCGCAACAAGAACGACTTCGTCCTCTGGTTCACCAAATCCAAATTCGAGGATCAGGCCCTGAAGTGGGACTCCCCCTGGGGCGTGGGCTATCCCGGCTGGCACATCGAGTGCTCCGGCATCTCCATGAAGTACAACGGGGAGTACCTGGACCTCCACTGCGGCGGCATCGACAACGCCTTCCCCCACCACACCAACGAGATCGCACAGAGCGAGAGCTACCTGGGCCACCCCTGGTGCCCCCAGTGGTTCCATGTCCACCACCTGAACACCAGCGACGGCAAGATGAGCAAGTCCAAGGGCGAGTTCCTGACGGTCTCCCTGCTGGAGCAGAAGGGCTACGACCCCCTGGCCTACCGGTACTTCTGCCTCCAGAGCCACTACCGCAAGGCGCTGGTCTTCACCTGGGAGAACCTGGACAACGCGGCGGCGGCCTACACCAAGCTGATCGGCCGCATCGCGGCCCTGGACCCGGAGGACGGGGCGGTGGATGAGGCCGCCATGAAGCCCTACCGGGAGAAGTTCGGCCAGCAGATGGGCAACGACCTGAACACCTCCATGGGCGTGACGGCCCTGTTCGACGTGCTGAAGGCCAAGACCAACGACGCCACCAAGCTGGCCCTCATCGGGGACTTTGACAGCGTGCTGTCCCTGGGCCTGCTGGAGAAGGCGGCGGCCAAGCGGGCCGAGGCGGCCCAGGCCAAGACCACCACCGCCGAGGGCGGCTACACCGTCACCGGCGAGGGCGACCCGGCCATCGACGCGCTGGTCATGCAGCGGTACGAGGCCAAGAAGGCCAAGAACTTCGCCGAGGCGGACCGGATCCGGGACGAATTGAAGGCCCAGGGCATCGAGATCATCGACACCAAGGGCGGCGCCAGCTGGAAGAGAGTGTAAAACAAGGAAGCGGCTATCTGTATCTTACAGATAGCCGCTTCCTGTTCTCTTAGGAGGGATCAGTTCCGCCGTTATCTTTCTCTTTCACGAAAAGTGAGATCAGATTCAGAATCCCAAGGATCAGACACCAGGCGGACCATATTTTCAGATCGGAAAAGGAACCCGCATTGGGGAAGCCGATGAGCGCTGCCAGGAAAAAGAGAATGACGGCGGCGATCGAACCCCCTTTTCCGGAGGCTTTTCTGGTGACGACTTCAACGATGCCGCCGGCAAGCATCAAAAGCGCCAGCATCAAGCCGGCGAAGCCGCTGCTCTCTCCGGTCTCTCCCAGCGTATTGGAAATTCCCGCGGCACAGGACTGAAACAGGACCAAGAATGTGAAGACCATGCACAGGATGCCGGTGACAAGTTTTGCTGTTTTCATTGGTTTACTCTCTCCTTTTATATGAAAGATACTGCGTAATTGCTGAGGAGTCCTCCTTCCTGACAGGTGTTTCACCACACCGGCCCCGGGGGCTGGCGCCCCCGGGCGGCGGGCGAAAAACAAAAACGCCGCGCAGGGTTACCCCTACACGGCGTAAGAAGAGACTTCTTATGCAACACAGGCATGAACCAACAACGACAAAAGCCGCCCTTTACAAAAAGGCCGGATTGTCGTATCATAATTCATGCGGTGCGGCCGGATGGCCGTTGTGTAGGTGCGCTACCACCTGCATAGGTTTCCAGGTGTTGGCGCACCTGGAAACTGCCGCATTTTTGTTTTTCATGTCGATGATATCACGATTGGGCATGGCTTGCAAGCATTTTTCCAAACTTGTCCGGCGGGACGGCGTTGGCCGCCCCGCTTTCCTCTTGACAAAAAACGACAGATTGCGTACTATATAAAAGCTAACAGACAATATCCTGGCCTTTTGGGCCGTGAGAGGACGGAACGCCATGGAGCTGACCCGGGCGGTGGGAGAGAACATCAAGCGCATCCGCAAGAGCAAGAAGCGCAGCATGGAGCGGCTGGCGGCGGAGGCCGGCGTGTCCCGCAGCATGCTGGGCCAGATCGAGCGGGGGGAGGCCAACCCCTCCGTGGCCATCCTGGGCAAGCTGGCCGGGGCGCTGAAGGTCCCGGCGGAGGTGCTGCTGGAGAACGACGACTTCGAGCCGCTGCTGCTCCTGCGGGAGCTGGACAACAAGCCCGCCCGGCTGGACGGGGGCAAGGCGCTGCTGCGGCCCTCCCTGCCCTATGACGACGTGCTGCGGCAGGAGACGTTCTTCCTGGACCTGTACATCAGCGCCCGGTACGAGCCGGAGCCCATGGTGCCCGGCTGCGTGTGCCTGGCCACCAGCATCTCCGGCACGGTGCTGCTCCATGCGGAGGGGCAGGACTTCCAGCTGCTGGAGCGGGACGCCCTGCGGTTTGCGGCGGACCAGCCCTTCTGGCTGGAAAACCAGTTCAACACCACGGCCCGGCTGCTGCTGACGTACCGCTATCTGAAATAAGGGGGAACTGTTTTATGCACATTCGGACCGCCACACCGGCGGACGCGGCCGCCCTGGCGGCGGTGGAGGCCGCCTGCTTCCCGCCGGCGGAGGCCGCCACGGCGGCGGAGATCGCTGACCGGCTGGCCCACTACGCAGGCCACTTCTGGCTGCTGGAGGAGGACGACGGCACGGTGGTGAGCTTTGTGGACGGCATGGTCACCGACGAGCCCAAGCTCCGGGACGAGATGTACGAAAACGCCGCCCTCCACAACGAAGACGGCGCCTGGCAGATGATCTTCGGTGTCAACACCCTGCCGGCCTACCGCCGCCACGGCTGTGCCGGGCAGGTGCTGGAGCGGGTCATCGCCGACGCCAAAGCTCAGGGGCGGAAGGGCTGCGTCCTCACCTGCAAGGACAAGCTGGTCCACTACTACGAAAGATTCGGCTTTGTGAACGAGGGGGTCTCCCAGTCCACCCACGGCGGCGTGGTGTGGTACGACATGCGGCTTACCTTCTGAGCAAGCGAAAAGAAGCCCGCCGGCTTTTCAGCCGGCGGGCTTGTCTGCTGCTTGGGGAAAACTCAGTCACCCATGGGGGCGCCGCACTGGGGGCAGAACTTGCTGTCGGAGGCAGCGCCGCAGATGGGGCAGATCTTCTGGGCGGGGGCGTCAGCGGCCGCCTCAGGCTCGGCGTCGTCCTTGCGGGGCTTGCTGGCCTCCAGCTCGGCGATCTTGGCCTTGGAGGCGTTCACGGCCTCCACCAGGTCCCGGACCGCGTCGGGGATCTCCCCCTCGTACTCGCTGACGAACCACTCGCCGATGGTGCGGTAGTTCTTGTCGATCTCCCGCTGCTCGCCGGCGATGGCCATGGAGATGCGGGTCAGCTCGGCGGCGTCCTTGGCCTTGTCCGCCGCAACGGCGGCCACGTCCTTGGCCTTGTCGGCGGCCACATAGGCCAGATCCTTTGTCTTTTTGGTCAGATCCTCAAAAAAAGCCATATCGAATAAACTCCTTTCATCTGCGGGCGTCCTGCCCCGCTGGTCTTTTCATTTCCATTTCACGTCCCCAACTTGGCTTCAGTATAGCGCACTTTCCGCGGGAACGCAACTGATTCCGGATTTGTTTACACATCGTTTTCAATCCACCGCAGGCTCCGGTCCACCGCCCGCCGCCACTGGCGGTACTGGGCTTCGCAGTCGCCCTCCGGCCGCTGGGGGAGGAACACGTGCTGGCTGCGGCGCAGGCCCGCCACCTCGTCCAGATCCGTCCAGACCCCGGCGGCAAGGCCCGCCAGAGCCGCGGCGCCGAAGGCGGTGGTCTCCACCTGGGCGGGCCGGTCCACGGGAAGGCGCAGCAGGTCTGCCTGGGTCTGCATCATGATGTCGCTGACCGAGGCGCCGCCGTCCACCCGCAATGTGGTGATGGGGCAGGGGGCGTCATCGTTCATGGCCCGCACCAGGTCCGCCACCTGCAGGGCGATGGCGTCCAGCACCGCCCGGGCGATGTGGGCCCGGGTGGTGCCCCGGGTCAGGCCCACGATGGTGCCCCGGGCGTACATGTCCCAGTAGGGGGCGCCCAGACCGGTGAAGGCGGGCACCACATAGACGCCGCCGCTGTCCGGCACGCTCTCCGCCAGGCGGTCGCACTCCGGGGCGGAGGAGATGAGCCCCAGCTCGTCCCGCAGCCACTGGATGGTGCTGCCGGCGTTGAACACGCTGCCCTCCAGGGCGTAGGTGGTCCGGCCGTTCAGGGACCAGGCCACGGAGGTCACCAGCCCCGACCGGGAGGCCACCGGCGCGCCGCCCACGTTCATCAACGTGAAGCAGCCGGTGCCGTAGGTGTTCTTGGCCTGGCCCGGGGCGAAGCAGGCCTGGCCGAACAAGGCCGCCGGCTGGTCCCCGGCGCTGCCGCAGATGGGGATGCCCGCCAGATCCTCCAGCCCCGGGATGCCGGGGGCCACACGGCCGTAGAGATGGCAGCTGGGCAGGGGCTCCGGCAGCAGGGACACCGGGATGTCCAGGGCGGCGCACAGGTCGGCGTCCCACCGGAGGTCATGGATGTTGAACAGCATGGTCCGGGAGGCGTTGGAGTAGTCCGTCACGTGGGCCGCCCCGCCGGTGAGGTTCCAGATGAGCCAGCTGTCCACCGTGCCGGCGCACAGCTCCCCCCGCTCCGCCCGCTGCCGGGCACCGGGGACGTGGTCCAGCAGCCACCGGATCTTGGTGCCGGAGAAGTAGGCGTCGATGAGCAGGCCCGTCCGCTCCGTGACCAATGGCCCCAGGCCCTGCTCCTTCAGTTCGTCGCAGATGGGGGCGGTGCGGCGGCACTGCCAGACGATGGCGTTGTGGACCGGCTGCCCGGTGGCCCGGTCCCAGAGGATGGTGGTCTCCCGCTGGTTGGTGATGCCGATGGCGGCGATCTGCTTGGGGTCGATGTGGGCGGCGCCCACGGCCTCCGCCAGGGCCCGCTTCTCCGTGGCCCAGATGTCCAGCGGGTCGTGCTCCACCCAGCCGGGCTGGGGGTAGATCTGGCGGAAGGGGTGCTGGGCCCGGGAGACGATCTCCCCCGCCTGGTTGAACAGGATGGCCCGGGAACTGGTGGTGCCCTGGTCCAGGGCGACGACGTATGGACGCATCGATCATGACCTCCTCTGGCATTTGGGGCGGACGTGTGGTATCATCAAGCCGTAAAGCAGGCATCCTATGCCCGATGGCAAACAGTATAGCACAGAGAGGAAGGTTTTTCCATGGTACAAAACGAATTTGTCTTTCCCTCCGCGGACGGAAAGACCGGCATCCACGCGGTGGACTGGGTGCCGGAGACGGCGCCCCGGGGGGTGCTGCTGATCTCCCACGGGGTGTCGGAGCACATTCTGCGCTACGGGCCCCTGGCATCGTACCTGACGGAGCGGGGCTTTGCCGTGGCGGGCCACGACCACCTGGGCCACGGCACCTCCGTGGCGGCGGGGGCGCCCCGGCTGTACTTCGGGCCGAAGGGCAGCTGGAGCTGGGTGGTGCAGGACCTGTACGCCCGGCGGGAGCTGGCGGGGCGGCGGTATCCCGGCCTGCCGGTGTTCCTGCTGGGCCACTCCATGGGCTCCTTCCTGGCCCGGACGTACCTGATCCGCTATCCCGGCACCGTGGCGGGGGCCATTCTCATGGGCACCGGCCAGATGCCCCCGGCGGTGGTGGCGGCGGCCCGGGCCCTGGCCGCCAAAGAGGTCCGGAAGGTGGGGGACGCCCGCCCCAGCCCCCTGGTGAACAGGCTGGCCTTCGAGGCCTACAACCGGAAGTTCGCCCCCAACCGCACCGCCTACGACTGGCTCTCCGTCCGCACGGAGAACGTGGACGATTACCTGGCGGACCCCCTCTGCGGCGGGGACCCCACCATCGGGCTCTTCCGGGAGATGCTGGGGGGCATCGCCTATATCGAAAAGCGGGAGAACCTGAAGCGGATGAACCGGAACACCCCCGTCCTGTTCCTCTCCGGGCAGGACGACCCGGTGGGGGACATGGGGAAGGGCGTCCGCCGGGCGTACCGCAGCTTCCGTCGTGCCGGCGTCCGGGACGTGGAGATGAAGCTGTACCCCGGGGCGCGGCACGAGATCCTGAACGAGGCGTGCGGGGAGACGGTCTGCGCCGACGTGTGCCGCTGGCTGGAGTCCCATCTGCCGAAGGGCTGAACAGGATAGGAGACCGATACCAGAGAAGGGCATGGGCCATCGCCCATGCCCTTTCCGCCCTATGCCCGGCCCAGCGCCCGCAGGGACAGGATGCCCGGGTCCCCGGCCCGGCGCAGCAGCCGGAGGGACACCACCGCGTCGGCGGTGAACACCAGCAGCACGGCGTACGTCACCGCCGGCGGAATGGCCGCCAGCACCGGCCCCAGCGCACGCTGGACCGGCGGCAGCGCCGCCCCCGTCAGCACCCCCCAGGCCAGGGAGAAGGGCAGGCAGACCCGGCCCTGAAAATTGCCCGGCAGGCGGCTGTAGTCCCAGAACCGCACCCCCAGCAGCCGGTCGTACAGGAGATGCACCCCGTACTCCACCGCCGTGGCGGTGAGGCCGCCCCACAGGGCCAGGGACCAGAACCCGTCCGTCAGGGCCGGGGGCAGGGCCAGCACCGCCAGGGCCCCCAGCCCGTACACCGGGCACAGGGGCAGCAGCAGAAAGCCCTTTCCGGGCGGCTGGGCCGCCCGGGTTGCGGCGGCGTAGCCCCGCTCCAGCAGATAGCCGAAAAAGCTGTAGGTCCAGAACGTCCAGAGCAGCAGAGACAATCCGCTCCCCCTCCTTTCCTGAGACCAGTTTGTCC
Source organism: Oscillibacter valericigenes (assembly GCF_016902445.1). Taxonomy (GTDB): domain Bacteria; phylum Bacillota; class Clostridia; order Oscillospirales; family Oscillospiraceae; genus Oscillibacter; species Oscillibacter avistercoris. The sequence continues at coordinate 226,079 of NZ_JACSNX010000002.1, read as the reverse complement.
GGCGGCGGGGCGATCATACCACGTTGCGGGGCGGAAGATTTTGTGGTATGATGAAATGACACAAGGCGGAAGGGGGAGAGACCCATGGCGGATACCTGGGAGGCGCTGGAGCGGGACTGCGGGGCGTGCCGTGCCTGTGCCCTGGCGGAGACGAGGACGAACGTGGTGTTCGGCGACGGGGCCAGGGACGCGGAGATCCTGCTGGTGGGGGAGGGCCCCGGCCAGCACGAGGACGAGCAGGGCGTCCCCTTCGTGGGCCCGGCGGGGAAGCTGCTGGACGACATGCTGGAGATCATCGGCCTGGACCGGACCAAGGTGTACGTGGCCAACATCGTCAAGTGCCGCCCGCCGAAAAACCGGGACCCCCTGAACGTGGAGCAGGACGCCTGCATCGGCTGGCTCCGGCGGCAGACGGCGCTGCTGCGGCCCAGGATCATCATCTGCCTGGGGCGGATCGCCGCCAAGGCCATCATCCGGGAGGACTTCAAGATCACCGAACAGCACGGCCAGTGGTTTGAGCGCCGCGGCGTCCAGCTGACCGCCATCTACCACCCCTCCGCCCTGCTGCGGGACGAGGGCAAGCGGCCGGAGACCTTTGTGGACCTGAAGGCCATCCAGGCCAAGGTCCGGGAGGTCTGCACCCACACGGACTGCTGAGCGGCGGGACAAAGGCCCCGCCGCTTCTCTCTGTCCCTATTGTTAACCATTTTGAAAATATAGGTTGACAATCGTGAAAAAGCCTGCTATACTGCCGGTAAATCGAAGGGGAGGGATCGCTTTGCCGGAGACATCTGTGACAGCAAGACCCAGGTGGCGGACCGTGGACCTGGCCTACACGGCCCTGTTCACCGTGCTGCTGGCGGTGTGCGCCTGGATCACCGTGCCCCTGACGGTGCCCTTCACCCTGCAGACCTTCGGCGTGTTCGCGGCCCTGGGGGTCCTGGGAGGCCGGCGGGGGACGTATGCCGTGGCGGCGTATCTGCTGCTGGGCCTGGCGGGCCTGCCGGTGTTCTCCGGCTTCCGGGGGGGGCCCGGGGTGCTGCTGGGCACCACCGGGGGGTACATCCTGGGCTTTCTGGTCTCGGCGCTGCTGTACTGGGCCGTCACCGCCCGCTTCGGCAGCCGGCCCGGGGTGATGGCGGCGGCCATGGCGCTGGGGCTTGTGGTGTGCTACGGCTTCGGCACCGCCTGGTTCCTGGCGGCCTACGCCCGGACCACGGGTCCCGTGGGGCTGTGGACGGCCCTGGGGCTGTGCGTGTTTCCTTTTATCGTGCCGGACCTGGCCAAGCTCGCCCTGGCCCTGGCCCTCTCCCGCCGGCTGGCCCGGTATCTGAAGTGAGAAACCCCCACGGCACAGCCGTGGGGGTCTTTTTGCGCAGATGTCACCGCAGCAGCCGCTTCCGCTCCCGCCAGTCGGGCAGGGTCCGCTCCAGCAGGGCGTAGAAGTCCGGGCCGTGGTTCTTCACCCGGATGTGGCACAGCTCGTGGACCACCACCAGGTCCACCGCCGCCTCCGGGGCGTTTGCCAGAAAGCAGGAGAAGCACAGGCTGTTCCTCCCGCTGCAGCTGCCGTACCGGGTCCGGGCGGCGGTGATCTTCACCCCGGTGGGAGAAAGGCCCATTTGTTCGCTCCAGAAGGCCACCTTCGGCAGCAGCATCTGCCGGGCCTTTGCCTTCAGATCGGCCAGCTCTTCTTTCGTGGGAGCCGGGGGCGCCAGAGCGGCCCGGCGGCGCTGCTCCGCCAGGTGCCGGGCGATCCAGGCCGCGTGCTTTGCCACGAAGTCGTCGATGCGCTCCCGGGACAGGCGGCGGGGGGCCCGCACCACCACCCGGCAGTCCTTTGTGATCTCCAGGGCCAGGGTCTTCCGGCCGGAGCGGATGAGTTCATACGGTTCCATGGGGACAGGATAGCACACTTCGGCGGACAAGGCAAGGGGGCGCTCCCCGCCGCCGGAGCGGCCGCTGCCCACAGAGGGCGGCCGCTCCGGCGAGGTGTTGTCTTATCTTATCTTTTCTTATCTTGTCTTGTCTTATCTTGTCTTGTCTTATATCGCACGATCGTGCACGATCGTCACGACGGTGCACGATCGTGGCAGATTTGCACGCCGGCGTGCAACGTTTCCCAGATGGGAGGGGATTCACAGAGGGGTGTTTACGGCCAGGGGGTGAAGACGTTGGTCCCGTCCTCCACGGTGACCACGTAGAGGCCGAAGTCGATCAGATCGATGAGCTGCTGCACCGCCGCCGGGGAGGCGGCATAGTCCTTGACGCTCTCCGGGGCCGTCCAGTCCGCGCCGGCGTCCAGATCATAGGCGGCGATCCAGTCCGGCAGGGCGGCGTCCACTTCTTCCAGGGTCACGGAGCGGGTGACGGCGGTGCCGTCCGGGGCGGCGTAGGTCCACTGCACCTGCCCCAGGTTGCCGATCAGCGCCAGCAGGGCAGGGGCGACGGCGTACATGCGGTCGTCAATGGACTTCCCGGCGCCCAGAATGTGGGCGGTGACATCGTCGAAGTGGATGGTCAGGCCGTAGGGCTCTGCGGAAGTCTGGAGGCTGATGGTGTAGTCGACGATAGGGGGTCCGTACCAGGTGTCCACCGCCGCCAGGACCCTCCCCACGGCGGAGTTGTTGCCTACATAGGGGGTCTGGGCCTGGTACAGCGCCCAGGCGTCGGCGAGGATCATCGTATCGTCCTGCCAGATCATCCGGCCCTCGCCGGCCTCCCCCAGCCAGACCTCCGTCACGCCCTCCAGGGGCACCTCCACGGTGCCGGTGCCGTCCCGGAACAGGGGGGACACCAGCACGCTCCGGGCGGTGATGGAGACCACGCCATCCTGGTTTTCCGCTGTCCAGCTGTGGAAGGCATTGCCGGAGCCGTAGGAACTGATCTGCACCTGGAGCACGTCGTCCGATTCCTGGGAGGATACCGCCACCCCGTCGGGATCCAGGGGCTCGCCGATGACAAAGATCTTGGCGGCAAAGCCCAGCAGCAGCACCAGCACTGTGCACAGAATGGCCGCCGCCACCCGCCTCCGGCTCCGCCGCCGGACGGCTTTCAGGTAGTCCACCTCCCGGGCGGTCTCCGCTGTCTCCTCCGGGGACGGGCCCTCCTCCGCCCCCATGGCGGCCCGCTTGGCGGCGCAGGCGGGGCAGGAGGCCAGGTGGGCCTCCACCGCCGCGGTGGTCTCCTCAGAAGTCAGCCCCTCCACATAGGCGGGCAGCAGGTCCTCCACAACGGCGCAGGGCAGTTCAGGAATGTTCTTCATGGCTCTCGTCTCCTTTCCGCAGGGTCTCCTTGCCCCGGTAAAACGTCACCCGGGCCCAGGTCTCCGTCCGTCCCAGCACGTCGCCGATCTCCCGGAAGCTGAGCCCCCCGAAGGCCCGGAGATACACCACCTCCCGGGTGTTGGGAGGCAGGCTGTGGATCCTGCGCAGCAGGTCCAGATGGCCCTGCCGGGCCAGGGTGTCCTCCTCGGCGGAGGGAACCGGCAGGCCGTCCTCCGGCAGGGGCTCCTCGGGCCTCCGCCTGCGCAGGTGCTGGTACCACAGGTGCTTGGCGATCTGGCACAGCCAGACGGACACCTTGCAGTCCCCCTTAAACCGGTCAATGGACCGGACGGCCTGGCAGAAGGTCTCCTGGGTCAGCTCCTCCGCCAGGTCGGCGTCATGGCACTGGGAGAGGAGAAATTTATAGACGGTCCTGGCATGGGCCTGGTAGATCTGTTCCATATCGTCCATGGGGATTCTCCCTCCTCTCTGTCAGATATGTCCGCTTGGCGGGGGATTCGTTACACGGATTTGGAAAAATTCGCACCCGGTAAATACCGTAGGGGCGGCAATCTGCCGCCCGGGGATATGGGCCGCCGAACGGCGGCCACGGAAGTGGCTGCTCCCGCAGGGGGCATTGTCCAGCGGGATGCACCCCCCATTTCTCTTTTGTCTTGCCAAAAGAGAAACGGGCCGTGCACGGTCCAAAGAGAAAAACGCTGGGCGCACTCCGGTGCAGTGGCCCTCCGTGCGCACGGGGGTCGGCGTATCGGTGCCTGCTCCGATTTGGGCCTGCCTTCGGGCACGCTATACTCTCCCGCAACTTTTGGAACTGCCGTCCCGTGGCGGATGGTGCCGACCTCGTCGGGGTGCAAGGACGCATTTGACCAGCTTCTCTTTCCGCGCGTTCCGCTTCGCTACGCGCTGCCCGGGCGGGCGTAGAAGTCGTTGCGTTGGCCCATGCTGCAACTCTCATCAACCACCGGCCAGCGGCAGCGAAAAGCGGCGCAGGATGTATCCCTGACTTCCCCGGGCCGGAGGTTTCCCCAAGGGCTGGGCGTTTCCGTCCCTGACTTCTACACGGGACAGCCAACCATCCCCCGCCGGCGGCAGGAGGTCTGCGCCTGCGCAGACCGACCCGCCGAGGCGTTTTTTCTCTTGGACCGTCCACGGCCCGTTCTCTTTTTGCCGCCGTGCAAAAAGAGAATGGGGGGTGGAATGGACCAGCCATCCTCATGGCTGAATCCCCCGGGCGGCAGATTGCCGCCCCTGCGGCGTCTCCGGAAGAAAGCCCCACTCTGGGGGCGGGGAGAGAAAAAGAGACGGCCGGCCTTCCGGCCAGCCGCCTCGCGGTCTGCAGTTACGCCAAAAATCCCTTCAGGATCCGGTCCTCCGCCTCCTCCTCGGTGAGGCCCAGGGTCTCCAGCTTCAACAGCTGGTCCCCGGCGATCTTGCCGATGGCGGCCTCGTGGATCAGCTGGGCCTCGGTGTCGTTGGCGGCGATCTCCGGCACGGAGCTGATCTTGGCCTGTCCCATGATGATGGAGTCGCACTGGACGTGGCCGAAGCACCTGGCGTTGCCCACCACGCAGGGCCGGAACACCTGGGAGGACTGGTCCTGGGCCACGGACCGGGAGATCACCCGGCCCTTGGCGTCCTCGCCGTTGAGCTCGATGACCATGTCGCTGTCCGCGGTCTGTGTGCCGTGGGTCAGCAGCCGCTCGGTGACGACGGCCTCCGCCCCCTTGCCGCAGACGATCTTGGTGTAGCGCTTGGTGGAGTCCACGCCCTTGATCTGCACCGTGTCCATCTGGATGGAGGCGCCCTCCTCCAGGTACACGATGGTCTGGGGGTTCATGATCTTCTCGCCCCTGCCGTCCCCCTCGGCGTAGTGTTTCTCCGAGTAGTGGACGTGGGAGTTTTTGCCCACGTGGAAGGTGTGGACGCCGTCGTGGCGGGAGGTCTGGTCGCCGCAGTTGTGGATGCCGCAGCCGGCCACGATCTCCACATCGCAGTCCTCGCCGATATAGAAGTCGTTGTAGACGGTCTCCTCCACGCCGGACTTGGTGATGATGACGGGGATGTGGCAGGTCTCGCCCTTCGTCCCGTCCAGGATATGGATGTCGATGCCGGCGTGGCCGTCGGTCCGGTCGTCGATCTTGATGTGCTCCGTGGACTCCCGGCCGTCACAGCCGCAGTCCTTGCGGATGTTGAAGGCCCCCACGGGCTTGCCGATCAGGTCCGCGATCTTCTCCAGCAGCTCCCGATCCACCTGTGTCTCCATCATACGGCAGCACCTTCTTTCGTCAGGACCGGGCACCCGCCCAGGGTGTCCGCCAGGATCTGGGGCAGGATCTCCGCCGGGCTGCCCCGGTGGCGCAGCTCCCCGTCGCCCACCACGATGACCTCGTCCGCCAGGGAGATGATCCGCTCCTGGTGGGAGATGATGATCATGGTGGCGGTGCCGGCGGCGTGGATCTGCTCAAAGGTCTCCGTCAGCCGGGCGAAGCTCCACAGGTCGATGCCCGCCTCCGGCTCGTCGAAGATCATCAGCTGGCTGCTGCGGGCCAGGATGGTGGCGATCTCGATGCGCTTCACCTCGCCGCCGGAGAGGGAGGCGTCCACCTCCCGGTCCAGGTAGTCGTTGGCGCACAGGCCCACCTTCGTCAGGTACTGGCAGCACCGGTCCTTGGACAGCTTCTCGTCCCCGGAGGCGATGGTCAGCAGGCTGCGGACCGTCAGCCCCTTGAACCGGGGGGGCTGCTGGAAGCCGTAGCTGATGCCCAGGCGGGCCCGCTCCGTGATGCCCAGGTCCGTGATGTCCCGGCCGTTCCAGATGATCTGGCCGCCGGTGGGCTTCACCAGGCCCATGATGATCTTGGCCAGGGTGGTCTTGCCGCCGCCGTTGGGGCCGGTGAACACCACCAGACGGTGGTCGTCGATGGTCAGGGAGATGTCGTTCAGGATCCCCAGCTCACTGTCGCCCTCCCGGACGGCGTAGCTGATATGGTTCAATTCCAGCATGAAATCGGAACCTCCTTTGCTGGTACATATACTCACAGTTTTCCTATTTTAGCAGAAAAAGTGAGAAAAAGCAATGAAAAAGGGAACTCTTTTCCAAGGTTATTTTAACCCCGTGGCGAAATCCATACATGTGACATCTGCAACAGTACCCATCTTTTCCCGCCCTGCATACACTGGGGAGAAAAGGAGGGACCTGGATGGAACAGACCATACATAGCCCGGAGACCTACGACTTCCGGAAGTACGACCAGATCTGGCAGCGGGTGGCCCCCAACCTGGAGCCCTACCCCGACCTGCGGGAGCCGGCGGTGCCGGCTGTGCCGCCCCTGCCCTCCGGCGGGACCGCCTCCGGGGCGCCGGCCGTTCCGGCCGCGGAGACCCTGCCCGGCGCGGAGCAGGACCCCTGCTGCATGGGCACCGCCGCCCGGGAGGAGCTGGAGGTGCTGGAGGGGTTCATCGAGGCGGAGCTGGCGGACCGGCGGGTGTATCAGGCCCTTGCCCAGCGGGCGCCGGCCTCCGCCCGGCGGACCCTGCGGGATCTGGCGAACGCCTCCGGCGCGGCGGCGAAGCGGCTGCTGACGGCCTGCTATCTCATCACCGGCGCCTGCTACCGCCCGGCCGTGGCCCGCGGCCGCATCCCCTTTGGGGACTGGTGCTCCACCCTGCGGGAGCGGTACCACGTGGAGGCCTGCAACGGCATGAACTACCTGCGGGCGGGGGAGGAGACCACAGACCCCTGCCTGGGGCGGCTGCTGAAGGAGCTGGGAGAGGCGTCCTACCGCCAGGCGGACCAGCTGATGGCCCTGCTGGAGCGGGCGCTGTGAGGGGGGACCGGGGGAGGCCGCGGGAAAATCTGCGGCTTCCCTCTTTTCCCGGAGCGGAAACTGTGCTATACTGTTTCTTAAATTTTGAGATCCGACAGCAGGGGGAACGCCATGTTTACCGGTTTTACGGACGAGACCGTGGACTTCATGTGGGGCATCCGCTTCAACAACGAGCGGACCTGGTTCGAGGCCCACAAGGACATCTATCTGACCCACTTTTACCAGCCCATGCGGGAGCTGGGGGACGAGCTCTATGACTACCTGGCCGCCAAGCGGCCGGACCTGGGGCTCATCCGCAAGGTGACCCGCATCTACCGGGACGTCCGGCGGCTCCACGGCCGGGGGCCCTACAAGGAGAGTTTGTGGTTCTCCGTCGAGCAGCCGGCGGAGGAGTGGACGGCCCACCCCACCTTCTGGTTCGAGCTGATGCCGGAGGGCTGGACCTGCGGCATGGGCTACTACATGCCCAAGCCCGTCACCATGGCCAAGCTCCGGGCCCGCATCGACCGGGACCCGGACACCATGGAGAAGCTGATGCGCAGGCTGCACCGGCAGAAGGAGCTGGTGCTGGAGACGGAGGACTACAAGCGCCCCAGGGCCCCGGCGCCCTCCAAGCTGCTGGAGCCCTGGTACCGGGCCAGGAGCTTCACCATCTGCCACAATGACCAGCTGACGGACGAGCTGTTCAGCCGGGACATCGTGGACCATCTGAAGCGGGACTTCACCTTCCTGCTGCCCTATTACGACTACTTCGTCACCCTGGACGGCGACCCGGACCCCCGGGACGCCGACGGCTGAGAGTTGAATTTTCACAAAAGGAGAGATTTCAGATGAAAGCATGTCCCGCGAGAGAGCAGGCCCTGGCCCTGCTGCGCAAGTACAATTCCGAGCCCTTCCACATCCAGCACGCCCTGACGGTGGAGGGCGTCATGCGCTGGTACGCAAACGACCTGGGCCACGGGGAGGACGCGGACTTCTGGGCCACGGTGGGCCTGCTCCACGACGTGGATTTTGAGAAGTGGCCGGAGGAGCACTGCAAAAAGGCCCCGGAGCTGCTCTCGGAGATCGGCTGCAGCGAGGAATTCATCCACGCCGTGTGCAGCCACGGGTACGGCCTGTGCTCTGACGTGGAGCCCACGGAGGACATGGAGAAGGTCCTCTTCGCCGCCGACGAGCTGACGGGCCTCATCGGCGCCGCCGCCCTGATGCGCCCCAGCAGGAGCTGCCAGGACATGGAGGTCAGCTCCCTGAAGAAGAAGTTCAAGGACAAGAAGTTCGCCGCCGGCTGCTCCCGGGACGTGATCCGCACCGGGGCCGAGCGGCTGGGCTGGACGCTGGAGGAGCTGATGGACAGGACCCTTCAGGCCCAGCGGAGCTGTGAGGAAAGCGTTGCCGCACAGATGGCGGCGCTGGGCTGAGCGCCGGCCCACGGCAGAAAACAGGAACCGGCATGGCCCTGGAGCCATGCCGGTTTTTTGCGGTCTTGCCGAAACCCGGCGGGGCCCGCTTTACAGGAACAGGGAGACGGCGCACCACACCAGGGCCAGGGCCATCACCGTGTTGGTGACCCTGGCGCAGCGGGAGAACAGCAGCCGGAACAGGGAGCCGAAGGCGGACCACAGCAGGGTGAAGGCGAAGCCGATGAAGGCCAGCAGCACGGCAAAGCCCGCCAGCGGCAGCGTCTGCCCCTGGTAATAGGGGAGGATGTAGGCCTCCATGGACACGATGCCGTAGATGTAGATCTTGGGGTTGATGAACTGCAGCAGCAGCCCGGACCAGAAGCCGTCCCCTCCGGACTGGCCGCCGGAGAGGGGGCCGCTGCGCCAGGTCTTCCAGGCCAGATGCAGCATGTAGGCGGCGCCCAGCACCAGCATGGGGAGCCTGATCCGGGGGATCAGGGCGGACAGGGCGCCGCAGAGGGCCGTGCACAGCAGCATGACCACGGTGAAGCCCGCCCAGATCCCAAAATTGAAGGGCAGGGCCCGGCGAAAGCCCAGCCGCCCGCCGTTGGACATGGACATCAGCGTGTTGGGCCCCGGCGTCACGGCGGTGACCACGGCGTAGGTGAGAAACGAGAACCAGGAGAACATGGGACTTGACCTCCCTTTCCAAAAAGAATACAATATAAGAAAATAAAAGTCCAGGATGCCGGATTTCTTTTATATTATACGTTCAGTCCGATATCTTGTCAACAAGGGATGTGAGAAAGTTGGAGATCAACACGGTGGTGGCGGAGAATGCCAAGCGGCTCCGGGAGGAAAAGCGGCTGACGCTGGACGAGGCCGCCCGGCTGACGGGGGTGTCCCGCAGCATGCTGGCCCAGATCGAGAAGGGGGACGTGAACCCCACCATCTCCATGGTGTGGAAGATCGCCAACGGCTACCGGGTGTCCTTCACCTCCCTGGTGGAGCCGGTCCGGCAGCGGCCGGTGCTGCTGCGGGCGGCGGACGCGCCGGCGCTGGAGGAGGACGGGGGGCGGTACCGGAACTATCCGGTGTTCCCCTTTGACGAGGAGCGGGGGTTCGAGACGTACCGCATCGTGATCCAGCCCGGCGGCAGCCTGGAGGCCCAGCCCCACCTGCCGGGGGCGGAGGAGTATGTGACCGTCTTCGCCGGGGAGGCGGAGATCGGCCTGCCGGAGGAGACGTACCGCCTGGGCACCGGCGACTCCCTGCGCTTCCCGGCGGACCAGCCCCACCGCTACCGGAACCCAGGGCGGGAAGAGGCCCAGCTGAGCATGCTGATCTGGTACAGAGGATAACAGAAGGCCCGGACCATCAGGTCCGGGCCGTGTGCTTTTCAGGAGGCAGAGGACCGGCTCCGCCGTCCCCACCAGAACCCTAAGGAGAACAGCACCGCCAGCAGCACCAGGGAGATGGCGGTGGCGGCCGTGCTGTCTGCCTGCAGCCAGGAATCGCCGGAGAAGGGGAGCACCAGGCAGGCGGCGAAGTGCGTCAGCGGGATGGAAGGCGCCTGTCCCAGCAGAGCCAACAGGGAACTCCGGGCTTCATCGGTGACAAACCAGAACTGCCAGACATACAGGGCGAAGCTCACCAGGCTGGGCCACTGGGTCAGCAGCAGGCAGGCGGGATAGCCTCGTTCCGAGCGGCCGCACCGCCGCCCCAGCCACAGGCAGAACACGATGGCCGCTGGCGCCTGGAGAAGATAGTAGACCACCATGAACAGAAATCCGTTGCCGCCCGTTAACGACATGGACACCAGCCAGTTGCACAGCCAGCCCCAGAGGCCGGGCACTAGGGCCAGTAGCAAGAGCTTCCAGGTCTTCATGCGGGCACGCTCCTTTCCCAAAAGGGCGCTGTTTGCAAGAAACAGCGCCCTCATGGTTCACTCCATGGAGATGATATAGTAGTACACAGGCTGGCCGCCGGCGAGGACCGCCACCTCCGCGCCGGGGCACAGCTCCTCGAACAGGGCGCCGGCCTTCTGGGCGTCCGCCTCGTTCACGTCCTCCCCGAAGTACAGGGAGATGAAGGAGGATTCCCGCCCGGCGGCGTCCTCCGCCAGCTTGTGGAGCAGGGTGTCCAGAGAGCTGTCGGTGCCGAAGAGCTTGCCCTCCTCCAGGGCCAGGTAATCTCCTTCCTTGATGGCGAAGCCGTCAAAGTCGGAGTCCCGGGCGGCGTAGGTGATCTGGGCCGTGGTGACGGAGCTGAGGCAGTCCGTCATGGCGTCGGTGATGGCCTGGGCGTCCGGCGCGTCGAAGTCCACGTTCATCATGGCGGTGATGCCCTGGGGCACGGTCTTGGTGGGGATCACTACCACCTGCTTCTCCGTCAGGCCGGCGCACTGCTGGGCGGCCATGATGATGTTGCCGTTGTTGGGCAGGACGAACACCGTCTCCGCCGGGATCCGGTTGACGCCCTCCAGGATGCTCTCGGTGGAGGGGTTCATGGTCTGCCCGCCGGACACCACGCCGTCGGCCCCCAGGTCCCGGAACACAGCGGCGAGGCCGTCGCCGGCGCAGACCGCCAGGAAGCCGTACTTTTTCTCCGGCGCCGCCACGGCGGGCGTCTCCTCCGCCGGGGCGGACTCCAGCTCCGCCTCCACGGCGTCCAGGTCGTCGGTGCTCTGGACGTGCTTGCCCGCCGCCAGGTCGTCCGCCTGGGTCCGCATGTTCTCGATCTTGGCCAGCTCCAGGGTGCCGTACTTCTGGGCCTCGTTTAGGGCGTTGCCGGGGATGTTGGTGTGGACGTGGACCTTGAAGGCATCGTCGTCCTCGCCGATCACCAGGCTGTCGCCGATGCTGTTGAGGTAGGTCCGCAGGGGCTCCAGGGAGATGTCGGCCATGGCCTTGCGGACGATGAACACCGTGTCGAAGGCGAAGGTGATGTCCTCCGCCGCCATGGCGGCGAAGTCCGCCTTCTCCTCCTTTGGCTCGCCGGCCTCCGTCTCCGGCATGGGCTCGCCCCGGAGCTCCGCCAGCATGCCGTCCAGGATCAGCAGATAGCCCTTGCCGCCGGCGTCCACCACACCGGCCTTTTTCAGCACCGGGTTCATCTCCGTGGTCTGGGCCAGGGTGGCGTAGCCCACCCGGATGGCGTCCTCCAGGACTTTTTCAAGGTCTGTCTCCCCGGCGGCGGCCGTGTCCGCCGCCTGCTTGGCAGCCAGGCGGGAGACGGTGAGCACCGTGCCCTCGGCGGGCTTCATCACCGCCTTGTAGGCGGCGGAGACGCCCTCCTGCATGGCGGCGGCGAAGGCGGCGGCGTCAGCGGTCTCCCGGCCCTTCAGGGCCTTGGACAGGCCCCGGAACAGCAGGGAGAGGATGACGCCGGAGTTGCCCCGGGCCCCCCGCAGCAGGGCGGAGGCGGTGACGGAGGCCGCCTGGTCGATGGTGGCGGGCTCGCTCTTGCGCAGCTCCGTCACGGCGGTGCCGATGGTCATGGACATATTGGTGCCCGTGTCGCCGTCGGGCACGGGGAAGACGTTCAGGTCGTTGATGGCCTGCTTCTGGGCCGTGATGACGGCCGCGCCGTGGAGCACCATCCGCTTGAACAGTGCGCCCGTGATCTGTTCGTTCATCTCGTTCGCTCCTCCCTCACAGGGTCATGGAATCCACGCACACGTCCACGTCCTTGACGGTGACGCCGGTGTTCCGGGTGACGACGTAGCGCACCTCATTCATGATGGAGCGGCAGACCGCGGGGAGGTTGACGCCGTTTTCCACGATGATGTGGAGCTCGATGGAGATGGAGTTGTCGTCGTGATAGGTGATGCTGACGCCCTTGCTCATGGCCTCCCGGCGCAGCAGATGCACCAGGCCGTCCGTCATGGAGCGGTAGGCCATGCCCTTGACGCCGAAGCAGTTGGTGGCCGCCATGCCGGTGATGTTGGAGAAGACGGCGCTGCTGACGGTGATCTCGCCGTGGTCAGACTTGAATTGAATCATGAGAACGTCCTTTCTTTCCCAAGAATTGACAGAAAAGCGGCGGGCCGCCGGCCCGGGACAGCCGCTGTCCGATGCCTGTATATTGAGGATCTTATTATATACGATTTCCGGGAAAAGTACAAGCCCAAAAAAGACAGGGCCTCCTGCGGGAAACCTATTGAAAAATCCCGCCGTTTGCCGTAAAATAAACGAATCATGGACTGTGCTGCCCAATGGGCGGGAGAGCAGAAGGAGGGAGCGCCATGCGCGTGATCACCGGTTCCGCCCGGGGCCGCCGGCTGAAGGAGCTGGAGGGGATGGAGACCCGCCCCACCACCGACCGGGTGAAGGAGGGGCTGTTCAGCGCCATCCAGTTCGACATCGAGGGGCGAAAGGTCCTGGACCTGTTCGCCGGCACGGGACAGCTGGGCATCGAGTGCCTCAGCCGGGGCGCCGCCTCCGCCGTGTTCGTGGACCGGCGGGCCGACGCCGTGAAGCTGATCCGGGAGAACCTGAAGCTGACGGAGCTGTCGGACCGGGCCCGGGTGGTGCCGGGGGACGCCATGGAGTTCCTGCAGTCCCTGGGGGAGCGGTTCGACCTTGTGCTGCTGGACCCGCCCTATGCCGCCGGCCTGCTGGAGCCGGCCATCGCCCGGCTGACAGCGTTTGACATTCTCAATCCCCATGGTATAATTGTGGCAGAACACCCGGCGGACCGGGCCCTGCCGCCGGTGGAGCCGCCCTATCGGGTGCGCCGCACATACCGCTACGGCAAGATCGGCCTGACGCTGATCTGCCGGAGCGGAGATCAGGAAAACGAGGAATGACCCCCATGAGAACAGCGATCTGCTCCGGCAGCTTTGACCCCATCACGCTGGGGCATCTGGATATCATTCAGCGGGCGGCGGCCTGCTTTGACCGGGTCTGCGTCTGCGTCAGCCCCAACGCCGAAAAGCGCAATCAGATGTTCACGCCGGAGCAGAAGCTCCTGCTGGTGCGGACGGCGGTGGCGGACCTGCCCAATGTGGAGGCGGAGCTGTGGCCGGGCCTGCTGGCGGACTTCGCGGTGCGCCACCGCGCCTGCGCCATCGTCCGGGGCGTGCGCAACACCACGGACTTCGATGTGGAATACCAGATGGCCCTCATCAACCGGGGGATCCACCCGGAGCTGGAGACGCTGCTGCTGCCCGCCAGCGCGGCGTATCAGCACTTCAGCTCCTCCATGGCCCGGGAGATGATCCGCTATCACCAGCCCCTGGAGAAATACCTGCCCGCATCCATCGTGCCCCTGGTGCGGGAGATGACGGAAAAGAAGGAAGGATGAGTCCCATGGCAAATGATGTGAACCGTTTGATCGATATGATCTACGAGCGGATCGAGGACGCCAAGTCCCCGGCCCTCAAGCCCAGCATGAGCATGGTGGACCGGGACGAGCTGCTGGACCTGCTGGACGAGCTGCGGGCCCAGCTGCCGGTGGAGATCAAGCGCGCCCAGGAGCTGCTCTCCGCCCGGGACAAGTTCGTGGACGACGCCAAGCGGGACGTGGAGCGGATGATGCGCCAGGCGGAGCTGGACGCCAAGGCCAAGGTGTCCGACAGCGAGGTGCTGTACGCCGCCAAGGAGAAGGCCCGCCAGATGGTGGCCCGGGCGGAGGACCGCTGCCGCCAGCTGTACCAGGTGACCAATGAGTACGCCGAGGACGCCCTGGCCCGGACCGAGGAGGCGGTGCAGCTGGCCCTGGACGAGGTGAAGCAGCAGCGGGTGCGGTTCCGCAGCGCCTCCGCCGCCAAGATGCAGGAGCAGCGGGACAAGCTGGACGGGAAGGCCCCCGCCCAGGAGGAGGACGATCAGGAGGGCTGACCCCCGTCAGTCGACCGTAATCCGAAAAATTTGTGAAAAATGCCGAATGATTTGGTGAAACTTTTTCGGCATCGTCTGGATTTTGCGGACGAAATGTGGAAAACGTACCCCTTGGCACAAGATGTTGTGCTGAGGGGTATGTTTTATTTTACGTAAACTTGATAACTGCCGCTCGAACGTTTGTTTTAAAAGCGGGTTTTTGGGCGAAAAATGGCAGAAATTGGCGGCCTGAGCGGGTTTTTCAGCGGAAAAAACTGCTTGCAATCCGGAGGGATTTCGCTTATACTCAGAGCATGTGGTGGGGAAAAGTGGGTAAAAGTAGAGACTGAGTGTCACCAAGACCCCATCCGGACCCAAAAATCGGGTGGAAGGGGGGATTCCTGCATGGCCAGACTGTTGGGAAAATCCAACAACAGCATCGACGCGAAAGGCCGGCTGGTGATCCCCTCCGCCATGCGGGAGGCCCTGGGAGATACGTTTTACATCACCATCGGGGCCGAGCACTGCCTGACCATCTACCCCCAGGCCAAGTGGGACCAGATGTCCGAGGAGATGGACGACCTCACCTATACGGAGGCCCGGGCCCTGACGCTGCTGTACGCCAACGCCGTCCAGTGCGAGCCGGACGCCCAGGGGCGGGTGCTGATCCCCGCCAATCTCCGGGCCCACGCGGGGCTGAAAAAGACCGCCACCATCGTGGGTCTCAACTCCTTTGCCGAGATCTGGGACGAAAAGACCTGGACGGAGCGGGAGCAGCGGATGCTGGAGAGCGACGACATGGCCGCCGCCATGGACGCCCTGGCCCGCGTGCGGCGCAGCCGCGGGTGAGCGCCGATGGAATACACCCACAAGCCCGTGCTGCTGGATGCGTGCATCCAGGCACTGAACATCCGCCCCGACGGCATCTATGTGGACGGCACCCTGGGACGGGCCGGCCACTCCATGGAGATCGCCAGGCGGCTGACCACCGGCCGCCTCATCTGCATCGACCGGGACCAGGCCGCCATCGACGCGGCGCGGGTCCGTCTGGCCCCCTGGCTGGACCGGGTGACCCTGGTCCGCAGCAACTTTTCGGAATTGGGAGAGATCCTCTCCGGCGCCGGCGTCAGCGGTGCCGACGGGATGCTCTTTGACCTGGGCGTGTCCTCCCCCCAGCTGGACGACGCCTCCCGGGGCTTTTCCTACATGCAGGACGCCCCGCTGGACATGCGGATGGACACCTCCGCCCCCCTGAGCGCCTATGAAGTGGTGAACACCTGGAGCCAGGAGGAGCTGCGGCGGATCCTGTATGAGTACGGCGAGGAGCGGTACGCCCCCGCCATCGCGAAAGCCATCGTCCGGGCGCGGGAGACCGCGCCTGTGAACACCACGCTGGAGCTGGTGGAGATCATCAGGGGCGCCATGCCCCCCGCCGCCCTGCGGGAAAAGCAGCACCCCGCCAAGCGGAGCTTTCAGGCCATCCGCATCGCCGTCAACGGCGAGCTGGACGCCCTGCCCCCCATGCTGGAGGCGGCGGTGGACGGCCTGAACCCCGGCGGACGGCTGGCGGTGATCACCTTCCACTCCCTGGAGGACCGGATCGTCAAGCGGACGCTGGCGGATCTGGCGAAGGGCTGCATCTGCCCGCCGGAATTCCCGGTGTGCGTGTGCGGCAGAAAGCCCAGGGTGCGGCTGGTGAACCGCAAGCCCGTCACGGCGGACGGCGCCGAGCTGGCGGACAACCCCCGTGCCCGCAGCGCCAAGCTGCGGGTGGCGGAAAAGTGCGATCCGTTCGATATCTGACAGCGCCGGACAGGCCCGGCGCTTTCCCCCCGCTGGGGGGATCTGTGTGTGAGAACCGCTCCGCGCCTGTTCGGCGGAGCAGAAGGAGGGACCTTCTTTGGCAGCAGCGCGGGAACTGCGGTATCACAGCCGCAGCGCGGTATACGGGGACCTGGCCTATGACCTGGACCGGGAAGTGCGGGAGCATGCCCTGCGCCATGCCGGGGAGGCCCCCCGCCGGCAGCCGGAGGCGGCAAAGGCCCCCGCGCGGGCGAAGCCCCGGGTGCGCAGCCTCTCCAAGGAGCAGGTGCGGCAGCGGCAGAAGGTGTCCGTCCTCTCCGTTCTGGGCGTGGGCGCGGCCATCGGCCTGGCGGTGCTGGTGCTGATGGGCTATATCCAGCTGACGGCCATCTCCTCTCAGGTGGTGGATCTGCAGGAGGAGCTGGAGGCGCTGGAGACGGAGAACGTCTCCCTCACCGCCCAGCATGAGCAGATGTTCGACCTGGCCACCGTGAAAGAGGTGGCGGAGGCGGCGGGCATGAGCCAGCCCAGCAGCAGTCAGATCTACTACATCGACCTGTCCCGGGGGGACAGCGCCGTGGTCTACCAGCAGGAGGAGCCCAACCTCTTCAGCCGTCTGCTGACGTCGCTGAACCATGGGATCTATGCGGTGATCGAATATTTTGAGTAAACGCTGCACTATAATGGAGTGAACGGTGGGGAGTAAGAAGGGGGGTCTTCTTACTCCTTGCTTTGGTATTGCGGGACCCCCGGGCCGGAGGCGGCCCACACCCTCAGGAGGAGACGACATATGGCGAATCGACCCAGAAGAAAAAGCGACGCGGCCCGGCGGGCCAATCAGGTGATCCGGGGCAGGACCATGCTGGTCATGGTCCTGCTGGGCGTGGCCACCTTCACCGTCCTGTTCATGAAGCTGTACGACCTGCAGATCAACCAGTACGACACGCTCCATGCCCGGGCGGTGGGCCAGCAGACCGACAGCTCGGTCATCAGCGCCTCCCGGGGGACCATTTACGACAAGAACGGCGAGATCATGGCCATCTCCTACTCGGCGGAGACGGTGTACGTGGACCCCCACCAGATCCAGCTGTTTGTGGAGAGCCAGCAGGAGGACATCCAGGCGGCGGCGGAAAAGGCCGCCGAGAACGGCGAGACCTACACGGCGCCGGAGGTGCTGGACCAGGCCTACATCGCCCGGGGCCTCAGCCGGATCCTGGAGGTGGATGAGGACACCATCCTGGAGCAGCTGGACAGGACCAGCAACAAATACTGGGTGGTCAAAAGCAAGGTGGACCAGGACGTGGCCGACGAGGTCCGCCGCTTCATCAACGGCGAGATCGACGAGGAGGGCAACCAGCTGACCACCACGGACGCCGACGGCAACACCGTGCTGATCTCCACCGGCGGCCGGCCCAAGCGGCTGCAGGGGATCGCCCTGACGCCGGACACCAAGCGGCTGTATCCCTTCGGCTCCCTGGCGGGCAACGTGATCGGCTTTGTCAACGCGCAGAACGTGGGCTCCTACGGGCTGGAGTCGGCCTATGACGATGTGCTCAACGGCAGCAGCGGCCTGACCGTCACCGCCACCGACGTCAACGGCACCCCGCTGCTGTATAATTACGAGCAGTACTACGACGCGGAGAACGGCAACAGCCTGGTGCTGACGCTGGACACCAACGTGCAGTACTACCTGGAAAAGGGACTGGAGAGCATGCTGGATAAGTACGACGCCAAGTACGGCGGCACCGGCATCGTCATGGATGTGAATTCCGGGGCCATCCTGGCCATGGCCTCCTACCCCAATTACGACCCCAGCGACTACAGCACCATCTACTCCGACCAGCTGCAGGAGCTGCTGGACGCCGAGCTGGCGGAGATCCAGCAGAACAGAAGCAGCTACAAGACCGAGGAGGAGTACCAGACCGCCCTGGACAAGGCGCTGGGCAACGCCCAGAACCAGCAGTGGCGGAACAAGTGCTACCAGGACACCTATGAGCCCGGCTCCACCTACAAGCCCATCACCCTGGCCATGGCGCTGGAGGAGGGGCTGGTGAACATGAACAGCACCTTCAACTGCACCGGCGTCGTACAGGTGGGACCGTGGCAGATCCACTGCTCCAAGCGGTCCGGCCACGGCCTGCAGATCCTGAAGGAGGCGGTGGGCAACTCCTGCAACCCGGCCTTCATCGACATCGGCAGCCGGGTGGGCGGCGAGAAGTACTACGAGTACATGGAGTCCTTCGGCCTGCTGGAGGAGACCGGCGTCGACCTGGTGGGCGAGGCCACGGGCATCGCCAATCAGGAGGGGCTGCTGACCGACGCCTCCGCCCTGGCCTCCTACTCCTTCGGCCAGACCTTCACCGTCACGCCCCTGGAGCTGATCCGGGCCCAGGCGGCCACCATCAACGGCGGCTATCTGTACACCCCCTATCTGGTGGAGCAGGTGCTGGACGACGAGGGCAACGTGATCTCCCAGCATGAGCCCCAGGCCGTGCGGCAGGTCATCAGCGAGGAGACCTCCGCCAAGGTGCGGGAGTGCCTGGAGTGGGTCATCTCCGACGGCGGCGGCCGCAACGGCCAGGTGGCCGGCTACCGCATCGGCGGCAAGACCGGCACGGCGGATAAGACCGGCACCCGGAACACCACCCGGGAAGTGGTGGTCTCCTTCATGTGCTTCGCCCCGGCGGACGACCCGCAGATCATCATGCTGCTGACCATGGACACCCCCAGCCGCACCACCGGCACCGCCGTGTACGGCGGCACCATGGTGGCCCCCGTGGCCAGCCAGATCATGAGCGAGATCCTGCCCCAGCTGGGCATCGAGCCGGACTACACCGCCGAGGAGCTGGTGGGGGCGGACACCACCGTCCCCAACCTGGTGGGCGAGACCCGCGCGGACGCGGAGGACCGGCTGGAGAGCCTGGGCTTCTCCTACCGGACCGTGGGCGACGGAGACACCGTCACCGACCAGACGCCGGTGGGCGGCGCCATCGTCCCGGGCAACGCCACCATCATCCTCTACCTGGGGGAGGAGAAGCCGGACACCCCCTGCACCGTGCCCAACGTGGTGGGGATGACGGCCTCCGCCGCCAACAAGGCCATCACCAACGCGGGCCTCATCATGAAGGTCACCGGCACCACCTCCGCCAGCTCCGGCAATGTGTACGCCATCACCCAGTCCATCCCGGGCGGCACGGAGGCGGCGGCGGGCACCGTGGTGACCGTCCAGTTCGGCGACAACTCGGTGCTGGACTGAGAAAGCAGATTTTGCATGGTTTTTGGCACCATCCTCTATATATTTTGCAAAACCCCCTGTTTATAATAAGGGCGGTATGTTCCATGCCAAACTGAATGAAGGGGCGTTTGTATGATGAAACTGAAGGATCTTCTGGCAGGGCTGGCGCCGCTGTCCGCCACGGCGGACCCGGAGACGGAGATCTCCCATATCAGCTATGACTCCCGGACCACGGCGCCCGGGGACGTGTTCGTGGCCATGACCGGCTTCGCCACCGACGGCCACGCCTATATCGGCAGGGCCGCGGCGGCGGGCGCCGCGGCGGTGGTGTGCGAGCGGGCGCCGGAGGATGCCGCCATCCCCTATGTCCAGGTGGCGGACGCCCGCCAGGCCCTGGCGGTGATGGCCGCCAACTGGTACGGCCATCCGGCGGACCACATGACCATGGTGGCCGTCACCGGCACCAACGGCAAGACCACCACCACCTATTTGCTGAAGGCCATCTTGGAGCAGGAGGCGGGGGCCAAGGTGGGTCTCATCGGCACCAACCAGAACATGATCGGCGGCGAGGCGATCCCCACGGAGCGCACCACGCCGGAGTCCCTGGAACTCCAGGAGCTGTTCGCCCGGATGCGCGCCGCCGGCTGCACCCACGTGGTGATGGAGGCCTCCTCCCACGCCCTGTTTCTGAAGCGGGTGTACGGCATCCGCTTCGCCGTGGGCATCTTCACCAATCTCACCCAGGACCACCTGGACTTCCACAAGACCATGGAGGCCTACTGCGACGCCAAGGCCATCCTGTTCCAGAACTGCGAGGTGGGCGTCTGCAACGCCGACGACCCCTGGACGGAGCGGCTGCTGCGGGACGCCACCTGCCGGCGGTACTTCTACGCGGAGCGCGCGGACGCGGACCTGCGGGCGGAGAACATCGCCCTGGCGGCGGACCACATCGCCTTCGACGCGGTGACGAAAGACGGGCGGACGCCCATCAAAGTTGGCATCCCGGGCGGATTTATGGTATATAATACCCTGGATGTGCTGGGCGCGGCCCTGGCCCTGGGGGTGCCCCTGGAGCGGAGCGCCGACGCCCTGGCCCGGGTCCCCCATGTGAAGGGCCGGGTGGAGGTGGTCCCCACCCCGGGAAAGGACTACACGGTCCTCATCGACTACTCCCACACCCCCGACAGCCTGGAGAACATCCTCCGGACGGTGAAGGGCTTTGCCAAGGGCCGCACCGTGGCGCTGTTCGGCTGCGGCGGCGACCGGGATAAGACCAAGCGGCCCATCATGGGCAGGGTCGCGGCGGAGCTGGCGGACTTTGTCATCGTCACCTCCGACAACCCCCGGACCGAGGACCCGGAGGCCATCATCGCCGACATCCTGCCGGGCCTGGAGGGGACCGACACCCCCTGTCAGGTGATCTGCGACCGGGTGGAGGCCATCCGCTGGGCGATGGACCACGCACAGCCCGGCGACGTGATCGCCCTGTGCGGCAAGGGCCATGAGACCTATCAGGAAATCAACCATCAAAAGTTCCACATGGACGAACGGGAGATCGTGGCGGACTATCTGGCAGGCAAATGATCGCCGGGAGTCCGGCGCGGAACAGAACGCACCAAAGCGCCGGGCTGTGTCCGGCGGAGAGAGGGAGAGGAACATGACACTATCATTGATCGCGGCAGGCGTCAGCTTTGTGCTGACGCTGCTCATCGGCAAATTTCTCATTCCGGAACTGCACAAGCTGAAGGCCGGCCAGGAGATCCGGGAGGACGGCCCCACCTGGCACAAGGCCAAGGCCGGCACCCCCACCATGGGCGGCATCATGTTCATCCTGGGGGCCGGCGTCACCATTTTCGTGCTGGGCTGGCGGTTCATGCTGGAGGGGCAGTTCAGCCACCTCTATGTGTATCTGTTCGCCCTGATCTTCGGCCTCATCGGCTTTGTGGACGACTACCGCAAGGTCCGCCAGCACCAGAACGAGGGGCTGACGGCCCGGCAGAAGTTCATCCTGCAGCTGGCGGCGGCGGTGGTGTTCCTGGTGCTGATGCGGTATGAGGGCCTGCTGACCAACGACCTGTATATCCCCTTCCTGAACATCAGCTTCACCATCAACTGGATCGTGTACCTGATCTTCGCCGCCTTCGTCATCGTGGGCTGCGTCAACGCCGTGAACCTGACCGACGGCATCGACGGCCTGGCCTCCAGCGTCACCTTCGTGGTGATGGCGTTCTTCACCGTGGCCGGCGTCCTGTGGAGCGCCTACGGCATCCAGGCCCTGTTCCCGGCGGCCATGGCGGGGGGGCTTGCGGCCTTCTTCGTCTACAACCACCACCCGGCCAAGGTCTTTATGGGCGACACCGGCAGCCTCTTCCTGGGGGGCGCCGTGGCGGCCCTGGCCTTTGTGTTCGACATGCCCCTGGTGCTGATCCCCGTGGGCATCATCTACATCCTGGAGACCCTGTCCGACATCATCCAGGTGGGCTACTTCAAGCTGACCCACGGCAAGCGGTTCTTCAAGATGGCGCCGCTGCACCACCATCTGGAGCTGTCCGGCTGGAGCGAGGCGAAGCTGGTGTGCGTGTTTTCCCTGGTGACGCTGATCGGCTGCGTGCTGGCCTATCTGGGCGTCCAGGGGCGGTATTGAGCGTCCTTCAGAGGACGGCTGAGATCCTAAGGAGAGGAGGGAAGAGCGGATGGTGCAGCAAAAGCGCGCGGCGGCCCGCCGCCGGCCCCTGAGCCGGGAAGAGGCCCTGGCCCGGCAGGAGCGCCAGCAGCGCCGGCGGGAGAAGGAAGAGGAGAGCCGGGAGCTGGCCAAGGGCCCCATTGACCTGCCCTTTTTCATCCTGGTGCTGCTGCTGACCGGCATCGGCCTGGTGATGCTGCTGTCCGCCAGCTTCCCCTCCGCCTACTATGAGACGGACGGCCAGAACCCCCTGTACTACTTCACCCGGCAGGGCGTCTTTGCCATCATGGGCGTGGCGGCCATGCTCTTCATCGGCAAGATCAACTACCAGCGGTTCCGGGGCCTGGCCAAGCCGCTGCTGTACCTGTCCGTCATCCTGCTGATCCTGGTGGCGATCCCGGGGAACCCTCTGGCCATCACCCGGAACAACGCCACCCGCTGGCTGGGCATCCCCGGCACCTCCCTGCAGTTCCAGCCCTCGGAGATTGCAAAGCTGGCGGTCATCATCTACTTCGGCGACAGCATCTCCAAAAAGAAGGACCGGATGCGGACGTTCCGCTACGGCATCCTGCCCTACGTCATCATCCTGGTGGTGCTGGCCGGGCTGGTGGGCATCGAGCCCCACCTCTCCGGCGCCATTCTGGTGCTGGGCGTGGGCGCGGTGATGATGCTGGTGGGCGGCATCCACTGGGGCTGGGTAGGCGGCGCCATCGCCGCCGCCGGCGGGCTGCTGTACTTTGTGGTGTTTGTCCTGGACTACAACCGCTCCCGGTTCGAATACTGGCTCAACCCCTGGGCGGATGCCCAGGGCAGCGGCTATCAGCTGTCCCAGAGCCTGCTGACCATCGGCTCCGGCGGCCTGCTGGGCGTGGGACTGGGCAAGAGCCGGCAGAAGTTTTTGTACCTGCCGGAGGAGCACAACGACTTCATCTTCGCCATCGTCTGCGAGGAGCTGGGCCTCATCGGCGCCACGGTCATCATGCTGCTGTTCGCCGCCCTGATCCTCCGGGGCTTCTGGATCGCCCTTCACGCCAGGGACCGGTTCGGCAGCCTGATGGTGGTGGGCGTGGTGACGCTGGTGGGGCTGCAGACCTTTTTGAACATCGGCGTGGTGACGGGCCTGCTGCCAACCACCGGCATCTCCCTGCCGTTTTTCAGCTACGGCGGCACGGCCCTCTCCATCCAGCTGGCGGAGATGGGCATCGTCCTGTCGGTCTCCAGGCAGATGAAGCCCACGAAGGCGGGATAGTTTATTCAATTCGGAATTAGGAATGAGGAATTAGGAATTATGAGAGTGAAGAGTTGAGAGTGGAGAGTGAAGATTTTGTGTTCCGCCGCAGGCGGAACGATCTTGATCCGTCCGGCTGCGCCGGACACATCAATTCCTAACTCCTAATTCCTAATTCCTAATTCCTAACTCTCACAGCGTGGTGATTCGATGGGAAAACAACTCAAACGGGTGATCTTCACCTGCGGCGGCACGGCGGGGCATGTGAATCCCGCCATCGCTCTTGCCCAGCTGATGCACGAAAAGGACCCGGAGACAGAGTTCCTGTTCGTGGGGGCGGAGCGGGGGCTGGAAAAGGACCTGATCCCCAAGGCGGGCTATGACTTCCGCACGGTCCACATCTCCAGCTTCCACCGGTCCCTGAAGCCCCGGGAGATCCGGCACAACCTGATCTCCGTGGGGAATCTGATGCGGGCCCCCCGGGAGGCCCGGGCCATCCTGCGGGCGTTTTCGCCGGACGTGGTCATCGGCACCGGCGGCTACGCCAGCTTCCCCATGGTGAAGGCCGCCGCCAAGGCCGGCATCCCCACGGCGGTCCACGAGTCCAACATGGTCCCCGGCCTCACCACCGAGATGCTGGAGCCCTTCGCGGACCGGATCATGGTGGGCTTCGAGGCCTGCCGGGAGCACTACCGCCACCCGGAGAAGGTCATCGTCACCGGCACGCCGGTGCGGCAGGACTTCTTCCGCCTGACCAAGGCGGAAGCCAAGCGGCAGCTGGGCGTGGACGACGGACGGCCCCTGCTGGTGTCCTTCTGGGGGTCCCTGGGCGCCGCCGGCATGAACCGGCTGATGGCGGACTTCCTGGCCCTGGAGGCGGCGAAGGAGCCCTTCCACCACATCCACGGCGCCGGGAAGAGCGGCTGCCCCGTGCTGCTGGACCTGCTGCGGGAGAAGGGCGTGGATCTGAAGGACCACCCGGCCCTGCAGGTGCGGGAGTACATCTACGACATGGCCCCCGTCATGCGGGCGGCGGACCTGGTGCTCTGCCGGGCCGGCGCCTCCACCATCAGCGAGCTGACGGCCCTGGGGGTCCCGGCGCTGATCGTGCCGTCCCCCTATGTCACCAACAACCACCAGGAGAAGAACGCCCGGGTGCTGGAGGCCGCCGGCGGCGCCGTGGTGCTGCTGGAGCCGGACTGCTCTGGCCAGGCGCTGTTCCGGGCGGCCAGCGGCATCCTGCATGACCAGGAGCGCCGGACGGCTATGGAAAACGCCATGTCCGCCCTGGGGATCCGGGACGCCACGGAACGAATTTATCAAACGGTGCTGGAGATCTGCCGGTAACCACAAAACCCCGCCGGCCATAGGATGGACTGTTGAACCATTCTGGATTCGGAGGGGAACGGATATGAGCCAGCTTTTGTTGGTGCGGGGCGGCCGGCGCCTGGAGGGCGAGGTCGCGATCCAGGGGGCCAAGAACAGCGTCCTGCCGATCCTGGCGGCCACGCTGCTCGCAAAGGGACCGGTGGTGCTGCGGGGCTGCCCCCGCCTGCGGGACGTGGACGCCTCCGTCCGCATCCTGCGGCACCTGGGCTGCGAGGCCCACTGGGAGGCGGACGCCCTGGCGGTGGACACCGCCGGCTTGAACCGCTGTGAGATCTCTGATATACTGATGCGGGAGATGCGCTCCTCCGCCATCTTTCTGGGGGCCATCCTGGCCCGGTGCGGCCGGGCGGACCTGAGCTACCCCGGCGGGTGCGAGCTGGGGCCCCGGCCCATCGACCTCCACCTCTCCGGCCTGCGGGAGCTGGGGGCGGAGATCCGGGAGGAGGGCGGCTTTCTCCACTGCCGGGCGCCCCGGCTGCGGGGACGGGAAGTGGTGCTGCGGATGCCCTCCGTGGGCGCCACGGAGAATTTGATGCTGGCCGCCTGCGGCTGCGAGGGCACCACGGTGATCTCCAACGCCGCCCGGGAGCCGGAGGTGGTGGACCTGCAGGACTTCCTCAACGCCTGCGGGGCCCGCGTCTTTGGGGCGGGCAGCTCCAGCGTGTCCATTGAGGGCGGGCGGAAGCTCCACGGATGTACGTACCGGGTCATGCCGGACCGGATCGCGGCGGCTACTTACCTCTGCGCGGCGGCCTCCGCCGGCGGGAACATCTATCTCCGGGGCGCGGAGGAGCGCCATCTGGCCACCGTCACCGCCGCCCTGCGGGAGGCGGGCTGCGCCGTCACGGCGGACGGGGCGGGCATCCGGGCCGTGTGCCGGGAGCGGCTCCGGGCCGTGGGGCCGGTGCAGACGGCGCCCTACCCGGGCTTTCCCACAGACGCCCAGGCGGTGCTGATGGCGGCGCTGCTGCGCAGCCGGGGCGCCACGGTGTTTGAGGAGAACATCTTTGAGAATCGCTACCGCCACGTGGATGAGCTGATCCGCATGGGGGCCAGCATCCGGGTGTCCGGCCGGGTGGCGGTGGTCACCGGTGTGGAGCGGCTCCACGGCGCCCCGGTGCGGTGCACGGACCTGCGGGGCGGGGCGGCCCTCTGTGTGGCGGCCCTGGCGGCGGAGGGGGAGACCCGGGTCTCCCAGATCTGCCACATCGACCGGGGCTACGAGGACCTGGCCCGGGACCTGCGGGCCCTGGGGGCCGACGCGGAGCGCGTGGAAGATACAGAAACCGACAGCTAGGAGAGACGACATGGCCAGACGCAGACATTCCAACCGGCGGCGCAGGAGGGGAAACTTCGGCTTCCTCTATAAGCTGCTGTCCGTGCTGGTGATCTGCGGGGCCGTGGTGACGGCGCTGACGCTGTTCTTCCGGGTGGACACCATCCGGGTCACCGGGACAGAGCGGTACACGGAGGACGAGGTGATCGGGGCCAGCGGCATCCAGCTGGGCGACAACCTCTTCCTGCTGAACAAGTACGAGGCCGCCCGCAGCATCGCGGAAAAGCTGCCCTACATCGACATCGAGGACATCTGGATCCGGCGGGAGCTGCCGGACACCCTGCTCATCGACGTGGCCGAGTGCGGCACGCCCCTGGCGGTGGTCCAGGACGGCAGCGCCTGGCTGGTGAGCGCCAGGGGCAAGATCGTGGAGCAGCTGCCCGCCGCCCAGGCCGGGGACTATGCCGTCATCGACGGGTGCGAGCTGCTGGCCCCCTCTGTGGGGACGGACATCGCCCTGTCCACGGAGTACGCCAGTCAGCAGTCCAGCCTGCTGGCGCTGATGACGGCGCTGGAGGCGGCGGACCGGATGGACCAGGTGGACGCCATCCACCTGAGCGATCTGTCCCAGCTGGTCATGGACTACGCCGGCCGCTTTTCCGTGGAGATGCCCTACAGCGCGGACTATGAGCAGGCGCTGAAGATCGTCCAGGGCGTGGTGGACACGCTGGAGACCAACCAGACGGGCACCATCCACCTGGATCCGGGCAGTATCCACGAGGTCATCGTGACCCTGGACTGAGACGCTTCCGGCGAAAACTGCCGAAGAGAGGGGACGGGGCGCCGCCCCTTCTTCATTTCCTCGAAAAATCTGAGGGAAAAGGCTTCGGAGCTCTTGACCGGAGGACGAAAGTGTCATACAATAAACTAAATGTTATGAAACACAGGATGTTGTGAATCCAAAGGGAAGAACCTCCCTTTTTACACAAATGATAGTAGGAGGCACCTCTATATGGCATTTGGATTGGAGACCGGTCCCGATACCGTTGTCAATATCAAGGTCATCGGCGTGGGCGGCGGCGGAAACAATGTGGTCAACCGCATGGTCCGCAGCGGCACCAAGGGCGTGGACTTTGTGGCCGTAAACACCGACAAGCAGGCGCTGAACGTGTCCAGCGCCAACTACAAGATCCAGATCGGCGAAAAGCTGACCCACGGCCAGGGCGCCGGCTCCGACCCCGAGGTGGGCCGCAAGAGCGCGGAGGAGAGCCGCAACCAGATCGCCAAGGCCCTGGAGGACACGGACATGGTGTTCATCACCGCCGGCATGGGCGGCGGCACCGGCACCGGCGGCGCCCCCATCGTGGCAGAGATCGCCAAGGAGATGGACATCCTCACCGTGGCGGTGGTCACCAAGCCCTTCGGGTTTGAGGGGCGCCGGCGGATGCAGCAGGCGGAGGCCGGCATTGCCGAGCTGAAGGACAAGGTGGACTCCCTGGTCATCATCCCCAACGAGCGGCTGAAGCACGCCACGGACCAGAAGATCACCTTCGCCAACGCCTTCGAGATCGCCGACGATGTGCTGCGCCAGGCGGTGCAGTCCATCTCCGACCTGATCCGGGACACCGGCTTCATCAACCTGGACTTCGCCGACGTCACCGCCATCATGAAGAACGCCGGCATGGCCCACATGGGCGTGGGCCGGGCCGCCGGCAAGGGCAAGGCCGAGGAGGCCGCCAAGATGGCCATCTCCAGCCCCCTGCTGGAGACCTCCATCGAGGGGGCCAAGGGCGTACTCATCAACGTCACCGGCTCCATGGACATCGGCCTGGAGGAGGTGGAGCAGGCCGCCAGCCTGGTCCAGGCGGCGGTCCATCCCGACGCGCTCACCATCTTCGGCGCCACCTTCGACGAGACGCTGGACGACGAGATCCGGGTCACCGTCATCGCCACCGGCTTTGACAAGGCGCCGGAGCAGCTGCCCAAGGTGCCGCCCATCCAGGCGGGGGACGCCGGCCAGCAGAGCGCCGCGCAGGAGCCCATGCCCCTGAAGGAAGAGGATGTGCCCAAGCCGGAGGAGCCGGAGGACGACCCCTTCGAGGACATTTTCAAAATTTTCAACAAGCGGGACTGAACGATTTTTTCCAGGACCTGCAGGTGTTTGCCTGCGGGTCCTGCTTTTTTGCCGCCGCGGCGGCAAAGTCAAAGCCTGCCATGGGGCTGCTTCCGCATTTTGCAAGGCGTGTTTTTCCGCCTGCGGCAGATGATAACGTTGCCGGCAGATCATCGGATTTGCCGGCAGCGTTTCGGAAAGGGGTGATTTCATGTATGGACCATTTCAAAAAGCAAGACACGCGCTGCGGGGCGGAGCGGCACTGGTTCTGGCACTGCTGCTGTGCGCGGTCGTGCCGGCGAAGGCCGCCGGCGTGACGGCGGACGGCACGGACCGGACCGCATCCGCCCGCATGCTGGTCCCCGTGGGCCACACGGTGGGCATCAAGCTGTTTGCCCGGGGCGTGATGGTGGTGAAGGCGCCGGAGTCCGGCACGCCGGCTGACGACTGCGGCCTGCGGACCGGCGACATCATCGTCAAATGCGGCGGCGTCTCCGTCACCTCCTCGGAGCAGTTCCAATCCCTGCTCCAGGAGAACGGCGAGACCGCCACGGACCTGCAGGTCCGGCGGGAGGGCGAGAGCATGACGCTCTCCGTCTCCCCGGAGCAGAATGAGACGGGCGCCTACTGCATCGGCGCCTGGATCCGGGACAGCATGGCCGGCATCGGCACCATGACGTATTACGATCCGGAAACCGGTTCCTTCGGCGCCCTGGGCCACGGGATCACAGACTCTGACACGGGGATCCTGATGCCCTTTGCCTCCGGCTCGCTCCTGCCCTCTGCCGTGAAGGCGGTGAAAAAGGGCGCCTCCGGCGAGGCCGGGGAGCTGCGGGGCGATTTTGACCTGACCGGCGACCTGGGCGATCTGAGCGCCAACACCTCCAGCGGTATTTTCGGCACATTGGACCCCGGCGAATTCACCGAGCGGCTGGGGGACGCCATCCCGGTGGCCTCCGCCGGTGAGGTGCACACTGGACCGGCCGCCATCCTCGCCAACGTGGAGGGCGATGCCGTAAAGGAATATGACATCGAAATACTACAGATCGTAGAGGACGCGGCGGACAGCCGGGACCTGGTGATCGCCGTGACGGACCCGGAGCTGCTCTCCATTACCGGCGGCATCGTCCAGGGCATGAGCGGCAGTCCCATCCTGCAGGACGGAAAATTCGCCGGCGCCGTGACCCACGTGCTGTTGAACGACCCAAGCAAAGGATATGGAATTCTGATGGAAACTATGCTGGAAGCGGGAGATCCCGCAGCGTCATCTGTGACGTAACAGCCATCCAAACAGGCGGCGGGGAGCGTCTGCTCCCCGCCGCTTTGCGCTATGATGTTTGAAAGGATGCTTCCGCGGCAGGCACCGCCTGGTTTTCGGCGGTGATCTCCGCCTCCGTGGTGAAGCTGCGGAACGCCGCAAAGTTCAGCAGGATCAGCAGCAGATTGACCGCCGCAAAGGCGATCAGCACCCCGGCCGCGATTTTCCAGATCCGCCGGGCCCGGCGGTTTTTCACCGCCAGCTGCTCGGCGATGCGGCCCAGCTGCTCCGCCGTGGTGCTGCTGCCCTCCGTCTCCGGCGGGAGCTCCGGCCCCAGCAGGGCCGCGGGGGTGGTGTCCAGCTCCTCCGCCAGCCGGACCAGCAGCTCCGCGTCCGGCACGGACCGGCCCTTTTCCCATTTTGAGACGGTCTGCCGCACCACGTGGAGCCGGGCGGCCAGCTCCTCCTGGGAGAACCCCTTGGTCTTCCGCAGATTTTTCAGATTTTCCGATAACATGGCAGGACCTCCTTTCCGCCCTGATGGTAGCAGATCTCCTGCCGTTGCGGCAAGCAACGCAGATGCACAGGGCCGTTTCGCCGGGCGGCGTCACCGCCCGGCGGGAAAGCCGGC
Source organism: Oscillibacter valericigenes (assembly GCF_016902445.1). Classification (GTDB taxonomy): domain Bacteria; phylum Bacillota; class Clostridia; order Oscillospirales; family Oscillospiraceae; genus Oscillibacter; species Oscillibacter avistercoris. The sequence continues at coordinate 196,127 of NZ_JACSNX010000002.1, read as the reverse complement.
CAGCTTTTCATTGAGCTTTTTGTAGATCCGCTCCCGGAACCAGGGCTCCGTGGAGGCGGCCACCGCCTCCTCCAGGCCGAACCAGCCCACCCGGCTGTTCTCGTCGGGCTTGCACCGCACCGGCTCCGCCGGGTCCGCCTCCAGCAGATACGTCACGTTCAGGTGCAGATGGGAGGAGACATAGGCGCCCCGCTTCTCGTGGCCGTCCACCGTCAGGATCTCCACCGAGTAGATGGCGGGCGACACCGGGCGGACCTCCGCCAGGCCGCTCTCCTCCCGGACCTCCCGCATGGCCGCCGCCAGCAGGTCCCGGTCCCCGTCGGCGTGGCCCCCCAGCCAGGACCAGGAGTCGTACAGATTGTGGTACGCCATCAGCACCTGCCGCCGGTCCGGGCTCACCACCCAGGCGGAGGCCGTCAGATGCCCGGCGGCGTTGGCCCGGGTGTACAGGTCCTCGCCGCTCCGCAGCCGCCGCAGCAGCTCCTCCCGGTCCCGGGCCTCCTGCTCGTTCCAGGGGAGATACCCCTCCAGCTCTTCCAATAACGTCACATGTGTCACCCTTTCTCATGGCAGGCGCCCGGCTCCCCGGCGGCGGTCCCGAAGGGCCGGGCCGGACGCCGCTCCGGCAGCGGCGGGCGCCCTTCCGCCGCCGCGCCGCATGGTGCGCAGCTGCTTTGCGGCTATTGTACCACGGGGAGGCGCGGAATGGAAGCGGCAGGATCAGGCATCGCTGAAACCCTTGGGGCGCAAGGGCTCGATCGGGGAGGCGCAAAAACCGTCGAATGATTCTTGGAAGTTATTTACAGTTTCTTGTTGCAAATCCTGTCCGTTTATGCTAATTTATAGAAAACGCGATTTGAAGCTTCATGAATCCGTCACAAACCGGGGCGCGGCCGCCTGTCCGCCTGTGGAAAAGGGGGCCCTCCGGGCAGTTTGGACCCTTTGAAATGAAAAACTGGAAAGAGGAATCGGGAAGACATGGACATCAGAAGGACTGTTTTGCTGGCAGATGCCAATGAGGAGTTCCGCGCGCTGGTGCGGAAGATCATAGACCAGACAGATGAGTTTGCGGTGGTGGGTTCTGTGGGAGACGGGGCGGAGGCCCTGCGTCTGGCGCGGCAGGAGGCGCCGGACCTGATTCTGATGGATGTGGTCCTGCCGGGACTGGACGGCTTCAGCGTGCTCAAGCAGCTGCGGGAGCAGGAGGGGGACGCCCCCAAGGTGATCCTGGTCTCTGCCTTCTGCAGCGACCGCGTGGTGTCGGAGGCGGTGGAGCTGGGCGCCAGCTATTTTCTGACGAAGCCGGTGGAGCAGAACGCCCTGCTGGACCGGATGCGGGCGCTGTTCGGCCGGGAGCCGGCGGCGGAGGAGCCCCCGGCGGAGCTGAAAAATCTGGTGACCTCCGTGATCCACGAGATCGGCGTGCCCGCCCACATCAAGGGCTACCAGTACCTGCGGGAGGCCATCATGATCGCCGTGGACGACATGGACGTCATCAACGCCGTCACCAAGGTGCTGTATCCCGAGGTGGCCAAGCGGTTCAACACCACCCCCTCCCGGGTGGAGCGGGCCATCCGCCACGCCATTGAGGTGGCCTGGGACCGGGGCGACCTGGAGACATTGCAGAAATATTTCGGCTACACCGTCTCCAACGCCAAGGGCAAGCCCACCAATTCGGAATTCATCGCCATGATCGCCGACCGCCTGGTGCTGGAGCAGCGGAAGGACCGGAGAGCGTAACAGACAGGAACAGACGGCAGAGCGCCGGACCGAAAAACGGTCCGGCGCTTTTTGCGGAGCAGTCCAAAAGCTGCCGCCGGCACCGCCGGCGGCAGCTTCGTCTCGGGGATTCAGCGGATCTCCAGTCCGGGAAGATCCTTGGGCAGCAGGCTGGCGGCCTCCTGGTCCAGCAGATAGACGCAGTTGGGGTGCTTCTGGAGGATGGAGGCGGGGACCTCGTTGGTCACCGGGCCGGTGATGGCCTTGGAGACGATCTCCGCCTTCCGGGCGCCGTTGGCCAGCAGGATCACCAGCTCGGACTCCATGATCTGGGCGATGCCCTGGGTGATGCCCTCCGTCAGCGGCAGGTCCTGGCCGCCGAAGTACTTCTTCTGCACGGACTTGGTCACATCGCTCAGGGGCGTGCGGTGAGAGCGGAGGGAGAAGTCCACACCGTTTTCGTTGAAGCCCAGGTGGCCGTTCATGCCGATGCCCAGCACCTCCACGGCGATGGGGCCGTAGCGGCGGATGAAGGCATCCTGCTCCTCCAGCTGCTGGTCGATGGTGTCCCGCCGGCTGCCGTCGAACAGGAACCGGTCGGCAAAGGGGCGGTTCATGGGGGCCAGCAGGCGGGTGCTGACGAAGTGGGAGCAGCTGCCCTCGTCCTGGGGGCCGATGCCCACCCAGTCATCCAGCTGGACGAACTTCAGCCCCGTGGGGTCGATGACGCCCTGGTTGACCCGGGAGACGAACTCCTCCAGCATGCCGATGGGCGTGTCTCCGCCGGGGAAGCTGACGAGGCTCTGGGGCTCCTTTTCCACGCAGGCCTGGACCAGGTCGGCGGCACAGCGGCTCATGGCCTGATAGTCTTTTGTGACGATGATCTTCATGGATGCGACAACTCCTTTGCATTTGAAGGATTCTTCCAGGTTATCATATCACAAGATCCGTCGTCCTGTTAGGAGAATCCCTTCCAGTTCCATGGATTTTTTTGCCCTCTTTGCCCCAGGGACAAAAAAATCCTAGAATCCGCACGAGAATCTTCATTGTGTGGACCTTGTGATTTCGGTAAAATTAAGCTATCATACTGTGTGGATCCCTAGGGATGCAGAAAGGAGTTTTTTTATGGTGAAAGTTGGTATGATCGGCGTGGGCACGGTGTCCCAGATGATGCACCTGCCGATCCTGAGCGGTCTGCGGGACATGTATGAGATCACGGCGGTGTCCGACGTCTCCCCCAGCCAGCTGAAGCATATCGCGGATACCTATCAGGCCAAGGCCTATGCGGACCCCTATGAGCTGGTGAAGGACCCCAACGTGGACGCGGTGTTCATCTGCTCTCCCGACCAGTATCACGCGGACTATGCCCTGGCCGCCGTGGAGGCCGGCAAGCACGTGTTCGTGGAGAAGCCCGTGACGCTGTGCATCGAGGACCTGGAGAAGCTGATCGCCGCCGAGAAGGCCCATCCCGGCCAGGCGTGCATGGTGGGCTATATGCGCCGCTACAGCCAGGGCTTCCTGAAGTGCAAGGAGCTGCTGGCCGCCGATGACCGCAAGATCGAGTATATGCGCTTCCGGGACATCATCCTGGAGGGCGACTTCTTCATGGGCCAGACCCGCCTGCCCTATCTGTGCAGCGACATCCCCGACGAGGCCAAGGTGGACGGCTCCGCCCGCCGCAAGGAGCAGCTGATCCGCGCCCTGGGCCCCGACAGCACCGAGCAGCAGCGCATCACCTACGTGATGCTGACCGGCCTGGGCAGCCACACCCTCTCCGCCGTGCGGGAGCTGGTGGGCCTGCCGGTGGAGATCGAGTCCGTGTCCGTCCAGGGCGAGCACGTGATCATCGTCTTCCGGTACAACGACTTCCTGGCGGTGTATGAGATCCTCAACGACCAGGACGTGGTGCAGTTCGACGCCTCCATCGAGATCTATCAGCACGACCGGCGCATGAAGATCAAGTACGAGACCCCCTACCTGCGCTATCAGCCCCAGTCCTTCGAGGTGATCGAGTCCACCAAGGAGGACACCAAGACCACCGTCTACGGCCCCGACTACCGGGATCCCTTCCAGGACGAGGTCAAGTATTTCTACGACTGCATCGTCAATGGCACCAAGCCCAAGTCCGACTTTGAGGACGCCATGGCGGACATGGTGCTGTTCCGGGATATCTGCAAGAAGATCAAGGAATGACACAGATGACGCTTCTGCAGGAGTATATCGTCCAGCAACCCGCCCTGTGGCGGGCTTTGCTGGATTCCAGGGAGGAAATCACCGGCGCCTTCGCCCGGCGGTTCGGGGATCTGCGGCCGGACCGGGTGGTGCTGATCGGCTCCGGGTCCTCCCACTACGCCGCCCTGATGGCCCGGCCGGTGCTGGAGCGGGCCTGGGGGGCGGAGGTCACCTGCCTGGTGCCGTCGGAGGCGGCCGGGACCCGGCTGACCGGGGAGCGGCCGCTGTATCTGGCCATCTCCCAGAGCGGCGTCAGCACCAACACCTATGAGCTGGTCACCGCCCTCACCGGGGCGGGCCGTCCCGTGGCGGCCGTCACGGAGCGGGCGGACTCCCCGGTGGGGAGCGCCGCCACCCTGGCGGTGACGCTGCGGATCGGCGAGGAGCGGATCGGCGCCAAGACCAAGGGCGTCACCGCCACCGTACTGACGCTGATGCTGCTGGGCCTGTCCGTCTGCCGGGACGAGACCTACCGGGCGGACATGCTGGCCGCCCTGGACCGGCTGTGCCGGGACGCGGAGGAGAACCTGGCCCGGGCCCGGGCCTGGAGCCAGGCCCGCCTGGCGGAGATCCTGCCCTTCCGGCACCTGTACGTGCTGGGCTGCGGCAGCGGCCTGGGCGCCGCCCGGGAGGCGGCGCTGAAGCTGCTGGAGACCAACTATCTGCCCGTGTCCTGCTATCCCCTGGACGAGTATCTCCACGGCATCCAGAACGCCCTGGACGAGAGCGCCTGCCTGCTGTGCCTGCTGCCGCCGGAGGGAGAGGACCGGAGCCGGATGCTGCGGCTGGCGGACTTCGCCCGGTCCGTGGGCGCCCGCTGCGCCCTGCTGTCCCCGGACGGGAGCGGGGAGGGGGAGACGCTCCACCTGCTGCACTGCGGGCGGGAGGAGCTGCAGCCTCTGGAGTTCCTGCCGGCCCTGCAGGTGCTTGCGGCGGACCTCTCCGCCGCAAGGGGGATCGACACCTCCCGGCGGCGGTACCCGGACTTCTTCTCCCTTATGGGCAGCAAGATGGAAGGAACCGTATGTCCGCAAAAACGCTGAATCGCCGCTTTTTCCTGCTGCAGGCCATCATGATGCTGATGGACTGCATCACCGTGGCCTACATTTCGCCCATCCTGGTCTCCCTGGGGTACAGCAACCTGCTGATCGGGCAGGTGATGACCCTGGGGACCCTGGCGGCCACCCTGGCCAGGCCCCTGTGGGGATATCTCAACGACCGGTTCTCCTGCGCCCGGCAGGTGACCCTGGGCGGGACGGCGGCGGGCGCGGCCTGCTATTTTCTGCTGACCTGGGGCGGCGGACAGGTGTGGATCACCGCCCTGGCGGTGATGGGCCTGTACGTCACCGTGGTCTGCATGATGAATTTCATCGACTCCTGGGCCCTGCGGCTCATCAACAGCGGCCTGCCGCTGAACTACGGCGCCACCCGGGCGGGGGGCTCTCTGTCTTACGCCTTCGGCGCCGTCATTTTCGGCATGGTGGTGTCCCGCTGGGGCTTCCGGCCGGGAAACGCGGTGCTGTGGGTGCTGTGGGGATTGATGTGCGTGGTGGCGCTGTCGCTGCCCAACCCGCCGGCCCCGGACCGTCCGGCCAGGACCGTCACCCTGGGGCGGGGGATCGGGACCCTGCGGCACAACCGGGTGTACTGCGTGATGCTGGCGGCGCTGTTCCTCAGCACCCTGGCCTCCGGCTCCATGGAGAGCTTTTACTCCGTGCTGATCCTCTCCTCCGGGGGGACGGAGCAGCACGTGGGCATCGCCCTGTTCCTCCAGGCCATCAGCGAGCTGCCGGTGATGTTCGGCTACACCCGGATCCGGTCAAAGACGCACCTCTCGGCGGCGGCACTGATCAGCGTCTCCATGCTGTGCTACGCCCTGAAGGCGCTGGTGCTGGGCGGGGCGTCCTCTCTGGGCGTCGTGATGGCCGCGGGACTGTTCCAGGCGCTGTCCTTTGCCCTGTTCACCCCCGCCTGCGTGGACTTCATGCTGGAGACGGTGCCGGGGGAGTATCTGGCCACCGGGCACCTGCTGTTCCTGGCCATCGGCCAGGGGGCCGGCGCCGTGGCGGGCAACGCCCTCAGCGGCTTCCTGGCGGAGTACCTGGGCATGGGCTGGATGTTCCGCACCGTGGGCGTGCTGGCGCTGCTGGCCAGCGGCCTGGCGCTCTGCTGTGCAAAGATGTTGAATAGAAGGAAGGGACTCTCGTGATATTTTTAGGATGTGACGGCGGCTCCACCAAAACGGAGTGGCTCCTGGCGGACGAGACCGGCCGGGTGCTGTCCCACCGGACGTTTGCCGGCTGCAACTACGCCTTTTTGGGAGAGGAGGGCTTTCGGGACCTGATGGCCTCCTCCGTCCAGGCCCTGCTGGATGATGGGAAGATCACGGCGGATCAGGTGACCTCCGCCATGCTGAGCCTGACGGTCTACGGCGAGGTCCCCGGGACGGAGGAGTCGTTCCCCCGGATCCTGGGGGAGATCCTGCCGGGGTGCCCCATCCAGATCGCCAACGACTCCGTGGCGGGCTGGGGCGGGAGCCTGGCGGGCCGGCCGGGCATCAACATCGTGGCCGGCACCGGCTCCGTGGCCTATGGCGAGGACCAGGCGGGCAATGCCTGCCGAGTGGGCGGCTGGTCGCTGTTCTTCGCCGATGAGGGCTCCTGCAGCTGGGTGGCCCGGCAGCTGATCACGGAATTCGTCAAGCAGGCCGACGGCCGCCATCCCCGCTCCGCCGTTTACGAGGAGCTGCGCCGGGAGATGGGCCTGACCCACGACCTGTACTTCTCCGGCTATCTCCAGACGGAGATCCGGCAGAACTCCGCCCTGCTGGCAAAGCTCCAGCTGGTGGCCCTGCGGGCCGCCCAGCAGGGGGATCCGGCGGCGCAGGACATCTACCGCCGGGCGGCGGAGGAGCTGACGGAGACGGCCGACGCCATCCGCCGGCAGCTGGACTTCCCCGCCGGGGAGCCGGTGCCGGTCTCCTACTCCGGCGGCCTGTTCCGGGCGGGGGAGACCATCATGGTCCCCTTCCGCGCCTGCATGGAGCGGGCGGGCTACACCCTGGTGCAGCCCAAGTACAGCCCGGTGCTGGGCGCGCTGATCCTGGCGGCCCGGGGCCATCTCTCCCTGGCGGAGAGCGACGCCATGGCCGACCGGGCGGCCGCGCAGCTCTGAGCCCGCCGGGCACATTCCAACGAGATATGAGGAGGTCATCCGGATGAAGATCATCCATGCGAAAGACTACAACGATTTGAGCCGCAAGGCGGCCAACATCATCTCGGCCCAGGTGATCCTGAAGCCGGAGAGCGTGCTGGGCCTGGCCACGGGCTCCTCGCCCCTGGGCGTCTACCGCCAGCTCATCCTCTGGTATGAGAAGGGGGACCTGGACTTCGCGGAGGCGACGTCGGTGAACCTGGACGAGTACCGGGGCCTGCCGGCGGACAACGAGCAGAGCTATCACTACTTCATGCACCAGAACTTCTTCGACCACATCAACATCGACCCCGCCCGCATCCACATCCCCGACGGCATGGCCGCCGATCCGGAGGCGGAGTGCCGCCGGTATGACCAGCTGATCGCCGACCTGGGCGGCATCGACCTGCAGCTGCTGGGCATCGGCCGCAACGCCCACATCGGCTTCAACGAGCCGGATGACCACTTCTCCAAGTACACCCACCAGGTGGACCTGACGGAGAGCACCATCGCCGCCAACACCCGCTTCTTCGAGCGGGAGGAGGACGTGCCCCGGCAGGCCATCTCCATGGGGATGCAGGCCATCACCCAGGCCCGGAAGATCCTGCTGATCGCCAGCGGCGCCGATAAGGCGGACGCCCTGTACGCCAGCTGCTTCGGCCCGGTGACCCCCCAGGTCCCGGCCTCCATCCTCCAGCTCCACCAGGATGTCACCATCATCGCCGACGAAGAGGCCCTCTCCAAGTGCCCCCGGTGAGATGAGGCAAAAAGACGCTCCGCGCGGATTTCCGTGCGGAGCGTTTTTGCGGAAAAAGGAGCCCGCCCCGGTGAGACGGGGCGGGCAGACGGTCAGGGGATGAGATGGATCTTCTGCAGGTAGACCAGGTTCTTCTTGGCCTTCTCAAAGGCCTCCTGGGTGGTGGCGTGGGGGCAGTCCTGCTCGATGATGCCCACGCCCTGGAAGTTCAGCCGGTCCAGCAGGTCCCGGTAGGCCTCATAGTCGATGATGCCGTCCTCCAGGTCGCACATGATGTCGTCCATCTTGGGATCGTCCCAGGCCAGGGCGCCGTCCAGCTCCTGCTTGCGGACCTCGCCGGAGACGTTCTTGAAGTGCAGGTAGGGGATGTGGTCGATGTGGGCCTCCAGGAAGTCCAGGGCGCTGCGGTCGCCCTTCTGCCAGCCGCCGTTGGCGGCGGCGTAGTGGCCGTTGTCGAAGCAGATGCACAGGTCCAGGTCGATCAGCCGCTCCAGCTCCTCCCGGGTCTCGATGAGGGAGCAGCGCTCCGGGTGCATCAGGATCTCGATGCCGTAGGTGTCCCGGCAGTAGCGGCCCATCTCGCCGAAGATCCGGTAGGTCCGCTCCTGCTGCTCCTTGAGGCCGGCCTTGGTCTCACGGCTCATGGCCGTGCCGTCCATGGTCATGAGATAGTGGACGTCAAAGGCCAGCAGCCGCTTGCACAGCTCGTCCACATCCGCCCGGACGTCGGCGAAGGACGCCGCCTTCAGGAAGTCGTAGCAGGCGGTGCCGCCGCAGATGGAGAGGCCCCGGCTGGCCAGCTCGTCCCGCAGCTGGCCGATGTCCGTGGGGAGATACCCCACCGGGCCCAGCTCCAGGGCCTTGTAGCCGGCCTCCGCCGCCTGGTCCAGAAACACGTTGTAGGGGGTGCCGGAGGGGGTCCCGTCCGGCCACCACACGCCCCAGGAGCAGGGAGCGGTTCCGATCGTCACTTGTAAGCTCATGATTTGATCATCCTTTCTGTTTCCTCGGCGTCCGGACGCTCCCGGTATTCCTTGGGCTTCAGTCCGACCGCCTTTTTAAAGATCTTGGAAAAATACACAGGATCGTAGATGCCCACGGCCTCCGCGATCTCATATGCCTTTTTGTCAGTGGTCCGCAGCAGGAGCTTGGCGTGCTCGATGCGGGTGTTGAGGATATAGGTGCTCAGATTCTCCCCCATCTCCCGCTTGAACAGCTTGCTGAAATAGGTGGGGCTCAGGTGGACCATGGCCGCCAGCGCGTCCAGGGAGAGGCTGGCGCTGTAGTTCTGGTCGATATACTGCTTCACCTCGTAGATGATGCTGTCGATGTTCTCCGGCGCCCGGCCCATCTGGGCCAGCGTGCTGGTCAGATAGTCCCGCAGCCCGGACTCCAGGGACTCCATGCTGCCGCCGTCCAGATCCGGCATCTCCGCCAGCCGGTCCGGGGACAGGTCGTGGCTCAGCAGCAGGCTGATGCAGAAATTCTTCAGCAGCAGGGCGATCTGATAGGCGCTGGAGAAGGGGATGGCCCGCAGTACCTGGAACAGACCCCCCAGATGCTTCATGGCCGTGTCCCCGCTGCGGTTCTCCAGGGCGCTCTCCACCAGCCGCAGCTTTTCCAGCAGCAGGTTGGTGGTCTCCTCAGACAGCCGCGGCAGATCCTGGCACCGCATCACGGAGGGCTGGCTGCTGGAGAGCAGGAACTTCTGGGCGTCGTCCGCCTCCTGGGCGGCCTTGCGCATGTTCAGGGGATTTTTGTGGCACCGGCTGATGCCGATGGTCAGCAGAAAGTCCGTACTGCCGTCCACGGCCTCCACCGCGGCGGTGCAGAGCGCCAGGGGATCCGCATCCTCCGGCAGCGGCAGGACGGCATAGCTGCACAGATCGCTCTTGGGCACCAGGTACACGGTCTGCCCCTCGCAGCAGGAGAGGAAGATGTCCTGGGCCTGCTGCAGCATGGCCGTGCCCTCCTCCAGGGGGCCCTGAAAGACCACCTCCAGGCTCAGCACGTAATAGCTGGACAGGGTGATGTGCAGGTCGTTGAGGCGGTTGAGGATATACAGCATGGAATGGCGGCTTTTGAAGATCAGCTCCCCCAGCAGGGCCTGCTGCTCCAGCAGCAGGCTCCTCTTCTGGATCCCGCTGTCCTTCTGCAGCCGCTGGCAGGCCTTTTTCACCGCGGCGGAGAGCCCCTCCTCCGTGGTGGGCTTCAGGACGAAATCCGCCACCTCGTACTGGATGGCCTGCTGGGCGTATTCGAAATCCGGAAAGCCGGTGCACAGGATCAGCTGGATGTCCGGGCAGTGCTCCCGCACCCAGGCGCACAGCTGCAGCCCGTCCATCTCCGGCATGCGGATGTCTGTGATGACGATGTCCGGCGGGGACTCCTGGATCTGGCGGACGGCGTCTGCGCCGTCATAGGCGATGGACCGCACATAGCAGCCCAGGGCCTTCCAGTCGATCAGCTGCATCAGGCCCCGCTGGATCACAGGCTCGTTGTCTACCAGCATCACGGAATATGGCATTTGTCTCACCCCTTTGTCTGGTCGATCGGCAGGATCAGCAGCACCGAGGTGCCGCGGCCGGGCTCTGATGTGATCTTCAGGTCCGCCTGCTCTCCGTACAGAAGATGCAGCCGGCGGATCACATTGGGCAGGGCGATGTGGTTGTGGTCTCCGGCGGCGGCCGCCTCGCCGGACAGGTCCAGCTTCGAGACGTCGAATCCGACGCCGTCATCCTCCACCCGCACGCAGATGCTGTGCTCCTCCTCCCACAGGCGGATGGTGACGGAGCCCAGGCCCCGCCGGGGCTCCAGCCCGTGGACGATGGCGTTTTCCACCAGCGGCTGGATGGTCAGCCGCGGCACCAGGTACTGCAGCAGCTCGTCGTCCTCCTGCTCGATGGAGTAGACGAGGCTCTCCCCGAACCGCTGCCGCTGCAGATCCAGATAGTACCGGACATAGCCCAGCTCCTGCTCCAGCGTGATCTTCTGGTTGCCGCTGCCGATGCCGATGTTGCCCCGCAGAAGATTGGCCAGATTGGTGACCATGTGGGAGATGTCCTTCAGCCCCGCGTCCACGCACCGCATGTTGATGGCCTCCAGCACGTTGAAGATGAAATGGGGGTTGATCTGGGCGGCCAGCAGGCGGGACTCGCTCTCCTGCAGCTTCAGGCCCTTCTGATAGGCGTCCTGGAACGAGGCGTCCAGGTTGTCCGCCATGCGGTTGAAGGCGGACTCCAGGCTGGCCAGCTCCCGATAGCCGCTGTCGGGCATCCGGGCGGTGTAGTCGGACTCCGCCATGCGGTGCAGCGTGTCCTCCATGCCCTGCATGGCGCGGCGCATCACCCGGTAGATCACCAGGGCCGCCAGAATGGCCAGCAGCAGGATGGCCACGCACAGGACGGAGAAGATGCCGCTGCCCTCCCACACCAGATCGTACATGGAGGAGAGGGGGACAAAAAAGTCCAGCTGCAGATCATTCCCGCCCACCTGCTGGCTGACGTGATAGTACCGGCCCAGCCGCCCGGCGGTGGCGCCCTGGACATAGGCGCCGGAGGTCCCGGCCCGGTCCAGCAGCAGCTCCAGATCCTCGCCCAGTCCGAACAGCAGCTGCCCGTCCTGACCGGACAGCGCCAGGCAGGTGCCCGGATAGAGGTCGATCAGATCCGCCGCGTTCACCATGGTCTCCACGTCGATCTCCATGATGAGCTTGCCCAGCAGATCCAGATTGGAGATGTTTTTGTAGTCCAGCAGGAAATAGAGGGTGCCGGAGGGCGTTCCGGGCACGCGGAACAGCGTTTCCACGGAGGTGAGCCCCGCAGCGGCGGCATAGACCTGCTGCATGCGCTGCTGCTCCTGAGCATAGGATCCCGTGGGGGAATACAGGGCGAACTGCCCGTCCTGCCGGAACAGATAGACGCTGTTCAGCCCGCTCTTGTGCCAGGTGGACTGGTAGGCGGCCACGCCGCCCACCACGCGCAGCAGGGCATCCCGCCCGTCCACAGCCAGGTATGACGCCGGGTCCAGCATCGCCTGGCGCAGGTCATTGTCCGCCATGGCGCTGTAGGCCACATCCCGGGCCAGGTCCATGGAGCTCTCCACCGAGGAGGCCACCTGGCCCATGTAGAAGTCGGCGTTTCCCTGGGCCTGCTCCTCCATGCGGTCCGGGATGGTGCGGTAAAAGACCAGGAGAGTCAGCAGGATCGGCCCCAGGATCATGATGCAGACCAGAAAGAAAAATCTGGCCAGGATCGACCGCTTGCGGCCTCCGCCGCTCCTCTGCTCCGCCATCCGCACGCCTCCCTTCTGCGGCCGGTCGGGGCCGCTCTTTTTTATTTTATCGAAACAGACGCTTTTTTTCAAGATTGGAAAGGGAGAATTTCCCAAACGCACACCGGCCCTCTCCCGGCGGAGAGCCGGCAGTTTCCGGCAAAAAGCGCGGCCGCCGGCGGAAAAGATAGGACATATTTGGCCTTCCACGGAAAAAATTGAGCGGATTTCTACCAGAACAAGAACAAAAGAATCTTAATATTTGTGCGCTTTTCCATGGTATGATATTCACATATACGGGGGAAGGTCCCCCGGAAAAGGAGGAAATCATAAATGAAGATGATGAAAAGATGGCTGTCTTGCGCACTGGCCCTGGTCATGCTTCTTGGGCTGGTCGGCTGCGGCGGCGGCACCGATGAGGGCGCGGCCTCTGACAGCGGCAGCGAGAGCACCGGCGACGAGATCGTGATCAATTATCCCACGTTCCAGGTGGGCACCAACACCGCTGCCCCCGTGGTGGCCGAGCTGGTGAACCGCTTCAACGAGGAGTACGCGGGCCAGTACCGCATCGAGATCGAGGAAGTGCCCGGCGACGCCAACTACGCTGAGCGCATCCAGGTCCAGATCTCTTCCGGCCAGCTGCCTCCCGTGGTGTACGGCGGCGGCTACGCCCTGCTGGACCTGGCCCTGGAGGCCGATCTGGTGGTGGACCTGACCGACGTGGTGAACGCCGATCCCGAGTGGGCCGCCATGTATGACAACGACGCCTGGCAGGCCGCCAACTGCCGCGACGGCAAGATCTACGCCTCCTCCAGCGAGGGCCAGCTGATCGGCTACTTCTACAACAAGGAGCTGTTCGATCAGGTCGGCATCCAGCCCGCCACCACCTGGGAGGAGTTCTTTGACAACTGCGACAAGCTCCTGGCTGCCGGCATCACCCCGCTGGCCATGGACACCGCCGACGGCGCATGGGTCTCCATGCTGCTGATGGGCGCCATGGTCGCCACCAGCGGCGACGAGGGCCTGGAGTTCATGAACACCAAGTATCCCACCGACTACAACATCGAGCCCGTCGTCAACGCCGTGGCCGAGATGCAGAAGTGGTACCAGAACTACACCACGCTGGACGCCGTGGGCGGCGCCTATGAGAACGCGGCCAACAACTTCTTCTCCGGCAACGTGGCCATGATCTGCAACGGCCCCTGGATGATCGGCGACTTCTCCGATACCTCCAAGACGCCCGAGGGCTTTGACCAGAACGTGGGCGTGGCTACTTATCCCGGCGGCTTCGTCTATGACGCCCCCATCGAGGGCATGTTCGTCACCAAGCAGGACGATCCCGCCCTGGAAGAGGCTGCCATCGCCATGGTGAAGTTCTTCACCAGCCCCGAGGCCCAGACCCTGGCCCTGGAGATGCAGGGCATGGTCCCCGCTGCCGCCTCTGTGGAGATCACCGACACCGCCACCACCAACTTCCCGCTGCTGGGCGAGTTCCTGAACATGGCCTCTGAGTGCACGGTGCGCTCCAACACCTTCACCGGCAACATGGTGCCCGGCCTGCAGGATCTGTTCAGCGCCGAGCTGCCCAACCTGGCCAACGGCACCTACACGCCGGAGCAGTTCTGCCAGATCCTGACGGACTTCGCCACGGAGAACGCTGTGGCCTGATCCCATCCCCGCCTGAAAAGGCATAGGCAACACCCTGGAAGCCCGTGACTGCAATCTGCGCACAAAGGATCGGGCTGCCCTAGCGGCAGCCCGATCTTCCCTATCCTTGGACAAGGAGATGGATTCTGATGAAACAAAAAAATGGCGGGTGGATCGCCCTGTTCCTGGCGCCGGCGTGCATCCTCTTCATCCTGATCTTCGCGATCCCGCTGGTGATGGTGTTCGTCACGTCGCTGTTCGACTACCGCCTGCTGCCCCGCACCTTCACCTTTGTCGGCTTTTCCAATTTCATTCAGCTGTTCACCGAGGACAACCGCTTCTGGCCCATCTTCGGCAACACAGTCAAATGGCTTTTTATCCACTGCATCTTCCACGTGACCCTGGGCACGCTGCTGGCCTTTATCCTGTACAAGAAGCCCAGGGGCTGGAAATTCGTTCGTGTGACTTACATGATCCCGAATATTATCTCCCAGTCTGCCATCGCCATGATCTTCCTGAACCTGTACAACGCCCAGTACGGCGCGGTGAACTCGTTCCTGAAGCTGATCGGACTGGAGAGTTTGCAGCACAACTGGCTGTTTGAGACGGCGACGGCGTTTCCCTCTGTCACCCTGACCTGGTTCCTGTTCGCAGGATACACCACCACCCTGGTCCTGGCCCAGCTGCTGAGCACCGATGAGAGCCTCATCGAGGCGGCGGAGATCGACGGCGCCACCAGCTTCCAGATCGACCGCCTGGTGATGTTCCCGGTGGTCAAGAAGATGATCGGCACCACGGTCATCATGGCGGCCACCTACATGCTGCAGCTGTTCTCCATGCTGTACATCACCACCGGCGGCGGCCCCGGCACCGACACCACCAACCTGCCGCTGTATCTGTACACCACCGTGAAGGCTAACAACTACGGCTATGCCAATACCATCGGCGTCGTGATCATTCTGCTGGGCTTCGTCACCATGACGCTGATCCGCAAGATCTTCGGCATGAATAAGGAAGACTGAGGAGGGATCTGGAATGTTGACGCATTATAAGAGAACGCCCACTCAGAAGGTCGCCCGCGGATTTTCCTATCTGTTCATGGCCCTGTGCGTGTGCGTGGCCCTGTTCCCCATCATCTGGGTCGTTCTGTCCTCCTTCAAGACCAACAGCGAGATCTTTTCCAACGGCCTGTCCCTGCCGTCCCACTTCAGCTTTGACGGGTATGTGCAAGCGCTGGAGATCGCTCCGATCCTGAAGTTCTTTGCAAACAGCCTGATCATCGCCACCATCACCACGATCCTGAACGTGTTCTGCCTGGCCATGGCGGGGTATGTGTTCGCCAAGAAGCGGTTCCGCTTCAAGAACACGATCTATGCCATCCTCTCCCTGTCCATGGTGATCCCCACCACGGCGCTGATGAGCCCGGTGTACAACATCATCACGAAGCTGGGGCTCTATGACACCAAGTTCGCCCTGATCCTGGTGTACACGGCGCTGAACATGCCCATCTCCCTGATGGTGCTGCGCTCTGCGTTTGCCTCCATCCCCACGGAGCTGGAGGAGGCCGCCTATATCGACGGCGCCGGCTTCTTCCGCACCTTCATCCAGGTGATGATGCCCTGCGCCAAGGGCGGCCTGGCCAGCGCGGCCGTGCTGACCTTCCTGGAGAGCTGGAACGAATTCACCTTCGCCCTGCTGCTGACCAGCTCCACGGACAACCGGACCCTGCCGCTGTCCCTGAGCTACTTCACCAGCCAGTTCAGCTTCAACTACACGGCCATGTTCGCGGCCATCACCATCGCGGTGCTGCCCAGCATCATCGTGTTCGCCATCTTCCAGGAGCAGGTCAACGCCAGCCTGACCGCAGGCTCGGTGAAGGGCTGATCCGGCTCCCGGAAACAGCAGACGTTTCCATTTGTGTGTGTTTTAAAAGAAGGACACGCCGACGGCGTGTCCTTCTCTTTGTCCGCTGCCGGGCAGGACCTGCAGCGCAGACGGCGCCGCCGCGGGATTTCCCGCGGCGGCGCCTTGCATGCGGTCAGGGGCGGGTGCCGTACCGCTCCGCCCGCAGGACGATCTTCCGGGCCCAGTTGAAGTGGGTGTTGTACTCGTTCATCCGGTCCGCGCCGGCGCTGGCAGCCACCAGGCGGCCGCTGCCGGCGTCCCAGTTCAGCACGGCCCGGGCGTCGGCATAGTCCCGGACGGAGACCCGGAGCATCTCGTTCACCACGGGGATCTGGTTGGGGTGGATGACGGTCTTTCCGATGAACCCGTTCAAAAGATCCATCTCCAGCTCCCGGCGCAGGCCGGTGTCCCAGCCCTCGCCGGAGTAGTACTCCCACACCGGGCCGGACACCACGTACCGGTCGCCGAAGGTGGTGACGATGTCGATGAGGATGTCCGCCACCGGCCGCAGGTCGTAGATGGTCCGGTCCACCGGCCGCCGCAGGCCGAAGGCGTGGGAGAGGTCGTTCCCGCCCACCCGGACGTTCAGGATGGAGCCTGAGACGGTATCCAGCTGCTCCCGGATCTCAGCCAGCGCCGTCTGCCGGGCGGCGGGCGGGATCATGGCGGCGGACTCGAAGATCGGCATGTAGACGTAGGAAGCTGTCTGCGAGATGGACCGGATCGCCGCCACATAGGGCCCGCAGTTGTCCAGGAAGAACTTGGGCAGGATGAAGCCCGCCAGGATGCCGGCGTAGGGGGCATAGGTCTCCGCCAGGCGCAGCAGCTGCTGCGGGCTCCGGACCCGGACAAAGATGGGCGGCAGGAAGAAGGTGTGCTGCCGGGAGGCGGCGGAGATCCGCTCCAGCGTGTTCTGCAGGATCCGCTCCGCCTCCGCCACGCTGTCCGCGGACACGGTGTCCTCCAGACAGAACGCCAGGGAGAAGGGCGTGGGGAACCGCTGCCCCACAAGGGAGTCCGCGATGGATGTATGGGCATTGGCGGGGCAGTAGAGCAGGGCCCCCACGTCGTACCCGGTCAGAGTGTTTCTCATGTTCAGCCTCTTTTGTTCTTGATATGGCAACACGGCCGGGATCAACGGCCGCTGACGGGTCCTATTATAGCACTGACCGGGAGAGAAGAAAATAGATTTCCCCCTGCGGAGCATGTTAAATTTTTGTGGAATTTCCCGCTATGCTCCATGCATATGTTGAAAAAATCTGTGGGAGCCATTATAATAGGAGTCAAATCCATTCAATTCAGAAAGTGGCATGGCTGCGATGTTTCAACTGGCGGAACTGACACAACTGAATGACTGCTTCCGGCCCCTCTCCCAGCGGGGCGGCGCCCGGGCCTATTTCCTCCGGATCGCCGCCTACAGCGGAGATGTGGCGGAGTTCCTGCGCCGCTATTACGAGGCGGCCCGCCGCTCCGGCGTCATCATCGACGGGCGCATCCCCAACCCGGACCCCGGCAACCTGGCCTACTTCAACGAGATGATGGGGGCCGACTTCCGGATGGATGCGGGCTTTTTCTCCCAGCGGCTGCAGAAGTGGCTGCCCCGGATGACGGACGGGCAGCGGACTGCCGTGGTGACGGCCATGTACGCCACTTTGGACGACATGCGGCGCCAGGGGAAGAACGACAACATGCTCCGCAACGCCTACATCAAGTACATGTGCTGGCTCTACTACAAGTTCGAGCGGATCGTCAACGTGCTGGGGGGCGAGACGCTGCCCAAGATCCTCTACGCCGGGGATGTGAGCCACTACGAGCTCCAGCTGCTGACGGTCCTCTCCCGGGCGGGGGCGGACGTCGTATTGCTGGAGACCGGCGGGGACCAGGCGTATCTCACCGTGGACCCCCAGTCCGCGCTGTCCCGGCTGTACCAGGCCCCCGGCCTGGGCCCCTTCCCGGCGGGCTTCGGCGTGAAGCGGCTGCAGGAGGACCTGCAGCGGGAGGTGGAGCGCCAGCGGCTCTACGGCACGCTGCCGTCCCTCTCTCCCTGCACCAACGCCTGGGTGCAGAGACCGGAGCTGAACGCGGTCCAGACCGCCGTCCAGGCCCGGGGGAGCGACGCCCGCTTTTTCTACAACCTCTTCCTCTGCCAGTACGGCGTGGAGGACAGCCTCACCTACACCAACGACCTGTTTGCGCTCTACCAGGCGCTGAAGGGCGGCGGGCGCCGGATCTGCGTGGTCAACGGCGACCCTCCGCCGCCGACGCCGGAGGAGATCGCCGCAGTGAAGCGGGGGAATTACACCTCTGCGGAGCAGCTGGCCGCCGGCCTTTCCGCCAACATCCGTTACCCCGCCAATATCGAGCTTCAGCGCCTGATGACCAAGGCTTTCATCGACCTGGTGCTGGAGGAGGAGACCTCCTGCGGCGGCAGCGTCGCCAAGCTCACCAGCCGGGCAGTCTCGCTGCTCTGCTGGCTCAGCCGGTATCAAAAGGAGCTGTTCCCGGACTGGAAAGCGCCGGAGGTGGCGGTCTTTCTCCAGTTCGGCCGATGCGCCTCCGACATCGGGGCGCTGTTCCTGCGGCTGCTGGCCCGGCTGCCGGTGGATGTGCTGGTGCTGCTCCCCAACCTGAACGAGGGCAGCGTCCTCCGCGCTCCGGATCTGCTGGAGATCCACAGCCCCCAGTCCGTGGCGATGGACCGCTTCCCGGTGGACCAGAACCAGGCCCGGGTCACCACCGCCGCCTATCAGGCGGAGCGGGACCTGGACCGGCTGATGTACCAGGACACGGGACTCTACCGCAATCAGCAGTACGCCAAGGCCTCCACGGTCCTGCTGCAGACCATGTATGAGGAGATCCCCATCCTGTGGGACCAGGAGCTGAAATACCGCCCCAGCTTCTCCGCCGCCGGGGACACGGTCACCCTGCCGGTGATCTGCCAGAAGATCTGCGGCGTGAAGGACGGCAACGCCTCCCAGTACTGGCTGGACATCAAAAAGCTCATCACGCCGGACACGGAGGTGGTCCGCTCCGTCCCCTGGGTCCAGGGCACGGACCCCAATCCCGTCAAGCCGTATGCCACCCAGTTTCTGAAAAACGGCAAGCTGCTGCGCAGCAAGATCAAGGCCCACAGCGCCTATCTCTACGGGATCCTGCGGGCGGAGGTGCAGGAGCACCTGCTGGATAAGCTGCAGCTGCTGCTGGATCAGAAGCTGATCCGGGGGACCTTTGAAAACGGCACGGAGTACACGGTGATCGCCACGGCCCTGAATCTCCCCAAGGACCTGCTGCGGAAGATCCAGAAGTTCGACTTCACCAAAAAGAACCCCAAGCTCATCTATATCAACACCACGGAGAAGATGATCTCCCTGGAGGACAGCATCCTCACCGCGTTTTTGAGCCTGGTGGGATTCGACGTACTGTTCTTCGTCCCCACCGGCTACCAGTGCATCGAGCAGCACTTCGCCCGCCCCTTCGCCGGCGAGACGCAGATCGGGGACTACCTCTACGATCTGCGGATCCCTGACTTCAACACTGTGCAGGAAAGCGGACTGCACTCCATCAGAAAACTATTTGGAAGGAGTTCATGAGTTATGGGCCTGAATCTCAGCAGACCGACCCCATCCCAGCCTCAGCCTTTCCAGGGGCAGGCGCCCGCCGCCCCCCAGGAAGAGGAGAACTATCAGCAGTACGACATCTCCGCCGACCGGCAGATGATGACCCAGACGCTGGTCAACTCGCCGGAGGTGGACGCCCTGGCCAGCCAGATCGAGGTGTACAACCTGGAGTCCATCGTCTCCTTCGGTGCCGGTGCGGCGGATGAGATCTCCAAGTGCTCCGACGTGGTGCTCAACAGCATGAACCTGTCCCAGCTGGATGACTCCAGCGTGATGCTGAACACCCTGGCCAAGATCATGGACAAGTTCGACATCGAGGAGATCAAGGAGAACCCCGGCCTCTTCGGCAAGCTGTTCGGCAACCTGCGCAAGCAGCTGGACAAGATCCTGGCCAAGTACCACACCATGGGTGAAGAGGTGGACAAGATCTACGTCCAGCTGAAGCAGTACGAGGCGGACATCAAGCAGTCCAACCGGAAGCTGGAGGAGATGTTCCAGGCCAACGTGAACTACTACCACGAGCTGGTGCGCTACATCCTGGCCGGCGAGCAGGGCTGCCGGGAGCTGGAGGCCTACATCGCCCAGCGCCAGGCGGACATGGAGGCCACCGGCGACAACTCCATCCAGTTCGAGCTGACCACCCTGAACCAGGCCCTGATGATGCTGGAGCAGCGGACCCAGGACCTGCGGACGGCAGAGAACGTGGCCATGCAGTCCATCCCCATGATCAAGACCATGCAGTTCAGCAACATGAATCTGGTGCGGAAGATCAACTCCGCCTTCATCATCACCCTGCCGGTGTTCAAGCAGGCGCTGACCCAGGCCATCATGCTCAAGCGCCAGCGGCTCCAGGCGGAGGCCATGAGCGCCCTGGACGCCAAGACCAACGAGATGCTGATCCGCAACGCCCAGAACACGGCGGAGCAGGCCAAGATGACCGCCCGGCTGGCCTCCGGCAGCTCCATCAAGGTGGAGACGCTGGAGCAGACCTGGCGCACCATCGTCAGCGGCATCGACGAGACGAAGCAGATCCAGGAGACTGCCCGCAAGCAGCGGGTGGAGGATCAGAAGCGGCTGGAGGCCATCAAGGCCCAGTTCGACCAGATGTATCACATGCCGGACAAGGGGTCCGTGAATCATTAAAATATTGGGAACGGAGGAACACAAGATGCCGATCAATCTTTCCAAGGGACAAAAAGTCGATCTGACCAAGGGGAATCCCGGCCTGACCAAGATCATGGTGGGCCTGGGCTGGGACGTGAATGCCTTTGACTCCGGCTCCGCCTTTGACCTGGACGCGGCGGCCTTCCTGGTGGGCGCCAACGGCAAGTGCCCCACGGAGCGGGACTTCATCTTCTACGGCAACCTCAAGCACAGCACCGGCGCCGTGGAGCACATGGGCGACAACCTGACCGGCGAGGGCGACGGCGACGACGAGCAGATCATGGTGGATCTTTCCAAGGTGCCCGCCAACATCGAGCGGATCGCCTTCACCTGCACCATCTACGACGCGGAAAACCGCCGCCAGAACTTCGGCCAGGTGTCCAACGCCTTCATCCGCATCGTGGACCAGGCCACCGGCCAGGAGCTGATCCGCTACGACCTGGCGGAGGACTTCTCCATCGAGACCGCCATCGTGGTGGGTGAGCTGTACCGCCACAACGGCGAGTGGAAATTCAATGCCATCGGCAGCGGCTTCCAGGGCGGCCTGGCGGCCCTGTGCGGCCACTACGGCATCGATGCCGAGTGATTACAAGGAGGAATATTATGCCCATCAGTTTACAAAAAGGACAGAAAGTCAGCCTGACCAAGGGCAATCCCGGCCTCACCAAGGTGGTCGTGGGCCTGGGCTGGGACGTGAACAGCTTCGACACCGGCGGGGACTTCGACCTGGACGCCGCCGCCTTCCTGCTGGGGGAGAGCGGCAAGGTCACCTCCTCCGGCGACTTCGTGTTCTACGGCAATCTGAAGCACAGCTCCGGCGCGGTGGAGCACCTGGGCGACAACCTGACCGGCGAGGGCGCCGGGGATGACGAGCAGATCCGCATCGACCTGACGAAGGTGCCTGCCAACATCCAGCGCATCGCCTTTACGGTGACGATCTATGAGGCGGAGAGCCGCCGGCAGAACTTCGGCATGGTCAACAACGCCTTCATCCGCATCTTTGACGAGACCAACGGCCAGGAGATGCTCCGCTATGACCTGGGAGAGGACTTCTCCATCGAGACGGCGGCCGTGTTCGGCGAGCTGTACAAGAACAACGGCGAGTGGAAGTTCAACGCCATCGGCAGCGGCTATCAGGGCGGCCTGGCGGCCCTGTGCGCCAACTACGGCGTGGACGTGGAGTAAGCGCGCCCCATCGGGAACAACAGATCGCTCCGGCCGCGCCCGCGGCGCGGCCGGATATTTTGAAGGAGGAATTTTCCTATGTCTGTGAGTCTGCAAAAGGGCCAGAAGATCAGCCTGACCAAGGGCAACGAGGGCCTTTCCAAAGTGATCATCGGTCTGGGCTGGGATGAGGCGGCCAAGTCCAGGGGCGGCCTGTTCGGCGGCCTGTTCGGGTCCTCCGGCCCCGCCATCGACTGCGATGCCTCCGCCTTCGTGCTGCGCAGCGGCAAGCTGATGGACAAGAAGGACATCGTCTACTTCGGCAATCTGAAGCACTACACCGGCACCGTCCAGCACATGGGCGACAACCTGACCGGCGCCGGCGAGGGCGACGACGAGCAGATCGTGGTGGATCTGTCCCGGGTCCCGGCGGAGTATGACCGCATCGTCCTGGTGGTGAACATCTATCAGGCCGTGCAGCGCCGCCAGCACTTCGGCATGATCCAGAATGCGTTCATCCGCATCGTGGATGCCCGCAACAACCAGGAGCTGTGCCGGTACAACCTCTCCGAGAATTACGACAACATGACCGCCATGATCTTCGGCGAGGTCTACCGCAACAACGGCGAGTGGAAGTTCAACGCCATCGGCCAGGCCACCACGGACCCCGGCCTGGTGGAGCTGGCCCGGCGCTACATGTGAGCGCCGGCTCCAGAAGAAGGACATTTGAAATCTGAACCGCGGAAGGGGCCTGCTTCGGGCAGGCCCCCCTTCCCGCAGCGAATGGGTGTAACATCATGCATTTTAATGGACTGACTGACAAACAAGTTGAAGAATCCCGGAAACAATACGGCTCCAACGTGATCCCGGACTCTGAGCCCACCACCTTCTGGGCGGAGTTCAAGGAGACCTTCAAGGACCCCATGATCCGCATCCTGCTGGCCATCGCGGCGCTGATGCTGATCATGTGCGTCGCAGGCTACGCGGAGATCTACGAGCCCATCGGCACCATCGTGGCGGTGCTGATCGTGGCGTTCGTGACCGCCAAGACCGGCGTGGCCAGCGATACGAAGTACCGCCAGCTGAAGGACAGCACCAAAAAGGACCAGTGCAAGGTCTACCGCAACGGCCTGGTCACCGTCATCGACGTGGACGACGTGGTGGTGGGGGACAAGATCCTGCTCCAGTCCGGCGACAAGATCCCGGCGGACGGCGTGCTGATCCACGGCTCCCTGAAGGTGGACAACTCCGCCCTCAACGGCGAGGCGGAGGAGTGCCCCAAGACGGCGGCGGACGCGTCCTTCGCCCTGCCGGAGGACATCACCGGCGACACGTTTGTGGACGCCCACTCCCTGTTCCGGGGCGCCGTGCTGTTTGACGGCGAGGGCGTGCTGGACGTGCGCAAGGTGGGCCTTTCCACCATGATGGGCAAGATGGCTGAGGAGATGCAGGAGGATGAGCCGGACTCCCCCCTGAAGGTGAAGCTGGGGAAGCTGGCGGACATGATCTCCCGCTTCGGCTACATCGGCGCCGTGGTCATCGCCATCATGTACTTCGGCTACTTCATCCTCTCCGCCGGCGGCTTTGAGGCGTACTTCTCCTCCGGGGCGCCGGTGATCATCCAGGATATCGTGGAGGCCGTGTCCCTGGCGGTGGTCATCATCGTCTGCGCCGTGCCGGAGGGCCTGCCCCTGATGATCTCCCTGGTGCTGATGCAGAACACCAGCAAGATGCTGGACCACAACGTGCTGGTCCGCAAGGCGGAGGGCATCGAGACCGCCGGCTCCCTGAACATCCTGTTCAGCGACAAGACGGGCACCATCACCAAGGGCCACCTGGAGGTGGTGGAGTTCTTCACCGCCGACGGCGTGACCATTCCCCTGGATCAGCTGTCCCAGAGCGGCAAGCTGAAGGGACTGATCGACCTGGCCATCGGCAAGAACACCCAGTCCATGTACGACGGCGAGGGCCGCGTGGTGGGCGGAAACGCCACGGACCAGGCGCTGATGCGCTTTTTGGGACAGGAGACCTTCCGCAAGCTGGACGAGGTGTCCTCCTACGCCGTCACCAGGTCCCAGAGTTTCAACTCCGCCAACAAGTTCAGCCAGGCCTACATCGCCGAGGCGGGGCGCACCTTCTACAAGGGCGCGCCGGAGAAGTTCCTGGCCGCGGCAAAGACGTACCTCAGCCTGGACGGGGACGAGCATCCCCTGGACCTGGAGTCCGTCAACGCCAAGATCGACGAGCTGGCGGGCAAGTCCATGCGGGTGCTGGCCTTCGGCTACTCCCCCAGCGAGATGACGGAGAACGCCATCAATGCCGACACGGTGCTCATCGGCCTGGTGGGCATCCGGGACGATGTGCGGCCCGAGGCCCAGGAGGCCATCGCCGAGGTGCAGAAGGCCGGCATCCAGGTGGTCATGATCACCGGCGACCGGCTGGAGACCGCCGTGGCCATCGCCCGGGAGGCGGGGCTGCTGCGGGCCCGGGACGATGTGGCCCTGACCTCCGCCCAGCTCAACGAGCTGTCTGACGACGAGGTGAAGAAGATCATCCCCCGCATCCGGGTCATCGCCCGGGCCCTGCCCACGGACAAGTCCCGGATGGTGCGCCTGTGCCAGGAGCTGAACCTGGTGGTGGGCATGACCGGCGACGGCGTCAACGACTCCCCGGCCCTGAAGCGGGCGGACGTGGGCTTCGCCATGGGCAGCGGCACCGAGGCCGCCAAGGAGGCCGGCAAGATCGTCATCCTGGACGACAACTTCCGCTCCATCAAGGACGCCATCTGGTACGGCCGGACCATCTACCACAACATCCTGAAGTTCTGCAAGTTCCAGCTGGTGATCAACGTGGCCGCCGTGGTGGTCAGCGCCATCGCCCCCTTCTTCGGCGTGGAGGAGCCCCTGAAGGTCACCCACCTGCTGTTCGTGAACCTGGTGATGGACGGCCTGGGCGCCATCATGCTGGGCAACGAGCCCGCACAGGAGCGGTACATGTCCGAGCCGCCCCGCCGCCGGGACGAGAGCATCGTCAGCAAGTCCATGATGGCACAGATCGTCACCATGGGCCTGTGGCTGACGGCGCTGAGCTTCATCTTCCTGAAGGCGCCGTTCTTCGACACCTTCTTCGCCAGCACGGAGCAGAAGCTCTCCGCCTATTTCGTGCTGTTCATCTGGAGTGCCCTGTTCAACGCCTTCAATGTCCGCAGCGACAGCTTCGACATCTTCAAGGACCTGAAGCTGAACCCGGGCTTCATGCAGGTGTTCGTCATCATCGTCCTGGTGCAGGCGTTCATCGTCAACGCGGCCCTGGTCCCGGTGCCGGTGTTTGCCTGGATCAGCAACATGTTCAGCTGCGTGCCCTTCCCGCCCGCCGGATGGGGAGTCGCCATCCTGCTGGCGTTTACCATGATCCCTGTGGACATCCTCCGCAAGGTGGTCGTGGGGCGGAAATAAACCCTGCAGAAAGAGCGGGCATCCGTGGGATGCCCGCTCCAGACTGCCGACAGACCCGGGAACTCAGGAAACCGGGAAGGAAGGGTGTGCGCGGGAAACCCGGGAGGGGTGTCCTGCGCCATTCCAATCAACCGTTTTTCAGGACTTTTTGAAGTTCTGAAAAACGTGAGCAGCTTGTCGAAAAATTCTTTTCGACAAGCTGGAGCGGGCATCCGTAGGATGCCCGCTCTTTTTCTGCGGCAGGTCACCGCTTTTTCGCCAGAGCGATGCCGAACACCGTGCCGGTGACGCCGCCCACCAGGTGCATGAAGTTGGCCACATTGTCCCGCAGGGCCACCATGGCGTACACCTCCTGCCCCAGGTACAGCACCGCCGCCAGGATCAGGGTCAGGGGGATGCGGCCGTCCTTCATCCCGGCCAGGGAGGCCAGCATGATCAGCATGAACACGATGCCGCTGGCCCCCAGCAGGGCGGAGCCGGGGAAAAAGATGCACTGCAGGACGCCGGAGACCCCTGCCGTCAGCAGGATGCCGATCAGCAGCGTCCGGCTGCCGTATTTCTCCTCCAGCGGCGGTCCGATCACCAGGAGCAGCAGCATGTTGCCCAGGAAATGGTCAAAGCCGGCGTGGCCCAGCACGTGGCCGAACAGCCGCACGTAGAACAGCGGGTCTGCCATGGAGGAGCGGTAGACGCAGAAGGCGTGGAGCGTGGTCCAGCCGCCGGTGATCCAGTCCAGCACCAGCACCCCCAGGGACAGCAGGAAGAAGGTCAGGATCACAGGAGAGTTGTATTGCAGCTTTTTCATCGCATGCTCCTCTCTGTCCGGCGGCGCCGGGCGTTTTTTCCATCTTATCACAGTTCGCCCGCCGGCGCAATTTGAAATGCCGGAGAGGCGGAAAAGTGGTTTTCTTGCGGCGGGAGCTGTGGTATAATCAAAGCTGGTATCCCGCCTTGCGCGGCCCCGGATCTTATCACGAAGGGAAGAGCACAGGATGCGCCCATACACCGCCGCAGACACCCTGCGGATCGCCAAGCGATACAACAATCCCAAACGCAGCTACCTGCTGGTGAACCCCCTGCAGGCCAAGCACATCCCCGTCAGCCCCACGGCGGCGCTGGAGATGATGTCCGCCCTGGGCGGTCAGGTGGCCGCCCGGTATCCGGAGGCCCGGCTGGTCATCGGCTTCGCCGAGACAGCCACCGCCGTCGGCGCCGCTGTGGCGGCACAGCTGGGGGAGGACTGCGTCTATCTCCACACCACCCGGGAGCCGCTGGGCGGCGACTGGATCCTGTTCCAGGAGGAACACAGCCACGCTGTGGAGCATCAGCTCTCTGCGGAGCATCTGGAGGAGTGGATCGACCGGAGCCCCGCCGTGGTATTCGTGGATGACGAGTTCTCCACCGGCCGGACCCTCATCAACATGGTCCGCCAGCTGCGGGCGCGGTATCCCCGGCTGGCGGAGCGGCAGCTGGCGGCGGCGTCCCTGCTGAGCCGGGTCTCGCCGGAGAACCTGCGGCAGCTGGCGGAGGCCGGCATCGCCTGCGAGTGCCTGGTGCGGCTGGAGGAACAGGACTACGAGGGGATGGTGTCGTCCATCTCTGTGGAGGAAGCCCAGCCCCCGGCGCCGGGGCCGCTGCCGGAGATCCGTACGCTGCGGACGGCGGCGCCGCTGCCGGACCCCCGCAGGGGCGTGACCATGGGGGCGTACCGGGCCTGCTGCGGCGCCGCGGCGGACGAGCTGCTGTCCGCACTGCGGGAGGAGCTGCCCCGGCAGGGCTCCCTGCTGGTGCTGGGGACGGAGGAGTGCATGTGCCCCGCCCTGGCGGTGGGCGCCGCGGCGGAGCGGATGGGCCTGTCCGCCAGGGTGCGCTGCCACGCCGCCACCCGCAGCCCCATCGGCGTCTGCCGGGATCCGGGCTACCCCATCCGGAACGGAGTGCGGCTGCCCAGCTTCTACGGCGGAGACCGAAAGACCTATCTCTATGATCTGGAGGCCTGTGACGCCGCCCTGATCGTGACGGATGCCCCAAAGGCGGCGGACAGCGCCGCCCTCCCCCAGCTGGCGGCAGCCCTGGGGCGGATGGGGTGCCGCCGTGTATTTCTGTGTGGGATTTGAGAGGATCAGCATGTTCAGTACCTATCAGAGCCAGGATGTGACCATCCTGCTGAAAGACATCACCGGCCTGGTGACGCCCCTGGGCACCCGGGAGCGGGAGGCCCGGATCCAGAGCGGCGTCCACTACTCAGAGATGCTGCCGCTGGAATACGAGCCGTCCCAGGCCTATCTGGACGCCTATTTCGACGCCCTGCGGCGGTATGCCGGCCTTACGGCGGAGGCCGTGGCCCGGGCGGCGGAGCAGATCTGGGCGGAGAAGGGGGAGCGGTGCGCCCTGGTCTCCCTGGCCCGGGCGGGGACCCCCATCGGCATCCTGATGCGGCGCTATCTCCGGGGCCGGTACGGCGCCGATGTCCCCCACTACACCATCTCCATCATCCGGGGCCGGGGCATCGACCGCAACGCCATGGCCTACCTGCTGGCCCGCCACGCCCCCGGCGATCTCCAGTTCGTGGACGGCTGGACCGGCAAGGGCGCCATCCAGCGGCAGCTGGACGCCGCCATGGCGGACTATCCCGGAGTGGATCCGGGGCTGGCGGTGCTGTCGGATCCGGCCAATGTGGCGGCCGTCTGCGGCACCCATGACGATTTCCTCATCGCCAGCTCCTGTCTGAATTCCACGGTATCCGGCCTGCTGAGCCGGACGTTCCTCCGCAGTGACATCATCGGACCGGAGGACTTCCACGGCGCTGTCTTTTACCGGGAGCTGATGGACCAGGACCTGACCTACCAGTTCATCGATACCATCCAGGCCCATTTTCCCGCCGGGGCGGAGCCTGCGCCGCCGTCCCGCCGCAGCGGGCAGACCGGGCTGGAGGAGGTCCGGCGGATCGGGGCGGACTTCGGCATCCGGGACATCAACCTCATCAAGCCCAGTATCGGGGAGGCCACCCGGGTCCTGCTGCGGCGGGTGCCCTGGAAGATCCTGGTCCACAGCCTCCGGGACGAGGAACACCTGGGCCACATCTACCAGCTGGCACGGGAGAAGGGCGTGGAGCTGGCGGAGTACCCCCTGGAGAACTACCGGGCCTGCGGCCTGATCCGGGACCTGGCGGACACGTGAGATGATGAAGCGGATTTTATTTGCCACCGATCTGGACAATACGCTGCTGTTCTCCCACCGGCACCGGCAGCCCGGCGACCGGTGCGCGGAGCTTTGGAACGGTGCGGAGCAGGGCTTTTTCACCCCGGAGACCGTGGACCTGCTGCCCCAGGCGGCCCGGCAGGTCCGCCTGCTGCCCATCACCACCCGGTCCATCGCGCAATACCAGCGCATCCGGTGGCCGGCGGGTGCCCTCCCCCGGGAGGCGCTCACTGCCAACGGCGCCGTGCTGCTGCGGGATGGAGAGATCGACCGGGACTGGTACGACCAGTCCTGGGAGCTGGTGCGGGCGCATCAGGGGGCCCTGCGGGACCTGCTGGAGCGGATCTCCGCCCGGGAGGACGTCACCTCCGCCCGCATCGTGGAGAGCATGTATGTCTATGCGGCCTGTTCGGACGCCGCGGCGGCGGAGCGGTGCGCCGCCGCCTGGGCGCAGGACGCTCCCTTTCAGATGGAGGTCTCCGGCAGGAAGGTCTACTGGTTCCCGCCGGGGATCGACAAGGGGACGGCGCTGCGGCGGGCCGCCGGGCGGTACCGGCCGGAGCGGATCCTGTGTGCCGGGGACAGCGTCATCGACGTGCCCATGCTGCGCCGGGCGGACCTGGCGATGATCCCGGACGGGACCCTGCTGCCGGCCCTTCCGGCGGAGCGGACCCTGGTCTGCCAAGAGAACGTCCGGTTCCCGGACTTCGTCCTGCGGACGGTGCTGGCCCAGGCCGGCCCGGGCTGAGGGACCGGCGCGGATCTTGTATCACTGCGCCTGCGGGCGGGGAGAGGAGCTTTGGAATGGAACTGCAAAAAGGACAGAAGTGCAAACTGACGGACCTGACGGAGGATGGCCGGCTGCGGCTTTCCGTGGCAGTGTCTCTGCCGGCGGGAGAGGCGGATGTGACCTGCTTCGGCGTGGACGGCGCGGGCAAGCTGTCCGATGACCGCTATTTCGTCTTCTACAACCAGACCCGCTCGCCGGAGGGGGCCGTCTCCATGGAGCAGTCCGGCAGGACCACGGCCTTTTCCATCGACCTGGGGCGGCTGCCGGACTTCCTGCAGCGGCTGGTGGTGACCATCGCCGTGGAGGACGGCACCATGCAGGCACTGGCCCGGGGCACGCTGCTGCTGGAGGGCGGCCTGGGGCAGGCGTCCTACGCCTTCTCCGGCGCCGGATACCGGCAGGAGAAGGCGCTGATCCTCTGCGAGGTGTACCGCAAGGACGGGATCTGGCGCCTCTCCGTGGTGGACAGCGGCTTCAACGGCGGGCTCTCCGCCCTGCTGGCCCACTTCGGCGGGGAGGAGGCCAGGCCGGATACGCCGGCTCCGTCCCCTGCGCCGGCCCCGGCCCCCGCACCCGCAGAGCCCAGGGTGAATCTCACCAAGATCAGCCTGAAGAAGAGCGGTGAGAGCCATAAGATCGACCTGAAGAAAAACCGTCAGCGGATCCATGTGAATCTGAACTGGGACCAGCGGCAGGGCCTGTTCAGCCGGGGCATCGACCTGGACCTGGCCTGCATGTACCGGCTGAAGGACGGGCGGCAGGGCGTCATCCAGGCGCTGGGCAGCAGCTTCGGCGCCTCCGATCAGCCGCCCTACATCAGGCTGGACAAGGACGACCGCTCCGGCGCCAGCGTCAATGGAGAGAACATGGATTTCTTCCGGCCGGAGCTCATCGACTTCGCCATCGTATTTGCCTTTATCTACGAGGGCGTGCCCAACTGGCGCGCCACCAACGCGCGGGTGGTGCTGAGCCAGCAGGGGGAGCCGGATATCGAGGTCCACATCGACAATCCCAACAGCAACGAGCGATTCTGCGTCCTGGCCAGCCTCACCGGCCGGGACGGCGGCCTGGAGGTCCGGCGGGAGGATCTGTTCTTCAACAGCCACCGGGCCGTGGACGCCCACTATCACTTTGGGTTCCGCTGGGTGGCGGGCCGCAAGTAAATACGGGAGAGGAGCCGAAGACATGATGGAATTGCAGCGGGGACAGAAGATATCCGTGCAGACGGTCTGCCGCTCCTGGACCCTGGAGGTGGAGCTGCGGCACGAGGGACCGCTGACCGTGGACGTATCCTGCTTTGGACTGGACGGCGCCGGCCGTCTCTCTGACGAGCGGTACTTCCTGTTCTACAACCAGCGGCGCACGCCGGACGGGGCGATGGTCCTGGCGGAGGGGCCCTCTGCCGGGACCGCCCGGTTCCAGATCGACCTGGCAGCCCTGCCGGATCAGATCCAGCGGCTCTCCTTCACTGCCGCCGTCGACGGCTCCCGGACCCTGCGGGAGCTGACCCGCGGCAGCATCCGCCTGCTGGCCAGAGGGGAGGAGGCGGTCCGATACGCCTACACGGGAGGAGAGTTTCAGGGGGAGCGGGCCATCGTGGCCGGAGAGCTCTACCGCAAAAACGGAGACTGGAAGTTCAGCGCCGTGGGGAGGGGCTTCAACGGCGGTCTCCGGGCGCTGGTGGAGAGCTTCGGCGGCGTGGTGGCAGACCCGGCGCCTCCGCCGCCGCCATCCAGACCGGCCCCCGCCCCGCCCCGGCAGGGCCATGCCGGCGGCGCGGCCCCATCTGTGGGGGAGATCCTCCGGGCGCTGCCGCCCCGGGTGTGCGCCCGGATGGAGGATCTGGCCCGCCGCAGCCAGGGGGATCTGGAGTTTCTGGCGCCGCTGTACAAATCCGCCTTCGGCGCCCTGGCCCGGTTCCCCCAGGCGGCGGAGCGGGAGCTCTCTGCGGTCCTGTGCGCGGATGCCTCCGGGTCCATGTTCGACTTTTACCGGTCCGGGCACGTGCAGCAGATCTTTGACAAGCTCTTTGCCCTGTCCTCCGCCCTGACGGACCGGGGCGACATGGACTGCTGGGCCTTTGCCGCCAAGAGCCGCCAGCTGGACCCGGTGACGCTGGACAACATCCGGGACTATACCTTCGCCCAGTCCGGCGGCTACGAGCGGTGGATGAGCATGCTCAACTACCAGTACAACAACGAGCCTGAAGCCATGCGGGACGTCATGATGATCTACGGCGGCCAGCACAGGCCGGTGCTGGTGCTGTTCCTGACGGACGGCCGCCTGCAGTCCGACTGGGAGATCGAGGAGATCCTGGTCAAGACCTCCCGTTTTCCGGTGTTCTGGCAGTTCATCGGATTTTATGGGGAGGAATACGGCGTCTTGAACCACCTTGAGGAGATCGACGGCCGCCATACCCGGAACGCCGCATTTCTGAAGCTGGAGGAGTATGATGCCTTTTCAGACAGCAGATTTTATGAGGACCTGCTGACCCACGTGAGTGCCTGGCTGCAGGAGCTGAAGGAAAAACAGATGCTGTGACGGCGGGGGCCAGAGGCTCCCGCTGGGCCGCGCCCCTTTATGCGGGCGCGGTTTTTTGTGCAGAGCGTCTGCGGCCGGCGGATCGTGCGCGGGCGGGGCTGGCTGCGGCGGCCGGGTCCCGGGCCATAATGCCCGCCAGGGGGGAGCGCGTACAGGGCTCCGCCAGCCAGGCGCGCTCCTCCTGCATTTGAAAGATAGCAAATACCTGCTTTTGGCCGTGAGACATAGCTGGATCGTATTTTTTGATGGCGCCGGGCGGAAACGTGTGATATACTGGTGGCGAAAGGAGGCGGCAGCATGGAACTGCGGGTCCTGAAATACTTTCTTGTGGCGGCACGGGAGGAGAACATCACGAAGGCGGCGGCCCTGCTCCACGTGACGCAGCCCACCCTGTCCCGCCAGCTGATGCAGCTGGAGGAGGAGCTGGGCGTGAAGCTCTTTCGCCGGGGGAAATACCGCGTGTCGCTCACGGAGGACGGGATGCTCCTGCGCCGCCGGGCCCAGGAGATCGTGGAGCTGGCGGAGAAGACGGAGCAGGAGTTTCAGCGGCAGGAGGGAGAGCTGGCCGGAGCCATCTCCATCGGCACCGGAGAGTCCAACGGCATGACCGCCCTGTCCCGGAGAATGGCCGGCTTCCGCAGAGAGCACCCGCTGGTGCGGTTCCACATCTACAGCGCCACCGCGGATGAGATCCAGGAGCGGCTGGAAAAGGGCCTGCTGGACCTGGGGATCCTCACAGAGCCGGCGGATATCGGCCGATATGAATTCATCCGCCTGCCCAAGCGGGACCAGTGGGGCGTCTGGGTGGAACGGGAGCACCCGCTGGCCGCCAGGGAGCGTGTCACCCCGCAGGACCTGCTGGGCGTGCCGCTGCTGCTGCCCCAGCGGGAGCGGGTGCAGCAGGAGCTGGCCGGCTGGTTCGGAGATGATTTTGAAAAGGCGGAGGTCGCCGCAACCTACAACCTGATCCTCAATGCCGCCAACATGATCCGGAACGGGGTGGGGATCGCTCTGGGCTTTCTGCTCGGGAACCTGTCGGACGACCTGCGGTTCATCCCCCTGTCGCCGGCACTGGAGACGGGCAGCGTTCTGGTGTGGAAGAAGGACCAGGCGTTCTCCCCGACGGCTGCGGCCTTCCTGCGGGATCTGAGACGTGCGGAATAGGGATCCGGCGGCATACGGCTGCATTGCGCTTCCCGCATTTCGCGATGCAGGCATCCGGATCGGATGCTGGATGAAAACGGCGGCCGGACGATCTGCGCCGCGGACTGCGGAAGCGGACAGAGGCCCCGGGCCGCGCGGCCGCAGGCAAACGCTCTCCGTCCTTTGCTGGGGATGTCTCTTCGGCAGGGGGCGGGGAGCGTTTGATCGTTTTTTCACCGGCATCGCGGCTCTGAAAAGCGGCCGCCGCACCGGCCGTGAGGCGGGGACCGCCTGATCGTTACCGCCAGGTGACCATGTCACAAAAAGGTGCGTACTTTACGGGGACGCGGTCCTGTCGTACAATGGGGAGCACAGGGGAAAGACCCGCGGCCGCCCTGCCGCAGACACTGAGTTGGAGGGGATGCCCATGGACCGAAGGGATCAGCTGGCGTTTTTGATCGATGCCCTGCTGGCGGAGATGCCGGAGTACCGGGAGCAGGCCGGACAGTTTCCGCCTGACGACACAAGTCGGCGGCGGCTGCTCCGCTCCCTGATGAACGTCCGGCCGCCCATGCCGCTGGACCGTGCATTTCTGGAGGTGCAGGACGCCCTTCTCTCCGCTGAAACGGAGGAGAAGGGCGTGGTGGACGGAGACGCGCTGCCGCCAACGGCAGGGGATGCCCGTCTGGTCCTCTGGCAGGGGGATATCACCCGCCTGCGGGCGGACGCCGTCGTGGATGCGGACAACGCCGCCCTGCTGGGGTGTTTCGTCCCCTGCCACGGCTGCATCGACAATGCCATCCATTCGGCGGCGGGCCTGCAGCTCCGGGACGCGTGCGCAGAGATCATGCGGGCCCAGGGGCATCCCGAGCCCGCCGGCCGGGCCAAGCTGACAGGAGGCTATAACCTGCCGGCCCGGTACGTGCTCCACACCGTGGGACCCGTCGTGGGCAGATGGGTGACCTGGAAGGACAGGCGGGAGCTGGCCTCCTGCTACCGCGCCTGCCTGGAGCTGGCGGCGGAGCACGGCCTCCGGTCCGTGGCCTTCTGCTGCATTTCCACGGGGGAATTCCATTTTCCCAATCAGGAGGCAGCTGAGATCGCCGTGAAAACGGTCCGGGAGTTCCTGGACCGGCAGGCGGCTTCCATCGAAAGGGTGATCTTCAATGTTTTCAAGGATCTGGACAGGGACATCTACCGCGGCCTCCTCGGACCTGACCGGGCGGCTGTGTGATGCGCTGGACGCGGCGGACGCGGTGGTGGTCGGGGCCGGCGCGGGCCTGTCCGCCTCCGCCGGTCTCACCTACTCCGGGGAGCGGTTCGAACGGTATTTCGGCGATTTTCAGGCCAGGTACGGCATCCGGGACATGTACGCCGGCGGTTTCTATCCCTTTGAGACCCTGGAGGAGTACTGGGCCTGGTGGAGCCGGCAGATCATGGTGAACCGATATACGAAGGCGCCGAAGCCCGTGTATGAGGACCTTTTGGCCCTGGTGCGGGACAGGGACTGCTTTGTCCTCACCACCAATGTGGACCACCAGTTCCAGCTGGCGGGCTTTGACAAGCAGCGGCTGTTCTACACCCAGGGGGACTACGGATTGTGGCAGTGCTCCGGGCCCTGCCATCAGGAGACCTATGACAACGAGGAGACCGTCCGCAAAATGTTCGCGGAGCAGCGGGACATGCGGGTCCCCGCAGAGCTGGTGCCCCGCTGCCCCAGGTGCAGCCGGCCCATGACCATGAACCTCCGTTGCGACGGCACCTTCGTCCAGGATGCGGGCTGGCATGCCGCCGCCCGACGGTATGAGGACTTCCTGCGGCGGCACAGGGGCGGGCGGGTGCTGTTCCTGGAGCTGGGCGTGGGCGGCAACACGCCGGTCATCATCAAATACCCCTTCTGGAGGATGACGCTGGAGAACCGGCGGGCGGTCTATGTCTGCGTCAATCAACAGGAGGCGTCTGCTCCCGCGGAGCTGAGAAGACAGGCCGTCTGCATCCCGGAGGACATCGGCGCGGTCCTGTCCGCATGCTGCGGCAGGCGATGACGGAGAGGAACTGCCGCCGGACAGGAGCTTATCCGTTCTCCTCTCCATACCGGGCGAGGTAGAGATCTTTCGCGGTCTCCTCTGATCCGGTTTTCGCCGCGATCTCATAAAACGCCAGGGTGCGCCGCGAGTGCTCCAGCGCATTTTGCACAGCGGCCAGCTTCTCCTCCAGCCGCGCGATATGCGTCTGGTAGATGGCAAGGCGCTCATCCAAGGTGACGTCCCTCTGCCTGACCAGGGACATGAAGTGCCGGATCTCCCGGATCGTCAGCCCGGACTCCTTGAAGCACCCGATGAGGTCGATGGCCTCCAGGTCCCGGTCTGAAAAAATGCGGTAGCCGGACTCCTTGCGCTGAAGGTCCGGCAGAAGCCCCTCTTTATCGTAGTACCGGATGGTTGGAATGGACAGGCCGGTCATCTCTGAGACCTGCTTGATGGTGTAGTTCATACAGATCGCTCCTTTGGGTGCAGTATAGCGAAAAAAAGAGCCCTCCGTCAAGAAAAAAGGATTGACTCTCAAGCTTACTTTACCCTTATACTGACGCTGAAAAGGGGCTGTTCCACAGCCGGAAATACGATGAGAGGACGGGTCAGCAAGTATGCAGTATCACGAATTTGACGGGATCCAGCTGTCTCAGCTGGGCATGGGGGCAATGCGGCTTCCTCAGACAGAGCCGGGGTTTGCAAAGCCCATTGACGAGCCGAAAGCCATGGAGCTGATCGACTGCTGTATCTCCCACGGGGTCAACTACTTTGATACGGCGTACATCTACCACATGGGGCAGTCCGAGGTGCTTCTGGGCAAGGCGTTGAAGCGGTATCCCCGGGACAGCTTCTGCGTGGCGGACAAATTCAATGTGCAGGCGGAGCCGGATCATGAAAAACAGTTTGCCCGGCAGCTGGAGCGGCTCCAGATGGACCGCATCGACTTCTACCTGCTCCACGGCGTGACGGACAAGTTGATCTCCGACTATCTGGACCACGGCACGCCGGAGTATTTTCGGGAGCAGAAGCGGCTGGGGAAGATCCGGTATTTCGGCTTCTCCTTCCACGGTTCCCCCGATGCCCTGCGGCAGATGCTGGCCCGCGGCCCATGGGACTTTGTGCAGATCCAGCTGAACTACTACGACTGGTTTCACGGAACAGCCCGGGAGCAGTATGAGATCCTCCGGGAACACGGCATCCCCATCATGGTGATGGAGCCGGCCCACGGCGGGATGCTGGCCGATCTGCCCGAGGCGGGCCGTGATCTTCTGCTGACCGCTAAGCCCGGCGCTGCGGCGGCCTCGTGGGCCTTCCGGTTCCTGCGGACGCTGCCGGGGATCGCCGTGGTTTTGAGCGGGATGTCGGAGCTGGGGCAGGTCAAGGACAATATTCAGACCTTCTCAGACGACAAGCTTCTGTCTGAGGAGGAGATCTCCCTGGTGCGGCAGGTCAGCGACGTGCTCCACGGACTCTATGCGGTGCCCTGTACGGGCTGCCGCTACTGCTGTGCCGACTGTCCCCGGCAGCTGGACATTCCCTTCCTGCTTGCCGCCTTCAACGAGTACAAGACCGGGGGAGAAAAGGACCTGTCCTCCTGGCGTCTGGCTCGCCTGGGCGCCCTGCCGGAGGACAAGCGGCCCTCCGCCTGCATCGGCTGCGGCGCGTGTACCGCCCACTGTCCCCAGGGCCTGGACGTGCCCGCCTATATGAAGGAGATGGCGTCGTTTCTGTAAGCGGCTGAACGAGAGGCGGGGGACCTGCGCGGTATTTGCGCCCCGCCTCCGGCGGGCGGTGCCGCAGCCGATCAGGGGCCTGCCCCGGTCTCTCCCCGCGCCGTTCCGCCCCGGCCCCTCCCTTCCCAATGCAGCGGGGTTGGGCGGATGGGATCCGGAGGCGCGGCTTCCCGTGCCTCTGCGGCGGCCTGCCTGGAAATTGATGCGGGACGTTCGTTTCGGCGGGCCGGAACGGGCTTCCGGCTGCAGAAATAGCAAAAAAGCATCTTTGGCCATGTAGAACAGGCATTTGCGCTTTCCGCAGGTCTGCGCTTATAGTGATTTGAAGTTCAGAAAAGCGTGGAAGGGTACATGGCAGAGAAAGCGTACTTGCAAAAGGATCCCCACCGGCTCACTTTGTGGAGCGTGCAGATGGGAAAGGTGATCGCCCTCAGTGTTCCGGCGATCCTGGCGGAGCTCAGCTCCATGGCGATGCAATACATCGATTCGGCCATGGTGGGGAGCTTGGGGGCGCAGGCTTCGGCCTCCATCGGCCTTGTATCGACTTCGACCTGGCTCCTCAGCGGACTTTGCATTTCGGTCGCCAGCGGCTTCTCCGTCCAGACTGCGCAGCTCATCGGCGCCAAACGGGAGGCGGAGGCAAGAGATGTGCTGCGCCAGTCCTTTGTGGTCGCGCTGCTGTTTGGAATGACGCTCATGGCGCTCGGCGTCTTCATCAGCGCCGCGCTCCCGGTTTGGCTGGGAGGCGACCCGTCCATCCGGGCGGATGCTTCCCGCTATTTTTTGATCTACGCCTGCGCGATGCCCGCTGTGCAGATGCGGCAGCTGAGCGGGAGCATGCTTCAGTGCAGCGGCAATATGCGGACACCGAGCATCCTGAATGCACTGATGTGCGGCCTGGACGTTGTTTTCAACGGTCTCCTGATTTTTGATCAGCTTTCCATCCCGCTGCTCGGGATCAAGATCCCCGGAATGGGCCTTGGTGTCGCCGGCGCGGCATTCGGGACTGCCTTGGCAGAATATGTGACCGCTTGTCTGATGGTTTCTGCCGTCTGCTTCGGCTCTCCGCTGCTGCGGCTCCGCAGCGGCGGGTCCTGGCGCCTGCGCCGGACCTGCATGGCGCGGGCTGCCCGGATCGCGGTGCCGATGGCCTTTGAGCACAGCGTGATGTGCGGGGCGCAGATCGCCTCGACCCGCATCGTCGCCCCCCTCGGGACCGTATCGATCGCCGCGAATTCTCTGGCAGTCACCGCTGAGAGCCTGTGTTATATGCCGGGCTATGGCATCGCCACGGCAGCGACGACCCTGGTGGGACAGAGCATCGGCGCCGGCAGGCGGGATCTTGCCCGAAGGTATGCAAGGCTGGCGGTCCTGCTGGCCGTGATGGTGATGACGGGAATGGCCCTTCTCATGTTCTTTCTGGCCCCGCTGATCTTTTCCCTTTTAACGCCGGATGCGGCTGTTCAGCAGCTCGGCGTCCGTGTGCTTCGGATCGAAGTATTTGCGGAACCCCTGTATGCCGTTTCGATTGCCGCGGCCGGGGCCATGCGGGGGGCTGGAGATACGCTGATCCCCAGTACCGCAATCCCCATATCTCTCTGCAGGAGATCATCGACGCAAACAGAAATTCATAAAAGGAGTGTTTTCACATGACGACCATCACACTGAACGACGGCAACAAGATCCCCGCAGTTGGCTTTGGGGTATTCATGATCCCCGCCGACGGCCCCACCTACGACGCGGTGCGGACGGCCCTCGACGCCGGGTACCGGCACATCGACACAGCGGCCGCCTACTTCAACGAGGCGGACGTGGGCCGGGCGGTCCGGGACAGCGGCATCCCCCGGGAGGAGATCTTCATCACCAGCAAGCTGTGGCTCCAGGACTACGGCTATGAGGCGGCAAAGAAGGGCCTGGACACCTCTCTGGAGAAGCTGGGGATGGACTATGTGGACCTCTACCTGCTCCACCAGCCCTACGGCGATGTGGCCGGGGCGTGGAAGGCGCTGGAGGAGGCCAAGGCCGCGGGCAAGGTCCGGTCCATCGGCGTGAGCAACATGACGCCGAAGATCTGGAAGGAGTTCGTTCCCCAGTTCAAGACCCTCCCGGCGGTGAACCAGGTGGAGTGCAACCCCTTCTTCCAGCAGCGGGAGCTGCGGGAACTGCTGGCCAAGGATGATGTGAAGATCGAGGCCTATCAGCCTCTAGGCCACGGGGACAGCAGCCTGCTCTCCCACCCCGTCATTGCCAAGCTGGCGGAGAAATACGGCAAAAACGCCGGCCAGATCATCCTCCGCTTTGAAGTGCAGGACGGACTCATCGTACTGCCCAAGTCCACCAATCCGGAGCGTATCGCCGGAAACCTCCGTATTTTTGATTTTGAACTGACGGAAGACGAAATGAATCAGATGTACGCTCTGGACACAGGTAAGGGGAGCCACGACCCGGAGGCCCCCGGCGTGGCGGAGATGCTGCTCCAGAACTATAAGATCCACGATTGATGCAGGAGGAGATCCTGCTATGAGAAAGAATTTTGGCCCGAAGCCCTTTTTATATCCTCAGCTGGTGATGGTCATCGCCAGCTACGGCAAGGATGGAACGCCGGACGCCATGAACGCCGCCTGGGGCGGCATCGCGGGGGGCGACAAGATCTTCCTGTGCCTCAGCTCGAACCACAAGACCGTGGAGAACATCCTGGAGCGGAAGGCCTTTACCGTCAGCGTGGCGGACGAGGCTATCCTGGACGAGGCGGGGATGATCGACCCGGCCAAGCTGAAGCCGCTCACCTTTGACCCGGCCAATGGGACATACTGGAGTTTGGGTGAAAAGATGGGCAAGGCCTTTTCAGACGGCAGTCAATTGAAATAACAGCAGAGGCTGCCGTTCCCGGCGGAAACGGCAGCCTCTGCTTCTCCTGTGGAATTGAATGATGAAATCGCCTGGGTCACCAGGCGCCTCTGATCCAGGCGACGACTTGTTCTGCCGTTCCCTCGATCCCCATCACAGAACTGTTGATGCAAAAATCGTAGTTCTCCGGCGCGCCCCAATTTTGCCCGGTATAGGTATCGTAGTATTTCTTCCGCTGCTTGTCGATTTTCCGGACGGCAGCCTCCGCCTCTTTCTGCCCGATGCCCTCGATCTCCATCCGGCGTTTGACCCGGTCCTCAAAGGGGGCGCAGATGAACAGGCTGACTGCCGGGATGCCGGCCGAGCGGAGGACCGCATCGGCACACCGACCTACGATGATACATGGCCCGATCTGAGCAAGTTCCAAAATCACCCGGCTCTGCATCTCAAACAGGATGTCCTCCGCCGGCTGTCCCTTCCGCACCTGGGGGCCGCCCTCATAGATGCCGGTGAACAGCCACGGGTTCGGAGCCTTTTCTTCCCTGTCCGCGAACAGCTCCTCCCGCACTTCCGCCTTCTGGGCCGCCAGTGTGATCAGTTCCCGGTCATAGCACCTGACGTTCAGTCTCTCCGCCAGATGTTTCCCGATTTCCCGGCCGCCGCTGCCGAACTGGCGGCCCAAGGCGATGATCGGCGTCCTCATGTTACGATCCCCCCCTGCAGGTCTGTTCCGCGGCCGGGGGCGTTTCCGCCATCCGCAGGGCCGCTCCCCGGACATGGTCCTTCAAAAGCTGATCGGCAAACCGGATCAGTTCCTCGGGCGTTTCGCGGATATTCCCCAGCAGCCACTCCTCCATGATGCTGGCCAGCGCCCCCACATAAAACTTTGTCAGCAGATCGACTTCCTCCTCGGATACCTGGTAGTTCAGCTCTTCGGCGATCCTTTGGATCGTGCCCTGTATGATCACATGCACGTCCGTCTGGAAAAATCGCTTCAGGTGCTCCCGGCTGATGGAATGCAGGGCGCACAGGCAGACGGCCCGGTTCTCCTGAAGGTACTGGAACAGCTGGAGCAGGCCGTCCTGCCACAGCATGACCCCGTCATGCTCCCGCAGAAGCGCCACAGCCTCCTGGTCGAACATCCAGCGCACCGCGTCGTAGAGATCCTCAAAGTGGTAGTAAAAGTGCTGCCGGGCCATGCCGCAGGACTGCATGATCTCCGCCACGGTGATTTTGTTCAGAGGCTTTTGCGCCATCAGCGCTTTCAATGCGGCACAGATCTCCCGCTTGGCCGCCTCGCTGGCCTCATACGTCCGTTTTCTCATTCCGACCACCACGAACCTTTCGTTCAACTGTCCCTGCTATTTTAGCACAGTTCCCGGCACGTATCATAGATGCAGATCGGGGTCAAGTGTCAGAAATCTGACATGCGGCCCCTATCTGCATCTTGTTTTGCCTGGGCGGATTTTCTATGCTGGAATGAGTAAACGGAAAGGAGCGCGGCGCTATGACGGAGCAGTATCAAGTCAGGATCCAGAGCCAGATGGGCCCGCGGGAGGGCGTTCTGACCCTCAGCTATCAGGGGAGCTACGTCACCGGCTCACTGGATCTGGTGGGCTATGTCAACACGGTGCAGGGCGTGCAGGCGGCGGATGGGACGCTTCATCTCTTTCATCCCATCCAGACCGTGGTCAGCACCATCCCCTGTGAAACCGTCCTGCGCCTGCAGGCGGGAAGCCTGCGGGGCACATCCACCTCGAGATCCGCCCGGATGCGGTGGGAGGGCACGCTCCTCCGTCAGGGCCCCCAGGAAACCTGCCGACAGCAGACCCGGGAGGAATCAAAACTGTGAGCAAGGAAACGGAAAAGCCATCCTTTTTTGAGAAGCTGGCCACGGTCATCGTCGACAAGCGGAATCTGATCTTCTTCCTCTATGCCTGTACCCTGATCTTCTGCCTGTTCTCCCGGAACTGGGTCAGCGTCTGCAACGACATCACGGAGTATCTGCCGGAGTCCACGGAGACCCGCCAGGGCCTGACCCTCATGGAGGAGGAGTTCACCACTTTTGCCACCGCCCGGGTCATGGTCTCCCATGTGACGTACGAGATCGCGGCGGACCTGGCGGAGCAGATGGAGCAGATCGAGGGGGTCGCCTCCGCCGCCTTCGGGAGCGGCACCACCGGCGGGGACTCGGAGGACAGCGACCCGGAGACGCCGGAGGACATCGCGGCGTATTTCAAGGGGGCGGATGCCCTGATCTCCGTGACCTTTGACGGGGAGGAGGACGACGAGATCAGCCTGGCCGCCCTGTCCGCCATCCGGGAGCTGCTGGAGCCCTACGACTATTACATCGACAGCACCGTGGGCAGCTCCCAGGCAGACTCCCTGGCCAACGAAATGGGGATCATTCTGGCGGTGGCGGCGGTGATCATCGTACTGGTGCTGCTGCTCACCTCCCGCTCCTACGCGGAGATCCCGGTGCTGCTGCTCACCTTTATCGCGGCGGCGGTGCTGAACCTGGGCACCAATTTTATCTTCGGGGAGATCTCCTTTGTGTCCAACTCGGTGACCGTGGTGCTGCAGCTGGCCCTGGCCATCGACTACGCCATCATCATGCTCCACCGCTTCCTGGAGGAGCGGGAGCACGCCGGGGACCGGGAGGCCTGCATCGCGGCGGTGAGCGCCTCCATTCCCTCCATCTCCGCCAGCAGCCTCACCACCATCTCCGGGCTGGCCGCCATGATGTTCATGCAGTTCCGCATCGGCTTTGACATGGGCATCGTGCTCATCAAGGCCATTCTGTTCAGCATGCTTTCGGTCTTTACCCTGATGCCGGGGCTGCTGATGCTCTTTTCCAAGGCCATGGCCAGAACGCAGCACCGCAGCTTTATCCCCAGGATCGACCGCTGGGGCAGGTTTGCCATGAGGCTGCGCCATGTGGGGGTGCCCCTGTTTGCGGTGGCCATCGCGGCGGGCTTTCTGCTGTCCAACCGGTGTCCCTATGTCTACGGCTACAGCCAGATCGAGACCGCCCGGCAGAACGAGACCCAGATCGCCGAGGAAAAGGTCAACGAGACCTTCGGCACTCAGAACGTGATGGCGCTGATCGTGCCGAAAGGCGACTATGCCAGTGAGAAGGCTCTGCTGGAGCGGCTGGAGACCTATGACCAGGTGGACTACGCCATGGGGCTGTCCAACGTGGAGGTCATGGACGGCTACATGCTCACCGACTCCCTGACGCCCCGGCAGTTTGCCGAGGCCACCGATCTGGACTACGAGCTGGTGTGCCTGGTCTACGCCGCCTACGCGGCGGAGGGGGAAGAATACGGCCGGATCGTGGGCGGTATCGACGACTATACCGTTCCCCTGATGGATATGTTCTTCTTTGCCTACGACAAGGTGGAGGAGGGCTATGTGGATCTGGACGAGGAGAACCAGGCGGATCTGGACGACCTCTATGACCAGCTGTCCGACGCCCAGGCCCAGCTGCTGGGAGAACACTACACCCGCATGCTGATCAGCCTGGATCTGCCTGAGGAGGGTGAGGAGACCTTCGCCTTCCTCCAGACCATCCACCGGGAGGCGGAGCGGTACTATGACGCAGACCATGTCTATCTGGTGGGGGACTCCACCAGCGACTACGACCTGTCCGTCTCCTTCGCCCGGGACAATATCATGATCAGCGTGCTGTCGGTGGTGTTCGTTATCATTGTCCTGCTGTTCACCTTCCAGTCCGTGGGCCTGCCCATCCTGCTGATCCTGGTGATCCAGGGCAGCATCTGGATCAATTTCTCCTTCCCCGGCGTGACCCGGGAGCCCATCTTCTTCCTGAGCTATCTGATCGTCACCTCCATCCAGATGGGCGCCAACATCGACTACGCCATCGTCATCTCCTCCTGGTACAACGAGCTGAAGGAGAAGATGTCCCGGCGGGAGGCCATCATCCAGGCGCTGGATCTGTCCTTCCCCACGGTGCTCACCTCCGGGAGCATCCTGTCCGCCGCCGGGTTCCTGATCGGCCGGATTACCACGGAACCCGCCATCGTGGGCATCGGGGAGTGCCTGTGCCGGGGGACGCTGATCTCCATGTTCCTGGTCATGTTCATCCTGCCCCAGATCCTGTACCTGGGGGACAAGATCGTGGAGCGGACCCGGTTCAATATCAAGGTCCCGGAGGTCAGCCGCAGCGCCAGCGGGACCGTCTATGTGAACGGCCGGGTCCGGGG
Source organism: Oscillibacter valericigenes (assembly GCF_016902445.1). Classification (GTDB taxonomy): domain Bacteria; phylum Bacillota; class Clostridia; order Oscillospirales; family Oscillospiraceae; genus Oscillibacter; species Oscillibacter avistercoris. The sequence goes on along the minus strand of NZ_JACSNX010000002.1, from coordinate 152,492 downwards.
CCGGGTGTCCGGCGTGGTGGATGCCCATATTCAGGGTGTGATCTACGGCGACGTCTCCGGCATGCTGGAGACCGGAAGCTATCAGACCGAGGAGGCTTCAAACGACAATGAAACGGAAAATCAGTAAACTCCTGAGCCTCCTGCTGGCGGCGGTTCTGCTCCTCTCCCTCGCGGCTCCCGCCGCGCTGGCGGCAGGGAGCGCCGATGTGGTCTACCTCCGCACGGCGGAGGATCTGGCGGAGCTCTCCAAAAACTGCACCCTGGACAGCTGGTCCCAGGGAAAGACCGTCTATCTGGAGGCGGACATCGACCTGACCGGCACGGACTTCGCCCCCATCCCCACCTTCGGCGGCATCTTTGAGGGGCAGGGCCACACCATCTCCGGCCTGTCTCTTACCGGCAGCGGCAATGTGCGGGGCCTGTTCCGGTACATACAGCCCTCCGGTGTGGTGCGGGATCTGTCGGTGGAGGGGTGGATCGATCCCACGGGCCGGAAGAATACGCTGGGCGGTATCGCCGGCAGCAACCAGGGGCTTCTCTCAAACTGTTCGTTCCACGGGACCGTGCGGGGGGCGGACTACATCGGCGGCCTTGTTGGGACCAACGAGAGCACTGGACAGATCATCAACTGCACCTTCTCCGGCGCAGTCACCGGGGAGCACTATGTGGGCGGCATCGCCGGGCAGAACGGCGGCTCCATCATCCGGTGCGCCAACAGCGGCAGCATCAACACCACAGAGGTGGACGCGGAGTTAAACCTGGACAATTTGAATCAAGAACAACTCAACGCCGCGGAGAATGTGCCGGTCTGCACCGATATCGGCGGCATCACCGGGTTTTCCTCCGGCATCCTGCAAAGCTGCGTCAACACCGGAGCGGTGGGGTATGCCCACGTGGGATACAACATCGGCGGCATCGCGGGGCGGCAGTCCGGCTATCTGAACGGCTGCACCAATTCCGGGACGATCTTGGGCCGGAAGGATGTGGGCGGCATCGCCGGTCAGCTGGTGCCGGAGGTGCGGCTGCTCTACAACAAGGGCCAGCTGGGGGACCTGCTGGACGAATTGGATGTGCTGCGGAGCCTCATTGACCAGACGGGGGATGACGTCCGCGGGGCCTCCGATGAGATCTCGGAGCGGATGCAGGCCATCTCTGACCGGGCGGCGGAGGCCCAGGAGGCCATTGGAGATTTCGCGGGTTCCGCCGCGGACTGGGCCAACGAAAATATGGATGAGATCAACGACCTGTCCGCCCGGCTCTCCTGGCTCATCGACCAGCTGACGCCGGTCCTGGACGACGCCTCTGGACTGATGGACCTGGCGGAAGATCTGGCCGACCAGCTGGAGGAGGTCCTGGACGAGGCCGGCCAGGCCTCGGACCTGGGAGAACAGACGGAGCGGGAGCTGCGGGCGGCAGTCCGGTCGCTGCGGCAGGCGGCCGCCAGTGGGAAAACAGCTGTGGCCCGCCTGCTCTCAGCCCTGGAGCACCTGGGAGCGGCTCTGGGCAGCGCCCTCCAGAGCCAGGAGGCCATGGAGGAGGTCCGGGCCGCCGCCGGGGAGCTGGCCGCTGCGCTCCGGGATATGTCCGACGCGCTGGTCAAGATCACCCAGCTCCTTTGGAGCGGCGGCGACGAGGCGGCGCTGAGAGAGGCGGTCCAGGCCCTGGCGGACACCCTGGACCGGGCGGGCGCGGCGCTGGAACAGGCGGTCGCCGCCGTGGCGGCCCATCTGGACGGCGATGCGCTGGATTCAGCCGGGGAGGATGCGGCGGCCGCGTGGCAGGCCCTGAGAGCGGCGGCGCAGTCTCTGCTGGATGCCGCCGGGCACGCCGCCGACGCGGCATCGCTGCTGCCGGAGCTGCTGGCCCAGGGCGGAGATATCGCGGAGGCGCTCCGGGCCCCCGGCAGGACGCTGGAAAAGCTGGCGTCCCGTGCCGCCGGCCTCGGTGAGGACCTGGCCGATATCTTCCGGGAGCTGGCGGAGGAACCCACCCTCTCCATCCGTCCCATCGACAGCACGCTCCGGCAGCAGGGGGACGCTCTGGGAGACATTTTCTCCGGCCTGCTGGATGACGGAGACGCCCTGCGGGAGACCATGTCCGGCAGCACGGACATCCTGCTGGACGACCTGGACGCCATCAACCGGCAGTTCGGCGTGATCACCGACCTGCTGCGGGACCTGCTGGAGGGCGGCGAAGAGCCGGAGGACCGGTTCGAGGATGTGTCGGATGAAGCCTCTGCGGCCACAGATACGGGGGATCTGTCCGATGCCAGGAATGACGGAACGGTGGAGGGCGATATCAATGTGGCCGGGATCGTGGGCTCCATGGCCATCGAGTACGACTTTGACCCGGAGGACGACCTGATCCGGGAGGGCGACCGCTCTCTGGACTTCCGGTATCAGACCAGGGCCGTCGTCACCGCCTGTATCAATACGGGAGAGATCACCGGGAAACAGGACTACGCCGGCGGCATTGTGGGCCTGATGGACCTGGGGCGGGTGAGCGGCTGTGAGAACTACGGTACCGTCACCAGCACCAACGGGGACTATGTGGGCGGCATCGCCGGGGCCTCCTGGGGCAGCATCCGGGACAGCTGGAGCAAGTGCCGCCTGTCCGGCGGGGACTATGTGGGCGGCGTGGCCGGGCTGGGGGCCACTTTGGTGAATTGTCATACTCTGGTGACCATCGACGAGGGAGACGCCTGCCTGGGCGCCGTGGCAGGCGATGCGGCCAGCGGCGGCACCGTGTCCGGCAACACCTTCACCAGCGAGAGCCTGGGGGCGCTGGACGGCATCAGCTACGCCGGAAAGGCGGAGCCGGTGACGTTTGACGCCCTGTGCGGCACGGAGGGCGTGCCGGAGCTGTTTTCCCGGCTGGAGCTGACCTTCGCGGCCGACGGCGTCACGGTGGCCGTGGTGCCCTTCCGGTACGGGGAGGGGATCGATGCCCTGCCGGAGATCCCGGCGAAAAAGGGGTATTCCGCCGCCTGGCCGGATCTGGATTATACCCATCTGACCGCCAGCCAGACCCTGGAGGCGGAGTACACGCCCTACACCTCTGCCCTGACAGACGGCGGAGAGCTGCCGCAGATCCTGGTGGACGGCAGCTTCAGCAGCCGGGCGGAGGTCTCCCACACGACAGAGGAGGTGACCTGGACCGATGCCCGGGGCCGGACCCACAGCGGTACCGCCTATACCGTCACAGTGGAGGATCCGGACCTGGAGCAGGTGGCCTACACGGTGCACTGCCGCCTGCCGGACGCCGGCAAGCGCTGCGCGTTATGGGTGCAGGATGGAAGCGGCTGGTCCCAGGCGGATTTTACAATCGACGGACAATATCTGCTGCTGACCAGCCAGACGGAGGCGATCACCTTCTGCGTGACGGAGCGGCCCGGCAGCCTCTCGGCCTGGCTCGCCGCCGGAGCAGGCTGCCTGCTGCTTTTGGCGGCCGCATGCTATGTGCCGCGCCGCATTCGAAAAAAGAGACGCTGAGCCCCTGTGTGAGAGACATGCCCGTGAGGCATAAAACTTGTGGCATCTATGCAGCAGAGGGGGAGCTTCAAGCTGTATCTGCAGGCGCTGACGGTCATTCGGACTGCGGCGTTGCCCTTTGCGTCCCCGCGCCAAAACGATATCACAGGGAGTGAAAAAACACGCTGGAGGCACTGCCATGGAATGCCTCACCGTGTTGGAGACCGCGAGAAAATGGGACCTTTCCCCACGGATGGTGCAGCACCACTGTACCGTCGGTCACATTCCCGGCGCGCAGAAGTTCGGGAAGTCCTGGCCCATCCCCGCCGACGCGGAAAAGCCCCGGGGCGCCTAACCTGCCCAAAAGCAGGCGGAGACCGGGGCCGCCGGTGTTCTGGACCACACCGTCCTCATGCCCCTGATGAACACCCCCTTCCAGCTGGGAACGTACGTGGCCGCGGTACGGGCCATGGAGGCCGGCCCCCGGCGGGACATCGCCTGGGCGGAATACTGCTACTTCACCGGCCAGCCGGACAAAGCGGCGCGGGCGGCGGGGGCGTTTGTGGCGGCAACCTCCGCTGTGCTGCTCCACCGCTGCGCCCAGCACCAGGGTTACGACGTGTCCATCGGAGAGGACACCAACATTCTCAGCTATGCCGACGCCTTCGATGTGTCCAGGTACGCCGTCTCCGCCCTCCAGCGGGCCTGCGGCGCGGGGATCATCAGCGGCACCGGCGACGGCAGCACCCTCACCCCCCCAGGGCGAGGCCACCCGCGCGCAGGCGGCGACGGTGCGGATGCGGTTCTGTGAACAGGACCATTGACCAGGCAAGCGCAATGCCGGACAGGCGGAATTGCGGGGAGAGGATGTCCAGGCATCCTAAAACCGGAAGAGGACTCAGAGACAAGTCCTCAAATCTTGCGGGGCTGTAAACAAGCGGGAGGGGCATCCCCTGAAGACAGGGAATGCCCTTCCGGTGGTCAAAACAGAAATCCGTCTGCGGTGCGTTCTGTGGTCAAAAACGCTCCCTGCCCTTTGCCGGAAATGGGTTCCCGGCTTAGGCCGGGAGCTTTTTTCATGCCTCTGACTGCCTGCATTGTGACGCTGACGGCAGGATCCCGCAAGTCATTTCTGCGCCGTCCAGGACTCAAAAATTTGGGGGCTGTACAGAAAACTTAAGAGAATATTCATGAGATTTCCCCATTCGCCGTGATATAATCTCGGCACTTCATCAAGACATCGCTTGGGAGGACAGTGTATGAAACGCATCATCACAAACGGGATCACCGATCTGGAGCCGCTGGCCGGCAGCAGCGAGTGGTACTGGGGCACCGACTATGCCAGCGGAGATTTATACGAGGCGGAGGAGCTGTTTCGCAGCGGCCATCCCATCCGCAAAAACCGGCTTGTCCTGGTCCGCTGCCCGGAGGGCACAGTCTATGAGCCGGTATGCACAAAGCCGGGACAGTACCTGGGCAGACCGGCGTACCACGATGGTCAAGTGGTACTGCTGCTGGTGGACTTCCCGAAAGGAGAAATCCATATCCTTGCCTTCCACGAGACGACGGGAACGACCGAACCACTGGCGGTGCTGCCTCTCTCCATTGCAGATGACTGCTGCAATCTGATGCTGGAGACTCCGCCCCTCATGCTGATACGGTCAGGGCATAATAACAGGATTCAGCTCCTCTGGCCGGAGCGCCGGGACTTCGCGGTGGAGGAGAACGAGTATTTCGCGTTTCTGGAAGGGAACAGGCTGTATACTTCGGTTTGGTACGAGGACCCGGACTACCGGGAGGAGGTCCTGGTGCGGGATTATGATACCGGGGAAGTGCTGGAGCGGATCCCGGGGAGTCTCCGCTCCATGCCGGACGGCCAGAACTGGCTTTTGGTGTGAGAGGGTGCTCATCAAATTGAAGTTTGAAGAGTCGCAGAACCGAGAGGCGGTGAAATGATGTCCCTTTCCATTGTTGCTGCGAAAGACATTGAGCAGGCCATTGAGCTCCTGGCGTCCAGGCCACGGAAAGCCGTGAAAGATCACTTGGCAGAGGAGCCGGAAGGAGTGGGAAACTTCTTGTATGACTTCCGGGCGGCGTTTACAAATTACCAATGCTATCACCAGTTTGATCCATACAGGGAAGCCTGTCTCGAAATGGACCAGGTCCCGGCTATCCGGGCGTTTGCAGATTCCGTCTTCAACTGGCTGTCAGCGCATGGGGCGGAAGAAACCAGCGTGATCCAGCGATATGGCGTGTCCTTTCAGAAAATCCGAGGGTTCGTCGCGGCCCTCATCCGCGTTTGTAATACCGCCATGGAACATGGATATGGATTGGCAGGTATCGGAGATTGAACAGGGCTAAGGAGACATGTTGAAAGGAGCGCAGAGCTATGCTGGAACATCATTTCTGGGAAAATTTCAGAAAGTGGGTTCCCCATCCTGAAGTGGACGAAGTCTATGATGTGGAAGAGATCGGATTTCAGGAGGATGGCTTTGTGGTCCTCCTGCGCCCTGATCATTTCCAAGAGGAGAAGCGGTCGGAGCGGGCCCTCCGGCTGGTGTGGGACAGGATCGTCTCCTACACCGTCACCGACGAGAGCTACCGCCCGGAGCTTTGGGTGTCTGAGAAAACGCCGGGCTGGGCGCTCTGGACCTTCTATCTCAGCGAGACCTCTGACCATCTGACCAGGTTCCGGGAGGAAAACTACATTGTTCCAGAAGACACCCACCACTTTTTTATCTGCGGGACGAATCTGATGGCAGACATTTTGTCTGACGAATATCCCACGGCCACATTTCTGAAATGGGGTCCCGAAATACGATGATACAGCGGACAGAGGGCTTTGCACGAGTCTTTTCTTCAGAATAAGAGCGATAAAATATATATGTGCATAACGGCAACATTTGCACAAAGATATTTAGGAAGGAAATCTAACGATGAATCCTGAAAAAACACACTTATATAAAAGACAATATCAGCAGCCAATCGAGGAAGAAACGCCTCCGCAGAAAAGAAAATCAAAGACGGCTGCTACCTCTGACAGCCGAAAACGGTCTAAGCACAAACACATATACAAAAAAATCATCTTACACTATGGCAGTGCCTCATTTTCCTGGGGAGGACAATGCGAAGTTTGTGGGAGATTGGATTCTACATATAAATCATCTAATTGGAACCCTGAAGAGCTTCAGGTAACCGGTGAGGGCTTGTATGGAGAGTGGAGAAGTATTTGCCTTACCGAAATTCACAGAAGATATCCTGAATACACCATTATGACATTGGAACATGCAAAGTGGGTGGAATGGACAGGAGAAAACGATAAAGAGAAAAAAGAAGATCTCCCATGAGTCACTGTGTTTTTATCGCAGCAGATACTCCCCTGCCTGAAGTCACACCATCGCAAGATTATCCCCTATATATTGATTTGGACACCGGCACCATCTTTGACGGGGGAGCGGATGACAATGATTGCCTGCTGCCCTTTGACGAGGTGGATCTGTACAGCGAGAAGAAATACGGAGTTTATCTTGAACTTCCGCAATTTACCAATGGACGGGCCGAGCAAATTACTGCTTATATCAGAACAGCTCTGAGGAAGGCGATTCAGTTTGTAGAAAAGCAGAAGACGATGATCGCTTCTGTCACCCTAAGAAAACATACGGCTATGAATTTGAAGTTTGATAAAATTTGGAGGGGAAATGACGGAAAACAACTGGAAAATGTGGATACCACATGATGATTTAGAAAATAAATACTTTATATGTAAGGCAGTTGATGATAAAGAGATTGCAAAAGAATCGCATGACATTTATCCATTTTCACAGCTTATCCATTTTGCTGTTGTCGGAAGCCAAGCATTATTTGAGGTTATCACGGATGCACTGCCTATAATCACCGAAAGCTGGGAATTTTCACCCGAAGATATACGCCCTTAACGTTATGAGCTGATGGAGACAGAAAGATGAAGATTGAATTAAACGAACACGAAGCCCTCACCCTTTACAGACTTCTTTGCCGCTGGGAGTCTACAGGAAAACTGACTGTTGAGGGCGAAGAAGAACCCCAAATGCTGTGGGATCTGCAATGTGTGCTGGAGAAGGAACTGGAACCGGTGGATGAGGCCATCACAAAAAGACTTGTTTGAAGAATGTTCAAGAATACAACTGCGAGTAAAGGACGATGAAATGATACTTCCAAGGGGAATTACAGGATTTGGGAGCATAAACACAGTTCCGCCTCTGTTCCTGGATGAAAAAGCGTTCTGCCGGATGTGCCATGCACTGGCCCGGGAAAACGGCGGAGCTGTGACAGAAGTGGATACAGACACAGCCATAAGGAACTTCTATTCTGCCAAAGTCAGCAGATACGGCCAGTCTGTCTTTCTTTTGCAGAACATCCATTATCCCTATGCGGTCTTTGCTCAGCGGGAAGCTTCCGGCAGATTTGTTCTGACCCAGCAGCCGGAATGGCTCCAACTGCCGGAAAGCCCGGTGCAGTTCCTGAGTTTTGATAAGCTGAATCAGGACTGGCGCAGCCTGTGCGGGGAGCTGAGCCCGGAGGAACTGGAGCAGATCCGCTATTGGGACCCGCAGACGGTGGGGGAGATCATATTCAACACTTGGGACTGACAGGAAAACTGGCCGATGTCAATTTTATCATCGGCCAGTTTAAAGCTATCGTTTTGAAGAAAATGATAGCATACATGCGTTGATTAACCTGCACTTTTGCCGCCCGCCCCGATCAAGGGAGCGCCGGGGCCGTTTGCGGCCCTACTCCGCCGGTTCCCACTGCTTGTTGGCCTTCATAGCCGTCCAAAATCAAAGGAGGCGCACTTGTGCAGCCTTCATTTCGGCCATTGACAGCCCCGGCTGGATTTGCTATTTTTGTGGAATTTTTTCGTGAAATGTTTCGGTTTTCATCGTAAAAATCCTGCTACAAAGTCCCCTCAAATCTCGCGGCAACCTTTTTCAACCATTCCCGGATATGAATGTGCTGCGGGCACATGGTTTCACATTGTCCGCACCCGATACAGTCGCTTGCTTTTCCAAACTGTTCCGAAAAATGGCGATACAACATTGTCTGCGCAGTCCACGCCTTTGTTCCTAACTCCCGCATATCCGCATTGTAAAGGGCAAAGTATTTTGGAATGGCTATGTCTTTCGGGCATTTGTTGATACAATAGGCGCACTCCGTACAGGGTATGGCAATACTGCCATTGATGATCTCCGCCGCTTTTTGGACCAGTCCATATTCTTCCCCTGTAAATGGAGAGAAGTTTTCCATATAGGACAAGTTATCTTTGACCTGTTCCAGAGTGCTCATGCCGCTTAAAACCAACATCACGTTTTCATGGCTTGCCGCAAATCGGATGGCCCAGGAAGCGACAGACAGATCGGGATGATAGGTGCGGAACAGATTTTCCGCTTCCTGGGGGATATTGGCAAGCGTCCCGCCCTTGACCGGCTCCATCACGATCACGGGTTTCCCATGCTTTTTTGCTGTTTCATAGCATTTGCGGGATTGGATCGTGTCGTTTTCCCAGTCGAGGTAATTCAGCTGTATCTGGACAAAATCCACTTCCGGGTGTTCGGTCAAAATCCCGTCCAGCACATCGGCGGTATCATGGAAGGAAAATCCGATCTGCTTGACAAGTCCGGCTTTTTTCTTCTCGGAAAGGAACGCAAAGACATGCGTATCTTCTGCCGCTTTGCGGCGGTTGCCCCCCATATCATGGATTAAATAATAGTCGAAATAGTCCACACCGCACCGCGCAAGCTGTGCGCTGAAGTATTCCTCTAACTCGCTTTCCTTGCGGATGAGGACAAGGGGCATTTTGTCGGCAAGCAGAAAAGCGGAACGGGGATAACGCTCCACAAGACATTCTTTCACGGCAGCTTCCGATTGCCCGTTATGATAGAACCATGCCGTATCAAAATACGGAAATCCTTTTGCAAGGAAAAGGTCGACCATATCGCATAGCTGCGCCTTATCCGGATGGGAAAAGTCATCGTTTGCAAGCGGCAAACGCATCAGCCCAAAGCCTAATTTTTTCACGGATTCCACTCCATTCTGAAACAGTCATAAATCTTTGATTTTGGATATGCAGGTGGAAGTATATTTGTCCCAAAGGTCCGTCATGATCTGCTGTTCCTGTTCCGTCAAAGAGGCAAAGGTCTCCAACTCCGCCTTCTCGATATGGGAAATGACTTTCTTTTGAAACACCCGTCCTTTTTCGGTCAGCAGAATGGAGCGGGCGCGCCGATCATCAGAATTTTCCACCAATGTTACATAACCTTTTTTCTCAAAAGAGAAAATCACTTTATTGACCGTCTGTTTCGGAAAGTACAGCGCGTCGCATAATTCCTTTTGCGTCGTTCTGTCGTCGATCAACTGTAAGACGAACATGGAAATATAGGTCAGATCGTGCTCCTTTGCGTATTCCTCATAGACATGGTTCAACCTCTGCCAGGAGAGGTAAAAGCGTTTTAAGTTTTTCGGTCTGTCTAATTCTTTCATACAATAGTCCCCTTTTAGACTATTAGAGCAGAAACGCGGAGGGTAAATCAATGCCTTTCTCTGTCTGCTTCAGGGAAAAATACCTCCTTGCTCATTAATAAGAAACATATAACGGGTAGGGATATATCACGATATCCCAATGAGATGGCAAACAGAGCCATCGTCATTTTTGAGCCCCATATTTCCGATGCTGCCGGAATACGGTTCGCCATCTCTGTCGGCAAATCGATCAGCAGTCCAGGCTTTCCGCACACCGCTCCCGCAGGCGGTCCAGGAACGTTTCTGCCGCCGGGGAGAATACCTGGTATTTTTTCCACACGATGTCAAGGCCGGACTCCAGCCGGGGCTCCAGCGGCCGAAAGCAGAGGGGGCTGTCCACAGAGGTGTCCGCCAGCTTGTCCAGGCTGACCACGCAGCCCACGCCCTGCTTGGCCATGACCGCGGCGTTGTAGCAGAGGTTGAAGGTGGTCACGATATTGAGATCGCTCCAGGCTGGTCCAAACCACTTGGCCAGTTCATTGTCTCCGCTCCGCTCCTCCAGCACCTGCCGGGAGAAGATCAGGGGCTCGCCCACCAGGTCCTCCGCCCGGATGCTCTGCTTTGCCGCCAGCGGGCTGTCCCGCCGCAGGATCACACCCCAGCTGTCTTTTGCCGGCAGGCTGAGATAATCATACTTCGCGATATCGGTGGGCTGGATCAGCAGACCGAAGTCCAGCAGGCCCTTGTCCAGCCGCTCTGTCACATCCTGGGCGTTGCCGCTGAACAGGTGGTAGCGGATGCCGGGATGCTCCTCCTGAAGCTCCCGGCAGACGGCGGCGATGAGGTTCATGGCGTCTGTCTCCCCGCCGCCGATGTAGATGTCGCCGGACAGATCTCCCTTCATGGACCGGAACTCTTCTTCCGTTTTGTCCGCCATGGCCACGATCTCCTCCGCCCGCTTCCGCAGGAGCATCCCTTCGGCGGTCAGGGTCATCCGGTGATTGCCCCGGATCAGCAGCTTCTGCCCCAGTTCCTCCTCCAGATCCCGCAGCTGACGGGATAACGTAGGCTGGGTCATGTGCAGGGAATTGGCCGCCGCTGTGATATTCTCCTCCCGGGCGACCGCCAGAAAATAGCGCAGGACCCGCAGTTCCATAGGATGTTCCTCCCTTGCATTTCTTTGATGAAAGCATAGCGCAAAGCAAAATGCCCGTCAAGCATTTTGCTTTATAAGAACAAGGTATTTGCTATAGAGACTGCGGAGCATTATGATGAGGGCAGGACAGGAAAGCGTCCTCGCAGGAAAGAAGGGACCCTAATGGACTCTTATGCACAGACGGAGCGGCTCTTGATCCGCAATCTGAAAGACGCCGGCTGCTCTGAAACGGACATCCAGCGGTTTTTGAAACTGGGACAGGAGGGCAGGAGACGGGATCAGCTGCGGCTTCTGGCCACGCATCGGGCCTCACTGCTGGATCAGCTCCACGTCAGCCAGCGCCAGATCGACTGCCTGGACTACCTGGTCTATCAAATGAGCAGCCGGACAGACAAACAGCAGGGACGAAACATGGAAACGGAGGCATGACAATATGGAAAAACTGGATTTCACGCAGGAATGGGATAAGACTTTCCCCCAGAGCGGCAAGGTGGCGCACAGCAAGGTGACCTTCCACAACCGTTACGGCATCACCCTGGCGGCCGACGTCTACAAGCCCAAGGGCAAGGATGGCAAGCTGGCGGCCATTGCCGTGTGCGGCCCCTTTGGGGCGGTGAAGGAGCAGGCCGCGGGCCTCTACGCCCAGACTATGGCGGAGCGGGGCTTTCTCACCATGGCCTTCGACCCTTCCTTCACCGGCGAGAGCGGCGGCCAGCCCCGGTACATGGCCTCCCCGGACATCAACACCGAGGACTTCCAGGCGGCAGTTGATGATCTCTCCTGCCGGGAGGATGTGGATGCGGAGAAAATCGGCATCATCGGCATCTGCGGCTGGGGCGGCATGGCCCTGAATGCGGCGGCCCTGGACACCCGGATCAAGGCCACAGTTGCCTCCACCATGTACGATATGGCCCGGGTGAACGCCAACGGCTACTTCGACGCCGAGGACAGCGAGGCCGCCCGGTACGAGAAGAAAAAAGCCCTGAACGCCCAGCGGATCGAGGACTACAAAAACGGCTCCTACACACTGGGCGGCGGCGTGGCGGAGGAAGTGCCGGACGACGCCCCCTTCTTCGTAAAGGACTACCACGACTACTACAAGACGTCCCGGGGCTATCACGCCCGGTCTTTGAACTCCAACGGCGGCTGGAATGTCACCGGCACCATGTCTTTTATGAACCAGCCCATCCTGCGCTACAGCAACGAGATCCGCTCCGCCGTCCTCATCATCCACGGCGAGAAGGCCCACTCCTGCTACTTCAGCCGGGACGCCTACGCCGCCATGATGGAGGGCAACCCCTGCCCGGAGAACAAGGAGCTGCTCATCATCCCCGGCGCGGTGCATACCGACCTGTACGACAAGCTGGATGTGATCCCTTTCGACAAGATGGTGGACTTCTTTCGGAAGGCCATGGTCTGAGGACCGACACTGTTTATCGTTGAGAGGAGGAGATCCCAGTGGGGTATGAGTTGTTCGAACAGCGGGCCAAGGAGATGGCCCTGCCCGTCTACCAGTACATGCGCATCGCCAGCCAGCGGGCGCAGAAGCTGACGGCGGAACTGAATTTTTCCTACCATGAGCCGGAGGAGGTGGTGCGGCTGTTCTCGGAACTCATCGGCAAGCCGGTGGGCGAGGGCTTCTGTCTGTTCCCGCCCTTCTATACCGACTACGGCCAGAACATCACCATCGGCAGCAACGTGTTTCTCAACACCAGCTGCCACTTCCAGGACCAGGGAGGCATCACCATTGGAGACGGCACCCTCATCGGCCACAATGTGGTGCTGGCCACTCTGAATCATGAGGAGGACCCGGAGCGCCGCCACCACACCTATGCCGCCCCCATCGTCATTGGAAAGAATGTATGGATCGGGGCCAATGCCACCGTCACCCCTGGTGTGACCATCGGGGACGGGGCCATCGTGGCTGCCGGGGCAGTTGTAACAAAGGATGTGCCGCCCGACATGGTGGTGGGCGGCGTCCCGGCCCGGGTGATCCGGCCGGTGCGAAAGGAGGAAAGCAGATGAAGAAACGAGTGTTCTCTTTCCTGCTGGCTGTCTGCGCAGCCCTCTCCCTGACCATGACCTCCTGCGCGGCGCAGGAGGGGCCGGAGGAGGACGCGAATCCCTCGCCGGTCTCTGCCGTATCCCGGGAACTGCCCTTCACGGACATTCCGGCGGACGCCTGGTACGCAGATGAGGTGCGATACTGTTATGAGAATGGGATCTTCGCCGGGACCAGCGATACGGCCTTTTCTCCGGACACGACGCTGAGCCGCGCCATGCTGGCCACCACCTTCTACCGAATGGCGGGGAGTCCCTCCCTGGAGGATGAAAACCTGGGCTACCCCTTCTCCGATGTGCCGGGGGACAGCTGGTACGCGGACGGGGTCTACTGGGCCCGGATGGAGGGTGTCGTGGGCGGCTACGGGAACAACGCCTTCGGCCCCGACGATCCGGTGACGCGGGAACAGGCGGTGACCATCCTGTGGCGCTACGCCGGTTCTCCCACAGCCTCGTCCGGGACGTTCTCCGACAGCGCGGCTCTTGCTGATTGGGCCGTCTCCGCCGCCGGCTGGGCGCAGGCCATGGGACTGCTCACCGGCTGGGCGGACAGTTCCCTCCAGCCTCAGACGCCGCTGACCCGGGCGGAGGCAGCCGTCCTGCTGGCCCGCTATCTGGAGAGCGGCGAGGCCACGGCGGATGGCAGCAGTTCCATTCTGGTGGCCTACTTCTCCGCCACCGGGACCACCCGGCCGCTGGCGGAGTATGCGGCGGATCTTCTGAACGCCGACCTCTATGAGATCGTCCCGGAGGACCCGTATACCAACGAGGACCTGGACTACACAAACCCGGACAGCCGCTCCCAGGTGGAGGGGGACGACCCGGACGCCCGCCCTGCCATTGACGGGAGCGTAGAGAATATGGCGGGGTATGAGGCCATTTTGCTGGGCTACCCAATCTGGAACGGCCAGGCGCCCAAGATCATCTCCACCTTCCTGGAGTCCTATGACCTCTCCGGCAAGACCATCGTGCCCTTCTGCACCTCCCATTCCAGCGGCATCGGCTCCAGCGACGATAATCTGCACAGACTGGCCCCCGATGCCAACTGGATAGATGGGACCCGCTTTGCAGGCGGAACCAGCCGGGCGGAGATGGAGCAGTGGATCGAGGGCTTGGGACTGCCCCGGGCCCAGGAGAGCGCCGCGCCGGTCTTCAACTTTGAGACCCGCACCGTCCTGCTGAACAGTGGGTATGAAATGCCCATTATGGGCCTTGGAACCTACAGCCTCTCCGACGAGGAGTGCTATAACTCTGTAACGGCGCTGCTGGAGGCCGGAGGGCGGCTCATCGACACCGCCTATATGTACCACAACGAGGAGCGAGGAGGCCGTGGGCCGGGCGGTCCGGGATTCCGGTGTGCCGAGAGAAGAGGTTTTCGTTATCACCAAGCTCTATCCCAGCCAGTTCAGCGATGCCGAGGCCGCCATTGACGATGCCGTGGAGAAACTGGACATCGGCTACATCGACCTGATGCTCCTGCACCACCCCGGTGACGGGGATGTGGCGGCGTACCACGCCATGGAGCAGGCGGTGGCAGACGGGAAGATCCGCTCCATCGGCCTGTCCAACTGGTACATCGAGGAGCTGGAGGAGTTCCTGCCCCAGGTGAACATCACCCCCGCCCTGGTGCAGAACGAGATCCATCCCTACTACCAGGAGCAGGAAGTGGTGCCTTACATCCAGAGCCTGGGCATCGTCACCCAGGGCTGGTATCCCTTCGGCGGCCGGGGACACACGGCGGAGCTGCTGGGCGACCCGGTGATTTCCGCCATCGCAGAGGCCCACGGCGTCACCTCCGCCCAGGTGATCCTGCGGTGGAATCTCCAGCGGGGCGTGGTGGTCATCCCCGGCTCCAGCAACCCCGACCACATCCGGGAAAACCTGGACCTGTTCGGCTTTGAACTGACCGATGAGGAGATGGCACAGATTGCCGCTCTGGAGAGAGGAGAAAAGCATGACTGGTATTGATTTAAGCGGTGGACGCAATGGAAAGGCCCCGGTGGTGAAACTCTCCAGCGGCTGCGACCTGCCGGTGGTGGGCCTGGGCACCTACTCCCTCCATGGGAACGCCTGTGTCAACGCTGTTCGGACCGCCCTGGAATGTGGTTACAGGCTGATCGACACCGCCTCTATGTACGGCAACGAGTGGGAGGTGGGCGAGGGCGTCCGCGGCTCCGGCGTGCCGCGAGAGGAAGTTGTGGTGCAGACCAAGCTATATCCCAACCAGTACGGCCACGCGGCACGGGCCATTGAGGAGTGCCTGAGCAAGCTGGACCTGGGCTACATTGACATCCTTCTCCTGCATCATCCGGCCTCCAACGATGTGAGCGCCTACCGGGCCATCGAGCAGGCAATCCGGGATGGGAAAGTCCGCTCCGCGGGCATCTCCTGCTACTACATCCGGGAGTTGGATACCTTTCTTCCCCAGGTGGATCTGAAGCCGGTGCTGGTCCAGAATGAGGTCCACCCCTACTACCAGGACACGCCGGTGGTGCGGCACATCCAGGAGGCGGACATCCCGGTCCAGGCCTGGGACCCCCTGGGCGGGCGAGGTTTTAATCGTGAACTGATGACCGACCCGGTGCTCCGGGACATCGCTGCCGCCCACGGCAAATCCCTGGTGCAGGTGATCCTCCGCTGGGATCTGCAGAGAGGCGTGACTGTCATTCCAGGCTCCAGCGATCCTGAGCATATCCGGGAGAATATCTCCGTCTTTGATTTCTCCTTGAGCGAAGACGAGATGGGTAAAATTGCCGCGCTAAACAAGAACGAGAAACACGACTGGTACTGAGGATATACCTCAAATCCTGCGGGACAGTAAACAATAAAGGGCACTCCTTCCGAAAAGGGGTGCCCTTCAAGTGGTCAAAACCAAAACCTGTCTGTGGTATTTCTGTGGTCAAACGAGAAATCGCCGTGGTAAAACCACGGCGATTTCCATTTTTGGTGGACTCGAAGGGGATCGAACCCTCGACCTCTGCGATGCGAAAAGGCATATAAAACTTTTTTGCATGATTTCTAATTATTTGTGGTGATTTCCGCTCGGTTTCTCTTTCTTTCCGCCACTCTTTAGAACTCTAATATCCATGTGCTGCGCCGCCGTCTGTGGTGCGTCCTGTGGTCAAAAACGCTCCCCGCCCTTTGCCGGTGCCTTTCGCCGGCGGGGACAAGGAGCATTTTTCGTGTCTTTGTCTGCCTGCATTGTAACTCTGATGGCAGGATTCGGCAAGTCTTTTCTGCACCGTCCATGCCTCAGAAATTGGGGGGCTGTAAACAAAGAGATGGAATTATCTTTTTTGTATTATTTCTAATACTTTATAGCCATTTTTGTTCCATTCCGATTACTCTTTAGCATTCTTCGGATGGACTGTTTCCGTGTGCTCCGAGCGGCACTGTGGCTAAAAATGTGGTCAGAGTAACGCATTGGGAGGCAGTTAGCAACCACATCTTTCAGAATGGTTTTAGCACGGTGTTAACAAAGATTACTCCGGCATCTTGAACGCATCCTAACTATGCCCCCGGTGCAACACACCGGGGGACTTATTTTTTGGGACAGTCTTGCATTTCAATTAAGTTTCGCTATAATACAAATAAAGAATATTTTTTGATTTTGTACTTTATATAGGGCGGTGACAGCTTGTGGCAAGAAAGGCGTATTCCGATGAGGAGAGGGCGCAGGTAAAGGAAGCCCTGATGGCTGCCATGATCCAGTGCATCGTGGATCGGGGGCTGATCCACAGCAGTATCGAGACCCTGTGCGGAAAAGTTGGGATTTCCAAGACCTTTTTCTATAGTTTTTTCTCATCCAAGGAGGAATTGGTGTACCATGCCCTTCGGTATCAGCAGCCCAGACTGCTGGACTACGCCCGTCAGCTGATGGAGGACCCGACGCGCAGTTGGCGGGCGGGCGTGGAGATCTTCCTGAAAAACTGCTGCTACGGGGCCAAAAGCGGAGTTGCTGTTTTGTCCATTGAGGAGGAGCAGCAGGCGCGCCGCTGCCTTTCCGAAGAGAATTTTCAGGCCTTCCGACAGGACCAGGTCAGTTTTTATGGGAAACTGCTCTCCATCTTTGGCCTTCCCACAGACGGCATTGACCCCCGGCTGTTCGGTAATCTGGCTCTGGCCATGATGATGGTACACAAGGCCATTCCAGACACCATGCCATTTCTGTTTCCAGAGGTGGCGGAGGACATGGTGGACTTCCAGGTCAGGGCTCTGGTGGACGAGATGGAGCGGGTAAAAGAGAATGTGCGGTAGGTGAAAGCAAATGGATAGAGATCAGTACCCATGTCCAAACGGGCGGGAAAGACAGCAGAATATCGTTAGACACAGAGCCTTGGGATACAGGTCTTGGTTCTGTGCGGCCTTTTCACGCCCTGCGTCAGCCTGTCCAAGTGACAGGGTGTCGCGGGGCGTTTTTTATTGTTCGGAAAGAGGTGGCCTAATATGAGTTTACCAAAACGAAATAGTGCGGACGGGCGCTGTTACTGGATGAAGCCCGAGGTACAGGAAGAACTGCAACCGCTCTTTGACCAGTGCATCCAGGATGCCATTGACGGGAGAATCACGCGGCTTGATTCCCTCTGGCCGCCGGTAGTGGTTAGCAGTCAAGGTGCGCCCTTTGAGGTGTGGCAACTGCTTAGGGCGTGGACCGAAATACAGCGGGCCGAGACCCTGGATGCGGAAAAGGCCATCGCCTTCAGCGAAAACCTGCGCCGCCAGAGCCGGTGGGGTGAAATTGACCACCATTTACTTGATATGCTGAAACGGGAACTACAGGAGAAGTATTTTATCGTGACAGGCAATGAAGATGATCACTTCTGGGATCGGGAGTATTCTCTGAAACCAGGTATCCGTGCAGAGGAGGTCCCGGAGCCGCTGCTGC
Source organism: Oscillibacter valericigenes (assembly GCF_016902445.1). GTDB lineage: Bacteria > Bacillota > Clostridia > Oscillospirales > Oscillospiraceae > Oscillibacter > Oscillibacter avistercoris. Next base: position 134,425 of record NZ_JACSNX010000002.1, on the reverse strand, counting down.
GTTTCGCCTGCTATGTGGCGGTGAGCTATAAGGTATATGGTATGGACTTTCAGTATCTGGACACCAATTACCTCTTTGGATTGGTGGAGAAAGTCCGTCCTGATATGGTGAAAAAGCTCCGGGAAAATGGGACCGGCAGGCTGCTGATCTCTCTGCAAAAGCGGAAAACAGAGCACTTCACCGCATCGGCCAACGATGCCTTTGCTGTGATCCGTATTACTGCCAGGGACAACACAGAGGAATGCTGCCATGAAGTGCTGAACTACCTGTGTGAGCTTCTGGAGCAGGAGGATTTTCCCCGCAGCTATGGGGTGGAGTTCAAAGGGCCGGAAAAAAGTTATCTTCCCATCACGGGACTGCCCAAAAAGGGAGTAAACCAGCTCTTTGCCTGTGCCGTGCAGTATCCCGGCCTCCACCCCCTGATGGAACGGTACGCCCGGCTTGCCATGCGGCAATATGAGCAGTACACCAATCTCAGCGATGAGCAGTGCGCGCTCCCCGGAAGTTTTGCCGTGTTCGCCCTGGGAATGCTGGGGCAAGAGTGGCGGCAGCTGGTATGGGATTATCTCGATCTCTGTGATGATGAGCACTCCCACTTACAGGAAAAATTCCTCCGGGAGTATGTGAAACAGTTCGGATTTACTGCCGATACCGTCCCTGTATTTGTCCGTGGGGTGCTGTCCATGCAGAACATGAAGTATTCCAAGGACTATGCCGCGTGGATGGCAAACGCAGAAAGCCTGGACGCTCTGCTGGAGGCAAAAATCCACCTGTCCGAGATCGTTCCAAGCGGTTTTTCCTCTGACGAGGATGACGATGATGACGAGGGCGAGGAACCCGCCGAAGAAACAGAAGCCAGCCCGGAGGAAGTGCTGCAATACGCATGGGAAACGGTCTGCTATGTGATCTGGGGCAAAGCCAGCGCCAAGGGTGGTCAGAAAGTGGTGGAAGCAGCTCCGGAGGAACTGAAGGAACTTTACCGACAGATTTTTATTCCGATAACGAAGAACCTGGAAGGAAGTGGTGGCCTGCTATGAGTTTGCCGAAACGCGACGGCGTACAAGGTCGTTATTATTTGATCCAGAAACCAGATACGAATCCCGAAGTGCTGGAACACGCCGATCAGTGCATCCAGGATGTGTTGGATGGAACTGCAAAAGAAAACCATTCCGGCTATCCGGTGGTCGTTCGGAACCAAAGTGGAACGCCCTTTCTTCCCAGCCAGCTGCTGGGTCGGTATCTGTCCAAACTGCCTTTGAAGGGATTTCCCTATGCGGATGCGGTCGCCTTCTGCGATGCCCTGCGGCGGCTGGCGGGCTGGAAAGAGATTGACCACACACTGGGACAATACATCGAACATCAGGTGCAGGAGCGGTATTTTGAGGTTGGAGAGAAAGAGGATTACTTTTCCGCTTACCCGCCCTGCACCGTGTGGCCCGAACTGAGGCCGGAGGATGTGGATGACGGCCTGCTGCGCTTTGCCTGCTATGTGGCGGTCTGTTATACGGTATATGGAGCCAGCTACAACTCCCTCACCACCGAGCACATTCTCGGCCTGGTTTCCCAGATTCGCCCGGACATGGTGAAGCAGCTGAAAACGGGCGGCAGCGGCAAATTGCCAAAGGACATCCAGCGGCGTAAGACGGAGCATTTCACCGCATCGGCCAACGATGCGTTTGCCACCATCCGCATCACCGCCAGGGACTCCACCGAGGAGTGCTATGGGGAAATCCTGGACTACCTGTGCGCGGTGCTGGAGCAGGAGGAATTTCCCCGCAGTTACTCGGTGGAGTTCCGGGGGCCGGAGAAGATTTACCTGCCCATTCCCGGCCTGCCCAAAAAGGGAGTCAATCAGCTCTTTGCCTGCGCTGTGCAGCACCCCAATCTGCACTCGGCTATGGCGCGGTACGCTCGCCTGGCTATGCGGGAGTTTGAGTGGTACCAAAACCTCGCGGATGAAGCCTGTGCGATGCCCGGCGCCTTCGCCGTGTTTGCCCTGGGGCTGGAGGGAGAACCGTGGGTGCCGCTGGTGACGGAGTATCTGGATCTCTGCGATGACGAGCACTCCTCCCTGCAAGGGAAATTCCTTCATGCCTTGATCCGGAAGTTTGGGTTTCAACCATGGACACTGGGGGTATTGGTGCGGGGCGCATTATCTATGCAGTGGCTGGAGCCTGCCAGAGAATTCCGCAGCCTGATCGCCAATGGGGAAAGCCTGGATGCACTGCTGGCAGTCAAGCGACGCTTTTCCGCTTATCTCCTGCCGGAAGAAAACGAAGACCCGAAATTCCGGGCCATTGCTTGGCAGAGCCTGCTCTGGGCCATCTGGGGACAAGCCTCTGAAAACGGCGGCAGCAAGGTCATCAAGTCGGCACCGAAGGAACTGAGAGAAAGGTATCAGGAAATTTTAGAATAGAATGTTATGTCGTTAGTATTGAAGATGAGAAAAATGAGGCGTGTGATCCATGATTATCGGAAAGTATTTGGAGAATCCAGCATTATATAGTCCCGATGAACTTGAGCGATTGGACAAGCATATTGAAAAATATTTTGGGAAAGCCACAACAGTGGTTCACGAATTTTTCAGCGAAGATATTCATGTTGATGTCTCCATCATTCCGCCCCATGAGGAACACAACTATTATACTTTGGTAACCACAGGCATGGGTGCGTTTTCGATGAAGATCCCAAGTGAATATCAAGAGGATGGCCTTCCCTCTCGGATAGAACTGATGATGTGCCTTCCGCCTGAGTGGAACCCTGAAAGTAAGGAAAGCCAAGAAAATTGGCCAGTAGAGCTGCTTCGCTATTTAGCAAGATTTCCAATCATAGAAAGCACTTGGCTGGGCTATGGGCATTCTATTCAAAACGGAACACCATACGCAGATAATACATTGCTGGCAGGGTGTGTTCTTTTAGGCGTACAGGATGCGCCGGAGGGTGCTGCCGTCTGTAAGCTCTCAGATGGAAGTTGGGTCGGTTTTTATCAGGTGATTCCTCTGACAGAGAACGAACTGGAATACAAGATTCAACATAGTACAGATGAAATGCTGGAATACATGGAAGATGTAGACCATGTTGTATATTTCCAAAGACCGGATACCAAGTTTGAATAACACAGAAGAATAAGGAGAGAACGCAACATGGAACAGGCATATTGCACCGCAGTTTTCTGGCGCGGCGGAGAAAAGATTGATCTGAATGGATTAGAGCTAAACGCGGTGCGGCGCCTATCTGTGACGGGAGAGCGGAAGGTGAATCTGTCCTTCCTGCGAGATTATCCCAATCTGGAGGAACTGACCCTAATGGAAAAATGTGAGGGTGTAGAAGTTCTCTCCGAGCTAAAGCAGCTTCATACACTGTCCCTATGGCTGTCGGCCCCTGTTTTCTGGGACAATGTTTCTCTCCCCGGCCTGCGTGTTTTCCACCTTCGTGGGGAAAAGAATGGCGACATCACCCCGCTTCTCTCCGGCATTACCTATCTCCATTTGGAGGAAATGCGGAAAACGGAAGATCTTGCCCCTTTCCTGACTCCGGCGACCCGGCTTCAGAAACTCTATCTCCAGTCACTACCAGCTGTGCAGAAACTACCGGCTCTGGATGGGCTTCCTTCCCTTTATGCCCTGAAACTCTATGAACTGCATAAACTCAGCGATTTGTCCGCCCTCTCTCACAGCCATTTGCGCTACTTTGCCGCCTCTCTGATTGGGGATAAACTCTCCGCCCAGGCGCTGGCAGATGCTGTGCTGGCAATTCCCGGTCTGGAGGCAGCCGCGCTCCAACTGGTAGACCGCTCCGGGCGGCGCTATGGCGGTGTCCAAAAAACCTTTGCCGCCGCTGGCAAGTCCCCGCTGCTGCGAGAGGAAATTAGTGCTTTGAGCACATGGCTGTCGCTGTAACACAATGGAAAGGAGGCGACCAGATTGTGTGAGAATGTGAAAATTCTTTGTCCTTACTGTTTGACGAGAGAAATTGATCCGGCACAGGCGATATGCTCTGCTTGTTATTCAAAAGAGGATAAATTGGAACGAGGCAGTTGGGATGATTTGCGGAAGCGCAAGAATACCGATGAAATCCAGATGTTTACCATAGCCAAGAAAGTAGATGAAGCGTTCCAGGTACCAGAAAATAAAGCCTATGCCTGTAGAGAGAAACACGAAATGATTCAGGCCGAGGCTTTGGAGCGGGAAATGGAAGCTTTTCACCGGCGGCGCATTCTCTGTATGGCGGAGATGTTTTCCAAGATTGATTGTAGCAGCCTCTTTCCCAGCTACATAGAATTGGATACCTATTTCAAGAATGTGCAGGATTATGCCCATCAGCACATTGCCACAGAACAGCTCAGAGAGGTTCAGGAGTATCTGCGGTCACAGATTCCATGGAAATCCCTATCCAGTCAGCAGATGGATCTGGGTGCAGAACTTCTCAACTTTTGGTGCGGAGAGGATGAGTTGGATTGGGGCTATTCTCAATATTTTGAGATTGCAGCAGGTAATCTCAAGCCGTTTCTTGCAATGACCTTATTCACAGAGATTCTGTGTAAGTATTTTCCAGATGTAATGTCTGCGCCAGTCAAGCGGCTGAGCAGCAAACTTTGAGGCACCAAAAAGGGGGTACTTTCATGCCAGGCTGGGCACAAATCATATCCGATGCGCTGGACATTCTAAAATTTGACGGAGCCGTACAGGACACTCTGGCGGAACTTCGAGAAAGATGGGGCGCACAGGTCCCGGCGCTGCTGGATGAACGCTTTGACGCCATCGGCATCCAATATATGAAATTGCCCCATGAAAAAGGAGCGGCGGCCTTGGGGCAGGAGCTGTCTGCCTTCGGCTGGGCGCTGTATAACCTGGATGATGAGGACGAGTATCTGTTTGCCTTGATCCCAGAGGAAGAACGCAGCGAATGGGAACGCTACTGCAAAAAGCAGGGGCAATATTGCCACCTGATGAAACAGCAAGGGCGAAAATGGGGCGACCATGCCAAGGAGCAGGACCCTGGGAAGCTGATGCCCTGCGAGGAATACATACTTCAGGATGAGTACGATTATTTCTTCAACTCCCTGGCGGGTGATTTTGCGGCGGGCGAATGGAAAAACCAGGATGCAGAAGAATGGAAAAACGGCTGTGTGGCCGATCTGCGCCAGCGTCCGCCCCAGGTGACCCGCGCCCACAATTTGCCGCACCTTGGGTGCCTCACTTATTCCGCAGAAAATGGACTCTATGCCGCGTCCAGAGCCGCTGGCAGCGGGACTATTGGCCGGGCATTACTGAGCAAGAATCCAGCCACGCTCAACTGGGCCGAACCGTCCCCCATTGGATATGACGGTCCGCCCCGGACCCTGTGCTGGGCTGACCATTCCCTCTGGGTGGGCGATCCCACCAACGCCACACGGATTGAACTCACCGACCGGGGCACCTGTCAGGATGTGAAAAACTGGCCCCTGCCGGAAGATGGATGGAGCACCAAATACCATTGTGGCATCGTGACAGACGGGCTGGGCCGGGTCTACTTTTCCAACGAGTGGTACAAGGGGCAGATTTACCGCTGGGAAAACGGCAAGGTAACAAAACACACCTTCTCTCTAGACGGATACGACCATCTCTCCGAGGCCGTTCCCGTTCCCAGCACAGGCCGCATTACCATGATCCATGCAGTCAGTGGCAAGGGGCGGATGGAAGAATGCCTGCTGGAACTGGATATGGACACCGGGCGGTGCCGCATCGCCCCCCTGCCTGGAATGGGCGAGGGGCTGAAACTTCGCTGGTTTACCGGGGACTGGCTGCTGGTGCAGGGAAACGGCGAAATCCTCTCCGATGACTTTGCCCAGCTCATCAATAGGAACACCCGTGAAGTGCTGCGTATCCGTCCGGGAATGTTCGGCGGGGAGAAAATGCAGCACATTGGAATACTCACCGATGGCACGGTGGTCATCGTCACCCGGCGGGATAGGGTTGGGCCGGTGTTTCGTTATCCCATCGACTTCTGGGGTTTCCTTCGGACGGCAAACAAGCCCAAAAAGCTGGAATGGCGGGAGTACAAAGAAGTGTACCCGAATCTGCCCATCTTTCTACCGCCCAAGGCCACGGAGCGAAAAATCGTTCTCAAAAAAGACAGCCTGACCATCCTGGAGTCGGTATTTACGCCGCCGTTTACCCTGTCGCAGCTGGCGGAAAAGCTGGGGCCTGCCCGCATTGTCCTGCAAAATGGAACACGGAAAAGCCCCTTAACTGGCCGGGAAAGTCCCTATACCCAGGCCCTTGCTCTGTGGGACGAGCTTGGACTCCAGGGCTGGTTGGATGAAGATGAGCAGACCATCAAAACCCTTGGTGTCCGGGTAGCGGCACAGGGAGAGTATGCGGTCCGGCAGACATTTGACGGAGCGGTTTGGATCGGGTCCAAGGACTACCGAGAGGCCAGCTGGAAGGATTTCGCCGGATTTGCCCATACCCTCAAATTAGGCGGCTTTACCGTCTATACCCGCTTGCCGGGTCCTGTTCCAGAGGAGCAATCAGCGCAGAAAGCAAAGCTGGAGGCCCTCTCCGCCATGGTACAGATCAGCTGGAAAGAGCCAGAGAATAAGGCGGCGAAAGCGCAGAAATACAAGTTATCCAAGCCGACTGAACCAGTGCTCACCTTTACCAGCTTCAACTTCAAGCTGGCGGTTATGGAAGTCCTGATGTACGAGAAAGGCTTACTGGCTCCTAAACTGGATGCACATGAGTTTGCCAGAGAGTATAGCCGACGCAAGATCGACATTGACGCGGAAGGGTATGAACCCATCCCAGAGATTCGGAAGTGGCTGGAGAAATACCCTGTCCCGGAGCGGCTGGCCCGGTCGGTCACAGAAATTGAGATGGATGGCGGCAGCGAGATTTATACCCAGCTCTGTCCGTTCTGGGATGGCGAGGATGGAGCCTTTGATCTTAATACCATTACGGAGGCGGAACTGCGCCAGTTCCCCAATCTCAAACATATTACCCTCATGTCCTCCAAGCCGGAACAGGTGCTGCCCGTTCTGGAACGGTGCGGTATCAAGGTAGACTTGCTGTGAGGTGAAAGCATGAAAGCGAAACTAAAAGTGATAAAGAACTGGGAGTTCGAGGAATTTGAACTGACGGGAACTTCCTTCAAATACAGCCCGACTGGATGCAAAGGTATGGTAGCCCGCAGCGAGGATGAAATTGTGTTTTGGACCTATCATTTCGTGCAAAAGTGCAGCGGCGTTTTGTGGGTCAAAGGCGAAGTTTCCAGGTGGATTCCCAGCCCGGAGCCGAAAGAGCAGCAAGATGTTTGGGAAGATCCTGTCTTGCTCTCATGCGACAGAGGAATACTGTTGGTTTGCCCGGCCAGTAAATCCCTTTGGTGGATGCCGCAGATGGATGGAGAGTGGATTCCGCTCCCCATGGATAACTGGTGTGCCCAGGGTATTCCCAAGCCGGTAGCAGTCACCGGAAGCCAGGGCGTTTTCCCTATTGTGTGCCGAGTGGACAACTCCGCTGATGCGACCAACAGTTTTACCAGCCTGACGGTAGACCTTGAAACCATGACTGCACACTGGGCAGAAAGCGGCTCTTGTGTATACAGCAAAGCAGGAACCCGACAGACCCATTTGGCGGCATTAGAGCGTGCTGGCGGAAATTTTGCCCAGGCAGACTTTCACTACAACTATCCTATGATTGGCTCTATACTGGAACAGAATGGACAGTTTTATGCCTTTTTGGAAAGCAGCACCATCAATCCGGCAGGTCTTTCTCTCATAGGCTACTATTGGTATCTGGAACTGGAGGAAAACGGACTATTCAAAAAGAAACTGTGGGGCAAAGATAATTTAAGCCGCCTGCCCGGAAAACACGGGATGCGCGGAAAATTCTCCGGTGACAGGACTTGCCTGATCCTGTCTCCCATTTTTAAGAATGATGACTGGAAGGGTAAACAAAAGGTGCTGCGCCTTTCAGATTTGGTGCTGATCGACCTTGCCATGCCCCGTGGATACGCTTCCTTCCATATGCTGGATGTATGGGGAAACCGGGCATTTCTCAGCGATGAGAAAAACAAGCTGGTTCTTTGTGAAATGACCTTGGAGTAGTTATGAGGGCTGAGTATGCTTTTCAAGAAAAAGATTGTATTTACAGAAGGAATGAATGAAACCCTTTGTTCTTTCGATGAAATACCCTGGTTTTCCTGTTGTGGAGTTTCGTATGATAAACCATCGTATTACCCATATCTTCAGGAAAAGGACCCAAAACGAGCAGAAAAACTACTGCTGCATACAAAGAACTACTCAGGAACCGTCTGCCTTACAAATTTGTTCAAAGAAGGCATTTGTCGTGCAGATACCTTTATTCTGCAAACGGCTGGGTGGAAGTTTTACCAGAATGAATTTATGCCATGTGTGGAGGCCAGTTGGCGCACTTATGAAAAAAGAGTATCGAAGGCAAATGGCCTCGATCTGAACTCGGCGGAAAAAAGATTCCTGCGTGATTGTGGCTTTCCTGACAGCATAGATCTTCAGTTGTGCCGAATGGTGCAATATTTACTGGTTGAACAATACTTCCTTGAAAGGTTTCCTCAGTTCCCTCTATTTTTCAGCCGGATCATTGATATTTACAAGGATGGGCATATCGTGCTCGGCTGGAATGGAAGATTTGCATCGCATGAGACGAATCTGGAAAATGAAAACGGAACCCCAATCTTACCAACAGACGGAAGTTTGATTATATGGTAAGAAAAGAAGAATTTAATTGCTGTGAGACGAGGGAAAATGATATGGCATTACAGGAAAAGAAAATAATGCCTCCCCCTTGGCTGGCTCACCGGGAGATCGAGCGATACTCTATTGGCTGGCGCATGGGCTACGGGGAGGATTACATATACCGATTTGGCGATTGGATGGACACCCTCTCCCCGGATGAGCGGACGGAATACCGCACCCTCTTTCCCGAGCCGGTGACCTGGAAGGGTTGGTGGGATGACGAAGATAGCAGCGAAGTGCTGGAACATGGGGACTTCTGGGTGAATGCGTGGCAGCCGGAAGGAAGCCCTAAATACACCCGGCAGTGGCTTCAGCAGGAGTTTGCCGCTGGGAGAAAGCGGGAATTTTGCTTATTCTGGGGCCATCAGCCTTCCGAGGACGGCCAGCTGACAAAAAGCTGCCTCAGCCAGTGGTGGATGGAGGATTTCTGGTCCATTGCCAATACCTATCTTTGTATGGAGCAGTATATGATGGCGGCCAAGGCGGAGCTCTTTGGCGATAGTGAAATCCAGGAGCAGATATTGAAGTGTAGTGACCCTAAACAGATCAAGGCCCTGGGCCGCAAGGTGCGGGGTTTTGACCAGAAGGTATGGGATAAGTTCAAATACGCCATTGTATTGAATGGCAACTGGTGCAAATTCAGCCAAAACCGCGACCTGCGCGAATTTCTTCTCTCCACCGGAGATAGTGTGCTGGTGGAGGCCAGTCCCTATGATAACATCTGGGGTATTCGTCTCGCAGCCAGCTCCCCCGAGGCGCAGGACCCGATGAAGTGGCGGGGGCAAAACCTGCTGGGTTTTGCTCTAATGGAGGTACGGGACGAACTGCGCCGGGTCACGCAGAATGAAATGTTGTGCGACTGGAACGCAGTCTGAGGTAAAATGATGGAATTATTTGCAAAAAGAATGACTTGGGAGCTGGACAATGAGGAAGGGCTGTCCTGCCTGTTCTTTGAACTGGAGGATGGTTACTTTACACTCTCCCGCAAGACCGGCGCGGAAGCACTCCGCTTGGAAATGAATGATCCAGCCAATGGTCAGTTGATTGACCCGGACTGTTTTGAATATGCCCTTGATAATACCAGGTTTCGTCTAAATATCGTGCGGAACAACCGAAAGGTTCTGCGGTATCTGGAAGAACACCACATCAACACGGAGTTGTATGGAGAAATCGTCCTTCACTACACTCCTCTCAGCAAGCCACAGCTTGAAACAGTATCTGCCGTAACTCTCAGGCTGTTTTTCGGTGAACTGCTCTTTTAGAAGGAAACAGTACTTCGGCTGGGAAAAATGAAAGGAGATCATGATGGATGATATACAGCGCAGCTGGCGTCATGTGGATTTTGGCACGGGAAAGGTCATTTTTCTGGATGTCACACGAAAAGAAGATATGCTGCAAGTGGAATATCCGAACTGCTTTCTGCTGGATATGGGCTGGTATCAGGACAGATACATCATTTCTGTCATTCATAACTTCGATTGGGCGAATCCAGTCCAGCAGTATGAAACGACAGAAACAAATCAGCTTCCCGCGCTATTGATGGAGGCGGTTTATCTTGTGGAAAAGGAATCGCGGTCTGCTGTGGTGAATTGAAAGAGGACTTGATATGAACGAGAATTTATTTCGCCCACAATTTGATAAACTGAAACTGTCCGATAAGCTCTGGCTGATGCAGACGCTGGCGACTCGTTATCATTTGACATTCAAGGAACTATACGCCTTTTCCCGCTGGGGGCAGAGCTGCACCACCGGCCTATTTGAAAAAGGTGGCCGGGAGTTTGTCTTTGTCCCAGGCGATACCGTGATTCTTGGCTGGGAGAGCTTTGTCCAAGGAATGGACAGGGCCAACCAAGAGGAACTGGCGGATATTTTTGCGGAAATCGAATATGAGGGCTCTGCGGAGGAATTTCTCAGGCAGAGCATGACCCCAGTACGCCAGGTGACCATCGGCCCCATGTTCGTAGGCAGAAAACTGGAGGAGATCGGCTGGGAAAGCGTACCCATGAACGACCCCCGCATCACCGCTCACCCGGACTGGCTGGAGAACCTACAGAAGTTGGCAGGCCGGAACAGCCAGAGCCTTGAGATCCACCAAACGGTCCGCTTTGAACGCAATGGTGATAGCTGGCGAGCGTGGCTGTGCCATCCAATGACCTACCCGGAGTTTCAGCGGTCCCTGTTGTGGGAGGTGGCAGCCAGCCTTCCCACGCCGGATGAGTGGGCCTATCTGTGCGGAGGCGGATGCCGCACCCTGTTCCCATGGGGGGATGGACTGGACTACTCCATGCATCTGCACCACTTTGAAAGCGAGGAAGATCAGGGTAAGCCATACGACATGGAGCAGACCAACTTCTTTGGCCTGTCGATCGCCTACGACCCCTATAAGCGGGAGCTGGTAGAGGGGAAAACATTGACCACCTGCGGCGGCGACGGCGGCTGCAATATCTGCGGCGGCATGGGTCCTTTGCTTGGATATTTACCCTGTTCCCCTCACTGTAAACCGGAGGTTCGGGAAGATAACGAGATTCACAATGACTATGACTTTTTCCGTCCTGTTATCCGGGTGCAGACATCCGGGTGGAGAATGGTATCGCCCGAAAATGAGAGGTGATATTGATGAAAAGCCGATTGGAGCAATTATTGGACGAGCTATTAAGACAAATTGATATACCTGCGATGGAGCAAGCCATGTCCAAGCAGTATAAGAGCCAGATCCGCAGACGCTGGGAACTTCCGGCAGACTATTGGATGCTGTTGGAGCGCTGCTGTGGACTGCGAACCGTGTGGAGCAATGATACCTATGAGGCCCTGGAACTGTGGGGACTGGATACCCTTGTGAAGGGCCAGGAGGGATACGCCTATAATCCTGTGGAACAAAAGGTAATTAAAGATTGGGACGAGCATCTTGTGGGAAAGCGCCCGAAAGTCACCAGCTCCCGCACAGTCAGCTTCATCTGGATGTTATTGGACTGGGTCAGGATGGCAAGGCGCTTGGAGAGCTCCTTGCTTTTCCATTTGCCAATGTCCTTGCCCTCAAAGTCTATCAGTCCGCTGTCGTGGGCGATCAGTCGGGAGATCATGCCCATGACGGTGGACTTGCCCGCGCCGTTGGGGCCGATCAGGGAAATCACCTTGCCCTTGGGAATGGCGAAGCTCACGCCGTCCACCACGGTTTTCCCGTCATACTGTTTTGTCAATTCCTGTACACGCATGGTCACACCTTCTTTCTTGTCAGGAGGAGGTAGAGGAAGTAAAGGCCGCCGCCCACGGTGATGAACACGCTCACCGGCACGGAGTAGGAATACACATGCTCGACGATGAGCTGCCCGCCCACCAGCACGATCATGCCGAACAGGGCCGAGCCCAGCACCAGCTGGGTGTGGCGGAAGGTCTTGAGCAGCTGCCGGGACAGGTTGGCGATGATGAGCCCCAAAAAGGAGATGGGTCCTACCATGGCGGTGGCCACGGCGATGCAGAGGGTCACGCCCAGCAGCAGGCGGCGGATGCAGCGGTCGTAGTCCACCCCCAGATTAATAGCCTGCTCCTTGCCTAAGGTCAGCACATCCAGCAGGGCCAGCTCCTTTCGCAGTGCGAAGATGACGCCCGCCAAGAGGATCAGGGAAAAGACGATGATCTCGGAATTGATGTTGCTGAAGCTTGCCACCAGAGTATTCAGCAGGCTGTCGTACTCATTGGGGTCCATGACCCGTGTAAGAGTAGTCTGAATGCTGCTGAAAAACGAAGTTAGTACTGTGCCCACCAACAGCACATACAGCACATTGTGCTTGGTCTTTTTGAAGATCCAGCTGTAGATAATGGTAGCGGTAATGCCCATGAGCACCACATCCACCGCGAAGGACAGGTTGGCATTGGAGGCCACCACGCTGGCAGACCCCAGGAAAAACACCACCGCCGTGTGGATAAGAGTGTACAGGGAGTTCATGCCCAACAGGCAGGGGGTCACGATGGTGTTGTTGATGATAGACTGAAACACCAGCGAGGCGCCGCCGATGGAAAAGGCGGTAATGAGCATGACAATGAGCTTGGGGGTGCGGATCTTCATGGCGTAGGCCAGCAGCTTGGGATTAGAAAAGTTGACCTCCACCAACATATATCCTGCCGCACAAAGAAGAACAATCGCAGCCAGGATCAGGAGTTTGCGCCGGTTGGCGCGCACGGCAGCGGTGTTCACTGGTCCGCACCTCCCTTCAGATTAGGCATGGCGGAGCAGCAGCCTGTTCCGGCGCTGCCCAGACGGATGGCTTTTCGGCCGTGCTTGAGCCGGTAAAAGAGCAGGCCGATAAAGATCAGGCTTCCCAGGATGCCCACGATCAGCTCGATGGGCAGCTCGTAGGGGGCGATTACGATCCGGCCGATCATGTCGCATACCAGCACAAAAATGGCGCCGAACAGAGCGGTATCCACCAGCGTGCCCCGGATCTTGTCTCCCTTGTACATGGCCACCACATTGGGCACGATCAGCCCGATGTAGGAGATGGAACCAACCACCACCACAATGCTGGCGGTGATCATGGCAGCGATGGTGAGCCCGGAAAAGAGGACCAGGTTATACGGGACACCCAGGTTCTTGGAAAAATCCTTGCCCAGTCCCACAATGTTGAAATGGTTGGCGAAGAGGAAGGCCAGCACCACCAGCGGGACCGTCAGCCAGACGATCTCATACCGGCCTTTCAGCACCAGCGAGAAGTGGCCCACCAGCCAGGAGGACAGAGCTTGGGTCATCTCATATTTGTAAGCCAGATAGTTGGTAATGCCGCCGATGACATTGCCGAACATGATGCCCACCAGAGGGACCATCACCACATCCTTGAACTGGATGCGCTGAATGAACCAGACGAAGATCCAGGTGCCCAGAATCGCCGTGGCAAAGGCGAAGATAGCCCTGCTCCATAGGGTGGAGGCCGGCATAAAGAGCAGAGCCAGCAGGATGCCGAACTGCGCCGAGGAAATTGTCGCGCCGGTGGTGGGCGACACAAATTTGTTGCTGCACAGCTGCTGCATGATGAGCCCCGCCACGCTCATGCCGATGCCGGTACACAAAATGGCCAGCAGACGGGGCAGCCGGGAGATGATGAAAATCTCCAGCTGCTCAAAATTGCCCGCCAGAAGCTCGCCCGGCGTCAGATCGATCACGCCTACAAACAGCGAGCAGCAGGACAAGACAAGCAACAGAGCCAAGAGAACTATGGTAGAACGATACGGTCTGATACAATCCTCCCCTTTCTTCAATACGGTTAGCTATAACTAACTGTATTGTAAAAAACGATGCGCAGCGGCGATTGGACTTACCATGCATCACGCACTGCGCATCGTGGGCTTATTATAGCACACGGAGTTAGTCATATGCGACCACGCAAAAAGCACAAGCTACCAAGCGGAAAGGATTCTTTTTTTATCCATTATGCGAATTGTTGCCCCGAGCGGACTGCGTCTGAGCAGTCAGCCGGCCCATGCTCCGCAGGCTGACGCCCAGGGTGGAGAGATTGTGCAGCGTGGCAGAGGTGGCGGGCGGCAGAACACCGGCCACACCAAGGGCAATCAGGGTGCCGTTGAAGCCGATAACGAAGCGGTAGTTGGAGTGGATGCGCGCCATCAGCGCCATGGCGATCCGGCGCAGCTCTACCAGTTCCCAGAGACTGTCGGCAGCGATGGTGATGTCCGCGATTTCCCGGGCGATGGCGGCCCCGTCGCTGATGGCAATGCCTGCATCCGCCTCGGACAGGGCCGGTGAGTCGTTGATGCCGTCGCCCACCATCAGGACGGTATGCCCCTCCCGGCGGAGCCGTGCCACATACTCCGCCTTGTCCGCCGGAAGGACTCCAGCGCGGAAGTCATCCACTCCCACCTGGGCGGCAATGGCTGCGGCGGTGCGGTAACTGTCGCCGGTGAGCATGACGGTATTGGTGACCCCCAGAGCACGGAGGGTGGACAGAACTTCCTTCGCCTCCTCCCGCAGCGGGTCGGAGATGCAGATCACAGCGGCCAGCTGCCCCCCTACTGCCAGATACAGGTGGGAATACTCCGGCGGCAGCGCATCAAAGCGTTCCTGTTCGTCCTCTGGAACGACGCACCCCTCATCCTCAAAAATAAAGTGGGCGCTGCCGATGAGGACTCGCTCCTCATCGACGGTGCTTGCGATGCCGTGAGCCACCAGATACTCCACCTTGGAGTGGTACTCCTCGTGGCGCAGGCCCCGGCGCTTGGCCTCCTCCACCACGGCGTTGGCCATGGAATGGGGGAAGTGCTCCTCCAGACAGGCAGCCAGCCGCAGCATTTCGGATTCCTCTTTGCCACCGAAGGACACCACCTGAGCCACCCGGGGGCAGGCATGGGTCAGGGTGCCGGTCTTGTCGAAAATGATGGTGTCGGCGGCAGCCACCGCCTCCAGGAACTTGCCGCCCTTGACGGTGATATGGGCCCGTCCCGCCTCCCGCATGGCAGAGAGGACGGCCAGAGGCATAGCCAGTTTCAGGGCGCAGGAGAAGTCCACCATCAGCACCGACAAAGCCCGTGCTACATTCCGGGTAAGGACGAAGCTCAGCAGACTCCCTATAAAGGTATAGGGCACCAGCTTGTCCGCCAGATTGGCAGCCTTGCTCTCAGCCTCCGACTTCATCTGCTCCGACTGCTCAATCATGTGAACGATTTGGTCATAGCGGCTCTGACCGGAGGCCTGCTTTACCTCCAGCACACACTCGCCCTCCTCCACCACGGTGCCGGCATAGACTGCGCCTCCGGGGCGCTTGGGTACCGGGATGGATTCGCCGGTGAGGGACGCCTGATTGACAGTGACCTCCCCCTCCAGCACCAGGCCGTCCACGGGGACGATGCCGCCGGCGCGGACGACTACCGCATCCCCCGGCTGGATCTGGGACACAGGGACCAGCACTTCGCCCTGGGTCGTGCGCAGCCAGACCCGGTCCACATTCAGCGACATACACCGGGCCAGATCCGCCACAGATTTCTTCCTTGTCCACTCCTCCAGCAGTTCACCTACCTCCAGCAGGAACATGACCATTCCGGCGGTTCCAAAGTCCCTTCTGCAGGCGGAAATGGAAATAGACAGGGCATCCAGCAGCTCCACCTTGATGCGGCGGCGCAGCAAGCAGTGCAGTCCTCGCCGTACAAAGGGGATCATGTGCCAGAGAATACGGGCAATCCGCAATGGGGACGGGAGAAACAGGGTACAGGCAGCTTTGCACACTACCTTAGTTACCAGCTTCTCCTCAAATTCCCGGTTCAGCGCCCGGGTGCTGTGGGCGGGCAGTGATGTGGTCCGCTCCGCCTCCTGCCAGGAAAACTGCCGGATGGCCTCCAGCACAGTTTGTCGATCCCCATCGTAGTACAGGATCACAGCACAGGTGCGTTCATGGACGGTGACCTGGCGTGTCCAGGATTTTCCTTGGAGCCAGGCTTCCAGCAGATCCGCTTGAGCGAGTGTCATCTGTTTCTGGCGCAGCCGGAACCGGATGCGCCCCCGGCTCTCGTGCAATATGGTTGCGTTCATAGGTTCCTCCTTCACGAAAAGAGGGAGCCGCTGGCGGCTCCCTCTGGGTCAATCAGGCTTCTTCGCTTTCCAGATTGGCAGCGGCGGCTTCCTCCGCTTCCTTTGCAGCCCGGTCCTCGTTCAGCTCCTTGGCGGAGGCCAGAATGTCCGCAGCGTTCTCCTGCACCGTGGTTACGGTCCCCATAACCGAGTCCTTCATCCGCAGACCGGCGGCCGTGACATGGACATAGGCCTTTTTGGCGTCCTTGCTGGACAGCAACTTAACGCCAAAAGAGCCAAACAACGCACCGCCCGCAAAGCAGGCCAGTTTCGTATAAACACTCATTGCAATACTTCCTTTCCCTTATTTCCGCTTGTAGCCGGTGACCATGACCATAATCATGCAGATCACAGCGCCCCAGGCCCAAAAACGATGTTGTTTCATCGCTCTCACTCCTTTGATCACTTTGGAATGTCTGGTTATTATAGCAGGAAATGTGGGGGCTTGTCGCTGTCAAAACGGACGCAGAGTTGCGGTTTCCGACATTTTTCTGTACTGGCCGGGAGTCATGCCATACTCCCGCTTGAACGCTGCGTTGAACTGGCTCATACCCTCATACCCCACAGACTGCGCAATTTGCTGAATGGACATCCGGGTGGTACAGATCAGCTCCTGTGCTCGCCGGAGGCGCTGCTGGATCAAATACGTGTGGATCGGTACGCCATAGGCGCGGCGAAAACCTTCTTTCAAGAAGGTCGGGGAAACGGAAAACTGTTTGCAGAGGAGCGCAATGGTGAGCTTATCAGACAGATGCGTCTGTATGTATGCCTTGACTTCCAAGAGACTTTGGGATACTGGGCAGCCTGAGCCGGAGAGAGATTCATCCGATTCAGATACTTCGGTGCAGAGCAGATACAGCAGTTCCACCGACTTGAAAACACAGTAGCGTTCCTGCTCCTGCTCTGACAGACAGCGAACGGTTTCAAAAAACGCCTGTGTCCAAGGTGTGCCGTGCAGGGCCGTGCAGCCGCTTCTTGCTGTCATCTTTTTCTTGACGATCCTGGTGTCCAGCTTCATCCCCAGAGTGGAGCAGACCGTCACAAGGCTTTCCTTTGCGGCTTTAGCGTCCACGGCAATCAAAACGCCGCACAGGTTTCCGCTACACTGACACGAGCGGAGAGCGGAGCTGTCGGAGAGGAGGAAGATCCCCGGAGCCTCCACCATGCAGGAAGCACCCTGTAACGCTCGGACAGTAAGGCGGCCAGTCATGCAGAACAGCACCTCAAACTGGAGCGGTGCGCCGCACACTGGGACAGACCGCAGAGGTTCCTGTTCCGGCTCCGGCAAGGAAAAGCGGCAGATTTCTACCCCTGGCATACCGTGGCCCCAACGGCCCGTGCCGGAGCCCTGCCTCAATAAGTATTCTTTCAGCATGATTTCTCACGACCTGTTTCTCTGGGTTCGGAAATGGTTTTGTCTATGCTGACTGGGGATACAGGCAGAAGGCAGGAGACGAGCGCCTCCTACCTTCTGCGGTGTTTTTGTCAGGCCAGCGACGCGCCCAGTTCGCGGCAAGCCGCCAGAGCGTCATCGTCCGGAGCTTCGTTGCAGATCACGCTGTCACAGGCCAGATTGGCGCCGCCGTCGCTGCAGCGGGATTCCCAGCTGCGCATCCATTCGCCATCGCCCCAGCCGTAGGAGCCGAACAGGGCGATATTCTTCCCACTCAGCCTGCCCTCACAGGCGGTGAACATGGGCTCGAACTCGCTCTCCTCCAGCTGTTCCGCCCCCATGGAGGGGCAGCCAAAGGCGATGGCGGAATATTCGCTGACCTGCTCCGGGGAGAACTCCGCGGCAGTGATCACAGATACCTCGGCGCCCTTGCCCTTGGCGCCTTCGGCCACCGCCATGGCCATGGCCTCGGTGTTTCCCGTGCCGCTCCAATACACAACTGCAACTTTACTCATAAGACGCAACGACCTTTCTTTCTGGATTTGTTATGGTAGAAACATCAACCAGCTACGGTAAGCTGCTCGATGGATTTCCCTTGCTGCCACTGCCGGAAGTAGATTTTGCTGCACATCTCGTATTTCTCAAAGATATTTCTGGCGGCCTGTTCGTCGCCGTAGACCTTCCAGCAGCCCACGCATTTGTGATTGCATGCCCGATTGCAGATGAAGCCCAGCACATCCTCAGGGGGATAGCTCAAAAACAGGCCGATCTCATGGGGGAATTCCCCCTCGCTCCGGAGCCGGTGGATGAGGTGAACCACGCAGCCATTGGGGTTTTCCGGCACATAGCCGTATTTCAGAAGCAAGGCTCTGGCCCGTTGATCGGTCAGATCGCTCTCCAATGCATTGGGCCGGTAGGCATAGATCAAAGCGCGGCCTTTGCGAACCCGGAGCGGCAGAATACGGATTCCTCTGGGAACCAGTTTCTTGTTCAGCCAGCACAAGTCTTGCGTCAGATCCTTCCGGCTGGGGCAGGCGCAGGAAAAGAGATTTCCCGTCTTGATCCCGGCCAGGGTGGGAGAGCAGTGACGAATCAGCAGATCCTCTGACATAGGCGTTTCCCTCACAAAATCATGTCCAGATGCGGACAATGCGGTGAAATGTGGAATACTGACAATTTAAGAAAGTTAGCAATAGCTAACCGATGCGTTAAAAAATATAGCCACTGCCTCTTGGTTAGCGATAGCTAACTAATGAAATTATATATAGGACTTGTTCGCTTGTCAAGAGGATGTATGGATTTTGCAGACAAAAAATGGCGCTTCTCAGATACCTGTGCTATAATATGCAAAACACCCATTTTTTATGGAGGTTCCTATGGCGATTCACGAGTCTGGACAGATGTATCTGGAAACCATCTATATTCTCTCTCAGGACAGCGCCTTCGTTCGGGCTATCGATGTGGGAGAACAGCTGGGCTTTACCAAACCCAGTGTCAGTAGAGCCATGTCCATTTTGAAAAAGGACGGGTATGTGAATGTGGACGCCGACGGTGCGATCACCCTGACGGAGACCGGGCTTGCCATTGCAAAGACGATGTACACCCGCCATACAGTGTTGAGCCAGATGCTGATGGAACTGGGTGTGGACGAGAAGACCGCGACCGAGGACGCCTGCCGGATTGAGCATGTGATCAGCGAAAAATCCTTTGCGGCGGTGCAGGCGCACTTGGAGCAGGTAACGAAAATGCGGGAAGATGCTCACGGGCAATGAGCTTATGCAAATTTGGCGGACTTTGTTATCGAGCGGCAACATGATAAGTGAATACCTGCCATCTGACACAGAAGACAAAATGCGGTGGAGCCTGGATATGGCCTCCACCGCATTCTTATGTGATCTGCGCTTTTGAATCAGGAGCGGCTTGCTGCTTGGGCTTTGTGTGAGTTCACCGCCAAGCGCACCTGCTCCATAGCTCCAACCGCTCACGACAGTTCGCCCTTATGTGGATGCTGTCTTTTCAAAAGTTTTCGGGCGGCTTTTTTGATTTTATGGCACACGCCAAGAACAGTGATGCAAAACAGCAGGGCCGCTAATCCATATCCAAACGACTGCATTGCCATGTTCATGTTCACGCCTCTTTTCTGGCCGCTGCCGCCAATGAACTCAACCGAATAGTCCTCTTTTTTTGTACGGTTCCTTCTGGATCGTGCCGACCTCATACCCCGTGCCGCGAATGGCGTTCATGAGCGCCTCCGTGTCCAGCTCTATTTCAGAGAGGATCACGGCCTGGTTTTTGCTGTGGGAGGAGTTTACCTTTTTGACCGGGCAGGCTTTGTGTACGGCGTCATTGACATGGGCTTCGCACATCCCGCACATCATTCCGTTGACTTCCACTGTGTACTTCCACATGAGTTTTCATTCCTCCTTGACTTTTGTATGATCGAACTGCGCGGACCGGACGGCGATCTGCCGTGCCGCAGTCCGTTCATTCGAGATCTTCCTGGCCATCAGACAGCACAGCGGCGCCAACGAACTTCCGAAAAGCGGATGGCGAACGATGGAATAGCCACACTCGGACAGATATGCCATCAGCTCCCCGGAAGTCCAGACATGATACACCCGAAAGCCTGAAAGCCCCATGAACCAGAGCCGGAGTCTGGCGCATCGGCTTTTGCCCCAGACAAAGGTAGGAGCGAACAGCCATCCCCTTGGCTTTAGAACCCGCCAGGCTTCCGCCAGAACTTTTTCGGGATGAGGCATGACATGGAGGGCGTTGGAGATCACGACCGCATCGAAGCTCTCCGGGCCGTAGGGCAGTTTGGTGGCGTCCTGGACGGAGAAATGGAGCCGAGACGAATACACCTGCTTTTTGGCCTGACGGATCATTTCAGCTGAAAAGTCGGTTGCCTCCCAGCTCCGGACACATGGAGACAGCGGGACGGACAGCTGACCTGTTCCGCAGGCCAACTCCAGTACGTCCATGTCCCGTTTCAGAAAAGGACGCATTGCTTTGCATATCTGCTGATAGGTTGTCTGAGAGCGGCGCATGAAGCCGGCGTAATGCCGTGAAAACCGCTCCCAAAACTGCTTGTTGTCATCCATGCAGTATGGTCACCTCAATGATGGTTAGCGATTACTAACTATATCATACTCTTTGTCTCATGAAATTGCAAGAGGCCGCCATAACATCTTTCTGTCAATGGATGGCCAACACTTCAAACGAAACAATGGTGTCATATCCTAAAAGCTGATAGCTTTGTTATCACATGACTGCGGTGTGAAAGCCGTTTGCTATAGTTTATTGCGCTGGAACGAAAGCATGATCTGATACGAAAATAACTTGACTGGTTAGCGATAGCTAACTATAATCAAACATAGAGTACCTCATCTTTTGAGGAGGGCCTATGGAGAAGTATAAAATCGAGAAGGACTCCGTGCAGGAGACGCTCATCATCCCGTTGTATGGCCGGCGGCTTTGCTCGCAGCGGTTCCCTGGCCTTTATCAGGATTCGACGGCGGCAATGCTGATGGAAAAGGTGGACTACGACTTTTCTCCTTTGGAGCGGCAGGCAAACAGTCTGATGCAGACCTTCGGTGCGCTGGAGGTGGCCATGCGCCAGAATGACCTCACCTGGGAAGTGCGGGATTATCTGAATGCCCATCCCAGAGCCGCCGTCATCAATCTGGGCTGCGGTCTGGACAACACCGGGCAGGCCTGTGACAACGGCCGGTGCAGCATCTGGAATATCGACCTGCCGGATGTGATCGAACTGCGGGATCGCCTGTTTCCTGCCGGAGAGCGGGAGAAAAACCTGGCCTTTGATCTGAAAGACCCGCGCTGGATGGATGCCGTCCGAACTGATCCTGATGATGGAGCGGTGCTGTTTGCCGCCGGAGTCTTCTACTATTTCACGACAGAAGAGGTCAAATCTCTGGCCACAGGCGTCGCAAAACGCTTCCCAAGAGGGCGGCTGGTCTTTGACGCGGCCGGGAAAACGGCTGTCCGGCTTATGCTGAAAACCTGGGTGAAGCAGGCGGGTATCCGGGATGTGGGCGCCTATTTTTCCGTCAAGGACGCCAAGCGGGAGCTGGAGCCATGGTCGCCGCTTTTTTCTGTTTCCAGCCGGGGCTATATGCTGGGCTATCAATCGCTTCATGATCCGGCGGTTCGGCCCGTCCACCGGCTGCTGGCGAAGCTGGCCGACGGACCGATGCATCTGCAGATCGTCCGAATCGACTTTGCAGAATGATGATACCTAACCAATTTTTTCACCCGAAATACGAGCAAATGATCGTGATAGGGGATGTGTATGAACTGGACGCGCACCGTTTTGGACGGGTTCGCTATAGCGGCCTACTCTAACCTGTTCGCTGGGTTTGTAGCACTCTATCGACCCCGGCTGATGTTCCCCTGTTATCTGCCTGCCATCATCAAGGCGGCGAAAGATCCGCCCACCGGGGTGGAAAACCGTTTTTACTGGCTATGGATCTGCTTTGGAAAGCTGCTGCCTCTCCTTCTTTATGGTGCGGTCAGCACTGTGGAGGGCGGGACAACCGGATTCTGGGTTCTGGTTCTGACAGCCTATATCCAGTGGATGATGGTCAATTTCTGCGACCTGTTCTTTCTGGATTGCTGGCTGATTCAGAGGAAGGCGAAAAGCCGGTTTATCATCCCGGGGACCGAAGGGCACCCCGGCTACGGGTTCAACGCCTGGGTGAAGGACTACGCTCTGCCGGAGTACCTGCTCCAGTGGCCGTTTTTGATGTGTCCCATCCTGGCGGCGGCCCAGGCAGGGTTGGGGCTGCTCATCGATATATTTTGGTGAACGGTAAGAAAACAAGATGTGCCGCATGAGTGCTCCTTTTCAAATCATCAGTCCGGCAGTCAAGATGATGGGGATGCAAAAATTGTTTTCCATACTCCCAGAGGGACCGCTGGAGGAAGCAAAAAAAGATGAATGAAGAGTGTGGCTTTCAGCGGCATTAAATGAAATGATTCCGAAGATATCAGTGAAAAAGCGCTCCAATGTGGGACCCGCACTGTTTGGTACAAACTCTGCCCTCATGATGACGCTGGATGTGGTGTTGGGTGCTTGAGTGAGTGAAGGTGAAAAAATGGGACAAGAAGAGCGGATTCAAAACGCCTACCGGGGATTGGGAGGCAAACGGACATTTTATGATGGCATGATCACCTGTTCCACCCTGTCAGGCTGGGCGGTATGCCGCCTGGTATGGGGAATGGGCCGGGCGGAAACCCAAGACTACCTTTGCGCTGCCTTTTGGGGACGGCAGTTTCGACATCGTACTCTCACTCAACGGCTTTCATGCGTTCCCGGACAAGGAGGCTGCCTGGCGGGAGATCTTTCGTGTACTGCGGCCCGGCGGGACCTTCTGCGGCTGCTTCTATGTGCGGGGACAAAACCGCCGCACGGACTGGCTGGTCCGCAGGCTGTATGTGCCAAAGGGCTGGTTCACCCCGCCCTTTGAGACGGCGGAGAGCCTGCGGCGGCGACTGGAGGAAACATTCGGGCCGGCAAAGGTTCGAACCGTTCAGGGCATAGCCTCTTTTGCCTGCCGGAAGGCGAAGGCGAAACACCCGTAAACGAATTGTATACAAATTTTAAATGACAGGGAGGAAAATCGAATGCAGCAAAAGCGTAATCAACAAGCAGAAATCCGTCTTGGCAGCCATGGCGAAGACTACGGAAGCTGGATGTCCAATCCCGTGTTCTATATTATTGGCGGCATCACGGCTCTGGCCGTAGTTTTGGCCGTACTCTCCTTTTCGGTGTTCCATACCACGGCTCTCGGTGTTCTGTTCTCTGTCGTTGTGGCGGCGCTGGTAGCCCTGCTGGTCTGGATCACATGGATCAGGCGTCAGTATGCTTTTGGCGGCGGCGGGATCATGGAACAGGTTCACCGGGTCGTTCTCTCTCACCTGGACTATGACGGCCAGGGCAGTCTCTTGGAAGTCGGCTGCGGCTCCGGGGCCCTGTCGATCCGTGCGGCCCTGACCTGGCCGGAGGCAAAGGTCACTGGCATGGACTACTGGGGAGCTGTTTACAATTACAGCAAGGCCCTCTGTGAGAAAAACGCCGCAAGTGAAGGCGTGGCCTCCCGGTGTGTGTTCCGGCATGGCGACGCCAATCATCTGGATTTCCCCGATGAGAGTTTTGATGCGGTCATCAGCAACTATGTCTACCACAATATTATGGGAGCCGATATGCACAAGCTGCTTTTGGAGAGCCTGCGGGTGCTGAAAAAAGGCGGCGTCTTCGCGCTGAACGATGATATGAAGCCCAAGCTGTACGGCGATATGGACGCCTTTGCTCAAAAACTGCGGGAGATGGGCTATCAGGATGTCCGGCTCATTGATACCGCAGAAGAAGCCTTCGGCTCCCGCCGCCGGGCTGCCATGATGATGCTGGGCTCTTCCCGGCTGCTTGTGGGCAGAAAGTAATTCGTCCAAATAGGAGGGTTGACCATGTCCAAGTTGGGTGTTGTAGAGGACACGCTGTTTGTCCCCATGCTGGGCAGGATCTATGCCAGCGAGTACTGCCCGCAGATCCTGTACGATCCAAAGGCGCTGGAACTGAAAAAGAAACTGCCTTCCAGCCTGCCGGAGCAGGACGGACAGAGCCAGTATACTCTGCTGGCCTCCGCCGCCCGATTCGCCAATATGGACCGGTACATCCGGGCGTTTCTGGAGCACAGGCCGGACGGCGTGATCGTCCAGCTCGGCTGCGGTCTGGAGACGGCCTATTACCGCTGCGACAATGGAAGGTCACGCTGGTATGCGGTGGATCTGCCCCATGTGGTGGAGTACCGGCGGGCGCTGCTGCCGGAGCCGGAGCGGGAGACCTATTTCGCTGGGGACGCCTTTGCCGAGGACTGGATCAGGCAGATCCGCACGGATGCGCCGGATGCTCCCATTCTGGTCACCGCCGGCGGCCTGTTCCACTATTTTGAGGAAAGCAAGGTTGTGGGCCTCCTGCGGATGCTCACGGGGTTTGGAGAGGTCGAAATCGTCTTTGACACCGTGAGCAAGAGCGGTATGGCCATGATGCGGAAAAAGTACATGAAGCAGGTGGGTCATGGGGACGCGCAGATGTTTTTCTATGTGGACTCAGCATCGGAGCTGGCCGGAAAAATTGGGAACAGTGCCAGGGTGCTGGCGGAGGAGCCCTATTACCGCCATATCCCCCGAACGGGATTGAAGCTTCCCACCAAGATCAGTATGGCGGTTTCAGACCGGTTTTGGATGGTCAAGATGGTCCATCTGGCAGCCGAATGATGCCTTCGACAAAAGCCGACCGGAGTTTTCCGGTCGGCTTTCGCACGGAGGTGGCTGTTTCCCCTTGACAAATCATCCCGTAGGCCCTATTATAACGGTGTTATATATCACTGTTATATGGAGGCGCAGATGGAAGAGAAGTCTACCGCGACCCTGGAAAAGATCCAGCAGGCCGCCATGGAGGAGTTTTCAGAGAAAGGCTTTCAGGGCGCCTCCCTGCGGCAGATCGTGAAGCAGGCCGGTGTCACCACCGGTGCATTTTACGGTTATTTTTCCAGCAAAGAGGCGCTCTTTGCATCCATCGTGGAGCCCCACGCCGCTGCGCTGATGGGCCGGTTCATGGAGGCTCAGACTACCTTTGCCGAGATGCCCGAGAAGGAGCAGCCGGAACACATGGGGCTGGAGTCCAGTCAATGTGTGCATTGGATGGTGGACTATATCTGCGACCACCGGGAGCCGGTTAAACTGCTGCTGTACAAAGCCGAGGGCACCAGCTATGAGCATTTCGTCCACAACATGGTGGAGGTCGAAGTGGAATACACCCTCCAATACCTGGAGGTTCTGCACCGTCTGGGGCATGAGTCTCCCCAGTTGGATGCCCAGCTGTGCCACATCATCGCCAGCGGGATGTTCAACGGCATCTTCGAGATCGTCGTCCACGATATGCCCAAGGAGCAGGCCATGCGCTATGTGGATCAGCTGCGGGATTTCTACACTGCCGGGTGGCTGAAGCTGATCGGCCAGTAACATACCGCCAATCTTTTTAGTAAGATCGGGGCTTCGCCCCTTTCTTTTTACACAATCAGTTAGCGGTAGCTAACCTTAAAAGGAGGAGTATTTGTGAAGCAAAAGAAGCAAAATGCGCTGACCGTCCTGCTGGGATATGCGGGCAGCCACAGGCGGCTCACCGTTTTGGGGCTGGGACTGTCGGCGGTGTCCATGGTGTGCAGCATGATCCCGTACCTCTGCATCTGGCTGGCAGCACGGGATCTGATTGCCGTGGCGCCGGACTGGACGCAGGCTCGGAGCGTGACGGACTACGGTTGGATCGCCTTCGCTTTTGCGGTGGGCGGTATCCTCATCTACTTTCTGGGCCTGATGTGTACCCATTTGGCCGCATTCCGCACAGCGGCCAACATCCGCAAGCAGGGCATGGCCCATGTGATGCAGGCGCCTCTGGGCTACTTTGACGCCAACGCCTCCGGCCTGATCCGCAGCCGGCTGGATGCGGCCGCCGCCGATACGGAGACGCTGCTGGCCCATAATCTGGCGGACATCGTGGGCACAGTCACATTGTTTATCGCCATGCTGGTGCTAATGTTTGTGTTTGACTGGCGCATGGGCGCGGCCTGCCTGCTGGCGGCGGTGATTTCCATCCTCGCCATGTGCAGCATGATGGGCGGCAAGAATGCCGCACTGATGGCAGAATACCAGGCGGCTCAGGACCGCATGACCAAATCCGGCACGGAGTATGTGCGCGGCATTCCGGTGGTCAAGATCTTTCAGCAGACCGTGTACTCCTTCAAGGCCTTTCAGCAGGCCATCGAGGACTACAGCGCCAAGGCAGAACACTATCAGGGCGATGTTTGCCGTGTGCCCCAGTCCATCAACCTGACCTTCACCGAGGGCGCCTTTTTGTTTCTGGTGCCGGTGGTGCTGTTCCTGGCTCCCGGTGCGCTGGCTTCCGGTAATTTTGCGGGATTTGTGACGAACTTTGCTTTTTACGCCGTGTTCTCCGCAATCATTTCCACCGCGCTGGCCAAAATCATGTTTGCGGCCTCCGGCATGATGCTGGCCGGCACCGCTCTGGGCCGCATCCAGCCGGTCATGGACGCACCGACACTGGCGGTACCGGAGCATCCCCAGACGCCCAAGGACAATCGGGTGGTCTTCCGGGATGTGAGTTTTACCTACGACGGCGCGCAGTCCCCCGCCCTGTCCCATGTCTCCTTCACCGCCGAACCCGGAGAGACGGTAGCTCTGGTAGGGCCTTCGGGCGGCGGTAAGACTACTGCCGCCAGCCTGATCCCCCGGTTCTGGGATGCGGACACCGGCACTGTCGAAGTGGGTGGCGTGGATGTACGCCAGATCGATCCCCATGTGTTGATGGATCAGGTCGCTTTTGTGTTTCAAAACAACCGGCTGTTCAAGGCCAGTATTCTGGAAAATGTTCGGGCTGCCCGCCCCGACGCCAGCCGTGAGCAGGTGTTGGCTGCCCTGGAAGCCGCCCAGTGCGGCGACATTCTGGAAAAGCTGCCTCAGGGGCTGGACACCGTGATCGGCACCGAGGGGACCTATCTTTCCGGCGGCGAGGCCCAGCGCATCGCCTTGGCCCGGGCCATTTTAAAGGACGCACCTATCGTGGTGCTGGATGAAGCCACGGCCTTTGCCGACCCGGAAAATGAGGCGCTGATTCAGAAAGCCTTCGCACGGCTGACAAAGGACCGCACCGTCATCATGATCGCCCATCGGCTCTCCACGGTGGTGGGCGCGGACAAGATCCTGGTTCTGGAGGGCGGCAGGGTGACGGAGCAAGGCACCCATGAGGAGCTGATTGCGGCAGGAGGATTGTACACACGGATGTGGGCCGACTACAATCGGGCAATCCAGTGGAAAATGGAAAGCGGAAAGGAGGAACGGTAATGTTCGGAGCAAACTTTCAACGGAAATATGCCCTGACGGATCAGGGTGTACAGAACACCAAAAAGGGAACCTTCTGGACGGTAATCGTCAATCTGGTAGTCATGGGCGGGGTCAGCATTTTGTACCTTGTGATGTCCGGCCTGATGGAAACTTTGGCCGGCGGTGTCCTGCCTGCGGCTTTGCCGGTGCTGGCTGGCCTCGTGATATTTGCACTTCTCTCCTTTCTCACGCATCTCCAGCAGTACAAGGCCACCTACGGCCTGGTGTACGGTGAGGTCAAGGCCACCCGCCTGCGTCTGGCGGAGCGGCTTCGCAAGCTGCCTCTCGGCTTTTTCGGCAAGCGGGATCTGGCCGACCTGACGGAGACCCTGATGGGCGATGTCAACCGCATGGAGCACGTCTGGAGCCATGTGCTGGGCTATCTGTACGGCTCCTACCTCTCCACCGCCGTGATTGCGGCGTGCCTGCTCTGGTATGACTGGCGGCTGGCCCTTGCCTGCCTCTGGGGGGTGCCGGTGGCCTTCGGCCTGCTGTTTGGGAGCCGGAAGCTCACTGAGCGCCAGGCGGAGCGGACCAAGCGCGCCGCTGTGCGGGTCTCGGACGGGATGCAGGAGGCGCTGGAAAATGTACGGGAGATCCGTGCCACCAATCAGGAGGAGCGTTACCTTGCCGGGCTGTACCGGAAGATCGACGAGCATGAACGGGTCATGATCCGCGGCGAGCTGGTCACCGGCCTGTTTGTCAACGGGGCCAGCGTCATCATGCGGCTGGGTGTGGCGACCACGATCCTTACGGGCGCGGAGCTGATTTTGTCCGGACAGATCGACTTCATGCTGCTGTTTTTGTTCCTCATGGTCATCACCCGGATCTATGCGCCCTTCGATCAGAGCTTGGCACTGATTGCCGAGCTATTTGTCTCCCAGGTGTCGGCAGACCGGATGAACGCGCTGTTCGACACGCCCATCGCCGAAGGGGCGGAGGTTTTCCAACCCCAGGGACACGACATTGTCTTTGACCATGTGGAGTTCGCCTATGATAAAGAGGCCGTCCTGCACGATGTCAGCTTTACCGCCAAAGAGGGCGAGATCACTGCGCTGGTGGGGCCCTCCGGCTCCGGCAAAAGTACCTGCGCCCGGCTGGCCGCCCGCCTGTGGGATATCACCGGGGGTACGATTAAAGTGGGCGGGGTGGATATCGCCACGGTGGACCCGGAGGTGCTGCTGACCGATTACTCCATGGTTTTTCAGGATGTGGTGCTGTTTGACGACACGGTGATGGAGAATATCCGCCTGGGCAGGCGAGGCGCCTCCGACGCGGAGGTGATGGCTGCGGCCAGGGCCGCCAACTGCGAGGAGTTTGTCAGTAAACTGCCACAGGGCTATCAGACACCCATCGGAGAAAACGGCGCCAAGCTTTCCGGCGGCGAGCGGCAGCGCATCTCCATCGCCCGGGCGCTGCTCAAGGACGCGCCTATCGTGTTGCTGGATGAGGCCACCGCCTCTCTGGATGTGGAAAACGAAACCAAGGTGCAGGGGGCGCTTTCTCGGCTTCTGGCAGGCAAAACGGTACTGGTCATCGCCCATCGGATGCGCACCGTGGCCGGGGCGGATCATATCGTGGTGCTGAAGGACGGAAAAGTGGCGCAGCAAGGCTCCCCGCAGGAGCTGATGGCGGAGGGCGGTCTGTTCCGGCACATGGTGGAGCTCCAGAGTGAAAGCGCCCAGTGGCAGTTGAGATAACTGTGTTTTGGTAGTTCTGAAGCGATAAAGAACCATATTAGACGGTATTACTATAGCCTTGCAGGGAACTGGGATAATCCAAATCAAAAATATAAATAGTGGATATTTTCTCCGCTATGTGCTATTGTGTCTTGCTACAAGGAGGCGGGGCACATGAACGAAACTTTGAGATTGCTGTACGACAAATTCTACACCCCTCTGCCTATGGTGGAATCCGAACAGGAAGTTGAAACCTGCCACCGGCAACTCATCGAGCGCCTGGAAAAACCCGAGAGAAAACTGGTGCTCCGGATCATGGACGCACAGGGCCTGATTGCGGAGGAACGCTCCGTGGACAGTTTTATCTGCGGATTCCGTCTGGCGTGGGAACTGGCAAACGAACTGAATCATTTTGAAACAAACAGGCATCCATCTCCAGAGGAAGAAACGGAGATGGATGCCTGATTCTATCTACTCGATTACGACGCCATCACCCAGCCGGTACCGGCACAGCCCAAAACCAGTTTCGGAGCGTTCCAAAATGGTCTCTGGGATTTGCTTGAGATACTTTCGCCCAAAGCTGGTGGTGCCGAAATATGCGTCAAAGTTGGCCACCGGCAGCACCACCCAGTCGGAATCCTCCGGCTTGTTGGCAAGGTAGTAGGCCGCCAGCGTCTCCACCATCTCCACGGGAACGCCCTTAGGCGTGAGGCTGCGAAGTTGCTCCACCAATGCGGGTGAAAGTATCGGTTCCTCTGTCCGGAGCGGCCCCAGCTCCAGAGCCTGGGCCAGAAAGCTGTCAAACCGCAGTCCCCACTGTCCCTTGGTGGTGGGGGCGAACAGAGGGATCTGCATCTGAATCACCTTGTCCCGCCAGGCTTGGTCAAAGCCTTTCTCAATGGCGGTGTACTTCTTCTGGGCGCTGCTGGATACCCTCTCCGAATTTTCTCGCACGAAATCCACCACTTGATGTACATGTCTGCGAAACCATCCGCTGCCATTTTCATCCACGAGGCCGGGGAATTCCGAATGGAGTTCCCTGAAATCACTGCCGAACTGCCACGCCTCCCGAGGCGTGGCTTTTTTGCTGTCCGGCACACTGCACCAGGCGCACAGGCCCCGCTTGGCATAGTCGATGCGCTCCCGGGGCGCTTCGATTGGTTTGCCATTCTCATTATGAAACAGAAACCCTCTCGCCAGGATGGCCAGCACCCGGTTGAGTCCCTCAAAGTCCAGAATGGTATCGAAGGTGAAGCGGCCCAGATAGGTGGTGTCTTGTTTGTTCCGGGCGGTGTAATTTACCGCACCGGTGTAGTCCTGAAATTCCTTCCACTCATTCAGCATGGTCCACCTCCAGAACATGTTCCTCGATGTGGTCCGGCAGCAGATCCCACAGCAGGTTCCGCTTGCCAATGGCCACCACATAGGGCACTGCCAGGCTGGGACGGACGATCTTATTCAACAGCTTGCGGCAGACCTTGGACACCACGGCCCGCTCGTTGCCGCTGAAGGGGGCAGGCAGATAGGCCTCCATCATCTTCTGGAAGGCCGGGGAATCCGCCGGGCGGCAGAGCTGCTTCCGCTCCCGGGCTGTCTCCAGATCGTCGACATCGCAGACCAGATCTCCCAGCATACGGAACCCGCCGTGGCGGAAGTCGCTCAGAAGATCGTAGTAGTCGGCTCCCTCCGGCAGATGCTCTCGGAGAAAATCTTCTCTCTGTTCTTCTGTCATCAGGTGCCACTGCCGTTCCACAATCGTCTTTCTCAAAGTAGAAATACGCTCCGATGAAAGCTGCTGGAAGAAAGCATACAGTTCGTCGCTGTCGTAGACTTCTTCCTGTCCTCTGGCGTAGAGAATGCGGTCAATGTCCGTTTTCCGCTGTTGTCCCTTGGCGGGGGCGCGGCAGGACCGGATGCGGGAGAGGCAGTGCTCGTAGTCCCGCAGCAAGGCAGAGACAGAGGAAAGAATGTTCTCATCCAACTGCTTCTTCCAACTTCGCTCCTGGGCGAAAGCGAACAACTCGCTGTCCTTTGCCGGTTTCTCCTGAACCTTCGGCGTGTTGCGCTCCAGCTGGCGGGCCAGCCAGGGTAATCGCTCCACCGGGGAGTCCACCATGTCCCAGTCGATCCCGGCAAAGAAGGTCTCCAGCCGCTCCCGGTGGGTGGGCTCATACCAGGCGCGGCGGCGCTCCTCCGCCCGCTCCACCAGATATTTGTACTGGAGGAATGGAGTGCGCTTTACCCTCCGTCCGCCCAGAAATTCATCCAGATTGGGCCGCACACCGGTCTTGGCCGCATCGATCTCCAGCCCGCTGTAAATGGCCAGGGCCTCCAAGTCCTGGCGGCACCGCTTTCGCTCCTCCGGGTCGGCGTGGTCGTTGTAGGCGATGACGCTGCGATCCAGGGCGGCGTTGCAGATCTGTCCAATGCGGGCGGCAAAGGTGTTTTCCACTGTCTGAAACCGGGACTGCCAGTCGTTGGCGTCGGACTTGGGTGCGGAGAGAGCGGGGATCTTCAGCAGGGGCAGGTTGGCGTTGTTGGAGAGCTGCTGGTGGACATCGTAATCATAGTTCCGCTTCACGCAGCGGTTCAGAATGGGATCGGCAATGGTCTTGATGAGGTCGCCGTCATAGTCCGCACCGCCCAACCGTTCCGCTGCCAAACTGTCTGCAGACACCATGACCACATCGGTGAGGTGGCCCAGGTAATGCTGGCGCAGTGCGTCTCCCCCCGGATACACCGACAGCTGCAATTCCTCGTTCCGGGCGATGTGGGGATTGCGGAGAAGGGTGCAGCTGTCCTCATGGTCATAGGCCGCACCGGGCGCAAAGAAGCTATCCTCCGCAAAGAAATCTCCCATCACCTGGTTGCAGAAGTCCCGCTCACCGGGCAGCTGGAATACACGGGGCGCGATCAACTGCCGCAGCAGTTCCAGCAGGTCACCGGAGAGAAAACGGTTGTCCCCTGGTACCAGCAACCGCCCAACGGCGTAGCCTCGGAGGATCTTTCGGGCCTGTCCGTCCAGCTGTTCCGTGTAGATAGGCTCGCGGATAAACTTCGGGTTTTTCTCCAACACCCGGGCCATGATGTTCGCCCGGCTTCCCCTGGGCTGGCTCAGGCCCCGGCGAAAGTATTCCTGCTGATATGCCTCATTGGCGCGAAAGTTATAGTAGGCCGTCTCGGTGGCCTTGGTCAGCCATTGCCGGGGGTCATCCTCCGGACTGTGCTCCCAGCCTTCCGGCAGGTCGGCGGGGCGAAACTCCTCCGGCTGGATGGAGAGGGTGGAGAGAAACTGGTAGTTGAGCTCTACCAGTTTCTCCGGCTCTGTCTTGCTCAGGTTGGTGATGTACAGGGCGTGGTTGTAGTCCCGAAAGGCGTCCCAATAGTCCTCCCAGGTCATACCGTTCTCCCGCAGCCAGCCGTATGCCTTGAACTGACTGCGGGTGAGGATGATGTCCACACTGCGGACGGGGTGCGCCTTGCCCCAGATGTCCACGATGGTCTGGGTGCCGCTGCGCTTCAAAAAGTCTTTGAAATCCACCTGATGGAGCATCCCCTTGATGTAGGGCATCCGAATCTGGAAGGAGGTGTGGGTGTGGCTGCCGCAGCAGGCCTTGTCCACCACCTGGGCGTACTCCTTGGAGATGAGACCTACGCCGTCAAAGCAGGTGATGTCCAGATCTTCCAGTGTATCTGCCCGGTAGAAGGTTCCTGGCTCTCTGCCTTCCCGCAGGGTGATGACAGGGGCTCGCTCCACTCTCTTGTTTGGATTATCGATGACAATGACCCGGTGATTTTTATCAATGCGGATGCCGTCCACCCGGGTTCCGCTGGAAAACATGAGACCGTTGTAGGCGTAGAGTTTACTGAGCTGGCAGCGACTCAGTTCCATGTTCAGCATGATCCGCTGGCGCATGGGCTCGTACAGTTCCGCCCGGATGAAGGAGAGCCGGGACTGGCGGCTCATGCTGGCGGAGCGTTCAAAAGCCACATAGCGGTGTGGGCCGCTGCCGAAGTCCAGAGTGATCCCCTCGGGGCGGAACATGTCTCTGGCCTTCTCCCGGCGGGCCTGCTGCGTCCTTCCGGTTCCACGCCGGTCAAAGATCCCGGCGAAGTCCATATAGAAAGCACATCGGAAAGGGCGGTAACCTTCTCCTCTCCATGCTCCCGCCAGCCCTTCCCGTGGAGTTGGTACATCAGCTGGTGGAACATGGCGCAGCTGTCCTGCTCGTGCTTGGCACCCGGTACCTTGCAGTGTTCGGTGGCGCTGCGGTTCAGAGCAAAGGTGTAAACGCCGTCTTGCTCCGCGGCATAACTCATCACTGCCCGGGCAGAGAGTTCGTAGATCTGATAGGTCGCCATTGGCTCACCTCCGTTTGCTGTATTTTACCACAAACTATTTCAAAATCAAAATGAATACTACTCCCACTTCTTTTGAGGTGGGAGCTTTTTGTATTCAAATTCTTGAAATGGAGGTACCAAACATGAACAACAAAATGAACCATCCCCTCATCACAGTAGACGGCAGAACCCTGATGGATCGCCCACTGGAGCCGCCCAATTTTGTGGTGGATACCCTGATCTCTCAGGGCCTGCACATCCTGGCGGGCTCTCCGAAAGTGGGCAAGTCCTGGCTTGCTCTATGGCTGGCGGTGACAGTTGCCAAGGGAGAACCGGTCTGGAACATGACCACCAAGCAGGGTACCACGCTCTATCTCTGTCTGGAGGATTCCGTTCTCCGTATCCAGAACCGGCTGTTTGAGATCACCGAGGACGCACCAAGCAGCGTCCACTTCTGCACGGAGTGCGCCCTCATCGGCCAAGGGTTGGAGGAACAGGTGGACGCATTTATCGCCGCACACCCGGACACAGTGCTGGTCATCATCGATACCCTGCAGATGGTCCGTCCGATCCACGACGCCACCTACGCCAATGACTACCGGGATCTGTCTGTGCTCAAGCGGCTGGCGGACAAGCACGGCATTGCCATCCTGCTCATCCACCATCTGCGCAAGGAAAAGGCGGAAGATGTGTTCCACCGGATTTCCGGGACCACCGCTATCAGTGGTGCAGTGGATTCCAGATTCACGCTGGTGGAAGAAAAGCGGGGCAGCGGCAGGGCCAGACTGACCTGCGTGGGCCGAGACATCGAATACCGGGAGTTGGAGTTGGAACGCAGCGGTGACAATGTGTGGGAGTTGGTGTCGGACAGCCGGACACAGCCGGAGCTATTGGGGGGGCAAATCGTTGTTCTCCTCTCTGCATTTATGATCAGCAGGACAACATTTATCGGCACTCCCACGGAGCTCTCCGAAAAGATCGACCCTGACAGAATCGAAGGGGTAACGCCCAAAAAGATCTCAAGGCTGATCCTGCAAAGCGTTGAGGCCCTAAGAAAAAATGGGATTCAGGCAACGGTTCGCCGCAGCAACGGGAAGCGAGTGATTGAGCTGCGTCGTGCCGATAGTGTCGATTTGGAGGGTGCCGGAGAAATCGTCCCTATCGACCCTGTCGGGGCGCTGTGCGGCGATTTGCGGGCGGTTTCCGGGCGCGGCGAGTAAACTCCCGCAAGGCAAAAGAAACACCGTGTTGGGCCGCTTGTGGCCGAAGGAGGAGTGAGGGTGTTCGGCGCGGGAGAATCACCTCCTTGGAGGTGGCCAGCATCGCGTTTGTCTGGTCACCGGCACAGCCGCCGCCCGCCTTCCGCATAATTTCCGGGCAGAAGCCCGGACCCACTTTATCTGCGGTTTGGAGGAAACGACATGAAAAAAGATATCAAGTTCAGCACCCGGATGGCATCCGCAGACCGGGAGGCCATCAAGGAATTGGCAAAACGCTCCGGGATGTCCATGAGCGATTATGTGACAGCCTGCTGTCTGGGAAAGCAGGTTGTGGTCGTCGATGGACTGAAAGAAGTGCTCAAGGAGCTGAAGTCAATTGGCAGAAATCTGAATCAACTCGTCACCCTGGCACATATGGGACGCGTCACGGTAGTCAATCTGGACAGCGTACGCCAGGCATTCTCTGAACTCTGCGCCACTGTCCGGTTGATTCTGGAACGAAAGCGGTGGTGAAAAATGGCGATCATCAGCTTCACTAACTACAAGCGAGGACAGACCACCGGATGCATGGGAGCCGTGATGCGGTACACCATGCAGGATAAGAAAACTGAGTTCGATGGGCGGAAGTTGGTCACAGGCATCAACTGCCAGCCGGAATCTGTCTACGCAGACTTCATGACCACCAAGCGACTGCATCACAAAACCGACGGTGTGCTGTTCTACCACATGGTGCAGAGCTTTCCAAAAGGAGAAGCGGTCGATCCGGTCGCCGCTCATGCGGCGGCACTGAAACTGGCTGAGTACTATGAGGGCTATGAAGTTCTGGTCTGTACCCACACAGACCGGGAACACATTCATTCCCACTTTCTCATCAACTCCGTCAACTTCGATACGGGAAAGAAACTGCACATCGCAAAGGAGCGGCTCCAGGAACTGCGGCAGCGCAACGATCAAGTCTGTATGGAGTTTTCTCTTCCTGTGTTCCGGCCTGCGGACAGGAAGCAAAAAACGAAAACCATGACGATTGGTGAATATCATACCGCAGCCCGTGGCCAGAGCAAAAAGCTGCAGCTCATGAATATCATCAACGACTGTATGCGCCACGCCTCTAACCGTGAGGAGTTCATTGCGCTGATGGAGAGCGAGGGCTACAAGGTACGCTGGGAAACCTCCCGGCGGAACATCACCTACACCACACCCAGCGGCTGGCAGTGCCGTGACCGCCTGCTGTTCGGGGACAAATATTTGAAGGAGACTATGGAATATGAATTCAGGATCAGAGAAGAAGTTATCTATGGACGAGCTGTTGGAGAAGAACCGACCTGCGCAGATGGCACAGGCCACACCGCAGCTTCCGGCGCAGGAGCTGACACCGCCTCCCGAAGACCATCCTACGAAAGCGGAGTGGGAGGAACTGCTGAGCAGCCTCTGCACGCTGGGGTACCACACCGAGAGACAGATTGGCTATCTCAAGAAAGTCAGCGAACTGCTGGCGCAGCTCCCGACCCAGACGCAGATGGACGAGCTGCTGAAAGCGGTGAAGCATCTGGAGCAGATGAGCGAACAGGCTGGGAAGCGGAACGAGAAGCGTTTTTCTCTGCCCAATATCAGGCTGCCCAGACTGAGTCTGCCGGACATTCCATGGACCAGTCTGCTGTTGGGACTGGCGGCCCTGGCGCTGACTGGGCTGGTGCTGTGGGTGGTGTGGTCCAGCTTGGACACGCTCTGGAGCGCGGCCAGGGGCCTGCTCCTGTGATGGACGCTACCACTACGCACCACCACACCGACAGCAAGGCCCTCCGGAAAGAACGACAAAAGAAAATCGCCCAAGGTCACGCCGAGGACGATCACGAAGAAGAACAGACTTGGCAGCAGACTATGTAAAGGAGGATGATCACATGAGTTATCAGCAGGCAATGTATGATCGGGAGCATCCCCGATACTCTGAGCCGACAGAATATATCACGATGGAAGTGGACGGACTGATTGTTGCTCTCCGCTTCAAAAACACCATCACAAAGCCTGACACAGTGTCTGAAATTGAGCAGACGCTGTTGATGGCACAGGACTTTGAAAACCTGAACAAGCCCGCTTGATTCAGTAGACTTTTTACCAGTGGTGTGGGATACTGTGTGTGCATATGAACCTTGACAATTTAATCTGAGCAAACCATATGCACCGCAGTCCTATACCAGAAAGGACAAGGTGCAATCATGGAAAAAAACAAGCGAGTATACTGCCTCTATCGAGTCTCTACCAAAGGACAGGTAGAAAAAGATGATATCCCGATGCAGAAACAATACTGCCGTGAATTTGCGGAAAGCCAGGGATGGACGATCATCAAAGAATTTGCGGAAAAAGGTGTCTCGGGTTTCAAGGTGGCTGCCGCTGACCGCGACGCGATTCAAGAGATCCGCCAGGACGCTGAGGAACGGAAGTTTGACATCCTGTTGTTGTTCATGTTCGACCGCCTGGGGCGGCGGGACGATGAGACGCCCTTCGTAGTAGAGTGGTTCATCCGCAACGGAATCGAAGTGTGGAGCGCAATGGAAGGGCAGCAGAAGATGGATGATCATATCGACAAACTGCTGAACTATATCCGTTACTGGCAGGCCTCCGGCGAGAGCCTCAAAACCTCTGCCCGAACAAAGACACGCCTTTCGCAAATCGTGCAGGAGGGGAGGTTCCGGGGCGGGATCGTCCCCTATGGATACCGCCTGGAAAAGCAGGGGCGCTTCAATAAAAAGAATCACGAAGTCAACGAGATTCTGGTTGACCCGGATGAAGCTGCGGTGGTGCGCATCATCTTTGAAAAATATGTCTATGAGGGGTTCGGCGCACAGCGGTTGTCCCGGTGGTTATATAACAACGGCTATCTCAATCGAAAGGGGACCAACTTCGCCAATACCACCATCATCAAAATGCTGAAGAACATCATGTATGTGGGAATCCTGCGCAGTGGGGAAACACGCTCAGAAATCTTTCCGGAGCTACAAATTGTTCCGCTGGATCTGTATGAGCGGGCACAGGAGTTGATGGAGGCCAGGACAATGCACCACAATGAAGTGCCCTTTAACTCCAAGGGGAAGGCGCTGCTCTCCGGGATGGTCTACTGCGCCCACTGTGGTTCCAAACTGGTGCTGACCACCAGCAGCGGCAGAAGAGCCAAGGGTGAGCCCAAACGGGAAACCCATATCCGCTACGCCTGCCACTACAAGATCCGCCATCCTCAGGACTGTGATGGTCAGACCGGATACTCCGGTGAGAAACTGGACGGCATTATTGATAAGATCGTCATCCAACTCTTTGAGCGGATGAAGACTGCACCCAGGAGCCAGCTCATTCAAAAGCAGCGGGAGAAAGAACTCCAACTGGCAAACAGTTCAGTAGCAAATCTGGAGAAACTCCACGCCGCCGCAGAACGGGAACTGGAGAGCTACAAGAAAGAGATCATCAAGACCATCAATGGGACTGGCAGTTTTGGAGCGGACATCCTCGGCGAGATGATAGAGGACACCCGAAGCAAACTGGCGGCGCTGGCACAGGAATTGGAACAGGCCAAGGAAAAAGCGGCTGATCTGAAGAGCTCTGCCGTTGCCGTCCAAAAGGAGTATGACAAGATTATGTCCTGGGCCGACCTGTATGCGGGGAGTAGTATCGAGGGAAAGAAGATGATCCTGCGGCAGCTCATTGAGCGGGTGAATATCGGGAGGAACTTTGAAATCGAAGTGGAATTCAAAATCAGTGTCACACAGTTCTTCGACTTCCTGCATCCGGAAGGGGACAAGAGTGTGTACTATCGTGCATCCTGAAAGCATGAAAAAACTCGGGAGATCTCAAAACGAGATCTCCCGAGTGTGGTGGACCTAATCGGGATCGAACCGACGACCTTACGGATGCGAACCGTACGCTCTCCCAGCTGAGCTATAGGCCCAAATCAACAGTTCCAAAAGCGGAACAGAAGAATAAAGCAATATGAAATTAATAGATGTGGCAGAAAACCGAACCCTTTGCGCTCCCAGCTGAGCTACGAGCCCAAACTCATTTTGCAACGGCAAATGCTATTATACCATAATTTCCTCCATTGTAAAGACTGTTTTTTTCAGAAAGATGAAAATTTTTTGTTGCCAATTTGCAGATGATATAGTAAAATAAATAAGCTAACCTCCTCCGCATGCAGCTGCGGAGCCGGTCTCGCGCAATGGATGCCCGTGAACCATGTCAGGCGGGGAACCGAGCAGCATTCAGCGGGATGTTCCATGTGCCGCGAGGGCGCCGGTTCCGCAGCTGCATACGGAGGATGCTTTTTGGGGAGGTGGCCTTTTGTACCAGGCGCTGTATCGGAAATGGCGGCCCAAGACGTTCTCTGACGTCATCGGCCAGTCCCACATCACGCAGACGCTGCGCAGGCAGGTGGCGGAGGGCCGCACCTCCCACGCGTACCTCTTCACCGGCACCCGGGGCACCGGCAAGACCACCTGCGCCAAGATCCTGGCCAAGGCCGTCAACTGCGAGCATCCGGTGGACGGCGATCCCTGCTGCCAGTGCCCCTCCTGCGTGGGCATCGAAAACGGCAGCTTTCTGGATGTGCTGGAGCTGGACGCCGCCTCCAACAACGGCGTGGACCAGGTCCGGGCCCTGCGGGACGAGGCCATCTACTCTCCCGCCAATGTGAAGAAGCGGGTCTATATCGTGGACGAGGTCCACATGCTCTCCACACCGGCCTTCAACGCCCTGCTGAAGATCCTGGAGGAGCCGCCGGAGCACCTGATGTTCATTCTGGCGACCACGGAGCTCCACAAGGTGCCCGCCACCATCCTCTCCCGGTGCCAGCGGTTCTCCTTCAAGCGCATCAGGCCCCAGGACATTGCGGCGCGGCTGCTGTATGTGGCGGAGCAGGAGGGCATCGGCCTGACGGCGGACGGCGCGGAGCTGCTGAGCCGCCTGGCGGACGGCGCCCTGCGGGACGGACTGAGCCTGCTGGACCAGTGCGCCGCCGTGGGCGGCACCGTGGACAGCCGGGCCGTGCTGGAGGCGCTGGGACTGGCGGGAAATCTCCAGACCGCCCAGCTGATGGAGCGGATCCTGGGCCGGGACGCCAAGGGGGCCCTGCTGCAGCTGGACCAGCTGTACCAGGGCGGAAAGGATGTGGGCGCCGTGCTGGGGGAGCTCAGCACGCTGGTGCGGGACCTGCTGCTGCGGCGGACGGCGCCCGAGGGCGGCGCGGCGCTGCTCTCCGGCGGATACGACAGCAGCACCCTGGACAGGCTGGGGAAGGACATCTCCGCCTCCCGGCTGATCTATCTGGCCACCACGCTGCAGAAGGCGTCGGCGGACCTCTATTACAGTTCCAACCGCCGCACGGATGCGGAGCTGTGCCTCCTGCGGCTGTGTGACGAGTCCCTCTCCGGCGACCTGACGGCGCTGGAGGCCCGGATCCAGCGGCTGGAGGATGGCGTCCAGCGGGGACAGGTGCTGCGGGCAGCCGCGGCCGGGAGCGCCGGAGCGGCGAAGCCGTCTCCGCAGAGCGCGCCGGCCAAGACGCCGGTCCGGGACACGCCTCCATGGGAGGCACCGGCGGAGGAGGCGGAGCGTCCGCCCCTGCCGGAGGAGCCCCCGCTGCCGGAAGAGCCGGGAGAGCGGGTGTTCGACGTGCCGGAGGCACCGCCTGCCGCAGACACGGCGCCAAAGGCACCGGCCGCTGCGGGCACGGCACAGAGCGCGGAGCAGCCCGCTCCGGCCGCCGCGGGCGGCAGCTGGTGGCGGGCGCTGGCAGAGGGCTGCAAGGGCCGCCTGCCGCCCATGTACCGGGTGTTTCTGGACATGTGCACCGGTGTGCTGGAGGGCGACCTGCTGACGGTCTACGCCCCGGACGACATCACGCTGGGGCGGCTGGACAACGACCGGGTGCGGAACGCCCTGGCCGAGGAGGCCGCCGGCGGCGGAGTGCCGGTGCGTCTGGCCTTCCGGGTGGGGGAGCCGCCCAGGGCCACGCCCCGGGAAAATCTGCAGAACCTGCTGAAGTTCGGCAGTCAGTTCGACAATATCGAGATCAAGTAAAGCAAAGGAGAGACCAGTTATGGGATACAGTGCACGCCGCGGATTTACCAACGGCAGCATGAAGATGACCGGCGCACAGCGCCAGGCGGAGATGCAGGCCCGCATCCAGCAGATGCAGGAGCAGGTGAACGCGGCACAGGAGGCCGTGGAGAACCAGGAGTTCACCGCCAGCGTGGGCGGCGGCGTGGTGGAGGCCAAGGTCAACGGCAAGAAGGAAGTGCTGGCCGTGACCATCAAGCCGGAGGCTGTGGACCCTGAGGATGTGGAGATGCTCCAGGACCTGGTGGTGTCCGCCGTCAACGAGGCTCTGCGCCAGGCCGGCGAGGCCATGGACAAGGGCATCGAGCAGGCCACCGGCGGACTGGACCTGGGGGCGTTCGGGCTGTGATGCAACCTCGAGGGGGAGCGGGCTTGCACCGTTGCGGCATTGCGATTCCCGGCCCTATTCGGGCCGCCAATCGCGCCGCTGCCTCGAAAGCGGTTCGCTTCATCCGCCGCTGGCGGCGCTTCACCGCTTTCCCCTCGACCTCCCCCACCACCAGTCTGCGGACTGGTGTGTGCGCCCAGGGCGCACAGGTCAAAGTATTTTCGGCAGGCGCATGTCCTG
Source organism: Oscillibacter valericigenes (assembly GCF_016902445.1). Taxonomy (GTDB): domain Bacteria; phylum Bacillota; class Clostridia; order Oscillospirales; family Oscillospiraceae; genus Oscillibacter; species Oscillibacter avistercoris. Next base: position 92,828 of record NZ_JACSNX010000002.1, on the reverse strand, counting down.
CCGAAAATGATTGAGATCCTTGATCTGCCGGAGGCAGATCAACTGGGGAAGACCCCTGGTTTTCCCCTAGCCCCTTTTCCTGGGGCAGGATGAGGGAAGGTTTTCCCCTGGCCCCTTTTCCCGGAGCGCGGGATGGGGCAGAACGGATGGAGCGGAGCCGGAGGCTCCGCTCTTTTGGAATGGAGGGCATGCCATGAGGAAACGGATGCTGGCGGCGGCACTGGCCTGCGCACTTCTGGCAGGGTGCGGACCGGTGCGGACGGAGCCGCTGGAGCAGGAGGTGGCCCGGGCGGACGCGCCGGTGATCGCCTATGTTCCCCTGGACGACCGGCCGGACAACGCGGAGCGGGTGGTGTATCTGGCAGAGTCCCTGGGCTATGAGCTGGCCATGCCGGAGCGGGACCTGTACCGCACCCGGCTGGACGGACAGCCCCTGAATGAGAACGGGACCCAGTACGGGGACCGGGGAGCGCTGTACGAGTGGGTGGCGGCCCAGGAGGCCGCCGGGTGCGACCGGTACATCCTGTCTGTGGATCAGCTGCTCTCCGGCGGGCTGGTGAGCTCCCGGGCCATGACCGGCGAGAACCCGGTGACGCTCTCCACCGGCGAGACGCTGACGGAGACAGAGCTGCTGACGGCGGTGATCGATCTGCTGGCGGCGGATGCGGACAACCGGGTCTGGCTGCTGGACACGGTGATGCGGCTGGCGGCCACCACCGGATATGGCGGCTTCGGTCTCAATGAGTACAATGCCCTGCGGTCCTACGGCATGGCCCCGCGGCCCCACCTGGAGGGGGCGGACCTGACCATTGAAAACATCGTGGCGGACTACGCTCTGGGGGCGGACGGCACACCGGTCCCGGTGGAGGCGGAGGAGCCTCTGCCGGAGGGGGCCGTGGCGGACTATCTGGCCGCCCGGGAGCGGAAGCTGCGGCTCAGCGACGAGATGTTCCGCTGCCTGGAGGGAACGGCGGAGGGCCAGTTCCGGGTGCTGGTGGGCATCGACGACTCCTCGGAGGAGGACAGCATCCAGAAAAACGAGATCGCCTATCTCCGGGCGCAGCTGCGGGAGGGGGACGCCCTGCTCTCCGGCGTGGACGACCTGGCCTTCAAGGCGGTGACGAAGCTGTATCTGGAGGAGAGCGGCTGGGACGGGGCGGCGGTGTCCGTCCAGTACTTCGGCGGGACGGAGGACCAGCCCGCCTGCGCCTATGACTACCAGCCGCTGGAGGTCATCATGGCGGAGCACTTCGACTTCTTCGGCCTGACGGCGGCGGAGCCCGGGGCGGAAGAGCTGCAGGTGCTGGTGCTGACCCAGCCGGCAGACCCCGCGGTACAGCAGGCGTATTTCGACAGCCTGATCCGGTGCCTGAACGACAACCGGGAAGCGGGCCTGCCCACGATCCTCATCGACGCCGGAAACGGCACCTACGGCACCGCCTTCCACGAGGCGCTGACGGAGCGGGCGGAGCTGGGCTGGCTCATCAGCTACGCCGGATTTTTGGACATGGCCATCGTTACCGGCACGGCCCTGAGCCACGGTGTGGCCCGGTACGCCTTCCTCCAGAACGGGGAGCAGACGGAGGCTGCGGAACGGGCCTTTATCCGGACAGTGGCGGACAGCATCCTCAAGGACTTCTGCTACAAGAACATCGTGCGCAACGACATTTTGAACTTCGTCCGGAACGACCTCCAGGGTAATGCGGACAACTTCTGGACACCGGACATCGACCGGGAGGCCGTCCTGGACCGGCTGGAGACCGGCATGGCGGAGGCCGCGGCCCCGGTGATCGAAAACCTGGAGCGGAGCAATTTCATCTCCGCGCTGCCCCCCGCTGAGGAGTATGCCGAGCGGGGCTGGGGCGGCGTGGCGCTGGAGGATTACAGCTTCCCCTGGGACCGGGCCTTTGAGATCGGCATGGAGATCCGGCTGGGGGACTTCACAGAGCCCCACGAGTCGTTTTTGGGCGTCTATTATAAGTGAACGAGCAGAGGCGGCCTGTGTGTTCAGGCCGCCTCTTGCTGTCAGGAAACAAAAACGCCCCTTCGGGACATTCCCGAAGGGGCGCGCTTGCAGAACGCTTTAGAGCTGCTTGACCGTGTAGTACACCGCCAGGGCAAAGACCACGATGGCCAGCGCCCACATGGCGTAATAGGCGATGGTGCTGCTGAACAGGGCCACAGCCAGCGCCGCGACGGACAGCCCGCAGGCCAGATAGACGGGTAGGGGATCGGCTCCGGCAGTCAGCACCTGGAGCTTGCCCAGCCTGCCGCCGTTTTTGTCCGCCTTGTTGGCCAGAAAAGCGGCCACCAGCAGCAGAACGATATAGACCACAGCCAGGATCCGCACATAAGTGCCCAGATAGATGCTGTTCAGCACCCGGCGGCAGACCCAGAGGGCGATCAGGGACGTGCCCAGGATCGTCAGGGACCAGGCGCACTCCCGGTCATACAGGTTCCAGAGAATGCCCAGCAGCATGGCAACGGGGACCACCACGCACAGCAGCGTGAGGGCAGAGTCGTAAAACATCTTGATAAACAGAGCGGAGCCGCCCAGGAATACGCCCGCGGCGAATACAGACCAGCCGATCCAGCGGCGGCCGGCGGCCTGGCGCCAGAGAATGGCCAGCACAAGCCCCACCACGGCCACCGCCGCACCGACACCCATCAGATAGGGCAGGGCCGCATCACAGGCCAGGAGCTGCTCCACCGTGCCGTTTACATAGAAGCGGCGGATCACCAGCAGATAGATCTCCGCCACGCAGCCGGCCACGAAGAACTTCAGGGCGTTGCGCATGGGCTCATTGCGCTTGACCGGCTTGGATTTGCTGACAGGATTTTTCGACATATTAGAATAACCTCCAGGGTATTTAAATCGAAAATGACCGCGGAAGAACAGGCTCCACCGTCGGCATACTGTGATAGTATAGCAGATAATTCCCCTTTTTGCAAGGGGAACTGACCAGGGTTTTCCCTTTTTTCCAGCAGGATCCAGGATTGCCGGTTGAGATATGCCGGACGGCGTGATATACTCTCTATTATGGGATTTTTTCTGAAAAATACTGACGACAAGAGGAATTTGCGTATGAGACGTTTTGGCGCGCTGCTGGCGGCGCTGCTGCTGGCGGGGAGCCTGACTGCCTGCGGCGGTGCTGCGGCACAGGAGATGCAGACGGCGCAGGTATTTGCCATGGACACGGTGATGGGGCTGCAGGCCACCGGCGGTGAGACGGCAGAGGCCCTCGCCGCGGCGGAGGACGAGATCTACCGACTGGATGAAGAGCTGTCCCGCACCCGGGAGGACAGCGCGGTGTCTCAGCTGAACCGCGCGGAGGCGGGCACCTCTGTGGAAGTCGGCGCGGAGCTCTATGACCTGATCGCCCGGGCGCTGGCCTTCAGCCAGGCCACAGACGGCGCCTTTGACATCACGCTGGCGCCGGTGTCCTCCGCCTGGGGGTTTACGGAGGACGCCTACCGGGTGCCCGCGCAGGAGGAGCTGGCGGGGCTGCTGGCCCACGTGGGGTCGGAGCACGTCCATCTGGACGGCGCGTCGGCGGTGTCCCTGGACCAGGGGACCCAGATCGACCTGGGCGCCATCGCCAAGGGCTATGCCAGCGACGCCGTGGCGGCGATCTATCAGGAACACGGGATCACCCACGGCATCGTGGACCTGGGCGGCAACACCTGGGTCTGCGGCGGGAATCTGAAGGGAGAGCCCTGGCGGATCGGCGTTCAGGATCCCGCCCGGGCAGGCGAGGCGGAGGCCTACACCGGCATTTTGCGGATGGGGGACGGATTCGCCGTCACCTCCGGCGGCTATCAGCGGTATTTTGAAGAGAACGGGAAGACCTATCACCACATCATCGACCCGGCCACCGGCCATCCGGCGGAGAGCGGGCTCACCTCCGTCACCGTGGTGGCGGACGGGACCGTGGGCAACGGCACCATGTGCGACGCCCTCTCCACCGCCCTGTTCGTCATGGGGGAGGAGCGGGCCCTGGACTTCTGGCGCAGCGGCGTCTACGATTTTGATCTGATCTTGGTGACGGAGGACGGCCGGCTGCTGGTGACGGACGGCATCGCGGACCGGTTCCAGCCGGACGAGACGGCGGGGTATGCGTATGAAGTCATCTCCTAAGCTGCGGCCCAACGGCTGGGACGGCCTGGCCGCGGCCGTCGTGCTGGTGCTGGCGGTGGCCTGCGCCGCGCTGGTCTGGACCGGGGGCGGACAGAGCGGCCCGCTGACGGCCGTGGTGTCTGCGGACGGCGAGACGGTGGACCAGGTGGTGCTGGCGGACCTGACAGAGCCGGAGGAGCGGACCTACACGGCCAACGGCTGCACGCTCCGGGTGACCTTCGGCCCCGGCTCCGCACAGGTGACGGCATCCGACTGCCCCACCCAGGACTGCGTCCACACCGGAAAGATCACCCGCGGCGGCCAGAGCATCGTGTGCCTGCCGGCCCGGATCGTCATCCAGCTGGAGGGCGGCCCGGCGGCGGACAGCGGCGTGGACCTGGTGATCGGATAAGGAGGCGCCATGAAACTGACGACGAGACAGCTGACGCTGTGTGCGGTACTGACGGCCATGGCGCTGGCGCTCAGCTATCTGGAGAATTTCTTCCCCCTGTCCCTGGCCATCCCCATTCCGGGGATCAAGCTGGGGCTGGCCAATATCGTGACGCTGTTCGCCCTGTACGCCCTGGGGCCGGGGCAGGCGCTGCTGATCCTGATGGCCCGGTGCCTGCTGGGTGCGGTGTTCGCGGGGAACATGAACGCCCTGATCTTTTCGGTCCTGGGAGGCGTGACCGCCATGGCGGTGATGATCGGCCTGTCCCGGCTGAAGGGGCTCTCCGTCTACGGCGTGTCCGTGGGCGGGGCGGCGGCCCACAACTGCGGACAGGTGGCGGCGGCGGTGCTGACGCTGGGCAGCACGGCGCCGCTGTACTACCTGCCGGTGCTGCTGGGGGTGTCCCTGTTCACGGGGGCGCTGACGGGACTGATCGCCGCCTGCCTGTTCCGGGCACTGGCGCATACGAAGCTGTGGGGAGCGTGAGCAGATGGACAAGAGCAAAAAGGATGAGATCATCCTGCGGCAGCTGGAGGTGATCCGCTCCATGACGGAGCACAACCTCAGCCGCATGGGCACGGATTTCTGGGGCACACCGGCGCCGGAGAAGCGGGAGCCCGCCCCGCCGGAGAAGCCGGACCAGAAGTCCTCCGCGCCGGAGGGAAAGCGCGGCGCCTCCGGCGGAGGGGCGGAAAAGACCCCGGAGACGGCAGAGGAGAAGCAGGAGACTGCCGCTCAGGTCCCCCCGAAGGAGAAGATCGAGGATCTGCAGAAGGAGCTGGAGAGCTATGTGGGCCTCACCGCGGTGAAGGGGGAGGTGCGGGACCTCATCAATCTGGCCACGGTGGAGCAGCTGCGCCGGAAACACGGCCTGCCCACTGCGGACATGAGCCTCCACATGGTGTTCACCGGCAATCCCGGCACCGGAAAGACCACCATTGCCCGGCTGATGGCCCGGATCTATCACAGCCTGGACATCCTTTCCAAGGGGCAGCTGGTGGAGGTGGACCGCAGCGGCCTGGTGGCGGGCTATGTGGGCCAGACCGCCATCAAGACCCGGAAGGTCATCGATTCCGCCCTGGGGGGCGTGCTGTTCATCGACGAGGCCTATGCCCTGAACGGCGGCGGGGCCAACGACTTCGGCCAGGAGGCCATCGACACGCTGCTGAAGGCCATGGAGGACCACCGGGACGACCTGGTGGTGATCGTGGCGGGCTATGACGGACTGATGGAGCGGTTCATCCACTCCAATCCCGGGCTGGAGTCCCGGTTCAACCGTTTTCTGCACTTTGCGGACTACACGGAGGAGGAGCTGCTGGACATCTTCCGGATGCAGTGCAAAAAGGGGTGCTACACCCTGGATCCGGCGGCGGAGGAGCCCCTGCGGGCCCTGCTGGCGCAGCGGATGGGGGATGCTGTCTCCTTCGGCAACGCCCGGGGCGTGCGGAACCTGTTCGAGCAGATCCTGGTCCGGCAGGCGGGCCGCCTGGCGGCCATGGACACAGTATCCAGGGAGGACCTGATGCGCCTGACGGCGGAGGACGTCCAGACAGCGGATCCGCAGGCGGAGACAGAGCAGTCCCGGACATGAGAGAGGGGAGCGAGGACTGTGCGCACACCAGAACACTACGCGGCGGACGTGCTGTTCTTCTTTGACGGGCACCCGGAAGAGCTGGCGCTGTATGAGGCGCTGTTCCGCGCCGTGGAGGAGGCGTTCCCAGAGGGGAGCGTCCGGGTGCAGAAGACCCAGATCAGCTTCTACGGCCGGCACCTGTTCGCCGCGGCCTCCCTGCCGGTGCGGCGGCGGAAGGACTGGCCGAAGATCTGCCTGGTGGTGACGGTGGGCCTTTCGTACCGGCTGGATTCGCCCCGGGTAGCGGCGGCTTCGGAGCCCTATCCCGGCCGCTGGACCCACCACATCCTGGTGACGGAGGCGGGTCAGATCGATGAAGAGCTGATGGGCTGGCTGCGGGAGGCCTGGGACTTCGCAGAGAGCAAGCGATGACGTACACACCGGAAGAGCTGGCGGAGGCCCGGCGGTCCATCGCCTCCACATTGAGTAAGTGCGAGAAGGCCCTGGAAAAGCTGCGGCCGGGGTCCTCCGCCCACACCCTGACGGTGCGGCGCATCCGGGCCTTTCAGATCGCCCTGGCGCTGATCGACCAAGAGGTGGAGCACGCGAAAGACAGCACAGACGAGGAGGAGCGCCCATGAGCCGTTACGCCTATGGATACTGCGGGATGCCCTGCGCCCTGTGTACCCGCTACCGGACGGCGGGGGACAGCCGGTGCCCCGGCTGCTCCTGTGACGGGTACTACACCGAGCCCTGCAAGGTCCACCGCTGCATCCGGGAGAAGGGCTTGGACCACTGCGGGCAGTGCGGGGACTTCCCCTGCCCCAAACTGGGGAAGATGGGGGACTTCCGGGACCTGAACACAGGACACGTCAAGGAGCGGACCTGCCGGGCCGTGGCGGCCGCGGGACTGCCCGCCTGGCTGGCGGAATATGAGGAGAAGGCGGACCTGCTGACCGCGGCCCTGGAGCGGTACAACAACGGCCGGATGAAGCGGTATCTCTGTGAGCTGTTCCTTCAGCAGGACCTGGAGACCCTGCGGCACATCATGGCCCGGGCGGAGGCGCTGGAGGAGCCGGACCCCAAGGCCCGGGGCCGGGCCTTCCAGGCGCTGGTCCGGGAGATGCTGGACCCGTAAATGCATCAGGAACGTGAAAAACCCACCGGAGCAGATGCTCCGGTGGGTTTTTGAGTTGAATTTATTCCAGCTCGAAGGCGCCGGTGTACAGCTGATAGTACAGGCCGTGCTGGCGGATCAGATCCTCGTGGTCGCCCCGCTCCACGATCCGGCCGTGGTCCAGCACCATGATGGCGTTGGAGTTGCGGACGGTGGAGAGCCGGTGGGCGATGACGAACACCGTCCGGCCGTACATTAGGGAGTCCATGCCCTGCTGGACGATGGCCTCGGTCCGGGTGTCGATGGAGCTGGTGGCCTCGTCCAGGATCATCACCGGCGGGTCGGCCACGGCCGCCCGGGCGATGGCCAGCAGCTGCCGCTGGCCCTGGGACAGGTTGGCGCCGTTGCCGGTGAGCATGGTGTCATACCCCTGGGGCAGGCGGCGGATGAAGTCGTCGGCGTTGGCCAGCTGGGCCGCTGCCTCCACCTCTTCGTCCGTGGCGTCCAGGTTGCCGTAGCGGATGTTCTCCCGGACGGTGCCGGTGAAGAGATTGGTGTCCTGCAGCACGATGCCCAGGGACCGCCGCAGGTCCGGCTTGCGGATGTTGTTGATGGAGATGCCGTCGTAGCGGATCTTGCCGTCGGCGATGTCGTAGAACCGGTTGATCAGGTTGGTGATGGTGGTCTTGCCGGCGCCGGTGGCGCCCACGAAGGCCAGCTTCTGGCCGGGCTTGGCGAAGAGGGAGATGTCGTGGAGGATGGTCTTGCCCTCCTCATAGGCGAAGTCCACATGGTCGAACCGCACGTCGCCGGAGAGCTTGATGAGGTAGTAGTCCTCGCCCTCCACGTTCCGCACGGGGCCCAGGATGGGCCGGTAGAGGACCGTGCCGTCCTTCTCCGACGGATACTTCCAGGCCCACAGCTGGTCGGGGCCCGCGGCCTCCTTCAGCTCGGTGATGGTGCCGTCCTCGTCCTTGCGCACGGGCACCATGGTGATGCCGGTGTTGTGGGGGACCTTCCAGGCCCAGAGGTTGGTGCGCTTCTCGGACTCCTCCAGCTGGTGGCCGTCCTTGTCATAGGCCACGTTCACCAGCGTCACCGTACCGTGATCCTCCTCCGGCTTTTCATCCATCAGGGCGAAGATCCGGGCCGCGCCGGCCAGGGCCATGATGATGGAGTTGAACTGCTGGGAGATCTGGTTGATGGGGTTGGAGAAGCTCTTGGACAGCTGCAGGAAGGAGGCGATGACGCCCAGGGTGATGGTGGTGTCCACGCCGCTGAGGGCCAGGGCGCCGCCCACCATGGCCACGATCACATACTGCACGTTGCCGATGTTCACCATAATGGGCATCAGGATGCTGGCATAGGTGTGGGCCTTGTCGGCGCTGTGGAACATGTCGTCGTTGACGCGGTCGAAGCCGTCCTGGGCCTCCTGCTCATGGCAGAAGACCTTGACCACCTTCTGGCCGTTGATCATCTCCTCGATATAGCCGTTCAGGGCGCCCAGGGTGCCCTGCTGGCGGAGGAAGTAGCGGCTGCTGCGGCCCGCCAGGAACCGGGTCACCAGCAGGGCGAAGAAGACGCACACCAGCACCACCACGGTCAGCAGGGCGTTGGTGAACAGCATGCCCAGGAAGGTGACCAGAATGGTCATGGAGGAGTTGATGACCTGGGGGATGCTCTGGGAGAACATCTGGCGCAGGGTATCCACGTCGTTGGTGTAGACGCTCATCACGTCGCCGTGGGCGTGGGTGTCAAAGTACTTGATGGGCAGGGTCTGCATGTGGCTGAACAGGTCGTCCCGGATGGTTTTCTGAACGCCCTGGGAGACCACGATCATGTTCCGGTTGTAGGCGTACGCACACAGGGCGCCCACCAGGAACAGGCAGCCCATCATCACCAGGGCCCGCACCAGGCCGGAGAAGTCCGGGTCCGCCGCGCTCAGCAGGGGGGTGATATAGTCATCGATCAGACTGCCCAGGAACAGCGAGCCCGCCACATTGGCGATGGCGCTGACCAGGATGCAGAGGATGACCAGCATGAAGCGGACCTTGTACTCCCGCTTGATATAGCCCATCAGCCGGCCAATGATGTGGCGGCGCTGGCCGGGGACTCTGTTTCCGCTGTTGATCTGCTTACTGCTCATCGTCGCTGCCTCCTTTCACCTGGGACTCATAGGTCTCACGGTAAATGTCACACGTTTTCAGCAGCTCCTCGTGGGTGCCCATGGCCACGATGGCGCCGCCGTCCATCACCAGGATCTTGTCGGCATCCTCGATGGAGGACACCCGCTGGGCGATGATGAACTTGGTGGTGTCCGGGATCTCCTCCAGGAATGCCTTGCGGATCAGGGCATCGGTCTTGGTGTCTACGGCGGAGGTGGAGTCATCCAGGATCAGGATCTTGGGATGCTTCAGCAGGGCGCGGGCGATGCACAGCCGCTGCTTCTGGCCGCCGGAGACGTTGGAGCCGCCCTGTTCGATATAGGTGTCATACTTGTCGGGGAACTCCTGGATGAAGGGGTCCGCCTGGGCCAGCCTGCACACCCGGATCATCTCCTCGTCCGTGGCGTCCTTCTTGCCCCAGCGGAGATTGTCCTTGATGGTGCCGGAGAACAGCACGTTCTTCTGCAGCACCATGGCCACCTGGTCCCGCAGGGCGTCCATGTCGTAGTCCCGGACATCCACGCCGCCCACCAGGACGCGGCCCTCGGTGGCATCGTACAGCCGGGGGATCAGCTGGACCAGGGTGGTCTTGGAGGTGCCGGTGCCGCCCAGGATGCCCACGGTCTCGCCGGACTTTACGGTGAGATTCACGTTTTTCAGGCACTCCTTGCTGGGGTCCTTGGCATAGGAGAAGCTGACGTTCTCGAATACCACGGAGCCGTCCTGGACCTCCTGGATGGGGTGGGCCTTGTTCTTCAGGTCGCTCTCCTCATTGAGGATCTCGGTGATCCGCTCCGCAGAGGCCCGGGCCATGATGATCATGGTCAGCACCATGGAGAGCATCATCAGGCTCATCAGCATCATCATGATATAGCTGAACATGCTGGTCAGCTGGCCGGTGGTCATGCTGCCGCCCACGATCAGGTTGGCGCCGATCCAGGACACGGCGATCATGCAGGCGTACACGCAGATCTGCATCAGGGGCATGTTGAAGGCCAGGATGCGCTCCGCCTTGGAGAAGTCCATGTAGATCTCCTGAGAGACGCCCTTGAACTTCTCCTCCTCGTGGTCCTCCCGGACGAAGGACTTCACCACCCGGATGCCCAGCAGATTTTCCTGCACCACGTTGTTCAGGTGGTCGTACCGCTTGAAGACCCGCTCGAAGATGGGGTGGGCCTTGGTCATGATGAGCACCAGACCCACGCCCAGGATGGGGATGATCACCAGGAAAATCAGCGCCAGCCGGGGGTTGATGCGCAGGGTGAGCACCCAGGCGCAGATCAGCATGATGGGGGACCGGACCGCGATGCGGATGATCATCATAAAGGCCATCATCACGTTGGTCACGTCGGTGGTCAGGCGGGTGATGATGCCGCTGGTGGAAAACTTATCGATGTTGGAGAAGGAAAACTTCTGAACGTTCTGATACATCTCCCGCCGCAGGTTCCGGGCAAAGCCCGTGGATGCCTTGGCGCCGAATCGGCCGGACAGGCCGCCGCAGATCAGCGCCAGAACGGCCATCCCCACCACGGTGAGACCGTAGCGGATGATATGGTCCATGCTGCCTGCCCGGACGCCCTCGTCCAGCAGGCGGCCGGTCATCAGGGGGATCAAAACGTCAAACGCCACTTCGCCGATGACGAAGATGGGCGTCAGGATCGTCGCTGGCCAGAACTCCTGAATACAGCTGGCCAGGCTGCGCTTTTTCTTCATATGCATACCTCCTTGTGTCATTCCAGTCCGCCGACGGGATCCTCCGATCCCCGGGCGGCAGGTTCCCGCAGCAGATTGCGCTTGAGCTTCTCAGCGGTGGCGAGGAACTGGTCGATCTCCTCCGGGGAGAGCCCCCGGGTGAGGACCGCCTCCGTGGCGGCGATGCGCCGCTCTGCCTCGTCATTCAGCGCCTGAGCCCGCGCAGTCGCGGTGATGCGCTTCATCCGGGCGTCCTTTTCGCCCATGGACCGCAGGATCAGCCCCTCGTCCTCCAGCCGCTTCAGCAGGCGGGAGGCCGTGGAGCTGCGGATGCAGAAGATCTGTTCCAGATCCTTCTGATAGATCTCCTGCTTCTTATTGTGGCAGAGATAGCCGATCAGAACGCCTTCGATCTCTGTCAGCATCCCCTGGGGATGCTCTGCCGTGCTCATCAACCGCCGCCGCAGAAGATTGGACAGGGCTTTGATCTCAAAGCCCACATACCGTTCATGCTGCATGGGAACACCTCTTTCCTACTCAACAGAGCATTATTTTAGTTAGCGAACTAGGGAATGTCAATAAGAAATGTACACAAATTTGTCTGCTGCCTCTCCTGCGAATTTGACGGGAGATCTCTGCGGCAAAAAGAAAGGGTCCCGCCGGCTCTGCCGGCGGGACATTTTGCGCATTTCAGACCCGGCTTCGGGACCGGTCCGGCAGGAAGCAGAGATGCCCCGCCGCCCGGCTGGCGTTCAGGTCGATGAGCCGCTGGTTGGAACTGCCCCGGAACCGGAGGGTCAGGTCCTTCAGCTCCTCCACGAACCGGCCGTCCACCAGCACGTCCAGCAGAGAGAGCATCTCGTCCGTCGCCTCGCACCGGGGATGGGTGCCGTCGGTGGTCAGTTCCTCGTAAGTGAAGCCGGAAAAGCCCCAGATGGTCTTGTCCGGATACGTCTGCCGCACCCGGCGGAGGAAGGGGAGCAGCGCCCGCTGGTTCTCCGGCTCGAAGGGCTCGCCGCCCAGCAGCGTCAGGCCGTTGATGTAGCCGGGGGAGAGCAGGGAGAGCAGATAGTCCTCCGTCTCGGCGGTAAAGGGCTGGCCGTAGCAGAAGTCCCAGGTCTGGGGCTGGAAGCAGTTCTTGCAGTGATTGGTGCAGCCGGAGACGAACAGGGTGACCCGCACCCCCTCGCCGTTGGCAATGTCGCAGTTTTTGATCTCGCCGTAGTACATCGTGGCCCTCCCAATTACGTGTCCGCAGACACGTAATAAAATCCGATCGTTTTTGCCGAGGACATGTGCCTCGGCAAAAACTCCTCTCGGCCTGCAAGTGCGCGAGCGCAGCGAGTGCGCGCGGCAGGCCGCATCCCTTCCCCCGAAAGGCAACGCCTTTCGGGGGAAATCCGCCCGCTCCGTGAGCGGGCGAGGGGGGGTATCGCAAGGGCCGTGCCGCGCAGCGGCGCGGCCCTTGCGTATCTAGGGGGGACGCAGTCCCCCCTAGAGCATTTACAGATGCAGCACCCGGTCCCGGATCTCCTGGGTCCGGCCCTGGTTCCAGAACTGGGTCCCGATGTAGCCGCAGGTCCGGCGGGCCACGTTCATCTTGTCCTGGTCCGTGTTGCCGCACTGGGGGCACTTCCAGATCAGCTTGCCGTTCTCCTCCACGATCTGGATCTCACCGTCCCAGCCGCACACCTGGCAGTAGTCGGACTTGGTGTTCAGCTCCGCGTAGATGATGTTGTCGTAGATGAACTTCATCACCTGCAGCACCGCCTCCAGGTTGTTCTGCATATCCGGCACCTCCACGTAGCTGATGGCGCCGCCGGGAGACAGGGCCTGGAACTGGGCCTCGAACTTCAGCTTGTCGAAGGCGTTGATGTCCTCCGTCACGTGGACGTGGTAGCTGTTGGTGATATAGCTCTTGTCGGTGACGCCCTCGATGACGCCGAACCGGCGCTGGAGGCTCTTGGCGAACTTGTAGGTGGTGGACTCCAGCGGCGTGCCGTACAGGGAGAAGTCGATGTCGCTCTCCTCCTTCCACTTCCTGCAGGCGTCGTTCATGTGCTGCATCACCTGCAGGGCGAAGGGGGTGGCGGAGGGGTCCGTGTGGCTCTTGCCGGTCATGTACTTCACGCACTCATAGAGGCCGGCGTAGCCCAGGGAGATGGTGGAGTAGCCGTGGTAGAGCAGCTCGTCGATGGTCTCGCCCTTCTTCAGTCGGGCGCAGGCGCCGTACTGCCACAGGATGGGGGCCACGTCGGAGAGGGTGCCCTTCAGCCGGTTGTGGCGGCACATGAGGGCCCGGTGGCACAACTCCAGCCGCTCGTCGAAGATCTTCCAGAACTTGTCCAGATCACCGCCGGAGGACAGGGCCACGTCGGGGAGGTTGATGGTCACCACGCCCTGGTTGAAGCGGCCGTAGTACTTGTGCTTGCCGGGCTCGTAGTTGCCGGCGTTGGCGATGTTGCCGATGCCGGCGTCCGTGAAGCGGTCCGGCGTCAGGAAGGAGCGGCAGCCCATGCAGGTGTACACGTCGCCCTTCAGCTCCAGCATCTTCTTGGCGGAGATGTAGTCCGGCACCATCCGGCGGGCGGTGCACTTGGCGGCCAGCTTGGTCAGGTACCAGTAGGGGGAGTCTTCGTGGATGTTGTCCTCCTCCAGCACGTAGATCAGCTTGGGGAAGGCAGGGGTAATCCACACGCCCTTCTCGTTCTTCACGCCCTGGTAACGCTGCTCCAGCGTCTCCTCGATGATGAGGGCCAGGTCCTTCTTCTCCTGCTCGTTCTTGGCCTCGCCCAGGTACATGAACACCGTCACGAAGGGGGCCTGGCCGTTGGTGGTCAGCAGGGTCAGCACCTGGTACTGGATGGTCTGGACGCCCCGGCGGACCTCGTCCCGCAGGCGGGTCTCCACCAGCTCCTCGATCTTCTCCTGAGAGGGCTGGATGCCCAGGGTCTCCATCTCCTGCTCCACCAGCCGGCGGATCTTCTTCCGGCTCACGTCCACAAAGGGGGCCAGGTGGGCCAGGGAGATGGACTGGCCGCCGTACTGGTTGGAGGCCACCTGGGCGATGATCTGAGTGGCGATGTTGCAGGCGGTGGAGAAGCTGTGGGGCCGCTCGATCAGGGTGTCCGTGATGACGGTGCCGTTCTGCAGCATGTCCTCCAGATTCACCAGGTCGCAGTTGTGCATGTGCTGGGCGTAGTAGTCGGAGTCGTGGAAGTGGATGATGCCCTCCCGGTGGGCCTCCACGATGTCGGCGGGCAGCAGCAGCCGCTCGCTGAGATCCCGGGAGACCTCGCCGGCCATGTAGTCCCGCTGGGTGGAGTTCACCACCGGGTTCTTGTTGGAGTTCTCCTGCTTGGCCTCCTCGTTGCAGCACTCGATGAGGCTGAGGATCTTCTCATCGGTGGTGTTGCTCTTGCGGACCAGAGAGCGGACATAGCGGTAGGTGATGTAATTTTTTGCCACCTCATAGGCGCCATGAGCCATGATCTGGGATTCCACCAGATCCTGGATCTCTTCCACGGAGGGGGAGCGGTTCATCTTCTGGCAGCTGAGCTCCACGGACTCCGCGATCCGCTGGATCTGCACCGGGGTCATCCGGGCGTCCTCCTCGATGGTGTTGTTGGCCTTGGTGATGGCGGCGATGATCTTCGTGATGTCGAAGATGACCTCCGTGCCGTTCCGCTTCATGACTTTCATGGACTCTCCGCCTCTCTTGTAGAATCGATCTCAAATACAATATATCTAGTGAGTATTGCTATCATACCACACTAGATATGGGATTGAAAGTTGCATTTACCATAGCGTCTTCCAAAATTCGGAGAGAAAATTTGTGCGTTCCGGAGAAAAGCGTTCCCGGCGAAAAAATTTGCCCCGCACGGCACCGTGCGGGGCGGGCGGGTCCGGAAAATAATCAGATCAGCTCCGTGTATTTGGCGGCGCTGCCCCGGGCCTTTTCCACCGGGTATTTGGCCGCGTTTTTGTCCACCTTGGCGTTCAGGATCTCGTCCAGATCCAGGCCGCACACGTCGGCCATCAGGACGCAGCAGCTCATCACGTCCGCCAGCTCCTCCCGGATGCGCTCCAGCTTGTCCCGGCACTCCAGGTCCGCGCCGCTCCACTGGAACACCTCCAGCAGCTCCGCCGCCTCCAGGGTGAGGGAGATGGCCAGGTCCTTCGGCGTGTGGAACTGCCGCCAGTCCCGGTCGTCCCGGAACTTCAGCACCCGCCGGATGGTCTCGTCCCGCAGCATGGCTGTCAACTCCTTCTATCTATGAAGATCTTCACTCCGTCCGGACGGCCCACCGCAGCTTGGTGGAGTGGGCCCGGGGGTTTCGGCGGCACTCCTCGGGAGAGGGACGGATGACCTCCCGGGCGATGTCGCTGTAAAGCCCGTCCCGGTACTGCTGGCGGAAGGCCTGCTTCACCAGCCGGTCCTCCCCGGAGTGGAAGGTGAGGATGGCCGCCCGCCCGCCGGGCTTGAGCATATGGGGCAGCTTGTCCAGAAAGGTGTACAGCACCTCGAACTCGCTGTTCACGTCGATCCGCAGCGCCTGGAAGGTCCGCTGGCAGGACTTCTTCACCGCCTCTTTCCGCTCGGCGGCGGGGAGGAAGGAGAGGGCACCCTCGATGAGGGCGTAGAGCTGGCGGGTGGTGTCCACGGTGCCGCCCCGGCGGAACACCTGGCAGACGGCCCGGGCGATGCGGTCCGCGTAGGGCTCGTCGGAATTCTCCGCCAGCAGGTTCTCCAGCTCCTCCTGGTCCAGCTGCCGCAGCCGCTCCGCCGCCGTGACGCCGGAGGAGGGATCCAGCCGCAGGTCCAGGGGGCCGTCCTGCTTGAAGGTGAAGCCCCGGGCCGGGTCGTCGATCTGCATGGAGGACACCCCCAGGTCCGCCAGCACGAAGTCGAAGAGGACGCCGGGGGCCACCTGGTCCACATCGGCGAAGTTCCGGTGCTGGATGGTGAGGATCTCCGGCCCGTAGCCCGCTGCCGCCAACCGGGAGCGGGTCTTTTCCATCTCGATGGGGTCCACGTCCGTGGCGTACAGATGCCCCCGGCCCTGGAGCCGCTCCAGCATGTGACCGGTGTGGCCGCCGTAGCCCAGGGTGGCGTCGTAGCCCACCTGGCCCGGCCGGATCTGGAGGACGTCCAAAATCTCGTCCACCAGGATGGGAATGTGCATTCCCGCCGGGGTCTTGCCGCTTGCGATGATCTTCTCTACATCGGAGCGGTACTTCTCCGGGTCATGCTCCTTGTACTTCTCCTGAAACGTGCGGGGGTGAGTGCCCCTGTACCGGGGGCGGCGCTTGTGCTCCTGTTCCATGGGATCAACTCCTTCTCTGAGACGCTATCATACCACAGCCGCTGCCAAAAGAAAAGCCCCGCCGCATTGACAGACCGGCGGGGAGCGGGTACAATAGGAGACCGACAAGGAGGCGTATCTTCTATGGTAACTTTGGCACAGCGCATCGAGGAGCTGCGGACCGCCAGGGGTTTGAGCCGGCCTGCCCTGGCCGCCGCCCTGGGCCTGCCCCGCACGGCCATCGAGAAGTTCGAGACGGGCCGCCAGACCCCCACCCAGGACCAGCAGAGCAAGCTGGCGTCCTATTTCGGCGTGTCCCTCTTCTATCTCCGGGGGGAGACCAACGACACCACCCAGATGTCCGACTGGATGGACGGGGCGTTCCTGGACGAGCCCGCCCCGGTGCCGGCCACCAAGCGGGCGGTGAAGCCGGTGGCGGCGGCGTCCTCCGGCGGGGAGGGCGGCACCATGTTTGACGCCTTCCTCACCAGCAAGAAGTTCCAGGAGGCATTGCGGACGGCGGTGCTGGACACCCTCCGCACGCCGGAGGGCCAGGAGATCCTGGCCAAGGCCATCCGCAGGGAGCTGGCCAGCCGGCAGAAGTAAAGCGGGCAGAAGAACAGAACAGCGGCGCGGGAGGACCCTCCCGCGCCGCTTCTGTATCACAGGCTCTTGATGAACGTCTCGATCCGGTCCAGACCCTCTTTCAGGTCTGCGTCGGAGTAGCAGTAGCTCAGGCGCATGAAGCCCTCGGTGCCGAAGTGGATGCCGGGGATGACGCCCACCAGGCCCTCCTTCAGCATCCGGGTGCAGAAGGTGTTGGAGTCCATGCCGAACTTGCGGATGTCCACGAACATGTAGAAGGCGCCCTCCGGCTTCTCCACGGTGAGGCCCATGTCGATAAGGCGCTGGTAGACATAATCCCGCCGCTTGCGGAAGATCTCCACCACGTCGCCGGTGTCTGTCTCCAGAGCCCTGACGCAGGCCCGCTGGACGAAGGCGGGCACGGAGGTGACCGCGTACTGGTGGAACACCTGGATGCGGTCCATCAGCCTGGCGTCCGCCATGCACCAGCCCAGCCGCCAGCCGGTCATGGCATAGGGCTTGGAGAAGCTGTTGATGACGATGATCCGGTCCCGCATGTCCTGGTACTCGGCAAAGCTGTGGTAGTCCTCACAATAGGTCAGGGTGCGGTACACGTCGTCGCACAGGACGAAGATAGGCTTGTCCTTGAGGATGTCATGGACGGCGTCCAGCGTCTCCTTGGTGTAGACGCAGCCGGTGGGGTTGTTGGGGGAGGTCAGGATGATGGCCTTGGTCTTGTCGGTGATGGCGGCCTTCAGCTCCTCCGGCACGATCTGGAAGTGGTTGTGCTCCGTGGGCAGGGAGACGGGCACGCCGCCCTGCAGCTGCACCAGCGCCTCGTACAGTCCGAAGGCGGGGGTGGGGATGATGACCTCGTCCCCGGCGTTGAGGATGGTGGAGAAGGCGGCGAACAGCGCCTCCGTGGCGCCCACGGTCAGGATGATCTCACTGGGGGCGTAGCGGAGGCCATGGGCCTCGGCCTCGAACCGAGAGATGGCCTCCAGGGCGTAGGGATAGCCGTTGCCGGGGGGATAGTGGGTGTCGTTATCGTCCAGAGCGGCCTTGGCGGCCTCCTTGATGACATCCGGGGTGTTCAGATCCGGCTCGCCGATGGTCAGGGCGCAGGCGCCGGGGGTGTCCCGCACCAGATAGGTGAACTGCCGGATGCCGGACAGCTCCACGTTCATCACATCTCGATTCAAAGTCAGGTCCATGGGTTTTCACGCTCCTTTTCATTCATGAAAAATAGTATAAGCGGGTGAAAAGGGGTTGTCAACGGCGGTTTCCACAAAAAGGGAAACAGGAAGGCGCCCCGCCGCAGCGTGCGGCGGGGCGCCCTTGGGATCGCGCTCAGGCGGCGGGGGCCGTCTCTGCGTCCGGCTGTGCCGGGGCGGCGTCCGCCGTTTCATCCGGTGCGGCGGCGTCCTCTTCCGGCACGGTGAAGGACACATCCGTCTCCCCGGCCCGGGTGACGGAGGTGCCGGTCAGGATGCTGCCGGACTCGCCGGCGGTGTAGGTGACCGTCACCTGGTCCCCGGCGTTCAGGATCACCGCCAGGGGATTTTCCGCGGCATTGACGGCGTAGAAGACCTCCTGCCCCTCCAGCCGGAGGAAGTAGTAGGAGTTGCCGTCCAGCACGGCGGTGCGGATCTCCGCGACAACGCCGCTGGCCTCCTCCTGGTCAGAGGGGGCGGCCTCCGACTCGCTGTCGGAGATCAGGCCGTTGTCCGCCAGGGTCCGGCGGTAGTTGGCCTCACACTCCGCCACGGTGCCGCCGGTCTCCACGATGTTGTACTGCTGCACGTTCACCATGGCATACATCTTCACCAGACCGTCGTTGCCCTTCAGGGCCATGAAGTAGGTGGGCTGGTCGGCGATGTTCAGCAGCAGGGGGAAGGTGGCGATATAGTTCATCTGCTGGACCTGGCTCTGGGCGGAGGCCTGGGCGGACGCCTCCGTGGCGCCGGAGACGGAGTAGAAGTGGGTCTCCTTGGTCCGCTGGTTGGACAGGATGAAGCCGATGTTGGACTGGTCCGAGGTGACGGAGGTGACGCCGGTGTACATATACACGTCATCGCCGATGGCGATGTAGTTGTACCCCTCAGTGGTCAGCGTCACGTCCCGCTGGCCGAACATGGAGTTGATGAAGCCGTTGTGGTACATGCCGTAGTAATCGTACTGCTCCATGATCATGTCCGCGTCGTACACATGGTCCACCCAGCTGGGGACCTCCTCGAAGTACTGGCTCTCGCCGGTGACGGCGTCCACCAGCACCGCGCCCTGGATGTCCGAGCCGCCGAAGAGGCCGATGGTCTTCACCATCCGGGGGCAGACCCAGTAGGGGTGGCCCTCCTCGTCGATCTCAAACACCGGGTCGGCGAACATGAAGGTGGGATAGTGGAACCGCAGATGCCGGGGCAGATAGCGGCCGAAGTGCTCGGCGGTGGTGTACTTCATGCCCTCGTCCAGGCGGACCACCTCCGCCTCCTGGGTCACCATGTCGATGATCAGGTAGGCGGGCAGGCCGTCGGACCGGTTGGTGAACCACTTGATCAGGTCCCCGTAGGCCAGGGAGGTCACCCGCACCGGGCGGCCCTGGTAGTTGATCTGGGTGTAGGAGGGCAGGATCTCGAACTGGGAGACCATGTCGCTGAGCTCGCCCAGGGTCCGGCTGCCCAGACGGGCGGCAGAGTCCTCGTCCAGCATGGGGATCTGGTCATAGGAGATCTCCTCCACCTCTGTGGCGAAATCACCGGTCTGGACGGAGAGCAGCTCGCTGTAGCTTCCCGCCCGCAGCACCACCCAGGAGGTGAGGCCGCCGATGACGATGGCGGCGATCAGGGCCACCAGGACGAAGAAGGGGATGGTGCACTGCTTCTTCACAAAGCCGAAGTAGCCCTTCACGCCCTCTCCCTGGAAGCCGGAGGTGATGACGGCGCACACGCAGTACACGGCGCACAGCAGGAACAGAAAGACGTAGAATTCCTCCGCGTGGAAGTTCAGGGCAGGCAGCTCGAAATAGAAGTACCCCAGGCCGAACAGCAGCGTCACGCCCAGGTTGATGAGCGTCCGGGTGAAGGCGTTGCCGATGGCCTTGCGGGGCTTGCGCTCCCGCCGGGGCCGCTGGGGCTGGGAGGCCTCTCCGCCGCCGAAGCCGCCGAAGGCGCTGGGGTCGAAACCTCCGAAGTTGAATGTGAATGGCATGAAAACCCAATTCCTCCTTTTTCAGATGGGCCGAATTGACATCCATGATACAGGAAAAGTATGAACAAATCAAGAATTCCCGGAAGAACGCCGTTCCGATTCCGAAAAGAACATGGTAAAATAAACTTCAAACGGTAAGATCTGCACAGAAACTGCGTGTAGAGAGATAGAGAGGGGAGGGGCCGCAATGGAAGACAGCCGGATCGTGGAGCTGTACTGGGACCGGGATGAGACAGCCATCTCGGAGAGCAGCGCCAAGTACGGCGGCTACTGCTATCAGATCGCCTTCCGCATCCTGGCGCTGCGGGAGGACGCGGAGGAGTGCGTGGGGGACACATGGCTGCGGGCCTGGGAGGCCATGCCCCCCAGCCGTCCCGGCCGGCTGGACACGTTCCTGGGGAAGATCACCCGGAACCTGTCTCTGGACCGGTGGCGGGCCCAGCGGGCCCAGAAGCGCTGGCAGGGCCAGGCGGAGGCGGCCCTGGAGGAGCTGGGAGACTGCCTCTCCGCCCCCGGCGGCGTGGAGCAGGAGACGGAGGCCGCCGCCCTGGCGGAGAGCCTGGACCGCTTTCTGGCGGCGCTGCCCCAGGAGAAGCGGGTGCTGTTCGTGCGGCGGTACTGGTATCTCTGCTCCATCGAGGAGCTGGCTGCCTGGAGCGGCAAGCGGCGGGGCACGGTCTCTGCGGCGCTGTTCCGCCTGCGGCAGGACCTGCGGGAACATTTGGAAGGGGAGGGATTCACCGTATGACGAGAGAGCAGCTGCTCCGTGCTGTGGGAGATATCCGGGACACCTTCATCCGGGAGGCCGCGCCGCCGCCCGCCTCGTACCGGAAGCGGCGGGAGTTCCCCTGGGCCGGCGCCGTGGCGGCCTGCCTGGCGCTGGTGATCGTGGGCTCCACATTCTTCCTGTCCCAGCTGGGGATGGGGAGCGGAGATACCAGTGCGAATGACACCGCCTCTGCGGCGGGAGATGCGGCGGAGAACGCGACGGCTGGCGAGTCCGGCGGCGGGATGGACGTCGCCGCGGACGGGGCCGATGAAGCTGCGCCGGAGAACGCCGCTCCCATGGTCACGGTGGACGGCACAGTGTATGTGCTGGCAGACAGCGGCGGCCCCTGGCCGGAGACCTGCCCGGCGGGGCTGGTCCAGGCCGGCGAGGCGGAGCTGCCGGACACCGGCGAGCGCTGCTCCTACTTTGCCCGGCCGGAGGACACCGGAGAGATCTGGGTCTATCAGACCTGCCGGGACCCGGAGACCGGGACCGCCTACAAGGGCTATGTCCGCTATGTGGCGGAGACACCGGACTGACAGCGTCAAAAACGGGCCGCCGGAGGGATATCCTCCGGCGGCCCGTCATACCTGGGGTCACGGCAGCATCAATAGTTTTTCCAGAAAATCCACGCCTTTGGGGAGAACGGCCTCGTCATCGAACGTGAAATCCGGGGCGTGGAGCTTGGGCGTATCCCCGGTGCCCAGGAAGAAGAACAGCCCCGGCACATACTGCTGGTAGAAGGAGAAGTCCTCCGCCGCCAGCACCGGCTTTTCCAAAAGGGCCGGCGCGTCAGCGCCCAGCTGGGCGGCGATCTTCTGGTACAGCTCCTCGTGGTTCCACACGGCGGGGTACCCCTCGCTGAGGTGGACGTCCACGGTGCAGCCGGTCTCCGCCGCCACAGAGCGGCCGATGTCCTTCAGCTGCTGACGGCAGAAACGGAAGGTATCCTCCCGGTAGGTGCGCAGGCTCCCCTCCAGCACGGTATGGCCGCTGATGGCGTTGCGGACCGTGCCGGAGACCATCTTGCCGAACCGCAGCACCCGGGGCTGGTCCGGGGGGAGCTGCTCCATCATGTCATAGGCCCGCTGGAGATAGGAGATCCCCGCCGTCAGGGCGTCCCGCCCCTCGTCCGCCCGGGACATGTGGACGCTGCGGCCCTCCACGGTGACGGTGACCTCGTTGGACCGGGCCATCATCGGGCCGGGGCGGGAGGCGACGGCGCCGGCCTCCAGGCCGGGCCACAGATGGATCCCGAAGATCCGGCGGACCCGGTGCCGTTCCAGCACGCCGGTCTCGCACAGCTTTCCGGCGCCGCCGGTGGTCTCCTCCGACGGCTGGAAGAGGAACAGCACGTTCCGGGGAAGCTCCGCCAGGTGCTCCGCCGCGTATTCCGCCAGAGTCAGGATCATGGCGGTGTGGGCGTCGTGGCCGCAGGCATGCATCCTGCCGGGGTGGACGGAGGCATAGGGCAGGCCGGTGGCCTCCGGGACCGGCAGAGCATCCAGGTCCGCCCGGAAGGCCACGGCATCGCTCTTCCCGGCGTCGAACCAGGCGCAGACACTTCCGGTGATGGGGGAGAACACCCGGCAGGGCAGGGCAGCCAGAACGCTCCGGACCAGCTGGAGCGTCTCCGGCAGCTGGTTATCCAGCTCCGGGATGCGGTGCAGGGCGCGGCGGTGATCGACGACGGACATGGACAGGACCTCCCTCGTTCATAAGATGGCATCAGTAAAAATATCATAGCACAGGCAGGGCGGAGAAAACAGGGGAGGACGGATTTTTCGTCTCTTTTGACAAGGCGGAGGCCGGCGGGCGGGTATTTTTTCTCATTTTTTCTCTTGCCAAGAAGAAACAGAGATGGTATGATAACCCAAAAATGAGATAGAGGCGCGGATGCGATGAGATCACGGGAGCCGACGGGCGAGGATCGTGGGGGAGGCAAGTCCGCCGAACTCCCTGTTCAGGTATGGACAGGAGGTGGGTCCGCGGGGAATACCCGCGGGACTGTCCGCAGAGGAAACTCTGCGGGGGCGCTATCCGCTTACAGGGAACTCCGTTTTTGTCTGGTGGCAAGGGCGTGAAGGAGCTGTCGGTAGGGGCGTGTCTCTACCGACTTTTTTGTTGCTTCAACCAACGGACAAAAAGAAAGACGGAGGACACTCACATGAAATTCGAACATCTGCAGGGATCCATTGTGGCCATGATCACCCCGTTCCACGGGGACGGCAGCGTCAACTTCGACGTGCTGACGGAACTGCTGGAGCGGCAGATCGCCGCCGGGACCGACGGCATCCTGACCCTGGGCACCACCGGCGAATACTCCACCATGAGCCATGAGGAGGACGCCGCCGTGGTGGAGCACACCATCCGGGTGGTGGACGGCCGGGTGCCGGTGATGGTGGGCAGCGGCTCCAACTGCACCGCCACCCAGATCGAGAAGAGCAGGCTGTACCAGTCCATGGGGGCGGACGCCCTGCTGCTGATCGCCCCCTACTACAACAAGGCCAACGCCGAGGGCATGTACCGCCACTTCGCCGAGACGGCGGACGCGGTGGACATCCCCTGCATCCTCTACAACGTGCCGGGCCGCACCGGCTGCTCCATCCCCGTGTCCGTGGTGGAGCGGCTCTCCAGGCATCCCAACATCGCCGGCATCAAGGAGGCCAGCGGCGACATGTCCTACGCCATGAAGATCGCCCGCTGCGTGGGGCTGGACTTCGCCCTGTACTCCGGCAACGATGACATCACCGTGCCCCTGATGAGCATCGGCGGCAGCGGCGTCATCTCCGTCTACGCCAATGTGATGCCTGCCATGTGCCATCAGATCGTGGCGGACTGGCTGGGCGGCGACCGCGCCCGGGCCCTGGAGAACCACCTGCGGTATCTGCAGCTGATGAACGGCCTGTTCCTGGAGGTGAACCCCATCCCGGTGAAGGCCGCCATGAACATGATGGGATTGAACGTGGGCCCCATGCGGCTGCCCCTGTGCGAGATGGGCGAGGCCAACGCCACCGTCCTCCGCCGGACGCTGGAGGAGGCGGGGCTGCTGTGAGGATCGTGCTGATCGGACGGGGAAAAATGGGCACCCTGATCCGGGAGACCGCCTCCGCCGCCGGGGACGAGATCGAGGCCGCCTTCGGCCGGGATGACCTGGACCAGCTGGGCCGGCTGGGGAAGGTGGCGGACGTGGTGATGGACTTCTCCCGTCCCGCCGCCCTGCCGGAGATCGCTGCCTACGTCCGCCGGACCGGGACGCCGCTGCTCTCCGGCACCACCGGGTACACGGAGGCGGAGAGGGAGCGTCTCTTCGCCCTGGGTTCGGCGGTGCCGGTGCTGTGGAGCGCCAACTACTCCCTGGGGGTAGCGGTGCTGGCCAGGGCCCTGCGGGTGATCGCCCCGGTGCTGGGACAGGACTTTGACATCGAGATCACCGAGACCCACCACAACCAGAAGGCGGACGCCCCCAGCGGCACCGCCAAGCTGTTGCTGGAGGCCATGGACCCGCAGCACCGCCTGCGGCCGGTGTACGGCCGGGAGGGCAGCGTGGGCAGGCGGGAGAAGAACGAGGTGGGCATCCACGCCCTCCGGGGCGGCACGGTGGCCGGGACCCACACCGTCCACTTCTTCGGTCCCGACGAGGAGCTGGAGCTGACCCACCGGGCCGCCAGCCGCCGGATCTTTGTGAACGGGGCCCTGCACATGGCCCATCTGCTGCCGGGACGGCCCAACGGGGTCTACGACCTGCAAAAAATCTTGTTTGGAGAGTGACTATGAACGCCCAGGAGATCATCGACTATATCGCCAGTTCCCCCAAAAGAACGCCAGTGAAAATTTATATCAACCTCACGGCCCCGGTGGACTTCGGCTCCGCCCAGGTGTTCGGCGAGGGCGGCAGCCGCGTCGTCTTCGGCGACTGGGCAGAGCTGGCCCCCATTCTGGAGGCCAACCGGGAGAAGATCACCGACCTGGTGGTGGAGAACGACCGCCGCAACTCCGGCGTGCCCCTGCTGGACCTGAAGGACCTCCCGGCCCGGATCGAGCCCGGCGCCATCATCCGGGAGCAGGTGACCATTGGGGAGAACGCCGTCATCATGATGGGGGCCATCCTCAACATCGGCGCCGTGGTGGGCAGGCGCACCATGATCGACATGGGCGCTGTCCTGGGCGGCCGGGCCACGGTGGGGGATGACTGCCACATCGGCGCCGGCGCCGTGCTGGCCGGGGTGGTGGAGCCCGCCTCCGCCACGCCGGTCGTGGTGGAGGACGGCGTCCTGGTGGGCGCCAACGCCGTGGTGATCGAGGGGGTGCGGATCGGCGCCGGGGCTGTGGTGGCCGCCGGTGCCGTGGTGACGGAGGATGTGCCCCCCAATGCCGTGGTGGCGGGGACGCCTGCCCGGGTCGTCAAGATGAAGGATGCCCAGACCACCGGCAAGACTGCCCTGGTGGACGCCCTGCGGAGCATCTGAGATCCCGCAGAAAACAGCCCGGCGGCTTTGTGCCGCCGGGCTGTTTTTATCAGGACGTCAAATTTCAGGACCAAAATTTGGCAGCAATCGTTTGCGGTTTTGATTGCCTGGGGCGGCGCCTTTGTGATATGTTAGAGGCAACCATCGAACAGGGGGGCTGGACATGCTGGTACTGGACTTTATCAACGTGGGCAACGGCGACTCCATCCTGGTCCGGGAGATGGAGGGAGACCGGCCGTGCTTTTCCATGCTGGTGGACTGCGGCCACGACAGCCTGGAACGGGACGACCATCCGCCGGTGGAGGACGCGCGCTCCTGCCGGATCTACGCCGGGGACTTCCTGCGCAAGCAGGGGGTGGAGCACCTGGATCTCCTGCTGGTCACCCACTTCCACCGGGACCACATCGGCGGCCTGGGCCGGGTGCTGGAAGCCGTCACGGTAGGAGAGCTGCTGACCCCCTACGCACCCCCCGCCGACGCCGGTCCCCTGGACCCGGACGGGGACAACGGCCTGCCAAAAGCCGCCCGGAACGTGCTGCGGTGCATGGACCTGTATGCCGGCCCCCTGGGAAAGCACAGGCACCGTATCCGGAAGATCACAGAGCTGCCGGGGGACCGGATGGAGCGCCTCCGGCTGACGGACGACCTCTCCATGGACATCCTGTTCGGCGAGCCTGCACTGTATCCCCGGCAGAAGGCGGTGTACGACGCCGCCTTCCGGGGAGAGCGGAACGGCTATGATCTGATCCACTGGGGCAAGGCCATGAACGTGTCCAGCCTGCGCCAGCGGCTGTACTACCACGGGCGTGAGATCGTGCTGGGTGGCGACGCCTACGCCCACATGTGGGAGACGGAGACCGCCACCCCCTGCGACATTTTGAAGGTGCCCCACCACGCCTCCCTGTCCTCCACCACCCGGAAGCTGCTGCGGATGCTCCAGCCCAGGACCGCTGTGGTCTGCGTGGCCGCCGGCCGGCCGGACGAGCGGCCCCATCCCTATATCGTCTCCCTGCTGCGGGAGTTCACCGAGGACATCCGCTTCACCGACGCCGTGGAGATCCCCGGCCTGGTGGAGCCGGTGTTCCACGAGTCCGTCCATATGGAGCTGCCGTAAGGCGCCGAGCTGACAAAAAGAGCCCCGCCGCTGGCCATTGGCCAGCGGCGGGGCTTTCTGCAGGGGGATTACTGGATGCCCTCCCGGTTCAGCAGCTCCAGGATCCTGGCGTCATCCTCCACCGTGGCGCTGGGCATGGGGAAGGTGCCCACACTGGTGGCGGCGATGCCCCGGAGGCGGCAGGCCTCCTTGATGACGGGCAGGAAGGGACTGCGGACGGTGTACAGGTCCATCAGCCGGTCGATGATCTGCTGGCCCTTGGCGATGCCGGCCAGGTCATTCTCCCGGAAGGCCCGGACCCAGGCGGCGCAGACCTCCGGCACCACATTGCTGAGGGCGCCGATGCAGCCGTCGCCGCCGGAGAGCACGTTGTGGGCGAAGTTGTCGTCAAAGCCGGAGTAGATCTCAAACTGAGGGATGTGGGACTTGACCACCTTGATCAGCTCCCGGGTGTGGTCCATGCCGGCGACGGTGTCCTTCATGCCGACGATGTTGGGATGGATCTTGGCCAGGGCCAGCACGGTCTCCGGGGGGATGGTGTAGCCGGTGTTGTCCGGGAAGTTGTAGATGTAGATGTTGCCGTGGATCTGCTGGGCCAGCCGGTCATAGTACTGCAGCAGGGCGGCGGCGTCAAAGTGGAAATAGTAGGGGGGCAGGATCATGACGGCGTCGGCGCCTGCGTCCAGGCAGAAGTTGGAAAAGCTGACGATCTCGTCCGCCACCATGTGGCTGGTGCCGATGATCAGCTTCACCCGGTGATCCACCGTTTCGATGGCGAATTTGGCCATCTCCCGGCGCTGGTCCATGGGCATGGCGAAGAACTCACTGCTGCTGCCCTCCACCAGGATGCCGTCCACGCCCTGGTCGATCAGGTTGTTGAAGAGCCGTTCCTGGCTGACCAGGTCCAGGGTGCCGTCCTCGTTGAAGAGGGTGATGGCCGGCGTCAGATATGCTGCGTTCATAGTATTCGTGTCCTCCTTAATCGGGTCCGGGGCCCGGAGCCCCGGTGTGGCTTGCTGTACACACGGAAAGATGCGGGAGCCGCCGGATGCATGGATGGTCCTGCGGCACAGGCACAGTCCGGGGGCCGTCCCCGCCTTGCGGGAGCGGCCCCCGGATCATTCTGCCTGAAAAAGCGTCGAGCGGGCTAGGCAGATGCCTCTTACTTGGCGAAGGCGTCCACGTCGGCCTTGGCGGCCTGCATGAAGAGATAGGTGTCGCAGGAGTAGCCGATGAACTTCACGCCCAGATCGCGCCACTTCATGCCGCCCTCCACAGTGTCGGCAAAGCAGCCCAGCTTCACGCCCTTGGCGTTGGCCTTGGCGATGATGCCCTTGATGCACTCCACCACCTCGGGGTGGTCGATCTCGCCCACATGGCCCAGGGAGCTGGACAGGTCGTAGGGGCCCACGAACACCACGTCCACGCCGGGGACGTCCAGGATCTCGTCCAGGTTCTCCACGGCCTTCTTGCCCTCGGCCTGCAGGATCACCACGGTGTCCTGGGCCTTGGAGAAGTACTCGCTGCCGGGCACTGCGCCGAAGCCGGCGGAGCGGACGAAGCGGCAGGTGCCCCGGGTGCCCACAGGGGAGAACTTGGC
The DNA here is from genome assembly GCF_016902445.1 of Oscillibacter valericigenes. Lineage (GTDB taxonomy): Bacteria > Bacillota > Clostridia > Oscillospirales > Oscillospiraceae > Oscillibacter > Oscillibacter avistercoris. The sequence continues at coordinate 64,666 of NZ_JACSNX010000002.1, read as the reverse complement.
GGCGGAGACGGCGGCCCGGGCCTGCTCGGCGGTGTCGATCTGGGGGATCATGATGGCGCCGGCGCCCACGTCCAGGGCCTGGTCGATCCAGATATCGCTGCCCCGGGGCACCCGGACCACCGGGCACACGCCTGCCACGTTGGCGGCGCGGATCAGGTGGGGCAGGGTCTGGAAGGTGGTGGTGCCGTGCTCCATATCCAGCAGCACGAAGTCATAGCCGGCATAGCCGGCGGCCTCCACAAAGGCGGGGTCGGTGCCGATCATGAAGGGGCCCAGGGCGCCCTTTTCGGAGTCCATGGCGGCCTTGAAACGAGCAACGCTGTCCATCGTGGGCATATTCACAGAATACATTGCGATCATCCTTTCTTGCGAACCTGCGGCATTTCGCCGCGCAGCTCTGATTCTCCAATTTTATCCCCTGGCAGCAGGCTTGTCAACCTGCGGCAGGCAAGGGGTCAGGCCTTGTACTGGGTGTCATAGTCCCAGGGGGCACCGCCGCAGAGGCAGCCGCCGTCGATGTGGTACGCCTGGCCGGTCATGTAGCTGGAAGCGTCGGAGGCCAGCAGGATGGCCATGCCCACCAGCTCGTCCGGATCACCGGGACGCCTCATGGCGATGCGCTCCCGCAGCCAGGGGGCCCGGGTGGGATGGTCCCAGGTGACCTGGGTCAGATCCGTCAGGATGTGGCCGGGGCTGATGGCATTGGCCCGGATGCCGTACTGGGCGAACTCCACAGCCATGGCCCGGGTCAGGGCCACCACGCCGCTCTTGGTGGCGCCGTAGACAGAACAGCCGCCCAGCATCCCCTCGTCGTTGTGGGAGCCGATGTTGATGATGCTGCCGGTGCGGCGCTTGTACATCTCCCGGGCCACCGCCTGGCTCATGAAGAACAGGCCCTTCAGGTTGGTGTTCATGATGCGGTCGTAGTCCGCCTCCTCCACGTCCAGAAGCCCCTCCCGCTTGTTGACGCCGGCCACGTTGAACAGCACGTCGATCTTGCCGTACCGGGCCATGACCTCGTCCACACAGGCGTGGATGCTGTCCAGGCTGGTGACGTCCAGCTGGTGAACGGAGGCGGTGCCGCCCTCGGCGTTGATCTTGTCCGCCAGAGGCTGGCACTTGGCCGGGGTGCGGTTGCACATGGCGACCTCCGCGCCGGCTCGCAGCAGGCCCTCGCTGATGGCCAGGCCGATGCCGCCGCCGGCGCCGGTCACTACGATGGTCTTGCCCTCCAGGCCGAAGAGAGAGCCGAGATAGCTGTCACTTTTGATTGCCATAACCTTTCATCCTTTCCAGAGCTGCCGCTGTTTGTGCCGGAACCGCGTCCGCCCCGGCCGTTTGGGGCCGGGGCGGGGCGAATCAGCTGAAACGCGGACACCGGCAGTTTGTCAAATTATCCCGCAGGCGCGGTCCCTGCCGCCGGAGCGGGGGAGCCGCTGCGGAAGCCGTGTCGTTTCGTTCTGTATGTGCTTATTCCAGGCCGGCGCCCTTCATAGCGGACAGGGCGTGGTCGGTGTAGAGCTTGTAGAAGCCCTTCCGGGGCTCCCGGGGGATGATGCCGGCCTTGGAGCGCTCCTCCAGGACCTTGGTGGCCTCCTCCACAGAGCAGGGGACACCGTGGATGCCGGTGAGGTTGATGGTGCGGTTCTCCACGCTGTAGGAGATCAGGTCGCCCTCCTCAATGAAGGCGATGGGACCGCCGGCGGCAGCCTCGGGGCTGACGTGGCCGATGGCGGCACCGCGGGTGGCGCCGGAGAAGCGGCCGTCGGTGATCAGGGCCACGGAGCCGTTGATCCGCTCGTCGCAGACGATGGCCTCGGTGGTCATCAGCATCTCGGGCATGCCGCAGCCGCGGGGGCCCTCATAGCGGATGATGACCACTTCACCGGGATTGATCTTGTTCTCCACCACGGCGTCATGGGCGTCCTCCTCGCTGTTGAAGACGCGGGCCACGGCGTTGACCACCTCGCGCTGGTTCATGGCGCAGGCGGAGTACTTCAGCACGGAGCCCTCGGGGGCGATGTTGCCCTTCAGGATGGCCACGGAGCCCTTCTCGGGGGCCTTCTCCACGGGGAAGATCACCTGGTCGCGGGTCAGGCCGTAGTTGGCCAGGTACCCCAGGTTCCGGTCGAACCAGTTGTCCTTCTGCAGATCCTCCAGGTTCTCCCCCAGGGTCTTGCCGGTGACGGTCATCACGTCCAGATCCAGCATGTCCCGCAGCATCCACTGCACCATGGGCACGCCGCCGGCGAACCAGAAGGACTCCGTCAGCTGGGTGCCGGAGGGATTGATGTTGCCCAGGTGGGGCACCTGGTGGTTGATCTCGTCGAACAGCTCGATGGGCAGGTCATAGCCCAGCTCCCGGGCGATGGAGGGCAGATGGATGGTGGCGTTGGTGGAGCCGCCGATGGCGCTGTGGACGATGATGGCGTTGCGGAAGGCGGCAGGGGTCATGATCTGGGAGGGGGTGATGTTCTTCTCCACCAGCTCCATGATCTTCCGGCCGGCATAGCGGGAGTACTGGAGGATGTCCCGCATGGTGGCGGGCACCAGAGCCGCGCCGGGCAGGGTCAGGCCCAGGGCCTCAGCCATGCACTGCATGGTGGAGGCGGTGCCCAGGAAGGTGCAGGCGCCCACGGAGGGGCAGCCGGTCAGCTTGTAGTCCCGGACCTCCTGCTCAGTGATGGCGTCCTTGCGCTTCTGGCGCAGGGAGATGTCGCCGGCCACCAGGGAGGTGGTCATGTTGGGGCCGGGCCGCATGGAGCCGCCGGGCATGAAGATGGTGGGCACGTCCATCCGGGCTGCCGCCTTCAGGTGGGCGGGGATGGACTTGTCGCAGCTGGAGGAGAGGATGATGCCGTCCCAGGGCACTGCGGAGGCGTGGACTTCCACCATGTTGGCAATGGCCTCCCGGGAGGCCAGCACCACGTTCATGCCGTCATGGCCCTGGGCGCAGCCGTCGCAGATGTCGGTGGCGTAGTACTTGGCCGGCTTGCCGCCTTTTTCATACACGCCGTACACGGCCTGCTCCACCATCTGGTTCAGATGATAGCTGCCGGGATGGGAGTCGCCGTAGACGCTCTCCACCATGATCTGGGGCTTGAGGATGTCGGTGTCGTCCCAGCCGGTGCCCATTTCCAGGGAGTCGAACTGGGCCCACAGCATCCGGTCGTCATGGCTTTTCTGAATCATAAACATTCTCCTTTTATATAATGTGGGGTTCGTGCAGAAGTCACAGGAATCAAAACAGAGGCGGCCCGCCGCAAAGGACCGGGCCGCCTCTTTCAAGCCGCAAAGCGCTGCCTTTTCCGGAGACAGAAATCAACGGCCGGGGAAACGAAGATCAGTGGATCAGACCCACCGTGTTCAGGATGAACACCAGGATGAAGCCGATCACACCGGCCACAGCGTCCGGAATGGTGATGTACTTCAGACCCTGCTTCAGATCCAGGTTGAAGAACTTGCTGACCACCCAGAAGCCGGAGTTGGTCACGTGGTTGAAGATCAGGGTGCCGGCACCGATGGCCAGAGCGGTGGAGACGGGCTCCAGGCCCAGCATATCCATCATGGGAGCCACAACGCCCACGGCGGTGACGCCGGCGGTGGTCATGGAGCCCACGGCGGTCATCATGATGGCGCCCACCAGGAACGGGATCAGCAGGCCGGGCACGCCGGAATCCTGGATCAGCAGAGCCAGGTCGTTGATGCCGGGGAAGGACTTGATGACCTGGGAGAAGCCGCCGCCCATGGCGGTGACCAGCAGGGCGATCAGGGCTACTTCCATGCCGCGGGCGATCCAGCTGTTCAGCACGACCTCACGGAAGCACTCGGGATCCTTGCCGGTGGCGTCCAGATTGCTCTTGCGGACGGAGGCCTTGTGGCCCAGGGCCAGGAACATGGTGTAGATCACGCCCATGGCCAGAGCCACGACCTTGTCGCTGGCGATGGCCACCAGGGTGCGGACCAGAGCGTCATCGGGAGTGGACTCGGGGATCAGCATGCCGACGAAGGAGCCGCCGGCGATCAGGATGACGGGGATCAGGATGGTCAGGAAGGAGGCAAAGGTGCCGGGCAGATCCTTATCCTTGATCAGCAGATCGTCCACGTTGTCGGAGTTGGTCTCCTCGATCTCAGCGGTGACCTCGGGCACGGCGGGGATCCACTCCTTGGCGGCCCAGCGCTTCAGGATGAGCCAGGTGGCAAAGAAGGTGATGATGGTCACCACGATGCCCCAGGAGATCACCAGGCCCAGGTCGGCAGACAGGGCCACGGACACGGCCAGGATGCCGGGCGTGGGGGGAACCATGGCGTGGGTCAGGTTCAGGCCGGTCTGGGTGAAGGAGGCCATGGTGGACATGGAGATGTGCTTGCGCTTGCCCAGAACGTTTGCGATGTTGGAGCACAGGATGGTGGTGATGTCGCCGAACACGGGGATGGACACCACGTAGGCAGTCAGGGACGGAGCCAGCTCCAGGTTCTTGCCCTTGAAGAGCTTGATGAAGAAGTTGGCGATGGACTTGGCGGCGCCGGTGTCCTGCACGCCCATGGCCAGCACGGCGCCCAGGATGATGGGCATACCCAGGCTGCCCAGGGTGCTGCCGAAGCCGGTGGTGATCATGTTCAGGGTGTCCATGAAGGAATACCCCTCGGTCCCGAAGACGCCGAGGACGACGCCGAAGGCCAGGGCCACCACGAACAGAGACATCACGGGATTCAGCTTGACCTTTGTCATCAGCAGCATCAGTACGACGATGGCGATGACAAGGAGGACCAAGAATCCAATTGCAGACATTTGTTGATACTCTCCTTTCCAATGTAACGGCGTCCGGCAGCAGCCGGACTCCGGTCCAAGGCCCCGGCAGAGCCGCGGACTTTGGACCACACACGAATGGCGGAGCATGCCCCGGAAAAGCAGGCTCAGCCAGTCCACAAAAATTTATACAACATTTTACACCCCAAGTCAATTTAAAAATTTTGCGATTTACTGAGAAAATTATGTCCAATTTGACCGAAAACGGTCAATTTTGGTTAATTTTTTAACAAAAATAAAAGGAGGCGTCTGTCAAGATGCTGTTAATCGACTGTGAAAACCAGGCAAAAACGGTCATTTTCTGGAAAGTCCCGGCAGCAAAAAGATTTTTGTTGCGCAGGGTCCTCACCTTGGTATATAGTTATACGTGTATGTGTGTTAAGAGCTGCACACGTCAGATGCGGCGGCGCATGCCCGGGCGTTTTGGGAAAACGCTCCTGCGGGAAGGGCCCCTGGCGGGCTCTGTCTGCGGCCGGGCCTGGTCCGCCGCCGTGCAGACCACTGAGAACAAGAGACGCGGGCCGCCCCGGCGGCCGGTGTCACGAGGAGGAATTTATGGAGCGCAGTGAAAAAATCCTACAGGGCCTGGGGAACCAGTATTACCGGGCCACATTGAAGTCCATGGGCTTCACGACGGAGGACCTGAAGCGGCCGGTGATCGGCATCGCCAACGCCTGGAGCGAGTGTGTGCCCGGCCACTACAATCTCCGCCAGGTGGCCCAGCGGGTGAAGGACGGCATCTACCGGGCCGGCGGCACCCCCATCGAGTTCGGCGTCATCGGCGGCTGCGACGGCATGGGCCAGGGCCACGACGGCATGCACTACATCCTGCCCTCCCGGGAGCTGATCGCCAACTCCATCGAGTCCATGGCCCAGATCAACCTGTTTGACGGCCTGGTGCTGCTGGGCTCCTGCGACAAGATCGTCCCCGGCATGCTGATGGCCGCCGCCCGGCTGGACATCCCCTGCATCTTCCTGCCCGGCGGCCCCATGGAGGGCGGCGTGGAGTTCGACGGCCGGCAGTCCGACCAGACCTCCAGCACCGAGGCCTACGGCATGCTCTCCGCCGGCAAGATCACCGAGGCGGAGTACGTGGCCCTGGAGGACACCGCCTGCCCCGGCTGCGGCTCCTGCTCCTACCTGGGCACCGCCAACACCATGTGCGCCCTGGCCGAGGCCCTGGGCATGACGCTGCCCGACGGCGGCCTGGCCCCCGCCACCTCTGCCGTCCGCATGATGATGGCGGAGGAGACCGGCGTGAAGATCATGGAGCTGGTGGAGAAGAACATCACCGCCCGGAAGATCATCACCAACGGCTCCGTCCGCAACGCCATCAAGGCGTGCCTGGCCATGAGCGGCTCCACCAACGCCGTCATGCACCTGACCGCCATCGCCCATGAGGCGGAGCTGGACATCAAGGTGCTGGACGAGTTCGACAGCCTGTCCCGCACCACCCCCCAGATCGCCAAGATGAACCCCGCCTGCAAGTACAACGTCATCGACTTCTACTATGACGGCGGCGTGCCCCGTCTGATGGAGCGGATGCAGACCATCCTGGAGACCGGGGAGATGACGGTCACCGCCCACACGGTGGCGGAGAACATCGCCTCCCACAAGTACCGCTATCCCGCCACCGGCCTGGTGGTGCGGACCATGGAGGATCCCTTCGGCTTCTCCGGCGGCGTGGCGGTGCTGCGGGGCAACCTGGCGCCCGACACCGGCATCACCAAGCCCGGCGCCTTTGACAAGAGCCTGCACCACTTCGAGGGCGAGGCCATCTGCTTCGACTCCGAGGAGGCGGCGGAAGAGGCCATCCTGGCCGGCAAGGTCCATGACGGGCACGTGGTGGTCATCCGGTACGAGGGTCCCAAGGGCGGCCCCGGCATGCGGGAGATGTACAAGGCCATGAAGTACCTGTATGGCCGCGGCCTCAGCAAGACCACGGCGCTGATCACCGACGGCCGGTTCTCCGGCACCAACAACGGCTGCTTCGTGGGCCATATCTCCCCCGAGGCGGCGGAGGGCGGCCCCATCGCCATCGTCCATGACGGGGACCGGATCGTCATCGACATCGAGAGCCGCCGGCTGGACCTGATGGTGCCCCAGGAGGAGATCGAGGCCCGTCTGAAGGCCTGGAAGCGGCCGGAGCCCAAGTTCAAGAAGGGCTGGCTGGGCCTGTACTGCAAGATCGCCGCCTCCGGCTCCGAGGGCGCCGTCCTCAAATTTGAAAACCTGTAAGAGGTATTCCCGGTCCCCTGCCGATCTGGCAACTGTGTTAATACATCTGATTTAGGAGATGAGTATCCCAATGAAAAAGAAGTATGTGGTGATGGACGGCAACACGGCTGCGGCCCATGTGGCGTACGCCTTTACTGAAGTTGCGGCCATCTATCCCATCACGCCGTCCTCTCCCATGGCGGAGAAGGTGGACGAGTGGTCCGCCAAGGGCCGCAAGAACCTGTTCGGCTCCACGGTGGACGTGATCCAGATGCAGTCCGAGGCCGGCGCAGCCGGCACCTGCCACGGCTCCCTGCAGGCCGGCGCACTGACCACGACCTTCACCTCCTCCCAGGGCCTGATGCTGATGATCCCCGCCATGTACGCCATGGGCGGCCAGTTCCTGCCCAGCGTCATGCACATCGCCTCCCGGGTGGTGACCAGCAACCACCATTCCATTTTCGGCGATCACACCGACTTCATGACCTGCCGCACCACCGGCTACGCCATGCTGATGTCCTCCTCTCCCCAGGAGGCCATGGACCTGGGCGCTGTGGCCCACCTGTCCGCCATCAGCGGCAAGTACGCCTTCATGCACTGCTTTGACGGCTTCCGCACCTCCCACGAGATGCAGCGGATCGAGGCACTGGACTATGAGGACCTGCGCCCCCTGGTGGACCAGAAGGCCCTGCAGGAGTTCCGCAGCCACTCCCTGAACCCGGAGCATCCCACCAACCGGGGCAACAACGTCAACCCCGACGTGTACTTCCAGTGCAAGGAGGGTGCCAATGTCAAGGCCGCCTCCATCCCTGACACGGTCCAGCATTACATGGATGAGATCAGCAAGCTGACCGGCCGGGACTACAAGCTGTTCAACTATTACGGCGCTCCCGACGCGGAGGAGGTCATCGTGGTGATGTGCTCCGCCAGCGAGGCCGTGAAGGAGACCGTGGACTACCTGAACAAGCAGGGCCGCAAGGTGGGTATGGTGCAGATCCATCTGTACCGTCCCTTCTCCGTGAAGCACTTTGCCGCCGCCATCCCCGCCACGGTCAAGAAGATCGCCGTGCTGGACCGGTCCAAGGAGACCGGCTCCGTGGGCGAGCCCGTGTACCTGGACGTGGTCACCGCCCTGAACCAGGCGGGCCGGGGCGACATCCGCGTGGTGGGCGGCCGGTACGGCCTCAGCTCCAAGGACACCACCCCGGGCCAGTTCATCGCCGTGTATGACAACCTGAAGCTGGAGAATCCCAAGAACAGCTTTACCATCGGCATCAACGACGACGTGACCCACACCTCCCTGGACTACAAGGAAGTGGAGCTGCCCCATCCCGGCGAGGTCTCCTGCAAGATCTGGGGCCTGGGCGGCGACGGCACCGTGGGCGCCAACAAGAACGCCATCTCCACCATCGGCCTGGTGGCCAACAAGTACGCCCAGGCGTATTTCTCCTATGACTCCATGAAGTCCGGCGGCCTGACCCAGAGCCACCTGCGCTTCGGAGACGAGCCCATCCGCTCCACCTATCTGGTGTCCTCCGCGGACTTTGTGGCGGTCCATGCCCCCACCTATGTCACCAAGTACGACACCACCGAGGATCTGAAGGAGGGCGGCACCTTCCTGCTGAACTGCCCCTGGAGCGTGGAGGAGCTGGAGGAGCGCCTGCCCGGCAAGATGAAGCGGGATCTGGCCCGGAAGCACGCCAACTTCTACATCATCGACGCCGCCAAGCTGGCGGTGCAGGTGGGCCTGGGCGAGAAGCGGACCAACAACATCCTCCAGGCGGCCTTCTTCGCCCTCACCAAGGTCATTCCCCTGGACGTGGCCGTGGAGGACATGAAGAAGAACAACTACAACTCCTACTTCAAGAAGGCCGGCCAGGAGATCGTGGACAAGAACGACAAGGCCGTGGACCTCGGCATCAGCGCCGCTGTGAAGGTGGAGATCCCCGCCTCCTGGGCGGATGCGGCGGATACCCCTGTGGCTGAGCCCAAGAATGCTTCCGCATTCGTCCGTGACATCGTGCTGCCCATGGACCGGCAGCAGGGCGACAAGCTGCCCGTGTCCGTGTTCCAGAAGCACGGCGTGCTGGACGGCACCTGGGAGAACGGCACCTCCGCCTTCTCCAAGCGCGGTGTGGCCACCAAGGTGCCCAAGTGGAACGCCGAGAGCTGCATCCAGTGCAACCGCTGCGCCATGTGCTGCCCCCACGCCGCCATCCGGCCCGTGCTGCTGACCGAGGAGGAGAAGGCCCAGGTGCCCGCGTCCTTCGAGACCGTGCCCGCCAAGGGCCTGGGCAAGGACGCCCCCAGCTACTTCTTCCGGATGCAGGTCTCTCCCTATGACTGCCTGGGCTGCGGCGTGTGCCTGACCGCCTGCCCCGCCAACAGCAGCGACAAGACGGCGGACGCCCTGGTGATGACCCCCTTCGAGGAGATGAAGCCCGAGCAGGTGAACTTCGACGAGGTCGCCATGAACGACAAGTACCTGAAGAAGGACGTCATCAGCAGCAAGACTGTCAAGAACATGCAGTTCGCAAAGCCCTACTTCCAGTTCTCCGCCGCCTGCGCCGGCTGCGCCGAGACCACCTACATCAAGCTGCTGAGCCAGATGGTGGGCGACCGGATGTATGCGGGCAACGCCGCTGGCTGCTCTTCCGCCATCTCCGGCGGCGCGCCCATCCTGCCCTACTGCAAGGACAGCCAGGGCCGCGGCCCCGCCTGGGAGCACTCTCTGTTTGAGGACAACGCCGAGTTTGCCTACGGCTTCTTCCACGCCCAGGACGCCATCCGCAAGGAGCTGCTGATCCGGCTGGAGAGCATGAAGGACGCCGGCATTGCCCCCGCCGCCATCGCGGACTACATCGAAAACTGGAACGACGGGGAGAAGTCCCGCGCCGTGACCGACGCCCTGGTCGCCGCTCTGGAGCAGAGCGAGCCCACCGAGGACGTGGCCTACATCCTGCAGAACAAGGAGTACCTGGCCAAGAAGTCCATCTGGGCCATCGGCGGCGACGGCTGGGCCTATGACATCGGCTTCGGCGGCATCGACCACGTCATGGCCCAGAACCGGGACGTGAACCTGCTGGTGCTGGACACCGAGGTGTACTCCAACACCGGCGGACAGTCCTCCAAGTCCACCCCCACCTCCGCCGTGGCCAAGTTCGCCGCCGGCGGCAAGCAGGTGGCCAAGAAGGACCTGGGCGCCATCCTGATGACCTACGGCTATGTGTACGTGGCCCAGGTGGCCATGGGCTATGACCAGGCCCAGACCCTGAAGGCCTTCCGGGAGGCGGAGTCCTATCCCGGCCCCGCCATCGTCATCTGCTACTGCCCCTGCCTGGAACAGCACATCAAGGCCGGCATGGGCTGCTCTCAGGACGAGATGAAGAAGGCTGTGGAGTGCGGCTACTGGCACCTGTACCGGTATGATCCCCGCCGCATCGCCGAGGGCAAGAACCCCTTCCAGCTGGACTCTCCCGAGCCCGACACCAGCAAGCTCATGGACTTCCTGATGGGCGAGAACCGGTTCGCCTCCCTGAAGAACAACTTCCCCGAGCGGGCGGATGCCCTGTATCAGAAGGAGATCGCCGACGTCAAGGCCCGGTATCAGAAGTACCGCAAGATGGCGGAGGACTGATTTCCTGGAGACGGCAGTCCCTCTCACAAGCAAAACGCCCCGGCGCCGTATGGCGCCGGGGCGTTTTTCCGCGCCGCGGGCAGGCCTGCCCGCGGCGCTTTTTCAGTGTTGGCGGCAGCGGACGGCGCATATAACCAAAAAGAGGATAAAAAGCGGCCGCCGTGTTGCACACCGCCGTGCACGCCGGCTGGGAAATGCAGGATATGGTTGACGGACCTGCTGGGGATGCATAGCAGGGCCGTCGAAAAGGCACGATATCGGTTGCGGCGATCCGGATTCCAGAACAGGGAGGACTTGCATGTGAAAAGATGGCAGAAGGCGCTGATCCTATCGCTGATGGGCGGGGATCTTTACTGCATGGTGGAGCTGATCTGGCGGGGGCACACCCACTGGAGCATGTTTCTGCTGGCGGCGGTGCTGAGCCTGCCGCTGGACCTGGCCAACGAACACATGGCCTGGGAACGGCCCCTGTGGCTCCAGGCGCTGATGGGCGGCGGCGTCATCACCCTGGCGGAGCTGGGGGCGGGGCTGATCCTGAACGTCTGGCTGAAGCTGGACATCTGGGACTACTCCCGTCTGCCGGGCAACCTGTGGGGGCAGGTGTGCCTGAAGTACGCCCTGCTGTGGGTGGTGCTGGCCGGCACCGCCATCGTGCTGTTTGACTGGATGCGGCACTGGCTGTTCCACGAGGAACGGCCCCATTACCGCTGGATCTGAGAGGAGGGATGCGGGATCGGAACGGAGGTGCTCTGCGCGCTGATCGCCGGGGCGGCCACCGTGCTGGCGGCGGGGGCGGAATACCGCTCCCGGAAGAGTGCCAGGCGGGCGGAGGCCCGGGCGGCGCGCCGGGCCACGGAGAGCCGGCTGGCCATGGACCTGATGTACGCCACCTGTTCGCTGTCTCTGACCACAGCCAAAAAGCTGGCAGGGCAGCACACCAATGGCGACGTGGAGGAGGCCATGGACGCCGCGGAGGCCGCCCGGACGGCCTACATCGGCTTTGTCCGCAGCGAAGCGGCCCACAATGTCAGTAAGATTTGAGCCGGGAGATCCCGGGGAAAGGACGTTACATAAGATGAAAACGCTGGAAGAACTGCTGTTTGATTACACCAGAGGAGAAAAGACCCTGGAGGAGACCAACCAGGCGCTGAAGGAGCTGGGGAGCACGCTGCGGCTGGACCCATCCCGGAACCTCTTCTCCGCGCAGGAGCTGATGGAGACCCGTGTGGGCGAGACACCGGACGAGGCCAACGGCTGGGGGATCCTGGACCACGGTGTGGGCTGCATGGAGAAAGTCCGGGTCGTGGGCGGTCGCACGGTGGATGTGGACATGGGGCAGGAGATGGCCTTCGTCTATATGGCGGGGCGGCGCTACCGCCTGCGGGGCGACGTGCTGACGGAGGAGGACTGAGATGGAGCTGCTGACACAGCGCCTGGCCAGCCTGCTGACGGTGAAGAGCCTGGTGACGGTGATCCTGACAGCGGTGTTCGCCGCCATGGCGGGGACAGGCCGGGTGACCACGGAACAGTTCCTGACGGTGTTCACTGTGGTGATCGCCTTCTACTTCGGCACGCAGGCGGAAAAGCGGGCCCGGGCATGAGCGTGCGGACCTACCGCGTCTCCCGGGAGGGAGACCGGCTGCTGTCGCCCCACTTCCGGGTGCGGGAGTTTGCCTGCCGGGACGGGTCGGACCTGGTGAAGATCGACACGGACCTGGTGGAGCTGCTGGAGCGGATCCGGGCGGCTGCCGGCGGGGCGGTGACCATCAGCAGCGGCTACCGGACCGCGTCGCACAACCAGAAGGTGGGCGGCGCCCGGTACAGCCAGCACCTGCTGGGCACGGCGGCGGACATCATCGTCTCCGGCGCCGGTCCGCTGCTGGTGGGGCAGATGGCGGAATACTACCTGGGCAGCCGGGGCGGCATCGGGGTCTATCAGACCTTCACCCATGTGGACACCCGCAGCGGAAAAGCCCGGTGGGACCAGCGGAGCGGCCGGGAGGTGGCTGTCTCCGGCTGGCCCGGCTGGAGACCAAAGGAGGATGAGACGGTGGACAACATCCCCAGCGCATATGCGGAAGAGGCAGTGGACTGGGCCGTGAAGAACGGCCTTCTGCAGGGGAATGCGGCCGGTGACCTGATGCTGCGCCAGCCGGTGACCCGCCAGCAGCTGGCGGCGATTCTGTACCGGTTCGCAGAGCTGGAACGGCAGGAGTGAGCGGCGCGTCTCGCCCGGTTTCACAGGTTCTCCCTGCATGTCCAGAATATGGCGGCGGTCCCGGATCTTTCCGGGGCCGCCGCTGCATATTTCGACACCATTGGCAGAGTCTAAACCGGGGTGATCGTATGCGGCAGGCACAAAACTCTCCGGAGAAGGCCCCGAGCCGGATGCCGGTCCTGCGGATCGAGCCGGAGAAGCGCCTCTGTCCCGCCTTTGATCCGGTGACCATCGCCACCTTCCCGGTGGCGGAGCCGGACGAGATGGGGTTCCGGGTGCTGGACAATTTCTGCGAAGAGCATATCCAGTGACGTGCGGAGGGCGCCCGGGCAATGCCCGGGCGCCCTCCCGCTTTCAGAACTTCTGTTTGTCAGGCCGGCGGAATCATGGTACAATAACCCCAGAGACTGCGCGGCGCGTCCCTGTGGGACGACGGCCGGGATGTCAAAGAGCTGGATCCGCCGGCGGATCCGGCCTTATCAAAACAGAGCCGCCATGGACTCCGGAAGGCGCCGGTGCGCCGTTCAGAGACGTGGACATGGTTCATAACGGGAGCGTGGACCTGTTTGAAACGATGCTTTATTTTTTCAGCGGGCACTTTTTACGGCCTGCGGGAGCGGCCCCGTACCGGAGATCTGGTGCTGGCGGCGGATGCCGGGTATCTGGCCTGCCGGCAGGCGGGTGTGGTGCCGGATCTGCTGCTGGGGGATTTTGACTCCATGGACCAGCCGGAGGACTTCGACCGCGTCCGCCGGATGCCGGTGGAGAAGGACGACACGGACACCATGCTGGCGGTGAAGACCGGGCTGGAGCAGGGGTGCGGGGAATTCTACCTCTACGGCGGCACCGGCGGCAAGCGGCTGGACCACACCCTGGCGAACCTGCAGACGCTGCTGTACCTCCGCCGCCGCGGCGCCCGGGGCTATCTCTACGACAACGACTTCGTGTGGACGGCCATTGAAAATGAGACCCTTACCGTGGAGCAGACGGTGGAGTGGGGCCTGCTCTCTGTATTCTCTCTGGAGGGGAGGGCTGCTGGGATCGATGAGGCAGGCGTGCAGTACCCGCTCTCCAGGGCGTCCCTGACGGCGGAGTTTCCGCTGGGCGTCAGCAATCACATCATCGCGCCAAAGGCCCGGATCACTGTCCGGCAGGGCGCTCTGCTGGTGGGGTGGGAACTGCCGCCCACAGGCGTTGTTTCTGAGATAAAATAGCGCATCCGCCAATGTCCAGTTGCGGCAGCGGGAAAGATATTGTATAATAGAGCAAAGAGGAAAGGTCGACCTTTCCGGGAAAACGCCGATGACCGTGGGACCAGGGCTTGGGCACGGCAGTCAAGGAGGATCAAGCCATGGCACATTTTACCGTGAACGGCCAGGCCGTGACAGTGGAACAAAACCAGAAGCTGCTGCGCTATCTGCGGGATACCCTGCATCTCACCAGCGTGAAGGACGGCTGCAGCGAGGGCGCCTGCGGCACCTGCACGGTGCTGATCGACGGCAAGCCCACCAAGGCCTGCATCCCCCAGACGGACAAGCTGGAGGGCAAGTCCGTCATCACCGTGGAAGGCCTGACTGATTTTGAAAAGCAGGTCTACACCTACGCCTTCGGCATGGCGGGGGCGGTCCAGTGCGGCTTCTGCATCCCCGGCATGGTGATGAGCGCCAAGGGATTGCTGGACACGAATCCAGATCCCACCCGGGAGGAGGCGGCCTACGCCATCCGCAACAACATCTGCCGCTGCACCGGGTATGTGAAGATCATCGACGGCATCCTGCTGGCGGCGGAGCTGTTCCGCAAGGGCGAGGTGCCGCCGGTGCCCACCGACTGGTCCCTGGGCCAGCGGGTGCCCCGGGTGGACGTGGAGGAGAAGGTCACCGGCACCGGCATCTATCCCGACGACGTGTATCTGGACGGCATGATCTACGGCAGTGCCGTCCGGTCCCAGTATCCCCGGGCCCGGGTGCTGGCCATCCACACGGAGGAGGCCAGGGCCCTGCCCGGCGTGGTGGGCGTCTTTACGGCGGACGACATCCCCGGGCAGAACAAGGTGGGCCATCTGGTGAAGGACTGGGACACCATGATCGCCGTGGGGGACATCACCCACTACCTGGGGGACGCCATCTGCCTGGTGGCGGCGGAGACGCCGGAGATCCTGGCCCAGGCCAAGGCGCTGGTGAAGGTGGACTATGAGGAGCTGCCCATGGTCCGCAGCCCCCGGGAGGCCATGCTGCCGGACGCCCCCCTGGTCCACCGGACCGGGAATCTGCTGACCCACAAGCACATCCAGCGGGGCAACCCGGCGGAGGCCATCGCCAAGTCGAAGCATGTGCTGACCCAGCACTTCTCCACCCCCTGGACGGAGCACGCCTTCCTGGAGCCGGAGTGCGCCGTGGCCTATCCCGACGGAGACGGGGTCATGATCCTCTCCACGGACCAGGGCGCCTATGACACCCAGCACGAGACCATGGGCATGCTGGGTCTGCCGGCGGAGAAGGTAAAGGTCCGCAACTGCCTGGTGGGCGGGGGCTTCGGCGGCAAGGAGGACGTGACGGTCCAGCACCACGCCGCCCTGATCGCCTATCTCACCAAGCGCCCGGTGAAGGTGAAGCTCACCCGGGCGGAGAGCATTTTGATCCACCCCAAGCGCCACCCCATGGAGATGGAGTTCTCCATCGGCTGTGACGAGAACGGCATCATCCAAGGCGTGGCCGCCGAGGTCATCGCCGACACCGGGGCCTACGCCTCCCTGGGCGGGCCGGTGCTGGAGCGGGCCTGCACCCACGCCGCCGGCCCCTACAACTACCAGAACTTCGAGATCGACGGGTGGGCCTACTACACCAACAATCCCCCCGCCGGGGCCTTCCGGGGCTTCGGCGTCACCCAGACCTGCTTCTGCATCGAGAGCCTCTTAAACCAGATGGCGGACATCGTGGGCATCACCCCCTGGGAGATCCGCTACCGCAACGCCATCCGCCCGGGGCAGGAGCTGCCCAACGGCCAGATCGTGGACGAGTCCACCGGCCTGGTGGAGACGCTGGAGGCCGTGAAGCCCTATGTGGAGGCAAATCAGTATGTGGGCCTGGCCTGCGCCATGAAGAACGCCGGCGTGGGCGTGGGCATCCCGGACACCGGCCGGTGCCGCCTGGTGGTGGAGGACGGCAAGCTCCACATCTTTGCCGGCGCCTCCTGCATCGGCCAGGGCCTGGGCACGGTGCTGACCCAGATGGTCTATGAGCAGACGAAGATCCCCCGGGACAAGATCGTCTACGAGCGGTCCAACACCTACTGCGCCCCGGACTCCGGCACCACCTCCGGCTCCCGCCAGACGCTGTTCACCGGCGAGGCGGTCCGCCGGGCCTGCCAGGACCTGAAGGCGGCCATGGCGGAGAGCGGCGGCCTGGACGGCCTGAACGGCCAGGAGTTCTACGGGGAGTACCTGGGCAAGACGGACCCCCTGGGGGCGCCGGTGCCCAATCCCGTCAGCCACGTAGCCTACGGCTACGCCACCCAGGTGTGCATCCTGGACGACGAGGGCAGGATCCGCCAGATGGTGGCGGCCCACGACGTGGGCAAGGCCGTGAACCCCATCTCCATCGAGGGCCAGATCGAGGGCGGCGTGGTGATGAGCATGGGCTTTGCCCTGACGGAGCGGTATCCCCTGACGGACTGCAAGCCCACCGCCAAATACGGCACCCTGGGATTGTTCCGGGCCAATCAGATCCCGGAGATCACCCCCATCATTGTGGAAAAAGAGGGCCTGAACGTGGCCTGCGGCGCCATCGGCATCGGCGAGATCACCTCCATCCCCACGGCCCCCGCCATTGCGGACGCCTACTACCGCTATGACGGCAAGTTCCGCACCAGCCTGCCCCTGGAGGGCACGCCCTACAGCCGGAAATAAGGAAATGCCGCGGCGCATCAGCGCCGCGGCCTGTCCGAAGACTGCGTTATCTGCGTTCCCGCACCGTCACATGGACGGTGTCGCCGGGCTGCTTTCCGATCTGGGCACGGATGTCCTTCCGCATCCCCAGGATGTGGCCGGGGGTGCCCATCCGCACCAGGCTCCCCGCGTAGGGGACGCCGTCAAAGGTGGCGGCCACCTGGACCCGGCCCTTGCCGAACAGCGCCCGGACATCGTAGGGGAACTCTACATAGGCGCCGTCGATGTCCGGCACCTTCCGGATCACCGCATCGAATTCGTAGACGGTCTCGTTCATCGGGCCGCCTCTGCTTTCAGTTCCTCCAGGGCCTGGACGGTGTCCACGTCGTGGAGCTCCTCCGCCGGCACCTCCAGGAGGAACAGGTCCTCCTCGTGCCGCCGGATGACGGTGTTGCCGCCGTGGTCCTCCCGCAGTTCCAGCAGCTCCGGGAAAAACCGGGCGGGGAAGAGGCAGGGGTTGCCCCGGACGCCGCCGTGGCCCAGAGCGGCGATCTTCTCCGGCCGGGCCCGCCAGCGGTCCGCCAGCTCCGCCACGCTCTCCCGCCGCAGCAGGGGCTGGTCGCTCACCTGGAACAGCACGCCGTCACAGTCCCGCAGCTCTGTCAGCCCCAGCGCGATGGTGTGGCTGATGCCGTAGTCCGGATGGGGATTGTGGACGGCGGCGAAGCGGAACTCCCCGGCCAGGCGCATGACCTCCGGGTACTGAGTTACCACCACCACTTTGTCAAATTTCTCCGCCGGGACGGCTTCCAGCGCCCGGAGGATCAGGCTCCTGCCCCGCAGCTGGGCGGCCAGCTTGTTTTCACCGAACCGCCGGGCATTGCCGGCGGCCATGACCACACAGCCGAGCTTCGGCGTGTTTTCCATGTCATCACCTCATTCTGAGTTTAGTATATCCGCTTTTGCCGTGCCCAGTCAATGGGCGGCGGAGCGGTGAGAGAAAAAGGAGGCTTGCCTGATGAGCAAAAGCGTCGGCAAAAGCGTCACCCGTGTGGACGCCTACGAAAAGGCAACGGGCCGCGCCAAATATGTGGCGGACCTGTGCGATCGAAGCGCCCTGGTGGCCAGGATCCTGCATTCCACCATTGCCCACGGCTACGTGAAGTCCATCGACACCGCGGCGGCGGAGGCCATCCCCGGCGTGGTGAAGGTCCTGACCTGCTTCGATGCGCCCAACTATCCCTTCCCCACGGCGGGACACCCCTGGTCCACGGACCCGGCCCACCAGGACGTGGCGGACCGGCTGCTCTTAAACCGCCATGTGCGGTACTACGGCGACGACATCGCCGCCGTCATCGCCGAGGACGAGGTGGCCGCCGCCCAGGCCGTCCGGGCCCTGAAGGTGGAGTACGAGGAGCTGCCCTTCGTTTTGGACGCCCAGAAGGCCATGGAGCCGGACGCCCCCCAGATCCACGAGGACTGCCCCGGCAACGTGTTGAAGCACACGGACATCCGCAGGGGCGACTATCAGCAGGCCATCCAGGAGCCGGGACTCATCAAGGTCGAGGGGTGGTACGACACCCCCACGGTCCAGCACTGCCACATCGAGAACCACGGGTGCTTTGCCTATGAGGAGGCGGGCCGGGTGGTGGTGGTCACCTCCACCCAGATCCCCCACATCATCCGCCGGGTGGTGGGGCAGGCCCTGGGCCTGCCCTGGGGTAAGGTGCGGATCATCAAGCCCTACATCGGCGGCGGCTTCGGCAACAAGCAGGACGCGCTGTACGAGCCTCTGTGCGCCTGGCTCTCCACCCAGGTGGGCGGCCGGCTGGTGCATCTGGAGTGCAGCCGGGAGGAGACCTTTGTCTCCAACCGGGTCCGCCACGCCATCCGCACCCACATCATCTCCTGGGTCCGGCCCGACGGCACGCTGGTGGCCCGGAAGTTTGAGGCCTGGTCCAACCAGGGCGGCTATGCCTCCCACGGCCACAGCATCGTGGCCAAGGGCATGGGCGCCTTCCCCCAGCTGTACCCCTGCGACAACTTAGAGTGCGACTGCTGGACGGTGTACACCAACCGTCCCGCCGCCGGCGCCATGCGGGGCTACGGCATCCCCCAGGCCATGTGGGCCGGGGAGTGCCACATCGACGACATCTGTAAGGCCATCGGCATGGAGCCCATGGAGTTCCGGCGGAAGAATCTGATGCCGGTGGGCTATACCGACGGCTTCTCCAAGAACGAGCTGTACTCCGACACCTTCAACCAGTGCATGGACAAGGGCATGGCGCTGCTGGATTATGCCCGGAAATACCGGGAATACCAGAACCAGACCGGTCCCATCCGGAAGGGCGTGGGCCTTGCGGTGTTCTGGTACAACACCGCCGTGTGGCCCATCTCCCTGGAGTCCTCCTCCTGCCGGATGGTGCTGAACCAGGACGGCTCCCTCCAGTTCCAGACCGGCGAGACGGAGATCGGCCAGGGCTGCGACACCGCCTACTCCCAGATGGTGGCGGATGCGGTGGGCATCCCGGTGGAGGACGTCCACGCGGTGTCCACCCAGGACACGGACGTGACCCCCTTCGGCACCGGCGCTTACGCCTCCCGGCAGACGTACATCGGCGGCTTCTCGATCATGCAGACGGCCCAGGCCCTGCGGGAGCGGATCTTGCAGATCGCCCACGAGCAGACCCGGATGCCCGTCTCCACTCTGGACCTGGTGGACGGGAACATCGTCCGCAAGTCTGACGGCCGGGTCCTCAAGACCCTGGGCGAGCTGGCCACGGAGAGCCTCTACTCCCTGGAGCACAGCCAGCACATCACGGCGGAGACCACGGCCCAGATCAAGTCCAACGCCTACTCCTTCGGCTGCTCCTTTGCCGAGGTGGAGGTGGACATCCCCATGTGCAAGGTGAAGCTGCTGAACATCGTCAACGTCCACGACTGCGGCACCCTCATCAACCCCGCTCTGGCGGAGGCCCAGGTCCACGGCGGCATGTCCATGGCCATCGGCTACGGCCTTTCCGAGGAACTGAAGTTCGACGAGAAGACCGGAAAGCCCCTGAACAACAACCTGCTGGACTACAAGCTGTCCACCTTTATGGACCATCCCACGCTGCAGGCGGCATTCGTGGAGAACCCGGAGCCCACGTCTCCCTACGGCACCAAGGCCCTGGGCGAGCCGCCGGCCTGCTCGCCGGCGCCGGCCATCCGCAACGCAATTCTGAATGCCACAGGCGTGGCCTTTGACGCCTGCCCCATCACGCCCCACGTCCTCTACCGCAAGTTCAAAGAGGCCGGGCTGATCGACGACTGAAGGAGGGAACCACCCATGTATGATATGAAAGCCCTGTATCAGGCCCAAAGTGTGGCCGACGCCGTGGCCCTTCGGGTGGCCCATCCGGAGGCCCAGATCATCGCCGGAGGGTCCGACGTGCTGGTGCAGATGCGGGAGGGCAAGCGGGCCGGCGTGGAGCTGATCTCCATCTACGGTCTGGACGAGCTCCGTGGCGTGACCATGGAGGACGACGGCACCCTTCGCATCGGCTCCCTCACCAGCTTCTCCCACATCACACGGGACCCCCTGATCCAGAAGTACCTCAACGTCCTGGGGGAGGCCGTGGACCAGGTGGGCGGACCCCAGATCCGCAACATCGGCACCATCGGCGGCAACACCTGCAACGGTGTCACCTCCGCCGACTCCGCCTCCACGCTCCATGCCTACGACGCCATCGTGGAGCTGACGGGGCCCGACGGCGTCCGCCGCCAGCCCATCCGGGAGTTCTACATCAAGGCGGGCAAGGTGGATATCCGCCCCGGCGAGATCCAGACGGCTATCCTGATCGAAAAAGACAGTTATACTGACACATTTGGACACTATATTAAATATGCCATGCGGAACGCCATGGACATCGCCACACTGGGCACCTCTGTGAACGTCCGCCTCTCCGCCGACAAAAAGACCGTGGAGCGGGCCCGGGTGGCCTTCGGCGTGGCGGGCCCAGTGCCCCTGAGGGCGGAGACCGCCGAGTGCCTCGCCGCCGGAGCGCCGGTGAGCCTGGAGCTGGCGGACCGCTTCGCCCAGGCGGTGAAGGAGGACATCAACCCCCGGGACTCCTGGCGGGCGGCCAGGGATTTCCGGATGCACATCGCGGTGGAGAGCGCCCGCCGGGCGTTCATTGAAGCGGTCAAGCTGGCGGGAGGTGACCTGTAATGGCGGAGAAACACGTGATGCAGTACCAGACGGTCCATTTCAATCTGAACGGCAAGGACGTGGAGCGCACGGTGGACGTGCGGGCCAGCCTGACGGACATGCTCCGCAACGACTTCCGCATGACCTCTGTGAAGAAGGGCTGTGAGGTGGGGGAGTGTGGCGCCTGCAACGTCCTCATCGACGGGGAGGCCTACAACTCCTGCATCTATCTGGCGGTCTGGGCGGAGGGCAAGCACATCCGCACCCTGGAGGGGCTGCTGGGCCCCAACGGCGAGCTCAGTGACATCCAGCAGGCCTTTGTGGACGAGGCGGCCATCCAGTGCGGCTTCTGCACCCCGGGGTTCATCCTGACGGCGGTGGAGATCCTGGAGAGCGGCAGGGAGTACACGGACGACGAGCTGCGGAAGCTCCTGTCCGGCCATCTGTGCCGCTGCACCGGGTATGAGAACATCCTGCGGGCTGTGAAAAAAACCATGTACAAGCGCCTGGGCAAGCCCATGCCGGAGGCGTGAGCCATCCAAAGAATTCAAAAGCAGTCCGGCCGCTGCAGGCGGCCGGGCTGCTTTTTTTGGGGGTGCGGCAGAACGGTTTCCTTTTCCGGGGAATTGTGTTATACTGACACCAGATGACAAAAGGGAGGGGATGCCATGGCCCGCAAGAGCTATACGGAGGAGGACCGGGCCCGGGTGCGGCAGGCCCTGCTGGACACGGGGCTGGAGATGGCGGTGCGCATGGGCCTGGGCGGACTGCATCTGGCGGAGCTCACCCGGGCGGTGGGCATCTCAAAGCCCTATTTCTACACGTTTTTCGACTCGCTGGAGGACTTCTCCCTCCAGCTGATGGAGGAGCAGCGATACCGCCTGCTCCGGCTGCTGGAACAGGAGCTGGCCCGGCCTGAGGGCACCTGGGAGGACCGTGTGGAATCCTTTTTCCAGACCATCCTCCGCCACCGGGATCACGGGATCCTGGTGATGACCCAGCGGGAGGAGGCGGACCTCCACAGCCGCCTGGCGCCGGAGCGGTTCCAGAACTTCCGCCCCGGCCAGCGGGCGTTCTTTCTCCGCCTGATGGCGCTGCTGGGCATCCGGGAGGCGGACTGTCCGCCGGAGGTGCTGGCCAACCTGGTGTTCTCCTGTCTCCTGATCTATAACTCCGCGCCGGAGTCCATGCCCTTTCTCTTTCCGGACTATCTGGATGAGACGGCGGAACTTCACGTGCGATTCCTGGTGAAGTACCTCTCCCAGCTGCATCATCAGGCAAAAGACCGCTGAAGAGCGGTCTTTTTTTCAGCAATGATATTTACCCACTTGCGATTTTTGGTTTCTTTTGCTATGATGTTCTTATATTGACTGCATTTTATATATTGGTCAATAAAAAGAATTCGGACGCAAAGAGGTGCTGTTATGGGAATTTTCGGAAAACTTTTCAAGGGGCCTGAGATCGACCAGGCCAAAAGTGCCGACAGCAAGCAGAAGATGCGGCGGCTGTTCGACAGCGTGGTGCCCGACGGAAGCCAGTATCAGCTGGTGGCCGCCTACACGGAGGACGCGAAGCGGTTCAACTACGGCCTGGTCCACGGCAGTAAGACTACCTACGGCAGCCTGATCGTAGGCTGGAAGGAGGGGGCGGACCCCACGGTGGTGGTCGTGCCCACGGTGCCGGACCTGTCTGGCTGCGGCGACCCGGAGATCTGTCCCCGGTCCACGGTCAAAAAGGCCTATCGGAACAAGTACCCCACGGACGCTTTCATCATCTACCCGGACGGAAAGCACTACCTGGCCATCAACACGTTCGAGTGGCTGGAGGATGAGAAGCTGTTCATCTACGTGGACCAGGGGCCGGAGCAGCAGGCCTTTGAGTCGTTTTTCAAGACCTGCTACGCTACGAAATAAGAAGGAGGGACTGCCATGCCGCTGTCGCTGGGACAGATGGGCGCCTTCCTGCTGGCGCTGGTGATGATCTTCGTGGTGGGCCGTCTCTGGTATGCTCTGGTGGAGACGGTGAAGGACGCCCTGGCCCGCCGTCTTTTCAAGCGAAAAGAGGAGCCCTGGCATCCGCTGCCGCCGGAGGAAAAAGAGCCCCGGGACTAGGTAGCGTTTGACGGCGCCGCGTTCTTGCTGTATAATAGAGGCAATCAGGAGAGGAGGGTTCTCTATGAAAACCATCATCACCATCGGCCGGCAGTTTGGCAGCGGCGGCAAGGAGATCGGCATCCGCGTGGCCAAGGAGCTGGGGATCCCCTTCTATGACAAGGAGCTGCTGCAGGAGGCCGCCAAGAAGAGCGGCCTGTGTGAGCAGATCTTCGAGAGCTTTGACGAGCGGCCCAAGAGCCTCCTGTACTCCATTGCCATGGACTCCTACATGTTCGCCCTGCCGGGCACCGGTGTGGGGGACTCTCTGGAGCAGCAGGTATATCTGGCCACCTTCAACACCATCCGCCACATTGCGGACCAGGGGCCCTGCGTCATCATCGGCCGGTGCGCCGACTATGCCTTGGCGGACTATCCCAACCATCTGAGCCTGTTTATCTGCGCCCCCATGGACGTGCGGGTGCAGCGGGTTGCGGAGCGGCAGAACGTCTCGCCGGAGAAGGCCCGCCAGCTGATCGCCAAGACCGACAAGCGGCGCGCTTCCTATTATGAATACTATACCTCCAAAAAGTGGGGCGCGCTGGACAGCTATCACTTCTGCATCGACTCCAGCTATCTGGGCCTGGGCCGGACGGTGGAGCTGATCCAGACCATGGTGGCCCACAAGGAGCATCCCATCCCCAGCCCCACCGAAGAGGACCCCACCCGTCCCAAGAAGTGAATACGGCAGAAACGGCGGACCGCACAGCGGTCCGCCGTTTTTATTCGGAGCTTTGCGGCGGGGTCTGGAAAACGCCGAAGGCCGCCTCAAAGCGGTCCTGGGCGTAGCCTCCCACTTCGGCGCAGAAGGTCTCATAGGCCGCCAGCAGGCGCTCCGCCTCCGGCGTCAGCACGGCGCCGCCGCCGTGGGGCCCGCCGATGGTGGAGGACAGCAGCTTGCACCCAAACACCGCCTCCGCTGTGCGGATGATGCGCCACGCCTTGGAATAGGCCATCTCCATGGAGGCGGCCCCCGCCCGGAGAGAGTGGTGCTCCCGCACCCGCTGCAGCAGGGTGGCAATGCCGGGGCCGAAGCACCGCTGGTCATCGTCGCTGTAGATCCGCAGCGTCACCTTCAAATGAAGCGTCTGTTCTGCCATGGAAAGACCTCCTTCTCCTGTGGTCGGGGCAGGGACCGGTCAGATTTGTCCTGTTTCTATCATATCACACCGATTGGAATTTGCAAACCCGGAAAAATGTGATACAATAGGCACGGCAATGTGCCCCGGCGTCTCGGCAGGATCCCTGCGGGAACGACGGGGAGCGTCTCCGCCAGCAGCGGGGAGAAGGAGGATCAGAATATGGAAAAGATCAGACTGGGAAAAACGGATCTGATGGTGACCAAGGCGTCGTTCGGAGCCCTGCCCATCCAGCGGATCTCCAGGGAAGACGCGGTGAAGCTGGTCCGCCGGGCCTATGAGGCCGGCATCAACTACTTTGACACCGCCAACGCCTATACCGACAGCGAGGAAAAGCTGGGCGAGGCCCTCCACGACGTGCGGCAGAATGTGGTGATCTCCACCAAGAGCGCCGGGAAGGACAAAAAGACGGTCCAGGCCCACATCGAGCAGAGCCTCCGCAGCCTGCGGACGGATTACATCGACCTGTTCCAGTTCCACAACCCCGCCGAGCTGCCGGACATCAACGACCCGGACGGCCCCTTTGCCGCCGCGCTGGAGGCCAAGGAGAAGGGCTACATCCGCCACATCGGCATCACCAACCACCGGCTGAAGGTGGCCCACGCGGCCATCGACTCCGGCAATTTTGAGACGCTGCAGTTCCCCTTCTGCTACCTGGCCACGGAGAAGGACCTGGAGCTGGTGGAGCTGTGCCGGCAGCATGACATGGGCTTCATCGCCATGAAGGGCCTCTCCGGGGGGCTTCTGAACAATGCCGAGGCCTGCTACGCCTTCATGCGCCAGCATCCCACGGTGGTGCCCATCTGGGGCATCCAGCACGAGTGGGAGCTGGACCAGTGGCTGGATCTGGTAAAGCGGGATCCCCGCATGACGCCGGAGCTCCAGGCGGTGATCGACCATGACCGGAAGGAGCTGGCGGGGGACTTCTGCCGCT
This sequence comes from Oscillibacter valericigenes, assembly GCF_016902445.1. Lineage (GTDB taxonomy): Bacteria > Bacillota > Clostridia > Oscillospirales > Oscillospiraceae > Oscillibacter > Oscillibacter avistercoris. The sequence continues at coordinate 39,489 of NZ_JACSNX010000002.1, read as the reverse complement.
CCTGCGGCTACTGCCTGCCCTGCACCGTGGGCATCGACATCCCCCAGGCGGCCCGGATGGCCCAGCTGCTGCGGCGCTCTCCCTATCAGCCCTATATGAGCGACGAGTGGCACGCCAAGATGCACAAAATCGAGGACTGCATCCACTGCGACGCCTGCAGATCCCGGTGCCCCTACGGCCTGGATACCCCGGCCCTGCTGCAGAAGCAGCTGGCGGACTACGACGCGTTCTACGCCGCCCATCACAACGACTGAAGAGGAGAGGTCCACATGCTGTTTCGCAATGACGAGGCCAGCCTGCGGCTGGACATCGCGCGCTACGAATTTCCCGACGTGGATCCCGGCAGTGAGGACAACAACTGGCTGGTGGTCCGCGCCACTTGGATCGACGAGAACGGCGGCCTGGTGAAGGACTCCAACAGCTGTCTGCAGACCTTTGAGCTCCAGAGCCTGACCGCCGGGCTGAAGGTGCTGAAGGCCGGGATCCGGGACCACTATGTCAGCGATTTTCAGGAGGACGCCTACTTCTCCCTGTCCGCCCGGGCAGAGGGGGACCGCTTCCGGTTCCATGTGTCCTTCTATCTCCCCAACACCATGGACGGGGACGACACGGCGGAGCTGACCGGCTCCATGACTTCGGAGGAGCTGGGCGCTCTGATCGACGAGCTGGACCGGCTCTGCGAGAAATTCCCGGACCGGACCTGAGAAGCGGCCGGCATCCTGACCGGAAAGAAGGTGAACTGTGTGAACTATAAAACCAGCTACTGGCTGATGCGGATCCTGGGCGTGGGCGGCATCCTGGTGATGCTGATCGGCGGTCTGACCAACCAGACCATCGTGGGCGGCATCGGCGTCGTCTGCGTGCTGGCGGGGACCATCCAGACCAGCTTTTTCTTCCACTGCCCCCACTGCAAGCGGGACCTGCCCAAGCGGACCCTGCCCAAGACCTGCCCCTATTGCAAGAAGCCCCTGGACTGAGAGGGAGACGACCATGGACTATCAGAAGAGCTATGTGCTGATGTGGGTGGGGATCATCGCGGGATTCATCCTCGCGGCAGTCGGCGGAGCACTTGCAATCAAGTGGCTGGCCGCAATGGGCGCACTGATTTTGCTGGCTGGCATATTGCAGACGTTCTTGTTCTTCCGCTGCCCCCACTGCGGCAAACTCTGGGATACCCGCGGCGGCGTTCCCCACTACTGCCCGGAGTGCGGGGAGTACATCTGGTAAAATGTTTCCATAACGGCAAAACAAGGCCGCTCTGCTTGCAGCAGAGCGGCCTTGCGGTTCTTGAACAAGCGGCTTGACACCTGTCCGACAAGATCAGGGCGCCGCGGAAGCGGCGCCCTGATCTGGCTTTTCGTTTTTTATTTACTCCGCCTTGGGGCCGGCGGCCACCAAGGCCTTGCCGGCGTCGTTGGTGGCGTACTTGGCGAAGTTCTTCACGAAGCGGGCCGCCAGGTCCTTGGCCTTGGTATCCCACTCAGCAGCGTCCGCGTAAGTATCCCGGGGGTCCAGGATAGCGGGGTCCACGCCGGGCAGGGCGGTGGGCACCGCAAAGTTGAAGTAGGGGATGGTCTTGGTCTCGGCCTTCAGGATGGAACCGTCCAGGATGGCGTCGATGATGCCGCGGGTATCCTTGATGGTGATGCGCTTTCCGGTGCCGTTCCAGCCGGTGTTCACCAGATAGGCCTTGGCGCCGGACTTCTCCATCTTCCGGACCAGTTCCTCGGCGTACTTGGTGGGGTGCAGCTCCAGGAAGGCCTGGCCGAAGCAGGCGGAGAAGGTGGGAGTGGGCTCGGTGATGCCCCGCTCGGTGCCCGCCAGCTTGGCGGTGAAGCCGGACAGGAAGTAGTACTGGGCCTGCTCCGGGGTCAGGATGGACACGGGGGGCAGCACGCCGAAGGCGTCGGCGGACAGGAAGATCACATTCTTGGCGTCGGGTGCCGCGGAGACGGGCCGGACGATGTTCTGGATGTGGTCGATGGGATAGGAGACCCGGGTGTTCTCGGTGACGGACTTGTCGGCAAAGTCAATCCTGCCGCTGCCGTCCAGGGTCACGTTCTCCAGCAGGGCGTTGCGCTTGATGGCGTTGTAGATGTCCGGCTCCGAGTCCTTGTCCAGGTTGATGACCTTGGCGTAGCAGCCGCCCTCGAAGTTGAACACGCCCTCGTCGTCCCAGCCGTGCTCGTCATCGCCGATGAGCAGGCGCTTGGGGTCGGTGGACAGGGTGGTCTTGCCGGTGCCGGAGAGGCCGAAGAACAGGGCGGTGTTCTCGCCGTTCATGTCGGTGTTGGCGGAGCAGTGCATGGAGGCGATGCCCTTCAGGGGCAGGTAGTAGTTCATCATGGAGAACAGGCCCTTCTTCATCTCGCCGCCGTACCAGGTGTTGAGGATGACCTGCTCCCGGGAGGTGAGGTTGAAGACCACGGCGGTCTCGGAGTTCAGGCCCAGCTCCTTGTAGTTCTCCACCTTGGCCTTGGAGGCGTTGTAGACGATGAAGTCCGGCTCGAAGTGCTCCAGCTCCTCCTCCGTAGGCCGGATGAACATGTTCTTCACGAAGTGGGCCTGCCATGCCACCTCCATGATGAAGCGGATGGCCATGCGGGTGTCGTGGTTGGCGCCGCAGAAGCCGTCCACCACGAACAGCCGCTTGTTGGACAGCTCCTCCTGAGCCAGCTTCTTCACGGCGTTCCAGGTCTCCACAGAGGCGGGGTGGTTGTCGTTCTTGAACTCCGGAGAGGTCCACCACACAGTGTCCTTGGAGGTGTCGTCCATGACGATGAACTTGTCGTTGGGGGAGCGGCCGGTATAGACGCCGGTCATCACGTTGACAGCGCCCAGTTCGCTGACCTGGCCCTTGTCGAAGCCCGTCAGGTCGGGGCGGGTCTCCTCCTCGAACAGCTGCTCAAAGGAGGGGTTGTAGACGATCTCAGTGGTGCCAGTGATCCCATACTTGCTCAGATCAATGGTTGCCATTTTCTATAACCTCTTTTCTGAAAGATCTCCCTCCGGGGCAGACACGGCCTGCACGGCGGAGGGATATTTTTAGCATAAATATCATACACGGTGCGGGGGATAAAGTCAATCGTATTGAAAATCGGATTTTCGTTATAGATACGGCTGCTTCTGTGAAAAAAACGCTTTTTTCACAGAAGCGGGCCGCGCTCAGCCTGCGTACGGGCCAGGGCGGCGGCCAGAGCCGCAAAGTCCTCCAGCGTCAGCTGTTCCCCCCGGACGGCGGCGGGCAGGCCCACACCGGCGATGGCCTGCTGGACGGCCTCCTTGGAAACGCCCGGCAGCGCGGCGGCCAGGCTGTTGGCCAGGGTCTTGCGCCGCAGCAGGAAGCCGCCCCGCACGACCTTGAAGAAAAAAGCCTCGTCCTCCACCTCCACGGCAGGCCGGTCCCGCCGGACACAGCGGATCACGGAGGAGGTCACCTTGGGGGCGGGGAGGAACTTCTCCGGCGGCACGTCGAACAGCAGCTCCGGCTCCATGTGGTACTGGAGAAACAGGGAGAAGGAGCCGCCTTCGGCGGAGCCCTGGGGGGCGCACAGCCGCCGGGCCACCTCTCGCTGGATCATCACCGTGAAGGAGGGGAAGCAGGGGGTCTCCACCAGCTTTTCCAGAATGGGAGAGGTGACGTTGTAGGGCAGGTTGGCACAGACCATGGGCGTGAGGCCGGGGAATTTCTCCGCCGTCAGGGCCTTCAGATCCAGCTTCAGCACGTCTCCGGGCACGATCTCCACATTGGGGTAGGGGGTCATGGTCTCCGCCAGCACCGGCAGCAATGCCCGGTCCAGCTCCACGGCCACGACTTTGCCCGCCCGCTGGGCCAGCTCCGCCGTCAGGGGGCCGATGCCGGGGCCGATCTCCAGCACGCCGCAGGTCTCGTCCGCGCCGGAGGCTTCGGCGATCCGCCGGGGCACCTCCGGGTCGATGAGGAAGTTCTGCCCCATGGACTTGGAAAAATGGAACCCATGCCGGGCCAGCAGGTCCCGGATGGTGGTGTAGTCACAGAGGTTCATGCCGCTCCGCCTTTCTGTCAGTTGCTCCCACCCATCATATCAGATTTTGCCCGCCTTGGGAAGAAAAATCTCCCCGGTGCGGCGCACCGGGGAGATGGGGGATCACTTCAGGATATAGACGTTGCAGGTCCGCCGCCCGAAGTTGATGCACTGCTGATAGGTGTCATAGTACAGGTCCACGATGTTGCCCCTGACGCCGGTGTCGGCGGCCACAGCGGTGCCGTAGACCACAGAGCCGTCGGCAGCCACGATATACAGCTTGGTGCCCAGGGGGATCACGCTCTTGTCCACAGCCACGGTGCCCACCTTCACGAAGGTGCCGGTGGCGGTGGTGTAGTCAGCGCCGCCGTGGCCGGCTGTATAGGCGGTGGCGGTCATGGACTTGACGCTGGAGAAGTTCAGCGTGCTGCCGTCCGTCAGAGTCAGGGTGCCGCTTCCGTCGGCATTTTTGCTGACGCTGGCGATGCCGGCCCTGGTGGATGCCACGGCAGTGCCGTACTCCACCACCTCGTTGACGGCGGTGCTCTCCAGCTCTTCCACGAACTGGCGGGAGATCTCCTGCCCGCCGGACCAGACCACCTCATAGATGGAAGTGCGGACACCGTCGGCACCCTCCTGGACCACCTTCTCCGTGCCCTTGGGCAGAGAGGGGTTGGCCACCCGCACCGTCTCATAGGCGGCGGGCTCCTCCACCTGGTCATAGTAGGTGAGCTCAGAGGCGATGGTCAGCGAGGCACTGTCCCCATCCAGATCCACGGCTACCATCTCCAGAGGGCTGGGGGTGATGTGGAGCCGGTCCAGCAGGTCCGCCACAGTCTCATTGCGGGCCTTGGCGGTAACGGTATTGCCGTCGTGAGTGACGGTGATCTCCTGGCCGGCAGTGAGCTTCATCTCATAGCCGCTCTCACCGCTGGAGAGGTGCACCAGCTGCGAGGACATCTCTCCCGCCTGGACTTCCTCCTCGTTCAGCACGATGGCGGCGTCCTCCGGGCCGGTGAGGATATACACGGCGCCGGCATGGTCGGTGAGGATCCAGCAGGTGCAGGCGATGGCCGCCAGCACAAAGAGCTGCAGGCCGAACCGGGCCTTGAGACCCAGCAGTTTTTCTCCAAAAGCATGGATGTTCAAATCAGATACCTCCTCAGAAAAGGTCTTCCATGCCAGTTTGCCCTGGTTTTGGAAGGTCTATACCTCGGTCGTTCTTGCAGAAAAAACAAGTTGTAACTTTTGTTACCGATTGGAAAACTGGGCCTAGTATACACCGCCTTCCCACTTTTGTCAAGTTTTTGCGGCGGTTGCGGTGTTATGTCTCCCACTTTGTGCGAAAATAAAGCGGTCGAGACGTGAGAAACTCTGGGGAAAAAATAAAAAAGGTAACAAAATGGTGACAAAATCTGCGCGCAAAAAAAGACCCCGCATCTGATCGTACAGACACGGGGTCCCGCCTGGCAAAAGCCCTGGCGCTCAGGGAGATCAGCGGACTTCCGGCGTGAAGCCCAGATCCTCCAGCTCGCTGACGGCGGTCTTGACGCAGTTGTCACAGCCGTCGATGGTGACAGTTTTGTCCGGCAGGCTGACGGTGAACTTCAGCTCCGCGGCGGTGAGGGCGTTGGTGATGCGCTTGACGCAGTTTTCGCACATCATATCAGGGACAGAAATCGTAGTCATGTTGATCGCTCCTTTGCTTATTTCATCAGTTTTTGGATGGTGACCAGAAGGTCGTCCACGACCTCCAGATGTCCGTTTTGGATGTCCTGCACCACGCAGGTGTGGATGTGGTTGCTTAAAAGCTCCCGGGAGAAGGCGTTCAGTGCCGACTGGATGGCGGAGACCTGGGTGAGGATGTCCGTGCAGTAGCACTCCTTTTCCACCATGCCCCGGACGCCCCGGACCTGGCCCTCGATCCGGTTCAGCCGCCGGATCAGGGCGTCATACTCGGTTGCCTCCCGGTGCTTGTGGCGGCAGGGGCAGCCTGCCGCCGTCTCCTCCGCCGGTGCCTCGGCGGAGGGAGCTGCCTGCAAAGTCTGATCTTCCATATAGAATACTCCTTTTTCCCGTTTCCCGTCAAATCACAGTTTGGCCCGGCCCAGCCGCAGGGCATTGCCCACCACGCAGACGGAGCTGAGGCTCATGGCCGCGCCCGCGAACATGGGGGACAGCAGGGGACCGCCGAAGGCGTACAGCAGGCCTGCCGCGATGGGGATGCCGATGGTGTTGTAGCAGAAGGCCCAGAACAGGTTCTGCTTGATGTCCCGCAGGGTCAGCCGGCTCAGACGGATGGCCCGGGGCACGTCCTGCAGGTCCGAGCGCATCAGCACGATGTCGGCGGACTCGATGGCGATGTCGCTGCCGCTGCCGATGGCGCAGCCCACGGTGGCGGCGGTGAGGGCCGGGGCGTCGTTGATGCCGTCGCCCACCATCATCACCCTGCGGCCCTGGGACTGGAGCCGCTCCACCACGCCGGCCTTCTCCTCCGGCAGCACCTCGGCGATGACCTCGTCCACGCCCACCAGGGAGCCGATGTGCTCCGCCGCCGCCCGGTTGTCGCCGGTCAGCAGCACCGTGCGGATGCCCTGCTCCTTCATCTTCCGGATGGCGGCGGCGCTGGTCTCCTTCACCGGGTCCGCCACGGAGATCAGGCCCAGCAGGGCGCCGCTTTTGGCGAAGTACATGGGGGTCTGGCCCTGGGCGGCCAGCCGCTCCGCATCGGATGCCAGGGGCGTCACATCCACGCCCTGCTCCTCCAGCAGGCGGCGGTTGCCGGCCAGGACGGTCTCTCCGTCCAGCTCCGCCCTCAGGCCCCGGCCGGACAGGTTCTCGAAGCGCTCCGGGCGGGCGGTGCCGCCGAAGCCGTGGACCTGGGCGTATGCGGTGATGGCGTTTGCCAGGGGGTGGGCGGACACCGCCTCCACCGCCGCGGCGGCGGACAGCAGGTCGTCGGCCGTGCACTGATAGGGCAGGACCTCCGTCACGGCGGGGGTGCCCTCGGTGACGGTGCCGGTCTTGTCCAGCACCACGGTGTCCACGCTGTGGGTGATCTCCAAAATCTCGCCGGAGCGGATCAGAATGCCGTGCCTGGCGCCCAGGCCCGTGCCCACCATGATGGCGGTGGGGGTGGCCAGGCCCAGGGCGCAGGGGCAGGCGATCACCAGCACCGACGTGAACACCCGCAGCACGAAGGAGAAGGGCTGCCCGGCGATGGCCCAGGCGATGGCCGCCGCCAGCGCGATGCCCATGACCACCGGCACGAACACACCGGCCACCTTGTCGGCGGTCTTGGAGATGGGGGCCTTCCGGCCCTGGGCGTCCTCCACGAACCGGATGATCCGGGAGAGGGTGGAGTCGTCGCCGGTGCGGGTCACCTGGACGTACAGGACCCCGTTTTCGTTGACGCTGCCGCCGATGACCTCGCTGCCCACGGCCTTCTCCACCGGCAGGCTCTCGCCGGTGAGCATGGCCTCGTTGACGCTGCTCTCCCCCTGGGTGACGGTGCCGTCCGCCGGGACCCGGGCGCCGGGCTTCACCAGCACCACGTCGCCTACCTTCAGCTGGCTGGTGGGGATCTCCCGGCCTGTGTCCGCCAGGACGGCGGTGTCCGGAGACAGCTGCATGAGGGCGGTGATGGCGCCCTTGGTCTTCTGCATGTTCCGGCTCTCCAGGAACTTGCCCAGGGAGACCAGGGTCAGCACCACGGCGGAGGATTCATAATAGAGGTTGTGGACATAACTGGGATCATCGGAGATCAGGAAGGTCATCACCAGGCTGTAGGCAAAGGAGCAGCCGGAGCCGATGGCCACCAGGGAGTCCATGTTGGGATTGCCGTGGAACAGGGACTTGAAGCCCCCGTGAAAGAAGTTCCGGCCGCAGTACAGCACCGGCACGGCCAGGATCAGCTGCAGCACTGCGAAGTTCATGGGGTGGGTGTGCATGGAGAAGAGGTCCGGCAGGGGCAGGGCCGGCAGCCCGAAGGGCAGCATCTGCCCCATGGACACGTACAGCAGCACCGCGGAGAACACCGCCGCCGCGATCAGCTCCACCTTCCGGCGCTTCAGCGCGGCGGCCTCCGCGTCCTCGGCGTCCTGGGCCGCGGCGGGGGCCGGGTGCTCCAGATGCAGGGCGGCGCCGAAGCCCGCCTTTTCCACCTTTGCGACGATCTGCTCCTGGGTGCACTGGCTCTCGTCATAGGCAATGGTCATGATGCCTGTCGTCAGGTTCACCTCGCTGCGCTCCACGCCGGGCAGCTTCCGGGTGACCCGTTCCACGGACGCGCTGCACGCGGCGCAGTGCATGCCGGAGATGTCATATTTTTCTTCCCGCATAAATTGCCTCCGATCTGCCGGAGGGACGGATACCCTCCGGGGGTATTCTTTTCGCTTTTCAATATATACCCTCCCAGGGTATTTGTCAAGCCCTGGCCTCCGTATGGAAAAAATATGCGGGATTCCGGCAAACCCCTTGACAAGACGGGGAACTATGATATGATGAGACCAGGAACTAACAAAAAATTTGTGACACTAAAAATTTTTGTATGGTGAGGATTATGAGAGATACGATCAAATGGGTCGCCAATCGGATGCCGAAGAGCGACGACCGGCAGCTTTCCATCATGTCCCTGGGGAACGTGGCCAAGGCCCGGTTCTTCCACAGCAGCTTTCCCCAGTACTCCATCACGCCCCTGGCCCGGCTGGACGGCATGGCCAAGTACCTGGGGCTGGGGGGCCTGTTCGTGAAGGACGAGTCCTTCCGCTTCGGCCTCAACGCCTTCAAGGTGCTGGGGGGGTCCTTTGCCATGGCCCGCTACATCGCCAAGGAGATGGGCAGGGACGTCAGCGAGATGACCTATGACTATCTCACCAGCGAGGCCTTCCGCCAGGAGTTCGGGCAGGCCACCTTCTTCACCGCCACCGACGGCAACCACGGCCGGGGCGTGGCCTGGGCGGCCCACAAGCTGGGCCAGAAGGCCGTGGTCCACATGCCCAAGGGCTCCAGCCAGGCCCGGTATGAGAACATCGCCAAGGAGGGCGCCCAGGTCACCATCGAGGACGTGAACTACGACGACTGCGTCCGCATGGCCGCGGCGGAGGCCGCCGAGACGAAGCACGGCGTGGTGGTGCAGGACACCGCCTGGGAGGGGTACGAGGAGATCCCCGCCTGGATCATGCAGGGCTACGGCACCATGGCCAACGAGGCTGCGGAGCAGCTGCGGCAGGTGGGCGTGAACCGCCCCACCCACGTGTTCGTCCAGGCCGGCGTGGGTAGTTTGGCCGGCGCGGTGATCGGCTATTTCACGAATCTGTTCCCCAACGATCCCCCCACCTTCGTGGTGATGGAGGCCCGGGCGGCGGACTGCCTGTACCAGGGCGCCCTGGCGGGAGACGGCGAGCCCCGGATCGTGGAGGGGGACCTGAAGACCATCATGGCGGGCCTGGCCTGCGGCGAGCCCAACATCCTCTCCTGGGACATCCTGCGCAACCATGTCGCCGCCTTCGTCTCCTGCCCGGACTGGGTCAGCGCCCGGGGCATGCGGATGCTGGGCGTGCCGGTGAAGGGTGACCCCACGGTGATCTCCGGCGAGTCCGGCGCGGTGGGCATGGGCCTCATCGCCGCCCTGATGGAGACGGACGAGTACCAGGATCTGCGCCAGGCCATCGGACTGGACCGGTTCAGCCAGGTGCTGCTGTTCTCCACGGAGGGCAACACGGACCCCATGAAATTCCGCAAGGTGCTGTGGGACGGCGAATATCCCACGGTGTGAGCATGATTGGAAGAAAGAGGCCTCCGGCGTCTGCCGGAGGCCTTTTTCGTATGGATGGGATGTATGGCTGGGAGCGGTCACCGGCGGTGGCTGCCGCTGAGGGTCAGGGCCTCCAGGATCTGATACCGTTCCATGGGGAAGGACTTCTTCATCTGCAGGGCCTCCTCCATGTCCAGGTCCACGATCCGGCCGTCCTGGGTGGCGATGATGCAGTTGCCCTGGCCGGAGACCAGGGCCATCACGGCCTTGTAGCCCATGCGGCTGGCGGTCTCCCGGTCCCGGGCGGAGGGGGAGCCGCCCCGCTGGATGTGGCCCAGCACGGTGACCCGGGGATCCAGCCCCAGCTCCTCATGGATGCGCTTGCCGATGTCGGCGGCGCTGCCGGCGCCCTCCGCCACCACTACCATGTAGTGGGTGGTGCCGGCCAGGCGGGCCTGACGGATCTTCTCCACGATGTCCTGGTCGAAGTCCACCTGCCGCTCCGGGATCAGCACAGCGGTGGCACCCACGGCCAGACCCACATACAGGGCCAGGTGGCCGGCGTGGCGGCCCATGACCTCCACCACGGAGCACCGCTCGTGGGACTGCATGGTGTCCCGCAGCTTGTCGATGCACTCCACGGCGGTGTTGCAGGCGGTGTCAAAGCCGATGGTATAGTGGGAGCAGCCGATGTCATTGTCGATGGTGGCCGGGATCCCCACCACCCGCAGGCCGTATCCGGCGGCGGCCGCCTGCCGGGACAGGGCCAGCGCCCCCCGGAAGGTGCCGTCGCCGCCGATGGCCACGATGCCGTCCAGCCCCAGCAGGCGGCAGGTGGAGAGAGCCTTGTCCCGGCCCGCCTCGGTCATGAACTCCTCGCTGCGGGCAGTGTACAGGATCGTGCCGCCCTTGTCGATGATATGGCTGACACTGGTGGCGCCCAGCTGCACAAAATCACTGGTGATCAGGCCGTTCCAGCCCCTGCGGATGCCCACGCATTCGATGCCGCAGTCCTGGGCGGTCCGCACCACGGCCCGGACGGCGGCGTTCATACCGGGGGCGTCGCCGCCGCTGGTCAGCACGCCGATCCGATGGATCTGATTTTCCATGGAGAGTCCTCCTTTTTCCTGAGACGATTCCAAAGCCGGTCCGCCTGCCGGCGGACCCATGGTTCGATGATAGCGCCAGCAGGGGGAGCCTGTCAAGATTCTTCTGAGAATAAAATGAAATTCGTCGAATAAACGATTAAACATGTGGAAAATACAGCAGTTTCCCGATCTTTTCCAGCTGCTGGAAAAAGAGGTCCCGTCCCGCTTTTTGAAGCAGGACGGGACGATGCGGCCCTGAGGGAGCTCACCGCCGCTGACCGGTCATGGTCTGCTCCACGATGTCGTCCATGATCTCCCGGCTGACGGCGCCCTGGACATAGCCGAAGACATTGCCCTCCGGGTCGATCATGAAGGTGGTGGGGTAGGCACTGATGCCGTACTGGTAGAACAGCGTTCCGGTGTCATCCATCACCACGGGATAGGTGTAGCCGTTCTCCTCCAGGAAGGCGGCGATGTCCTCCGCACTGCCCTCCTGGCCGATGCCGGGCCCGGCCACGCCCAGCACCACCAAATCCCCGGCATTTTCGTCCCAGTCCTCATAGAGGGCCTGGATGTCCGGCATCTCCATCTTGCAGGGACCGCACCAGGTGGCCCAGAAGTTCAGGAACACGGTTTTTCCCTGGTAGTCCGACAGGGTGTGGGTCTCACCGTACTGGTCCGTCAGGGTGAAGTCCGGGGCGGGGATCACGGGGATCTCCCCGCTCTCCTCCTGGGCGCCGCTGGCGTCCTCCTGCGCACCGCCGGAGGCGGTGCCGTCCTGCGGGGCGGCAGGCTCCTCCTGGGTCGTGGTGCCGGCGGCCAGATCTGCCGAGAGGCCGTTGGTGGCGCCGGTGAGGGTCAGAATGCCCATGACGATCAGCAGCACCGCGCCGATCTTCACCGTGTAGCGCACCACGCTCTGGTGGGCCTTGAAGAAGTCCAGCACCGCGCCGGTGAAGAGCCCCACCGCCAGGAAGGGCAGCACGAAGCCCAGGGTGTACACGCCAATCAGCAGGAATCCCGCGGCGGAGGACTCTGCGGAGGAGGCCATCAGCAGGACGCTGCTGAGGGTGGGGCCCACGCAGGGCGTCCAGGCGAAGCTGAAGGTGAAGCCCATCACCAGGGCCACCGCCGGGTTCATGGCCAGCTTGTCCAGCCGGAAGGGGAGGCGGCGCTCCTGCTCCAGCAGCATGGCCCGCTTGCCCAGTCCCAGCTGGTACAGGCCGAACAGCAGGATGATGACGCCGCTGATCCGGGCGAACCACACCTGGTAGTCATGGAAAAAGGCCCCCAGCGCCGTGAGCCCCAGCCCCAGCAGAAAGAAGGCGAAGCTGATGCCGGCCACGAAGAACAGGGTGTTGAGGAAGATCTTTCCCCGGGGATAGCGGCGGACGCCGTCCTCCCCCACCACGGCGGCACCGCCGGCCAGATAACTGACGTACAGCGGCACCAGCGGCAGCACGCAGGGGGAGAAGAAGCTCAGCGCGCCCTGCAGAAAGACGGTAACGGCGGATACACTGGTCTCGATGGAAAAGCCCATGGGACATCCTCCTGTATTCATGAAGTCATGGCGCCATGATACCGGGTTTTGCGCCTGCTGTAAAGAGGGTTTTGCCACAGCTTTCCGCGTGGGCGAAAGATTCCACTTGACAGCGGGGGCCGGAGCCGCCAAGATAGAAGAGAAAAACAGGGCCGCCTCGGGGCGGCGGGGAGGTCGTTTACAGTGGAACTGGTGGATTTGTACGATGAGGACCGGATCCCTCTGGGCCGCACGGCAGAGCGCCATGCCCCCAAGGGGCCGGGGGAGTACCGGACCGTGGTCCATGTGTGCATCTTTGACAGCCGGGGGCGGCTGCTGATCCAGCAGCGCTCCCGGGAGAAGGAATCCTGGCCGGAGGCATGGGACGTCTCCGTGGGCGGCGGCGTGGACGCCGGAGAGACCAGCCGGCAGGCAGCGGAGCGGGAGGTCCGGGAGGAGCTGGGCCTGGCGCTGGACCTGAGCGGGGTGCGCCCCTCCGTCACTGTGAATTTCGACGGGGGATTCGACGATTTCTTCCTGGTGGAGCGGGACCTGGCTCTGGAGGACCTGACGCTCCAAAAGGAGGAGGTGGCCCAGGCCCGGTGGGCGGACCTGCCGGAGATCTGCGCCATGGCGGACCGGGGGGAGTTCATCGCCTACCCCAGGAGCTTTCTGGCGTTCCTGTTCGACATGCGGGGGACCTTCGGCTTTCCCACCAAGTGAGGCGCCCGACCGGCGGAAAGCGGCACTTGACAGCGGCGGCGGAACGTGATATAAGTATTCATACTAAAAGTATGTATTTGGGGGGATCCTATGGCCCGCAACAAGCACCCGGAGGAGACGGTGGAGAAGATCCTGACGGTCTCCGCAAAGCTGTTCATGGAGAAGGGGTATGAACACACCACCCTCCAGGACATCATCGATGACCTGGGCGGGCTCACCAAGGGAGCCATCTATCACCACTTCAAGGGCAAGGAGGAGATCCTGCTGGCCATCGCGGACCGGATGGGAGAGCAGACGGAGGCCTGGATGCAGGCCATCCGGGACGATCCCGGCCTGACCGGCGCGGAGAAGCTGCGGCGGATGTTCCGGGCCTCCCTGGGGAATTCGGACCAGACAGACCTGTTCGTCCTGGCGCCCAACATGCTGAAGAACCCCAAGCTGATGGCGATCCTGCTGGAGAGCATGATGGAGGATGTACTGCCCAACTACATGGAACCTGTTCTGCGGGAGGCAGTGGCGGACGGCTCCATCCGGACTGACTATCCGGAGGAGCTGGGAGAATTGCTGCTGCTGTTGTCCAACGTGTGGCTGAACCCCATGATCTACCCGGCCACACCGGAAAAGACCCGCCGCCGCATGGAGCTTTATGTTCAGCTGCTGCGGAGCATGGGCCTGGATCTGCTGGATCAGGAGCAGCTGGATCAGTGGGAGCAATTCTGCCGCCTGTCCCAGGAGCGGCTTTGAACAACAGAAGAAACTGCCCGATGGGGCAGCTTCTTTTTACCATATATACATACCAACCAAATGTATGAAAAAGGAGGACCATATGAAACGAACAGAGAACATCGTACCGCAGGATGCAGCTGCCTGCCTGTGGCTGCTGGGCTGGGCCCTGCTGACCGGCGGAGAGCGGGAGGGGAGATCATGACGCGCGGCAAGCTGTTCCAGCGGGACTTCACCCTGGTGGTGGTCGGGCAGATCATCTCCCTGCTGGGCAACGCCGTGCTGCGGTTCGTCCTGCCGCTGTATCTGCTGGATGTCACCGGCTCCCGGAGCCTGTTCGGCCTGTGCTCTGCCGCGGCATTCGCACCCATGGTGGTGCTGACGCCCTTGGGGGGCGTGGTGGCGGACCGGCTCCACAAGCAGCGGATCATGGTGGTGCTGGACTTCTTCACCTGCGCCCTGGTGGCCCTGACGGCGCTGGCCCTGGGGCGTCTGCCCCTGGTACCGGTGCTGGCGGCGGCCATGATGCTGCTGTACGGGATCTCCGGGGCGTATCAGCCGGCGGTGCAGGCCAGCATGCCCCTGCTGTGTCCGCCGGACCGGCTGGTGGACGGCAACGCCGTCATCAATCAGGTCAGCGCCCTGTCCGGCTTGCTGGGACCGCTGCTGGGGAGCCTGGTCTACGGCGTCTTCGGCGTGACGCCGGTGCTGGCCGGGGCCTCCGCCTGCTTTTTCGCCTCGGCGGTGATGGAGCTGTTCATCCGCATCCCCCACACGCCGCGGCACACGGAGACCGGCATCTGGCGGACTGCCCGGGCCGATCTGGCGGAGAGCGGCCATTTCCTCCGGCGGGAGCGGCCTGTGATCCTGAAGTACATCGCCCTGGTCTGCGCCTTCAATCTGCTGTTGAGCGCGCTGCTGGTGGTCAGCATGCCAGTGCTCATCAAGCAGACTCTGGGACTGGGGGACACCTGGTACGGCGCAAACCAGACCGCCATGGCGGCGGGCAGCCTGGCCGGGGGGCTGGCGGCGGGCCTGCTGGGCGCCCGGCTGACGGTCCGCCGGTCCTGGCTGACGCTGCTGGTCTGCAGCGCCTGCCTCGTCCCCATGGGCCTCTGCCTGCTGGCCGGTCTGGGCGCCGCCGGGACGTTCGCGGTGCTGACGGCCGCGGGATTCGTGCTCATGGCCTGTGCGGCGCTGTTCACCGTCACCATGCTGGCCCATATCCAGTCCCAGACGCCCGCCGAACTGGTGGGAAAGGTGGTGTCGTTGCTGCTGACGGTCTCCCTCTGCGCCCAGCCGCTGGGGCAGGCCCTCTACGGCGTGCTGCTGGAGCGCCTGGCCGGGCAGGAGGGCTGGGTGCTGCTGGGTGCGGCCTGCGGCGCCGCGGCCGTGGCCCTGGCGGCCCGGCGGGCGGCTCAGTCCGCCGACTCCGGCTCCAGCAGGTGCATGGCGGAGACCTCGTAGGCCACCCGGTCCTGAATGGATCCGTCCTCCAGCACCTTGCGGTAGGCCCGGCTCTGGACCCGGCCCTCCAGACTGAGGGGGTCTCCCACCTGGAGCCGGGCGGCCCGGACGGCCAGCTGGCCCCAGGCGATCACCGGCAGATAGTCTGCCCGGCCGTACCGTCGGCTCACCGCCAGCATCAGGTCGCAGATGCTGCGGCCCAGGGGGGTGCGGCGGAAGATGGGGGGCTTGCACAGGGCCCCGGAGAGCAGGATGCGGTTGCAGGGCTCCCCGGTCCCCGGCTGGATGGCCTGGGCATAGACCGTCAGTACCAGCCGGTTTCCCACGCCGGAGCGGTTGTTGAAGGACCGCAGCTGGCCCTGGACCCGGAGAGGGGCCTCCGTCTGCACTGTGTCCAGCAGAGGTTCCGGCAGCAGCACCGGCAGCGTGTCCGGCGTGCCGGAGAGCCGGGGCACCTCCAGGGGGAAGCGGTAAAACCGGGTGCCGTGGTTTTCGTGGGAGAGCACAGGCGCTTCCAGGGCAGTTCCCTCCAGCAGCACCTCGTTGCGGGTCTGAGTCGTCATGTTGTCCACCTCTCGGTCGTGATGCTACACCTTATGAGTGGGCCGGGGCGGTTAGACCTGAAAATTCCCCGGCGGCGGAACAGGTCCTTGCCACCGGGGGCGGATGCGTATATAATGGAACTGTCAAATCGGCGGCCGACCGCCGTTTCACAAGGAGGGGCGTCATGAAAGCCATTGTCTACACATCCCACACAGGCCACACCCAGCGGTATGCCCAGCTGCTGGCGGAGCGGACCGGCGTGCCGGCCTACAGCATGAAGGAGGCCCGGGAGAAGCTGCGGCCCAAGGACGAGATCTTCTATATGGGCTGGCTGATGGCCGGCACGGTGAAGGGCGTCCAGGCCGCCATGGACCGCTATACCATCCGGGGGGCGGCCATCGTGGGCGTCTCGCCCCAGGGCAACGGCGACCTGTGGACAGAGGCCCGGATCAACGGCGGTTACAGCGACAGCGGCGGGCGGCTGTTCTATCTCCAGGGCGGCTATGCGCCGGAGAAGCTGGGCTTTTTCTACCGTATGATGATGAAGCCCATGGCCAGCTCCGTCATCCGCCAGGTGGAGGGCAAGGGAGACGCCGCCACTGCCCAGGAGCGGGAGATGGCGGAGGTCTTTCGTAACGGCGGTGACTTTGTCCGCCGGGAGGCGCTGGACGAGATCGTCCAGTGGTTCCGGGAGGGGGACCACACCGGAGAGGTGAAGGCAGTCCCCCGGGTGGAATTCTGAGAGACATAAAAGGCCCCGGCCGCCCATGGGCGGCCGGGGCTCTTTTTAAAACGTGGCGGGGGCTCAGATCCGGGCCACGCCGGAATCCCGGGCGGCCTGCTCCACGGCGGAGGCCACGGCGTCCTTCACCCGGGGATCGAAGGCGGCGGGGATGATATAGTCGGCGGAGAGGTCGTCCCCCACCAGGTCCGCCAGGGCGTGGGCGGCGGCGATCTTCATGGCGTCGTTGATGTCGCTGGCCCGGGCGTCCAGGGCGCCCCGGAAGATGCCGGGGAAGGCCAGCACATTGTTGATCTGGTTGGGGTAGTCGCTGCGGCCGGTGGCCACCACGGCGGCCCCGCCGGCTCTGGCGTCGTCGGGGAAGATCTCCGGCGTGGGGTTGGCACAGGCGAAGATGATGGCATCCTTGTTCATGGTCTTCACCATGTCCGTGGTGACGGCACCGGGGGCGGACACGCCGATGAACACATCGGCCCCCGCCAGCACATCCGCCAGGGAGCCGGTCCGCTTCTTCGGATTGGTCACCTGGGCGATCTCCTCCTTGATCCAGTTCATACCGTCGGCCCGGCCGGTGTAGATGGCGCCCCGGCGGTCGCAGAGGGTCACGTCCCCGGCCCCGGCGGAGAGCAGCAGCTTCGTGATGGAGATGGCGGCGGCACCGGCACCGTTGATGACGATGCGGACGTCCTCCAGCTTCTTGCCCACCACCTTCAGGGCGTTGGTGAGGCCTGCCAGGGTGATGACGGCGGTGCCGTGCTGGTCGTCGTGGAAGATGGGGATGTCGCACCGCTCCTTCAGCTTCCGCTCGATCTCAAAGCACCGGGGGGCGGCGATGTCCTCCAGGTTCACGCCGCCGAAGGAGCCGGCCAGCAGAGCCACCGTGTTGACGATCTCATCCACATCGTGGCTGCGGACGCACAGGGGAACGGCATCCACACCGCCGAAGGCCTTGAACAGAACGCACTTGCCCTCCATGACGGGCATGCCGGCCTCCGGGCCGATGTCCCCCAGCCCCAGAACGGCAGAGCCGTCGGTGACGACGGCCACGGTGTTCCACCGGCGGGTCAGCTCATAGCTTTTATTGACATCCTTCTGGATCTCCAGGCAGGGCTGGGCCACGCCGGGGGTGTAGGCCAGGGACAGTGCCTCCTTGCTGTCCACCGCCGCCCGGGGCGTCATTTCCAGCTTGCCCTTCCACTCGTAGTGCAGCCGCAGGGATTCCTTTGCGTAATCCATTTTCGATTCTCCTTTCAGTGATCCTCTATGACCGGCGCTCCTGATCGATCGCATGGCTTTATTGTACGGGAAAAACCGGCGGTTGTCAAACTGCTGGCGGCACAGGTGCGCAGGCGTCAAAAGTCTGAAAAAAAGTGAAAAAGGACCTTGAAATCCAGAAGCGCCTATGGCAGAATAGGTGGACAGAAAGGAAGGGGTCGCGTGAAGATTTCCACCAGGGGACGGTATGCCCTGCGTCTGATGACCGACGTGGCGGTCCACGGCGGGGAGGAGTTCGTCTCCTTGAAGGATGTGGCCGCCCGGCAGGGCATCTCCATGAAGTATCTGGAGCAGATCGCGGGGCTGCTGGGGAAGGCGGGCCTTCTCCGCAGCGGCCGGGGTGCCCAGGGCGGCTATCGCCTGGCAAAGACCCCGCAGGAGTACACCCTCGGCAGCATCCTCCGGCTGACGGAGGGGAATCTGGCTCCGGTGGCCTGCCTGGAGACGGAGGAGAATGCCTGTGAGCGGTGCGGCACCTGCCCGACGCTGGATTTCTGGACGGGCCTGTATGCCGTGGTGAATGACTATGTGGACCGCTTTACGCTGGCGGACCTGGTGCGGGAGGAGCTCGCAAAGGGCGGGGAGACTCCCGCATCGCCTGAAACATGAGAACAGAGCGCCGGTCTCGGAAGGAGACCGGCGCTCTGCTGTTTTCCATAAAAATCAGTCCGCCAGGTTGGCGCAGTCGGCGGGGCGTCCGGAGAGCATCTCCAGCCCGTGGGCCAGGGCGGGGAGGACGGCCTCCAGGTTTTCCCGGGCTGCCTTGGGAGAGCCGGGGAGGTTCACGATGAGGGTCCCCTTCCGGATGCCGGCCTGTGCCCGGGACAGCATGGCCCGGTTTGTCACCTGCATGGAGGCGTACCGCATGGCCTCCGGGATGCCGGGGGTCAGCCGGTCGCACACGGCAATGGTGGCCTCCGGCGTCACGTCCCGGGGGGCGAAGCCGGTGCCTCCGGTGGTGACGATCAGGTCCACCGGCTCCTCCCGGTCGCACCACTGCCGCAGGGCCGCCTCGATCCGGCCCTGCTCGTCCGGGACGATGGCGGTCTCCGCCACCGCATACCCAGCGTTTTTCAGAATTTCAACGACCAGGGGCCCGCCCGCGTCCGGGCGCTCTCCCCGGAAGCTCCGGTCGCTGACCGTCAGAACAGCAGCTTTAAACATGGTAGATCCCTCCTTCACGATCCCAGCAGCAAAATGGCCTCCGGCGGAGCGGAGACGGTAAGGCGGCCCTTGTCCGGCACCGCCTGCCAGGCTTCCTTGTCCAGCTCCATCCGCAGCAGAGGCGCCTCCGGCGCCGCGCCCTCCGGCCGCAGCAGCACGATGGTGGAGAACACGTCCTCCACCACCCGCTCCACCGTGCAGGCAAAGCAGTTCTCCCCGCCCGGAGCGGCGGGGCGGATGTGGTGGGCCCGGATGCCGATCCGGCAGACGCCCTCCGGCACCGGCCGGCCGCAGGAGAGCGTCAGCCCCCAGTCCGGAAGGGACACAGAGTCCCCTGCTGGCCGGACGTCGGCATAGTTCTTGCACCCGGAGAGCCGGGCGGCGGCCTCCGTGCCGGGGCTGCGGAACAGCTCCTCCAGAGTGGTCACCGGCTGGGACCGGCCCCGGTCCATGACGCACACCCGGCGGCAGTTCCGGAACACCTCTCCCCGGTCGTGGGAGACCCACAGCACCGTGCCGGGGAATCCTCCCAGCGTGTCCGCCAGCTCCAGCTCCAGCTGGTATTTCAGATAGCTGTCCAGGGCGGAGAAGGGCTCGTCCAGCAGGATGGCCCTGGGCTCCGACGCCAAAATCCGGGCCAGGGCGCACCGCTGCTGCTGCCCGCCGGAGAGCTGCCCCGGCTTCTGGTCCGCCACGGCCTCCAGCCGGAACTGCCGCAGCTTCTCTGCCACCTCTGTCTGGCGGCGGCTCTTGTCCCGCACGGCCGCGGCGATGTTCTGCCGCACCGTCATGTTGGGGAACAGGGCGTACTGCTGGAACAGGTATCCCACCTGCCGCCTCTGGGGCGGCAGGTCGATCCTGGCGGCGCTGTCATACAGGGTGACGCCGTCCAGCTGGATGTGCCCCTCGTCCGGCGTCAGGATACCCGCCACACATTTGAGGGTCACGGACTTGCCGCACCCCGAGGCTCCCAGCAGGGCCAGCGTCTCGTCCCCGGCCTCGAACCGGACCTCCAGCCGGAAGTCCCCCAGCTGCTTTTGAATGTCCACGGAGAGCGCCATTACCGTCCGCCCCCTTTCCCGGCCCGCCTCTGCCGGGCCTTCAGCAGGTTCACCGCCAGCAGGAACACGGCGGAGATGGCGATGTTCACCAGCACCCAGCGCAGGGCCTCCGCGTCGTTGTCGGTCCGCCAGAGCTGGTACACCGTGGTGGAGATGGTGGCCGTCCGCCCCGGGGTGTAGCCGGCGATCATGGAGGTGGCACCGTACTCCCCCAGGGCCCGGGCAAAGGCCAGCACGGTCCCCGCCAGGATGCCCTGGCGGCACACGGGCATCCGCACCCGCCAGAAGATCCAGGTGTTGGACCGGCCCAGGGTCTGGGCGGCCTCCGCCAGGGTGTGGTCGAAGCTCTCAAAGGCGCCCCGGGCGGTGCGGTACATCAGGGGAAAGGCAACCACCACGGTGGCGAAGACGGCGGACCACCAGGTCATCACCAGCCGGAGGCCGAAGTGGTCCTGCACCCAGGCGCCGATGGGGCGGTTGGGCCCCAGCAGCACCAGCAGCAGCCAGCCCACCACGGTGGGGGGCAGTACCAGAGGCAGCGTCAGCACCACATCCAGCACGCCCTTCACCAGCCGGGGCAGTCTGGCGATGTAATACGCCGCCAGGATGCCCAGGAAGAACACCGCCGCCGTCGAGATGGCGGCAATTCTCAATGAGTTGTAAAGCGGATACCAGTCCATTTCAGAATACCTCCCGGGGAAAAGGGTGTCTGCCATCTCGACCCGCCAGAGGCGGGCCGCCGCGGAAGCGGCGTACAAGCGTTTTGCAAAGCAAAACCTTGGAGAGGCCGGGCTTTGCCTGGCCGGCCAAAATCAAATCAGGGGCTCCCATTGGGCCGGGGCCCAATGGGAACGATGGCAGCAATTCTCAATGAGTTGTAAAGCGGATACCAGTCCATACAAGCACCTGATTCCAGCAGAGAGTGAAGAGTTGAGAGTGGAGCGTGAAGATAGGAGAGAGGAGCTTTGGTGTCCGGCGGAGCCGGACGATTTGGACCGGCCGCCTCCGGCAGCCCATCAACTCCTATCTCCTAACTTCTATCTGTTTTACGCCATGGGGCTGAAGCCAACGGCCTCAAAGCAGGCCATGGCCTCGTCGGTGGACAGGAAGTCCAGGAAGGCCTTGGCGGCGTCGGGGTTGGCGCTGTTCTTCATGACGGCCGCGGGGTAGATGACCTGGCCGCACATCTCGGCGGTGGCCTCGTCCACCACCGTCAGGCCGGCGGAGAAGGCGTCGGTGGCGTAGATGACGCCGCAGTCCACCGTCCCCTCGGAGACCTGGGTGGTGACCTCCTTCACGTTGGAGCCGTAGGTCAGCACGCCGGCGCTGGCCAGGGACGCCTCGTCCAGGCCGTAGTAAGTAAAGATCTTCTGGGTGTACTGGCCCACCGGCACGTCGCTGTTGCCCATGGCCAGGAACACGTCGCCGGCCGCCAGCAGCTCTGCCAGCTGGTCAAAGGACTCGATGCCCTTGGGGTTGCCCTCCGGCACCGCCAGGGTCACCTTGTTCTCCAGCAGGTCCAGGCGGGTGGCGCTGTCCACCAGGTCCAGCCCCTCGGTGTTCTCTTCGCCGCCCTCGGCGTCCAGCTGATTCATCTGCTTGGGCGCGGCGGAGATGAACACGTCGCAGTCGGCCCCCTCCTGGATCTGGGTCTTCAGCGTGCCGGAGGAGTCGTAAGTGGCTACCACGGTGACCTCCGGGGCCACGGCCTTGTAGGCCTCGATGACCTGGTCCAGGGACTCCTGCATGGAGGCGGCGGCAAAGACGTACAGATCCACCGGCTCGGCGGCGGTGTCGTCCGCGGCGGTGTCGCCGGTGTCCGTGCTGCCGCCGCAGGCGGTCAGGGCCAGGGCCAGCGAGAGGGCCAGAAGCAGAGAGAAAAACTTTTTCATGGGAGATCTTCCTTTCCTGATGATAGTATGTTCAAGCCGGCTTGGCAAGTCCGGCGTCAAACCGGCGTGATATTTAAGCGAGGATAACGGTGGAGAAAAGCCTGCGCCGGTCAGCTCCGGCGCGGGTATTCTTATTTTCCAAACGGGCAGGCGGGCCAGTGGCAGGGCTTGCAGCCCAGGCACAGGCCGCCCTCGCCCAGGGAGACGATCCACTCCCTGGTGACGGGCACATCCGCCGCCGCCCAGGGCAGCACCAGGTCGAAGATGGTGGCTCCGGCGTACATGACGCAGCCGGGCAGGCCCATCACCGGGGTGCCGTCGTCGTAGTAGCCCAGCAGGAACATGGCGCCGGGCAGCACCGGGGCGCCGTAGGTGACGATCCTGGCCCCGCTCTGCTTGATGCCGCCGGGGGTGTTGTCGTCCGGGTCCACGCTCATGCCGCCGGTGCAGAGGATGATCTCCGCCCCGGTCCGCCGGGCCTCGGTGACAGCATTCGCCACGTTCTCCACCCCGTCGCCGGGATAGGTGACGGAGATGGTCTCGATGCCGCAGGCCGCCAGCTTGTCCCGCACCACCGGGGTGAAGGTGTCCTGGATCAATCCCTTCTTCACCTCGCTGCCGGTGGCCACGATGGCGGCGGTCTTTCGCACCCAGGGACGCAGCTCCAGCAGGGGCTCATCTCCGGCGGCCGCCTTGGCATCGTCCAGCTTTTCTTCCGCGATGATGAGGGGGATGACCCGCATCCCCGCCAGCTTGTCCCCCTTCTTGACGGCAGTGCCGCCCTTCCGGGTGGCGATCATCAGCTCGTCGATACCGTTCACCGCCCGCAGGGCCTCCGACCGGACCCGAAACAGCCCGTCACAGGCCGCCTTCAGCTCGATCTTGCCCTCTTTCACCCCGCTGCGTTCCATATTCGCATTGGCGCACAGGGCCAGCAGGCGTTCCGCTCCCTCGTCCTCGTGGAGCATCCCCGGTGTCATCTTCCACACATACAGGTGCTCCTTGCCCATGGAGAGGAGTACAGGAATATCTTCCTCCGTCACCACATGCCCCTTGCGGAACCGGGCGTCCTTGTACTGGTCCTTGATGATCTGGGTCAGGTCGTGGCACAGCACATGGCCCACCGCGTCCTCCGTCCGTATCAGCTTCATGCTTCCGCCTCCACAATTTCGATCTCATCGCCGGGGCGGACCACGCCCTCCCGGACCACCACGGCGAAGATGCCCTCCGTGGGCATGACGCATTTGCCCACCGCCTTCTTGATGGCGCAGTCGCTGTGGCACTCCTTGCCGATCTGGGTCACCTCCACCTCTGTCTCCCCGATCCGCAGATGGGTGCCCACCGGCAGGTGCTTCAAATCAATCCCCACGGTGTTGATGTTCTCCGCGAACACCCCGGCGTCCAGGGGGATGGGGCAGCCCGAGCGCATGGTGTCCACGCTCTCCTCCGCCAGTAAGCTGATCTGCCGGTGCCAGTCCCCGGCGTGGGCGTCCCCCACGATGCCGTGCCGGAGCTTCAATTGAATTTCCGAAACGGGATGCTTCTGCTCGCCCTTCCGCTCGCTGATATTCACCGAAACCACGCTTGCCAACGGTCTCACTCCTTGATTTGGTAGTCCCCGCTCTTGCCGCCGGATTTTTGCAGCAGGCGGATGTTGTCGATGCGCATGTCCTTCTGGACGGCCTTGCACATGTCGTAGATGGTCAGAGCCGCCACGGATACGGCCGTCAACGCCTCCATCTCCACCCCGGTCACGCCGGTGCAGGTGACGGCGGCCCGGATCTCCACCATGCAGGGCTCGTCGGACAGGGCGAAGGTGATGTCGACGCCCGTCAGGGGCAGGGGGTGGCACATGGGGATGAGCTCCCAGTTGTGCTTGGCCGCCTGGATGCCAGCCACCTGGGCCACCGCCAGTACGTCGCCCTTCTTCATGGTGCCGTCCTTGATTTTTTGAAGGGTCTCCGGGGCCATGTGGATCTCCCCGGCGGCCACGGCCCGGCGGTGGGTGACGGCCTTGTCCGTCACGTCCACCATCCTGGCCCGGCCCTGTTCGTTGAAATGAGTCAGCTCTCCCATGGGTCAGCCTCCGATCTGATTCATGTTCCGGGGCGTGTCGCTCCGCCGCTCCGCCAAATGGTGCCGCTGGGGCTTGTGGAGGATGCCCTGCCGGACGGCGTCCACCAATTCCTGGCCGTGGAGCCCCCGGAGGGAGATCTCCTCCCGGCTGTGGAGACAGCCCTTCAGCTTGCCGTCCGCCGTCACCCGGATGCGGCGGCAGTCTGCGCAGAAGTCGTGGCTCACTGGCGAGATGAGCCCCACGGTGCCCTTTGCGCCGGGCAGCCGGTACCGCCGGGCCACGCCCTGGGCCTGGATGGGCGCCAGCTCCGGCACCCGCTCCAGGACGGTTTCCCCCGGCAGGAAGCAGCCCTTGTCCCAGGAGGCGCAGGGCCCCATAGGCATGAGCTCGATGAACCGCATCTCCCAGGGATGATTCCGGCTCAAGTCCACGAAGTCCCCGATCTCATCGTCGTTGAACCCGCCGATGAGGACGGTGTCAAATTTCAAATCATGGAATCCCGCCGCCTCCGCCGCTTCGATGCCGTCCAGCACAGCCTGGAGGGTCCCCAAGCGGGTCATGGCGGCGAACCGGTCCGGCCGCAGGGTGTCCAGGCTGATGTTCAGCCGGTCCAGCCCCGCCTCCCGCAGGGGCCTCGCCAGCCGGGGCAGCAGGCTTCCGTTGGTGGTGAGGCACAGTTCCTCCACCCCGGGGATGGCCCGCAGCATCCGGCACAGGTCCACCAGCCCCAGCCGCACCAGGGGCTCTCCGCCCGTGAGGCGGATCTTCTTCACCCCGCAGGCCACCGCTGCCGCGGCGATCTCCGCCAGCTCCTCCAGGGAGAGGATGTCCCCGTGTGCCCGCTTCTCTACCCCTTCGGCCGGCATACAGTACCGGCACCGGTAGTTGCACCGGTCCGTCACTGACAGCCGCAGATAATCAATTGTCCGTCCGCAGCTGTCCTGCATAGCACCCTCCAACCGTGATACTCAAGTGAGATAAACGATATACTATATTATAGGCGGACCACGGGAAAAGTCAAGAAAAACGCCCCGGCTGATGCCGGGGCGTCGTTGTACAGAACTAGAAAGATCCTAGCGGCGGGAGGCCCTCCAGGCGGCGAACATCCGCACCGCCAGCGTCAGGGCGATGGCCAGCAGGATCATGGAGACGATGCCCTGGGCGATGGAGACCAGCGCCATCAATGCCCCGATGGAGAGCACATAGGCGCCCAGCGGCAGGACCAGATAGGCGAAGGGCAGGCGGCTCACCAGAAAACCGGCCCACACCAGAGCCAGGATCACCCTGTTCCGCCGGGTGAGGGGGAAGGGGGACTTTCGGAAGGAGCGGACGGTGGCAATCAGCAGCGCCAGGGTCACCAGTACCTGGATCCAGGCGGTGACCACATAGACGGACGTCAGCCCCATTTGCTCCCAGGAAAACGTGGCAAAAATGTAAGTCCAGTTGAGGCCGGTGGCATAGTGAAAGAAGATGTCCGCAATCAGGTAAAGCGCCCAGGCGCACCACAGTCCCGGCCGCTTTTGGGCGAGAAAGCAGATGATGCCGCACACCAGAAACGGGACAGCCAAAATCACGCCGGTGAGGAGCCCGCCCAGCACCGTGGGGATCAGAAACGCCAGAAAGCCCATGCAGAAGAGGATGGTCCCGGCGATCTTCCGGCCCGGCATCCGGTGGGAAACGACGACCGGCTGGGGCGGCGTCTCCGCCTTCAGTTGGGGCACTGCTCCCGTCACCAGCTCGTCCAGGGACACGCCGAAGAGCTGGCTCAGCTTCACCAGCTTGTCCAGGTCCGGCACGCTGGAATCCGTCTCCCATTTGCTGACGGACTGGCGGCTCACTGCCAGCGCCTCCGCCAGGTCCCCCTGGGACAGATGATGTTCCGCCCGCAGGCGGCTGATGTTGGTTCCAAGGCTCATGCTGTGCCCTCCTTTGTAGTCACAGTATAGCGGCGTGCCGTCCAAAAGTCCACCAAGGGGACTTGAAAAATTAGCAACTGCCGGTTGCACCCCCTGAAAACCGGGAAAAACCGCCCTGCCCGCCGGCCTTGCTTGACGGAGGGCGGGGGAGGTGCTATTCTATGGAAAGAAGAACGACGGGGGGGAGGGAACGCTGTGAAGCTGGCAGAACTGCTGGCCATCCGGCCCGGCGTCACCGCCGTCATCGGCGGCGGCGGCAAGACCACCCTTCTGCGGACCCTGGGGGAGGAGCTGGCGGGACAGCACACCGTCCTGCTGTGCACCACGACAAAGATCTTCCCGTTCCAGGACCTGCCCTGCGCCCGGACGGCGGAATCTCTGGACGTCCTGCGCCAGTCCCACCGCCTGCTGTGCGCTGGGACAGACGTGCCCGGCACCGGCAAGCTGGCGGCCCCGGCCCTGCCCATGGCGGACCTGGTGGAGCGGTTCGACTACGTACTGGTGGAGGCGGACGGCGCCGCCCGCCGTCCCTTGAAGGCCCACGCCCCCCACGAGCCGGTGATCCCCCCGGAGGCCAACCAGACCATCTGCGTGGTGGGGGCCTCCGGCTTTGGACAGCCCATTTTGGAGGCCGCCCACCGGTCGGAGCGATATGCCTCGCTGGCGGGAGTGGCGGAGACGGCGGAGGCCGCCCCGGAGACCGAGGCTGCGGTCCTGCGGGCCGAGGGGCTGCACGATAAAATTTATGTCAACCAAGTGGAGACGCTGTGGGACCTGGCGGACGCCAGGGCTCTGGCGGCGCTGCTGGACTGTCCGGTGCTGGCGGGCAGCCTCCACAGGAAGGAGTATTTCCCATGCTGGTGATCATTCGGGGTGCCGGGGACATCGCCACCGGCATCGCCCTGCGGCTGAAACGGTCGCATATATCGGTGATTATGACCGATATACCGGCCCCAACCGCCATTCGGCGGACAGTGGCCTTCTCCCAGGCCATCGTGCTGGGGGAGACCAGAGTGGAGGACGTCACCGCCCGCCGGGCGGACACGCCGGAACAGGCCCTGGCCCTGCTCCAGGAAGACATCGTCCCGGTGCTGCCGGACCCGGAGGGGATCTGCATCTCTGTGCTGAAGCCGGACGCCGTGGTGGACGCCATCCTGGCCAAAAAAAATCTCGGGACCAGAATCACAGACGCCCCGGCGGTCATCGGCGTGGGCCCGGGCTTCACCGCCGGGATGGACTGCCACGCGGTGGTGGAGACCATGCGGGGCCACACTCTGGGCCGGGTGTACTACCAGGGAAGCGCATTGCCCAACACCGGCATCCCGGGCCTCATCGGGGGCTTTGCCGGGGAGCGGGTGCTGCGGGCCCCGGCCGACGGGGCCTTCCGTCAAATCCTGGATATCGGCGCCCAGGTGAAGCAGGGGGATGTGGCCGCCACGGTGGACGGCGTCCCCATGACCTGCACATTGGACGGTGTCCTGCGGGGCATCCTGCCGGATGGTACACCGGTCCGCAAGGGCATGAAGGCCGGGGATATCGACCCCCGCTGCAAGGTGGAACACTGCTACACCGCCAGCGACAAGGCCCTGGCGGTGGGCGGCGGCGTGCTGGAGGCGCTCCTGCACCTGACGGGGGCGCTGGGGGCTCCGGCGGAGAGAAAGGAGGAAGGGGCCTGATGGAAAATGAAGTGAAGCTGACAAAGCTGGCCAAGTGCGCCGGGTGCGGCGCCAAGGTGGGGGCCGGCGTCCTGGCCCAGCTGCTGGACGGCATCCGGGTCCACCAGGACCCCAACCTGCTGGTGGGCTTCGACAAGAGCGACGACGCTTCCGTCTACAAGGTCAGTGACGACCTGGCCCTGGTGCAGACGGTGGACTTCTTCCCGCCCATCGCCGACGACCCGTATCTCTTCGGCCAGATCGCGGCCACCAACGCCCTGTCCGACGTGTACGCCATGGGCGGCGAGCCCAAGCTGTGCCTGAACATCATGGCGATCCCGGAGACCATGCCGAAAGACGCGGTGCACCAGCTGCTCCGGGGCGGGTACGACAAGGTCTATGAGGCGGGGGCCCTCATCACCGGCGGCCACAGCATCCTGGACGACGAGCCCAAGTACGGTCTGGCGGTCACCGGCTTCGTTCACCCGGACCGGGTGCTGACCAACGCCGGGGCAAGGCCCGGGGACGTGCTGCTGCTGACCAAGCCCATCGGCATCGGCGTCCTCACCACCGCCCAGAAGGCGGAGCTGCTGTCCCCGGAGGGACAGGCCCTGGCGGAGCGGCTGATGACCACCCTGAACAAGTCCGCCCGGGACGCCATGGTGCGCTACCGCGTCCACGCCTGCACCGACGTGACGGGCTTCGGCCTGCTGGGCCACAGCTTTGAGATGGCCCAGGGCAGCGACGTGGAGCTGGAGCTGAACGTGGACGCCATCGACCTGATCCCGGAGGCGCTGGAGTTTGCCAGGATGGGCCTGCTGCCGGCGGGGATGTATCGGAACCGCACCTTCGCCGAGCCCGGCGTGGACGCGGGGGTGATTGAGTTATGTAAACAAGACCTACTCTACGATCCACAGACCGCCGGCGGTCTGCTGATGGCCGTGGACCCGGCGGACGCGGATGCGCTGTATGCGGAGCTGCAAGGCTGCGTCCCCAGCGCCCAGCGGATCGGCACCGTCCGGGAATACCGGGGCGGAAAGCGGATCTTCCTGCGGTGAATGAGAGAAGATAAAACAGGCGCCTGCCGGAGTTCCGGCAGGCGCCCGTTCTTTGCCTGAACTGCATATTGTGATCAATAGCCCCTCACACAGACAGCGGCAGGAACGCGGTGGCGGCCTGGAAGTAGATCAGCACGGCCCCGGCGTCCACGATGGTGGTGATGAGGGGGGAGGCCATGATGGCCGGGTCCATGCGGAGCTGTCTGGCAGCGATGGGCAGCACGCAGCCCACCAGCTTGGACAGGATCACCGTGGCTACCAGGGACAGGGAGATCACCAGGGCGATGGCGGCGTCGTGGTACTGGAGGAAGATCCGCAGGCCGTTGGCCGCGGCCAGGGCGGCGCTGACGATAAGGGACACAGCAAACTCCTTGCGCACCACACGGATCACGTCCCGGGGCTGGATCTCGTCCAGGGCCAGGCCCCGGATCACCAGCGTGGCGCTCTGGGAGCCGCAGTTGCCGCCGGTGTCCATCAGCATGGGCAGAAAGGCCACCAGCAGCGGAACGGCGGAGATGGCGTCCTCATACCGCGTGATGATGGAGCCGGTGATGGTGGCGGACAGCATCAGGATCAGCAGCCAGAGGATGCGGTGCCGGGCGTGTTCCCAGGCGGAGGCGGCGAAGTAGGGCTTCTCGTCCGGCGTCACCGCCGCCATGATGGACAGGTCCTCCGTGGTCTCCTCCGTCAGCACGTCGATGGCGTCGTCCACGGTGACGATGCCCACCATCCGCGCCTCTCCGTCCAGCACCGGCAGGGCCAGCAGGTCGTATTTTGCCAGCAGGCGGGCAGCCGCCTCCCGGTCCGTCAGGGTGCCGACGGAGATGACGTCCGCGGTCATCAGGTCCCTGACGGCGGCGTCCTCCGCCGCGGTCAGCAGATCCTTGGCGGACACGGTCCCCAGCAGCCTCCGGCAGTCCAGCACATAGCAGGTGTAGATGGTCTCCTTGTGGATACCGGTGCGGCGGATGGTGTCCAGCGCCTGCCGGACCGTGTCCTCCGGGCGGAGGGAGACAAACTCCGGCGTCATGACGCTGCCGGCGCTGCCGGACGGATAGGACAGCAGGGCGTTCACCGCCATGCGGCGCTGGGGGGACGCGGTCTGAAGGACGCGGGTCACCAGATTGGCGGGCAGCTCCTCCAGAAAATCCGCGGCATCGTCCAGATGCAGGGCGTCAAACAGCAGCTGCAGCTCTCCGTCCGCAAAGGAGCGGGCCAGCCGGGCCTGCGTGGGGCCGGGGAGATAGGAGAACACATCCGCCGCCAGGTCCTTGGGCAGCGTGCGGAACACCGCCGCCTGCCGTGCGGCGTCGTCCACAGACTCCAGGAGGGCGGCGATGTCCACCGCATTGCGGCCCCTCCAGAACGTAAGGAGGGCCCTGCCGTCCCGGTTCTCCAAAAGCTGCAGGATCAGATCCTTGTTGAACATGGTCATAGTCGTTACCTCGCTTTCGTTTGATTTTTCCGGTCGATCGACTGGCAGATTCCATCGCGCACACCTCCTTCCGATAAAAAATGTCCCTGCCGGAGATCCGGCAGGGACAACTGCACACAATGGGGCACTTCGTCCAAGCTTTAGCTTCACGGGGCGTAGCAACTGCATTAAGCGGCGCCTTGTTGTCGACGCGGCCTGTTGACCAGCTGGTTGTGTCTCCACAACTGTGCGGCAGCAGTCTTTGGAATAGATCCGGATCCCCATGGTAGCCTCACCTACCGATCCGCCGTCATTATATCCAGAGACTGCGTCGTTTGTCAACCCCCGTTCGGGCATTTTTTTGAGGCCGGGCTCACAGCGTTTTCCGGTGCTTCTCCATGATCTGGGCGAACAGGGCCCCGTTGGTGGGGGGCGTGTAGGTCACGGCATTGGCTCCGGCTCGGATGGTGCGGAGGATGGACTCCTCCGTGGGGCCGCCGGTGGCGATGATGGGGACGTCGGGGAAGTCCCGGCGGATCTCCGCCACGATCTCCGGCGTGGCCGCGGCGCCGGAGACATTGAGAAAGTCCACGCCGGCTGCCAGACGGCTGCGGATGTCCGTGTGGGCGGAGACCACAGTGATGACCACCGGGATGTCCACCACCTCCTTGATCTGGCGGACCACCTCGTTGGAGGTGGGGGCGTTCAGCACAACGCCGTAAGCACCCTGATGCTCCGCCTGGATGGCCAGGCGGACAGAGCGCATGCCGGTGGTGATGCCGCCGCCCACGCCCACGAACACCGGCACGTCGGACACGCTGATGATGGCCTGGGAGATCACCGGCTGGGGCGTGAAGGGATAGACGGCGATGATGGCGTCGGCGTTGATGTTTTTGATGATGGCCACGTCGGTGGAGAAGGCCAGGGACTTGATGCGCCGGCCGAAGACGCGGATGCCGCTGCACTCGCTGACACAGGCGGGGATGGTCAGGGAGTGGTTGCGCAGCGTCCCGGTGTAGGTGGGGATCTGCTTTGCCATAAGGGCTCCTTTCTCCCGGCAGGGCGCTGCCGGGCACGGCATGTTTCTCAGGGAAATTATACCGCGGAATCCGTCGGCGGACAACCCGAAAATCCGGGCTTGCTTTTTGGACAGAAGGTTCTATACTGGAGGAAAAAGGCGGCATACCGGATGGGGCGGCCGCAGACTGGAGGACAGATATGGACCGTTTTTCCATCCTGGTGGGAGACATCACACAGTCCGACGCGGAGGCCATCGTCAATGCGGCCGACCCCAGCCTGCTGGGCGGCGCCGGTGTGGACGGGGCCATCCACGCGGCGGCGGGGCCGGAGCTGCTGGCGGAGTGCCGCACTCTTGGGGGATGTGAGCGGGGGCAGGCCAAGCTGACGGCGGGCTACCGCCTGCGGGCGAAATACGTGATCCACACGCCGGGGCCCGTCTGGCAGGGCGGAGACCACGGGGAGGCGGCCCTGCTGGCCTCCTGCTACCGCAGCTGCCTGGAAACGGCCGCCGCCCGCGGCATCCGCACCCTGGACTTCTGCTCCATCTCCACCGGGGTCTACGGCTACCCGCTGCCGCTGGCGGCCACGGTGGCCCTGCGTACTATCATGGAGTTCCTGGCAGGCCGCGCCCTGCCGGAGCGGGTGCGGATGGTGTGCCACAGTGAGGCGGCGGCAGAGGTCTACCGCCAGACCTGGAATCTCTGGTATGCGGAGGACAAGGACCAGCGGCTGTAAGGGGCGCCGGAGCGGGGGAGAGACGCCCCGCTCCGGCGTTTGTCACTCTTCGTTTCTTTTGTCACTCTTTTTGACCTTTTTGTATCCGTTTTGACCTGACTTTTTTGGGGGGAACCCGTATCATAAGGTCAACAAAGAGACGAAAGAAAGGATTCTGCCATGAGACAACTGATCCACATTTTTCTATCCTGTCTGATGCTGACCTCCTGCAGTACCGCAGCGGCTCTGCCGGAGACGCCGCCGGAACATCTGGTGCCGGCGGAGCAGGCCGCCCAGATCCTGCCGGAAGTCCCGGAGCCCGGCAGGATGCCGGAGCTGTTTCCCCTTGACCAGGAGGCGGAGGAGGGCGCTGCGCCGGAGGAAGGATCCCCGGCCCCGGAGACCCCTGTTGAGCCGCTGCCGGAGACCCAGCGGGTGGTGGACCCCACCCGCCCCATGGTGGCCCTGACCTTTGACGACGGCCCCCACGCCGTTTACACCGACCAGATCCTGGATATTCTGGAGAAGAACGGCGCGGTGGCCACCTTCTTCGAGGTGGCCCGGAACCTGCCCAAGGCGCCGGATGCGGTCCGCCGGGCGGTGGACCTGGGCTGTGAGATCGGCAGCCACTCCTACCGCCACGCCAACCTGGGCAAGATGGACCAGGCCGCCCAGCAGGCGGACCAGGCCGCCGCGGACGCGATCTTCCAGGAGGTGCTGGGCACCACGCCCACACTGCTGCGGCCTCCGTACGGATCCATGAACAAGACGCTGAAGACCACCTGCGGCCGGAGCATCGTCACCTGGTCCATCGACACGGAGGACTGGCTCTCCAAGGACGCGGACAAGGTGGTGGCCAGCGTCCAGAACGCCGGGAACCTGGACGGCCAGGTGATCCTCCTCCACAGCATCTACGGCAGCACGGTGGAGGCCACGGAGGTCCTGGTGCCCTGGCTGCTGGAGCAGGGCTATCAGCTGGTGACGATCAGCGAGCTGATCCAGCTGCGCTTCGGCGACCAGGTGGAGCCCAACCGCAGCTATAATTACGACTACTTCCGCTTCCATGTGCCGCCCCTGCCCGCGGCCACGGAGCCCGCCGCGGCATGAAAATAAGTTTACATAACATCAAACGAAGAAACAGCACCGCCCGGACCTGCATGGCCCGGGCGGCGTTTTGCTTATCCGGATTTTTCGTATTTCCGTTCCCGCCAGGAGGCGGGGACATCAGAGGACCATAGAGACGCAGGGATACGAAACGAAACTGGGAGTTCTTCTTTCACCTCACTCCGGCATGGCCCAGGGCTGGAGGATGCCATCCAGCTCCTGATAGGAGAAGGGGAACAGCCAGGCGTTGTCCTCCAGCGTCCCGGCGGGGAATTCCAGCATCAGGCCATCCTCGTCCAGATAGAGGTACTCTGTGGAGAACCAGCGGGCAAAGTCCGCCTCCGCCGAGGTGGAGACCTCAGTGTTTTCCGGCCAGGTATCTGCCGTCAGCGTATAGAGCGCGTGAGGCAGGTCCGCCTCCGGTATCAAAAACAGCTCTGCGGGGTCCAGCTCCGCCCCGTCTGCGGGATCGAAGAACTGGCTGCGGACAATGGTCTCAACCATGACCCGGTCAAAGGGGTACTCTGCCGGATAGGCCAGCCGGGTGACGAAGTTCCAGAGCCGGTCCGTCTCCAGCGTGCAGTCGGTGGACTGCTCCACCGGATAGCAGGCAAAACTCCGGCCTGTGGCCTGGGCATCGGCCCAGTCCGCCGCCGCGGTGTCCACCCAGTCCTCCAGGTCCAGGGCCAGGCCCTGGTACCAGAGCTGGTCGCAGACGGCGTAAGCGGCGGCAGGCTGCTCGTCTCTCCACCCAGAGGGCGCCGGATAGGTCCGGGAGAACGAGAGGATCTCTGTTTCTCCCCTGTCTCCGGCAAAGGGCTGGTAGGATGGCATCCGGGCCCCGTCCGGCGCCCGGAAGGAGGCCTGCTCCGAATAAGAGGAAAAGAGGGGATATTCCGTCTCCGGCGGGAGAGGGTCAGATCCAGTCTGACAGCCGGACGCCAGCAGGCACATGAAGAGCAGGGAGAGCAGGAGGCAAAGCTTCTTCATGTCCGCCACCTCACGCCTTCGCCAGATAGTCGGCGCAGGCCTTTCGGGCGTCGGCGGCCACGCGGCCCTCGGCGATGGTGACGAGGTGCCCCTCCTGAACCACGATGCGGCCGTTCACCACGGTGCAGTCCACCGGGCCCCGCAGGCCCACCGTGGCCAGCACGTCGGCGGGGCTGTACTCCCCGCTCACCAGCTCCAGCCGGCGGGAATCCACCAGGAAGAAGTCGGCGCACTTGCCCACCGCCAGCTGCCCGATGTCCTCCCGGCCCAGCAGCCGGGCGCTGCCCCGGGTGGCCATCTTCAGCACCTGATAGCCAGAGGGGGCTTTTTCGCTGGAGGTCAGCCGGTGGAGCAGGTAGCACACCCGCAGCTCCTCCATGAGGGACGACCCGTCGTTGCTGGCGGAGCCGTCCACCGCCAATCCCACCGGGACGCCCAGCGCCAGCATCTCCGGCACCCGGGCCACGCCGGAGGACAGCTTCATGTTGCTGATGGGGCAGTGGGCCACGCCGGTGCCGGTGCGGGAGAGCTCCCGCAGCTCCTCGTCGTTGAAGTGGATGCCGTGGGCGTACCACACGTCCGGGCCTGTCCACCCCAGGGACGCCATGTACTCCAGCGGCCGGACGCCGTAGTGCTCCAGGGTGTAGTGCTCCTCATCCTTCGTCTCGCACAGGTGGGTGTGGAGCCGCACGCCGTACTGCCGGGCCAGGATGGCGCTCTGCCGCAGCAGCTCCCCGCTGACGGAGAAGGGGGAGCAGGGGGCCAGGGCCACCTGCCGCATGGACCCGAAGGACGGATCGTGGTACGCCTCGATGACCCGGGCGGAGTCCTTCATGATTTCATCCACCGTCTGGACCACGCTGTCCGGCGGCAGGCCGCCGTCCTTCCGGGAGAGGTCCATGCTGCCCCGGGAGGCGAACATTCGGATGCCCAGCTCCTCGGCGGCGGCGAACTGGGTGCCGATCAGGTCTCCGCAGCCAGCGGGGAATACGTAATGGTGGTCAAAGCAGGTGGTGCAGCCGTGCTTCAGCAGCTCGCCCATGCCAGTGAGGGAGCTGAGGCGCACCACGTCCTCGTCCAGCCCCTTCCAGATCTCATACAGGGCGGTGAGCCAGTCGAACAGCTCCAGGTTCTGCACCTGGGGCAGGTTCCGGGAGAACACCTGATACAGGTGGTGGTGGGTGTTGATGAGGCCGGGATAGCACCAGTAACGGGAGCCGTCCATCACCGTGTCGGCGGTCTGGGGCAGGTCCGGACCCATGGCCCGGATCACCCCGTCCTCGCAGTAGAGGTCGGTGTGCTCCAAAACGGTATCGCCGTCGTCACAGGTGATGACGCTCCGCAGGTTCCGCAGCAGCAAAGAGGACATGCCGGTCACGCTCCTTTCTGCCTCCAGTATAAGGGACACCGGCGGAAAGGTCAACGGGAAAACGTCTTGCGGAAACGGAGAGAATATGATACGCTGGAAACGATTTTGAGACTTCCGGGAGGAATGCGGCATGCTGGACATTTTCGACATTCTGGGCCCTGTCATGGTGGGACCCTCCAGCTCTCATACGGCGGGGGCGGTGCGGATCGGCCGCATGGCCAGGACGCTGCTGGGGGCGGCACCGGTGCGGGCGGATATCGGCCTCCACGGCTCCTTCGCAGACACCGGACAGGGCCACGGCACGGACCGGGCTCTGGTGGCGGGGCTCCTGGGAATGAAGCCGGACGACCTGGGCATTCCGGAGAGCTTTGAGATCGCCGTGGGACAGGGACTGGAGTTCCGCTTCCACACCATCCACCTGCGGGACGCCCACCCCAACACGGCGGTGCTGGCGGTGGAGAGCGCCGACGGGAGGAAACTGGTCCTCCAGGCGGCCTCCACCGGCGGCGGCCGCATCCGGGTGGACCAGCTGGACGGGGTGGACGTGAGCTTCACCGGCATCTTCAACACCCTGGTGGTCCGCCACCAGGACGTGGCCGGTGAGCTGTCCCGGATCCTGAACGAGCTGTCCGTCAGCGGCGTCAACATCGCCAACATGAGCTTGAACCGGGACCGCCGGGGCGGGGACGCCCTGACAGTGGTGGAGACGGACCAGAAGATCCCCCAGGACGCCCTGGAGCGGATCCGGGTCCTCTACGGCGTGCTGGGCGCTACCTATTACGAGAAGGAGGAAGACTGAGATGGCGCTGGATTCCATGCAGGAGATCTTCGACAAGATCCAGGCAGGTCAAAAACCCTTCTGGCAGGTGGTGCGGGACACGGACGTGGAGGAGCGGCAGGTGACGGCGGAGGCCTCCTTCCGGAAGATGCACGCCACCTGGCGGGCCATGGTGGAGTCGGTGGACACCTACCGGGCGGACCGGCGCAGCGTCAGCGGCCTGGTGGGGGGCGATGCCCAGAAGATGTGGGACTACGCCGCCGGACAGGAGACCCTCTGCGGCCCCTACCTCCAGGAGGTCATCGCCACGGCACTGTGCGTGGCGGAGTCCAACGCCTGCATGCACCGGATCGTGGCGGCCCCCACGGCGGGGGCCTGCGGCGTACTGCCTGCGGTGCTGGTGCCCCTGTACCGCCGGGGCGGTGTAGAGGAGGATGCCATCGTCCGGGCGCTGTACGTGGCCGCCGGCATCGGGGCCGTCATCGGCTACCGGGCCTCCATCTCCGGCGCCTCCGGCGGCTGCCAGGCGGAGGTGGGCACGGCAGCCGCCATGGCGGCTGGGGCCCTGGTGGATCTGCGGGGCGGAACGCCGGAGCAGATCGGCCATGCCGTGGCCATGGCTCTGAAAAACCTGCTGGGCCTGGCCTGCGACCCGGTGGCGGGGCTGGTGGAGGTCCCCTGCGTGAAGCGGAACGTCATCGGCGCGGTGAATGCCGTCAGCGCGGCGGACATGGCCCTGGCGGGCATTGAGAGCCGGGTGCCGGTGGACCAGGTCATCGACTGCATGGGCGATGTGGGCCGCCGCCTGCCGGTGGAGCTGCGGGAGACGGCCCTGGGCGGCCTGGCCGCCACGCCCTTCGGCCAGAGCGTCAAGGCCCGGCAGGAAGAGCGCCACCGCGGAGAACTGCGCTGACCCGGAAAAAAGAGAAGGACCTGCCGCAAGGCAGGTCCTTCTGCTTGTGCAGAAGATACGATTCAGCTGTTCCGGCTGGCCAGGACCTTCTGGAACCAGTCCTTGCCGTCCACGAACCGGGAGACCACGTAGCTGACCACATAGTCGCCGGAGGAGTTGATCATGGTGGCGGGGGGATCCACCAGATTGCCGATGGTGATGGCGATGGGATAGGCGATGGCCAGCTGATCCGGGAAGAACACGGAGCACATGATGAACTCGCCGATGTAGCCGCCGCCGGGCACGCCGGACATGCCCACGGAGGACAGAACGGCCACCACGACCATCAGGGCCATGTCGCCGACGCTGTCGAAGGGCTTGCCGAACACGCCGAACAGGAACACGATCTTCAGAATGCAGGAGAAGCAGGAGCCGTCCATGTGCATGGTGGCGCCCAGGGGGATAACGATCTCGCTGACATCCTTGGAGATGCCGGTGGCCTCGGCCTCCTCCATGTTGGTGGGGATGGTGGCCACAGAGGAGCAGGTGCCGAGAGAGGTGATGGCCGGCCGGGCAATGTGCTTGAACATCTCCTTCACTGCGCCCTTGCCGCCGCCGAAC
Source organism: Oscillibacter valericigenes (assembly GCF_016902445.1). Lineage (GTDB taxonomy): Bacteria > Bacillota > Clostridia > Oscillospirales > Oscillospiraceae > Oscillibacter > Oscillibacter avistercoris. The sequence continues at coordinate 1,925 of NZ_JACSNX010000002.1, read as the reverse complement.
CAGGCGAACAGCGGGAATGCGACAAAGATGTAGATGAAGCACAGGGGATAGTAGACGATCAGCGCCCGGGCATAGTCCTGAGCGATCTGGGAGCCGTAGGTGGCCACCAGATTGGCGAAGAAGCCGAAGAAGGCGATGGGGGCGTAGTAGGTCACCAGCTGCACTACCTTCATCATGGCATCGGACAGACTGGTGAGGAACTTGGCGATCAGGCTGTCGGGACCCGGCCCCAGATTCACGCCGAAGCCGAAGAGGATGGAAAAGACGATCAGGGGCAGCATGGCGCTCCGGCTGAGCAGGGCGGAGAAGTCGCCGACGGTGAAGAAGTTCACGATCAGGTCCGGGATGGAGATGGGATCATCCACCACACCCTCTGTCAGGTTGCTCCAGGGCTCCAGCACCGGGGGGAAGATCTTCATGATGACGATCATGATGACGGCCGCGATGGCGCCGGTGATGATGAAGGTCAGCACGGTGGTGCCCATGATCTTGCCGGCCCGCTTGCGGCTCTTCATGGTGGCCACGGACCCGGCGATAGACGAAAACACCATGGGCACCACGATGCAGAACATCATGTTCAGGAACAGTGTGCCCAGGGGCTCCAGCACGGTGGCGCCGGCGCTGATGACGTTTCCGTCCGCGTCCAGTTCCTGAGGGAATATCCAGCCCACGATGGAGCCCAGGACCATGGACCCCAGCATGACGGCCAGAAATGCATAGTTCCGGGCGACAGACTTTTTGTTTAGCTGTGTACTCATTCTCTCTCCTCCTAACAAAGTTTGGCTGCGGTTATCTGTATGGCCGGAGGGCCTTACATTTAAAATGAGAGATCCTCATCCGTGACCTCACCCTTGCAGACCACATTGGTGGGGCCCGTCAGATAGAGGCTGGAAACATGGGAGTGGACCCGCTCTGCGTCAATGAGCAGACGCCCGCCGGTCATATCCACCTGTACGCCGTGGCCGGAGACCTTGCCCTGCAGGGTCAGAACGGTTACCACAGAGCCGGTGCCTGTACCGCAGGCGTAGGTGAAATCTTCCACGCCACGCTCAAATGTCCGCTCAAAGATCAGGTCCTCGCCCACGATCTCGTAGAAATTCACATTGGCGCCTTTGGGGAAGGCCTGGTTCCACCGGATGGCCCGACCCAGCTCCCGCAGCTCGTTTTCATCCGCCTGACGCAGATTGGCATAGGGCACCACTGCGTGGGGGATCCCGGGATCGCCCAGCTCCACATAGGAGCAGGCATAGGTCACGCCGTCCACCTCCACCGGGCAGTCCAGCCGCACCGTAGTGGGGTCGTTGAGCCGGATCCGGTAGAGCCGCCGGTCGATCCGCCGGCCGGTGACGATGCCTGCCGTGGTCTCCACGGTCTGTGTCTCTCCGGCCAGGCCGTTTTCATAGCCGTATCTGCAGATACACCGGGCTCCGTTTCCGCACATCTCACCAACGCTGCCGTCGGAGTTATAGAACAGCATCCGGTAATCGCCGCCTTGGGTGGGGGTGTCCACCACCATCATGCCGTCGGCCCCGATGGAGAGATGCCGCTCACACAGCGTCCGGGCGATTTGGGGAAGCTGATCCACCGGAAGGTGCTCTTCCAGATTGTTCAGGATCACAAAATCGTTCCCGGCACCGTTCATCTTCCAGAATTTCAAAAACTCGCCCCCTTCTATATATGGTCCTTATTATAACAGCATCACATAAGAATGAAAAGCAAAGAATGTGCGAAAAACCTTGCAGAACCTGCGAATGTGAAGGAGCCGCAATATATAATAAGGTATGAGGAGCCTTGCCCGGAGAGAAAAAAGGATCCGGCGAAAAAAGGTGAAAAAAGGTATTGACAAAGAGGGAAGGATTTGGTATTCTAACAAAGCTGTCGGCGCGGTGGTGAGCCGCGGCGGAGAGCGGAAGAAAAAAGCTCTT
>NZ_JACSNX010000001.1 GCF_016902445.1 Oscillibacter valericigenes | reverse complement strand
CGACACCGCTCCCATCTTCGAGATCGCCGACTACGGCATCTGCGGCGACCTGTTCAAGGTCACCCCGCTGCTGATCGAGGCCATCAAGGCCGCCAAGGCTGCGAAGTAAGAGACTATCCCAAAAGGGCCGCATGGACGAAAGTCCATGCGGCCCTTTTTCGTGTTTATCGTTCCGGAAGTCAGGTCCCGGCGCTCTCGGCGTCCCCGCACGCCGGGTGCTCCGCTGCAAATTCGGCTTTGGCCTCTGCCAGGATCTTTTTCTCCGCCTTGGTGGTGAGCTGGGACTCGTCGAACCGGGCAAACAGGTCGGGCCGCCGCTCCATGGTGCGCTTGTAGCTCTCCTTTTTCCGCCAGGCGGCCACCTTGCCGTGGTCACCGGACAGCAGGATCTCCGGCACCTGGCGGCCGTGCCACTCCGCCGGACGGGAGTACTGGGGATACTCCAGCAAGCCGTTCCAGTGGGACTCCTCCTCAAAACACTCCGCGTCCGGCAGGACGCCGGGCACCATGCGGCACACCGCGTCTGTCACCGCCATGGCGGGGATCTCTCCGCCGGTGAGGACGAAGTCCCCCATGCTGATCTCCTCGTCCACGCACGCGTCCAGGAACCGCTGATCCACCCCTTCATAGTGGCCGCAGACCAGGATCAGGTGGTCATAGCGCTCCTTCAGCTCCCGGGCCACTGATTGGGTGAAGGTCCGGCCGCAGGGGGACAGGAAGATGGTCCGGCCGGGACCGTAGGTCTCCACGATGTGGCTCCAGCAGCGGTACAGGGGGTCTGCCTGCATGATGGCGCCCCGGCCGCCGCCGTAGGGATAGTCGTCCACCTGCATCTGCTTGTTGGTGGTGTACTGGCGGATCTGGTGGCTCTGGATGGCAATATAGCCCCGCTGCTGGGCCCGGCCCAGGATGCTGACGTTCAGCATGGCGTCCAGGGAGTCCGGGAACAGCGTCATGATGTCAATTCTCATCGGCGGCCATCCCCTCCCAGACGTGGACCTCCATCCGGTCGGCGTCCAGATCCACGGACTTGATGAACACCTCCGGCACCGCCGGGATCAGATACTCCCGGGCGCCCCTGACGGTGTAGACCTTGTGGGCCGGATAGGGATCTACCTGGACGATCTTGCCCAGGGCCTCCCCGGTGGCGGCGTCATAGACGGCCATGCCCAGCAGCTCCGCGTCAAAACAGGCGCCCTCCGGCAGTTTGGCGTCCGACCGGCGGATGTACAGGTCCTTGCCCTTCAGGGCAAGGGCCGCATTCATGTCATCCACGCCGGGGAATTTCATCAGCACCAGGGACTTGTGGACATGGTTGGCGGTGGGGGTCACCGGCGCGCCATCCAGGTAGAAGGTCTTGAAGCGGGTGAGAAAGGCCGGGTCCTGCCCGTCCGGCTGCACCCGCACCTCGCCCCGGATGCCGTGGGCGTTGACGATGCGGCCGATCTTGATGGTTTCCAATCTCATAAGAGCGCTCCTTTGGCAAAATAAGCCGGCCGGGTGCGGCCCGGACAGCGGACAGGCGGGACCGATGCCCCGCCTGTTTGGATCTTGGATCAGCTTGTCCTTCCCAGGCCCGGTCCATCCAGGGCGGAGGCGGGGAACAGGGAGATGGTCCCGTTGTCATTGAGATACCGCAGCAGAGACAGCAGGATGGGCAGGCCGAACAGGCCTACCACGCCGAACAGGTGGGTGCCCACGAACATGCTCATCAGTGTCAGCACCGGATGCAGGCCGATCTGCTTGCCGACGATCCGGGGCTCGATGATGTTGCGGATGATGGTGATGATGACATACACCACCAGCAGTGCCAGGGCGCGGGGCACATTCCCGCCCAGCGCCGTGAGGATGGCCCAGGGGATCATGATGCCGCCGGTGCCCAGGACCGGAAGAATGTCGAAGATGGCGATCAGCAGAGCTACCAGCATGGCCCGTTCCACTCGGATGACGCTCAATCCGATGGACAGCTCAACGAATGTAATGAACATGATGAGCGCATAGGAGCGGATGCAGACGAACAAGGTTCCCACCACATAGGATTTGATCTGAAGAATGACGTCCCGTGTGTGCCCCCGCAGGCAGCCCAGGACAAATTTGACGATCTTCTCATAATCGATGGCGATGAAAAAGGTGGAGATGACCATCAGCAGGACCCGGATCAGAAAGCCCGGCAGGGAGGTGGCCAAAGAGGTGGCGAAGGACACGCCGCCCATCAGCAGCCCGGAAAGGCTGGATACCAACTGCCACAGCATGTTGAGCAGCTGGGTCTGCAGCTCTTCCAGTGCGGACATCAAAGACGGGTCCAGCCTCGCCAGCAGATCCTCCAGCCAGGTGAAGAGATCGGTGAGGTCCGGGAGGATATAGTTGTTGTAAATGGAGGGGATCTGCTGCACCAGCGAAGCGATGGTGGCAGTGATGCGGATGCCTGCCAGCGCCAGCAGCAGACCGATGGCTCCATAGGTCAGCACCACCAGCAGCACTGCCGCCAGACCCTTGGGCACATGGAATACCCGGGAGAAAAAGCGGATGGGCCGGCGCAGCATATAGGCGATCAGAAACGCCAGGACAAAGGGCATCAGCAGGGGCAGCACGAATTGCAGCGACACATAGCCCAGCGCCAGGACCAGCGCAAGGTAGGCCGTGTCGATGATGAATTTTTTCTTTTTTTCCGTTGACACCAGAGGGCCTCCAATCCCACGGCCGCCGGGACAGGGTGTGGTAAGAGAACGGGGCGTGGAACAGCAGGCGCCGGGCGCCGGCCGTTCGACAGCAGAAACCACAGAAGGAGGGGCCGGCGGGCACCCTCCTTCCAGTTCCGGCGGATGGGGATCCGCCGGATCATTGGGTCAATCTACAATATCCACGGAAACCTTCTGGCCGGTGCGCTGGGCGTAAGCCCGGATCACAGTCCGGATCTCCTTGGCGATGCGGCCCTGCCGGCCGATGACCTTCCCCATGTCATCGGGGGCGACGCGCAGCTCCAGCGTCAGTTCCTGAGGACCCTCCACCTCTGTGACGGACACGGCCTCCGGATCATCCACAAGGTTTCTGGCGATGTAGAGCAGCAACTCTTTCATGCCCGATCCTCCGGATCAGAGGACTTCTACTTTTTTCAGCAGAGCTCTGACGGTGTCGGTGGGCTGAGCGCCGGACTTGATCCAGGCCTGGGCACGCTCGGTGTCGATCTTGATCTCAGCGGGGGAGACGCAGGGATTGTAGGTGCCGATCTCCTCGATGAAGCGGCCGTCGCGGGGGAAGCGGGAATCCGCCACCACAACGCGGTAGAAGGGAGCCTTCTTGGCGCCGAGCCGGCGCAGTCTGATTTTCACCATGATTTGTTACCTCCAAAAGTAAAGTCAAAATTGTATCTATAAATGCGTAGCACTTATATCCTGTCTGTTATTTCAGCCGCTTTTTCCGGCCGAAGCCGTGCATCCGGCCGCCCATGCCGCCGCCTCCCATTTTGGAGAGCCGGCCCCGGGTCATCTGCTTGGTGATCTGCTGCATCATGTCGAACTGCTTCAGCAGCCGGTTCACGTCCACCACTTCCAGGCCGCAGCCGGCGGCAATGCGCTTTTTCCGGCTGGCGTTCAGGATCTGGGGGTTCTCCCGCTCCAGCGGGGTCATGGAGAGGATGATGGCCTCTGTGTGGGCCAGGGCCTTGTCGTCAATGGTGGCGCCGGCCATCTGCCGGCCCAGGGCGCCGGGCATCATGCCGGCGATCTGGCTCAGGTCGCCCATGTTCCGCAGCTGCTGCAGCTGTTCGTAGTAGTCCTGCAGCGTCAGGCGGTTTTTGCGGAGCTTCTCCTCCAGCTTGGCGGCCTGCTTTTCGTCGTAGGTCTGCTGGGCCTTCTCAATGAAGGACAGCATGTCGCCCATCCCTAAGATCCGGGAGGCCATCCGGTCCGGATGGAAGGGCTCGATCATATCCAGCTTCTCGCCGGTGCCCACGAACTTGATGGGCTTGCCGGTGGAGGCCCGGATGGAGAGGGCGGCGCCGCCCCGGGCGTCGCCGTCCAGCTTGGTCAGCACCACGCCGTCGATGCCCAGCGCCTCGTCAAAGGCGGAGGCGGCGTTGACAGCGTCCTGGCCGGTCATGGCGTCCACCACCAGCAAAATCTCGTTGGGACGGACGGCGGCCTTCATCCGCTTCAGCTCGTCCATCAGCGCCTCGTCCACGTGGAGACGGCCGGCAGTGTCCAGAAACACCATGTCGTTGCCGTGGTCCCGGGCGTGGCGGATGGCGTTCTCCGCGATCTGTACCGGATCCCCCTGTCCCTGCTCGAACACCGGCAGGTCCAGCTGGCCGCCCACCACCTTCAGCTGTTCGATGGCGGCGGGGCGGTACACGTCGCAGGCCGCCAGCAGCGGCCGCTTGCCAAGCTGCCGGCGCATCAGCCCCGCCAGCTTGGCGGTGGTGGTGGTCTTACCGGCGCCCTGGAGGCCCACCATCATCACAACGGTGGGGCCGCTGTTGGCCATGGCGATCTTGGCGGTGCCGCCGCCCATGAGCTTTGTCAGCTCCTCGTTGACGATCTTGATGACCTGCTGGGCGGGAGTCAGGCTGTCCAGCACGTCGGAGCCCACGGCCCGCTCAGTGACGGAGGCCACGAACTCCTTGACCACCTTGTAGCCCACATCGGCCTCCAGCAGGGCCAGGCGGACCTCCCGCATGGCCTCCCGTACGTCATTTTCAGACAGGCGGCCCTTGCCCCGCAGCTTTTTGAATGTTGCGTTCAGTTTTTCGGTGAGCCCTTCAAATGCCATGCGATCATTCCTTCAAAGCGGTGGCTTCCGCGTGGATCAGGTCCGCCAGCTCGGTCAGCCGGGGATCCTCATACTGGCGGTAGTTGATGGTCTTCAGCTCGGCGGCAGCGTCCTCGATGGCCTGCAAATGTCCCCGCATCTGCTCGAAGCGGCGGATCAGGCCGGTCTTGTCCTCCACCTCCTGCATGACGCCCTCTGCCCGGACGATCACGTCCCGGACGCCCTGACGGGAGATGCCGGCGTTTTCCGCGATCTCAGCCAGGGACAGGTCCTCGTTGTAGTAGAGGTCGAAGAATTCCTTCTGCCGCTCGGTGAGGAGTTCGCCGTAAAAATCGAAGAGCATGGTCATGCGATACGTCTGATTTTTCATGAACTCCCTCATTTCTGTAAAGCTGTATCCCTTTACAACGAGAAATAGTTTACAGGATTTTGGCGGAAAAGTCAAGGGGAAAAACGAAAGAAATCCGGAAAAAATTGCCCGTCTCCATCAGAAATGGCTTGCGGATCTCCGGAGGTGCGCATATGCTGGAGAGGAGCAAACAGAACGGAGGGAACGTATGGTATTCGACGCACATTCCGACCTGCTGTACGACGTGACCCGGCGGCGGCTGCTGGGGGAGCATCAGGTGCTGGCCCGCCTCCATCTGGACCGGCTGCGGCGGGGCGGCGTGGAGGGGCTGGTGCTGGCCGTCTGGGCCAGCGGGCCCCGGGAGACCTTCTGGAAGGACACCGCCTGGAGAGATCCGGAGGCCTATCTGGGCCGCACCCATCAGATGTTCGCCTGTGCCCGGGCGGAGCTGCGGGAGTGCGGCCGGATCCGTCCGGTCCGCACGGTGGCCGAGGCGGAGGCGGCCAGGGCCGCGGGACAGCTCTACGCTTTTCTGGCAGTGGAGGGCATGTCGGCCGTCGGAGCGGATCCCCGGGGCGTGGACTGGTACTACGGCCAGGGCGTCCGGCTGGGGATGCTCACCTGGAATGAGTCCAACGCCCTGGCAGCAGGCGCCGGGGGTGATCCTCAGGTGGGGCTGACGGAGGCGGGCCGTCGGGCCGTGCGCCGGATGGGGGAGCTGGGGATGGCGGTGGATGTGTCCCACCTGAATGACGGCGGCTTCTGGGATGTGGTGGACCTGGCCGCCGGGCCTGTGATCGCCTCCCACTCCAACTGCCGCGCCCTGTGCGGGGTGCCCCGGAATCTGACGGACGACCAGCTGCGGGCCATCCGGGACACCGGCGGCGTGGTGGGGCTCAATGCCTTCCACGGCTTCGTCCACGATGAGCCCCGGCAGCAGACTGCCAGGACCCTGGCCCTCCACGCGGCCCATATGGCGGAGGTCATGGGGGTGGAGCACGTGGGCTGCGGCTTTGATTTCTGCGAGTTCATGGGCCCCGGCAACGAGGGGGCGGAGGGCCTGGAGAGCGCCGCCCACATCCAGAACCTCTTCTACTGGCTGGAGCAGCTGGGCATGAGCCGGCAGGAACGGGAGATGATCGCCCGGGACAATTTCCTGCGGGTGCTGAGACAGATCCTGGACAGAAAGGGAAATTCACAAAATAGAATTTGAATTATATGCCAGGATATACTATAATACCTCTTGTATTGCGTCCGAGAAAGGAATGCCGGACGTTCCGCAAAGGAGTTGAGACTTTGGAAAGAATCAGGACCCAGCTGGCCAATGGGGTGTATCTCACCTATCTGCCGGCCAGAAAGTTCAAGACCAGCCTGCTCTCGGCCCAGTTCGTCACCCCCCTGCGGCGGGAGACAGCCTCCGCCTGCGCGCTGCTGCCGGCCATCCTGCGCCGGGGCACGGTGCGGTACCCGGACCTGGGCGCTCTGTCCGCCCAGCTGGACCGGCTGTACGGCGCCTCTGTGGATTACACGGTCCGCAAGCAGGGGGAGAACCAGTGCGTGGGCTTCGTAGCCAGCTTCATCGACGACAGCTATATCCCCGGCGGGGAGCAGCTGCTGGAGCCGGTGGCGGAGCTGCTGGGAGAACTGCTGTGCGACCCGGTGACCGAGCGGGGGCGCTTTGTGTCCGCCTATTTTGAGGGGGAGAAGACCAACCTGATCGACGCCATCCGTAGCCAGGTGAACGACAAGCGGGAGTATGCCTACGCCCGCCTGCTGCAGGAGATGTGCGGCGAAGAGCCCTACGGCATCAGCCGTCTGGGCGATGAGGAGAGCGCAGAGAAGCTCCAGATGAAAAAGCTCCACGCCCTGTACGGGGAGCTGCTCTCCACCGCCCGGCTGGAGCTGTTCTACTGCGGCAGCGCGCCCCTGGAGCGGGTGCGGCAGGCCCTGGCCGCCGCCTTTGCCACCCTGCCCCGGGACGGGATCCGGGACATCGCTGTCGCCGAGCCCCATCCGGCCCGGGCTGAGGTGAAGCGGGTGGAGGAGGCCATGGACGTGACCCAGGGCAAGCTGGGCATGGGCTTCGCCTGCGGCAGCGATGACCGCGCCGCTGTCCTGATGGGCAACACCCTCTTCGGCGGCAGCAGCAACTCCAAGCTGTTTTTGAACGTGCGGGAGAAGCTGTCCCTGTGCTACTACGCCTCCTCCAACTACCACCGGCAGAAGCGGATCATCACCGTCTCCTCCGGCATCGAGTTCCAGAACTACCAGAAGGCCTATGACGAGATCATGGCCCAGCTGGCCGCCGTGCAGGCCGGCCGCCTGGAGGACTGGGAGCTGGAGGGCGCCCGCAGCACCCTGCTGAACGCCTACGCCTCCATGGGAGATTCCCAGGGCAAGCTGGAGAACTTCTATCTGGGCCAGGCGGCCACCGGACAGGAGGACACGCCGGAGCTGCTGGCGGAGCAGGTGCGGCAGGTGACGGCGGAGCGGATCTTCGACGCCATGCAGACCGTCTCCCTGGACACGGTGTACTTCCTGAAGGGAAAGGAGGGTGCGGAATGAAGCAGACGTATTACGAGCGGGTCGGCGAGTCCGTCTACCGGGAGGTGCTGCCCAACGGCCTGCAGATCTGCGTGGTCCCCAAGCCGGAGCACGCCAAGAAGTACGCCTTCTTCGCCACCCGCTATGGCGGGATGGACACCCGCTTCTGTCTGGACGGCAAGTGGCTGGACACCCCGGCGGGCATCGCCCACTACCTGGAGCACAAGATGTTCGACACCAAGGAGGGCAACGCCCTCCAGGAGCTGGCGAAAAACGGCGCGGAGCCCAACGCCTTCACCTCCAACGCCATGACCGGCTATTACTTCGACTCCACGGAGCACTTTGAGGAGAACCTGGAGATCCTGCTGTCCTTCGTCTCCATCCCCTATTTCACAGAGGAGAGCGTGGCCAAGGAGCAGGGCATCATCGGCCAGGAGATCCGCATGATCGAGGACAATCCCGACTGGCAGCTCTACACCCGGATGATGCAGGCCCTGTACCAGAAGAGCACCGCCCGGACCTCCATCGCCGGCACGGTGGAGAGCATCTCCCACATCACGGCGGAGACGCTGTACGACTGCCACAAGGCCTTCTACACCCCCTCCAACATGATCCTGACGGTGGTGGGCAACGTGGACCCGATCCATGTGGCGGACCTGGCCCGGCGGATCCTGCCCCGGGAGGGCGGTCCGGTGATCCCCCGGGACTACGGCCAGGAGCCGCCCCAGGTGGCGGAGAAGGAGACCCGTATGGCCATGGAGGTCTCCGCCCCACAGTTCCTGACGGCCTACAAGTGCGCCCCTGCGGCGGATGGGGAGGACTACCTCCGCGCGGCTGTCATCGGGGATATGGCCTGCGACATCCTGCTGGGGGACTCCAGCCCCCTGTATCAGCGGCTCTATGAGGAAGGGCTCATCAACACCAGCTTCGGCGGCGCCTTTGAGATGATGCCGGGCGTGGCGTATCTCTACGCCGGCGGCGACAGCAAGGACGCCCGCCGGGCTGCGGCGGAGATTCAGAAGGAGGCGGAGCGCCTGGCGGCGAACGGCATCGACGAGGACTACTACCAGCGGGTGCGCCGGGCGTCCTTCGGCTCCAACCTCCGGGGACTGAATTCCTTTGAAAACATCGCCGTCACGCTGACGGAGGGGTATTTCCACGGCTATGATCCCTTCCGGTTCCCACAGGTGTTCGACTCCATCACGAAAGAGGATGTGGCCGCCTTCCTGCGGGACAATCTGACGGCGGACCGGGCCGTTCTCAGCGAGATCGTGCCCCGGGAGCGCTGAATCCAAGACATACAAGAAAGAGGGGGAACCCTATTTGAGAGCGTTACAGGACATGCCCATCAGTTTTCCTGGGCTTTTCGGCGACTGGGAGTTCAATCCGGATCCCATTGCCATCCACATCGGACACGGCGTGTACTGGTACGGCATCATTCTGGCCATCGGACTGCTGGCGGGCCTGCTGCTGTGCCTGAAGCAGTCTAAGCGGTACGGCCTGACAGAGGACAACGTGCTGGACATGGTGCTGTGGGCGGTGCCCAGCTGCATCATCGGCGCCCGGCTGTACTATGTGATCTTCTATCTGGACCTCTATCGGAATGCCGACGGCAGCCTGAACTGGGGCGAGATGGTGGCGGTCTGGGACGGCGGCCTGGCCATCTACGGTGCGGTCATCGCCGGCGCCATCGTGGCGTTTTTCTACACCCGGCACAAGAAGATCAAGCTGGGCGCCATGACGGATCTGGCGGTGATGGGGCTGCTGCTGGGCCAGTGCATCGGCCGCTGGGCCAATTTCATCAACCGGGAGGCCTTCGGCGCCGAGACCACCCTGCCCTGGCGGATGCGCCTGTGGGTCAGCCAGTATCAGTCGATCGAGGTCCATCCCACCTTCTTCTATGAGAGCCTGTGGAACCTGATCGGTCTGCTGCTGATTTTGTTCGTGGTCTCCAGAGCCCGCCGGTTCGACGGGGAGAACACCTGGTTCTACTTCCTGTGGTATGGCCTGGGCCGCTTCTGGATCGAGGGACTGCGGACGGACAGCCTGTATCTCTTTGACTGGACCTTCATGGGGGAGCCCATCCGGGTGTCCCAGGCGCTGAGCCTGCTGCTGGCCGTCACCGCCGCCGTGATGCTGTTCTACAACATCCGGATCAAAAAGCACTCCCGGGATGAGCTGCTGGTGAATCAGGTGGCGGCGGCTGCCGCGGCGAAAGCGGCCGCTGCGGAGCCGGGCGCAGAAGAGCCGCTCGCTCCGGCAGATGCCGCCGGCGAGGCGGAGGAGGCACAGGGGCCCCTGGAAGAGGAGCCGCAGCCCGCCGAGACCCAGAACGAAGAACGGGAGGAACCGGATGGCAACGCGCATTGACGGAAAGGCCCTGGCCGCCAAGGTCAAGGAGGAGGTCGCCGTGGAGGCGGAGCAGCTGTCCCGCCGCCCCGGTCTGGCGGTGATCCTGGTGGGGAATGACCCTGCCTCCCGGGTGTATGTGAACGGGAAAGAGCGGGACTGCGCCGAGTGCGGCTTCAGGAGTTTTGAGCATGCTCTGCCGGAGGATACCGCCCAGGAGACGCTGCTGGGACTGATCGAAGAGCTGAACCGGGACCCGCAGGTAGACGGTATTCTGTGCCAGCTGCCCCTGCCGGCCCATCTGGACGAGGATGCCGTGCTGAATGCCATTGCACCGGATAAGGATGTGGACTGCTTCCACCCCTACAATGTGGGGCGGCTGATGATCGGCGACCCGGTGTTCCTGCCCTGCACCCCTGCGGGCGTCATGGAGATGCTGCGGGAGTATGGCATCTCCGTCCGCGGAAAGCGGTGTGTGGTGCTGGGCCGCAGCAACATCGTGGGCAAGCCTATGGCCATGCTGCTGCTCCAGCAGGACGGCACGGTGACGGTTTGCCACTCCAGAACGCCGGATCTGGCAGCCATTACCCGGCAGGCGGACATCCTGGTGTCCGCCGTGGGCCGTGTGGGCCTGATCACCGCGGACATGGTGAAGGAGGGAGCCGTGGTCATCGACGTGGCCATGAATCGCAACGAGGCGGGCAAGCTCTGCGGCGATGTGGACTACGAGGCGGTGGAGCCCAGGGCCGCCTGCATCACCCCGGTGCCCGGCGGTGTGGGCCCCATGACCCGGGCCATGCTGATGCGCAACATCCTCGCAGCCGCCCGCAGGCACCAGGCGGAGATCTGAAACAGACAGAACGAGCGCCGCGGCAAACGCCGCGGCGCTCGTTTTCCATGCGGGGAGACGGCCTATCGCTCCTCCCGGAAGTAGGAGAGGCCCAAATGGGCCGGAGGCTGGTTTTCCCGCTTTTTCCGGGTGCTGATGAGGATCAGCACAGCGATGGTCACCAGATACGGCAGCATCTTGAACAGCTCCATATCCTTTCGGGTCAGATTCGGGATGTAGAAGTACAGCCAGGTCAGCGCGCCGAAGAGATAGGAGCCCCAGATGGTGTTCAGGGGCCTCCACACGGAGAAGATCACCAGAGCCAGGGCCAGCCAGCCCAGGGACTCGATGGTGCCGTCATTGCCCCAGGTGCCCTTGATGTAGTCCATGGTATAGTACAGACCGCCCAGGCCGGAGATCCCGGCGCCGATGCAGGTGGCCAGGTACTGATACCGGGTGACATTGATGCCCGCGGCGTCGGCGGTGGCGGGGTTCTCACCCACAGACCGCAGATTCAGGCCCGCCCGGGTGCGGGTGAGGAAATACCACAGGACAATGGCTACCGCAATGGCCAGATAGGCCATGAACCCGTAGCCGAACAGCAGGTTGCCCAGCGGGAAATCACCGATGGCAAGGGAACTGAGGCCGGGGATCTTGGCGCGGTACACCGCGCTGGTGGCGGCCACGGAGATCTGCCCCACGCCGCCGGCCAGGGTATTCAGGCTGCCGCCGAAGAAGTTGGCCACGCCCCCGCCGAAGATGGTGATGGCAAGACCCGTCACATTCTGATTGGCGCGGAGGGTGATGGTCAGGAAGCTGAAGAGCAGCCCGCCCAGCGCCGCAGCTGCAAAGGCGGCCAGAAAGCTCAGCAGCAGGCAGACCGCCGGGTTGGGGGCGGGATTGTTCAGCTCATAGAAGAAGGAGGCCGCCAGACCTGCGATGCCGCCCAGGTACATGATGCCGGGGACGCCCAGATTCAGGTTGCCGCTCTTCTCCGTCAGGATCTCTCCCATGGCGCCGTACAGGATCACCGTGCCGAAGACGATGGCCGCCTGGAACAGAGAGACGAATTGGGTCATGCTCATTTGCCGGCCGCCTCCTTTCTGCGGTGGAACACCAATTTGTAGTTGATGAAGAATTCACTTCCGATGATGCAGAACAGGATGATGCCGGTGATGATGTTGGAGGCGTCGTTGTTCAGATTGAACTGAGAGGCGATCTCGATGGCGCCTTTTTCCAGAAACGCCAGAAGGAAGGCGATCAGGATCATCACGAAGGTGTTGAACTTGGCCAGCCAGGCCACGATAATGGCGGTAAAGCCCCGGCCGCCGGCGGTGTCCACGGAGATGGTGTGGCCCGCGCCCGCCACAGAGATGAATCCCGCCAGGCCGCAGATGGCGCCGGAGATGGCCATGGTGCGGATGTAGACCCGGCTGAGCTTGATGCCGGCGTAGCGGGCGGTGTTGGCGCTCTCGCCCACCACGGCGATCTCGTAGCCCTGCTTGGTGTATTTGAGATAGAGGAACATGCCGACGGTCAGGGTCATCACCAGGATCACATTGAGCATGCAGTCCTGGCCCAGGATCTTGGGGAACCAGCCGGCCCGGGTCTGCATGTTGATGATGCCTACAGTGTTGGAGCCGGCGGGATTTTCCCACAGGGCCACGCAGTAGCTGGTCAGCTGGATGGCCACATAGTTCATCATCAGGGTGAACAGCGTCTCGTTGGTCCCCCAGCGGGCTTTGAAGATGGCGGGGATCAGGCCCCAGAGCGCGCCGGCCGCAATGCTGGCCAGGGCCATGATGCAGAGCAGGATGGGGGTGGAGAAGGTATATCCCAGATGGATCATCAGTCCGGCGGTGAGGATGCCGCCCACCAGGATCTGCCCCTCGGCGCCGATGTTCCAGAATCGCATCTTAAAGGCAGGGGCCAGGCCCACACCGACGCACAGGAGCATCATGGCGTCGCGGATCGTCACCCAGGTGTTGCGCTCAGAGCCGAAGGCCCCCTCGAACATACCCTGGTACACCGCCACGGGATTCAGATGGGTGACGGCAAAGATGAACAGACCGCTGAGCAGCAGGGCCAGCACCACTGCCAGAAGGCGGATGCACCAGGCCTTCCAGGTGGGGATGCTGTCCCGCTTGACGATTCGGACAGCGGGCTCGTGTTGGGTCACGGGTGCGCTCATACGCCGGCCGCCTCCTTCCTGAGATTGGTCATCATCAGGCCGACCTCCTCCTTGGTGGCGGTCCGGCCGTCCACGATGCCGTTGACGTGGCCTGCGCAGAGGACCAGGATCCGGTCGCACAGCTCCAGCAGCACGTCCAGGTCCTCGCCCACGAAGATGACAGCCACGCCCTTCTTCTTCTCCTCGGTCAGAAGGTTGTAGATGGTGTAGGAGGTGTTGATGTCCAGGCCCCGGACAGCGTAGGCCGTCATCAGCACAGAGGGCTCCTGGGCGATCTCACGGCCCACCAGCACCTTCTGCACATTGCCGCCGGAGAGCCGGCGGACCGGGGTATTGATGCTGGGCGTCAGCACGTCCAGCTCCTGCTTCACCTTCTCCGCAAGGGCCCGGGGCGGCTTGCGGTTCAGCAGGGGACCCCGGCCGGAGCGGTAGGTCTTCAGCATCATGTTGTCCGCCATGCCCATGGAGCCCACCAGGCCCATGCCCAGCCGGTCCTCCGGCACAAAGGCCATGGACACGCCGATCCTGTGGATCTGCCGGGGATTTTTGCCCAGCAGCTCCTCGCCGTCCGGAGCCACCGGCACATGGGCGCCGGCAATGGCTTCGTCCGGCGTGGGGGGGTGATAGATCACGTGAGAGCCCGGCTGCGCGGTCTGCAGGCCGGCGATGGCCTCCAACAGCTCCTTCTGGCCGCTGCCGGAGATGCCTGCCACCCCCAGGATCTCACCGCCGAAGGCCTGGAAGGACACCTGGTCCAGCGCCCGGACGCCCTCCGGCGTCAGGACGGTCAGGTCCTTCACCTCCAGCCGCAGGGGGCGGGGTTCCACCAGGGGGCGGTTGATGTTCAGTGTCACCGCGTGCCCCACCATCATGTCCGTCAGCTTCTGCGGATCGGTCTCGCTGGTGGAGACCTCTCCCACAAACACGCCCTTGCGCAGCACGGCTACCCGGTCGGAGATGGCCATGACCTCATGGAGCTTGTGGGTGATGATGACGATGGATTTCCCGTCCTTGCGCATGTTCCGCAGAACGTCGAACAGGCGGTCCGTCTCCTGAGGCGTCAGCACGGCGGTGGGCTCATCCAGGATCAGAATGTCGGCCCCACGGTAGAGGACCTTTACGATCTCCACCGTCTGCTTTTCCGAGACGGACATGTCGTAGATCTTTTTGTCCGGGTCGATGGAAAAACCGTATTTCCCGCAGATCTCCCGCACTCTGGCGGAGACCTCCCGCAGATTCAGCCGGCCCTTTTCCTTCAGGCCCAGGACGATGTTTTCCGAGGCGGTGAGCACATCCACCAGTTTGAAGTGCTGATGGATCATGCCGATCCCCAGGTCGAAGGCGTCCTTGGGAGAGCGGATGGTGACCGGCTGGCCCCGGACGGTGATCTCTCCGCTGTCGGGGAAGTAGATGCCGGAGAGCATGTTCATCAGCGTAGTCTTTCCGCTGCCGTTTTCCCCCAGCAGGGAGAGGATCTCCCCCTGGCGGATGTCCAGGTCGATCCGGTCGTTGGCGATGACGGAGCCGAAGGTCTTGGTCACGCCGCGCATTTCTACCGCGTTTTGCAATTTGTTCACCCTTTCTTGGTCCGCGCCCTCAGAAGGGGGCGGCACATGTCCCGGCGGAGGCGGATGGGCGCAGGTCCTCCGCCGTATGTCAATGGGGGGCTTTGCAAAGCCCCCCATTGGCAGTGGATGATCTTGAAACTGACAACGGGAGCTCCCGGTCCGTCAGCTCGGATTGAGTTCGGTGATGCCGTCGATCCGGATGTCAAAGTACGGCGCGGCGCGGAACACAGACTCCTGGAAGGCACCGTCCACGATGGTCTCATACTCCTGACCCTCGTAGATGGTGTTGCCGGTGGTGAAGTCCACGATGGAGGAGTTGAAGGTGTAGCTCTCCACCGGAGCGCCGCCCACGGTGAACTTGGAGGTGTCGAACACCTTCAGGCTGCCGTCGTCGATGCCGGCCCAGGCAGCGTCTACTGCCTCCTGAGTGCCCTCGGCGCAGCTGTCGCCCAGGGTGGAGATCATGACGGCGCCGTCGGCGTGGCCGGTGGCGTAGTCGGCGGGGATCTCCGTGCCGTCCAGCATGTGCTGCAGAGTGGCCTGGTACAGCACGGACCAGTTGTTCTGGGCGGAGGTCAGCGCGGCCTCAGGTGCCACGGACAGCATGTCGATGTTGTAGCCCACACTGTAGGCATTGGTGCCGGCCTCCCGGGCAGACTGGACTGCGGAGGGGGCACCGGTGGAGTCGGCATGCTGGCCGATGATGACGCAGCCCCGGGCCATCAGCGCGTTGGCGGCCTCGGCCTCGGCGGTCAGATCATACCAGCTGTTGGTGTACTGCACGTCCATGTGGGCCTCGGGCACCTGGGACTGGATGCCCAGCAGGAAAGCGGTGTAGCCGCAGACCACCTCGGCATAGGGATAGGCGCCCACATAGCCGATGTAGGGGTCGGTGACCTCGCCGTTGTCCATCATCTCCTTGAGCTTGACGCCGGCCACCACGCCGGAGACATAGCGGGATTCATAGGTGTAGGGGAAGATGTTCTTCAGGTTGGGGATGCCGGCCACAGCAGCCTGGTCGCCGGTGCAGGCCACGAAGGTGACGTCGGGATAATCCTGGGCGGCCAGGGCCATGTAGCTCTGGTGACCGTAAGAGTCGGAGAAAATGATGTCGCAGCCCGCATCGGCCAGCTGGGTGGCGGCGTCATAGCACTCCTGGGACTCGGGGATGTTGATCCGCATGGTGATCTGATTCTCGCCGATGCCGAGGGCCTCGCAGGCGCCCCGCAGGCCGTCGATATGGGCCAGGTCATAGCCGGAGTTCTCATCGTGGATGCAGATCAGGCCGATCTGGAGATCCTCCGCCGCAATGCCGGCAGTCTCTTCGGCGCCGGAACCCTCATCAGTCGTGTCGGACGGTGTCTCCTCGTCGGAGCCGCCGCAGGCCGCAAGGCTCAAGGACATGACCAGAGCCAGCAGCAGGGCCAATAACTTCTTCATTCTGCTTTCCTCCTTAAAATAATAATGTGGATCGCTGCAAGAGACAAACGGGGAATGCGCTCCCTCTATTGACATCATACAGGGTCGAACGGGAAAATTCAACCGAATTTTTACTTTTTTTAGTTGTTTGGACCAAAAAAATGCCGCACGAAATAGGTCAACCTTTGACAGCCTGCACAAACAAAACGAAAAAAATACAAACAAGGAGAGCGAGTTTTCCGCTCTCCTTGTAAAAAACTGACAGATTGACCTATTTTGGATCTTACATGGCAACAGAGGTGCCGGTCTTGCCGGCGATGCCGTCCTTGGCCTTCTCCAGCAGGGTGATGAGGGCCGTGCGGCCGGGCTTGGATTCGGCGAACTTCACGGCGGCCTGGACCTTGGGCAGCATGGAGCCGGGGGCGAACTGGCCTTCGTCCTCATACCGCCGGGCCTCCGCCGGCGGCAGGCGGTCCAGCCAGGTCTGGTTGGGCTTTCCGAAGTTGATGGCCACCTTCTCCACGGCGGTGAGGATGATGAGGGCGTCCGCGTCCAGGCTCTCCGCCAGCAGCTCGGAGGCGAAGTCCTTGTCGATGACGGCGCCGGCGCCCTTCAGGTGGTTGCCCTCCGTCCGGTAGACGGGGATGCCGCCGCCGCCGCAGCCGATGACCACCTGGCCCGCGTCCATCAGCGTCCGGATGGTCTCGATCTCCACAATGGCCTTGGGCTTGGGGGAGGCCACGCAGCGGCGCCAGCCCCGGCCCGCGTCCTCCATGACGCAGTTGCCCCGGCGGCGCATCTCCTCAGCCTCCTTTTCGGTCATGAACGTGCCGATGGGCTTGGAGGGGTTCTGGAAGGCCGGATCCGCCGGATCCACCTCCACCTGGGTGAGGACGGTGGCCACCGGCTTCTGGATGCCGCGGTTCAGCAGCTCCTCCCGCAGGGAGTTCTGCAGGTCATAGCCGATATACCCCTGGCTCATGGCAGTGCAGACGGACATGGGGGCCATGGGGTGGGAGGGATCTTCCCGGGAGAGGGTGGTCATGGCCACGTTGATCATGCCCACCTGGGGGCCGTTGCCGTGGGCCACCACCACCTGGTGCCCCTCCTCGATCAGATCCACGATGGCACGGGCGGTGTGCTTCACGGCGGCCATCTGCTCCGGCAGGTTGTTGCCCAGGGCGTTGCCGCCCAGGGCGATGACGATACGTTTACCCATAGTTGGTGTATCCCTTCTTCACAAATGATAGTGGTGGAACCTGTCAGATAGTTTTGGCGGGAATGCCTGCGCTATTCCCGCCAAAACCTGAAATTTTGAAAACGCTCAGAACAGCTTCCGCTTGCCGCCCTGATCCAGGGCCATCAGCGCGGAGACAGGGTCCTTCACCTTGCTCATCATGATCATGGCCGCAATGATATAGGGCTTGTAGCTGGCCTCCTTGTACAGGGGCACCAGGTACCGGTCGAACACGGAGTTGTCCACCTCGCCCTCCGGGCAGGAGAGGCCGGTGATGTCGGCGGGCAGGCAGTGGAGGTACAGGGCCTTGCCGTTCTTCGTCCGCTTCATCATGTCCTCGGAGCAGGTCCAGTTCTTGTGCTGGGCGTTCTGGGCCAGCAGCTGCTTCTCCAGGGCGTCGATGCCCGCCTGGTCGCCGGCCTGATACAGCTTCGTCCGCTGCTCCATGGCGGCGAAGGGGGCCCAGCTCTTGGGATAGACGATGTCGGCGCCGTCGAAGGCCTCTTCCATGGTGGAGACCTTCTTGTAGCTTCCGCCGGTGGCCGCGGCGTTCTTCTTGGCGATCTCCTCCACCTCGGGCATCACGTCATAGCCCTCGGGATGGGCCAGCACCACGTCCATGCCGAACCGGGTCATCAGGCCGATGACGCCCTGGGGCACGGACAGGGGCTTACCGTAGCTGGGGGAGTAGGCCCAGGTCATGGCGATCTTCTTGCCCTTCAGGTTCTCCACGCTGCCGAACTCGTGGATGATGTGCAGCATGTCCGCCATGCACTGGGTGGGGTGGTCCACGTCGCACTGGAGGTTCACCAGGGTGGGCTGCTGCTCCAGGATGCCGTCCCGGTAGCCCTCCTTCACGGCGTCCATGAAGGTCTTCTGGTACTTGTGGCCCTCGCCGATGAACATATCGTCCCGGATGCCGATGACGTCGGCCATGAAGGACACCATGTTGGCGGTCTCCCGGACGGTCTCGCCGTGGGCGATCTGGCTCTTCTTCTCGTCCAGGTCCTGGACGGTCAGGCCCAGCAGGTTGCAGGCGGAGGCGAAGGAGAACCGGGTGCGGGTGGAGTTGTCCCGGAAGATGGAGATGCCCAGGCCGGAGTCAAAGATCCGGGTGGACTTGTTCCGCTCCCGCAGGTCCCGCAGGGCGTCGGCCACGGTGAAGATGGCCTCCAGCTCCTCGTCGGTCTTGTCCCAGGTCCAGTAGAAGTCGGACTTGTACATATTGTTGATGTGCAGCTTTTCCAGATGCTTGGCCAGCTCAATGGTCTTGGACATATTCAGCACTCCTTGTAATATGTGTAATTGTAAAGGTATAGCAGTCACGCCCCATTCCGCCGCAGCGCAAGGAAAAAGGGCCAGGAAAAAACCGCAGGTTTTTTCCGGTTGATTTGCCGCGGGCAAATCAAGAAAGTCAAATCATTTTCGCCGAGGCGTGTACGTGGCGAAAATCCCTTGACCCGTGCGCCCTTGGGGCGCACACACCAGTCCGCAGACTGGTGAGGGGGGAGGTCGAGGGGGGACGCAGTCCCCCTTCGAAACTCACCGGATATCGTTATCCGTCAGGCTCTGCCGGAATTCCGTGGCGTCGGCGGTCTTGTTCTCCGGCTTATAGAGGCCCGGAACGGCGGCGTACAGGGCGGCGCAGGTCACCAGATCCTGCTTCCAGGTGATCTCATTGGGGGCATGGGCCTGAGACTCGGCGCCGGGGCCGAAGCCCACGCAGGGGATGCCGTACCGGCCCTGGATGGACACGCAGTTGGTGGAGAACGTCCACTTGTCGGTGAGGGGACGGCCCTCCCGCAGGTGCATGGCGTCCCGCTTGGGGTCCGCGTCGGCGTGGCCGATGCGCTTGTCGCCCCACAGGGCGTGATGGGCGTCCACCAGCGCCTGGACATGGGCGGCGCTCTCTTTGTTGATCCAGGTGGGGAAGAAGCACTCGGTCTCATAGACCTCGCCGGTCCAGGCGGGCCGGTCGTACATGTACATGCTGACCTTCACGTCGTCGCCGTACTTCTGCACGCTGGGCAGTTGCCGGATCTCCTCCAGGCAGGAGTCCCAGGTCTCGCCGGCGGTCATGCGCCGGTCGATGGAGATGGCGCAGGAGTCCGCCACGGCGCAGCGGGAGGGAGAGGTGTAGAAGATCTGGCTGACGGTGCAGGTGCCCCGGCCCAGGAACTGGGCGTCCTCATAGTGCTCGGGGTTGAACTCGGGGTTCAGCATCTTCACCAGGCCCTTCACCCGGTTGGAGGGGCCGTCGCCGCTCTCGTTCAGGGCGCGGACGTCCTGCAGGATGTCAGCCATCTTGTAGATGGCGTTGTCGCCCCGCTCCGGGGCGCTGCCATGGCAGCTGACGCCCTTCACGTCCACCCGGATCTCCATCCGGCCCCGGTGGCCCCGGTAGATGCCGCCGTCGGTGGGCTCGGTGGACACCACGAACTCGATCTTGCTGCGGGCGTCCTCCTGGCCCTGGAAGTCCTTGTTGACGATGTACTGCCAGCACATGCCGTCGCAGTCCTCTTCCTGGACGGAGCCCACCACCATGATCTTGTAGCCGGCGGGGATCAGGCCCAGATCCTTCATGATCTTGGCGCCGTACACGGCGGAGGCCATGCCGCCCTCCTGATCGCTGCCGCCCCGGCCGTAGATGACGGCGTCGTCCTCATAGCCCTGATAGGGGTCGGCGTCCCAGTTGCTGATGTTGCCGATGCCCACGGTGTCGATGTGGGAGTCGAAGGCGATGATCTTGTCGCCGTCGCCCATCCAGCCGATGACGTTGCCCAGGCCGTCGATCTCCACCTTGTCATAGCCCAGCTTCTCCATCTCCGCCTTGATGCAGTGGACGACCTCCTTCTCCTCACAGCTCTCGCTGGGGTGGGAGATCATCTCCCGCAGGAACCGGGTCATGTCCGCCTGATAGCCCTGTGCGGCCGCTTTGATCGCTTCAAAATCCATATCCCTGACCTCCATGTCAATGTCTGAAATCCTGTTGCTTCCACATCACGGATTGGCTTACCTATCCCTATCATAGCATAAGAAAACAGGATGTCAAACAAAAAATGAGAAAACCTAAAAATTTTTTTGAATCCGGTTGATTTTATGAAAAACTATGGTATGATATTTTTATCAAAGGAATAGGAACATCCTGCGTAAGATCGCTCCGCGAAGGGAGGGTGAAGCACATCGAAAGCGGGAAACTGAATCTGCTCAAGCAGGTGGCGGCGGGGATCGCCGCGCAGTTTGGCTCCGACTGCGAGGTGGTGGTCCACGACCTGAGCCGCCACCCGGACCACACCATCGTGGCCATCGAGAACGGCCACGTCTCCGGCCGGAAGGTGGGGGACGGCGCCTCCCACGTGGTGATGGAGCAGCTGGAGACCAACGACCCGGAGCCCCGGGACCACCTCTGTTATCTGACCCGGACGCCGGACGGCAAGATCCTCAAGTCCTCCACGGTCTATATCCGCAACAGCAAGGGCAAGGTCTCCGCCATCCTGGCCATCAACTATGACATCTCCAAGCTGCTGATGGTGGAGAGCGCGGTCCACGACCTGATCTCCACCGGCGAGCCCCAGCAGGAGGAGCCGGAGAAGATCGTCAACGTCAACGATCTGCTGGAGGAGCTGATCGCCCAGTCGGTGGCCCTGGTGGGCAAGCCCGTGGCCCTGATGAACAAGGACGACAAGGTGAAGGCGATCCGCTTCCTCAGTGAGAACGGCGCATTCCTGGTGACAAAGTCCGGCGACAAGATCGCCAAGTATTTCGGCATCTCCAAGTACACGCTGTATTCCTATATCGACTCGAAACAACAGGAGGGTAAGTAAGCATGATCGATCTGACCATCAACAAGGAAGGCCTGGAGCACAATCTCCGCAAGGCGAAGGAAAATCACATCATCATCCCCACCATTGCCCAGATGCAGCACCCGGAGACCATTCCGGAGAAGATCCAGGAGAAGCTGAAGACGGTGGGCCTGTGGGACGTGGACCCCCTGAACCTGTTCCGCATCACCTGGAAGAACGAGGCCAAGGAGAGCGGCGGACTGTTCCAGGCCGTGCCCAACTACATCGAGCTGCCCCCGGCCCTCACCGGCGTGCCCTGCCGGATCATCGCCATGGTGGGCAAATGGTTCCCCACCGGCTGCCACAAGGTGGGCGCCTCCTTCGGCTGCCTGGCGCCCCGGCTGGTGACCGGCCAGTTCGACGTGGAGAAGCACAAGGCTGTGTGGCCCTCCACTGGCAACTACTGCCGCGGCGGCGCCTTCAACTCCCGGCTGCTGGGGGCCCAGGGCGTGGCCATCCTGCCGGCGGAGATGAGCCAGGAGCGGTTCGACTGGCTCCATGAGATCGGCGCCGAGGTCATCGCCACCCCCGGCTGCGAGTCCAACGTGAAGGAGATCTTCGACAAGACCAACGAGCTGAAGCGGGATCCCCAGTACATGATCTTCAACCAGTTCGAGGAGATGGGCAACCCCCTGTGGCACTACAATGTCACCGGCAACGCCCTGGCGGACGTGTTCGAGGCCGTCAAGCGCCCCGGTGACCGGTTCGCCGGCGCCGCCTTCACCTCCGGCTCCGCCGGCACCATGTCCGCCGGCGACCTGCTGAAGGAGAAGTACCCCTGCCTGAAGCTGGCGGTGGGCGAGGCCCTCCAGTGCCCCACCATTCTGGAAAACGGCTTCGGCGGCCACCGGATCGAGGGCATCGGCGACAAGCACATCCCCTGGATCCACAACGTGAAGAACACCGACATGGTCATCGACATCGACGACGAGGACAGCCAGCGGCTGCTGCGCCTGTTCAACACCCCGGAGGGCCAGGCGTATCTGAAGAACGAGCTCCACCTGGACGACGAGCTGATCGAGAAGCTCACCTGGCTGGGCATCAGCGGCATCGCCAACGTGCTGTGCTGCATCAAGATGGCCAAGTACTACGAGTTCACGGAGCGCGACGTGGTGGGCACCGTCCTGACGGACTCCGCCGTCATGTACCAGAGCCGCATCCAGGAGCTGAACGACCAGCACGGCGCCTACAACGCCCACGAGGCGGCCATGGACCACGCCCTGCACATGCTGGGCCTGAAGCTGGACAGCATGCAGGAGCTGACCTATGCGGACCGCAAGCGGGTCCACAACCTGAAGTATTACACCTGGGTGGAGCAGCAGGGCCGCACCGTGGAGGAGCTGAACGCCCTGTGGTACGACACGGAGGGCACCTGGGACACCGTTCATGCCCAGGCCAGGGACCTGGATGACCTGATCAACGAATTCAATGAGGCCACCGGGCTGCTGAAAGACCTGTAAATCCGATCAAACGCCTCTGGGGCGGGGCGAAGGCCTCGCCCCGGTTTTCTGAAAACAGGAGGAAACCGTATGAAACACGTTCTGTACGGCAAATGCGTCAAGTGCGGCAAGACCTATGACGCGGTGCCGGATCTGACCAACTGCGAGTGCGGCGGCATTCTGGACATCGTCTACGACTACGACTACATCAAGACCCAGCTGACCCGTGAGAAGCTGGCGGCCCGGCAGGACCACACCATGTGGCGGTACCGGGAGCTGCTGCCGGTGGAGCCGGAGACGCCCAACACCCCCCTGCGGGTGGGCTGGAGCCCCCTGTACGAGGAGCCCCGCCTGGCGGAGCAGCTGGGCCTGAAACAGCTCTGGGTGAAGGACGACGGCCAGAACCCCACCGCATCTTTGAAGGACCGGGCCAGCGCCATGGCGGTGGCCAAGGCCCGGGAGGCGGGGGCGAAGGTCATCGCCTGCTCCTCCACCGGCAACGCCGCCTCGTCCCTCGCGGGCAACGCCGCAGCGGCGGGCCTCAAGACCTACATCTTCGTCCCCTCCCGTGCCCCTAAGGGCAAGGTGGCCCAGCTGATGACCTTCGGCGCCACCGTCATCTCCGTCCAGGGCAGCTATGAGGAGACCTTCGAACTCTCCAAGCAGGCCATCGACCGCTGGGGCTGGTACAACCGCAACGCCGCCATCAACCCCTATCTTTCCGAGGGCAAGAAGACCGTGTCCCTGGAGATCATGGAGCAGCTGGACTGGCAGGTGCCGGACTACATCGCCATCAGCGTCGGCGACGGCTGCACCATCGCCGGCCTGTGGAAGGGCCTGAAGGACCTGTACGCCATCGGCTTCATCGACCGCCTGCCCCGGCTGATCTCCGCTCAGGCGGAGGGCTGCTGCCCCATCAACCGGGCCATTGCGGAGAACAAGCCCTGGCACCCCATGGAGGAGAACACCCTGGCGGACTCCATCGCCGTGGGGGTGCCCCGGAACGCGGACAAGGCGCTGATGGCCATTCGGGAGTCGGGCGGCATCGTGGTGAACGTCTCCGATGAGGAGATCATGGCCGCCCAGCAGCTGCTGGGCCGGACCTGCGGCGTGTTCGGCGAGCCCGCCGGCGTCACCGGCACCGCCGGCGTGAAGAAGCTCTGTGAGCAGGGCGTCATCGGCAGGGACGACACGGTGGTCAGCGTGGTCACCGGCAACGGCCTCAAGGATGTGGCCAACGCCATCAAGGCCGCCGGGGAGCCCATCTCCATCCCCTCCGACATGGACCGCCTGCTGGCGGCCTTCGCGGAACACGATATTCATGTAGAATAAGACGGAAGGCGTCCGGCGGAACACCGCCGGGCGCTTTTTTGCAAAAAGATCCGCCCCATCTGCAACCTTTCTCTCCCGCTTTCCGTGAATGATAGTTGAAAGCAGCTTTCAAAAGAGAGGGATCACCATGGAGGACAAGGACATCGTGGCACTGTACTGGGCCCGCTCCGAGGAGGCCATCCGGGCCACCGCAGCCAAATACGGCGCCTACTGCCGCGCCATCATCCGGCGGCTCCTGGGGGACGGCCGGGACAGCGAGGAGTGCCTGAACGACACTTGGCTGGGGGCCTGGAACGCCATGCCGCCCCAGCGGCCTTTGCGCCTGCCGCCCTTCCTGGGCCGCATCGCCCGAAACACCGCCCTGGACCGGTACGACTACAACACCGCCCAGTGCAGGGGCGCCCTGCCGGCGGTGCTGGAGGAGCTGGGGGAGTGCGTCTCCGGCACGCCGCTGGAAGAGACGCTGGACCTCCGCGCTCTGGGGGAGGCCATTTCCGATTATCTGGACACGGTGTCTCCGGCGGCCCGGCGGGCCTTTCTCCGGCGGTACTGGTACGGCGACAGCCTGGAGGACATTGCCCGCCGGTACGGCTACACCACATCCAAGGTGAAATCCCTGCTTCACCGCACCCGGAAGGGGCTGCGGGAACATCTGACCCGGGAGGGATACGCGCTATGACGAGAGAAGAGCTGTTCCGCGCCGTGGGGGAGGTCCGGGAGGACCAAATCATGGATGCGGCGGAGAAGCCGAACAAGACCGCCGCCCGCTGGCGGCGGTATGGGGCCCTGGCGGCCTGCCTGGCGGTGGTGCTGGCGGGGGCCATCGGCGTGAGCCGGCTGGGCATCGGCGGTGTCTCTGACCAGGAGACTGCCCAGGAGAGCGCCGACGCCCCGGCGGCCCCTCAGTACTCCGTGGGAACGGAGATCCGGGAGATCGACGGCTCGGGCGCAGATCACTGGTGGAACCAATTATTTGACAAGAGTGATAGAGAAGAAAGTACCGCTGATGTGATCTGGCTGTCCCCGGAGGAGATTTTGAACTTGGACACCGTGATCTTCCGGGGCACGGTGACAGGGCTGCGGTACTTCGAAGTTACCGTGGGCGGCCTGGAGGAGACCTACACCGTGGCCTCTGTGGAGGTCTCCGACTGTATTCGGGGAGATCTGGCGGCGGGGGATACCTACAACGTGGCGTATCGAGGCGGGCCTGGGGTCACCACCTCCATCTCCGTGGACCTGGAGAACCTGGCCGTGGGCAGCAAGGCGGTGTTCATGCCCCGCATCGCCACGCCGGACACCGGCTGGAGCAGCGGCGACGACTACTTCTGCTACGCCGACCTGGCGGAGCTCTACATGGACGAGGGCCGCCGCTTCCTGTTCCTGGACACAGGCGACGGCGTCTCCTACGCCTCGGAGGTCTACGACATCCCGGCGTCAAGCGGGGAGACGGTGACACTGGATGACGTGACGGCCTACCTCCGGGGGCTGCTGGAACAGTAGGAGGGGAACCGTATGGCAGAACCTGAGAAAAAGTGGAGGATTTCCCCCGGAAAGGGCCTGCTGCTGGCGCTGCTCCTGGCCGTCGCACTGCTGGCAGCCTTGGGAAAATTTACACGGCCGGACAGGACGGGGGATTACCCTGCCGCCATCATGGTGGACGGCACGGTTTACCTGGTTTCGGTGAATCCTCTGCCTGCCGGGACGGTGGACGAGGCGGAGATCACCGGCTGTGTGGACTCCTATACAGAGACCTTTCCCGAAAAAGACGGCCAGCAGAATTTCAGCCGGGAGGCGGCTCTGCCCTACGCCCCGGCCGAAGGCGGCCTTGCCCTGCTGCATGACGGCGCATGGTATCTGTGCGTACCCGCACAGGTTGATGGCGATGGCGTGCTCCTGCCCGGCGGAGACCGCCCCTGAGCGTCCCGGGCCGGACAACGCAGAGCCTTCTTGACTTTTCCCACGCAAATTATATAATAGGTACGGTGCCTCCCAGGCACCACCCACCTGAGGGAATGAGAAAGAGGAGGCACCTGATATGACGTATCCCATGACCGTGGCGGGCCTGCAGCGGGACCTGCCCATCTGCAAGGTGACAGACGACCTGTACATCGGCGCGTTCATCGTGTTCGGCGACGCGGAGCTGACCGTGGCCTGCGCCCGGGAGCTTTTGAAGCTGGTCCCGGCGGACGACTACGACTATATGCTGACGGCGGAGGCCAAGAGCATCCCCCTGATCCATGAGATGGCTCGCCAGTCTAGCGCGAAGAAGTACTTCATCGCCCGGAAGGGCCCCAAGGCCTATATGCCGGACCCCATCCACGTGGAGGACAGCTCCATCACCACCGCCGGCACCCAGCGGCTGTACCTGGGCCGGGACGACGCCGAGCTGATCCGGGGCAAGCGGATCCTGCTGATGGATGACGTGATCTCCACCGGCGGCTCTCTCCACGCCATGGAGGAGCTGGTGGCCCTGGCGGGCGGCACCGTCACCGGACGGGTGGCCGTTCTGGCGGAGGGCGACGCCGCAGAGCGGACGGACATCAAGTTCCTGGAAAAGCTGCCGCTGTTCAACGCGGACGGCACAGTCAAGGCCTGAGAGGAGAAGAAAGGCGCACCGCATCTGCGGTGCGCCTTCAGACTGTCGGGAAACCCGGAGGTCCGGGGAAACGGGAAGGAAGATAGCTACGAAAGAAACCCAGGAAGGGTGTCTTTCGTTTTCAATCAACCGTTTTTCAGAACGTTTCAAAGTTCTGAAAAACGCAGGCAGCTTGTCGAAAAGACTTTTTCGACAAGCTGAAGGCGCACCGCATCTGCGGTGCGCCTTTTTGCTTTTGTAAAGAACTTGTAAAATCCTGAAACCATGCTACAATAGGAGAGACGCAGAAATCAGGCCGGCCGGGCCGGCTGAAAGGAGGCCTCTATGACAGATCACGCCGTACCGCCGATCGGGATGCGGATGGTCAAAACAGCGGCGGCAGTGCTGATCTGCCTGCTGGTGTCCATGGTGGTGGACCGTGAGGACATGCGCATCTATTCCTCCATCGCGGCGCTGCTGTGCGTCCAGCCCTATGCGGAGGACACGAAGCGCATGGCCATCCAGCGGACGGTGGGCACTGCCATCGGCTCCGTGTTCGGCATCGCCACGCTGCTGCTGGAGATGGCGCTGGACATCCGGGGGACGCTGACGGGCTATGTGGTTATCGCGGCGGTGACGGTGCCCACGCTGTGGATCTCCGTGGCGCTGAAGTCCGCCAACGCGGCGGCTCTCTCCGGCATCGTGTTCCTCAGCATCACGGTCACCCATGTGACGGATGCCAGCCCCTGGATCTTTGCCTGGTACCGGGCGTCGGAGACGCTGGTGGGGATCGCGGTGGGCATCGCCGTCAACGCCTTTCAGCTGCCTCGCCGGAAGCGGCGGGACGTCCTGTTCGTCTCCGGGCTGGACGGCCTGCTGCTGACAGAGCAGGGGACGCTGACGCCCTACAGCCGGGTGAGTCTGAACCGGATGCTGGACGACGGGATGCAGTTCACCCTGTCCACCATGCGGACCCCCGCCTCCGTGCGGGAGGCCACCCGGGACCTGCGGCTGCGGCTGCCGGTCATCGTCATGGACGGGGCGGCCCTGTACGACATGGGGCAGAAGCGGTATCTCCATACCTGCGTCCTGCCCAAGGAGCTGGCCCTGCAGTGCGAGGCAGTGTTCCAGGCTCAGGATATCCACTGCTTTCTCAACGGTGTGCTGGATGACAACCTGATGATCTACTACGGCACCTTCCGTCATGAGACGGAGCAGGCCATCTTCGAGAAGCTGCGGACCTCCCCCTACCGGAACTATGTCAGCCGGGAGTACTACAAGGACTGCCCCATCCTGTATCTGATGGGCATCGACCTGACAGAGCGGATCCAGGCCCTGTACGACGCTCTTGGGAAGGCGGGGCTGCTGGAACAGGTGAAGGTGCGGCTCTACCCATCGGCAGAGTATCCCGGATACAGCTATCTGAAGATCTATGAGCGGTCTGCTTCCCGGGAGGATATGCTGGACCGGCTGAAGCGGGAACTGGGCATGGAGCGCAGCGTGGTGCTGACCACTCGGGAGGGCTGCGGAGACGTGGTGATCCGGGGCGGCGTCAACCAGGCGGTGAAGCGGCTCGGGCGGCTGTTCGAGCCCTATCTCTGGGAGAGAAAAAAATAGGCCAGGTGCAAACGGACAGAGACGGAGCTGCGGCTCCGTCTTTTTTTGAAAAAAACGGGAGAGGGGGTTGACAGCTGAACGGATGTGTGTATAATATGAAGTATCCTTCATGTGAAAGATGCTTCACGAGAAGGAAACTTCATGTTTTCGGGGAGGAGCGAGGGCCGTGAAAAACCGTGTGCGGGAGCTGCGAACAGAGGCCGGCATGACCCAGCAGCAGCTGGCGGACCTGGTCCACGTGTCCTCCCGCACCATCATCTCCCTGGAGAAGGGGCAGTACAACCCGTCGCTGCTGCTGGCCTATCGGCTGGCGCTGGTGTTCCGCACCACGGTGGAGGACCTGTACTGCCTGGCGGAGAACAAGGAACAGGAGGACCGGGAAAATGAAGACTGGGCATAAGCGGCAGATGACCGCCGGCATTCTGGAGCTGGTCCTGGGGATCGGCCTGATCTTATACGTCTGCCTGGCGGACCGGCAGCGGATCGGTCTGGCGGCGGTGGCTGCTGTGCTGGTGACAGCGGGGCTCGTGACCTTCTGCGCCGGGGCCACGGAGTTGCCGGCAAAGCGGAAGGAGGGCCCTGCGCGATGAAGATCTACTACAAAAAGAAATTCTGGGCCAGCGTGGGCAGTCTGCTCCTGGGACTGGCCCTGCCGGGCACCTGCCTGTTCGTGGGCTGGGAGACCTTCGACCTGAAGGACGCCGTGCTGACGGTGCTGATGATCCTGGGCGGACTCAGCGGCATCCTGCGGAGCCTGGACCGGGAGAAGGCCCGCCAGGACAAGGCTGAGGACCGGGACGAACGCAGCCGCTACAACGCCCTGCGGGGCCGGGCGCTCACCTTCCGGGTGCTGTTCTGGCTGAACTTTGCCATGCTGGCCGGATGCTTCATCGGCTGGTGGCGGTCGGGGGAGCAGGAGGTCTACATCCAGACGGCCCTGCCCTGCATGGTGCTGCTGATCGTGGGCTGGATCACCCGGATTGTCAGCGATTTCTACTATGAGTTCAGGGGGTGAGCGGTATGCGAATCTACAACCGACGGAATTTTTTTGCCGGCATTGTCAGCCTTGCCCTGGCGGCGGCCTGCGGCGCTGTGCTGCTGGTGACGGGCTTTCAGGCAAAGTGGCTGATCTCTCTGGTGCTCCTGCTGGCCGCCGGCGGCTTCGATCTGTGGTGGTCGTTGTCCCGGGATTCCCGGCTCCCCCGGGTGGATGAGCGGGACGAGGCCGTCAGCCGCAAGAGCGCCTGGCTGGCTTACCGGATCGTGGCCAACGGCTGCTGGGCCGCAGGCATCGCAGCCCTTGTGATCTATGGGATCAGCCGGATGCCGGCGGCCCTGGCGGTGACCGTCACCCTGGACGCGGTGGCCATCGCCGCCTTTGCTGCCCTGCTGGGGGCGGAGGTCTACTATGAAAAACGGATGTGAGGCCGCGGGCCTCTTGCAAAAGGAGACTGTATGGAACGAAGTGAGGATCTGAAGCAGGTCCGGGACCTGCACCTGGTCCGGGACGAGCGGGACCGGGAGGTGGAGGCGGAGGCCGGCCGCCGGGCGGGAAACGCCGTGCTGCTGGTGACCCAGCTGCTTGCCGCCGCCTGCCTGCTGCAGGGGGATCCTGCCTGGATGGCCCTGCTGTGCCTGACCTTCATCTGGGGTGCCGTGAAGGGCTTCTGCCGATTCGGGCAGGACCGGGAGAAGCTCTATCTGGCCTGGGGCCTGCTGACCGCCGCCGGGGCGGCGATCCTGCTGGGGGCCTACTTCCGGCAGGCCTGGTCCGCCGGCATGTCCCTCTCCCGGCTGGTCGGCTACGCGGTGCTGTGCCGGGTGCTGGTCAAGATCGCGGGTCTGCTCTGGGCGGGGCTGCTGCTGGGGATCTTCTGGCTGGCCCACAGGATCGGGCACATGGAGGGGGACCGGTGGGAACAGTATTTCCAGTCCGTCTCCACCGCCGGACTGCTGCTGCGGATGGGCGCCGTGATGGCGGCGGCCCTGGCGGCGGTGGCGGCCATCAGCGCCCCGCTGTTCGCCCGGCTGGGCTTCCAGCAGCCGGAGCTTTTGGCGGCGCTGTTTTTCGTGGCGGGCGGCGCCCACCTGCTGGGCAAGTTCAGCCGCCGGCGGGATGAGCTGATCCGGAAGCTCCTGAAGCTGAAGAGGTGACCGCCCGGCATTTGGTGACATTGCCGGAATCGGAGGCCGGGCGCCGAGGGATTTTCTCCGCCGGTGCCTATTACAGCGGAGCCCTTCCGAAAGGTATAATAGAATATAACAACACAGCGGAAAAGTCCATATGCGATAGAAATAAGTCCGACGGGCGTAGTCTATGGGGAATAGGCTGCGCCTGTTCTTTTTCCGCAGAAACGAAGGAGTGTGGATCATCATGCCAAAAACGACTGGACAGAAGGTGCTCTTCGGCCTGCTGATGTCCTTCTTCATGGTGCTGGCCATGGAGCTGTACAACACGGGGCTGCGGAACGGCGGCCTCACCAACGCCGGGATCCTGGAAGCCCTGAGGGAGCTGCCGCTGATGTTCGTGCTTTGCTTCCTCACCAGCACGGTGGCGGGAGAGCCCCTGGCCGCCCGCCTGGCGGCACGGCTGGCGGTGCCCCGGGAGTGGCCTCTGGCCGCCGTCCTGGCCCGGTCCGCCATGACGGTCTGCGTCATGTGCCCGGCCATGAGCCTCTGGGCCACGGCGCTCTTCCAGCGGCCCGGCGCCGAGTTCGTCCCGGCCTGGCTCCAGACGGTCGTGAAGAACTTCCCCATGGCGTTCTTCTGGCAGATCTTCTTCTGCGGCCCGCTGGTGCGCCGCCTGTTCCGGCTGCTGGTGCCCGCTGCGGCAGCTGCCTCCGCCTGCGCGGAAGAAGCGGCGGAATGACCCTGCGCAAAAAAGCAGTCCCGGACGCGTCTGCGTCCGGGACCGCCTGCTGTCAGCCCTCCGGGTGATTCTTCAGATAGGTGAGATAGCCCTCCAGGATCAGCGACGCGGCCACGGCATCCACCACCTTCTTCCGCTTTTTGGCGTTCTTGCCGCTGTTGAAGAGGATCTGGTGGGCGTCGATGGTGGTGCGCCGCTCGTCCCACAGCACCACCGGCAGGCCGGTGGTCTCCTCCAGCAGCTGCCGCATGGCCTGCGCCTTTTCCGAGCGGGGGCCGCGGGTGCCGTCCATGTTGATGGGATGGCCCAGCACCAGCCGCTCCGCGCCGTGCTCCCTGGCGAGAAGCGCGATCCGCTCCGCCACGATGTCGGGGCGGTAGGCGTCGATGACGGTGGTGAAGCCAGCCAGGAAGCCGGTGGGGTCAGAGACGGCGATACCGGTGTGGGCGTCGCCGTAGTCGATGGCCAGGATGCGCATGGTGGTCTCCTTTCCAGGGCAGAATAAGCGCCGGTATGGCGCGTTTTTCCTGCTCTTAGGATAGCACACCGGACCGGGCCGCGCAAGGCGGAAAAATCCTGACATTTTTTCAAAAAAGAGGTTGACCGGGGACTTGACCTGTGGTACAATCTCTATTACCTGTGAAATAGGGCTTTCTTTTCATGCGCTTTTTTCGCTTTTCAGCCATGGAGATCTGCCCGCAAAGCTGCAGGGAGGCAATCGGGATCCTGCCGGTGTGCCGGACGGGATACCAATAATAAGGAGGTGCCGTTAGATGCGCGTGAAAGTCACTTTGAGATGCAACGAGTGCAAGCAGAGAAACTACAACACCATGAAGAACAAGAAGAACACTCCGGATAAGCTGGAACTGAACAAGTACTGCCCCTTCTGCAAGAAGCACACGCTCCATACCGAGACCAAGTAAGCGGTAACGAATGATGAGAAAGGGCGTGTAAAACGTTATGGCAGAAGAAGTCAAGAAGAGAAAGAGCCGCGGACAGTGGTTCCGCGAAATGAAAAGCGAACTGAAGAAGGTCGTCTGGCCCGACCGGAAGACCGTCGCGAAGAACACCGGTACCGTGCTCCTTTGCTCCCTGGCCATCGGCGTGTGCATCTGGGTCTTTGACTTTGTCATGGTCACTGCCGTCCAGATGATCCTCAGCCTGTTTGGCGCCTGATCGAGGTAGCGACATGGCAGAGAGCGCGAAGTGGTATGTGGTGCATACCTATTCCGGCTATGAGAACGCTGTCAAGACCAGCATTGAGAAGTTCGTCACCGGCCGCGGCATGGAGGACATGATCCTGCGGATCGAGGTCCCCATGGAGACCGTGACCGAGGTCACGGATTCCGGCGCCACCAAAGAGGTGGAGCGGAAGGTGTTCCCCGGCTATGTGCTGATCAAGATGGTCATGACCGACGATACCTGGCATCTGGTGCGGAACGTCCGCGGCGTCACCGGCTTCGTGGGCTCCGCCAACAAGGCCATCCCCCTCACGGAGGAGGAGGTCCTGGCCATGGGCATGGAAAAGCATGAGATCGTGGTCAAGTACAACGTGGGCGACCACGTGAAGATCGTGGACGGCCCCCTGGCCAGCTTCACCGGCGTGGTGGAGGAGATCGAGCCCGAGAAGAATCGGGTCAGCGTGATGGTCTCCATGTTCGGCCGCGAGACACCGGTGGAACTGGAACTGGACCAGGTGGAAGTCCAGGACTGATCGAAACCAACAGCGCCGCTCGCGGCGCCGCAGCCGCCGGGCGTCTCCGGCGGAAAAGTGGGAGGGGCATTCACCGCCCCGCCAAAGACGGCCCCTGCGCCGCCACCACATTCATAGATTTAGGAGGTGCTACTCCGTGGCACAGAAGATTACTGGTTATGTGAAACTGCAGATCCCCGCAGGCAAGGCAACTCCCGCGCCCCCCGTTGGTCCCGCTCTGGGCCAGCACGGCGTGAACATCGCCGCCTTCACCAAGGAGTTCAACGAGCGTACCAAGAACGACATGGGCATGATCATCCCCGTGGTCATCACCGTGTACGCTGACCGCTCCTTCTCCTTCATCACCAAGACGCCTCCCGCAGCCGTCCTGATCAAGAAGGAGTGCAACATCGAGTCCGGCTCCGGCGTCCCCAACAAGACCAAGGTGGCCACCATCTCCAAGGCCTCCGTCCAGAAGATCGCTGAGATCAAGATGAAGGACCTGAATGCCGCCAGCCTGGAGTCCGCCATGAGCATGATCGCCGGTACCGCCCGCTCCATGGGCGTCGTCGTCGGCGACTGAGCCCGGTTTTCACCGACCATTCCAAACAGTTGAGCGGCCGCAGGAGGCCGCACCATACAGTGGGAGGATCCAATTCCGAAGAACCACTATGAGGAGGAAGTAACATTGTTTAGAGGCAAGAAATATAAGGAAAGTGCCAAGCAGATCGACAAGACCATGCTGTACGAAGCTGCTGACGGCATGGCGCTGATCTGCAAGACCGCCAGCGCCAAGTTCGATGAGACCGTTGAGCTGCATGTGAAGCTGGGCGTGGACTCCCGTCACGCCGACCAGCAGGTCCGCGGCGCCATCGTGCTGCCCCACGGCACCGGCAAGACCGTCCGGGTCCTGGTGTTCGCCAAGGGCGACAAGGCCGACGCTGCCCGGGAAGCCGGCGCGGATTACGTGGGCGATATGGACATGGTGGAGAAGATCCAGAAGGAGAACTGGTTCGAGTTCGACGTGGTGGTCGCCAGCCCCGACATGATGGGCGTTGTGGGCCGCCTCGGTAAGGTCCTGGGCCCCAAGGGCTTGATGCCCTCTCCCAAGGCCGGCACCGTCACCCCCGACGTGGCCAAGGCTGTGCAGGAGGTCAAGGCCGGTAAGATCGAGTACCGCCTGGACAAGACCAACATCATCCACTGCCCCATCGGCAAGGTGTCCTTCGGCCCCGAGAAGCTGACCGAGAACTTCAACGCCCTGATGGGTGCCATCGTGAAGGCGAAGCCCGCCGCCGCCAAGGGCCAGTATATCCGCAGCTGCGTGGCTGCGTCCACCATGGGCCCCGGCGTGAAGATGAACACGGCGAAGATGATCTAACATCTTTCGGAGGGGAGCAGGCTCCCCTCCGAACCACCCCACTCGGCTCCACCGTTGCGGCATTGCGATTCCCGGCCCTATTTGGGCCGCCAATCGCGCCGCTACCTCGAAACAGCCTCACTTTTTCCGCCACAGGCGGCGTTTCGGCTGTTTCCCAGTGACGTCGGTCACTGGTGTGCGCGCCCCCGGCGCGCGGGTCAATGAATTTTCGGCAGGTACACGCCCTGCCGAAAATGATTTGATTTTCTTCTTCCGCCTTGCGGCGGAAGAACCGGAAAAAACCGGAGGTTTTTTCCTGGCCCTTTTCCCGGATTTGCGGGAATTGGGGGAAAACTGTTATTTAGTTCTTGACATTTTGGCAAGAATTAAATATAATACCAGATGCGTTCCAAAGACAGCAGGTGGCGTGAGCCGTAAATCCTGCCGAGGGCGGCAAACTTGCTTTGCTATCCGTCCCTGTGTCTTTGCGCACAGGGACGGTTCCTTTTTTGAACGCACCGACAATTTTCCTGGAGGTGAACACTAGAATGCCTAACGCAAAGGTCTTATCCGAAAAGCAGGCCATCGTGGCCGAGCTGACTGAGAAGATCCAGAAAGCTTCCGCCGGCGTGCTCGTGGACTACAAGGGCATCACCGTTGAGGAGGACACCGCGCTGCGCAGAGAGTGCCGGGAGAACGGCGTCGACTATGCCGTTGTCAAGAACACCCTGCTCCGCTTTGCCTTCAACAACACCGGCCTGAACGAGCTGGACGGTCTGCTCAACGGCACCACGTCTCTGGCTCTGTGTGACAGCGATGTGGTCGCTCCCGCCCGCGTGATGAGCGACTACGCCAAGAAGCTGAACGACAAGTTCGAGATCAAGGGCGGCTTCATGGACGGCAAGCCCGTCTCTCTGGAGACCATCCAGTCCCTGGCTTCCATTCCCGCTCTGCCCGTGCTGCAGGCCCAGTTCCTGGGCACCATGCTGGCGCCCATCACCGGCCTGGCCGTGGTCCTGAAGCAGATCGCCGAAAAGGGCGGCGAGCCCGTGGCCGCTGCCGAGGAGGCTGCCCCCGCTGAGGAGGCCGCTCCCGCCGCTGAGTAATTCACGGCACCGTTTACTTTTTTAAATTTTACAATTAGGAGGCTATTACAATGTCTGAGAAAGTTACCGCTATGATCGAAGAGATCAAGGGCCTGACCGTTCTGGAGCTGAACGAGCTGGTGCACGCTCTGGAGGAAGAGTTCGGCGTGTCCGCCGCCGCTATGGCTGCTCCCGCCGCCGGCGCTGCTGCTCCCGCCGCTGAGGAGAAGACCTCCTTCGACGTGGTCCTGGCTGGCTTTGACGCCGCTGCCAAGATCAAGGTCATCAAGGTCGTCCGCGAGATCACCGGCCAGGGCCTGGCCGAGGCCAAGGCTACCGTCGAGGGCGCTCCCAAGACCCTGAAGGAGGGTGCTTCCAAGGAGGATGCCGAGGCTCTGAAGAAGCAGCTGGAAGAGGCTGGCGCCAAGGTCGAGCTGAAGTAATCAGCCCTTCAGGTGCTCCTGTCCGCCGGGTGCGGACAAGATATCTCTGCAAAACGGTATCAAAGGACCCGAGACAGCTTGGCTGTCTCGGGTCCTTTTCTGCACATCTCCCTGCCTGGAGCGGAGGTCTCGGCAGGGCACAGGCCAGATCGGGGCTTTTCAAAGCCAAACACTTGTTCGAAAGCGGGGCCTGTGGTATACTGAGAACAAAAGCTTCGCAGGAGAGGCGGCGGGGAGCAGG
This sequence comes from Oscillibacter valericigenes, assembly GCF_016902445.1. Taxonomy (GTDB): domain Bacteria; phylum Bacillota; class Clostridia; order Oscillospirales; family Oscillospiraceae; genus Oscillibacter; species Oscillibacter avistercoris. The sequence continues at coordinate 421,991 of NZ_JACSNX010000001.1, read as the reverse complement.
ATGCAGCGGACGCAGCCCGATCTGGCGGCAGATCCCGGCAGATCGGAGAATACCATCTGTCTGGAGGCCAGTCCGTCACCGAAACCGTGCGGCATCCCGGAGAGAGCGCGGCCCTTTGTGGCGACCCGGTGGATGGCGGAAGCCCGGCGGAACGAAGGCAGCGCATTTCCGGCCATGCCCTTCTGCGTGGCGGCTATGACGCCGCCGCTGCCCGCAGGCTCTGCAGCCTGCCGGCCCGCCCCCGGACAGCGGCTCATTCCGGGTAAAACGGTGCTGCCCGCACCGGAGATCCGAGGTTGAGGATCTGCCCCGATTCTGTTATCATGGAAGAAACAAACGTTCGACAGGAGGATGCCGCTATGACCGATCTGCTATCCGGCCTCAACGATGCTCAGCGCCGGGCCGTTGCTACCACAGAGGGATATGTCCGGGTCATCGCCGGGGCAGGCTCCGGCAAGACCCGGGCCCTGTCCCACCGCTTTGCTTACCTGGTGAACGAGCTGGGCATCCTGCCGGGGAACATCCTCTGCGTCACCTTCACCAACAAGTCGGCAAATGAGATGCGCCAGCGCATCCACCAGCTGACCGGAGACAACGACACCGGGTACATCAACACGTTCCACGGCTTCTGCGACGCCGTGCTGCGGGAGGACAGCCATGCCGTCCAGTACCCCAGAAGCTTTCTGGTGCTGGACAATTCGGACATCGACGCCATGCTTCGGATCATCTACGAGGAGCGGGGGCTGACCCTGCGGGACATGACCTTTTCCGCCGCCCGGGACATGATCGAGATCCAGAAGCTGTTCAAGCGCCCCGACTACTATCAGGACATGATCACCATGTCCCTGGACACCCTGAAAGAGAAGTACGACCGGGCGGACACGCCCGCGGACATCATCTTCTACGGCTATCTCTACCAGGAAAAGAAGTGCTTCGGCCTGGACTACAACGACTTGATCAAATTCTCCCTGTACATCTTCCGGCAGCGGCCCGACATCCGGATCAAGTGGCAGCAGCGGCTGGAATACATCATGATCGACGAGTTCCAGGACATCGACCAGCTGCAGTATGAGCTGATGGAAGTGCTGTGCGGATACCACAAGAATCTCTTCATCGTGGGGGACCCGGACCAGACCATCTACACCTGGCGGGGCGCCGACGTGAAGTACCTGCTGGACTTTGACAAGAAATTCCCCGGCACCCAGACCATCTTGATGGTGGAGAACTACCGCTCCACGCCGGAGATCCTGGCCGTGGCCAACTCCCTGATCGACAAGAATCGGAATCGCATCAAAAAGGAGCTGAAGCCGATCCTGCCTGCCGGGACTCCGGTGGTCTGCCACTTTGCGCAGACCCAGGAGGCGGAGGCCCGGTGGATGGCGGGGGAGATGCGGCGGCTCCACGAGGCGGGCACCCCCTTCCGGGATATGACGGTGCTCTACCGGGCCCACTATGTGACCCGGGCGGTGGAGGAGGTGCTGCTGGAGGAGAAGATCCCATACACCATCTACAGCGGCGTTCAGTTCTTTGACCGTATGGAGATCAAGGACGCCCTCTCCTATCTGCGGATGATCGCCTATAAGGATGACCTCTCCTTCCGGCGGATCGCCAATGTGCCCAAACGGAACCTGGGCAAGCGGCGGATGGAATTCCTGCAGGAGTACGCGGAACAGCGGGGCTGCCTGCTGTATCAGGCCCTGTTGGACAACCTGGAGGATCCCATCATAAAAGGAACCGGGGCCGGAAAGTTTATCAGCCTCATCGAGTCCTTCGCTGCCGGATATGAGGGCCGGCCGGTGTCAGAGGTGCTTTCGGCCATCCTCAACGAGAGCGGCTATGAGAAGATGCTCCGCACCGAGGGCAGCCAGGAGCGGCTGGACAACCTGGCGGAGCTGAAGCAGTCGGTATACGAGTACGAGACCACCTGCGGGGAGGAGGTCACCCTGGAGCACTATCTGGCCCGTGCGGCGCTGTTCACCAATGCGGATACCGCCGAACAGGGGGACAGGGTGAAGCTGATGACCGTCCACGCCGCCAAAGGCCTGGAGTTCCCCTGTGTCTTCCTCTGCGGCATGAACGAGGGCGTATTCCCCTCCCGGAAGGTGCGGACCCGGCAGGCTATGGAGGAGGAGCGGCGGCTGGCCTTCGTGGCTGTGACGAGAGCGGAAAAGGAGCTGTACCTCTCTGAGGCGGATGGGCGGAACTTCGACGGTTCGCCCCGATACCCCTCCCGCTTCCTTCTGGACATTGACGAGAAGCTGCTGACCTTCACCCGCCCGCCGGAGGAAGGACTGATCCGGCGGGCCCGGGATTACATCGGACACAGTCAGGCCGGCCTGCCGGAGGCGGATGGGCAGACGGTGTTTCCGGCAGGCCAGCGGGTGCGGCACGCCCTGTTCGGGCCTGGGACGGTGCTGGATACGGATATGGACAGGGGCGCCCACGTGGTGCAGTTTGATGAGATGGAGACGCCCCGAAAGATCTCCTTCCGGGCAAAGCTGGAGCGGATCTGAACCGCTGCACCCACGGAAGAGGATTCCCCGTCCGCCGGACGGGGAATTTTTTCAGAAAATTTTGCAGTGCATGGGATATTCTCCCCTGTGCTCTCGTCTTACAGACGAAAAGCTTTTCAGGGATGAGGGAGAGGCGCGATGACAGAGCGGGATTTCACGGCCGCGGCGGAGCGGTATCTGGATATGGTGTACCGGCTGGCGCTCAACTGCCTGCGGGTCCCCGCCGACGCAGAGGACGCGGCCCAGACGGTCATGCTGCGGCTGTGGCAGCGGGCAGAGCCCTTTTCAAATGATGATCACCTGCGCCACTGGCTGGTGCGCGTGACGCTGAACGTGTGCAAAGATGCCGCCCGCAGCCCCTGGCGCCGGCGGATGGTGCCCCTGGAGCACTGCCGGGAGCCGGTCTTTGATACGCCGGAGCACCAGGCGCTCTACGCCGGGGTCATGGCCCTGCCGGCCAAGTATCGTCTGCCTCTGTACCTCTATTATTACGAGGGCTGCACCGTGGCGGAGGTGGGGGAGCTGCTGGGACTGAAGCCCTCCACCGTCCAGACCCGGCTGGCCCGGGCCAGAGAGAAGCTGAAGGCACAGCTGAAGGAGGAATGAGCCATGCGGAACATCTATCGGAAGACATTTGAACAGGTCCGGGCACCTGAGGATCTTTGGCGGGAGATCCGGGAGATCCCGGCAAGGGAGCAGAGGCCTGTCTGCCGGCGCAGGGTTTCCGGGGGAGTTCTGGCAGCGGTCTTGATCCTGGCCCTGACCGGAACGGCCCTGGCGGCGGTATATCATGTGGAGATCCGGAACTTCACGCCGGAGCAGCTGGCGGAGACAGGGGCAGATCACGCATACAAGGTGCTCACAGACGTGGAGCGCACACCGCTGGAGGCATTTTCCCAGGAGGCTCTGGATGCAGCGGCCGGTGCGGAGCGGTTTTGGGAACAGAAGTTTGACACATGGGCGGAAGCCGAGGACTTCCTGGGCACCCGTGTACCGGGTGTGGAAGCGCCTGCGACACTCCAGCTCAAAACGAGAAACGGAGAGCTGGCGGAGGCGGAGCTGAGATCCTACCCGCTCCCCCTCCAGACCCCCACGGATCGGCTCAATATCGGTGTGCGTGCGACCCTCTACACCGAGAACTACGTGGAAGAGCCGGGGGACAACACATTCCTCTACTACGGATTACCGGACCCAAATTACAGCATGGAGCGGGAGGATCTGCGCTATCAGCTGCCGGATGGGGAAGAGGCCGTCATGGTTTCCACATGGGATGACGACTCAGGCGGCGTAGACGCCTTCCTGGTCAGAGGAAATATCCGGTATTGGGTCTATGCAACATATGTGCTGTACGATAGAGAGACCGTTCTGGAAGAGGTGGAGTTCATCCTGCAAAATCTGTAAAAGGGCGGTTCTCCTCAAAGAAGGAAAGGCCCCGCCGGAGGGCGGGGCCTTTCCTCTGCGCCCGGACCTCCCTGCAAAAGTCCTGTTCACAAAATGTTTTCAAAAAAGAGAGAACTGTTTCCGATTTGTTGTTGAGTGGGGGATCCGCATCCCGTATAATGGGCAAACGGTCGCGCGCGAGGCCGTACAAATTCTCAAAAAAGGATGGAACCACACATGAAACGAACGATCACTGCATTGCTGGCGGCGCTGATGCTGCTGACGCTGGCGGCCTGCGGCTCCAACAGCGATCCCTCCGGGAACGGGGACGCCGCGGTCAGCGGCACGACGGACAGCACGGAGGAGGCCACCGCCACTGTCAGCGGCGTTGTGAACCGGCTGGATGATTATCTGGTGCTGCTGACAGAGGATGAGACCTATGCAGTCTTCGACTTCGGCGAGGACGTGGACCCGGCAGAACTGGAGGAGGGCGACTCTGTGACAGTCACCTACACTGGAGAGCTGGGCAGCGAGGATCCGGCGCCTGTGGCGGTCTCGATCACCAAGTCTGAGACGGCCTGACAGTCTGCGGGCACTCCTGCTCCATAACAAAAGCAGCCCGCTGAAAGCGGGCTGCTTTTGCGTCTGCGGTCAGAGGGCGACGATCAGGTCCCGCACCACGGCGCTGCCCAGCAGCAGCCCCGCCGTGGCGGGCACCCAGGGGTTGCTGGCAGGCACGCTGCGGCGGCCGGGAGGCGGTGTCTCCGGCTGGGCGGGGGAGACGGGCTCCTCCGGGCTGAACACCACCTTCAGGTGCTGGATGCCACGGGCACGCAGCTCCTTGCGCATCACCCGGGCCAGGGGGCAGCCGTAGGTCTTGGAGATATCCGTCACCTGCAGCAGGGTGGGGTCCAGCTTGTTGCCGGTGCCTAGGGCGGCGATGAGCGGGATCTGCAGCCGCAGGGCCGTCTCCGCCAGATCCAGCTTGCAGGACACCAGGTCGATGGCGTCCACAATGTAGTCATACCGGCAGCCCTCCGGGAAGAACCGGTCCCGGTGGGCGGCATCGTACAGGCCGTGGATGGGATGGAGCACCGCCTCCGGATTGATGTCCCGGAGCCGGGCGGCCACCGCCTCCGCCTTGGGCTGACCCAGGGTGGAGTGGAGAGCCTCCAGCTGGCGGTTCAGGTTGGTGAGGGCCACGGTGTCGCTGTCCACCAGCGTCAGCTCGCCGATCCCGGACCGGGCCAGGCACTCGGCGGCGTAGCTGCCCACGCCGCCCAGTCCCAGCAGCAGTACGTGGGCGGAGCGGAGCCGGGCCTGGGCCTCCGGGCCCCACAGCATCTCATTGCGGAGAAAAGGATGTTCCATAACAGACCTCCATACGGAAAAGGGTGAAAAATGTCCGGCTTTGAACACGCAAAGCCGGACATTTTGGTGCAGGGAGATCAGCCCACAAAGCGCATGCCGAAGGAGGACTGCTCAGCAGTATAGCCCTCGGTCTTCTCTGTGTAGAAGCTGTCCACAGCGTCACTTACCAGAGCGTTGGTCACCCGGATCTGCCAGTAGGGCTTGTCATAGCCCACGAAGTACATCACATGGTAGCCGGTGGAGTCGTTGTGGATGATGCCGGTGTCGCCGGGCTGCCGGGCGGGATCGAAGCACCAGTCGTTGAACTCCGTCACCATCTGGCCCTGATAGACCTGCTCATACAGGCCGCCGTTGGTGTTGGAGCCGCCGTCTGCGGAGTACTCGTTGGCCAGCTCGGCGAAGGAGTCCTCCGTGGCGGCGCCGGCCTCCCACTCGTCCAGGATGTCCTGGGCCTTCTGCTGGGCCTCGGCATCCTTGGCGGCCACGTCGTCCTCATAGCCCTCGTCGTCCTCAGAGAGCTCGGAGGCCTCCGGCTGGATCAGGATATGCCGCACGTTCACCGTGTTGTAATCATCCCGGCCGCGGCTGTTGAAGACCACCACATAGAAGGCATCGTTGTCGGCATCCTCCAGCACGGCGGAGTCGCCGGCCTGGCGGGCGTCGTCATACAGCCACTCGCCCAGGACGGAGGTGTTGTAAGTGTAGCTCTCGGAGTTTGTATAGGAGGCGGTGGACTCATATTCGGCCGCAGCATCCTCCAGAGAGGTGCCGGCCTGATAGGCGGCGTAGATGGCATCGGCGGTGGTCTTGGCAGTGGCCATGGCCTCGGCGGTCATCTCGTCCGTGACCTCGATCTCATTGCCCTCCTCATCCGTGTCCGCGGCGGCGCCGTTGACCCGGACGAACTGGCAGGTCACGTGGTCATAAGTGGTGCGGGCCTCCTCATAGGCGGCCTCCAGCTCCTCGTCGGTGTAGGACAGGCTGTCCTGATAATCCTGGAGGTAGGCGGTGGCCAGCATGCTGCGGCGGGTCTGCTCCTCATAGATGCTGCGGGTCATGGTGCTGCCGTAGATCAGGCTCAGGTACTGCTGCTCCGTGTAGCCGTAAGTGCTGGCGGTGCTGGACAGCGTCTCCATATTGGCGTCCAGATCAGCCTGCAGCTCATCGGTCCAGGTGAAGCCGTCGGCCGCGGCGGCATCATTCAGCGCCTGGATGCCGGCCATCTGATCCAGCGCCCCGTTCAGGAAGTAGTCGTACCAGGTCTCGCCCTCGGTGGCGTCGGTGACGAACATGGCGCCGGTGGCAGAAACGGTCTGGCTCTTCAGGGAAGAGCCGGTGTCCAGGCCGATCATGCTCAGATAGTTGTAGTTTTGGTTGAGGAAGTTCTGGTAGTTGTTCTCGAAGTAGAAGTTCACCTCGGCGGCGTTGTACGTCTCACCGTTGATGGTGACGGCAGTGGCCGACTTGGGGATGATGTTGGACTTCCAGACAACGGCGGCGATGGCCACCAGCAGGAACACCACACCAATGGTGCCGTACAGGATGTTGGTGCGCCGCTCCTCTTTCCGCTCCTTTGCTTCGCGGGCGGTCTTGGGATCGTTCCAGCCGGAGCCGGTCTGCTCCTGGCGGGATTTCTTTTCTCTTGATGCGCTCATGTGTGTTTCAGTCCTCTCAAGTAATCAGGTGCGAGGTTTCCCAAAAAACCGGAATTTACGCACTTTGATATTATACTGGATACAGACGGATTCTGCAAGAGGAATTTGCGGGAACCCGCGAGATTATCTGGAATCCGTCCAGCGCCCCGGGGCCGGCAGGCAGAAAAAGGGGCGGCCTGTGCCGCCCCTTTCTGATTCCAAAGCGTGCCCCGCAAAAGCCGTGTAGATCCGTTATAACCTGCACCTTCACGGCCAGGTGGGTCGCCTCCAGCGCGCTTTACCACTTCCAACTTCCAGCCGCGGACGGCAGCCGGGAGGCCTGCGAACCACGCACTGATCTGGCGTCCCGTATAACGAAATGTGGGTTAAAAAAAGATCTATCACAAACCCCGCAGGGCACATATTCAACGTATCACATCCCGACGCGGGATGCAAGGGGATCTGCGGAAAAGCCGCAGAGAAATTTTTCGGGTCCCCGGCCTCAGGAGGGGTCGTCCTCGTCGAACAGGGACTCCATGAACAGGTCATAGACCGCGTCCAGCTCTTCGTCGGAGTCCAGGGTGGACAGCAGATCCTCTCCGTCCTCGTGGATCACCTTCAGGATCACCAGGCCGTTGTCGGGGTCATCTTCGTCCTCTCCCTCCGTCTCGGCGGGGAAAAACGCCTGATACTGCTGCCCGTTGTACTCCAGCGCGTCGATGAATTCCAGCACGATCTCCCGGCCGTCCTCGTCCGTGACCGTGATGAAAGTGGGGCCGTATTCCTCTGCCATAGGGAATCCTCCTTTGTGGCTGCGTATATGCGTATTGTAACCGACTTTCCGGAAGATTGCAAGGGGGCGAAGTTTTGGAAATCTGAAAAACTCGGCTCAGGGAATGACCTTATCCTGCCCGGAAAACAAAAAAAACATGTAGATGGGGAACTTTTTTTCTTCAAAATACGACATTTTCAATATTGACAAGGGATGGTACAATAGAACATATTATGGAGGACTCTGCGCCTTCGCGCCCGCGGCATGCGGCGCGGTGACTGCTTTCAGCAGCAAATCCAATTTCGAAAAAAGGAGGTGCTCTGCATTGGAACATAACAGACGGACCGGCGGCCATGAGATGGTCCCCCGTCGGGAACCCCAACAGCGGAAAAGCACCAAACGCACAGGACATAAAGTCGCCTTTATTCTGGGGACGGTCCTGCTGGTGGGCATCTGCACGACTGCGATGCTCGCCGGGATCTTTATGATGTACGTCAGGACGACGCTGGCGCCCACGCTGGACATCAACGCCGATGACTACACCATGAATCTCAGCTCCATCATCTATTATCAGGACAAGGACTCCGGAGAGTGGGTGGAGTACCAGACGGTCTACGGCGATGAGAACCGGATCTGGGTGGACTTTGATGAGATGCCGGACGCCCTGTGGCAGGCGGCCGTGGCCATCGAGGACCACCGGTTCTTTGAGCACAACGGCGTGGACTGGACCCGAACCGCCTCGGCGACGCTGAACTTCTTCACCGGCAGCCGGGCCACCTTCGGCGGTTCCACCCTGACCCAGCAGGTGCTGAAGAACATGACCGGCGACGATGGCAACACCATCAACCGCAAGGTGCGGGAGATCTTCCGGGCGCTGGAGTTCGAGAAGAACTACACCAAGTGGGAGATCCTGGAGATGTACCTGAACACCATCTATCTGGGCCAGGGCTGCTACGGCGTGCAGACCGCCGCGGAGTTCTACTTCGGCAAGGATGTGTCGGAGCTGGACGTGGCGGAGTGCGCATGCCTCATCGCCATCACCAACAACCCCTCCATGTACGGTCCCATGTCCACCATCACCATCACCCGGGAGGACGGCACCACCACAACGCCCCGGGAGGCCAACAAGATGCGCCAGGAGCTGATCCTGGACCGGATGGCCGGCGGCAATGCGGAGGTGGGCGTCACCGGTCTGGACTACCTGACGCCGGAGGAGGCGGAGGCCGCCAAGGCGGAGGAGCTCCACTTCACCGACGGCACCACCTCTGCCACGGACATCGTGACGGAGGCCACCGGCGGCACCAACATCAACTCCTGGTTTGTGGACCAGGTGCTGGACGACGTGTCCGCGGACCTGGCGGAGCTGTACGGCATCACCACGGAAGAGGCCCGGATCCGCATCTACAACAGCGGCTACAACATCTACACCACCCTGGACCCGGAGATCCAGGAGATCGCCGAGTCCGTCTACGAGGACCGGGGGAGCCTGAACAACCTGACCTCCGCCAACGGCCAGCTGATCCACTCCGGCATCACCATCATCGAGCCCTCCACCGGCAACATCGTGGCCATGGTGGGCGACATGGGGGCCAAGGAGGGGAACCGGCTGTGGAACTATGCCACGGATATCCAGCAGCCCGGCTCCTCCATCAAGCCGCTGACGGCCTATGCCCCGGCACTGGACGCCGGCGTGGTGTCTCCGGCCACTACCTTTGACAACTACCCGGTCCAGCTGCTGAACGGTAGCCCGTGGCCCAAGAACTCTCCCAACACCTATACGGGCTGGACCTCGGTGAGCAACGGCGTCAAGGCGTCCATCAACACCATCGCCGTGCAGACCCTGGAGAAGGTGGGCGTTACGGAGGCGTTCCGCTTTGCCACGGAGAACCTGAACCTGCCCCTGGCGGCGGAGGACATGAATGTCAGCCCCCTGGGTCTGGGCGGATTGACCTACGGTCTCAGCACCGTGGACATGGCGGCGGCCTATGCGGCCTTTGCCAACAACGGCGTCTATAACGAACCCAAGACCTATGTCAAGGTTCTGGCCAACGACAACACCACCGTGATCCTGGAAAAGGAGACGGAGCAGCATGTGGCCATGAAGGAGACCACCGCCTATCTGATGACGAACATGCTGTACCGGGCGGTCAACGAGTACGGCGGCACCGGCGGCGGCGCCCGCTTCAGCGGCATGCACATCGCCGGCAAGACCGGTACCACCAACGACAACTACGACCGGTATTTCACCGGCTACACCCCCTATTACTGCGCGGCCGTCTGGGTGGGCTATGCCAAGAACGAGCGGATCAGCTACTCCGTGAACCCGGCGGCCTCCCTGTGGCGGCAGGTGATGGAGAAGGTCCACGCCGACCTGCCGGACAAGTCCTTCAGCAAGCCCAGCAGCGGCCTGACCACCGTCACGGTCTGCGCCGACAGCGGCCTGCCGTGTACGGAAGCCTGCCATGCTGACCCAAGAGGAGACCGGGCCGTCAGATATACGGTAGCCAGCGGTACGGAACCCCAGGGCGAGTGCACGCTCCACAAGATGGTGGACATCTGCACCGAGGGCAACTGTCTGGCAGGGGAGTTCTGCCCGGCGGAGTCCATCGTCCAGCAGGGTTATCTGGATTACGTGCGGGAGGACTACGGCGAGAGCATCACCGCCTCGGACGACGCCTACCTGATCAGCACGCTGGAGGAGGCGGTCGCCCCCACGGAGACCAGCCCCGGCGGCTGTCCCGTCCATACTTCGGCCACGACCACGGACCCGGATGACCCCAACGCCGGACTGGATCCCAGTGATCCCAACTGGCAGCCTCCGGATCCCAATGACCCGGGCACCTCCACAGATCCGGGCACGTCGGGGGAGGATCCCTCCGGCGGCGGAGAGGAGCCTACGGAGCCGGATCCTACGGATCCCACCGGCGGCTTCGGAGACGCCGGCGAGGACTGGTGGAGCGGCTTCTGGGACAGCAGCACCGGAACATGAGCAGCAGCGGCCCGGCATCTGCCGGGCCGCTGTCCTGCTTCCGGCGGCGTCCCGCCGATCCCGATGGAAAAGAGCGACAGGCTGTGGTATCCTGCTGCTGGGGGCCGCCGGAGCCCCAGAGGGCCGGGACACGGGCCGGAGGAGGCGCAGAGCCGATCGGCAGACACCGCCGGACAAGGCGGAGACGTCCCGGCCGGCTGCAGGCGGGCCCCGGCCCGGAAAAGAAAATACTGAAAAAGGAGTTTCATATGGAGCAGAGATTTACCGGAGGAAACGAATATGTGGCCTCCGCGGAGCTGATGAATGCCGTCAACATTGCCATCACCCTGCAAAAGCCCCTTCTGGTGAAGGGAGAACCTGGCACCGGAAAGACCATGCTGGCCCAGGCGGTGGCGGACGCTCTGGGCAAGCGGCTGATCATCTGGAATGTGAAATCCACCACCAAGGCCCAGGACGGCCTGTATGTGTACGACGTGGTCCAGAGGCTGTACGACAGCCAGTTCGGCGGCCACGGGGTGGATGACATCAGCCGGTATATCAAGCTGGGGAAGCTGGGGGAGGCGTTTGCCGCCGAAGAACAGGTGGTTTTGCTGATCGACGAGATCGACAAGGCGGACCTGGAGTTCCCCAACGACCTTCTCTGGGAGCTGGACCAGATGGAATTCTACATCCCGGAGACCCGGGAGACGGTGCGGGCCAGGCAGCGGCCCATCGTCATCATCACGTCAAATGCGGAAAAGGAGCTGCCGGACGCCTTCCTGCGCCGCTGTGTCTTCCACTACATCGAATTCCCGGATCGGGAACAGATGGAGCGGATCGTGCGGGTCCATCTCCCGGATATCGAGGAAGCGCTGGTGGAGCAGGCCCTGGAGGCCTTCTACTGGCTGCGGGGCCTGCGGGACATTGAGAAGAAGCCCAGCACCTCCGAGCTGGTGGACTGGCTGCGGGCCCTGGCGGCCGGGGGCGTGGACCCGCAGCGGATCACGGAGAAGATCCCTTACGCCGGAGTGCTTCTGAAAAAGGACAAGGATCTGCGGACCCTGGCCAGAAATCAGCGGTGAGATCATGTTCGCTTCATTTTTTTACCTGCTTCGCCAGCGAGGCCTGGACGTCTCCCTCAACGAGTGGCTGACGCTGCTGGAGGGCATGGAGAAGGGGCTGCATCGCTCCACGCTCACGGGATTTTACCAGCTCTGCCGGGCGGTGCTGCTGCACAGTGAGTCGGAATATGACCGCTTCGACCAGGTGTTTCTGGAGTTCTTCCGGGATGTGCCTTGGGAGGGAGAGCTGCCCCGGGAACTGATGGACTGGCTCGATCACCCGACGGAGGACCTCCGGCGCACCCTGGAGGAGCTGAGGCGCCGCCGCGGAGAGGACAAGACCCTGGAGGAGATCCTGCAGATGCTGGAAGAGCGCCTCCGGGAACAGACCGAGGAACACAACGGCGGCAATTACTGGATCGGGACCCAGGGCAGCTCCGTCTTCGGAAATTCCGGATGGCGGCCCAACAGCCTCCGGGTGGGCGGCGAGAGCCGGCGCCGGGCGGCGCTGGCGGTGGCGGGAGAGCGCAGGTTCCGGGACTTCCGCAAGGATGCCACCCTGGACACCCGCCAGTTCCAGATGGCCTTCCGCCTACTGCGGCAGTTTTCCGCACAGATCAGCGATGCGGAAAAGGTGCTGGATGTGGAGGGGACGATCCGCGACACCTGCGACCGGGCGGGACTGCTGAAGATCCGCTACAGGAATCCCAGGAGAAACGCCGTCAAGGTCCTGCTTCTGATCGACAGCGGCGGATCGATGGACTACTACTCTGACCTCTGCAGCACCCTGTTCCAGGCTGCCACCAAGTCCAACACCTTTCAGGAGCTGCATACCTACTACTTCCACAACTGCATCTATGAGTCCGTCTACCGCCATCCCCGGATGCGGCAGGAGGACAGGGTCGAGACGGAGTGGCTTCTGAAAAACTTCGACGGAGTCTATAAAGTGATCGTTGTGGGAGATGCGGCCATGAATCCGGGAGAACTGCTGTCACAGCAGTACGACTGGAAGAGAAGGGTCCCCATGCCTTCCGGGCTGGAGTGGCTGCAGCGGATCCGGGCGCACTTCCCCTATCTGATCTGGCTGAATCCGGAGCCGCTTCCCGCCTACGCAGGCTTTTGGGGGCAGACCCATGTGCATCTGGCAAAGCTCTTTCCCATGTATCCGCTCTCTGTGGAGGGGCTGGAGAGCGGGATGCACCGCCTGATGGTCAAATGAACTGTTGGCTGTGGCCGGAAGAAGTGCAGCACCGGAATACGAACAGCAGCGGCCCGGCATTTGCCGGGCCGCTGCTGTATCTCCAGTGGGAAGTTACAGGTTCTTCTCGTAGGACTCGATCATCTTCTTGACCATCTGGCCGCCGACGGAGCCGGCCTCGCGGGAGGACAGGTCGCCGTTGTAGCCCTGCTTCAGGTTGACGCCCACCTCCCTTGATGTTCTTTCTCCTTATTAACAGCCAAAATCGTCTGCATAATGCACAATTCACGAAGCGTGGTTTTGTGCGCCATCAACAACTTCGGTGCCGTTTAAGATGGAGACACCCACCTGTGTGCTGGGAGCGGCTCCAGTTGCTCCAATGGGTAAATCACGGGTTGCCTCTCTCTTGACCTCACCAATAAAGCGGTAAAAGATGCGAACACTCTGCCGGTAAGGCTGATTTCGATGAGTGACTTTTGAAGTTCCATCAGGGAGAATTTTGGGACCAATCTCGATTCGATCAACGAAAGTCAATAGCGTGTCCCGAGTGAGCTCTTCGATGTGCGTATACTGCTTGGCCATATCAAAGAAACGCTCATAGTCTTTCTTAATCGCATCCGGCTTGGTCAAATGGTTGAGCTGCGCAATAGTCGATTTCAAAGTAACAGACTCTTTTTCCAAATCCGAAACCATTCGGCGAAGTCTATCATCATCAATACGGCCTTCAGCGTTGTCGGCATAAAGCTTTCCTACCATCTTATCTATGGTCAGCAGCCTCGCCTCCGCCGCCTGCAACTGCGCTTTCTTTGCTTTAAGCATATCAGCGTTTCCAGAGCTCTCCAGTGCAGCTTTTACTAACTCATCGATTCCTTCGTCAGTCATATTCAGAAGCTCGTTGAGATCTCGCTTAACGATCTCCACGAGATCGGCGTACCTTATGCGAACTCCTGAACATGGGTTGGCAATATCTTGACGTTGGTGGGTGCATGAAAGAAACCAATATTTTTCTCGCTCCCCCTTATACACCGTACCACTGGAACAGAGTGAGTAACCACACTTCGCACATACAGCGATTCCACCGAAAATACTCTTGCGCACATGCTCATACTGCAGATAGTTCTTTGCACCTCGGCCAAGGTTTCTTTGGGCTTTTTCGTAAGTTTCCACTGAAACCAAGGGTGGATGTGTGTTCATCGTCACCGCCCAATCGTCCTTGGGAACAGGCACCTTCTTCTTCGATTTCAAGCTTACCTTGCGGCTTTTCCCAAGGATAGTATGGCCAAGATACACCTTGCTTTTTAGGATACGCTTGACGGTAGTGTAATTCCATAAATCGCTTGCTCGTGCAGCACCCTTTGGAGTGAACTTATCGCGGTACATAACGCGATACTTCAACGGCGGAATAACTCCATCAGCATTCAGATCTGAAGCAATCTTTCTCGCTGAATCGCCGTGATTGGCAGCCTGATCAAATATGCGCTGAACGACCGGAGCTGTGCTTTCATCAGGAACCAGCTTATTGTTGTCATTCGTGTCTTTACGGTACCCATAGGGCGGACAAGCGCAGTACTGACCGTGCTCTCGTTTGCTACGGAGCACATCTTTCACCTTCCGGGAGCCATCCCGCAGGTAGACCTCGTTCATGGCAAACAGGAAGGGGGCCATAATGTTCTCATTCTCGGTATCGAAATTGTCCGAAATCGTGAGATAGCGTATCCCGTGCTCTGGGAAATACTGCTCGGCATAGTAACTGGACTCCCGCATATCACGCCCGAGCCGGCTTAGGTCCTTGGTGATGACCATGTTGGCTTTTCCAAGTTTCAGCTGTTGAAGCATCCTCTGGAATGCAGGACGGTCAAAATTTCCACCAGACCAACCATCGTCCACAAACTCGTCAACCAGTATGATTCCATGCTGCTCACAGTATTTTTGGATCATCATGCGCTGATTGGAGATACTTGCGGATTCAGATTTGCCTTCCTTTTCGTCATCTGAGAGTCGCAGATATGCAAATGCCAAGTTAAAAACGTCGGTTCTCATTTTCGCCTCCTCCGACGAACCGACCCACTGAAACCCATTATACGCTTCAAGTGTGGCCTTCGTCAAAGGTAGGATTTTCTGAATAGGATTCCACTAAACGGTCGGCAATCAACTCACCCATAGATTTCTCCCCGCTGAACACACGGGTAACTTCATACGTGACTTCACCAATTTTGAATTCCGTTTCTTGCATTGTTTCGCCTCCAGCATTATTGTTTGCTGCTGGCGTTTTTTTCATGCCTTTTAATGGCGTTTGTTTCATACAAATACCCCCTTTGTTAGTCCGGCAATTTTGCCTTCATAACGGAGGGAGAAATGGGGGGCTTTTTTTGCATAGTAAAAATCAAAAAGTTTTTTGTAAATGGGGGGGCAATATGCCCCCCCTCTTTTCTCCATGCATTATGAGAGGCAAATTACGGGGGTTTTTAATCCTCCCCAACTGTATCTCTCAACTACTCCCCAGCACCTTGTACCTTGATAATTTCATACGATCTCAAGACATCACCATGTTCGAGCCACCGTAGCGAGGTGTTAAGGGCCGAGGACAAGCCCACAGCGAAGACGGCATGGGAAAATAATGGTACGCTCGTCCGGCCAGGCCACACACCGGGGGACGGATAGCCCACAAGAATGGGTATAGGCTGAAATGCCTGCGCATCCTTTGACCAGGGAACTTGGGATCGATTCTATCTAAATTCTTGAAAGGAGGTGTGCAGGATGGCCTGTACGCAGAAATGCCAACTTGTCCGATTTCCGAAATCTCGCGTCCAGAAACAATGGTTCCGATATTTCAACGACCACAAGGACTTTCAAAATGAAGGAACGCTGCATCTATTCAGCCTCATGGCTCTGTACTCATATGCGTGCTTCAGATCAAACGTGCGGCAGATCGGTGACCAGAAGTACATGGAAGGCCCGGGACAATGGATCTGCAAGGTGTCTGCGCTCCCACGCATCCTGCGTGTGCATCACAAGGCCCAGGCGAGGGAACTCATGGCCTATTTTCAAGATGCCGGCTTCCTAGAGTTTGAGATCTTGGATGAAGAAAAGGAGCTGATCCGCTTTTCCATACGAGATTGGAAACGGCACTGTGTCCACCTGGAGTACAACTACTACAGCTATAAGAGCTCCGGGTTCTTCTTTTTTCCACTGCCCGTCGGCCGGCAGTTGATTCGTGCGAGCCGGTCAAGGGGCAAGGTCCAATTCAGTGAACTGGATGCCATCATGGATCTTTGGCTCCATACGATCTTGAACGATCAGACAGTCAAAGGTTCAGAGTATATGCCTGTGGTCTATTATGCGGATATGAAGGGGATGCCACTACTTTCATATAGTTACCTCGCCCACCGCTGGGGCTGGTCGAAGTCCCGCGTTGGAAGGTTTATTCTCAAAATTGAAGACGCCGGCATCATCAGCCGCGTGAGCTTCTCCAGTTCACGCGGTTCAGTTCTCTCTCCGTGCCGCTACCGCGAAATGATTTACGGCGAAGACTGTGAGGAGTTACAGCTCAAGCGCATAGGAGAAATTCTCGGCATCGCCAAGGCAGCGAGTCAGTTTGATGGGAATGGGCAGATCCAGGTGGATGTCCAGCTTGGCGTCCCAAGTGAAAAAGCGATCCTGGTCGGGGCACAAGCCTTGCAAATACAGGTGTTTCGGATACCGCATGATTCTTTTTTTGCCCGCCCAGTTCCCTTAATCTTCTATAGCTCTTTAGACTGGGGTAAGTGCAAGCTGGCAGAAGGGTCTTATCGCGGACCACCGAAACCAAAGAAAAACGAATGAGAGGAGCGGATATTATGCCGAATAAAACCAAGCGCACCCTTCGGCCGGCGCTTGCCATAGAAAAAGAGGTCAAACGGGATGAGATCTCCACAGGCCTGAACGTCGGTGTGGAAAAGCTGGAGGGGAAGACGACTGCCCGTCAGCCGATTGATAATACCCACAACACCAAGTACCTGCTCAAGCAATACCGCCGAGTCGCCTATGCTGTGGAGATCTCCGAGTCGGAGCTGAACCTTCGGATGGAGATGGAGCATGGTACTCGTCTCTCCACTCTGGAGGTCAATGCCGAACTTGCAGGGGTCGATCTGAGCAACACAAAGCTGGAAGCATATGCCCAGAGCGTGATCCGCAGCAAATCCATGCTGGAAATCATCAAGACTGCTCTGGATTCCGTGAGAAAAGATCCCGACCGGGGAGAACTGATGTACCAGATCCTGTACGAGACTTACTTCACCCCCAGTAAGCCCAGACGCCGGGAGGACATCATTGATAAGCTGGATTCCATGGGCTTCCCGATGTCCATCGCCTCATACCACAATTACCTGAATGCGGCCATCCACGCAATCGACCGAATTCTGTGGGGTTATACCGCACGGGACTGCATCGAGATCATCAAGCAGTTTCTGCCGGATTGAGTTAGACGAAAGATATAGGAAACTTATACGGCTCTTGAATTGCTATTAGAGTTACATTGTGATATGATTTTACCGTCGAAAATTGCAAAGGCTTCCATGACGCCACCTATCAGGTGGCTTTTTTGCTGGCTGAAATGGCCCAGGCAGAAGGCTGATCGCACTGTCACGCTTTCTGTCTGGGCCATTTTGCATTTTCGGCAATCTTCAACGTAAAGGAGGCAAATCGCACCATGCACACCAAAATCAACGCCGTGACGGAGCGGATTCGGAAAAAGGTGCAGGACGTCAATGTCGGACGGGCGCTCTATACTGCGTTTCTAATCCCAACTGCTGTCGCCGCTACTCCGCTCCAGGCGCACGCCGCTGGTGATACGATCTGGACCAAAGCATCTGAGATCATGCAGGATGTCTACACCCAGATCCTCGGCATCTCTACCATTGCCGCCATCGTGACCGCCAGTATCGCTCTTTTGCTGATGAACTTCTCTCGTTCGGGCAGAACGGTGGATGAATCCAGAGCCTGGCTCAAGCGGATCATCATCACCTGGGCGATCCTCAACGGCCTGGGCTTTATTATGGCGTACGTTACGCCTTTCTTCAGCGGCGGCACCTGGTCCCCCACAACTACCTGAAGCGGAGAAAGGACTAACAGATGAAGAAAAATATGCTTTGCTTGATCGGCGGCGTTATTACCGGGGTCTTCCTGTGTCTTGCTGCCGCCAGCATGATCCCCATCGATCCTCGAAGCGACAAGGATCTCTGGGAATGATGGCTGCCAGGAGGTGTTCACATGGGCATCCTTGACAGCATTGTCGGCTGGATCGCTGAGCAGATCATGAACCTGTTGGACCTCACGACTGGTGCCGTGCTCGGTGCATTAGGCTGTGATATGTCCGTATTCCTTCGGTATTTCCCTGCTGCGGAGACGATGTACGACATCTTCGTGGCGATTGGAATTGGGTTCATACTGCTCAACCTGGTCTGGCAATTGTTCAAGAACTATGGCGCAGGTATCGGCCTCAGTGCGGAGGACCCCGGTAAACTGCTCCTTCGGTCGATCCTCTTTTTGTTCCTGGCCTATTTTTCGGACCAAATCCTGGCACTCATCCTCCAATTTGCCGGCACGCCGTACACTTGGGTCGTTGACGCTTCTCTTCCGCCCATCGAGTTTGCGAATTTCGCGAGCGTGCTGACGGTCATTGTCGGCTGCCTGGCATCGGGATCTGTGACCTTGATCGTCCTGATCCTCACGATCATCGTGGCCTGGAACTACATCAAATTGCTGTTTGAAGCAGCTGAGAGGTACATCATGGTCGGCGTGCTGGTTTTCACGGCGCCGGTGGCGTTTGCCACCGGTGCTTCCGAGAGCACCTCCAATATTTTCAGTGCATGGTGCCGCATGCTCGGAGGCCAACTGTTCCTGCTCGTGATGAATGCCTGGTGCCTCAGGCTCTTTGTCTCCATGGTCGGGAACTTCATCGCAAACCCGCTTTCCCTTTAGGCCGGCCAAATCAGATTGGAGGCTTGAATGAAAAGAAACATCCTTAAAGTCAGCGGCGCGGTTATGGCTCTATCTCTCGTACTCTGCACGCCGGCATTTGCCATTGAAGAGTCGGAAGTGGAGAACGCCATCGCCGCGTCCAGCAACGAGGCTGTCGCCGGGAACATCTTTCTCTGGTTCCTCTGCGCGGTGGCCTTTTTGAAAATCAGTCAGAAGATCGACAGCTTCCTCGCCGGGCTCGGAGTCAATGTCGGGCGCACTGGCGGAAGCATGCTGACAGAACTGCTGATTGCAGGCAGAGCGATCGGCGCCGCCGCAAGCGGGCTTAGTGGAGCTGCCGGGAACATCTTTAACCGTTCTCATGCAAGTTCTAATAGTACAACGAGGCAGGCTGCAGGTCAGGCTTTCGTAGGGTCTGGCGGCGGACTTGTCGGAGTCGCCAAGCGTGCCGCCGGCAATGCCGCAGCTGGGAGTGCAACAGGAACTGGCTCCGGACTTGGAAGTGTCATCGGTGGAGCGATGTTTGGCTCCAGCATGGCGTCCGGAGGGAAGTTTGCCAATGAGGTCGTTGGCGCCGTTGCCACCGGCAATATCGCGTCAGTCGGCTCCATCAAAGGTGAGCAGGCCGCCCAGGCACTCACCAACTACCTTGGATACGGCTCGGTGGCAACTGATGGTAGTGGAGCGGTACCCACAGCGCCCGTAGGAGAAGTTGCCGCAGCGACGGTCATTGGAGAAGAACTCGACCCCAGTATCGGAGAAGACGGCGAAGTCACCATCACACAGGATGGAGGGTCCGCCGGCGGGGCTTCCATTCCGGGCCAAAGTCCCAACACGATCCCATCCAGCCCGAAAGTGGGACATGAGGCAGTTGAAAAAACCACTGAGGCCGTTCCTGGAGCGGCACCAGCCCCTGCAGCAGAAGGTGCTCCGATCCCCTCTCAGCCCCCGACATTTCGTGACGTTGAGATTGGCGGCGGCCGCATAACGGGCTATGAGACTCCGGCTGGCGGAGGCGAGGAACGTCAATTTGCCATGTATAACGCCTCGCAGTACATGGTCCCCAGCGGCCCTTACGAGGTCGTCAAGACAGTTGATGGAGAGAGCTGGTACAAGCAGTACGCCCAGCCGACTGTTCAGAAAACGCCCTATGAGGATGCCTCCGGGAAAATCAAATACAATGAGAAAATCGTGGAGCAGATGCCCCAAATCCCGAAGAGAAAGGATCGTGTCTGATGCCTGAAGAACAGAGAACAAGCGGTGAGTCGTCTGCCGCCTCCGCACGGGGAGCGGCAAAGACGGGAAAAGCCATCGCAAATATTGCAAAGGGGGCTGCTACCGGCGGAGCGCACGGGGCAGCCCTCGCTGCTGCAAAGGAGTCAAAGAAGTGGATCGCCGGCATCGCGATCCTGCTCCTTCTGCCAGTCCTGATCGTACTGATGCTCCCTGTGGTCATTTTCGGCTCCTTATTTGGAATTGGAACCGATGAGCCAAATGCAATCGTGGATGACACGGTCCTCTCTGCCAACATGGTAAGCCTGAACACGGGCATCAGCACGATTTTATCGGAAGGCTTGACTGATGTCCTTGCCAGGATCGATGCCGATTTTGCCGCGTCTGGCTGTGACGAAAAAGAGGTGAATAACCCCTATGGGGCAGATGTCCTGTTCAATGCCAACCAGTTCATATCAATGTACTGCGCAAGCAAAGACACGGACGTGGAGTCCATTTCCCAGTCTGACCTGGAAGCTGTTTTGCGTCAGCATGTCGATCAGCTCTACTCCTTCACCTACAAGGACGAGACCAGAACAGTCGAAGCTGACTCCAGCTCTGATTCCAGTTCTGAAGAGGCTGAGGAGACAACAATCACTGTCCGAGTCTATACAGTCACCTACAACGGGGAGTGGTATTTCGCAGACCATGTCTTTGCGTTGAGTGAAGATCAGAAGGACCTTGCGGACAACTATGCGGAAAACCTCTCGGTGTTCCTCTCTGATGGCTCTTATCAGGTACTATCAGATACTGAGTTCTCCGCAATGGGTCTTTCATACGACGGCGTGGTATTCACAGACGGCGAGACCCAGGTTGTTTACTATAACCAGTTAGATGAGCGATGGAAGGACGAGCCCTATGGCACCGACAACATCGGCGGCTATGCGTGCGGTCCCACCGCTATGTCGATCGTAGTCTCCAGCCTGACGTCCGACACTGTTGACCCGCCTCACATGGCGCAGTGGGCCTATGAAAACGGCTACTGGTGCAGCAAGTCTGGCTCTTACCACTCCCTGATCCCTGGTGCTGCAAAGGCCTGGGGCCTCGCCTGCGAAGGCTGTACCCCCTCTGAGCCCCAGAGGATAGTTGATGCCCTTGCGGACGGGAAATTGGTTGTGGCGCTCATGGCCAAGGGACATTTTACGTCCTCCGGTCATTTCATCGTCCTCCGGGGTGTGACTTCGGAAGGCAAGATCCTGGTCGCAGACCCTGCAAGTTATCAGAGATCCAACAAGGAGTGGGACCTGTCCATTATCCTTGATGAGGCAGGTTATGCCAGTGCTGGCGGCCCGTTTTGGATCATCGGCTGAAATGGAGGTATTTATGGAACGCAATGAGTATGGATGCAAAAACAACAAGATGGTCAATTGCGGAAACCGCAATGGCTGCAGTTCCTGCGGCTGGGACGAAGATACCCGAAACAGGCGCCTGACAGAGATCCGCAGGCAGAGGGCAAAAATCGCCGGATTGGCATCATGTCCCTTCTGCGGCCGTCAGCCGTTTGCTATCCACTCCCGTGCCGGCTATTCCATCCGGTGCCGCAATGGTCTTTGCATCATGCCGGCAACTGGTATCTACGCTTCACTGGATGCGGCCGCAAAAGTGTGGAACCGCCGCTTTTTTGACGCCAGTCCCGGCCAGATTCGAGGTTATGTAGTAAATGAGTAATGGAAAAGAAGAAAGGGATATCTATTATATCCCAGGCAACTTCCTCACAAGTGGCCGGCTATTCGGAGGCATGATTCGGGTGCGCAATGCGATTGAAGCTTGCGCACTCGTTTTACTTACCGGCCTTCCCATCATTAACCTCGGCATCTCTTTGACCGCCCGGGTGATAATCTTATGCCTCATCACTTTGCCGCTTGGTGTGTTCGGCGTCGTAGGCATTGAGGGTGATTCCCTGAGCGAGTTCGTCATCAACTGGTTCAAGTGGCTGTGCAATCGGAGAGTCCTCTATCGCTCCGATACTCCCGCGAAGCAGGAGCCGGAAAAGCCATCTGCCGTACTCCGAAGATCACCGCCTGAGCATCGCCCTCCTGAGCAGTTGGGCATCACACTCAAACAGCATCCCATGCGTACTAAGGCAAGGAGGCCTCGCCGCCATGCTCCGCCCAAAGCGGCGACGAGAAACCGCACAGTGCAGCCAAAACGGCGGAGCCGGCGTGAGAATACCACCGAGGACATGATCCCGGTCCTGGACATCCAAAACGGCATCGTTCATATGAAAGATGGCAGATACATCAAAATCCTGGAGGTTGAGCCCATCAACTTCCTGCTTCGGAGTGTCCGTGAACAGAAAAATATCATCGCTTCATTTGCCAGCTGGCTGAAAATCAGTCCGGTCAAGATCCAAATCAAAGTTCTCACGAAGAAGGCGGATATCAGTAAGCATCTGAACGCCATCGAGCGAGACATGGAACGAGAACAGGACCCGAAGTGCAGGGAACTCCAGCTTGACTACTATAACCTGATCAAGACCATAGGCTCACGGGAGGCCATTACCCGCCGGTTCCTCATTATCTTCGAATATGAGCCCACGTTCAACAACCGCAAAACCGAGTATTCTGAGATCGTGTCAACGCTTGAGACTGCCGCCAGGACAGCCAAGCAGTACTTCCTGCACTGCGACAATATCGTGGTGACCCACGATGACGAGAATGCTTTCCTGCTTGAGGTCCTCTACACCATTTTCAATCGTGAGACCAGCGAGAACACCACGCTGGAGAAGCGGATCGAGCAGTTGGAGGCCTATAACCTGACTCACGGCCTTGGCGCCGATCTTACCATTCCGAGGATCATCGCCCCGGAGTGCATTGATCTCCAGCACGGCAGCTATACCGTCATGGATGGACTGTACCACTCCTACCTCATGATCCCCTCCGACGGCTATAATCCCCGCGTTGTTGCCGGCTGGACATCCATCTTTGTCAACGCCGGTGAGGGGATCGACGTTGACATCTACTTCCAGAGGGAGCCGAAAGAGCGCATACAGACAAAACTCGGCCAGCAGATCCGCATCAACCGCAGCCGGATCAAGGACACCTCCGATACCAACACCGACTACGATGACATCGAGGATGCTATCCGATCCGGGTACTACTTGAAACAGGGCCTGGCGAATTACGAAGATTTCTATTACGCCGTTATTCTCATCACGGTGACGGCGGACACTTTGGAAAACCTGGAGTGGCGGGTCGCTGAGGTCAAGCGCCTGATGGTCTCCCAGGACATGGATCTCCGGGTATGCCGATTCCGTCAGGAGCAGGCGATGACCGCAGTCATGCCCTTTTGCAAACTGGATAAGAAACTGTTCGAGCGCGGCAAGCGGAATATGCTTACTTCTGCCGCAGCAAGCTGCTACCCCTTCACGAGCTATGAGATGTCGGATGAGAACGGGATCTTGCTCGGTGTCAACAAGTTCAACAACAGCTTGGTTATCGTCGATATCTTCGATTCGCGGGTCTATAAAAATGCGAATATGGCCATCATCGGAACCTCCGGAGCAGGCAAGACCTTTACCTTGCAACTGATGGCGTTAAGGATGAGGCGTAGAGGCACCCAAGTATTCATCATCGCTCCTCTGAAGGGCCATGAGTTCCTCAGAGCCTGCAAGAATGTCGGAGGCGAGTTCATCTCGATCAGTCCGGCATCCAGGCAGTGCATCAACATCATGGAGATCCGGCGTGTTGATCAGACAGCCAACGCAATCATTGACGGAGTCGTCAATGAAAACTCCATTCTGGCCAAGAAAATTCAACAACTCCATATCTTTTTTTCGCTTCTGATCCCAGACATGAGCCATGAGGAGAAGCAGCTGTTGGACGAAACGCTGATCCGAACATATGCGCTCAAGGGGATCACGCATGACAATGAGTCCCTGATCGACCCTGATGATCCCTCCCAGTACCGGGAGATGCCTCTGCTTGAGGATGTCTATAATCTGCTGATCCAATCTCCTGAGACAAAACGCCTCGGCAACATCCTGAACCGCCTGGTGCATGGCTCCGCGAAGACCTTCAACCAACCTACCAACGTGGACCTGTCGAATCCCTACACGGTCCTCGATATCTCTGAGCTCACTGGCGACCTGCTTGTCGTCGGTATGTTTGTCGCACTCGACTACGTCTGGGACAAGGCGAAGGAGGATCGAACGAAGGAAAAGGCCATCTTCATAGATGAGATCTGGCAGCTGATCGGCGCCAGTAGCAACACGATGGCCGCTGAGTTCTGCCTGGAGATCTTCAAGATCATCCGCGGATATGGCGGCGCGGCGATTGCTGCGACCCAGGACCTGACAGACTTCTTTGCGCTGGAAGGTGGGAAATACGGGAAGGGCATCATCAATAACGCCAAGACGAAGATCATCTTGAACCTGGAAGATGATGAAGCTATGCGTGTCCAGGATGCCCTTAAACTGACAGACGCGGAGATTTCCAATATCACCCGCTTTGAGCGAGGAAATGGACTGATCTCCACCAATAACAATCACATCACGGTTGAGTTCAAAGCCTCCAAATTGGAGAAGCAGCTCATCACTACAGACCGCTATGAACTGAGTCAAATCCTCAAAGAGCGGTCTTGATTTTTACGCTTTTCGTCAACGAGCGGCAACGCTCCATCCGCCACAATTTACACATCGGCGACGTTCAACGTTGACGGTTTCCCTGCCAGCGTTGAATGTCGCCAATCTTCTACATGAGGAGTGATCATTCATGTCCTTTGCAAGTCGGTACCGGGGCTCCGAACTCACCATTATGGTGAAGCTGATCTCGATTTTCGGGGTCGTTGAAGCCTGCCAGATGCGTGAGTTGTTCTCCCATCTTGGGGACAAACAGTACAGCAAGATTATGAGCAGGCTCCATCAGGAGGGAATGCTCTACATTTTGCCTGATGCCGAGCACCTGGCCTCCAATCGTCTCTCTGTCAATAAAGTCAACTGGGATGACAGCGTCGCCAGTTTTTGGGCCCTGATCAGCATCAAGGACAGCATCCAAGACTTCTGCGCCGGCGAGATGCCGGCGATCCTGACGGTATCCACGGGTGAATTTGACTGCGATATTATCCCCGTCAATGACAAGGCACTGGCCTTGATCAATGACACCTGCTTTGAATTGCCAAGTAATGTGCGCCGGCTTCTGGTTGTCCGATCATTCGATGCCGCTGCGGGCATAGAGCGCAGGTTCCGCAATGATTTCGTCATCGTCGTGGGGAAAGACGGCGTGACAGGCTCCTATGAACTGTGAGGTGTGACATGATAAACGAGACTTACATGGAGGCGATGATGACATTGGCCTCCGACTACGACCAAATGAGCCAAGAACTCTTCCGGCTGGCTCATAAGCTGGAAGATACCCCTGGCTATAACCCCAAAAATGAGATGTATAGCCTTGTCCGGACAGCGGAGCAGGCTACCGTCGGGCTCCGTGGCCTTGCGGCACGGACGGAATGGGAGAAAGCCAGAGAACTCTATGAAACCGCCGGGGATGCAATGGGCATCCGAGTCAGTGAAGACCCGAACTGGATCAAAATCACGGTCCCCGCTATCCTCCCAAAGCGGAATGCACGAGACAATACGCTTTACCTCACCCGGCCGCTTCGTGCCTGCCTTTTGAAGTTCCAGGCCGCAGACCCCATTGAGCGATTTGAACGGTGCGTGATCTGCATAGTCCACCAGTACGATGCGGCTCTTGGCACCCGCCGTGTTCGCGATTACGACAACATTGAGACCAAGCGGTTTCTGGATGTGATCGAGTCGGTGTTCCTGACCAATGACAGCGGCCTTCTCTGCTCAGTGCTTCAGACGACCAAAATGGGTGATCGGGACGCTACGGATTTTTATCTGATGCTCCCGGAATCCCTGCTGAAATGGGTCGAGAAGTACCTCTAAACAGATACCGGAACCTACAAAAAAATCGGTTCAGAAACTGGTATGAAAATCAGCCGTACAGAAACCCTGTACCTGGGCCCTCATTTTTCGGTATGAAATTAGGGCTCTGATTTACCGGGGTGTTTTTGATTATGTTCAGAAAGGGCCGCGAGCAGATCGAGATGTGGCTTTCTTTCGGCAGTCTATTCCGCAGGCTTTGAAGGCCTGCTGTTTTTATATCTTTTTCAAGCGAGAAGGTGGTTATCTTTGCTGTTCCAGTCAGATGACCGTATGCTGGAGCTTCTCTGGTTTGTCGGCTACTGTGTGGATTTTCCTGCTCAGCTGGCGGATCGGATCGATGGCCATTGGGAATGGAATCGGCATGTGAAGTACAGGGCGATCAAGAGTGGTTATCTTTCAGTGCATCGGGATGTGTATCGGCAGCGGGTGATAAGGTCTCTGCGTTTGACGCCGGCGGGGCTTGAGTATATCGGGCAGCGTGATCCCAAAGCGCAGGTCCACATCATGGCCCGTCAGGACTTGAATGTAGGCAATCGGAACGCCACAGATCGGATCATGCGTCGTCATGCACAAGCCACAGCTCTGTTGATGGCCTATCACGCCGGCGCAAAGTTCCTGCCCCAGGAAAAGCCCAGCCTACTGGCAAAGCCGCAAGCCGCCTCCGTGCCCTATGACCCAGCGCAATTCTACTACTACTTTTTACATGATTTCCGCCAGGCACTCCGCGAAAAGAGCGATCTGGTGGATGCGAAGGCCTCGCGGCTCTTGGGGGTGCTCATACACCAGCATTACGGCTACCTGCTGTACTACACAGGTCATACCCGGATGTTCTGGCTCGCCGGCACTGAGGAGAACGTGAGCGCGATGGTGGAGCAGGTCCTGAATATTCGGGGCATGCCAGTCACCACCTTCAACGAGGTCATCATTGGCTCCAGAATGCCCGTAGCCCAAAAGCTCATGCGGCAGGGGAAGCATGTCCACAGCCGCTACTTTACCCTCTCCCCTCATTGCAACAGCATCTTCTTCGTCACCAATGACCGGCGGGGCGATGCACTATTCTCCATCATCGTAGACCAGCAGAAGCAGTTGGAAATCAACCGAGTGGCCTTGTCGGACTTTGTCCCGCCCAAGGAAAGCCGATTCTACGACGCAATGACCCCGGACGGCAGAAGGCCCGTCATTCTCGGCTACACATGCGATCTACTCACATTCTCCGATCTGAGCGCATTCATGCCCGGATTCGAGGAGCCGACGATCGTGCTCTGCTACGATTATCAGCTCAACACCATCCAATCCCTTGTGAAAACACCCACCGAGGTACGAATTATGAAAGGCGGTGATACCTCGTGAAGAAAAAAGTTGGCGGCATCATCAGCATTGTCGTCCTGATCCCTGTGCTGCTCTTTGTCGCCGGCATCGTTGCCCAATTCATCATCAATATCAATGCTTGGAAGGCGGCAGGCAGCAACTATCGCACCTCGCCCGGCCTACCGTCGCTGGAGCTGGACGCAATCATCTCCGCACTCTTCACCTTCCCGGAAGGCCCGATCGCTATTGCGGCGATCGTCATTGGCATTGCCCTCATCTGCGTCTTCGGGCTTCGGCTTGGCTGGAACCGTGGCGGCATGACCGACCTCGATCGCAACCTCACCATCTCCAGCTCTGGCAGTTACGGCACAGCCGGCTTCATGAGTGAACGGGAGGCCAGGAACTGTTTTGAACTGACGACTCCGAGTAAGACCAAGCAGGACATCCTGGGCCTGACGAATTCCGGGAAGGTCATCACACTGCCGGAGAAGACCCGACTCAACAGCAATCTTGCCATATGCGGTGCCTCCGGTACTGGCAAGTCGAGAAGCATTTCCCGGAACCTGCTCCTTCAAGCGGCCAGGCGAGGGGAGTCCATTATCGTCACTGATCCAAAATCGGAACTCTACGAGTCCATGAGCCAGTACCTGCGGGATCAAGGCTACACGGTCCGTGTCTTCAATCTGATCGAAATGGACCACAGCGACTCCTGGAACTGCCTCGGGGAGGTGGGCGGTAGCGAACTGATGGCGCAGACCTTCAGTGACATCGTCCTTTCCAACACCTCCGGCGATTCCAAAGACGCCTTCTGGTTCAACGCAGAGCTGAACCTGCTCAAGGCGCTGGTCCTCTACGTCTCTCTGGAGATGCCTCCTGAAAAGCGCAACCTCGGCACGGTATACGAACTGCTGACCAAAGAGGATGAGCGCAGTCTGAATAAGATCATGAGCAGCATCCGCCGTGAGCACGTCAACAAATTCACTGGTGAGGTAATGCCGCCCTCGCCAGCATTCGCGCCGTTTGCGATCTTCATGCAATCCAACGAGACCGTCCGCACCAGCGTGATCATCGGCTTGGGCAGTAAGCTCCAAGTCATGCAGGCCAAGCAGGTCCGCAATATCACCTCTTACAATGAGATCGATCTGGAACTGCCGGGAAAGCAAAAGTGCGCTTACTTCTGCATTGTGTCCGACCAGGACAACACCTTCGACTTCCTCAGCTCCCTCTTCTTCAGCTTCTTGTTCATCAAGCTCATCCGCTACGCCGACAGCCACTGTGAAGGCGGAGTCCTCAAGCCGAAGGTGAAGTTCATCTTGGATGAGTTCCCCAACTGCTGCCTGATCCCAGACTTTACGAAGAAGATCAGCACCATCCGCTCTCGCGGTGTCTCTGTCGCTGTATTTTTCCAGAACGTCGGTCAAATGAAAAACCGCTACCCTGACGATCAGTGGCAGGAGATCCTGGGCGCATGCGACTCCACAGTATTCCTCGGCTGCACCGACATGCTCACGGCGAAATACTTCAGTGACCGTATCGGCGTAGCCTCCGTGGAGGTGGAAAGTGAGATGCGGGAACTCAATACCATGCACATCAGCAACTACACTCCCCAATTCCGCAGGACGAACTCCCTCGGCCGCAGACAACTGCTGACACCGGATGAAGTCCTCCGTCTGCTGCCTGATGAAGAGCTGATCTTCATCCGTGGCCAGAAAGTGTTCCGAGCGCACCGTTTTGACTACTCAAAGCATCCTGAGTACAAGAAACTGCGCAATTCCAAAGCAGTCCAGCATGAGCCCGATTGGAGACGATCCAACCGGGCTTTTGTCATGGAGCATAATGACCAACCGGTCATTTCCGTTGACCAAGCCGGCGAAGGGCAGCCCAAACCCACTGGTGCATCACCCCCCTCTGCATCGATGGACGAAGAGGCGCCCATTGGTCGGGCAGTCAACTTAAATGAAATACTCAAAGGAAGGAAGCGATAGCCATATGTCCCCCAGAAAAAAGGTAACTGAGGACCAGCAGGTCCCCGAGCTGGAAACTGTTCCTGATCAGAGCCAGCAGGCGGAACCACCGAAGGAACCTGCGTCCGTACCGAAAAGACCCCCCAGCAGTGCGGCCGACATCCTGATCCTGAACGATCAGGAGCGTGGCTTCACCCCGGAAGACAGTGAAGACGTCAAATGGAACTATCTCTCCGGCGCCATGCACACACATAAGATCCTCACCGGCGTAGTCAGCGGCATTGAGACTCTGGAAAACGGAAACATCATTTGCGCAGTTGACTACGAGGGTGTCCGCATCCTGGTCCCTGGCCGGGAGATGTTCATGGACACCTGGCCGGAGGACAGTCTGCCGTCCATCCGCTACCAGGTGCGCCTGCGGCGCTGTCTGGGCGCCACCATCGACTTCATGCTCTCCGGCATTGACTTCACGCATCGGGCAGCAGTCGGTAGCCGGCGTGAGGCGCTGAAGCAGAGGCAGGCCCGATACTACGGCACCAACCGCGTAAAGGTTGGGAGTCGTGTCGCTTGTCGGGTCATCGGCGTGGGCAACAACCGAATCACCGTGGAGGCGGTCGGTGTTGACTCCATCATCCCCGCCAGCGATCTGTCCTGGGAGTGGTTTGCCGATGTGAGTGACCTGTACGCCGCCGGCGACCTGGTGGTTGCGAAAGTCATGGAGATCGGTCAGGATGAGGAAACGGGCGATTACTCCGTTCGTCTGTCCGTGAAGGCGGCGAGCGAGAACCCTGATCTCCCCGTTCTGAAGAAGCTGGTCCCCGGCAGCAACTACTTCGGAGTCGTCACCGGGGTCCGCGACCGGATCTTCTTCATTCGGCTCCAGACAGGCGCCAACGCCAAGACCGCAACCTACCGCACCAAGGAGATCCCCGCAAAGCTGGACACTGTGAGCTTCCTCGTTCGCAGTGTGGATCTGGAGCAGGGGCTCGCGTTCGGCCTCATCACCCGCGTGATCAAGCGTCACTCCAGATTGAGGTGATGGCCATGCGCGGCTCAAAACACGGGAAACTCCAGCATTGCCGTGAAGTGATCCGCGATTGCCTGAACATCGTGGAGGAAAAAGGAGACACCTTCGTCGCCATCCATAAAGATGACGAGACCGAGTGTGTGATCCTCGTCTCCATGATCCGCACGCAGTCGATCTTATCCGTCATCGTGGCGGATAAGATCCTGTTTGCGGAAGGCAATGAAACGGAAATGTACCGCACGGCAAATGAACTGAACAGCGAGTCCGTGACGGGCTGGCACACCATCGTGCTCAAGGACAGCGGCAGCATCTACATGTACCGGCAATGCCTCTGGATCTCTGAGTCGCTTACTTCCAGTGAGCTGACTGATATCCTCTGTGACTGCATTACGGAATACAAAATTGGTCGCAGCCGCTTTGCTCCTCACGAGGCGTCCTGACCGCCAAACAAAATGAAGAAAGGAACAAAGAATGCTATGAGAAAACCGATTCTGGCTTTGGCTCTGGCGCTCACGCTCTCCCTCGGACTGGCTGTGAATGCCAGCGCAGCAAACTACGTCGCTGACGACATCACCTATCAGAACCTCAATGGCCAGCAGCTCGCCATCAAAGTTTACACCCTGCTCCCGGAACAGGACCCGGCGGATCTGGTGGAAGATGACTTCGAGTATGACGGCTACCTCTACTCCTACAGTAGCACGACCAAAGAGGAGCAGACCTTCGATGAGGAGAATCTCCACACCGAAACCGTGACGGTCACGACTTCCTCTAAGAACATGGAAGACATCTTGGCCGCCCTGGAGCCCACAATCGAATACGATGACGGCACCGCGACCGGCACCTTGGCGCTGGACCACAGCACGATCGACACCCAGGTGGCCGGCTACAAGGACAGCAGCTACACGGTGACTGCCACCAAGAACTACACCGGCCTTGACCGGAACGACAGCTCCTACATCGATAAGACCGTCGTCAAGGACGGCCGAACGCTCAGCCTCTCCAACATCACATGGTCAGTCGAAAGCACGACTCTGGTTGGGGATCAGCTGGTGCCTGCCACCTACACAGCCGTTGCCACATACAGCGGCACCGCATACAGCAAGACAGCGACCGGGTACATCACCACGGCAGACTATGTCGGAACCATCAGCGTTTCCGGCGTCTCCAGCATCAAATACACCGTGACCTATATCGGCACGCCGATCACTGTGGAACCGGAGGGGCTTCTCGCGAGCCCCTCCATGGTGATCATCCCTGGCATCTTACTGCTGGCTATTATTGCCGGCGCGTTGTTATTCCTGCTGCTCTTCCGTAAGAACTGTACGGTATATGCCGCAACTGGCAAGGGCAACGAGTATGACAAGTGCGGCAGGCTCCTCATCCGGACAAAGAACCCTGAGCTGCGCATCGACCGTCTGAAAGAGGTGCCCGAAGGCATCATCGCCATTGAGGTGGAAGAGGCGACCGCCCGGAAACTCTTCGGGCGCAGCATCAATATCCACTACTACGACGCATCCTTCACCCACACAGTCGGGACCGTGAATGGCCCCTACTGGTTCAAAGTGGATGTCGGCCATGCGCCGGGCAGTGACAGTATGGGAAATGAGGAGGTACCCACATGAAAAAACTGATCACGCTCTGTCTCTCCCTGTGCCTTATGGCCGGCATGGCAGTAACTGCGAGCGCAGCAGACTACACCTTCAGCACAACCGGAGCGACGGACTACTACGGAAGCACTAACTATGAAGATCTCTATGATGGCGCCTACAATTACGGCGGCATGAACCAGATCGACTTCGACATCCCTGAGATCAAGTACGGCCTCGCGCAGGATTTCCTGGAGAGTTCTCTCCAGAATCCCTACCTCACGTCCGGCACCCAGTATGGACTCCAGACCGGGGGGACCAGCGGGAGCGGGGGTAAGGCGGAGTATCCCAATGTCAATTACGGCGATGCGGTCGTTTCCGGACCCGGGAGCACGATCGAGATCGAGTATCAGCCCACGGTGACTGTTGCTGACCTCACGCAGTCCGATGGCAGTATCGGGGCCGTCACGATCAAGCGGGTCGGCCTGAGTGTCAAGGTGTATGAAGGCGCTACCACAAGTTCCATGGCCAAAGGCGCCGGCCACTATGCCTCCAGCAGCTGCTGGACGGGTAATGTCGCGCTGTTCAGCCATAATCGCGGGAGCCACCCCTACTTCAACGCACTCAAAAACGTGAAAGTCGGTGACACCGTGACCTATCAGACCAATCAGGGCACCAGGACCTATCAGGTCGAAACCGTCGCCCACATCTCCAGCACCGATTACTCCTACCTCAATGAGATGGGCGATAATCGGATCACGCTCATCACCTGCATTGCGAACCAGCCCTCTCTGCGCCTGTGTGTTCAGGCAGTAGAGATTCGATAAATGACGGAGGAATCCTATGAACGGCAAGAAATCCCGCAACCGCGAACAGCGCACGAAACCCGGCACCAATCAGAAGCAGGTGCCCGTCCGCATCGTGATCTCCCAGGCTGACTTCACTCGGATGAAAGAGCTGGAGCGCAGCAGAAGCCTTTCCAGGGAGGAGATCTTCCTCATGGGCCTCCGGAGCTGCACGAGTCGCTGATCGCCACTGACTTAGGCCTCGTAGAGAGGGCTGGAATATCTTTCTATGAGGTGACGAACATGAAACATGCAATCCACTTCCTGGCCGGCCTGCTGCTCGGCTCTGCTGTGATCGTTTGCACTGGAGCGGCATCTGCGGTTTCGCAAACGGTAACGGCAACTCTCACCACTTCACCCATCTTTCTTGATGGCAGTGAAGTCACCCTTCAGGGCTATAACATTGGCGGCCACAACTACTTCAAGCTGCGGGACATCGCCGCTCTGCTCGACTTCAACGTGTACTGGGATGATGGCGTCTATATGGAAAGCGACGCACCCTACACCGGGCAGAAGCCGGAGCCCGCCGCCACAGGTCTGAGTCAGGTGCGTCTGGACCTGATCAGTATGATCAACCGCCTCCGTAATCAGAATGGAGTGCCCGACTTGGCCATCAGCCAGCCGCTGATGGAGGCCGCGCAGGAGTGCGCGGACCGCCACTACACCTGGCACCATAACCGGGAAGAGTGCGAGGCGGTGATCCAGGCCGGCTATCCTTATGGCTTTGGCAGTAACCTCACGGTATTTACCGGCACCGCTGAATCCACCATCGCACAGAAGGCAGTGGATAACTGGGTGCAGTCACCCGGCCACTACAGGACCATGATGGACGCCGAATGCGACAGCATCGGCGTTGGCATCGCAGTGGATCGGGGCATCACCTACTGTTACCTGTTCGTCGGCAATCCCAACACGCATAACCCCTACGGCTAACCAAATCGTGCATGATCGGAAGGTCTCCCGCTATAAGCGGGAGGCCTTTTTTCATGCCCTGACAAGTAAAGGAGCATGTGCAAAATGAAAATCTTTAAGAGTTTCCGAAGATCGCATACCAGGCTCACAGCGATGCTGCTCGTCCTGGTGTGTATGCTGGGCCTGTTCCCGGCAACTGCATTCGCCGCCGGCCCGGAAACCATCACTCTGGATGACTGTACTTACAACGGTATCCACTATGAGTCTCCGGCGCTCGGCGTCTGCTATATGCATAAGATGCAGTTCGATGTAGATGGCGACAGCATCATGGGCTTTTGTTCCCAGAAGGGTGCGGGTATGGGCTGGTCCTTGGAAGGCCATACCTGGGACAGCCCCAAGTCGATCTCCAATGAGACCGTGGAAATCATGATGGCCTACTTTTACGCCCACTCCAAGGGCATCTTCACGGACGAGGCGCATGCCTTGGGCGTGGATGAGGTATGGGGCTCGGACTACACGTGGACCATGAATGCGTGGGTGCAGGCGGTGGTGTGGCGCTACAAAGCAAATCTGCTCTCCGATCCCACCGTCGCCTGCGCGGAAGAGCTGATGTACGTCTACAATAACTTGGAGCATGCCAGCTACACCAGCATTGACGACGAGCTGGACGGCTGGTCTTTCCGCGACCGCGCCCAGTACATCCTCGACCTCGGCAGGCAGGGCGTCTGGGGTGACTGCGCAGTGTACGAGTACACTTACGCCGGGCCGGGCTCCAGCTATCACCCCGCAAACGACGTCCAGTCCGTCATGGTCGGTGAGCTGACCATCACCCGTGAGCAGTACCAGCTGACCGTGCGCAAGGTGGATTCCTCCAATCAGAACCAGGGATTGGCCGGTGCCCGTTTCCTCGTCACCTCTGAGAACGGCAGCTACTCCCAGGAGGTCGTCACCGGCTCGGACGGTACCTACACGATCTTCCCGCTGGATGCCGGCACCTATGCCGTCACGGAGCTGGACCCGCCGGAGGGGTACGAGATCGATAACCCCGGCCCCCAGTATGTCGTTCTGCCCAGCACCACTGGGGAAACGACTGTCACCGTGACCTTCACCGACACCCCTATCATCACCAGCGAAGGCAGTATCCGCAAGGTCGATTCCGATGACCCCACCAAGGGCCTGCCTGGCGCCGTGATCAAAATCGAAGGCATCGATAATGATTTCGTTGGTACCTACACGACTGGCGCGGGCGGCTATCTCCAGAATGTGCCTTGGGATACCATGCCCGTTGGCGACTATGTCGCCACTGAGGTCACTCCGCCCAACGGCTACTCCATGAGCAGTGATCCTGACAAAGTAAGGCAGACCTTCCACTGGGATGGGAAAGCGGACGTGGATCTGGTATTTGAGAATGATGCCAAAGTCAAGCTCGAATTGCTGAAGCTGGATGACTCCGAGCGGCCTCTGGAAGGCGCAGTCTTCAATGTCCTGAAAGATGGGCAGATCGTCGCGACCGAGAAGACCGACGCCTCCGGCAAGATTACCGTCACCAATATCACTGAGGGCCTCTACGCCTTTGTTGAGGTGTCTGTGCCCGCCCCCTACGCTCGGCTGACGGAGCCGGTCGTTGTGCATGTGGATCAGGCAGATATCGATGGCGGAGGCACGATCTCCGTCACTGCCGTCGATCACAAGCTGCCTAACCTGACCATCTTGAAGCGCGACAGCCAGACCAAGGAGGTCGTGCCCGGAGCGCACTTTGAGATCAAAGGCATTCACCACGGCTATCACAATGACGTCATCACCGGGGAGGATGGCACCGCCACCCTGACCGGGCTCCCGGTTGACAGCTATACCGTAACGGAGATTTCGGTGCCTGAGCCGTATGTCGTGGCAGCGGAACCCACGCAGACCATCTGGCTTGGCCCTGGCGATGACCAGACCTTGGTCTTTGATAACTTGAAGAAACCCCAACTGAAGATCGCGAAGGTCGATGCGGCCGATACCGATACCACCATTCCCGGTACCGTCTTTCGGATCGAGGGCGTGGACAGTGACTTCCAGACCTATGTGACTACTGGGCAGGACGGCACTGTCACGCTGCGTGTGGAGCCGGGCACCTACCGGGTCATTGAGACCTCCGTCCCCGCACCGTACTACCTGCCGGATAAGGACGCTGACCGCGAGCAGGTAATCAGCTTGAATGCCGGTGACGAGAAGGAGCTGGTCTTCAAAAACAGCAAATCGCCTGAATTGACCATCTATAAGGAAGACTCCGTTGCCGGCGCTCCCGTTGAGGGAGCGCGTTTTCATATCACGTTCACATCCACCGGCGAAGCTGCGGATGCACCGGAAACCATCGACTACGGAGAGATCCTCACCGACGAGAATGGTGAGATCAAACTCCATGAGCAGGGCAAGCGCCTGTACCCCGGCGAATACACCATCACGGAGGTCGAGCCGGCGCCTGGATTCCAGATGAAGGAGCCCACCACGCAGAAGATCGTCCTCCATGGCGGCGAGTCGAAGACCGTCACCTTCCAGAATACCCCCCTCAACGCCGTGATCGTAGAAAAATACGACAGCGTTACCGGCGAGGCTCTGCCCGGCGCCACCTTCCAGCTGAGATACCTCGGCGGCACGAGTGGTACCGGCGGTACCGTGATTGGGCAGAAGGTGACCGGGAAGAATGGCACCGCCATTTGGACGGGTCTTGAAGCCGGCACCTATATCCTGGAAGAGGTGGACCCGGCGGATGGCTATCACATCATCCAGTCCTCTGAGACCATCTACCTGGCCGACAGCGGCGAGCAGAGTGTCGTCAGCGTGAGATTTGAAAATGCACCCGACGGCATCCTGCTGATCCGGAAAGTGTGCTCGGTCAACCCCAGCATCACGTTGCCGGATGCGGAATTCAAAGTCACGTATGCCGATGGAACTCTGATCGGCGACTCCAATGGTCTTTACCGCACCGACGAGAATGGTGAGATCCGGATCGAAGGCCTGACGCCCGGCAAGAGCGTCATCGTCACTGAGGTGTCCGCGCCTCCGGGCTATATTATCGACAGCCAGTCCCAAACGATCCAAATCAAAGAAGGCCGTACCGTTTCCCTGACATTCAAGAACCAGCCCAAAGGCGAACTGATCATCGTCAAGCGAGACAGTGCCACCGGCGCTCCTCTGCCCGGCGCCCAGTTCAGGATCACGACTGCGGCAGGGTGCGAAGTTGGCCTTGACGGCGTCATTGGGACCAGCACCTTAACGCAGAATGGGATCTTTGAGACGGATTCCAGTGGTCAGATCCACATCACGAACTTAGCGCCCGGTGCCTATGTAGTCACTGAGATCAAGGCGCCTCAGGGCTATGTGATCGACCAGGCCACGACCAATGTGGTCATCGGCGAGGGTGGGGATACCCAGACCGTCGTCGTGACCAACTCCAAGGCCGGCTCCCTCATTATCAATAAACGCGACTCTCTGTCTGGCAAGCCTCTGGCCGGCGTCACGTTCAAGGTGACGACTTCGACTGGCGAGTACGTACCTGACGAGGATGGCTACATCTCCAGCAACGGCTTGTACGTTACCGATGAGAATGGCCAGATCCAGATCGACGGCGTGGTCGGCACTCTCGTTGTCACGGAGACGAAGTCGATCCCCGGCTACAGCATCAATCCGAGCACGCAGACACAGACGGTTGTGGTGAATCCCAACGATACCCAGTCTCTGACGTTTTATAACACGCCCAGCACCACCCTGGTCATCCAGAAGTATATCGAGGGCACGACTCAGCCCCTGAAGGGCGTCACCTTCCGGGTCACTGACTCCAGCGGCGCGGTAGTCGGCCAGAGCAACGGTGAATTTGTCACTGATGAGGCCGGCCAGATCGTCATTGAAGGCTTGGAGCCGGGCATCACCGTTACCGCAAAGGAGATCAAAGTACCTGATGGCTACGTCCTGGACTCCACCCCGAAATCGATCGAAATTCGTGAGGGCACCGTCCAGACCCTGACCTTCTACAACGCCCAGAAGGGCGCCTTGGTCATTCGGAAGTTGGATTCCGAGACGAAGGAACCCTTGGCCGGCGTGGAGTTCCAGCTGACTTACAGCGATGGCAGCTACGTGGATTATGACAACGGCCATATGTCCAGCAAGGGTCTTTACACAACTGATGCCAACGGTGAGATCCGGATCACCGGGATCACCGGCACGATCGTCGTCACGGAGACGAAGACGATCGACGGCTATCTCATTGATCCCGCCACTCGGACGCAGACGGTTGAAGTAAATGCGCAGGATACCCAGACATTGACGTTCTATAACACCAAAATCGGCGGACTCCAGATCATCAAGTCGGACAAGGATACCGGCACTCGCATTCCGGGCGTGAAGTTCGAGGTCCGCAAGATGGATGGTGAGATCCTCGGCAACTACACCACTGACCGCAACGGCGTCATCAATATCCCGGAGGCGGAGAGCGGCTGGTACCAGGTGACTGAGCTGGAGGCGGCCGATGGCTACCAGCTGGACACCACCCCCGCATACATCTGCGTCAAGGATGGGGAGACGGCAACACTAGAGATCGAGAACCAGCGTATGTCCTCCATTATGATCCATAAGATCGACTCCAGCACCCGCGAGGGCATCTACGGAGTCAAATTCATTCTGTACGATTCCGGCAAGAATCCAATCGGTGAGTATGTGACTGACCAGGACGGCTACATCTGGATCGATGACGAGCTGACGCCCGGCCGCTACTACCTGCGCGAGTTGGAAGCGGCGGAAGGTTACACGCTCGACGAGCAGTACAAGACCGTCTGGGTGGAGCGCGGCAAGTGTGCCCAGATCACCTGGGAGAACACTGCCATCACCGGTCAGATCCAGATCCGCAAGTATGCGGCGGAGAACAACCCTGTCACCGGCGACCTCGCCGGCAAGGAGTTGGAGGGCGCCGTCTTCGAGATCACCCAGGCGCGATCCGGCAAGGTGGTAGGGTACATCACCACAGACGCGCATGGCGTTGCGGCATCTGACCCGCTGCCTCTTGGCCGCTACTATGTGACTGAGGTGTCGGCTCCGGCCTATTACCAGCTCAGCGGCGAGAAGATGGAGGCGGAGATCGAGTATCCCGGTCAGATCATCAAGCTGACGGCCTACAATAAGCCGGCCAACCTCGGCGTCACCATCAAGAAGACCGGCAACTACGAGGTGCAGCCCGGTACGAGCATGCGCTACGACCTCTCCAACATCGCCAATACCTCCAATGTCGCGCTCAATAACTTCTATTGGCATGATAGGCTCCCCACGGACGCTACCAATGCCATGAGCCTCACGACCGGCACCTATAACCAGCGGCTCTACTATCGGATCACCTTCAAGACCAATACCAACGACTACCGAGTGCTCGCAAGCAACCTGCTCACGAGCAACAACTACTCCGTCAGCCTCAGTGCCCAGGCGCTCGGCCTGGCGCAGGGCGAGTATGTGACGGATGTCCGGTTCGAGTTCGGGACGGTGGCCAGCGGCTTCGCGTCCGTGATCAATCCCACCATTCAGGTACAGGTCAAGGGCACGCTCGCCAACGGATACCAGATCGTTAACCGCAGTGATGTGGGCGGCCAGTACCTCAATGAGTGGCAGACCGCGCTGAGCAACTGGGTCACTGTCGTGCGCCGGTTCCAGCCCAACACCCCGCTGCCCAAGACTGGCTATTAAGGCCAGGCTATGGGATCGAGCGGACTTTCCTTCAGCAGCACCTGGCAGGGAGCTGGCGCTTTTCCCCGGCCAGCTGCACATATGTACCTATCAACACTATGGAATTGGCGGGCACGCAAGTGCCCGCCAGGAAAGGAGCATGCAATCATGAACAGATTCATTGTCATCAACAACTGCCTCGTCAATGTCCGGCACATCGTTATGGCCGTGGATGAGGCGGACGGCACTACCGCCTTCCATCTGGACAACGGCGAGGTTCTCCACACGCAGAGTAGTCCCGAACTGGATGACGCCCTCATGGGCATAAAGCACACAGTCGGGATCATCCCTGTCCGGGGGCTTAACGCCATCATGGATGACGGTTCCCGGCAGTTCCAGTTGCCTGTCAGGTACCTGGAGCTGACTGCGGATGGGTCCTGTTATCCCCTGGACACCCACGGCGACGATCCGCACTGGAATGAGGACTACAGCTTCATCGGCCTCGTGGAGGCGCCCGACAAGCGCTAATTCCTCCAAGTTGCTTTACCACAAGTCCCTTACACGATCGAAGCGGAGGCCCCCTGGCAGGGGCCTCCGCACCTTTATATCAGATTAAGGAGAGATGTCATCATGTTGCAAGAGGTTATATCTCAAGTCAATGCCATGGTGGATACGGCACGCAACAACACGTTCAGATACTCAAGCAAGCATCCATACTGCGTTCGAAGATACACGTTCGGTATGCTGAAAACGACCACCATGTGTCATATCCCGGACTTTATTTTCGATCCCCGCGAGGCGAGGATGATCTCCAATGCAGCGTACCTGCATGACGTGGGAAAACTGCTGACTCCCAAGAGCCTCCTCAATAAGCGTGGTCATCTGACTCCGGAAGAGCGCGAGAAGATGCAGCTCCATACCATGGATGGAGCCATGCTCATTTACTTCCATCCGGCTTATGAAGAGCCGCTATTAAGAAAATACGCCTTCGAGATCGCTCTTCACCACCATGAGCGGATCGACGGCAAAGGATACCCTGACGGACTCCAAGGTTCCGAACTGACGCCCTGGCTCCAGATCGTATCCATTGCAGACACATTTTCTGCTCTGATGGAAAAGCGGCCGTATCGTCCCGCAGTCTATATAGACCGAGCATGGGAGATGATCTTAAATGGCGATTGCGGCCAATTCGACGAACGACTCCTGCGCTGCCTGGATGATGATCGCAGATGGGTATTCGGCGGAGTCAGCGATGAAATCATCAACGCCGATGAGTTGATATGGGCATACGAGAATAAAACCGAGGCTGAGAAGCGCGCACCAACAGATGATTGGCCGCTTTGATTTCCTGCACCTCCTCTGATAGGGAATTGGGGCCTATATCATGATAACTTGGCCAGAATGTGTTCCAGGACATCATCGTATTCCGGCAACTGATCGGTGTAGACACGCATCCAATCCCGCATGGCCAGAACATCCTCCGGAGTGATGGCTTCATAGTCGCCCAGATACCCGTGATCCTCCATGAAGTCGTAAGCTAAATTGGAATACAGCTCGTCCAGGAGCTTTCTGGGATCGTCCAGCTGGATGGCATCTGAGTCACACGATTTTTTCTTCCCCGGGATGGTTACGAGCAGGTACCCGAATTTGTCGGACCAGATGACGTCGTAGAGTGGGCATTCTTGGATATAGGGCAGCATGACACCGATCACGCGCTCCAGTTCAGCAGTCTCCTCTGCGCTCAAGTCGGGCTGAAGCTTCGACGTACGCTCAGGGCGGGCGTCATCAGCAAGCGCCTTGTTTGCCAGATACTCGTCGCGCTCCTTGTCGGTAGCGGGCCGGACTTCCGCCTTCCCGCAGTCAGGACACAGCTCCGGCTTCGACTCCGCCTGGAAGGTATACATACAGGCGGAGCAGGTGTAAATGTTGGACTCATGCATCTGGAATCTCTCCTTCAATCATATATTGCGGCAATGCCTTTGACATGGTCAGCCATCTTACGCACAACGTGCTCGGGACCGATGATTTGAGCTGCAGCGCCGAAACCGCAGACCCAGGCGAAGAATTGAGGGCTGACGACCACTTCCGCACTGACCGTGAAGTGGTCGTCGCCATCTCTTACGATCATGACATCCTGACCCAGCCGGTCTAAGACAGCGCCCACCAGGTGGTTCTCAAAGCGGAGCCGGACGGTAACATCCTCGCCGGAGAACATACCGAAGACCTTCCTGGCGTAGACGGCCATGTCCAGGGCCTCGAAAGCGTCCCTACCATCCCGATGCTCCTCCAGCGTGGAGATGTCGGTCATCTTATCTACACGGTAGTGCTTGATGATACCGGCCTCGCTGTCGAAGGCGACCATGTAGTAGTTCTCATCGTCCCAGGTGAGTGCGTACGGGCTGACCACATAGAAGGCGCCGTCCTTCCGGTAGTGTCTTGTCTTCTCCACCGTGTACTCGAAGTATTTGAATTGGATCTTCCGATTCTGGGAGATCCCATCATGGATCGCATCCACATTATAGTAGATGGACTCATTCATGGTCTTGATCCGATTCTTCACATAGACCTGGCGCTGTAGGAGCTGCGCCTCATGGATGCTGGCCAGCTTCTCGATCTTCCGGATCAGCGTCATTGTCTTCTTATGCGTGATGAATTTAGACGACTGTACGCTATCCACAAGCAGCTTCAGCTCAGGTAGCTCGAAATTCCGCTGTGCAACATAGTAGCCCTGGAACCGGCCGGCATCCACATGGATGATATCCAAGCCATAAAAGCGCAGAGCCTCAATGTCATCGTAAATACTCTTGCGCTCGGCACTGATGCCCTGGGCGCCGAGATACTCCACGATCTGCTTGATGGTGACAGGATGCTCCTCATCCGAGTTCTGAAGCAGGTAATTCATGATATATAAAGGCTTCAGCTTCTGATAAGAGGAACGCGCCATTTTCAGCACTCCCTTCAATTCACCGGCATTCTAAGATGCCAGCCATCGTTATGCGGACATTCTACACGCTACGCAGTCCCATATTCCGTACTCTATCACGAATCTAACCTATCCGCAACCGCCCGCTCACTGGGCGGTTCTTTTTTTACCCGTCTATATTTGTGAACTTTTTGTAAACTTTTCTGAAAAACCAAAAAATCAGCCGAAAAAGGCCATTTTAGCGCCAACCGAATGGGAGGAGGAGAGATGAAGGAGCCGAATGGCTTCGGAATGGAGGTATGAACATGAAGAAAAAAGCGAAGCAGCGGCACCAGAGCGTGGTGCGATGTCCTTACTGCGGCGCACTGGCCGACCTGCGGCCGGCGGCGGAGATCTACCACGATGACAGCAGGGACGATCTCCTGTACGTCTGTAGGAACTACCCCAGATGCAATGCCTATGTGCGTGTGCAGCCTGGGACAAAGCAGCCCATGGGCCCTCTGGCGAATGGGGATCTACGTCATCTGCGTATCCGCGCCCATCGCGCCTTTGACCGGGTGTGGCAATGCGGCGTGATGACCCGTGACGCCGCCTATCGATGGATGGCGGATTACTTCTGCATTCCGCTGCGAGAGGCCCACATCGGACAATTCAGCGAGTACCGCTGTCAGCAGCTGATCCGGAAATGCGAAGATCTGCTGTGGAAGGCCGGGAAAGCCAGCTGAAGGAGGTTTCAAAGATGAATCAGATCATGACAGACTACCAGAGAGAATTGGTCATTGAGCACCTGGGCCTGATCGACCAGGTGATTCGCAAGCGCATTCGGGTACGCGGGACACCCCTGCTGTCCTATGAGGACTTCTACTCCGTGGGCTGCGAGGCCCTGTGCGATGCCGCAATGCGGTACCGGCCGGAGGAAGGTGAGTTTGAGCCATACGCCTATGTGATGCTCTATCACGCGATGATCGACCACTGCCGCAAACAGAACCGACAGCAGAGCTTTGCTTCGGATCTATCCGTGGATGTAGACAATGAGGCGATCTCTCTGGAGGTCCTCAGCACCACGGATGGGGATATAGAGGATGCACTGGACTGGGCGAACCTGGCCAGGGTGGTGTCTGAGTGCAAGAAGGACTTCAGCGGCGTGGCCCGACTGGGC
Organism: Oscillibacter valericigenes; assembly: GCF_016902445.1. GTDB lineage: Bacteria > Bacillota > Clostridia > Oscillospirales > Oscillospiraceae > Oscillibacter > Oscillibacter avistercoris. The sequence continues at coordinate 378,565 of NZ_JACSNX010000001.1, read as the reverse complement.
ATTGAGGCTCTGGAACTGAAGAGTCTTGGCTATACCAGCCGGGAGATCGCGGAACGCTACAGTACCACGGTCAATAATGTCAATGCCTGGATCTCCAGAGCGCGCTCCAAGCTGATGAGCGACAGCAGATTCCTCGCCGCAGTGACCTGATCTGTTGTTACATCCGTGGGGCCGGCGTATAAGGGATTAGATCGGAAGAACAAGGAGGTTGCGATATGATCACCTTTTACGCCGCTGTCGGCTGCTATAGGATCAAAACGGAAGATGGCCGGAAGGTCGCCTACATCCAGAAGCTGGGGAAATATCATGAGATATCTGTCCCGGAATTCGCCATTTGGAGCGCACTGCTGTGGCAAGTCATGACCTACGAGGAGCTGAAGGCGGCCTATGAGGAGATCATGACACATCAGACCCAGCCGGTCCCCGACTTCGACCAGTTACTGAAGCTGTTGCTCAAGAGGAAACTGGTCATTTCCGGAGTTGGCTATACCGGGGTCGATGCCCTGTATCGCATGCTCGCGGACGCCTTCGTTGTCCCTTACCGTATCTCGGCGCCCAGAAAGGCATGGGGCCTCATTCGCCTGGTGGTGAAGGGCAAGATCCCTGTCATTGGCGCCATCAGTGCCGCGAAGGAGAACAAGCTGAAGCCCAATGAGGCTCGGGTCGTGGATCTGGTCGAACAGACGCCGTTGAGTACTGCGGAGCTGGTGCGCTGCTTTGACTTGGATCTCTATGATGTCAGCACCCCAGAGAAAGTCATCGCCGGCATCTATACCGACTGTGAGTCCACGCAGCAGGAGATCGCAGCGGAGCAGTTCTGGTCCCCGAATACCAATGCGGTGCTGGAGGCAGTTTCTAACCTTTATCTTACCCGCAGAGTGATCCTGGAGATCCCGTAATTATAACAACCAAGCAGGCGTGCCCGAACAATCAGGTACGCCTGCTGCACTTCATATGGAGGAGCGATCATGATAAGTCAAATCCCACACCCTATCCAGCGAACGCTGTTGAAGACGATCTTGCTCGGAACGGCGGTTTTATCCTTTGGCACCATTTGGGGAATTGTCAGCCAGGACAAAGTGTTCCTCATCTTATCAGCGGCAGTGGGCATCCTCGGCGGGGCAAAAGTTATCTCCCTCTATCATACGGTCAAGGCCGGCAGGTATGAGACACTGGAAGGGGTCGTTCTATCTGACCGGGCAGTTCCGCTTCGGAACAGGCACGTGGTCACATTGGAGGGGCCTGATCAGGAAATCAGTAAAGTGATCCTGGCGGGGAAAGCAGTGTTTCGGCCAGGCACGGAGTACCGGCTTTATCTTGCTGGAAACAACGAGCAAGATCCCACGACAGTATTGCCGGAGTATTTGCAACCAGTGCGGTCGCTTCTGGGCTATGAGGAACTCGATTGAAGGGATGGACGAAGATGCGGCCGGCATTTGCCGGCCGCCTTCCTGTCATTTGATGAGCATAGGGGCGTCGTGGATCGTGTATGCGGGCAGGAAACTGGCTACTGCTGCATAGAAAGAGTCATCGTCCACCTCTTCCATAGCATCGAAGAATTGATCTGACGCGGTCGCCTGCCCTGCGGGCTCCCCAATATATATCATTTTCATGCTGGGGTTGACTTCCCGCATCTTCAGGAGCGCCTGATAACAGGAGTCGTCTCTGTACGGCCAGGAGCACAGCAGGAGGTCCGTTTGCCTCCCGTACTTCTCGATCGCCTGAAGGCAATCGAGCTTTTCAATCTCCGTCCAGGGCGCTTGGAACCAGTCCGGGTAGTTCTTCTCCCAACTATGATCGTCGGTAGCGATGATACTCGTCCCACAGGACCGCAGAGCAAAGCTGAGGGCGCCGGAACCACACATGATCTCCAAGCATTGGCGGTCCCCAATCCAGGTAGCTAAGGGGCGAATCCAGTTATATGAGAGGAAGCAGAATCCGCATAGGCGGTTTATCTCCTCCCTGAAATAGAGGGACCCCTCATTCAATGACCTTCCTTGGAAGAAGGGGAACTGAAGTTCCGCCTCCGGATAGGCGTCAGGGATCTGATGGTTCTTCAACTGCTCCAAAATGGGAGCATATTGGGCCCTCAGCTGTTCCATTTTCTCATAATATCGTTCCATCGCAGCGGCCTCCTCTGGGGTAATACAGTTTATCATATCTCATGTGAAAATGTAAGGGATGAGATTGCCCAATTACCTACCATGCGGGGGCCTTCCCTTTTCAAGATGGTCCGGGGCGGCCCCAGGCCCGCCGGTCCCGCCGCACCGTTGATATGATTTTGCCCCGGCCCCCGCTCGGCCCCCTCCGAACACGGGAGAGGGACCGCGGAAAGGACCGGGACATCTCATATGGCCAGCTCCTCCAGGGAATACTGGCTCTGACACTCCTGGCAGGTATAGATGTAGTAGTAATATTTGACCTTGGTGGTATCGATGAAATTGAAGTCGCTGGAGGTATTGATGGTGTTGGGCAGCGCCCCCTTGGTGGTGAAGGACCCCTTGCTGCGCGTCAGCTTTCCGCCGCATCGGGGGCAGCGCTTTTTCCCAAACAAAAAATACTTCAGTTCCCGGGGCTTAAAGGAGTAGTAGAATGCGGTGGACTTTTTCTCCTCCCAGTTTTTCTGCTTCTTCATACGAGCTCACCTCGCTGGCCTCCGGCCCCGATATGCGGGGGCGGAGCATTCCAGTATATGAAAATTTAGGTTATTTTATCACAGATATTCGAAGCTAGCAACACCGAATCTCCACCGACCCTTTTCATGGAATTGCCCTATTACCTACTCCAACAGTTGGCCTTCAAGGAATCAGTAGATTCCGGTATTATGGATTGCCATCGCCCGCCATGTTATGCTTTCTGTGTTCTTATTAGAAGTGATTTCCTCCGGGAGGAGCCCTTTATTAAGCAGTGAGCCTTTGAGCATGAGTCTCAGGCGATGATGTGCAGCTACAGTTCCGTCGTTTCATATGCGGCGGAGAGGAGGCTGCTTTTTCTTTTGCCAAATCACCGGGCATCGGTGTTTGGAATATTAAATTTTCTGGCATGACCAGAAGGAAAGGACTGAATGATATGTCGAATGCAACCATCCATCTGCTTGGCCGAGTGGTCAACGATCCTGAGGTCCGTGAGGGCAAGGAGCAGCGCAAGTTCGTCACATTCCGGCTGGCTGTGAACAACCAGTTCGGTGCGACGGAGCATGCCGCCTTCTACACCTGTACGGGCAATGAGTACATGGCGAACCGGATCACCAAGGCCGGCCTTGCGAAGGGCCGCCTCATCAACTTGGTCGGCTCCTTCAATCCCCGCGAGTACCAGACGAAGACCGGCGAGACGCGGATGTCTCTTGATGTCGGCCTCTACGACTGGAGCTACGTTGGCGGGAAGCCGAAGGGCGAGGACAATTCGGATGACCCGGCGCCGGCGGCGAAGGCCCCTGGCACCGTACAGCCGGAGAGTCCGATCAACGATGAGGATGACCTTCCCCTCTGAGGAAGATGCAGAAAGACCAATTGGCGGGACTGTAAGTGAGAGAGTGCTTGCGGTCCCGTCTTTTTCTGCATTTCCAGACTTGAAAACCGAAAGGATGATGATTTTATGGCGAAAGTTCGCCGAATGAAGACTTCCACTCTCTTCCGGTTCTTAGTAGCACCCGCTCTGCTCTTATGTGCGATCCTGCGCAAGCCCATTTTCCAGTGGATCGCCGTGGCTGCAGTCGGGATCTGGCTCGCTGTCATGATCGTGCAGGCGGTAGGTACTCTCCCCAAGCGGGTAAAGAGAAACCGCAAGCCTGTGCAGACGATCTGTCAGGAGCTTGGCCCAAGCCAGGAACACAAAGAAGACGCGAAGCCTGAAACGGCGCCGGGAGACGACGGCAGTCGGCTGTTCGTGCTGCGGCAGGTAAACTACCGAATCACAGAGCAGCTCAAAAGCGCCTACCCCATGGTGGCTTGGCTTTGGGTCAAAAGGCCGGAAGCGGAGCAGCTGTGTAAAGGCGGCTTGTTTCGGATTCGCACATCCAATACCGACCCCTTCAATTTTGCGGAGGTCGAATTGAGTGCGGATGGACGCCTAAGGATCACCATGCTTCAGGCAGTATCTCTCAAAGACGCCGCGACGCTCGCCGCTGAGGAGCAGGATGACCTGGCTCAGGAGGAACTACTGGAGCGCGTGGATGTGAGAACCTGGTACAACTCCAAGGGTGAGCAAGTCCTTTGCCAGATGATCGATGACCTGAACACCCAAGGCCATAAGAAGCTCCTGATCAAGGAGAATGGCCAGGTGGTCATCGAGGTGTCTGGTAAGGAGCAGCCTGTGGAAACGATCCAGGATTTCCCGCCCCGCATGGTCTGGGATGAGTTCTGCCAGCTCCTGCGTGATGATGAGATCAAGGCGACCATCGAGAAAGAAGGTTTGCTGCTCGCCTGGTGATGAGCGGCATGTTGGAGGTCAGATAAGTTATGCCAAGAAACAAATTGTTTGAGTCGTGGACATTCAAACTGTCCATGCCGAAGCCGTTTGATGACCCGAACTACAGTGGTCTGAAAGACTTCGGATTGTCGAAATATAATATGTCCGGGAAGCTTCATAAGGCCTCGCTGCACGCGCCTACCATGCGTGCCCTGCTGGCATATGCGAAGCTGGTCAACACCTCGGAGCAAGGGCAGGATACGGATGGGCTCGGCGCGATCGGACATCAGGATAACAAGTTCCGCATTGCGGAGTACAAGTCCGCGAATAAGACCGACTGCGTCGTCTTCAATCCCAACACCGGAAAGTTTGTCGTCAGCCAGTTTGAGGATGGGAGCGATACCCCGAAAGCCTATTCCCTGGCGGCCGGCAATGCCTCTGGTAGTGCTCTTCTGTTCTGCCTGATGCCGATATTTGAGCAGGATGATGAGTTTCGTGATACCTTCCTGCAGTTCAGGAATGAGCTGAGTCAGGCGAACCCGGATATGGATTCCGCACTCTCGATGGCGTTAGTCCTCTGTGACAATGTCTATCGCCGAATTGAGGGCGCCGGCCAGCTGGGCGCTGCTGGTGTGAAGCTCGCCATCCCGACAACGGGCAATATCAGCACGATCTCGCATCTGGCACTGGATAAGGGCAGCTATGCTCCTACCGGCACTGTCTACGGCCAATTCACCATCTTGAAGATGGGCGGAGCGCCCCAACAGCAGGCGATCATGGTCAGTCACGCGGACTTCGTTGGGAAATACCAGTTGTCCGCCCGCAGCCTGACGGCGCGGGAAGACGCCATGGTCCCCAAACTGCCTGACTGGTACATTATCCCCCGGGAAGTGGTGCGGGTCTGTGAGCATGCGAAGCTGACCTCCACCACGAGCCAGCCGATGCGGAACTTCCTGTTTCGCGGTGAGGCGGGTACCGGTAAGACGATGGGCGCCCAGGCGATCGCTGCGGGCCTGCATCTGCCCTACACGCTCATGACATGCAGTGCCAACACCGAGATCACGGACCTTGTAGGTCAGTTTATCCCCGATACAGCTGGAGCAGTCAGCCAGGCAGATGCATCTTCGCCTCTGCCGAAGATCTCCGACATCATCATGCACCCGCCGTCCGTCTATGAGGAGCTGACGGGTATCTACGACGATGATAAGACGGAGGATGACGTCCTGCAGAAACTCATTGAGATCGCTGTTGGGCGGTTGGCGCAGAAAGAGGAACAGCACGGGCAGCGTATTCGCTATGTGGATACACCGCTCCTGGAGGCAATTCGGTACGGATACGTGTGTGAGCTTCAGGAGCCCTCCTGCATTGCCAATCCCGGTGTCCTGGTGGGTCTTAACTCCCTTTTGGACAACTGCCAGACCATCACGCTGCCTACCGGCGAGCGCGTACACCGGCATCCGGACACCGTCATCATTGTGACGACGAACTCCGACTATGCCGGCTGCCGGGATGTCAATCAGAGTATCATTTCCAGAATGGATCTGATCTACGACATCGAGGCACCGGATCTGGCCACTATGGTCAAGCGGGTCATGAATGTAACCGGCTGCACGGACGAGCAGGAGACCACCAAGATGGCCATGGTCGTCCGTGATATAGCGGAACGATGCCGACAGACGATGATCACAGACGGTAGCTGCGGTATGCGGGAGCTGAAGGCGTGGGTGCTCTCAACGATGATCACGAAAGATCCCTACGAGTCAGCTCTGTCTACCGTCATCTCCTCCGCGTCAGCAGACCCGGAGAACCGTGCGGATCTAATCACCACCTGCCTGGAAAAGCAGTATATGCGGTGAAGTTCTTTAGGGGGGAGCGTTATGAAAGCTATTCACATCCAGTGGGATGTAGACGAGCCTGATGAATTGGAGGGATTGCCGGCGGAGATCCAGATCCCTGACGGCATGGAGGACGAGGATGAGATCTCAGACTACTTATCCGATGTGACGGGCTTCTGCCACAGAGGATTCCAGCTCGTCTGAGTCCAACTCCAAACACAAAACTTGAAATGAGGTGCTATTTGTAATGATGTACGATGAATTGACTGGTTTCAAATGCGCGGTCGCGGTCGCGGTGGCGTGCCTGGAAGATGAGCGGCCGAAGGGCGAGTCCATTCAGCCTGAAGCGGCAGCCCAGTATGTGAGCGATGTGCTCGAAGTCCTGTTGTCTTCGGCTCCGGTCGAGGCCACGGTCGAACCCATGACCTATCCCCGCTGCTGCAAGATCCCGCTGATCGTCCGCATCGACGGGCATGACGCCTGCCTGTACTGGTACTATCCCAATGCCACGGCAAGCGAGGTGGCTCAGGAACTGGAAGGCGCCCTGCTTGGCCTGGCCAAAGTGGAAGAACGGGTCATTGCTTGACGGAGGTGCATGAACTATGCGTGCATCTCACCGTGAGGTCCGGAAGAAGATTTTGGATCGCATGAGCAAGATTGACGATAAGGAGTTCTTCACATCAAGGGCCTATCGAGGCTACCTGGCGGATATCACTGAGTCGGCTACGAAGCGGTACCACCGGCCGATCCGCGTCAATCTATTTGCAGACGAGACGGATCAGACGGTCGCCTATACCGACTACTCCGGCATCTACATCAATGTGTGTAACCTCATTACACAGAGTATGCCGTCCCGGGAATTGAAGTCGGTCAGTCTGGAGGGTCTGGACGGGCATGAGCTCGGCCACAACCTCTACACCGACGGCAGGATCTGGGAAGCCTATGAGCATGACCTGGCCAAGGGCCGATTTTACCCGTCAATGCCTTCCGGCCTGGATGGGACTCAGAAGCTCTATGCCTCTGAGATCCTGGCCGCAGTGCAGGATGAGAGCGATCCGGTTCCGAGGTCGGTGATCTTGAAGACTGTGGCCGCTCTGCAGAATATCCTGGAGGACGGCTATGTGGATGCCAGAACGTCCTTTGAGTTCCCTGGCAGGCTTGCGCGGGGCATTGCCCTGAATAACCTGCGGTATTCCGAGCTGGTGCCTGACATCACAGAGATGGTCAATCGGAAATTCTACGACCACAGCATCGTGCTCAATCTTCTGATCGAGTATGTGAGGGCGGGCGAGGTGAATAACCTGTCCGGCTACACGGGTGAATTCATGGACTTGCTCCTGGAATTCATTCCCGCTGTGGACGCCTGTATCCGGGATGACGATACCAGATCCCGGTGTGAGACGGTAAGCCGCATCCTGATCGGCCTCTGGCCCGTCATGCAGCGGTGTTTCGATGACCTGCGCGATAAGCAGAAATCCGCCCAGCAGCAGGCGCAAGCTGGAGCCGGCCAGACGAACAAATCTGGCAACAGCCAGCAGAATGGCACCGGGAGCCAGCCTTCACAGTCGGAGACTGGAGAAGATGGTGATGCTGGCATCCAGGCAGTTGAGGAAGCATTGCAGGGTCAGTTGCCTAAAGCGGCGGAAAATCGGAATGACCGCATGGTCCCAGTGCCTTGCAATGGCTCCTTCCTCCCCGACAAGGAGAAGGACCAGGAGCTGAAGCAGCAGCTGAGCCGGGCGATCGCCGAGGAGACCGCACGGATCGCCGCCCATGTGACCTCTGGGATAGAGAGCGAGGGCGACGGCGGTATCACGATGGATCGACAGTACCAGGGCTCTGACTACGACTTTGCGGCCGAGGAGATCCGACGGCTGCTCGAAAATATGGCTGAGGCCCAGGTCTATGCGTCAATGGAGGAGGAGTTGTCTGAGGATCTCCAGCGTGAGGCGGACAGCATCTCCTACGGGAATGCACATAAGAACATCCACGTGACAGTGCATCGGATGGCGCAGGTGGACCAGTCGCTCATCAATGCCTATAACGAGGTATCCCCACAGCTACTCATGCTGTCCAAACGCCTCCAGCGAAGTGTCAGCGCCGCTCTGCGTGATAAGCGCCAGGGCGGGAAACAGACCGGACTCCTGGTCGGGAAACGGCTGAATCAGCACGCGCTCTACCGCAACGACGGCAGGGTGTTCTGCAATGCCAGGCTTCCGACCGAGCCCATCAACCTTGCTGTGGCACTTTTGGTTGACGAGAGCGGCAGTATGTGTGGCAATGACCGGATCACCAGGGCGAGGGCGACAGCCATCGTCGTCCAGGATTTCTGCGAAAAGCTTGGGATACCTGTGATGATCATGGGCCATACGGCGTCCAGCTCCCATGTGGAGCTGTTCTCCTATGCTGAGTTCGGGTCGGTGGATCGGAAAGACCGCTACCGGCTGATGGACATGAGCCCGCGCTATTGTAACCGGGATGGCGCCGCGCTCCGCTTCGTTGCTGAGAAACTCTGCAAGTACCCGGCGGAGGTCAAGATGCTGTTCATCATTTCAGATGGCCAGCCGAACGACGACGGGTATAGCGGTTCCGCAGCGGAGGCGGACCTGCGCGGGATCAAACTGGAGTACAGCCGGCGTGGAGTCGAGATCTTCGCGGCAGCAATTGGGTCAGATCGGGAACAGATCGAGCGCATCTATGGCGCCGGCTATCTGGACATCACCGACCTCAATCAGTTGCCCATCATGCTCACGCAGCTGATCACGCGGAATTTGCCGAAATAAGTGGTTATGACGTTGGAGGAGAGCCGGCAGGCCCTCCTCCTGTCATATATAGATCATTTGCCGTCCCATTGGGCGGCGGACAAAGGAGGTTCTGATTTTGAGAAAAAAGAAGAGAATGAAACGGCGGCCGGTGCCCAAACTGTGTGACCCCGGTATGTGCGATCACTGCACCTACGCCGGAGAGGGTGACTTCCTCTGTGATGATTACCCTGGCGAGGCGTATGTGGTCGTCATGAGCGACTGGGAACCTACGGAGAACTATCTTCACTGCCTGCGCCGGCATGGCGCAAAGGGGGAGGTGGCGAAACCGTGAAAATCACACACGACTGGAGGATACAGCCGGTTGACTGGCAACTCTGGATCGATAAGGGATTGGCAGTGGATGGGATCGGCGGTGTCACGCTGAACTATCAATTCACGCAATCTGACCTGCAGGAAGAAGCACTCCTCCTCAAGGGGAAATCTCCCGAAGAACAGGAGCAGATCCGGAATGAGCAGGTGCTGGCCCGCAATGCGAAGATGAAGGCGCTGATGGATGAGATCTCGTTCCGATTCCCCTGCTATCAGTATGAGGATAGCGACGAGCTTGCCTATGAAGGGCAAGATTGGGATTTCTTTTTCTGGTGCCAGGACCTGACTCCTCCGCTGAGTGGAAGGGACTACTCCTACATCACGCTGGATGCAAATGATCACCAGGCCCCACAGAGGCAGGAGCAGGCATTTGCTGATCTCCTGATGCTTCTGGAGGAACTGTGTGGTGACAGCCCGAACCTTCATGTGAATGTGCTTCACCATCTTCGATACAACAAAGAGCGGTACCAAGCCGCCATCGAACGGGCAAAGCGCGAGCTGCACGGCCGCCTTGGTACCTTCAGAGGCGTGAAGGGCTCTTTGGAACTGACAGCAGGTGGAGACCTTCTGTTCGTCCCGCGTCGGAAAAGGAAGGAGCCGGTAAAGATCGGCAATTTCGACATGGTCCGTCAGCTTTGGATCATTGAAGCCGGGAAGGCCGGCGAGTACCTGTGCCTGGATTGAGCGGAGGTACAACATGAAGGAAAAGATCCCTTTTGATACCCCAGACGCAAAAGCCTTTGTCACAACCTTCCGCCAATTGACCAACCGTCATGAGCCATGGAAGGTCTGGAGTGATTTCGTCACCTTATCTGCCTGCTCCATAGCCGTTCAGTTTGATTGCGTGGATAAAGAGCGGGTCGAGCAGAGACTCAAGTGGGTTTCCAACGTATCTGACAGGTACAGCGATGGCGAGCTGGAGCGGTTTGGCAAACTGCTGGAGATAACTGCGAGTGCCCTTCAGGCGGACCCAAACCAGGACTTCCTGGGTAGGCTTTATATGTCGCTCGATTTTGGAAACTCTTGGAGAGGGCAATTCTTTACTCCCTGGGACGTCGCTTACATGATGGCAATGATGACAATGGGGCAAGACGATGATCTCATAGCAAAAAAGGGCTATGCGAGTACACTGGACACCTGTTGCGGTGCCGGATGTATGCTCCTGGCCGCTGCTACGGCCTACAATGCCACACATAAGGATCGCAGTTGCCGGCAGGATATGCTGTTCGTTGGTCAGGATTTGGATCAGGTAGTGGCTCTCATGTGCTATATCCAGCTATCCATCCTGGGCTACGCCGGGTATGTGGCCATAGGGAATTCGCTCACGAACCCTCTTGGTGGAACGGAACTGTTCCCCACAATTGGCGAGGGCGGAGAGCTGTGGTACACGCCGAAGTGGTATTCCCCGATCTGGCAACTGCGTCGGCTGAAGGAGCTCGCAAAGATGATCGACTCCAGTGAGAGTCAGGCGAAACCATTGGAAACTTGATTTTAAGGAGGGACAGTATTTTGGATAACCAGAAGAAGTATTTGCGGGTCACGGAGATTATGGAAGCGGCAGCCAAGAAGGCGCAGGAAGATCCGCTGTTCCAAGAGGCGGAGAAGGAGTGCGTCCTGGACTACCACCAAGTCGATTTCTTGAATAGCCTTGACGAGGTGAGGCTGTGCTCTTTCAATGTGATCGGGCACACGGAGTATGGCACCAGTGAAGGCATCTACGGCGAAATCGAATTCTACGGTGTGTGGCTGCCTGATCATCGCAGTTTTCACAGCCCTGTAAAGCTAAGTGTTTACACCCTCAAGACTCTGTCCGAAAGCAAAGAGGCATTCATTCGGATGGGTACGCTCGTGAACCTGATCTGCTACTACGCGATCCAATTCATCAACGCTAACATCAATCGATTTGATTAAGCAACAAAACGGAGGTATTTCAATTATGGGACTGGACAGTTATGTTTTTCGTGTTACCAAGCCTGAGGGCCTGGAGGACAGAGTTTACTCCTTGGATGAAATCAAAGCGCTGGGTCTGTCAGCCTATCTGGCTAAATATCAGGATGAGCCCATTTTCCGCGAGCTGAAACCCTACTGCGTGAAGGTGCGGATCGATGCTCCCTATATCAATCTGCAGAGCATTCGGGAAGCCTATGGCTTTGGCGAAGATGCAGATGTCGTTGCACAGTGCAGCGACGGGACGATTACCGTGTCTGAGCGGCGTCCCGACGGCTCCTATCACCGTCAGGAGATCAGCGGCGCAGAAATGCGGGAGAAGCACCTGGTAAACCGGGTTGAAGTACACAACGCTTTCCGGAAAGAGCGGGTCGCATACTGGCGCAAGGACTACGAAATCGAGGACTTCTTTATGGAGAAGCACGAGTACGGAATCGAGAACACAGGCTACTACATCCTGGACTTGGAGACCATCCTGGAATTCAACTCCTATTTCCCTCAAGAGCTTCCCGAAGAGGAGCCGAGTGAAACCAGTGCCCTGTTCTATTGGGAATGGTACTAATGCCAAGGAGGGATCAATAATGAGCCAGTATCGAATTCAAAATCAGATCGCGGTCTATAAGACCAACAAGAAGCTTGTGGAGTTCAACGATAAGCTGAAGGCCGCTCCGGTCGAATACTACGGACATATCCACGCGCAGGGTGAGAAGCTGAATGACGGCAGCCGGCCGCGCTCCTGTATCGGCATGATCCTCCAGGACTATTCCAAAGGGACTGGGGAGAATACGATCCGGGTCATGGCCAATCTGTCTCCGGAGTTTTTCACCTACGCGCTCAGCCGTGTGAAGATCGGCGTGGAGCAGTTCGAATTCTCGGAGGAGAAGATCTTCGGTGAGCCGGATGTCAAAGGCCTGAGCTTCGTCACGAAGGTCTCCATCAAGCGTGCCTCTGTTGATAAGGATGGCCGGCCGAGGAATTATCCCTGGTGCATTATGGTGGAAAATGGCCGTGGCGCGAAGGAGAGCACACAGACCGGGGGTATCCACATGAAGAAAGGCTCTTACGTCAAGGGCAACATGGTCTTCGTGAATATCAACGACTATGACTTCTTCTGCCTGATGGTCAAGACCTGCCGCTTCATTGAGACCTGGGAGCTGACCAATGGTCCGAAACAGATCCGGGAAGCTCGCCAGATCATGGCTCAAGAACAAGCTGCTCAGGCGAATAGCTAGTGTAATTGCGTGTTTGAGGGGGAGCGATGCCAAGGGCATCACTCCCCTCTATTTTTCAAATTCTAGATGATGGAGGAATAAAATTATGCCGAACTATGTGAGAAACATCCTGAAAATGGAGGGGATTGCGGAACTTCCGCTGTTCAATGTGGCGCAGGGAGAGAAGTACTTTGACTTCAATTTACTGATCCCCATGCCCGCTGAGTTGATGATGGAGGAAGGCTCTAAGACGGAGCGGTGTGTCATGTATTACCTGACGGAGCGGTGCAGCATTCAGCTGCAGGAACTCGATGATAAGAAGCTGAGAGTCGTCAGCGCCCTGGTAGGAAATCATTTTTCCAGCAAGTGGCCGGAAGAAGTGTTCCGCAGGGTGTCCGAATGGATGAATGATGCATCTGATACGGAGAAAGACAAAGCCTATGCGGATGGCCGTCAGTATGTCTCCAATTATGAGAAGTACGGAGCAGCTACCTGGTATGGGTGGAGCATCAGAAACTGGGGCACAAAATGGAATGCCGGTGAAACGGTCATTCTCGATCGCGATACCATCCAGTTTGATACGGCGTGGTCAAATCCTGCTCCAATCGTGCAGAAGCTGGGCGAACTGTATCCGGCCCTCAGGATCGAACACTGGTGGGCAGACGAGGACATTGGCTCTAACACCGGGCACCGCATCCTATTCGATGGCGGTGAGAACGTGGAATGTTTCGAGCGGGATAAAGACGCCCTGGATATTTACACAAAGTGTTGGGGAGAAAGCAAATGCGTTTACCTTGATGAAAATGGAGTACTGCAATTCCGTGACTGCGACGACTGTGACGGTTGCTGAAGTGCAGATGATTGTGGACGTCTGAGCTTCTCACAGAGAAGCCAGTTCCAATAAGCGGTTTCGATGGGGGCACTGCATAGCAGTGTCCCCATCCTATTGTTGATACAGAAGGGGTGATTTGTAGTGCTTAGAAAGATACCAAAGATATCTCCAAAGGCATTAGTAGCTGTAAATGGGAGGTGTATTCGTTGAAGATCCTCTCATGCGGTGCTGGAATGCAGTCCTCGGCGTTGTTTCTCATGTCCTGTCAGAACGCGCTTGCCAAGAAGAAGGGCAAGCCGGCAGTCTGGCCGCTGGTCCCAATCTACGATGTCTCCGTATACTGCGATTTGGGCTTGGAACCCTCATGGGTCCTGAAGCAGGTGCAATTCCTACAGCGTTGCGGAGAATCATGCGGCGTGCCCCTCGTTGTGCTGAAGTCGCCGCTCTACCAGGATTTCATTAAAAATTTTGGTGAGAGGCGGGCAATTAGCATACCTTGGTGGACACTTAAGGAGGATGGGCACAAGAGCACCATGCCGCGCAATTGTACGATTGATTACAAAGTCAATGTAATAGCAAAGTACGTCCGATGGCATCTGCTTGGATATCGGAAGTATCAACGGCTTCGCGAGGCGGATCTGAAAGGGCATGAAATGCATATGGGGTTCGGCGCCGAAGAGACACGAAGATGCAAGGAGAACCCCAATCCGCTGTTTATCAATAAATTTCCACTGGTCGAGATGGGATTAAAACGTGCGGACAATTACGCATACATCAAGGATGTTTGGGGACTTTCCACCAGAGCGAGCGCCTGCACCTTCTGTCCATATCATCGCAATTACTTCTTCCAATTCTTGAAAGAGAACGAACCAGAGCAATTCGCGCACGTGGTCCATATAGATGAACTGCTGCGTGATAAGACGCCCAAGCCGCCTATGGATTCCGACCTATTCATTTCTCGGAGTCGCAAAAGGCTTGTGGATCTATGTCCTGCGGATTGCAATGATGCGGAATATTTCGACTATCACGGGCAGCAGATTTGGAATGGTTTTTGAGCCATTTTACGGAAAACAATATCAAATAATTCTTAAATTGAAGAGGAATTGATTATGCACAGCAGAATTTTTCAAGTCAGTACGACCGAAATCGCTCCAAGCGACTATATCCAGCCGGCCGATGTCTCGGACCGTTTATGCGACAACGGTGTCGCCGACTATGTTGACGATGTGGAAGACAGGGCTGAGGAGCTGAAGTACTTGATGGGGTCTTTTAAGAACATCTTTGTTAAAGGCCCAGACCAGTTCTCGTTCCAGATCGCTGAAGGCGGGAAGGAGCATTATTTTAAGCCGGGCTATAAGCGATTCCGCGAGCTCTGCGCTCAGATGACCACACTCTCTCTGGATGCCTTTATCGGCAAAGAGAGTGGTCCGGAGAATAAACCGATGTCCCTTCTCATGTACGAGCTGGATGAAGCCTACGAGGCTAAATTCGGCTATTACATCTATGAGGACGATACACTGGAGCCCCTGTCCGAATGGCTTAGAAACGCAGATACCGGCGTGATCTATTACTTCGGGAATGTGCTGGACTACCACTTCTGAGGAAGCAATCAGTTCACTATGAAAAGCGGTTTGGAGGGAGTGACACGAGGTGTCGCTCCCTCCTATTCATCTTACCAGGAAGGAGGTTGACGCTCTGATGAGGCGCGATCGATTCAACGCGCCGCTGACAGAGGAAGAACAGGAATTTGCAGAGGAGAACCACTTTCTCATCGCAAAGTATCTGAGGAAGCGGCGCCTGCCGATCGACGAGTGGTATGACGTAGTGATTTTCCGATACTGCCGGAGCGTAAAACGCTGGTTCGCGCTGCCGGAGCTGCATAAACACAGCTTTGAAATCATTGCCTTCTATGCGATGCGCTCTGCGATCGGCCACGAGTATGAGAAACGGAGACGGAGAATCCAAACCATCAGCTTGGATGCCGAGGTGCCCAACACGAACCACTTGACCTATAAGGATCTCGTGGCCAGTGAAGATAACATCACACTTTGAAAGGATGCCTGCCAACATGAGAGATAAAACTTTTGATTGCTGGGGAGAACCGATAGACGCCGTCATGGAAATAGCGGAAGCAGCTTTCGCTGTCGATGAAAATGGCGATCTGCCAAAGGCCGTGCTACGGGAAAGGGAAAAGGCACTTACAGATACCCTTAACCGCGTTTCTGCATACAGAGAGCACGGCATCCGCAATGACCTTGTGCATACGGTATTTGAAAAGCGGTTGCAGCTGATCAAGGATGCCAAGACCGTCCAGGCGCTCAAAGAGATCCAGTCTGAACCGAATCCTCGATACAATGGTAGCCGGTTCATCGCCGGACCCGCCTGCGTACCGGAGGAGGAGATAATTTTCTGGTCGCTCGCCTCCATGAAGGCACCTCTGATCAGCGAAGCTTTGAAAAGGTACATGGAACTGTTTCAGGCGACTTTTGGCTTCATGCCTGGCGAGGAGTTGCCCGAAGAAGATGATTCAACAGATAGGAGGTCATTTGCATGAAGATATATGTCTTGATCCATGAGCAGGACACGGAATCTGCATGGGGAAGCCATGTGAGCCTGTTTCTCAATAGAGATCTGGCTGAGGCGAGCATGCGGAAATGCTGGGAAGATGCGCTTAAGTCATGGGAATTTGGCCTTGATAAGGAGATGTATGACGACCACTGCTGGGAGTATAACCACGATAATGCAGCGGTACTGGACGGTATGGATATTGAGCGTTGGCGGATCGAAGAACAGGATCTGGCAGTTGGAGTCGCCGTCAAAGTGCATGGTGGCTTGGTGCAGTCTGTCATTGCCAATGCTGATGTGGATCTTGATGTCTATGACCTGGACGTCTCCGACTTCCCCGATGAAGGAGAAGAAGATGAGGCAGACGAGAGAAGACGTGTGTTCGAGGAATTGGCCAGCCGGCCGGACTGGAGGAGTGTGTGGTGATGGATCTCTATGGGATTGACTTGCTGCATCAGATCCACTCCGCCTATTTCCCGCGCTACCAGCTGGCCCTGGAGCGCGGCTACCAGCAGGAGGGCAATCGGTTCTTTTGGCTCTACGATGAGCTCCATTACCGGCTCCAAGTGCTGCGTGAAGCGATCCTGTTCCTCAATGCATTGCCGCTCTTCCTCCAGACACCTGAAGCTGAGAAGCCCTATAAGTATGTCATCGACTTCTTCACCAGATACTTCAACCAGGACAATATTGGCCGGTCGGAGAAGCAGGGTGATGATGATCCCTACTTTGGTGACTCCAACCAGTACTGGAAAGATTTTATGGAGGCGATGGACAAGTTCGGTGATGAACAGCTCCTGCAGAATCTGCCCCTGTTCTATGTCTACTCCTGTGAAGTGGTAGTCCGGGCGATCCGCCTCTACTTCCATATCCGCGAGGGTAAGTGCCATGCGATCGACCGTCAGAAATTCGACGCCTTGATGCATGGCGGCAGCTCCCTCCCAACATCAGCATAGAGGGAAAGGTACAAAGCGAGGTGCCTATGAGCAAGTTTCCAATGGATAGCGGACAACCCGTCTGGCAAGTGCCGATATCTGATAGAGATAGCACCGTCCACATGACGGCAAAGTGCCACTGCTTCATAAATGGGCAGTCCTTGTGCGGCCGGTACCAGCAAGATACCGACTACTACGAGACGGATGTCAGTGAAGACGAGGTTTCAGCGCGGCCAAGCGTTGCCTGTAAAAGGTGTCATGCCGTATGGAAGAAGAAATACGGCAGTTCCAAGTGATCGTCTACTCGATCACAGCGCAAAGGAGTCCGGGGCAGGTTCGCCTGTCCCGGGCTCCTTTTTCTTTGTGAAGCTCAACCGCCATTTCCCCAAATGATCAGGATTTTAACGAAAGTCTTTCAAATAGAAAGATGGTCTAACAAGTGGTGGATTTGATTGACGGCCATTACATTTTATACTCCTAATAGGCAGAAACTCTATCTGTTAGGGGGTGGACAAGTGGACGCAGTCAAAGTTGGAGCACGCATCAAGGCGGCTCGGAAAGTTCGCCGACTGACCCAGGCGGAATTGGCGCAGGAGGTAGACATTACCCCTAAATATCTCAGCAACATCGAATGCGGGGCTAAGGTACCGAAGCTGGAGACATTCATCGAGATCGCAAATGCACTTGAAGTAGATGCCAATACATTACTGGTAGATGTACTGACAGTCTCCTCCGCAATTATCAGCACAGAGATCTCCGAGCAGCTTGCCGCGCTATCTCCCCATGAGCGGAAAAGGATTAAGCGGATCTTCGATGTTATGATCGAGGACGCTGTTAAGCAGCCCAAGTAAATCCACCCTGCATCGTGTTTCAACGATGCGGGGTGTTTTTTGTTTTTCAGCAGGTTTCGATTTAATTCGACTTTGCATCTGTGATAATATCTTACTTGTAGAAAGACATTCTTTCTGTTAGAATGATGGAGGATGGCATATGAAACAGATACAGCGGATATGGATCGCAGCCCGGATCGAAATTCAATGGGCTTACATACTGTGGTACCGAAGGCGGGGGGAGTTCCTAATCAGACGCGGAGTGCCCTTCCATTCGGTAATCTTGCAGAAGCTGTCCAGGAAGATCGACCACCACGGGCTGATCGCATTCCGACTCCAAGACCAATACGATACAATGTTTACGCTGTCCTGAAATTGGGGCAGCGTTTTTTTATAGTTTGTACCGTACCCTGAATATAGAGAAAAGGATTGGAGCGTGATGAAAATGAGGCTGATCGTTTGCTTGGACGATAAGAACGGCATGGCCTTCAATCACAGGCGGCAGAGCCGTGACCGCATTGTAACAGAAACAATCGAAGAACTGGCGAAAGGGAGTGTTCTCCGCCTCTCCCCCTATTCCGCGAAGCTGTTTACTTCTGGCGACTTCGAACCGAGTGAAGATTACCTTTCACGGGCCGGGGAGGATGACTTCTGCTTTGTGGAGCTGGAGGATGTCACCCCTTACGAGCGACAGATCGAAGAAATAACAGTATTCCGCTGGAACCGTGTCTACCCCGCAGACCTGACCTTCCCAATCGATCTGACGCAGTGGAGTTTGGAACGGACGGTGGAATTTCCAGGCAATTCTCACGAAAAAATCACAATGGAGGTTTATAAAAGATGAAAAAGAAGTGGACGGTATCTATCCTGGCATTCCTTCTGGCCGTATCACTCTTGGCCGGCTGCGGCATAGAGACAACTTCCCAGCCGGATGTTTCGGCTGAGCCCAGCCAGAGTACGACAGTTGAGACTCCTGACTCCGGGCAAGATGTGGAGCCTGATGACACGGAGAGTGATCCTGAAGATCAACCTCAGGGGCCTGATGGCAGTGAGCAGGAGACGGACTCCTCTGCGTCGGCCTCTGGACATGAGTTGGAACCTTCTGGGGTGACATTCACGCTGAGCTCAGTTCCTGCCTACTCCGGATCGGCCTATGTCGCAGTCAACGGAAATGTCCCCTACTTCACGGCTGATGACCTCACCACCACATCTTTTGAAAGCTACAGCTCCCTCGACTCTTTGGGGCGCTGCGGTGTCGCCTATGCCTGCGCAGGGCAGGACATCATGCCCACCGAAGATCGCGGGAGTATCGGCCAAGTCAAGCCTACCGGCTGGCATACGGTCAAGTACGACTGTGTGGATGGAAAGTACCTCTATAACCGCTGTCATCTGCTCGGCTACCAGCTTACCGGTGAGAATGCCAACGAAGAAAACCTGATCACCGGTACTCGGTATTTGAACATTGAAGGGATGCTCCCCTTTGAGAATATGGTGGCGGACTACGTGCAGGAGACGGACAACCACGTGCTCTACCGGGTAACTCCCATTTTTGAGGGGAGTAACTTGCTGGCCAGCGGCGTGCTGATGGAGGGATATTCGGTCGAGGACAGCGGAGAAGACATCCTTTTCTGCGTTTACGCTTACAATGTCCAACCCGGTGTCACCATCGACTATGCTACTGGGGACAGCTACCTCACCTCCGGCGGCTCCGCTATTTCTGAGGAGCCCAGCGCGCCCGTTACCTCGCAGCAGCCTGAGGAGCCTGAAACATCGGGCACTGGCACCGTACAATCTGACTATGTGCTCAATACCAATACAAAGAAGTTCCATCTCCCGTCCTGCTCCAGCGCCGACGATATTAAAGAGTCCAACAGGCAGGAGTACAGTGGTTCGAGAGAGGATCTTATCGCCCAAGGTTATGATTCCTGCAAGAGATGCAATCCATAGGTATAGGTAAGGAAATGGAAGGATTCTTTTGAATTCCCTCCATTTCCTTTTTTATTATTGGTGATTGATCAGGCCTAAATTATCTTTGACCTGCTGCATATCTTCCCATGTTGATGTCCAGCACCGCTCTGGGCGGCTGGATCAGGGCGTCCTCATACCGGCATTTCCACTGGACATTCCGGCTCATCTGGCCATCCTCCACACCATCCACCGTCTCCCCGTCCTCAATGGGGTTGTCATTTGCCAGAATGTACGACGCAACATTGTAGGCGTGATTCACCACCCAGTTGGGGTCCATATCGTGGAAGTGATACTGGAGGTCTGGCAGGAACAGGGTGCTCATGCCCACCGTGTCGATGAGCATATCCTCCGTACCCTCAATGTTGAAGAATCGGACATTGACGCCAAAGCGGATGAACCGATCCGGGCCCTCAATCTGATGGGAGCGCACATCCTCTGCCAGAAACAGCTTGCCGCAGTTCTGGAAATAGAACGCCTCACAGGTGGGGTATAGCTCCGCCAGGGCCTCCACGAAGTTGGCGTCCAGGTTGGCCCGCTCCAGCGCCGGAAGCGCCGCAGCCAGCATATCCGTGGCCACGACCTGATACCGACACTCCCGGAAAATCCGCTCCCGGTCCTCCTGGCAGTCCCACATCTGGCTCATCAGGAAGGCGTCAAAGCCTTTGCCCTTGAACTTGTCGCACCTGTATTTCGTCTGGCGAGATCGGGTGAAAACTTACATCGTATCCCATAAAAGTCCTCCTTAGTAGTCAAGCAAGATGGGCACCTGCTGTTCCTCGGCAAACCGCATGGCCCGCCAGAACATGGAGAAGGCGAACTTGGCCAGGGATTGAGTGTCATACTGAGTGTGTTCCTGGATGTCCGCCTTGCTGTACTGCCCGTCTGCATCTATAGTTCCGTCTACCGGGTATCCTTCCGTATCCGCCCAATCAAGGATGGTATCCTCATCGGCCTGCCACACCAGCTGGTTCAGCTTCTCCAGTTCCTTCCGCAGTCCGCCCAGGGTGGCGATCATCGCCTGATCATCGGTGGGCAGAGGCGCCTGAAATAAGAAGGAATCCGGCAGAGGCAGCCACCAGGTAGCCCCACGCAGCAGGGACCACACCTGCTCCTCATCCGATCCAAGGCGGGCGACCAGAGGATGCTCCCCGAAGTTCCAGTCCTTCTCCACGGTGGGGGGCACCGGCTCATCGTATGTATGGCAGGCTGCTACCAGCAGCATAGCGCCAAAGGCGTCCCAATCCGGCTTGTCGGTGTAATAGGGCTTCTCATTATCCTCCGGCCAGGGAGTATAGGGGGGCTGGCCCGGCTGAGAAATGGCGCTCAAGATCTGATCCCGCCAGTTCTCCACTGCCGCCTGGACCTCAGCCGGGGACATTTCTTCCTCGTTATCAGCAGTTTCTCCATCCGGCGTGATTTTTTGAAAGCCCCATCCATTTTCTTCCGCCCACTGCTGAACAACAGTTTTCCAGTTGTGAGAATAGTACCGTGTCAGTGTTCCGGCGTAGATGTCAAGTCCCATCGTGATGCCTCCTTTTCTGCTTGATCAAAGCCGTTCCAGGGTACAGTCGTGCCCGGAATGGTCTGTATCCAAAATGATTTCCACAATGGTGCCCATATTCTCTTTTCCGAGATTACGGACGCTTTTTTCATAGGCCAACCACTGGATGTGGATGGGCTGTCCATACTCATGCCGCCCGAAACCGCCCCGGAGAATATCGTTGAAAGCGTTCAGGTTCCGACCGATCTTCCGGTCCAAACCGAAGGTAAATACCCGCTCCACCTCGTCATAAAAACCGGCCATGCTGGAAAAGCGGCGGCCGTCGATGGTGAACACCTCTCTCATGTCCATATAAACGGCTCCTTTAAGTGGTATTTCTCCATGATCTTATTTTCCAAAGCTTCATAGGCATCCATATCCTCTGGCTGCGCTGGAATACCCTTTTCCCACCAGTAACCGTTCCCATAGTAGAAAGACATAGCCCAGTAATAAGGCAGGTCATGGCTGAATATCGCCACTCCCATGGCATCGGCCACTGGCTCTGCCAGCGGTGAGCGTTCCACTATCTGAGAGGCTTCCTCATAGGAGATCCCCACCAGCTCCACCAGCAGGTGCTTCACCAGTTCACAGAAGCTGTACTGGTTGAATATGACCTGACCATCCTCATCTTTGAATACAAGTCCATCTCTCACCATGGTATTTCTCTCCGTTTCTTAACCCGTATCCTTGTCATGGGCATAGTCCCGTCAAGTCATTTCATACAGCAGGGCTGTATTGCCCCGCACCAGTTCCAGATGGGAGCGCAGCGTTTCAAGCCCGCTTTGCACCGTCTCAGCGGGCAGATCCCAGTCTGGGGCAATTTCAGCGGCCAGCTCCGGGAGGTCCTGCTCCCGCAGAACTGCCAGCAGTTTAGACGCTAACTCTCCCTCCAGCAGAGCACAGTCCAGGGTGTCCTCCGTCTGGGGAGCAGGAAAACGGACATCCAGATCCAGTTCGCTCTCACACCAGTCCCAGATGGCCATATAGACCGCGCCGGAGCAGTCGCCGCCCGACAGTTCCTGCCGCTGGCCGTCTTTGAGAAGATAAAAGGATGCGATCTGTGACATGGCAATTCCTCCTGAAATGTTATTCTTTTTCCATCAGCCCTTCTGCCTGCATCCGGATCACATAGAAAGCCCGCACCCAGTCCAGCTCCTGCTCCATGGATTCCTCCAAAGCCAGCAGGCGGCGCTTTCCCAGCCTGCGGTCCAGGAGGGCAAAGATGCGGACAAGAGGATTCTCGCTGACAAGGCTTTTCTCAATGCTCTGGTTGTCAAAGATACCAAACGCCTCATAGAACACCTTTTGGTCAAAGGTGCCCTGCTCCAGCGCAAAGGCATGAGCCTGGTTGATGGCCTCTTTTGCGGAGTCGCAATCTTTCAGCGTTGTGGACCGCAGGTGATGAAATTTCGTCCACACATTCTCAAAATAGGTGAAGTAGTTGCTCCGCAACACTTCCACACCGTCCATGCGAATGGCTGCCCGGCCCTCATGGTCAGCGCTTTTGCTGTAACTGGTGGCAAAATACTGGATGTGGCCCCGGAGCGCCGGGCACAGGTAGTCATTCTCCAATTTGTTCCGGATTCCGCTCCAGTTTGACATAGCGGCCGCCTCCTTTCTGTTGCCGCCTGCAGGTGTTGCCCCTGCCACAGGCTTTGTCTTTTTTGTACCTAAAGCGTTTCAATTTTGCGTGTTTCCACTTCATCTGCGTATCGGTATTTCTGAGAAAACTGCTCGATATTTTTCATGAAATGGTCTTTGTATCGCTGCATGTCTGCGCTTTTTTGCTTTTCTTTCAGATGAGCTTTTTCTGTGCCAAAAGCTCTTTCAAGTTGTCATCCATAGGCAGAATCTCCGTTTCACGGGGTACGGTGCTTTAATCAAAATCCATCCAGACCAGGTGCTTTCCGCAGCGGAGACACTGGAACAGGTAGCACTGCAAGTGCCCGCCGTTGACGGATTCCCGGATCATTTCCTTCTGCTCCTCGTCCCACATGGAATCGTCCAGCACATCCTCCATCACGCCCAGCGCCCGCAGCTCTCTGGCACCCACAGGGCCCAGATAGGCGCAGTAGTCGCCGCAGTGGGCGCGCCAGTATTCCTGCTGCCAGCCACAGTAGCCAGGCGTGCGGTGGATCAGCTCGTCCAGTCGGGCCGGGTCCTCCACGCCATCGTCCACGGAGCAATCGTCCTGGAAGCTGCCGTCATATTTCCGGGCCGCCTCGCCGCTGGAGATACACTCCGGGCACAGACACTCAATATCCTCCACAGCGTAAAAGGGGCCTGTATAAAAAATGTGGGTCGTCTTGCCGCAGCAGTCGCAGGCAACGCCATCCGCGGACTCCTCAAAAGCGCCGGTTTCCAGCGGATTGGGGTGATACCGGAAGGTGGGCAGGCCCAGCTGGGCCTGCCGCTCCTTCTCTTTCTGCTTTTCCTCCAGCGTTTTGGGCTTGGGGAGAGCATAATGATTGCCCCAGTTTTCCGCATAGTCCTTCAGCGTGCCCAGTCGCTTGAGTATCTTTTTATCGGAACGATTTCCGATTTGGCAGAGCAGTTCGTAGGCATCCTTCTTGAAGTCCAGCAGATCATACACATCCACCAGCACCTCCTTGGCCTGTTTGTCTTCCGACTGCTCCAGTTTCTCCTTGAAGGTATAGAGAGCGCGGACACTGTCTGGATTTCCTTTTGTCTCTCGAAACTGTTTTTGGAGTTCAATATATTCCTTCAGATATTCGTTCATGGTCACAATCTCCCATCAATCCCACCAGAAGTACCAGACGGTGGACTGCCACAGGGCATCTGCCAAGGAGCCAATGCTTCCATCCTCATTCTGATCCAGATCCGGGCAGAAGCCATACAGTTCTACCGCCACATCCATGGCCTTCTCCTTGGGGACGGGGGCCGGAAGCAGGAACTCCAGCTCATCATGGCTCATGGCGGCAGGAACTGCGCCGTACTGCTCGAACCAGTATTTGGCCGCAGCCATCAGGTCCGGTGTGTCGGGGCAGTCGTTCCAGTTTCCAAAGGGCAGGTAGGCGAAGATCTCCCAGGGATTCTTCACCGGGATCTTGGCCAGGATAAGCGGATAGGTCATCTCCGTATCATCATCCCAGTAGCTGGAGAAGCGGTCGTTGGGTTCTCCGCCCTCCATCTCGCCCAGGATTTCCTCATCCCAGTCCATATCGTCATCCTCGGCTTCTTCCATGCGCTGGCCGATCAGTGCCTCCAGGACCGCCTTGCTGTCCTTGACAGGTGCAGACAGTATCTTCTTCCGGTAGTCGGCTACCTTGTCCGGGTCGAAAGCATAGTCGTCCTCACCATCACTGTCCGGGTCGGAATTCATAATGAGGCACTCCCACAGCGTTTCGTCATCCGCCTTGATGAGCACCGGCACAAAGCCTTCTTGGGCGCTGTCCCGCTTGGCATAGTTGTAGGCTGCCATGATGGGGTCATCGTCCTTCATGGAGGGAAAATAGGTGCATTCACAGTCCAGATACTCCATGATGGCCTGAGCCACCTCGGAAGGCTCCAACGTGTCCTCGTCGAAGTCCTGTCCCTGCCAGTTGGTGAAGCGTTTCTCAATCACCTCTGCCATGGCCTGGTAGTAGTCCTCGTCAAAGGGGATGAACAGGTAGGCTTCGTCCTGGATCTCGTCGGAGTAATTGCGCTCCTGCCCGATGACGCCAATGGCGTAGTCGTCGATGTCGCTGGGGAAATAGGGGCTGTCCGGCTCCCCATAGTAGTAGGAGGCAAAGGCTCGGCCGATCTTGTTGAACATTGGGCCGACCAGCTGACCGTCCAGCTCATCCCGGATAAATGCCCGCAGATCCACGCCGGCGGGGTCAGCCTTGACCTTCTGCACCACATCGCCGTATTCCTCTAAAAATTCGTCGCCCATCAGGTCATGCTCCATGCACCAGCGCAGGTAGATGGCCATGTGGCTGTAGGCATTGATGGGGTCAATGGGCAGCCCCTTCTCCTCAATACTCTCGATATGATAGGAGGCATCGTCCATCTCACCGTCAAAATCATCATTGGAAAGGGTGCCACGAGTGATGGCATCCTGGCGGTCAGGCTCCACCACAAAGCTGATGCCCTCCATCTTGTCCAGCAGGGCGTCCGCGTCGTGGGCCAGCTTATACTCCAGCTCGTCCCGGTAGAGGGGGATCACCTGATAGAAGTTGACCTCCTCGCCGCCGGGCAAGGTACAGACCTCGCTGCCCTCCTCCGTCCCCTGAGGACCGGTGAGAATGGCTGCACACAGCTTTGTGCCCTTTGCGAAGTCCTCCTCATTGTCCATGGTATGGCCGAAGCCCAGCCAGGTATCGCTGGCAATGGGCAAGCGGGCCAGGGTTTTCAGCAGGCGGATAGGCCAGTACCACCGCTCATTCTTCAAATCCTCACGCTTCAGCTTCCAGTTCCCCGGCAGCGCGATGGCCAGCTCCGCCCGCTCCAGCTTATATTCCGCCAGTTCCTCCGGCACATTCATCCGGTGAGCGCCCATCCCCATGGTGACCAGGGTGTAGTAGTCCCGCTCTTGGGAGGGCGGCACCACGCAGATGTCCACGTGGATGTCCGGGGAAGACAGCTCATGGAACACATTCTCGAACTTGCCGAAATACTGCTGGATATGCCCCTCGACGGCTTCCATTTCTTCCTCAGTGTAGACCTCAGGAACACCGGATTCCTCATCCTCGGGCGCTTCGCCATCCGGGTCATCGTCATCATCGTCAGGGTCACCGCCCGATGACGCCCAGGAGATTTTCAGGGTCATCTGCTCCTCCGGCAGTCCGACGCCAGGGCTGCGGGTGATGGTGTGCTTATCATCCTCCGCAAAACCGATGGTCTCCCCATCGTGCAGTTCCACATCGTTCTCCAGCACATAGGACACAAGACTGGCCAAAAAGTCCCGCAGATCGCCCGGCTTGGCATCGGTGCCCAGCACCTCCATCTCGTCCTTGCCAAACGACGCCATGCCGTAGGTGTAGCCGTTCATGCCATGCTCATCCCGCCAAAGACCGAACCAGATCCAGTTGAAGATGGGCAGTTCGTCCTCCTGCATCATATCGGCAAACCCCTCATAGAACCGGGGCTCAAACACCACGCCGCTGGTGTAGATGCCGGTGGCATAGTCCTGCCGGCAGCAGGCGGCCACCACCTTGGTGAACAGTTTGCCCTTTTCCAGCAGATCTTCCTCTTTGCCCAGCACTGCTACCATCAAGTGGGCGCAATGCTCCTTGGCAACCTTGACTGCATCCTCCCACATATAGTTGTTTTCCGCATTGCCCTCGGCCTCGCCGCCGGGGATGGGATAGGAGGCCAGACTGACAGCGGCCAGCATGTCGCCCACCTCAAACACCAGCGCGTCGTCGCCTTCCTCCTCACTCTCGTCGTATTCATCCACGGCAATGTCCCACTTTTCTTTCATGTCCCGGATGAACTGATCTTTATCCCATTCTCCCTTGGACAGCAGCACAAAGCCGGTGAAGACGCCTGTGTGGTCACTCTCGTCCTCGGCCTCTGCCTCGGCCCGCTTTGCAATCTCTTTCTGGCACTCCTGAATCACCGCCGTGGCGTCCTCGTCCTCGGGATCCAGCTCCGCCCACCGCTGGGCGTAGGGGATGGCTTTTTCCTCCTGACCATAGAGATACTGATAGCCATAGGCCATCCGCATATTCCATTGGGCCTTATCCTGTCCTTCTTCCCGAACAGACTCCAGCACCTCGATGGCTCGGCGCAGGGCCTTATCTCCCTTATAGTTAGGAGTACCCTCGTCGTGGTCCCCAATGATGGCATAGTTCTCCAGCGCCCGTGCCATAGCGTAGGCAATGCGGTAGTTCCGCCAATCCTCTGGGATGGCGTTCAATGCCTGGATGCAGCGGGTGTACTCGTCCTCGTCATTCCACTGCTCCAGCTGCTGGAAGAATGCTTCTTCGTTCTGCGGGGTGTAGGGGATATAGTCCATATCCGTCAGCGTCTCGTCCAGCTCGGGGACCTGATCCTCGTCCTCCGGTTCCTCCTCGGGCGGCGTTTTCAAGTTCACTGTGCCCGCTTCACGGCGGAAGGTGTGGAAGCTGGCCCAGGGGATGTCGCTGTCCTCGAAGAACTTCTTCGCCATCTGGAGCGCCGTCTGGATGTCCCAGGCAATGAAGTCCACATAGCCGCAGAAGAGACCGGTGGCTCCGCCGGTGAGGGTGAGCACCTCCGGTCCGTCGCCGGTGGTGAACACTTCTTCCAGCTTGTCCCGGAAGTCGAAGATCTTATCCGTTCCTTCTTCTTCCCGGAGGGTATCCAGGGGATAGCAGAAGAAGCCCGCCACTGCGCCGTCGGCATGGAGCGCGTCCATGAAGTCATTGTCGGCATCCAGATAGCCGTTGATGAGCGGCACGCAGTTGGTGGAGCCGGCCATCACATCCAGCCGCCAGTCGGCTTCCGGGTCCTTGTTGGGTTCCATTTTGTAGCCAAGATAGCTGTTCAGATAGGCTTCTGGGTCTGTGGAAAGGTTCGCTCCCTTTTCTTTCAGTTTGTCAGGCAGCTGGGACAGGAGGAATGACTGCTCCGCCTTGGGCTCCTCCAGCACATTGAAGTCATCAATGTACCACATGTGGGAGATCTCGCCCAGCACTTGGTCGGTGAGGGTGGTGAGCATCCACCAGACCCGGCCTTCCGCCTCCCGGAGCATGGGCAGCAGCTTTTCGCAGTAGGCGGAGATGGCGAAGCTGTTTTCACCCTGCTCCTCCAGCCAGATCTGCACATCCTCCCCGGAGATGTCCCATCCATCCTCGGTACGCAGACCGATGTTCTGGAGGGGCTGACGGCCCACCAGGATGTTCCAGTGCTCCAGCACCTCCTTGGGGGCGTGCTTCTGGAAATAGACCAGCTCAAAGAGCTTGACCTTATCCCCCTCCGGGGTGAGGATCAGCTCGTACTTCTCGCCGCCCACGCCCATCTCGAAAGAGATTTCGTCAAACGCCTGGTTCAGAATCCCTTCCACCCGGTCCACCAGCTCCTGGCCCCGGGTGTGGTCCTTGTCCTCATCCATCATCCGGCGAAGCTGGGCTTCCTGCCGAGAAAAGTCCTTCCATGTAGATTCCGTCCGCTCCCGGAAGCACTCCGAGAACTGAGGCAGAGAAATGCCCTTCTTGCACCCGTCGATTAGCTGCATGGTGTCCTCGTCGTCGGGGCGGGCCTCCAATGCCTTTTCAAAGTAACGAAGAGCCCTGCCCTCCTGATCCAGATAGTAATAGGAATAGCCCATGCGAAAGTTCCAGTAGTAGTCTCCCTCAAAGTATTCCTCATGAGGTTTCAAGAGAGCGATGGCCTTTTTGAGCATAGCTCTGCCTTCCGGCGTTCTGTGATCTGCCTCGTTGTTGTACGCCCTTGCAAGCTGGCTGTCCATTTCCGGAGTGCGCTCCTCAATACCCTCCAGTGCTTCAATGATCTTGTGATGCTCGTTCTCCTCATGCCACTTCTGGCACTGCTGTAAAATATCCATATCCGGGTCCTCCTCGTCCTCATCCGGTTTCCAATCTTTGATCTGCTGGAACACGCCATTTTCATCCCGCTCAAAGGCGCAGGGGGCGGGGGTGTTCAGCAGAGGAATGATGTCGGGATCGTCGTTACAGATTGTGTTCAGCTTGTAAATCCCGGCATTGTTGGGGTCGTCCATGTACTCGTCACTCTCATCACCGGCGGTGAAGCGCCAGCCGCTGTCCCAGTCGCCGTCCGGTTTCTCCCGGTAGCAGTAGCCAACCTTGCAGCCCTCCACCGTGATGCGGTTGGTGGCGATGCAGCCACTGGCTTCCTCCCAGTCGGGGAGCAGATTCTTCATGTCCTCTGCCTTCACATGAAAGTCCCGGTTGCGGCCGGCGGCCTCGTACAGTTCCTTCCGCAGCGCCTCCACATCCCGAGCCATCTCCCGGATCTCCTCGTCGTCCATCATCTCACTGAGGTCATATTCCAGCGGGTTCTGGGCAAAATCCGCCAGGGCCTTGTTCATGGCGTCGTGCTCCTCTGGCGTGGCGGTGATGCGGATGCGGCGGGAGGGGGTGTTGTACTCGTCCAGATCCTGGAGGTTCACACTGCCGCTGACGCTGCACTCCAGCAGGATGGCGGCCAGGTCGGTGACCACATCAATAGCAAAGTGGAAATCCATCTCCACGCCATCGGAGTGTGTAAACTCCAGATACTCCACGGTCTGGCGGAAGTCCCAGTTCTGCTTGTCCAGCCCGATCTTGGCGAAAATCTCGCTGAGGGGGATCTCCTCCTTTTTCTGATCTACTAAAAGAGCCACAAGGTTCAGGCTGTCATCCGAGCCTCCGATAAAGTTGCCCCAGTACTTTTTGATATACATCCGTCACGCCTCCTGTTCTGAAGCCAATCGCTCAATGAGCTGATTCAAGTGTTCCAACCACGCAGGAGCAATCTCTCCGTTGTCCTCATCCTTCCAAAGATCCACAATCTCACGGATGTCATCCTCATCAGGTACCTCATTTTTAATATCAGTGAGCTGCCGCAGTAGGAAAGCGAGAGCCTTTTTAGATGCTGTGAAGTCCGTCACCTTACACCAGATACTATTGTCAGTGTCATAATTCAGTTTGCCATCGTCTTTCCATTGAAAGTACAACTCTGCCAGAGCCATAGCGGTGTTATCATAGAGAAAGTCGATGTCGGAGAGATCTTCTCCCAACATACCTTCCTGTTTCATCAGCTCAAGTATCTCGTCCAGGTTTAATACCGAATGCTTTGATAGATATTCATCTGTGAGGATGCCGATCATATCCAGCCCCTCATCGCTTTCCAATGCCTTAATGCCCCATGCACCCATGTTAGTCCCTCGCTTTCTCTATTTTCTTACCAAAGTTCCGTCATCAATGAAGGCGGCTTCCCGGATGCGCCGGAGGGATTCCGGCTCCAACAAAAACTCCCGCAGGTTCGGGTCCTCAAAGAAGGACATGGGACGCACCTGCGTCGGCCCGGCAACCGCCCACAGCCGCGATGTTGCCAACCGCTCCGCTGTCTGGAGCGCCTTCTCCCGCTCGCCCAGATAGAGATAGCGGGCGATTGCGTCCCGATAGGAGGAGTCAGCCATGGGCACGCCCTGGATCTCCTCAAAGAGATCTACGGCATCCCTGGCGGTTCCGAACATACAGCAGTGGTTATAGAGCTTCCGCCTGGCATCGGGATCGTCCGGCGAGAGCTTCTTATTCTGGTCCACCAGCTTTGCCCAGAGCTGCTCCTTTGTCTGCGGTTCCTCCGGTTGATGGTAGGGGTAGTTCTTGTCGTTGTCCGCAAATGGCATTACGCCCCGCTTGAGGTAGTCCATCAGGATGTCACAGAACCGATCCCGCTGGGGGAGGCCGTTCTCAGCCCGGATGCGCGCCTGTTCTTTCATCAGCGCCTCAATCAGCTCCTGCTCCCGGTGGAGCTGGATGGCGGCCACCGTCATGGCAATCATGTGTTCATCGCTCACATTGCTGTAATACCACTCCTCCAGCCAGGGAAGGATGGTCAGATCCAAAGCAAGCGCCTTTGCATAGTCCAGGTTGAAATAGGCGACCTCCGCCTTGACCGCTGCTATCTGATGGGGGTATTTATCAGCAAAGGATTCCAGGGTGTCCAAGGCTCCTTCTTTGCCATCCATGATCTCATAGCAGACCATGCGGACTTTCTTGGGAAGTTTCACGACATCCATGTTGACGCCTCCTTCAGCCTTTTTTCTGTAAATAGTAGGTTCCACACTGGCCCCACAGCCGGGTGTCCAGGTTTTCCTTTCTGATATCTGCCACCTGCCGAAAAACTGGCGCACCCCGGATGCAGGCTCCCACAAAATAGAGGGCTCCACAGCTGCGGCACTGCATATAGTGGCAGACGGTATAGTGCTGTTCAGCGTCCAGCACTGCGCCGGTATCCTCCAGTGGGCAGTCACCGGCGTACAGTTCCATGTCACCCTGCCGCTCCAGTTCCATGAGTTTCTGGAGAAGCTGGTCATATTGGCGGTAGGAGATGCTGCTGTCTTCCTTCATCTGTGCTACCAGCTGACCACAGGAAGGGCAATACAGCTTCTTGCTGTCCATCTTCATCCCTCCGGCTACAAATTACTTTCTACAACCATAACGGTGGGATAGGTCAATGCTGTTTCAATTCACCCTCTAAGCGTTTCAGGTAGGTTGCAGGAACCACCTTTGTTAGCCAAACTCCATTGGCGGACAAATAAAAGAGATATCCGTCCCGGTGCATCTGTCCGGCATCCACCAGATAGATCACAGGTTCTCCATGCCGGCGCCCAACTTTCTCCGCTGTTTCCTGATCCGGTGAAAGATGAACATACAGGCGGCTCTGGGGGAGCAGTCCCTGGGCCTCGATGGAGGCAGCAAACCGCCGGGCCGTTCCGTGGTACAGCGTCTCCGGTGGTTCAGTCACGGGGAGTTCCACATCCACCTGGACGGAGTGGCCCTGGTTGGCCCGGATTTTTGTCCCGTCCTCGCTGAAGGAATACCGCTGCTTTTCATCACTCTGTACGATTTCCTCCAGGATGTCCCGGTTGATGGGGTATTTTCTGCTGATACCCGCCAGCAGCGCATTGACATCCGCCCAGCCGTGGGTATCCAACTTGATCCCAATAACCTCCGGCTTGTGCCGAAGGATCAAGCTGATATACTTGCTGATCCTTGTGAGATCGGGTGTTGTTTCTTTCATAACCTACCTCTTGAAAATTATCTTTTAAGCCATCGTTCCAACATATTGATTTCTTGAAATGTATGCCACAGCAATTCTGCCATTTGTATCGATTCCTGCTGCTCTGACTCCTCAGAAGGATTAGAGCAAGGCGTTAAGTGCAGTACCGATTCTTTCTCGGTTTGATTTTGGATGGCAATTTGATGACCATGTGTATCCATTGTCAACACCGTGAATTGCCGCTCATACAAATCCAGGAGAAGCAGGGGACACTCCACTCGATTTTGGCCGGATAAGTACACCTGTGACTTCAAACACACATACCGGCCATTTGCAGAAAACACAGGGGTTTGAGGAGGGAAATGGGCTTTGTACGCGTTCAGTAGCAGGAGGGGATGTTCTCGGCTTTCGAAAACAGCCAGACAGCCTACCTCGTTGCACATACTGACTTCTGCAATGGAATAGATCAAGATGGCATATTTATCAGACGGAGACTGGGTGAGTTGATCATAAACATAGGGAAAACGCTCCCTAATCCTCCAATGAGGCAGGCTTTCAAAGAGATAATTCCAGCCGTTGATGTCCATTGTTTCCCTCTATTCTCTCAAGTCATCTCTACCCGGATAATGGGCCGGTAGAAATCATAGTCGCCGTTCAGTTCCTTGTCCTCCTGCACTTCCGGCTTGCAGTGGGGCGAACAGGGCAGAAAACCGAGGAAGATTCCAAGTCCGCCGCAGATGCTGCGCCCGCCATCACCGCCGCAAGTAGTAAGCTGCTCGGCCTTCACGACCTCCCGCATATAGGGGTCATAGGCGATGGACACTCCGAAGAAGTTAGGCTCCTCCATATCGAAGGGCTTGTCCTCATCCTCCGGGCTTTCGAAGTGGTGCAGGTGCATGGAGTAGTCCATTCCATCTCCCCAGGGGAACAGGGTGCGGCACCCACCGCCGCACAGATAGGCCCACTCGTCCGCCGTAGGCAGCGAAAGCCCCTGCTTTTCCAGCCCGGCAAGGAGCGCATCGTAGTCTGTGCGGATATAGATACAGATCTGAAAGCCCTTCTCCGTCCGCTCAATGCGGGCTGACTGGTGCAAGGTAAGGCTGTCAAGGTCGCTCCAGGCAAAATCCCGAAACTGCTTCAGCCAGTCAGGATGGGCGGTCAATCTGGGATCGTCCATTGTGACCGGCTCCCAGCACAGTTCCTCCAGCTCACGGCCCACCAGCATGGGGCCAATGGCTGCCTGCCGAACAGGAGCCATGCTTTCCCGGATCATCTCCTCCGGGTTCTGTTCCATCTCCCATTCCTGGAACAGATAGTCCAGTTCCTCTCGGCTGTCCTGATCCAGCCCAACAGCGAACCGTTCCCAGCCCAGGGTGACGGTGTCACCGGGAACAAAGACAAACTCCCGGCCATCTTTCTCGAATATGCCGGTGGTACAGTTCTGGCCCCAGTGGTCAAAGGTATGTAGGCCGAGAAAAGTCATATTATAACGAGCAGCAAGGCTTTCCATCAGCGCCTGTTTCTCGGTGGTTTCCAGTTGATCGAATTGGCTGCGGAATAAATTTTCGTTCACAGTAGTCCTCCTTCGATCCTTTCTGCGTGTTCCAGCAGATAGCGCCGGCCATCCTGCTTGGCCTGCTCCAAGTATTGTGGAAGCAGGCCGGAATGGATGGCATCCAGCGAGACCAGAACCGCGATCCGCTGGTATTCCTGTAATTCGAGGGAATAACAGTTCCGCTCCCAGAACAGCGGAGCGAACTGTTCCACACAGTCAGGACGCAGAGCGGGCATCGCCAAAAGCGCCCGCCGGCTCACATATTCATTGGGGTCCTTTGCGAAGTCCAGGATCATGTCTTTGACTTCCTGGCTGCACGGACATTCCGGCAGATACGCGGCAAACTGCCACTTGGCCTCACTCTCATTGGAGGCTGCGGCCTTGCGGCAGAGGCACTCGAACCATTGGGGATGGGAAGTGGTTTCCTGTATAAACCCCTCCGCTTCGTTGTCCCTGGCGATCAGATAGACCATCTCATCCAGCAGGATGCTGTCTGCCGTTTCTGCATCCATTTGGGTCAGCACATGGCAAAAGGCACGGTAAGTATCATTCCAGTATGGATAATCGACTTCCCACACCCCATACAACTCCCAGGTAGCCTTTCCAGGGTAGGTGTCTTCCTGCCACTGATGAAACTTGATTGCCTGCTCCAGCAGGTGTTCACGGATGCCCTTTGTCATATGCTCACCTCACGATTCTCCGAAATGTTCCAGATACAACTCCTGCACGGAATAGGGGCCTACAAGGTTCGTTTCCTGTCGGCCATCCCAGGAATGCACATGAATTTTGCCCTCGTCCCCAATGTACCGTTGCTCCTCAAAGGGTGCGGGAAAGGGAAAACTCTCTACCATGCTCCAGTCGATCTTGGGTTTCAGCCCATCAAATTCCTCGCGCTTGAGCCTTTTGAAGTTAAACACCAAGGCAGCCCCGATCCCATCGAACAGCAAGTCTGCGTATTCTCTGGGGGTGATGCTGTCGCTCACATTGGCGGCATCAATATTGACATCCAGAACCTTGTTGCCGCAGTTTGTCCAGATTTTATCGGGAGAGAACCAGGTGGTGCGTTTTTCAGCGTCTGCAAAGTCCTCACAGGGATACCATCCGTTTGCGCTGTCCGGCTTGACGCCTTCCCGAAGCTGCCCGTTGTACGGGGAAAGCGGATAATATCGGTGCCGCACCGGATCAAATCGGCCAAAGGCAATTTTCAGCAGATACCTATGCTTTTCGCTGCGCATGAGCTTATGGGGCTTCACGATATGTTCTTCGATCAAACCCCAAATATACTCATCCACATGGATGGATACACGGGGACGGCTGAATAGTGTAATTTTGTTGGTGTCTGTATCCACATTGAGCCAGACACGATTGATTTCAACCATTGTCATGCCTCGCTTTCACCAAGTACCCCGCCATAGAGAACACCGTTTTTCCCGAGGAACAGCATCTGGCTGCGAAGCAGACTGCACTGCTCCACAGCGACCTTGTTTCCGTCACAGGTGGGAATAGCCTTCTGTTTTTTCCCAAGGCGACCACCATGAGCAGTAAGGAAGTAGAATTTGTTGTGTTCCTGATACCCGCCCTGAAACAGAAAAGTATCACCAGACGGGGCAACAGAAAAAGCTCCGCTTCCTTCGATTGGCGGTTCAAACACAAGATCCTCTTTAAAGTTCGTCCGCACCAGCCGGAATTCATCGTAATAATAAAACCACAGATTTTCTTCTTCGTCCAGACTAATGGCGTAGCAGTCGTAGATGGGATACTTCTCATTCTTCCAGAGAGAAGTTCCCTCCGATGTCCATGCAATCAGGCCGCAAGCACCCAGAGGTTCATCCCAACCGTAATTACCAAATACGCCTTCGTCAAAGTAGCTGGTAATGATGGTGCCATCTTTTTTTACCACACAGTCTTGAATGCCATCCCCCAGGCAGAAACGGGACAGCACAGCTCCGTCCCGGCTGACAATCCAGGCGTTTTGCTCGGGGCCGCTTTCCCGGTAGGCAGACCGTGCCTTAAACAACAGGAACTCCTCACCAATGGCCCGCATATAACGAAATTGGAATTTTAGACGCCCCAGTGGAAATACTGCTATGTCCAGAATTTCTCCGCCTGCCCAGTCCATTTTTAACTCCACTACTGTGTAGCCAGCGGGGGGCTTTGCAGTAATTTTGTCTTGTGATTCTGCCATCTGTTTGAAAAGCAAATAGACATTCTGATCCCAACCTACAGAGAAGTCAGACAGCACAGCATCCTCCAGATGGGTTTCCCGTCGCAGCTCGTTCAGGTCGAGGATGGGGAACAGCGGCAGGATTTTGGCTTTTATAGATTGGTTCATTGGGTCTCCTCCTGGTTACTTTAACGCTCCATCATAGGTGTGAGTTTCCCAGATGGCCTCGAATTCCGCCTGCTCTATGATGCAGGCGTGGAATTCCTCGCCCCAGACATGGGCGTTCAATTCCTCCACGGTGGGGATCGGCGTGATCTCGATGGCGCCGTCGTAAAGGTCAGGGATGTTGCGAGTGCAGCCATCTGCAAGAATGTCGATGGAGCGGAGGGCCAGCCGCTCATTTTCGGTATCCACTTCATAGAGGATGACTGATGGTTCACCCTCCGGTGCGCCTTTCCAAAAGAGCTTGATGTACTCGATCATCTCGATCCCCTCATCGTATCATTTGAAATAGTAATACCAATTCCCGCCAAATTCCCGGTCACATTCCTCCTGTGAGGCAAAGGTGCAGTCCTTGATTCCCTCAATGGGGTAATGACGCTTTATCAGCTGCTCTCTGTGATAGGAATTGATCTGTTCCGTCAGGCCGCTCTGCCGCGCCGTCTCTAATTGCGAGTCCGTGGCAAAGATGTAGGTCGCAAAGTAGTTGTCCGGCTGGATGTAGTAGCCAAACTCAATGGCCTGCTGGATGTCATCGAAGTGGTGTTTCACATCCTCCATGCAGGCTTCCATTACTTTTCGCCATGCCATCTCCTGCTCCTTATTTCTCATGTTCCACCTCACCTATACCCAGATAAGTCCCCATCGTTTTTTCATTGTCACAGGCCGCCCGGATCATTTTGGACAGTAGCATCAAATCGTCGATGTATTGGGAATACACGCAGAACACATCTTCGTCGGAGTCGAAGTGAAACAGATCCTCGCCGCTGTTATTTTCCTCAAACTCCCGGATCACGCCCCGGACCAGCCGTTCCCAGTCTCCGCTGCTGCCGGTCAGTCCCAGCCGGCAGAATTCTTCTGCCCGAAATCCGTCGCTGATCTTTAGCAGGAGGGAGATTGCATAGGGGTGGTGGGGAATGAGGAAGAATGGCGAGATCTGCTCCGGCTTCACCCAGATTTTGAAGGGCGGGCGCGGATTGGGTATCCAGGGCAGCATTTCCCACTGGTCGTCCGGTCTGTTTCCGTATTGGGAAAAGTCTTTCATGTAATCCCTCGCTCTCCGGCACATCAGCAGCCCAGTTGTCCTCCGTTTACCGGGCGGAAGATCCTGCGGCCCGCCAGCAGTTCCTCCAGCTTTTGAGCCAGCGCCTCCACAATGGCGTGGCAGGGGTTTTCGTAGCCCATGATCTCCAGCTTTTGCAGCTCGACACAGTGGAGCGTTCCATAGAAGCCCAGCATAAACTCCGTCAATTCAGCAATCATTTGGTAGCCCTCCATGTTGTCCACATCGGTCTGGCCCTCCTTGGCGGTCATCAGGCCGATGATCCCCACCGCCACGGTAAAGGCACCGCAGCAGGAGTGCTCAGTCTGCATCCCAAGGCCCATGACGGAGAACATTTTCCGGGTCTCCTCGGACAAATTCAGATGGTAATATTCATTGCAGGCCATGAACATCGCCTCGGCACAGGTCAGTTCCGTGCCGATGTGGTAGTGGTTGACCAGTTCATAGAGTTTCATTGTTGCCATACCATACTCCAATCGCAAAGCATTTCATTCTGTGTCACTCTGCGCAGCTCGTCCCGCACCTCCATCAGCGCAAAGCCCAGCAGGTTTTGTCCACGCCACTTCATGGGGTCCTGGGCCTCCGGGGAGCTGGCCGCGAGGCGGATACCCCAGATGGCATCATAGGGGCTGGCCTCCACCAGCACGCTGTCCCCGGTGGAAAGGAGAAACTCCCGCAGTTCGCGGTTCTGGCTGAATTTGTGCCAGTTGCCAAGCAGCACAATGGCGTACTTGAACTTGTCCCATACCTTCTGCTCAAAGCCCCGCACCTTGCGGCCCAGAGCCTTGATCTGCTTTTGGTCGCTGCATTTCAAAATCTGGTCCCGGATCTCTTTGTCGCCGAACAGCTCGGCCTTGGCAGCCATCATATACTGCTCCATGCAGAGGTAGGAGTCAGCCGTCGTATAGAAGTCCTCTATCCACCACTGGCTGAGGCAGCTTTTTGTCAGCTGGCCGTCCTCGGATAGCTGATGGCCCCAGAACAGGCACAGCTCCCGCTTCCGCCCGACGGCAAACTCCTGCTGGAGCCACTGGCGGGTGTACTTTGGCTGGCCTTCCGGCTGCCACGCATCCACCAAGAAGTCACCATGCTCCAGTACCTCGCTGCTGTCCTCGTCATCCCACCAGCCCTTCCAGGTCACCGGCTCGGGAAAGAGAGTGCGGTATTCCGTCCGCTCCTCCGGGGAGAGGGTGTCCAGCCAATCGCCAAATCGGTCTATGTAATCCTCCCCATAGCCCATGCGCCAGCCAATGGAGTATCGCTCGATCTCCCGGTGGGCCAGCCAAGGGGGAGGCATGATTTTCTTATCTTGTAGTGCCATAGGGTTTGTCCTTTCTTATTCGAGCAGTTTCTGGTTCCATTCTTCTTCTGTGACCAGTTTATTCAGGATATAGAAGTGCTTGTCATCCCTTGAGAGATCCATTTCTGTATTCACGATCCGCCAGGATTGCAGGTCGGCTTTCGGCAGCAGATAACCGCCCCAGAAGATGGACTTGGCATCCCATGCGAAATAGCCGTCGTTGTTGGAAACGAAGGTGGCAGGGTCAGCTCTTTTCAGTATCTTGATTTTACCGGCAAAGTTTTCATAGTACACGGCCTTGCTGTCCTTGGCATATCCGTAGGGAATCCGCACTCGGATGGGGCGCTGTGTCCCATCGGACATGGTCCGGATCTGTTCAATCAGTTTGACTCCATCATCACAGACAACGAAAGAGCTGATGTCCTCCGGTTCAAACCGGCCGCCGGTCGTCCAGACACTTTTACAATCCCTGGCGTAGCAGTTGTTGAGTGCCGTGAATGAGGCGTGATCCACATTCCGCAGCTTGTGGCCCTGGAGAAAACAGTGTTTGCTATCCTTGGCAAAGGTCGAATTGAACCAGACAAAATGCTCTACATCCATGGACACCCGGCCAAAATCCCAGTAGACCATTTTCCCATCCGTCCAATAGGCCGTGATCTCCTGTGTGTCCTCATTATAGAACAGCGGGTTGCTGTCGATGTCAGGCAAAGTCATATAGTCCACATCTATGTATTTTGGCGGCTTGGGAAGTGGGTTTCTAATCGATTCCATGGTGTTCACCTCATTCAATGTCGTTTCGTTCTTCTTTCATATCCAGTGGAGTGCCGTCCAGGGATGTGATCTGTGCCAGCTCTGCTTCAGTCAGTTTTTTCAGGAAAATGCAGTATTCGTCCGGGTGGCCTCCCACAAATTCCATTTTGGGCATCCCGATTTGCTCTGGGTCGGTGATCCACAGGCAAGGCTCTCCCGTCGCCCAAAAGCGCGTCAGGGCAAGAATTTGGCCATTGTAAATTACTGTCTGGTCCATCCTAACCCCTCCTCAAAAATCACGAAGCTCATCAAACTTCTCAATCAGGGCATCTTTCTGGAGCGCATCACCCGGCAGGGCATCCAGGATACCCCGCAGGGCCATGTAGATTTCATCCCGTTCCTCGGTTTCGATAAAGCCCATCTTGTTGAAGGTCTGGGTATAGGCTGTCACCGCATCCAGCGCCTGGGACTGGGCGTCCTCGCCCGGTTCAGCGGCCAGCTTCATCAGCTGGGAACGGGTCTTGCGGTATTGATTGGCTGCCTTTTTCGCAGCGGCGGCAGGGATATGCTCCGCACCGTCCCAGCCCCGGAAGGGATTGTCCAGGTTTTGCGCCAGCCACTCCGGTTTCCGGGCCTTAGTGATCCACAGATCCATTCCCGGCTTGCTTTTCCAGAGCTGCTTTGCCGCTTTTGCCGCCGTTTCCGGCAGGCTGGTCATCCAGAACCAGCGAAGTTCCGGCATCTGTTCCGGGGTGGGGATGTCGTCCGCCCCGAAACCGAACAGGTCGAAGGTGGAGAGGTTCGTCAGTTCCCGGAACCCTCGCACAGCGGAGAAGTTCCCCAGGTTTCCCGGCGCACCCCAGAGCCTCAGTTCCTTCAGGTGGGGATGGACAGCAGCCAGCCCGGTGAGATCAAAGTCCTTCAGCTCGATGCCATGCAGCCCCCGTAGGTTCGGCAGTTCCGTGTGCGGGCGGTATTCCCCGATAAATTGGAGGGTCAAACCGCCGCCATCTTCGGGGGCATGGATTGCACAGGCGTCCGGCCCCTTGTTCTGGAACAGGAGCTGCTCCGTTCCCTCACACAGCCACAGCTCCTTTAGCCCGGTCATGTCCAGCATCAGCTTTCTGATGCTGGTGCCCCGCAGATCAAGTGTCCTCTGACCGTGGTTCAGCAAAGTCACTTCATCAACAAAGGGGGTTTCCCGCAAAAACTCCAGCAGATCCGGGTGCCACCGCTCGCAGATGAGTTCGGAGAGGCAGGGCAGAGCCTTTAGTTCCAGCGCCGAATCGAATGGTGCGTACTGGTCCATCACCCGATGGCTGCTGACCTTCACCGGGATACCGCCGATCTCCGTTTGCTCGTCACTGTCCATGGCCACCTTGAAGGCCCGCCGCCGTTCCTCCGGAATGGCCTGCCACCGGATCTGGAGGTACACATCATAGCCGTCACTCCAGCCTCCATAGGAGCGGCAGGGCTGGTCGGTGAAGGGCGGAAGTGTACCCACCAGTTTATACTGGGGCGGGACCTCCAACGGCACCCGCAGCAGGTGGAGGTCGCGGGACCAGTACATGAAGTCCTTGTAGAGCGGGCGGAGATTGGGCAGTTCCTCCGCAGTCAGAGGGGCGTCGCCCACCCAATCCAGAGAGAGGACCACCGCCCAAGATTCTTCGCTCACCGTGTCCGGCGGCGCAATATAGGCCACCTGGCAGGCGGTGTAG
This sequence comes from Oscillibacter valericigenes, assembly GCF_016902445.1. Lineage (GTDB taxonomy): Bacteria > Bacillota > Clostridia > Oscillospirales > Oscillospiraceae > Oscillibacter > Oscillibacter avistercoris. The sequence continues at coordinate 337,918 of NZ_JACSNX010000001.1, read as the reverse complement.
CGTTTCAGATATTGGTTATAGACTGTATAGACCTCTCCGGCGTTGGCTTTCATGGCGCCACGCTCCTCTCATCCGTTCTTTTCCAGATAGAATCCCCATACACAGTTGGAGAACTCCCCGGCGGCAAAGCGGTGGATCTGCCCGTCAATCTCCACCTGCCAGACCTCGAAGGTATGGTCTTGGTGATAGATCGGGTCTTTGACTTTTACTCGCTTGCCGGTGGTTTGCCAGTCGTAGTCAAAGATGTTCACACCAAACAATTTGCATTGACCGTCTGGGCCAAAAGTTTCATATTCCCAAGCCATGTGATGCCTCACAAACCCGTGCGCTGCCAGCCGTCCAGCCGCTCCTGAACCCCGTCGATCATCCAGTCCTCGCCCACACGCCTCATGAGGAAGCGGCGGTCAAAGCCGGTGTTTTTCTCCCTGGTGTAGATGTAGAGTTTGTTCTTGGTGATCTGCTCCGCGTCAAGGAATTCTTCCCCGTTGTAGGTACCCTGGGCACTGTATGAGAGGCCCAGAGGCCGGTAGCCCGGACGGGGCTTTTCGCTCACATACTTTTCCCAGATCGCCAGCAGGCGGGGCACAGCCTCGGCATCTTCAAACCCGGCCTGCTCCATGTACTGCTCCCATTCTGTCATTTCCGCAAAGAAAGCGGACAGCACCCTGCGGCATTCCGCCGCTGCCTGCTCATCCAGCTGGACGGGCTTTTTGGCCTTTTCCCGCTGGAGCTGGGAGAAGTGTTCCATCTGCTCCTTGGTGAATTGCACATGGGCCACCGGCTCGATGCGGCTGTTGCCGGCGATGGCCAGCAGGCCCTCGTATGTAACAGCGGTATGGTCGATCTGAATGTGGGAGAGCTTGGGAATGGAGGCCGACTGGAGTAGACCGGCATCATCCAGCCCGGTGCGGTTGAGAGTGATAAGGTCCAGCTTGCAGCCTTGCAGGGCGGACAGGCCGCTGCCGTGGATGGCGGCGTTGCCATCCAACAACAGATAGCGCAGCTTGGGCATAGCGGAAAAGACGGGGAAGCAGGCATCGGTGAGCACACCGTCCTCCACGCCGAAGTTGGCCATGCTTTTATGCCCAGCAAAAGGGGAGAGTAGGTCGTCGGTCACCGGATAGCCTTTTACATGAAAGCCCACCAGAGTGTAACCGGCCAGCTGCTCCATGATCTCTGCGGTCAGCTCCGGGATCTCAAATTTCTTTTCTCCATCCAGAGTCAGGATACCGTTTTCCCAATCCGCTGTCCGCGCCCGTTTTGGCCATTCCATCGCTGTTTACCTCCTTACGCCTGTTCCTGGTAGCTGGCTTCAATGTCGATGAAGCGCACATACACGGCGCAGACTTCGCCCTTTGCGTCATACCCGAAGTAGACGGGATAGTAGCCGTCACCCCAGCCGGAGGCGAAAATGGGCAGATTGCAGTCCGTGTCCGGCACTGTCCAGTTGAGCCAGTCGCCGTGGCTCAGCTGATATTTGGGGTGGGCTTGGGCGTTTTCCTCCAGCAAGTCGCAGAACAGGTCGTTATAGGGGTCGATGTCCGGGTCTTCCTCCAGCCGCTTGGCCCAGTAGGTCTTGAAGGCCGCCTGGGTCTGGATGTCCGCAACGCAGCCCATTCCAGCATCTACGCCAAAGCCAAAATAATCGTCCTCGCCCAGTTCCTCGTCCAGATCCTCTTTGCCGGTCATGCCCAGCTCATAGCGGACAGGCTTTTCCCGGCTGACCTCAACCTTGACGCAGGCGTAGCGGTCGCCGTATTTTTCACTGGGTACCACGCAGATCTTCACGGGATAAGTCCCAGCGGGAATTGTTTGAAGAAAGGGCGGCGTATCCTCCAGCTCCACCAGCGGATCGCAGGCGAAAATTGTTCCGGTAGGGAAGTGGACGGCACCAATGTCCAGCACATCCACGCCCATATTCCCAATCACTCTCTCTGTGAAATGAGCGTCCAGGTCTGTTTTGCAGGCCAGTTTGTCTTTGATGGATTCGTATTTGTTCAGCCACTCGGCAGTCGGCATGGTGATTTCCTCCTGTTGATTCGATTTGAGCATCGGTCAGCTCTCTACAATGCGGACCTGTTTTCCTCCAATTTCAATTTCCAGCTTTACGCCATAGTCCGCCGCCCACGCAGGGCACTTGCTGAGCAGGGCCAGGATGCGCTCATCCGGCTCCCGGTCAAGGGTCACACGCAAAATCACGGACCAGTCCCCATATTCCTTTTGGAATTCCTCGCTCTGGGTGTGGTTCAGATAGCCCTCCATCTTGTCCAACAGAGCCGTCTGTGTTTCCGGGGAGCCGTCAATGAATCCGTTGCAGACGAGGGCCATCAAAACTTCCTTTGTCTCAGGTTTTTCCGCCAGAATGTCGATCTTATCCAGGTCGCCAAACATATTTTCAATGGACATCGTTTTCACCAGTCCCTTTCCCGGATGGCCTCCTCCATATCAATGGGAATGCCAAACCACTTCAAAATGTAGTCTACAGTGACGCCGATGCAGTCCCGGGCCACCGTTTCGATCTCACTGTCGTTCTCGTCAAACTCCTCCTGGAGATCATTGATGCCGCAGACCGCCTCATCCAGCTTTTCCTGCACCACTTCGGTGTCGGTTTCGCCGCTCTCCAGCAGGTCGATGACTTTTTGGAGTTCGTCCTTTACCTTGTCTACCAGAAAAGCAGGATAGTAATCGTCCTGATACATCTCGTCCAGCAGTTTGTAATTGGGGTCAAATGCTTTCATAGGGATTGCTCCTTTCTCATTCAAACATCAAGCCATCTGATTCGGTCAAACTTCCATCGTCCTCATGGAATATACACTGGTACAGAGGCTCACGCTGTGTTGCTTTGCGGAATCGCTCCAGAACCGGAGCCAGTGGCTCACCGGTAGGGATACCAAGAGCATCGGATAGCCGCCGCCAACTGTCCGCGTCAACATCTTCCAAGATGATGCCGCGCTGCCGTTGCCCATATTCCTCCAATGTTTTGAAATCCACATACTCCTTTGCGTTACAATAGTCATGCCAGCAAATACTGTTTACCAGCAGAGAAAAGAGAGCATCCATGTTCTCAGCCAGACGCCCCGCTTGACCTTCGCTGCCGTTATAGCCGATGGAGCCATCCTCCAGCAAATGGTATTCACCGCCTGAGCCATCTCTGGCAAAGGCCATACCGGGCAGTGAGAAGGTGTATCGGCCTTCCGCATCATCCCTTGGGGACAACTCATCCAGCAGGAAGAAGTCAAAAAGGGAATCAAACTTCTCTGCCAAATCGGGGTTTTCATGCAGTGCCTTCAAATAATCCATAGCCGTTTTCCTCCGTCTACTGTTCTGCTTCTAACTCATGTAGCCTTTCCAGCCACAGTGGTTCTTCAATCATCTCATCGTTTTGGTAAAAATGTTCCTTGTCACGGGCCAGATGATCGGCAAGCGGAGGTGCGTCTGGCGGGGTGCATACCATAAAACTGTCCCGATCCGCCCCCTTAATCTCCCGGTTGAGGTAGTACACCCGCTTGGCATCGCGGGAATACCAGTGACCGAGCAATTCCCATGAGGGCAGATCCGCCTTGGGAAGCTGCTTACCGTAAGCATAGATCCGTTTCTCATCCCTGGCAAAATAGGTGTCGCCCAACGAGCGGAAAGAGGAAACTCCCGCGCCTTTGATGATCTTAACCTTGGCGTCTCCGTTGTGGAAGTAGACCTGCCGGCTGTCCTTTGCATATCCCTGTGGCGCACCCGAATCGTTCTGACCGTTGTCTAATACCTGGAAGGCTGCCAGTTCTACATCTGGGATTCTCCCGCTGGTGGTGTAGACGGCTGTTTTGTCCATCGCGTAGGCATAGTTTAACACCCGAAACGATGCCGGGTCTGCTCCACGCAGGCGAATCCCACCGAGGAAGCAGGCCGTAGAGGATTTGCCCCAGTAATGCCAGCAGCAGAAGTCTTTGGGCGCAACACCCTTCAACAAGCCGTTTTCATATAGACCGGAGAAATATACGGCTCCATCCTGAAGGAAAAACTCATTGTCCACCGGCTCTATGTTTATGATCGGCTGCAGCAGTTCTTCGTGATGATCTGTTATGCTCAGCTCAATTTCGTCGTCGCTATAAACTAAGTAAAGCCCATGGGGGGCCTTTCTATCGAAATGCAGTTCAATGTCACGATATTTGAGGATCAAAGGTTTCCCGTCGCTTATCATGGTGGAAACGGTATCGGGATTCCCGAAGATTTCTATGACCTCATCCTGCGATATTCCGAATTTCAGCGGTGAAATGTCCCGCGGATTCTGCAATATTTGATTGCGCCAAATAGTAAAGTCCTGTTTCATAGTTTTCCATCCAGTGCCTCAACCGTTTTCATGGCAGCGGAATCAAATCTGCACTGCCGCAGGTCCCGCTCAATCAGGGCAAACACATCTGGAAAGCACTCAATCTCATCCTGGTACTCATATTTCGCATACAGTTTCCCGTACTCGGAGATCCAAACCTCCGCCGGGTAGTAGTAGCCGATATGACCGATGGGCTGGCATTTTTCACCGGCAGCCTGTTCTACCTCTGCCAGTTCACAGCCGGACATATCCCGAAAATAGGCTTCTTCCAAATGGTTTTTGATCCCGTTGACCAGGTAAGGGAACAAAGCAAATTGGAAGTCAGCCGCCCAGCTCATTTTTTTCTGCTCCAGATACCACTCACAGCACAGGCCGAAATACTTGCGGTAAAACCGCTGGGTGGACTTCATCATCGGGGCACCATGCTCGGCGTAATACTTTTCCGCAATGGAGATGTCCACTTTTCGCCCCTCGTACCATCCGGCGTACTCCATCAGCTGCTTGACCCTGCTTTTGAGATTGCCGGAGATGGGGATGCGCTCTTTCACCATGGTGAATGCCCTCCCTTATTGCTCCAGCGGATAATACCAGTCATCCGGGCAGTTGTAGCTGACCTCAAATGCATCTGCATCAACCTTCAGCTCTGACTTGGCCGTTTGATAAGCTGCAGCGGCAGCTTGCTTCAGAATCGGGGCAGCCTCCTCCCAGAAGGCAGATGCTTCCTCCTCTTCTTCCTCGGAATCTTCGTCCTCCGGCTCCTCCTCAAACTCCACAAGAAAAGACTTATTTTGAATCTCTGCGTAGAAGGGAAGTTCAAAGTCCGCAGGATTGGTGATCCGGCTCTCTCCAGTGGGGGCATACATCTCGGCCATGCTCAGATTGCCGGCCTGTAGATATTTCTGGTACTGTTCCGCCTCCTTCTGGAAGTACCGCTCCGAGGAGACCCGGCTGTCAAAGTGAACGGCGCTTACCCCGGAGGCAAAATCCGTCGTCAGGCTCATGGTGAATACCTCATAATCCGGATGCTCCGCTTTCAGCTTTTTGATGGCGGCGTTCACAAGGGACAGCATTTCTTCCCGGTAAAGGGCCGCGTTGAAATTTGTATCCATAGTTGCACTCTCCAATCATCCATTACCCCTCAATGTTGGCAGTTTTGAGGCCCTTTTTCAAGGAGCCGTAGACCGTCACCGCATGGTCGGTGAACATCTCGTCGCAGTCAAACCAGGCGGTGAAGCTGCCGCCGGAGGTGACGGACAGGCTCGTCATGCTGATCCGACGGGCCAGTTCTTCCTCTGTGATAGGGTCTGTTTCCGGGTCACGGGGGTTTTCCTCATCCTGGGAAAGCCAGTTGTTAGCCAGTTCGGTCAGGTTCTTTGCCGCAAGCTCCCGCATGGCTTTGTCCCAGGTTTCACAGTCGGCCAGCAGCTTCTTGGCGGCGCTGCGGGCACGGGTCCAGGAGGGCTTGCTCTCGGCATTGACCTCCAAAGAAAGGCTCACATCCTTTCCGCACCACTGGATCTCGCCCTCGAAGGTATCATAGTCCTTGTCCAGTGTCAGTTCTCCCAGCACCTGGTCCTGGATCACCACCGGCTTGTGGTACTCCTCCAGAATAGCCTGAAGTTCCGAGCAGTCTTCATGGGCATTGACTATCTCGGAGATACACCAGGGGCGCACCACCAGATCCTTTGCCAATTCTTCTTTCATCCGGCGGATCTTCAGGCGGCAGATCTGTTCCTTTCCAAAGCGGCACCAGCCCTTTTCGCTGTTGCGTTCCTCCTCGGTGACCGGCCATTCCAGCCGCTCCTCCTTGGTGGTGACCTCGCCGGTGTCACAGAACACCATGCCCAGGGTCACAACAGTCATTTCCCAAAAGCTGCCTTTCCAGTTATATCCGCCACCGATGCAGCGATTGATCAGAGCCACCACTTCCTGCTCCTCGGGCTCGTACATCTCATAGAATTCTTCAAACATCGGTGTAGCCTCCTTTACAGCAGTTCCAGCACCTCGGCAGCGGGCTTGGCAAACTCTGCCGGGACTTGCTCCAATACATCCTGGTAGGCTTTCACCGCTTGCCAGGAGTAGTAATAGAAACTGTAGAACAGGTCATCGGGGAAGACCTCGTCCTCCTCGTAGCGCATCTCATCTTCTTCCTCGTCGTATTCCTCCGACCACAGGTATTCTTCCTTCAGCAGATCGGAGAACAGCGGCAGCGCCTCGGCGTGTTCCATCTTATCTCCATCATGGAAGCACTGGAGGATGCAGGCAAAGAAGTCCAGCAGTTCCCCAGCCAGGAAATCGGCTGCGGGGTTCTGCCCGCTCTCTGCGAGGGCTTTCTCCAGAATTCGGTTCAGGAACACCATGCCGAAGGGGGTAGCGTGCCACAGGGTACTCTGGTGCTCCATGTTGGTGGTGAGCTCGTAGAGGGACTTTTTGACGGATGCCAAATCACGCATCTGCTCCAGCACTGTCAGGTGTGCGGGAAAATCCGTCCCCCGGCCATAGGCGGTGGTGAGCCGGTGCCACGGGACATCCGTGACCTTGAGATGGGTGATGTAGATTCTGTTTTCCTCTGTCATGTTGCCGCCTCCTTATCCCGTTATCTGGCTGCGGTACTCCTTCTCCAGAGCGGTGTACCACCGTTTCAGCATGGTTTCCAGACTGGTTTTTCCTTTGCGATCTGTAAAAACGAGGAACTTGTCCAGCAACTCAGGAAACAAATTCTTACCGATATTTGTCAGGTCCTGATTGAGATAGACCATCCGCAGGATACGGCCATGCCGGTCCAGAGGGTTCTTTTTCAGCAGTTCCTTTTCAAAGCAGAAGCGCAGGAAGACTACATTCTCATCGTAAAAGTCCTCCACCACAGCCGCGCCAATGCTGGTGTAGGTGATGTCGTACACCAAACGGCTCCAGTCAAATTTCTCGGCATAGAGCAGTTTCAGCGCTTTTGCCCAGTGTTCCTCCGGGATCACCAGCATCCTGTGCTGGGCGGTGCTGGAGTATCCGCGATAGACGGGGTCCGGCTGCCCCAGCAGCTCGCTCACACTGTCGGTATAAACGAAGCACAACTCCTCATCGAACAGGCCGCCGATAAAGTTGCCGTTGCAGTACAACATATAATTCTTGGACTTGGCCGGAGAATAAGAGAGGTTATATTCCTGCGAGTCCAGGCTTTTATGTACCTTGTTCAGAAAGTCTATTGATGTCATGGCTTTACTCCTCAAACTCGCCTTCAATCATCCCGTTCAGATACCGGCCGGGATCTGCGATGAAGTCATCCCATTTGGCCAGAGGGTGGAATTCCTCATGCTCGATGTCCAGATACCACAGCTTTTTGTCCCTGGGGCTCCACAGCAGCAGGTAGTCGCTGTAGTTGTCCATCTGCACCATGAGGGAGAGCAGCTTCTTCCGTTTCCAGGTCATCTCCTGCACATCCATGAAGGAGTAGAGCTCCGCCCACTTCACCCATTCCTGATCCGGAAACTCCAGCCGCAGGGGGCCGGTCTTCAAGTATTCCACCAGCTTGGCGGGTAGCTTGTAGGGCATGAGCTGCCGGATCTTTTCCTGCTCGTTGTGCCATTCCTCTGGCTCCAGGGCCTTCAGGTAGTCGGCCATCTCTTGATTCTTGTTTTGAACTGCCACACTGTAGGGACGGTCACCGTATTTGTCAACAAGGGTGATATCCGCTCCCTGTTCCACCAGCCAGCGCACCATGGAGAAATTGTTGGAGCGGGCGGCCTCGGTGACAGGGGTGGAGGCGTAAGGGAACACCATGTCCGGCTTGTGGTAATTGATATCCGCCCCTTTTTCCAGCAGCAGTTTGGCAAGCTCGGCCTGTCCATCGGACACCGCCGCCCGGAATGCCTCGCTGCCAAACTTGTCCACAGTGATCCCGGCTTGCTCCAGCACCTGGATATTCTCCGGGCGCTTGCCCCAGCGCACCTCCTGGAAGGCCCGCTCTTTCTGCTTCAGGCTGAGTTTTGCGGCCTGTCCAGCAAAGAGCGCCACCACCTCCGGCCCGCAGCAGCGGGCGGCGGTGAGCAGCAGGGGCTGTTCCTCTGCCAGACTGGGATCAGCTCCATGCTCCAGCAGGAAGTGGATCATGGGCACATCATTCCGAAAAACCACGATCTCCAATGGCATCAGCTTGATGTATTCGCTGAGCTGAATGGGGGCGTTGAGGTCCAGACCGCCCTGGAGCATTGCTTCCAGCCTGGGAGTATCATGTTCATAAATGGCGGCAGCCGTTTCCGGGAGGGTCTCCCAGCGGCCAATATATGCAATTTGGTACATCATGCACCTACTTTCTTTATCCCACAATAGTAGTTTCCTTGACGGCCAGATTGTCAAAGTCCATGGCAATCAGATTTTCAGCGGCCTCCGGGGTGCACATGAACCAGGTACTTGTGCCCCAGGCGTCCAGCCTTGTGACGGTGAAGAAGTCGGTCTCGGCGGGAGTGGGATTTCTGGCGTCAAGATAGTGGTCGGCGTAGAGGTACACCAGATCCACCTCCCGCTCCGGCAGCCACTTGGCCCGGCGCACACGGGGCTTGCCGTTTTTCAGCGTCTTTTCTCTGGGGTTCTCGAACCACGCCAGCTCCTTGACCTTCAAGCCGGTGAAGGTGTCTATGAGCCGCTGGGCAATCTCCCGGTGGGTGAATACCCCGCAGTTCCAGGGGCCCATGAGCCAAGTCTGGATAAAATCGCCCACCTTGCTTCCGGGAGCTGGCGGCCCGTAGACACTCTCGTCCGCCCACATGACCTCCAGCTTTTCGCACTGATCCGGCCGGGGGCAGGACTGCTTGCCGCAGTAGCGGTACATGATATTCACATAGCCGAAGTCCCGGCCGGTCCGGTCATGGCCAACAGCCTCCACTTTATAGGCGGTTATGGACATTGCAGTTCCACCTCCTGGGCCAGCGTAAAGTCATTAGGGGCACTCCTCGTCCTCAAGTCGCTCCTGTACCTCTTTGGGCAAATCGTTCCATAAAATGTCGTATGTAAAATCTCGAATCTCCGGATAGCACTCCCGCGCGGTCTGTTCCGCCGTCTCCCGGTCCAGGTAGTGCATCTCCTGGTGGAAAAACCAGTTGAGCTTTTCCATGAGCCGCCATAGGCGGATCTGTTCCTCTTGGGTCATAGGATATTTCCTCCTACTTGATTGCCAGCACAAGGCTCCAGACGCTCACTATAATCAGCACAATCCCCAGCAGAAAGAAGATCACCCGCCGGGAGCCACGGCCATAGCGGTGAGAGTCCGGCTTGCCGGTGGGGTCGCACATCCAGTTCCAATTCCGAATTGAGCCAACCACGGACACAATGCCCATGATTAAAGTCACCCACTCCCAGTGTTCCTGCAGAAAAGCTGTGATCTGCTCGCTGTTCATTTAGGTTTCCTCCTCACCTTATCCCTGTATATCAGCGTCAACGGGGCCTTTTTTCAGCGTTCCATCCACAGTGATCACATGGCCCCAGAACATATCATCGTCCTCATACCAGGCGGTAAAACGGCCGCCGGGAGATACTGTAAACTCGGTGAGCAGAATACGCCGGGCGAACTCATCCTCGGTGATGGGATCTTTCTCCGCTTCCCGGTCGGTCTGGTCATTGTCCGCCAGCCACTCGTTGGCCTGAGCAGTGAGCTTTTGGGCAGCCATCGCCCGCAGGGACTTATCCCAGACTTCCTGGTCTGCCACCAGTTTCTTCATCACATTGGTGACACGGTTCCAGGACGCTTTCTTTTCAATCTCCACATCCAACGAGATCCGGACTTCTTTTCCCATCCACTTACAGGTCCCCTCGAATATGCTCATCTCACGATCCAGCGTGAGGGTCCCCAGCACTTCGTCCTCCAGAAGAATCGGCTTTGTGTACTCCGTCCAGATATCCTCCAGTGCTGGACAGGGTACGCCTTCCTCCAGTACCTCCGTGACATACCACTGAGGTTCGTAGAGGGCATCACCTTTCCAGCCGCGGGCTTTGATCCGGTAGATCTGGCCCTTGGTAAACCGCTTGGAATAGTCGCCGGCATCCCGTTCCTTGTCCGTCAGCGGCCAGCTCAGATAGCATCGGCCGGAGATCACCTGTCCCGTCTGGACATCCGCCATGGCGAGGGCATGGGTATGCGCCGCCCAAAAGGTATCCAGAAAGGTTTTGTCCGCGCTGATACCGTCCTGAATCAGTACCAGCTTTTCCTCATCTTCCGGGGCGTACAGGGCAACAAAGTCCTTGACCGTTCTCTTTTTCATGGCGTTCTCCTTACGCGAATACCTGCTGGTATTTCTCTTTCAGTTCCTTCGGTGCGGCCTTGAGGACCTTGCCGCCGCCGTTTTCGGAGGCTTGCCCCCAGATGGCCCAGAGCACCTCCCGCCACAGGTAGTCCCGGGCCCGCAGGTCATGCGCTCCTTCTTCGGGCAGATAGTCCTCCAGATGCCCCTTGATCTCCAGCAGGGCGTCCAGGCTCTCCTCATTGGCAATCAGGGTGCGGAACTCCTTTGCGGGCTTCAGATTCTGCATGGACTGGACTCCGTGGACCAGCACCGGCAGGGACTGGGCGGTAAAGCCATATTTTTTGAAAAATGCGTGGATGAACTTTTCTTGGAGCGAAGAGTGCTCGTCGTCACAGCGGTCCAGGTAGTCGCACACCAGCCCCCACCACTGTGGCCCCTCCAGTCCCAGGGCAAACACCGCAAAGGTGCCGGGCAGGGCGCAATGCTCATCGCAGAGGTTTTGATACCACTCGTCCTCCTGCATGGCAAGCCGGGCATAATTCTCCATCCGGACATGGAGGCGGGGGTACCGCACCGCGCAGGCAAAGAGCTGGTTGACGCCCTTCTTGGGCAGGCCGGGGATGGGCAGGTAGAGCTTCTCCGGCCCGCGGAACTCGATGGAGTAGCTGCGGGGGAACTCCGGCTGCTCCAGCACCTCCACCAGATAACTCAGCGCCTCGTTGCAGCATCCCTCGGTGCAGTCCCTGGCGGTGATGCGGATGGTGGCAAAGGCGTCGTTGGCCGAGGCGGTCAGGTGCTTTGTTTTCCGCTTTTGGATGTTGGGCGGCAGTTTGCCGCTGCCATTGGTTTTCAGCTCCTTCACCATATTGGGGCGGAGCTGGGAAACCAGGCCGAGGATATGCTCAGTGGTGAGGTACTCAAAGCTCAGGCCGTACACGGTATAGCAGACCGCCACATAGCAGGCGAAGCGCAGCAGCCCTTCATCCACATCCTCCGGGTGCAGCTCCGGCCACACGGTGCAAGGTGGGAAAACCGTAAAACCATCCTCCCGCTCTCCGACCTCAAAGTACCGATCCTGCACCTGCTTTTCGATGTACTGCCGTAGTGTGTAATCGATCTCCTTCCAGCCCGCCAGCCGCCGCAGGGCGTCGCAGAAGGCAACCGCGTCCTCATAGGGAAAGCCCTTCAAAGGCAGCTTGGACAGGTACCGCTCCAGCAGCTGACTGGGAAGAAAGGGCGTTCCGCTTTGGTTCCGCACCACGGTCGGATAGGCGGCGTGGTTCTCCCGTGCGGTCCCGTCCAGAATGTCCTGAATACAGGCGTCCGCCTCCGCCAGCACCTCCGGGGCGGTGTCCGGCTTGTGGATCAAGTAGTAGCGGTCATGCACACCGTCACGCTTTGGTAAGCTCATATCGGTTCTCCTCTCAGGTCTGCTGGTGCTGCATGGATACGATCTGGCAGTCCGGGCAGAGTTCAATGTAAAGCGTGCCCTCCGCGCAGTCAAACACCGTATCCCACTGGATCTGCGCCAGGTATTTCATGGGCTTTCCGCAGTGGGGGCAGGTGGTGTACTCCGCGTCCTGCACCCAGTTGCCAAAGCCGCCGACGGTGTTCACATCTTCGCTGGCGCACCCGTAAAACAGGGGCACAGGCGCTTTCCCCAGCACAAAGGGGTTTTCGGTGAGGGTCTTGTAGTCCTCTGGCCGGACATAGCAATCCGCCCGCTCCGAGCCGTCAAAGAGCTCCGAGGGGAAGACCTCCACACCGCCGTCCAGGGTGAAACGGTTGAAGGCAGGGCCTTTCAGAAATCCCACACAGCTGGGGCAGCAGGCGGCGGTCAGGATGCCGTCCAGCCCCAGGAACCGGAGCCGCTCGTCCCGGCCGTCCAGCACCAGCATATCCACCATCCGCCCGCCGCAGTGGGGGCAGGTGTCCTCCCGAGGACGGCCAATACGGACGGGGGATACCTCGCCGGAGATTCCCTTGACCATAGGATAGCAGGTGTCGAAGTTGAGTTGGATTTTCTGGCCCTCCCTGTCGAAGGTCCAGCCGCCGATCTGCGCATAGCTGGATGGGTCCACATAGAGGCCCTTGCGCCAAGGACGGGGGTTCCGCTCCAGCTCCAGCAGGGTCTCCAGCGCCCTGTCATCCCCCTGGAAGGCAAGGCAAGACATCAGGTTCCCCGCCTCATGGGAGTCCTCCGTTTTCAGCAGAGCGGCGATCAGGCCATCCCGCACATCGGCGGGAGCGTGATAATAGATTTCACAGGGCCAGAACACCTCTGCCGCCAGTGCCGAGCGCTGAATCTCCGGGGTGATGGCGTCCCGGTAACTGAGGAGCTGCCAAAAGTCGGCGTGCTCGGGGTCCTTAAAATCAGATAACCGCCGGATATTCTGAACCAGGTTTTCCTGTTTCTCCGCGACTTGCTCCGGTGTCCAGGCCAGGGCAGCATTCCGCTCCTGTTCGCACTTGCATTTCCAGCACAATCCCTCATAGCCCAAGGGCGTCCCACATCTGGGGCAGGTATAATTCAGGCTCATATTCTCTGGCTCCTTTCAGAAGATCAAAAAGCGCCCCGCGCCCATTGTCCTACAGACGAATGGGCGTGGGGCACGAAAAAGCCGCAAGGAACTGCCGCACCCTTGGCGGATGCAGAACACACACTTAATTTTATTCTCAAAGAAATCTAAGATAAGCAGGTACCCAATATCATTTATTTGTCTCATATAGCCTCTCAGGAAACGAGCTACGACAAACCAATATAACTTGATCGCCTCTTATGTTTCCTGCAAAAATAGATATAATATGAGGATAGCATGTTTTGACCAATATGACAAGGTACTCTGCTATTGAAATAGCAGAAACCGTACCAATCTAAACCTCGCACCAAATTGTATCAAACTTTGTTGTTTCCTATCTTTTCTGAACGTAACTCTGTATGTCAAATTAAACGAAGGTTTATCTTAATACCGAGGAGGCAGTCTATGAAATATGGGTATTGCCGGATCTCCCGGCCGAAGCAGAGTATTGAGCGCCAAATCCGAAACATCAAGGCCCAGTACCAGGATTCCGTCATCGTACAAGAGGTCTTCACCAGGACGAGGATGGATCGGAGGCAATGGCAGTTGCTTATGAAACGCGTGAAGGCCGGCGACACGATCATCTTTGACAGTGTCTCCAGAATGAGCGGGAATGCTGAAGAAGGCTTTGCCGCTTATGAGGAACTCTTCAATAGAGGCGTCAATCTGGTCTTTCTGAAGGAGCCTCACATCAATACGGACACCTATAAGAAAGCCCTGGAGAATAATGTGCAACTCACTGGCAGCAATGTGGACTACATTCTTGAAGGGGTCAATCGCTATCTCATGGAGCTGGCCAAGGAACAGATCCGGCTTGCTTTCGAGCAGTCTGAAAAAGAGGTCGAGGATCTTCATCAACGTACCAGGGAAGGGATCGAGACGGCCAGACTCAATGGAAAGCAGATTGGGCGGAAAAAGGATGCCAAGATCACCACGAAGAAGAGCCTCGCAGCCAAAGAGATCATCAGGAAGCACTCCAGGGACTTCAACGGTACCCTAAGCGATGTTGAGGTGATGCAGCTAACTGGCCTATCACGCAACACCTATTATAAGTATAAGCGAGAATTGAAAGCATAGAGGTATCAATATACCTCACCCAAAAACTCTGAATTTTTTTGACGATGTTTCCGAAAATCTACATCGCAATCGACATTGTTCTCTTGAAATAAGCTTCTTCATTTGCTACAATAACAGCGGACTGAATATTTTTGCCGATTTCGGTAAAGATATAAAGAGGGGTGCGCTATGCAAATCGAACGAAATGTATATCTGAATAAATTGATTGCTCGCAAGCACAACGGATTTGTGAAGGTCATCACTGGTATTCGCCGCTGTGGTAAATCCTATCTTTTGAATACACTGTTTTATCAGCATTTACTTAATAGTGGTGTAGAGGACAGTCATATCATCCGCTTCGCATTTGACTCAGCACAAAACCTCATGCTGATCGGTGAGGATCTAATGGAGATAGAAGAGGGAAAACGGAAAGTTGACCCGGAAAAATTCATGACCTACATTAACGATAAAATTGTTGATGATGGTATGTACTATCTCCTTTTAGATGAGGTACAAAATCTGGGATATTTTGAAGCCGTTTTGAACGGGTACCTTCGTAAGGACAATGTGGATGTCTATGTGACGGGGAGTAATTCCAAATTCCTCTCCAGCGATATCATCACGGAATTTGCTGGTCGCGGCGACGAAGTCCATGTTTTGCCACTGTCCTTCTCCGAATTCTTCAGCGTATACGATGGCTCCAAAGAAGAGGCATTTGATGACTACATGGTATATGGAGGACTCCCCTCTGTCGCTCTTATGCAGACCGAGGAACAGAAAGTTGCTTATTTGAACACCCAGATCACGAATGTCTACCTAAGGGATATCGTGAAACGGTATAACTTGCAGTCGGATGAAGACATCGGGGAATTGCTGGATATCCTCGCTTCCGGTATCTCAACACTTGTGAACCCGAGGAAATTGGCGGGCACCTTCAAAAGTATAAAGGGTTCTACAATCAGCGAAGTGACGGTCGCCAAATACATTGGCCATATGGCGGAATCCTTCCTGATCAGCAAGGCGAAACGCTATGATGTGAAAGGTAAGCACTATATTGACACGCCTTTCAAAGTGTACTTTGAAGACATTGGACTCCGAAATGCACGATTGAACTTCCGGCAAATCGAGCCATCGCACATTATGGAAAATATCATCTACAACGAACTTCGGTATCGGGGTTACAATGTGGATGTGGGCGTTGTTGAAGTTAGAGAGAAAAACTCTGAGGGGAGAGAGCAACGCAAGCAGCTGGAAATCGACTTTATTGCGAACCAGGGTAGCAGACGCTATTATATCCAGTCTGCCTATGAGATCCCAAGCAAAGAAAAGTTGGATCAGGAGACAAAATCTTTTGATAGGGCAAATGACTCATTTAAGAAAATTATTGTTGTTGAGAGGACAATGAAACCTCGCCGGGATGACAAAGGATACGTTACAATGGGCGTCAAGGAATTTTTGTTGAATGAAAATAGCTTAGAGTTGTAATGCCAGTGATCGACGCTCAGAGTATTGCTTTTTATTAGTTCGAAGAGACTAATTATACCGCTGATTAAACTACCGGGAGGCCGCATTCTGCGGCCTCCCATCAAATTATTGTGCTAATGCAGCTCGAATAAGAGTATTTTCTCGTGTGAAACTCGAAGAAGTTTTTAGAGTACTGGACTTTTTCTTGTCAGACTAATTCCTATATATAGGAATCGTTCATGTTCCTCTATTTTGGCTCTGACTTCTGGTAGGAGTAGTCTTGCCATATGTTTGTATCGCCGCTATAATTCAAAGTGAGAGAATTGCTCAAAATCCGCTCCAATGTCTACTGTTCTCTGGAGGCAAGGCCATGATAAAAGACGGACAATTCTACATCGACTTCCCGGAGCCTTATAAACGACGGGAATTGAATTCCAAGTACCGGGAGATCCCACTGAAAGATACGACTTCCCGGCAGTTGCGGAAGTACTTCAATGCGATGGCTAACCTATATGGGATCATTCCACTTCGGAAAGCATACGAGATCATATCTTCTCAAAGCCCCAAGCTGGTGACGCGGGACGAGTTCCTTGCCTTTGCGGAAATCGCCCGGCACGAGTGCGAGGACTACTATATCCTGGGTCTTGACGAACTCTATGTGGATGGGAAACTCAAAGATGTCCTGGACCGAGAGATCATAGATGTCTCGCTCATTGGAGATGGGTTGGACAGATACCATGCGCTCCTGAAAAGCCAGCAGGGAAAGCCCTACTATGTTCCATCGAAGGCAGAACTGCTGGCCTACGATGATGCCTTCTATTGTGAGCCGACAGAGGAAACAAATCAGATGCGGGAGTTCATAGAGACTCGGCTACAGTTGCCAGAGTGGAAAAAGTCTGAGGTTTTCGATGAACTCGTCTTCGGTATCCGCTGCGCTGATGCCGATTTCCCGCAGGTCCAGGAACGGCTCACAGCAATGGGTGTCCACTTTCCTCGTCGGAAGGACTTCCAAACCTTCATCGAACGATATCAGGCTTTCCACAACACCACCAGGATGCAGAGCAACCGTGGCTATACCCCCAATGAGCTTTTCGACCTCTTGCCGCGTGAGGAACAGATGCCCCAGACGCTGTCCTTCGGCCCGAATATCAAGAAGGCGCTTGCGGAAGGAAGTATGAATGCGGAGGAGCTGCGGCGAGGGATCATGGAGGCTGACCTACCCAATGAACAGCTGCGTCTGAGCCTTTTGCAGGAGCTGGCCAAGGCAGCTCCTGCAAAGCCGGTGGGAGAGAAGAAGCCGAAAATCGGCAGGAATGATCCGTGCCCTTGCGGGAGCGGCAAAAAATACAAGAAGTGCTGCGGTAGATAGATAATAGGTTTTTTCAAGGCCGGAGCGGTTTTACGTTGGATCTGGAGACATGAGGAAAAGCCCAGTACCTTGGAGGTGCTGGGCTTTTGCCATACCATGATGAGGAGAGGATTTGAATTGAAGATTGTCTCATGGAACTTGAATGGTCTTAGCTCTTGCAGTCAGAACAACTCCTTTGCCCCAATCGCGGATATTGGGCCGGATATACTCTGCCTGCAGGAGATCCGGACCCAGCAAGAGCCGCAGATCCTGCCGGGGTACCAGCACTGCTGGAATCACGGACAGCGAAATGGCTACGCGGGTACCGCTGTGCTCTACAAGAAAGAGCCGCTTTCTGTATCTTTCGGATTGGGCGATGATGATGCAGATGAAGAAGGCCGCACCATCATTTTAGAGTAAGCGAATCGAAGTGAAACTACTTTGACCTATACTGGAGACTCAACGCGCAAAAGAGTATGAAAACAGCACGGATTTGACTTCGCAATGAAGCCATATCCGTGCTGTTTTGCGTCATAGAATCATTTTAACCTGTAATAGCAAATGTTCTTCCCGGCGCCTTCCCGTTTCAGCTCCCCGGCAGCCACCAATTTCCGCAGCGCCCCCTCGATGGAGCTGATGCTGAGCGAAGGGCAGAGTTCCCGGATGTCCTGCTTCGTAAACCGCCCGATCTTTTCCATGGTAGCCCGGCGCACGGTCTCCAGGGCCGGAAGCTTTGTCTCTACCAGAGCAAAACGGTCCTCAAAGTCCTTGTAGGCGGAGAGGATGGTCCCCAGCAGATACTTGATGAAGGGCACCGTATCTTCAGTACCTTCATGCCATCCGATCTGCGCCTGACCCAGGACTTCATAATAGAGATCCTTATTTTTCGCGATCTTGGCCTCCAGTGAGATATATTTGCCCACATAGAACCCGCTGCGATAGAGCAGCAGCGTAGTCAGCAGACGGCTCATTCTTCCGTTTCCATCGTTGAATGGGTGGATGCAGAGGAAGTCGTGGATGAATACGGGAATAACGATCAGCGGCTCTACTTCCATGTTCCCGATGACCCGATTGTACTCCTCGCAGATCCTGTCCAGAGCCTCCGGTGTTTCATAGGGGGCCAAGGGGGTGAACAAGGTCTCCACATGGCCGTCGGGATAGGTGGCACTGATGTAATTCTGAACGTTTTTCGTCCTACCCGCCATGGGATTGTTCATGTGACTATAGAGGATCTTGTGGAGCTGCAGGATGTAATTCTGGGTGATGGGGATGGCATCGAAGTTCTCGTGGATGAGGTTCAGCACATCCCGGTAGCCGGCGATCTCCTGCTCGTCCCGGTTTCTCGGCATCGTTTTCTCCTCCACAAGCTGCCGGATGCGGGTGTTTGTGGTCACGATGCCCTCAATGGCATTGGATGCCTCGGTGCTCTGTACCTTTGCGATCTCCACCAGTTTCTCTAATTCCTCCGGCCGCTGTTTCAGACACAGCTCCTGTTTCCCAGCCTCCTTATAGATTGCCGCGACCAGCCCCAGGATATCCGAATCCCACTTCTGCTCCCGGATCGCGGAGTAATTGAATGTGCGCATAACCTTACGCCCCCTTTGTTCCCTTAAATTATAGCATATAATAAGGGGAAATACAACTCCTAAAGAAGATATTCCCTTAATAGTATTCCAAATTAAAGGGATACTATACGCCGGCAAGGGTAATTGATCGTGCTTCACTATACAGCCTCTCCGAATTTTCTCGACTTTCTCAATAATTCGTCCGAGAGCGCAAATGAATTGGGAAGACGCCGCCATGACGCGGCATCCTCCCAATTTCGTTTGAGGTGTATGCTCGGACTCAAATGCGCACCAGCAGGCCGATCAGACTCTCTGTCTTGATCCCGACCAGATACCAGTCCTTGCCCTTCTCAATTCTGGTAGGGAGCCACCGGCCATTGACCAGCACCTCCAACTGCTCACCGCAATGCAAGCCGCCATGAAAGCGATTCAGTCCGTAGCGGATGTCCATGCGGTCGATCGCGGCATCGTACACCAGCGCGCCCATCTTCTTATTCAAGTTCAGATCCTCCTTCATTTGATTTGACCTTTTGGAAGTAGCCCTGATAGAACAGGTCATAGTCGGCCCATCTTGGATCTTCAAAGGTACGGCAGGCGTGCAGTTCCAGCGACTCCTGCAGGCGCTCCGCCCGTGTATGCCACCAGTAGATATGCTCCTTCACATAGGCCTGGAGTGCCTGCTGTAATTCATCCTCACCGCTGGCATGGATCAGCCGTTGCATCGCTTCCTGCCATACAGAAAGCTCAATGTCTCCGAGGTCAGTCTGGACGCCCACACGATAGGTGTATTCCTTATCGCGCCCCGTTCCCGACAGACGGACGGCCCGGCCTGTACGGTAGTGGACCCTGAGGTCCCGAAACGTCACATCCGCAGGGATACCACTGATATTGTCTATGCAATTCTTCACGCCCATATTTTCTTGCCCCTTGGCACATCATCTGGCCAGACTCACTGCCCGCTCCGGAAAGCCGCCATCATATCGCTTAAATCCGGATTGGCCGGCGGCTCTCCGGGGGCGGTAGGAGCAAAGGTGAGCGAAATGCTCCCCTCCGCTGACATCTCCAATATCACTTCGCGGATCAGCTTCTTGATGGACTCCTTATCATACTCCTGCTCTGCGTCAGGGCAGCTCACAAAGTGGAGGATCGCATTCACTACGAGGTCCGTCATGTTCCGGGGCCTGGCCCGCAGGATCTCCAGCACCTTGCGGTGTCGGAAGTCGAATTCATTGAATTGCAGGGAGATACGCGGCCTGTGATTACTTGCTGCCATGGGCCGCCTCCTCACTCTTATAAAGGAGCAGGTACCCCTGCGCATTGGCGTGGATGTCATCGATAAAAATGGGGAACCCTACCTTGTCGCTGCGCTCGATGATGCTCCGCAGCAGCATGGACCCACCGCCCGCAAACACGCACTTGCTGACCTTCAGGTCGATGCCGCGCTCACCCAAGAAGTTACACAGCTCCGTGAGGAATTGGTTGGCCATCTTCCGAATCAGGATCTGCACCTCACCCGGGAGGATCGTCGGCTCCCCGCGAATCACTTCATCAATGTCGCAGTCCTCCAGATGGAGGGCAAATTGGGAATTGCACTGGCTGGCAATGCTGTTATAGAGGGTGATTACGCCCTGCTCAAAACTCTCCACCACCGCCAAGTCCGGCTTCCCATATCGGAGCTTCAGAACATCGACGGTATAGCCACCGATGTCGATGATATAGGATGCGGCGTGCTTCTTGAGTTCCCCATATTTTGTGACCGCAGCGGCCAGGGCCTGGGTGTAGCTGACAACCTTGGTGATCCGGATCGAGTAGTAGCGGCCGTTGTACTCGAAATCGACCACTTCCCGCTTTCGGAGGAAGTACTGCTCGAACCGGCTATACAGCTGGCCATAGTGCGCGGGCGGCAGACCGACCAGGAGCGTGATGTCAAGTTCCTCATCCGGCTCCATGATCCCATCCAGCTCCAGCTCTTTGGCGATGGCAAAAAGCGTGAGCACATAGAATCGATCGTCCTCCGTCTTGTCCCGCAGGTACGAGATTCGCTTCTCTGTCAGCGTGTAATATTTACCGTTCCAGAAAATACAGTCCGTCTTAATGCCGGGCCTGGTATCCGACTCGATCAGTCCGGACGTGAAGAGCAGCCGTGGTGTCTTGATGGATTTATTGCCGTGATCCACAGAAATAATCATGGGATGACCCCTCCTATCTTTTTACTCTACTATTGTTTACGTATATCGTAGTTCTTTGACAACACAAAACTTGGAGAAGGCGGCCAGCCAATGCGCTGGCCGCCTCTCACATAACCTTTATTCCTTCAGAAGGCGCCGCAGGTGCAGGAAACTGCCTTGGATCGAACGATAAATCACGGAGGGATTTCTTCCCTCTACGCGAGCAATTTGGGTATAGTTCATATCTTCCATCAGCATTTGAATACGGCGCCGCTGAAGCGGGGTCAGCTGGGAGATCGCCTCATAAAGGCGGATGCATTCCTCCTTGCGAATCAGTTCCTCCTGAATTGGATCACTCTCTCCGGTGCGCATTCCCGTCTCATATTCATCAAGGGAAAATCTGCTTCGGTGATAAGCAGTCCTTTTCCTGAGTCGATCCTCCTCACGACGGATATCACGCAGCGCCTCGTACACCTCATCATTGACCGGAACATAATGGATCTTACCGAAGTAGTCTTTAATTTTGACTGTTTTCATGTTTTTCCTCCAAAACTGTTCGATTTTTGACCAACTCGAACAGCATGGAGGCGGGCCTCTCGCCCGATATGGACTGCAGGACATAGACTATGCTCCCAACTCTGGGCAGCAAAAAAGCCGGGCCGCTGCACGATCGCAGCAGTCCGGCTCTTTGCCCCGTATTGGCTGGGAAGGGCATAAAAAATGGCCCCTCGGATCACTCCGAGGAGCCTATATGCCTTCCAGCATAGTCAATTATACAAGGTCAGATTTTCGTTATCAATGCCAGTCAGCTCCCATTATCTTGCCGGAAAAGTTCTCATTTCAGTACCAGTTGACTGCCACTTTGTCTCCCACTTGACTCCCACCTCCATGTCCGGCGGCATCTCCGTTGTATTCCTTTCTCAAGTCCTCCTTGAGGATCAGATCGGGAATGACCACGCACCAGAGGTAGGCAGCGTACATTCGAACCGCACGCTTGATGTGCCGGTAGTAGGAAGAAGAGGACATCCCGAGTGCGAGGAAGGCATCCTCATTGGAGCGGCAGTAGGCATCAAAGTAGCGGGTGGAGAGGAGCTTGTAGTAAAGGTCTCCATGCCTGGGGTCTTCCTTCATCAAGAGAAGGGCAGACTCCAGGATGGAGAGCAGTTCCATGGAATGGCCCATGTCAGAGAGCCGCTCTGCGATCCTTTTCCGATCTGCATCCCGATCATAGTCGATTGCCAGATTGATGAAGTCGGAGATCGTCTGGCGCCGTCCCTCATAGCACTCCTCGCCCAATTCCTCTAGCCGATGTGCGGCGCTACGCAGTGTAGGTGCGTAGACATGCAGCAGCATTTCCGTCTTCTCCACCTCTTCTTCTGTCACATTCTGAGTGATGTCTAACTTTCTCAGATAGCTGGCGAATTTATCCAATGCGAATCCCTCCAATCAGTGGTAGAAGTTAAAGGCACTGACGATCACGTAATCAGCCTCATCCGCATTTCCCAACACGCGCATGGAGCCCTCGGCAGTCTCGGTGGAGCCGAGCCGGAAGATATAGACAGCCGGCTTGCCCTGATTCATCTTGATGACCAAGTCGCCGTCATGCGGCTCGATCCCATGGCACAGAGCAGCAAGCTTCCGTCTGTGATCCCATAGTCGAGATAGTGCCGGCCAAAGCTGTTAAAGAGCATAACATCACCGGCAAGCCGACCGGTGAAGCCCTTTATCATCACTGTCTGGTCAGACTCGTCCATCAAAATAGGATGGTCCACCCGACCTACATAATTCACATGATCTGTCATTGATTCTCACTCCTCACTGATACATAACAGCCGGCATTTTATATTCTACTTCTCTGTGGGATGGGATCTTCAAAGAGTCACCCAGGGAGGCAAAGTTGATCGCCCTTATGCCAAAGCGTCTGCGGATATCCTCTACTGTACGCTCCAAATCCAATTTCCTTTTGTGCCTGGCGAAGTCTGTCCAGAGATCCAGCTGGATAGGCGTATCTGACGGTACCAGGTCGATCGCGCTGATGGTGAGGGATCGGACAGGGTGGTCCCAACCATACCTGCGATGAAACAGCTTCGAGCCTGCCTCGGCCAATTCCAGAAAACTCTGCGTGGGGAAGGGCATCCGCGCTTGGTATTCGCGATGGTTCAGGGTACAGTCCCGCACATAGATACGGACGCCGGTCGCGGCCAAATGATGTTTGCGCAGTTTCTTGCCGACCTCTTGACTGAGTTCCAACAGGACTTGCCGCACCTCATATTCTGTGGCCAAATCCGCAGTGCAGGTGATCCCATGCCCGATGCTTTTGACGGGCGGCTCATAATCGCACGGCATCACACGCGAGGTGTCCTTGCCATTGGCGTAGATCCAGAGCTTTAGGCCGTTCCGCCCAAGTACCCGCTGCAGGAATTCCGGTTCTGCTTTCGCCAAGGCGCCGATCGTATGGATGCCATATCGGGCAAGCTTGTCCGTAGTGGCGCGGCCAACGTAGAGAAGATCCGATACAGGGAGGGGCCAGACCTGGTCGCGGAATGTGTCTTCCCAGATCTCTGTCACAGCGTCCGGCTTCTTCATATCGGAGCCCAATTTGGCGAATATCTTATTGAAGCTGACTCCGATGGAAACCGTGAGCCCTGTCTCCGCCTTCACCGTTTCACGGATCTCATTGGCTACATCGACCGGGGAGCGATGCTCCAGCAGCGGGGACCCGGTCATCTCGATCCAGCTCTCATCGATCCCAAATGCCTCCACTTCGGGAGAGTACCGCAGATAGATTGCCCGTACGATTTTAGAGAATTTCAAATATTGCTCCATGTGCGGCGGAACAGTGGTCAGCTGCGGACACTTCTGCTTTGCCTCCCAAATGACATCACCCGTCTTGACGCCGCATTTTTTGGCCAGCTGGTTCTTCGCCAATACGATCCCATGCCGCTCCTCTGTACTGCCGCAGACAGCAAGATATGTCCCTCTCAGTTCCGGGTGCAGCATACACTCAATACTGGCATAGCAGTTGTTGAGGTCGCTGTGGAATACAACCCGATTGCACATAGTCCTACCCTCGCTTTCGGCTCGATGGAAGTTCTATAAAATTCCTTCACATTCTACTTGACAATGCGCAAACTTCCATTTATAATGCAATCAAGTTCTACATCGTTCCATGTAAGTTCTATAAAGTTCTATCCATACAATAGCAGGTACGACGGCCCCTGTCAATAGAACTTTTGAGAAATTGACTCGTTATTGCCTGCAGAAAGAGGATGAAGCTATGAAGACAATTGGCGAGAAGATCCGGGAGAGCAGAGCCAGAAAGAATTTGACCCAAGCGGAGCTGGCGGAGAAGTCCGGGCTTACCATCCGCACAGTATCGAAATATGAGACAGAGACTGTGGTCCCCCGTGGCCGCAACCTGTATAAGCTTGCGGAAGTGCTGGGCGTTTCGGAAGCGTATCTCTCCCGCCCTGATGTGGAGGACCCCTCCTATGGACTGGATGAGGCACCTTATCTCAACGCCGTGCGCATGAGGCACGGCCAGAAAGGAGCCGGTGAGCTGGAGGATCTTCTTGACGGCGTTAAGACGATGTTCGCCGGCGGCGAGGTCCCCCAGGAGGACAAGGACCAGTTCTTCCAGGCAGTGATGCAGGCATACCTGGC
The DNA here is from genome assembly GCF_016902445.1 of Oscillibacter valericigenes. GTDB lineage: Bacteria > Bacillota > Clostridia > Oscillospirales > Oscillospiraceae > Oscillibacter > Oscillibacter avistercoris. The sequence continues at coordinate 313,524 of NZ_JACSNX010000001.1, read as the reverse complement.
ATGTAAGGAAGATGCCCACAACAAATTCACGCCCAAAAAATACCGCGATTGATCATACTCGATTCAGCCCGGTAAATGTAGTACGGATTATGGGACTCCTGGATTGCTACTATGACGCATATAAAGGGAGCCCAGCTCTATTTTGAATCGAGGTGATGGAGATGCGGGCAGAAAGTATCAAGCGAGAAGTCGCTCGCTTAAAGAGCAAATATAAGACATCTGATGCGGAGGAATTGTGCGAGGCTATGGGAATCCGCGTTTCCAGACAACCGATGGGCTGTCATGCTGGGTCATGTAAGGGCTTCTTTCTGATCCACAGCAGATGTAAAATCGCCGTGGTCAACAGCGAGTTGGAAGACCTGGTGCAGCGGGTCATCCTCGCCCACGAGCTGGCGCATGGTGTCTTACATGTGGATAGTAAGATCCGCACGTTCCACGAGTTGTCCTATCTGGATGACAGAGACTTTATGGAGCGGGAAGCCAATATTTTCGCAGCGGAGTTCCTGGTCGATGACACAGATTTGTTTGACACGCTCCAGAGCCATACAGACTTCTTCTCTGTGGCCAGTTCGCTGAATGTCCCGCCGGAACTGCTGGACTTCAAACTGCGGCTTCTTGAAAAGCGTGATGGCCGGTTCCAGGCCCCATATCTTGCGCAGTCTGATTTCCTGCGGCGAGACATCAGCAAGCCGCTCTGCTGAAGGCCATGGACGCGGGGGCGGAGTATAAAGCGTATGTGGCGGTTTCCGTCCATTTCAATGAGGATGGCGTCATGCTGCCCCGTGCGCTTACCTGGGAGAATGGGATAACATATGAAATAGACCGAGTCCTCGACATCCGGCCGTCATATGCGGCGAAAGCCGGTGGGCAAGGGGATCGCTATACTGTCATGATGCGTGGACAGCGGCGCTTCCTTTACTTTGAGAGGACAGCCAATTTAACTGGCAATATCATCGGCCGCTGGTTTGTGGAACGGAAGATACCTTTGAGGTGCCAAGAATGAGGATAGATACAAATTGCGTTTGTTGGCAGGATTCGGTTGACCGGATCATCTCTTTTCATGAAGTTGAAGGCTTGGAGCCAAAGACATTCCCATCACATGAGAGTATGTTGGATTATGTACTTGCCACGGTGGAGCGTGGCTATCGGGTACAGTAACCAGGGGGCATATATGGAAATGACGGATGCGGAAAGGCTGCGGCTGATATACTCGGCGCTCCAAGAGCGCGGTTATGCCCCTATCAATCAGATCGTCGGTTTCCTGCTAACAGGTGATCCGACCTACATCACAAATCATAATGGAGCAAGGTCCCTGGCAGGCCGGATCAATCGGTCAGAACTTCTGTCTGAAATCGTAGCGGATTACATACAGGCTCTGGCTGGAAATAAAGACTAAAACAGGCACCTCACAATCCCAAAGGATTGTGGGGTGCCTGTTTCATCATCTGCTCCTTGAGAGCATATCCTTCAATCTCCTCAAGTGTATAAGAAAGCGGCCATCTGTCTTATTCCTGTTCGCTTTCTACCACCAGGTAGTCATACAAATCATTCCTTGGGGCATAAGGCCGATCAACCACGGCCTGGACAGAATAGTGATGATCTTGAAGTTGTTCATAGTCGTAGATGCCAATATCGCAGCCATCGTAGTCAGGATTCACAGAGAGGTCATCCCTGATCGACTGGGAGATCTGGTCGAAAACCGCGTTGATCCCGGTCCCAAATTCTACACCTATGATTTCGCCTGGATCGCCATCTTCGGTCTCACGATAGGTGACATACTTGAACTGCCGGCTGGGCGTTTCATTATGAGGTTCCTCTTCCGGTGCCGCATTAGAGTCCTCGGCCTCGGCCTCAGCCTCGGCTTTCGCTTTCAGCAGTCTCTGCTCGCGTACCCGCTGTCCTTCCTCTTTAGTACGAGCTTCGCAGTAGAATCTGGGATCAATTTGGAGCGCATGGCAGACATTCAGCCCGATTCGGAAGGATGTGCTGTCCAGGCTTCGCTCACCACTCTCCAGACGTTGGTATTGCCGGATGAGGATTCCTGCCTTATCAGCTACCTGCTGCTGCGTGAGCCCTAACGCTTCACGCTGCTTGAGAAACTCCTCACCTGGTGCGAGGAGGGTTATCATCTCTCCAATACCAGGTACGAAATCACTTTCTTCCTCGAACAGGAAGCCATATTCAGCGGGATAGAAATGATTCATTGTAAACCTCCTTACGTCCAGCTGGACGTGATACGCATATAATACGTCCAGTTGGACGTAATGTCAAGAGAGAAATTGGAAATAAATCACAATAAAGTAATTGTAGTACTTTTCGGTATGCTTGCCGCCTTACTCGCCTCATGCTAAGATTGCCGTGTACTTATTAGATAATCTTCTCCCGATGGGGATCTGAGTAAGCAGTGAGGCGTGAGCGGATATGCTCATGGACTGAATAGGTGGCCGGAAGATAGCAGCCACCAACTATTTGCGCTTTGATTTGTGACACCACAAATCGAAGTGCTCTTTTTTTGTCCAAATACCGCTCCGGCGGGTTTGAGAAATCATTTTGAAAGGCGGTAAAACCAATGACGGAAAGAAACATCTACGCGGACAACTACAGTTGCTCCTTCAGTGATCCAAGCGAGTTTTTGGATTTCTTGAAGGAACGCCAGGACAACAGCCGGTGGATGGTGACGCCCTCCAGAAGCATCGTGTTCGAGTCGCTTGAGAAGGATACTCCGATGGGGGATCTCTATCTCAAGCTGTACGAGCATGAGGGAAGGGCGGAGATCATCGCAGACACCATGGAAAACACCAATCTGCTCCTGAAAGTCAATGGGGAGACCTATCCCGTCCGATCCTGCGCGATCAAGACAATCCTGGAGCGTGCCCGGATCTCCGGCCATGCGCTGAACAAAGTCTCGAAGAAGGTGTTCACCAGGATCTTGAACTACTGCATGGATGTCGCGGCGGGAGAAAGCCTCATCAAGGTAGCGGATGAGAAGGTATCTGCTGTCCATGGCGGCGACCCGAAGGACTATGCTGTGCTGGAGATTTTGCCCCTGGTCCAGTGTGTTAGGACTGTCCTGGATAGGGACTTCCCCGGCAACCACTTCCTAGCGGCGAATTTTGACCACTCGATCGTCACGGCGATTTGGACGCTGGACGGGCAGACCAACGAACTGCTGGATACCTACCATGCTGCGGTTGCGGCAAAAGGCATCCGCAATGCCCATTCCATGCGCCCTGGCCTTCGATTCACAACCTCCGATGTGGGAGTCAGCGGAGCAAACCTCTATCCGATCCTTCTGACTGGAGGCAGCGACCGCATCATTCCCCTCGGCGATCCTCTGAAGCTGGAACACAAGTGTGGCGCCGACTTGGAGGCATTCAAGACTGGGATGGACTGCTTATACGCCAAGTTCAAGGAGTCCATCGAGAGCCAGCAGAAACTGCTGGAGATCGATATCCGGTACCCCTATACGACGCTGCTTGGCGTGCTGAAGCGGATCGGAGCTCCGAAACGGATCAGCTATGAGGTGGCAGACCTGTTCTCCGCCCAGAATGGTAACGATCCGTGTACGGCATACCACCTGTATCTGGCCATGTCTGATGTGATTTTCGAAGCACAGTGTGAAGGTGCCAGCGGCACCAGGATCGCACAGCTGGAGGAGATCATCGCTCGTGCCCTGCACATCAATTGGCACGAATTTGATCGGCCTGGCGACTTCAAGTGGTGATGGTCATGGAAATGGAGAGAAGCTTCGAGGTGAACACACCTCTTGGTAAGCTGAAAGTCTATGCAAAGCAGGAGGACGATGTTCCCGAGAATTTTCCTGGCGTCTACATCGATCTGATTCCTGCCGATAGCAATGACACGATACTCCTGACCTGCGTCGAGTATGAGTCCACAAAGCAGGTGATCCAAACCTGTGTCTACGGCGACGGCTTGACCGATGAGCCAACGAATGTCGTGGAACATCAGAATTTGACCGAAGAGGAGGACAATCTATGACCTGGTTTAGAATCCCTATGATTTGGCAAATGTACGGACGCCTCGATGTGGAGGCAGACTCACTGCAAGAGGCGATCGAGTATGCGCTTGGGCCTGAGTCTCCACTACCTGAAGGCAGTTATCTGGACGATTCCGTGGAAATCGATGAAACCGTGTATGAGCTCAACTCTGCATGTGAAAGTGCGCCTGAAAATGTGCAAAGAGATGCCAATGGATCGTCTGAGGCAAATGACGATCTTGGATTTTAATGGAGGCTGAATGAAATGAGTGAGTCGAAATTGATGAAGCCCCTGTTTCGCGGCTATCGCTTCAATGCGAAAGGTACCAAAATGCGGGCTGTATTCTGCCATGAGGTCTCCAACGGTAAGGAGGCCTACAGCTTATGGAGATCTGCCGGGAAGCCGGATGTCACCTATCCGCATGCAGAAAATGACACCTATTGGCTCCACATTGAACTCAATGGGTATCTTGTCCCCTTAGGACAGTCTGAGTATGATCTCATCCATAGCTCCGGGAAAAAGCCTGCATATCAAAAACTCTATGGGAGTTTGAAAGCACGTGAAGAGCAGATGAATCAGGCACGCACAGGCTCTGGTCCTACACTTCACGAGCTCTATTCTAAGGAAATGGATGAAATCGAGCGCATGGGAGCTAAGCCGGAATGCCAGGCAGATTACATCAGCACCTGGCTGGACGAAAAAGTCAAGCAATATCAAAAGGCTAAAGCGACTGGCGGCGAGTCAGCTCCGAATTACATCGGAGCACTTGTTCTCCAGGAACTTGACCAGTGTGCATCTCTCTTTGCCGTCTATCGAGACCACTATGAGCGGAGCAGGCAGGAGCGTATTGCCGCCGCCCAGAAGGAACGTGATGAACGGGGCATGGAAGTCAACCGGCTACTGGAAAATGCCGTTGCGGATGCAGAGCAAAAACTGATAGACGGAGGCATGATCGACAATGCCAAGATCGAAGTCTATCAGAGTGGCCAAGGAAGCAGGTGGACCCATTTGATCAGCTTCCTCCTGGATAAGTACAACATTGCAGTTCCGATTCGGACCTTGGGCTGGATCAATAACAACCTAACAAGGGTAACGATTATGGAGGCAAATAAAATCCGGGTTTCCTACCTGCAGGCATCTGGCAGCAGATCTAAGGGGTCCGAAAAGGTGTTCAACTGCTTATACCAGCTGATTGATGCGATCAAGCAGCAGCAAAGCAGTGACGCCGGTATTGCAACAGAAGTCTGAAAAGGTGGGATCTTCCGCTCAGAAATGAGCCGCAGAATTGATCGCGCCAAACAATGATTGAAATGAGGAGGGCTAAAAATGCCGAATTGGGCGTATGGACACACTGACATTACTGGAACAAAGACCGCGATCCTTTCCTTTGTGAAGCGCTACATCTTCCCGGATGAGTCCAAAACGATCGACGGGGTGAAGTATTTCGCCCGCAGTTTTCTCCATGTGGATCGGGAGGAGATCAAGGCGGAGATCGAGGAAGCATTCAGAGGGGTACCGCAAGACGAGGAGCGCGAGTTCCGAATCTACCCCGACTATGCGTGGTCTGCGAGCACCTGCGTTGAGAGCGGCTACCCTGAGCATTGGCCGGATACCTGCATTACGCTCCAGGATGCCTGCTTGGAAGACCAAGTCGATGTCTCTATCCACACCAAGGAAGAAGGAATGTGGTTTGAGGAGTATATTTGGTGTTTCCGGACCGGTGAGTTTGGCTCGGAATCCAGTGATCTGAAAACCGCAGTCTGTAAGGATTGCGGGAACACCCAGGCCATCGCTTCGTTTGAAGAACTGGATGACCTGGTCTGTTGCGAATGCAGCGGTTCAAACTTTGAAATGGCAAAGGAGGATCAATGATGTCCCTGGACTTGAACTACCAGCCGAAGGCTTTGGTCGATACCGCAACTCTGACCGAGGACGAGTGGCTTGCGTGGCGGAAGAAGGGGATTGGCGGCAGCGATGTAGCTGCCGCCCTCAATTTATCTCCTTATCGGACCGCACGCGAGTTGTACTACGACAAGATCGGTGTGGAGCCGGTCATTGCGCCTGCGGATAAGTCGATCACCTTTGCGATCGGGCATCTGCTGGAAGACATCGTAGCGCAGGTGTTTTCCAAGCAAACTGGGCTCACGGTATATCGGGATCAGACCATGTATCAGCATCCACTGTTCCCATTCATGCTCGCTGACGTGGATCGCTTCGTGACGCTCCCCAATGGCGAGAAGGCCATTCTTGAGTGTAAGACAGCGCACTTCAGCGCCCAATGTCTGTGGGCCAATGGGTGTGTGCCACGCCACTACGAACTTCAGGTGCGGCACTACATGAGTGTCATGAACATCAACACCGCCTATATCGCCTGCTTGTTCTCCAATAATGAGGATGACTTCGTCTGGCAGAAGATTGAGCGGGATCTGGATGAAGAGGAGAATACGATCTCCCTTCTGGAGGAGTTCTGGACACAGTATGTCTGCCGCCGCCAGGAGCCGCCTTTGGTCGGGAAGCCTGATGTGGTGCTTGACGTGATCCGCCGCTACCACGGACCCGCAGATAAATCCATCCCGGAAGTTGCTGTCGGGGAGGAATACGCCCAGCAGCTGGATCGGATCATAGAGCTGCGGGAGGAAAAGAGCAGCTTGGAGCGCAGGGCACGACAGCTGGATAAGCAGATCAAGGTCGCCTACGCTCCGATCCTTGACTTGATGGGCGCAGCCTGCAATGCGGTATGTGAGACGCCGATGGCTTCTTACCAAATTTCCTACAATCCGCAATACCAGGAGGAGATGACGAAAGCACAGCTGGAACTGCTGCGTGCCCAGCACCCGGACATCTACCACGACTTTGTGGATACCACGGAGAAACGGGTATTCAAAATCTCGAAGGAAGTCAAATGAATTGGAGGTGATTCAGATGTCTCTTACCTATGTCTGCTCGCCTCTGTCTGCTCCTACCAGGGCAGGCATCCTGGCGAATGCGGCGAAGGCAGTGACCTACATGACCTATGCGGAGAAGGAGTTTGGAGATCGAGCTGTTGCTCCCCACGCATATCTCCCGTACTTACTTGATGACGAGGTCCCTGAAGAACGCGCTCTGGCGCTGGACTTCGGCCAGAAATTGCTGGCGATGTGTTCCAGACTGGTCGTGTATGGATCTCGCATATCCAGTGGCATGCGCGGTGAGATCACTGCGGCGGAGCGGTTGGGTATCCCTATCTATTACCGCAATGGGGCCGGGAGGCTTGAAGATGCGATGTAAATTGGACCGAGTAAGATTCAAAGGGACGGATGGCTTCAGCGTTTTTTCTTATCATACGCAAGACCCGGATACCCCGGAGAGTGCCAGGCATTTCAGCCGGCTCGGTAAGTCTTGGTACACCTTTACGGCGGTCGGCTACGGGATGCCGGACACGGACGCTGTGGATGTGGAGCTGGATGGCAAATGGGAGAATTCGAAATACGGCCTCCAGCTTCATGTCAGCTCTTGCCGGGAAGTTGCGCCCAGAACGGTCAAAAGCATACTGGCCTACCTCTGTTCCGGCCTCATCAAGGGGATAGGGCCGGAGACAGCGAAGGCGATCGTGGCTAAATTCGGAACACAGACCATAGACGTCTTGGAGAATGAGCCGGAGCGGCTTTTGGAGGTAAAGGGCATTGCAAAAGCGAAGCTGGCAACGATCATGAGATCCTATGAGCAGACTCGAACGCTCCGTGAGATCACAGAGTATTTGAGCCCGTTTGGGGTTTCCCTCAAGAAGATCCACAAGATCCAAGAGACTTTTGGAGATGACAGTCTCCGCATCGTTAAGACCGACCCGTTCCAGCTCTGTAAAATCAAAGGCTTCGGATTCCTGACTGTCGATGAGATTGCCCGAAAGACCCGGGTGAGTTTACGGCATCCGCTACGGTATGTCGGCGCCATGCTTTATCTTTTAGACGAGGCGATGGGAGCCGGACACCTGTTCCTCCCAGTGGAGGAATTGGAAAGCAAGTGCTATGACCTGCTGAACAGAGACTGTCAGCGGGAAGTAGTAAGTGTGTCAGATATCCATGCAGCTGTCGTGAAGGCTCATATGGACAAGCTCATATACAACGAAAAAGGGCGCGTCTATAAGTTCTTCGAGCGCCAATGCGAAGTCCAGGTAGCCAAGAGGGTCGTTTCCCTCCTCTTACAGGAGCGGCCCATAGAGATCCCCAATATCATGGCTGAAATCAAAGCATCAGAGAAGGCGCTTCATCAGCAACTCGCCCCTTCACAGCGCACTGCCGTGGAGCTTTGCCTGACCCATTCAATTTCCATCATCACAGGCGGCCCCGGCGTTGGCAAGACCACTACGCTGCGGGTGATCCTGGACATCTACCATCGAGTGATGCCCGACAATGAGATCCTTCTGGCTGCACCGACCGGCAAAGCCAGCCGACGAATGCACGAGCAGACGGGATACCCGGCCTCGACGCTGCACTCGGCCATGGGGATCATGTATGATGCCGACCTTGCCGCGCAGGAGTACGAGCTCCTCACGGCAGATCTGGTCATCGTCGATGAATGTTCTATGGTGGATATGCGGCTCGCATACGCGCTGTTTCAGAGGCTCAAGCCGGGCGCTCAGCTGATCTTGGTCGGTGACCCGGACCAGTTGCCATCGGTGGGGCCTGGCAATGTGCTCAGAGAGATGATCCGCAGCCAGATGATCCCGACGGCGGTGCTGGACATCGTATTCCGGCAGGCATCCAATAGCCGGATCGCGCTGAATGCACATGCGGTCAATCACAACGACACGCACTTGCTTTATGGCGACGACTTCATTTTCTGTGATGTGAAGACCAGCGATGAAGCCCTTAGTCTGATCCTGAAGTACTATGTGCAGGAGGTTTCCCAAAACGGCATTGGAAATGTGCAGATCCTCTCCCCACAGAGGAAAAAGGGGACTGTATGTGCCAACCGCCTGAACAGCGAGATCCGAGACCTGGTCAATCCGCCCAGAGCCGGCAGAGCCGAAATCAAGTGCGGCGGGATGACCTATCGCGTTGGAGATCGAGTCATCCAGACCAGGAACCAGGAAGAAGTGGCAAATGGTGAAGTTGGTGTGATCACTGCGATAACGGGTGATGGGACGAATGATCCTGTCATCGAGATCACTTTGCTGGACGGTAGAGTGCTGAACTACTCGGCTGATATGCTGGAGGATGTTGACCTCTCTTACTGCATCAGCATCCATAAGAGCCAAGGCGCAGAATTTCCTGTTGTCCTGATCCCCATCCTGAAGGAACATTACATCATGCTTCGGAGGAACCTGCTTTATACAGCTATCTCCAGAGCCAAGTCGAAGGTGATCCTCATCGGGCAGCGGCAGGCCATCTACATGGCCATCCACAAGCACGATGTGGATAAACGAAATACCGCGCTTGCCGACCGCATCACAGTCTACTATGACCGTGAGCAGCAAAGGCCAGCGAGTTGAAATAATGACGGGGACAGGATACACGGAGCTGTGTCCTGTCCCCCCAAAAACAAAAAATAGGAGGTTATGATTATCATGACGGAAACTACAATGCAAGTCCTGCACACGATCAATGCGGTGGATGGGTTCAATCCGGCGGAATTTACGCGGAACCTCCCCAATGAGGATGGCGGTACCAGCCTCTATTTGGATGTGAAGTATCGGCTCCTTTGGTTCCGGCTTCATCGGCCGCAGGGAAAGATTTCTTCGGAGATCATCAGCGTCACCGAAAAGTCCGCCATCGTCACCTGCAGGCTGTATGCGGATCGTAGCGATCCTGCGGACCAGTACCTGGCCCAGTCCTCCGCGCAGAGATTTGCCACGGATGACAAGTATGGGGATCGCTACCTGGAGATCGCGGAGACGGCGGCAATCGGCCGCGTATTGGCGGCGGCAGGCTACGGCACGCAGTTCTGCGGCGCAACTGATATGCTCTCCGGAGTCATCGCCGACGCTCCCATCGACTCCATGAATTCGGAGGACGATGTTCCTCCCGACGATTCTGGCAGTCTGGTGGTACATCAGACCCGCACCCAGCCTAAACAGGCCGAGGTGCAGCAGCCGACGCCTATTCCGAAGGCCAGTAATCCCATGACGCTGGAGGACTACCTCAACAGCATGACCCTGGAGGAGGCTAAGAAGGTCAAAGTGGATTGCGGGTACAATACCGGCAAGACATTGGGTGAAGTGGCCATGCGGAAGCCCAGCGATTTGGACTGGTACGTCCAGAAGTATAATGGCCGGAATCTGGCTCTGAAGGCGGCCGCGATCCTGCTGGTCAGCGCCGCTTCCGAGAAGGCCGGATAATGCCGAATACCTATGGGATGGAGGTGATGAGCAGTGGACTACACGGGTAATCTGCCATGCGATATTGCGGATGAGGTGGAATTGCTCGGCATCCGGGTGGTCCGTAATACCGGCACCCAGCTCCATTGCAAATGCCCATTCTGTGATGATCGAAAAGCTCATCTCAATATCAATCTGGGTAAGAATGTGTTCCGCTGTAACCGCTGCGGGAAAGGCGGAGGTGTATTGCACCTCTATGCGGAAGCGAATGGCATCAGCTTGAACGCCGCATATGAGGAGTTGTGTAACATCTATCGCCATGGTGAGCACAGGCCTGAACGAAGTATCCAGAAGAAAGTGATCAAGCAGAAGGCCCAAAAGCCCCAGCTCGATCTCGCTCCAGCAAGCGTTCGGGACAATACTTACTCCAATCTTCTATCAATGCTCTCTCTCGGTACAGCGCATCGTGAAGCCATGCTGAATCGAGGGGTGTCTGGGGAAGACATCATAAAGCTCGGCTATAAGACGACGCCGGCAGTCCGGGCACCTAAAATCGTGACGGAGCTGCTGGAGCGCGGCTGTGAGTTGGGCGGAGTCCCAGGCTTCTATATTGATGAGGAGACCGGGAAGTGGAAGATGGACATCCGTGGGTCTGGTATTATGATCCCGGATCGAAACAGCAAGGGGCAGATCGAGGCCATTCAGATCCGCTTGGACAAGGTATTCAAGTCTAAATTCAATACCTTCACCAGTGTGGATCAATACTATGGAGCAACTGCTTCATGCTGCCCGCACTTCGTCGGTGTATCCGATGATGTGGATTCTGTCTATCTGACAGAAGGCGTTATGAAAGCGGATCTTGCCCACTACTTTTCCAGCCTGCTTGGGCACCCAAGCGCATTTGTCGGACTCACGGGAGTAAGCAACTTTAATCAGTTCCGCCGCTCATTGGAAGAACTTCGGGCCTTCGGCATTGAGACGATCCAGGTCGCATTCGATATGGATATGGCAGTCAATGACAATGTCCGCAAGGCTCGCGAAAAGGTCCTGCAGGTAGGCTGTGAAGAGGGCTTCGAAATGATCCCGAGGCGTTGGAGCCCAAACTACAAGGGGGTGGATGATCTCCTGCTCTCTTTTGTGGAGCGCAAGAAGATCACAGATTCAATTTTCGGAAAGTTATAAGCAGACAGCGGGCCGTATGTGTATTTCACATGCGGCCTGCTGCAATTATTAAGCGAAATGGAGGATGTATTATGACTGAATTCAGCATTTACTTTTCGGACCTCAATGCGGACGCCCAGAAGCGGCTTCTTGAATTCTATGGATATTCAGATCCTGAAGACGGAAACTTCGACTTTGATTTCGCGCCTCTTTGCGTACTGAACAACTACGAGGAGGATTGAAATGGGATATTGTAGCTGTTTTAGCCTGTCCGCAAAACCGATGACGCAGGAGCTGTATCAAAAGATCGATGCGGAACTCCAACTTTATACCTGCTATTTCGAGCAGGATGGCATAGAAAATGGAGTAGGACATTGGTGCAACCAGGATGATACTTGGTACAGCTGCCGTGCGGATATGATCCAGCTTTCGCGGACGTTCCCAGATGTGTATTTCCAGCTCTATGTCGAGGGCGAAGACCATAACGATGACTGGCGTGCCTTCTTTAAGGATGGGAAATATCAGGTGAACTATGCTGAGCGTGTCTATGAGCCCCTCATCCCTGATGATTTCATGGATGGGGCTGCCAGCGAGGAAGTGCAGGAAGATGAGGACATCATTCGGGCCGAGAGGCAAAGCGCTTGCCGGACAGCTCTCTACCACTGCCTTCGCGTCATTCTGGGCAGAGAAGAAAATGAGTTCCCCTGGGATTCAAAACTCATGGATGCAGCGAAAACTGCGTGCGAGGATTTCTTGACGGAGAAGGGGTTCAGCGTACCTTCACTGGAACAACTGTGCAGCGGTGGACAAGTACCTGCCCGGACAGCGGGCAACGAGGACGTGGTATCCACTCATATTGATGGAGGCAGATGACTATGAACGAGAAGAAGCATGAACGGTTCCTCAAAGTTGCCGGACATCGAATGGATCTGCTGATTTGCGATTTCCGGAAGCTTGGGAACTGCGCTTCAAAAAACAACTATGAGTACACAGAACGAGAAGTTGCATTAATTTTTGAAGAATTGGACCGTCAGATCCATTTGCTCCGGGAGCAGTTTGAAGGGAAAAAGAAGTTTTCTCTGAGATCTGCCCCGGAGGATTCGTGCCAATGATGTAAAAAATGATAAGTGCCGGGTTGCTTCAAGCAATCCGGCATTTTTGTTTTATGGGGGTAAGAATTACCTTCTTCAAAATGGCGTTAAGGCTCATGTGACAATGGATTCCTGTAAGAGGGTAAGGAGGTAAGAATGTTCCAGGACCCTTATCGCGTCTTATCGTCGAAATAAATAAAGCAATTTTGGAAGTCTTTGCAAACTGAAGATACAAAGTCCTTTACAATTACCCCATCTCGTCTCCATGCTCATTCAGCCAGTCTTCTATGAGTTGCTCTTTCAAAAGGTATTTCCTGACTAAAAGATGGAATGTATCATCAAGCTGGCTCAAAATATAGGCTCTAACTTCAGTATCGATTTCCTCTTGATTCATGTTGTGAGATCCGAAATAGAGTCCGACAATAGGTTCACGTGTGCCGTAGTCATCAACGCTTAGAAATAGATCTAAGAAATAGCAATCATTATTCCCTGTCGCTTTTTCATTCTTTGAACATTCAGCAATGATCTCAACAGAACTCTCAGCAAAGTAAGGGCCCTGGATAACATACCGTTTGGCGTAAATCGGTGTGTCTATTCCTTCAATTCGGTAAGGTACCATAGTTATCCTCCTCAATGCAATTTCTCACAAAAGCGATCAATCAACTCTCTTCCCACTCATTGTAATTTATAGGGCCCGTTAAAACAAGTGTATTATCATTAAACGGAGTAAAAAAAGCGGACTATATGTTGGTTGGCAAATAACAAGCCTGCGTCACAAAAGTAACGCAGGCCTGCCTTGTCTGACTACTCACTTGCCCCGATTCCGGTAATCTTGCTCGATTTCCGCCTTCCAATCTGTTCCCAGCGGGGCGCTGGCGCGCACGGAGGAGGCGGCACGGCTCACCGCCTCGTAGTTGAGGCGAGTGCCTTGGCTGTCGCTATGGTAGTTCACGGCTCGTTCAGGAGCAATCCCCAGACGGCCGGCTGTCTCCACAGCATCGATGTTGGCCCCCAGGAAGAGGAACTCCCATCCATATTTCTTCTGCTGATGGCAGATCATCTCCTGTACTTGGTGCACGGAATAGCGGCGGCTGGCATTCTCCATGCCGTCAGTGGTGATGACGAACAGCGTGTGCTCCGGAATGTCCTCGCTCCGGGCGTACTTGTGGATGTTTCCGATGTGCTGGATGGCCCCGCCAAGGGCATCCAGCAGTGCCGTGCAACCCCGGACCCAGTAATCCCGTCCAGTTATGGGCGCAACTTCCCGAATCGGAATACGGTCATGGAGCACTTCCGCCCGGTCATCAAAGAGGATCGTGGAGACAAATGCCTCGCCCGGCTCCCGCTTCTGCTTTTCCAGCATGGAATTGAAACCGCCGATGGTGTCTTCCTCCAGCCCCTGCATCGACCCGCTGCGGTCCAGGATAAACACCAGTTCTGTCAGATCTTTTTTCATGATAAAACCCCCTAAACTGTACTCGGTTGGCTTGTGAGTACAGTATAGAGGGCTTCTCTTACCTTTTGGTCGCCCTACAGGCGACAATTACGTCCGTAGGATCTGCTCCATGGTCTTGCCTTTGGCAAGCTCGTCCACCAGCTTGTCCAGATAGCGGATCTCCCGCATCAACGGGTCCTGTATCTCCTCCATCCGGACACCGCACACCTTGCCGGTGATCCGGGCGCGGGCCGGATTCATGGCGGGAGCATTCCGAAAGAAATCCCCGTAGGTGACGCTGGACTGCTCCAACTGTGCAATGTCTTCGCTGGTATAGCCGGTGAGCCAGCCAGTGACCTGATCCACTTCTTCCCGTGTGCGGCCCTTTTTCACAGCCTTGGCCACCAGGAGAGGATAGAGCTTGGCAAAGGACATTTCCGTCACATCCATACGGGGCATTCAGGTCAACCTCCCAGCAGGCTCTGGTCGAAGGCGAACAGGGCCTCATTGATCTCAAAAATGTTGTAATTCCGATGGGCGATGAAGTACTCAACAATGATGTCGAATTTACTGGCGTGGGAGAAAGCAAAGCCCGCCTTCTGGAGCATCTCCCGGGCCTCCTCCAGGGGCAGTTCTAAAGCGACAGCAAAGGCCATGGCGGTGGGCTTGGATGGCTTGTAGTGAATGTCCGAACGAATCTTGGAGAACAGACGCCGGTCAACATTCGCCCGCTTGTAGCACTCGGCGTCGGTGAGTCCCGCCTCGTCGATTTTCCGCAGGAGCATCTGGGAGAAGCTCTCATCCAACAGTTCCAATGCCTCGTCCAGACTGCCGGAGACGGCCGCCGGCTCCGCTTCGGCCTCCAGCATGGGAGCAGACGCCAGAACCCGAAACTGCCGGCGCCGCCGTTCCTCATCGCTGTTCGTGTGTTCTTCTACATAGCGGTCGTCAATATAAGCGGCAATATCGGAAAAGAGTTTACCGCTGATGGTGTACGCGGCCTTGTCAAAGATCACCAGGTATACCGTCATGTCGTGTTGGAGCAGGAAATCCCCAATCGTGTCCACCGCTACTTTCAGGGCCTGATCCTTGGGGTAGCCAAACACCCCAGAGGAGATCAGGGGGAATGCCACAGTCTCACATCTGTGTTCCAGGGCCAGTTCCAGAGATGAACGATAGGCGGAAACAAGCAGCTCCCGTTCTCCGTAGCTGCCACCCTCCCAGACAGGACCCACGGTATGGATCACGAATTTGGCTGGCAGGTGGTATCCTTTCGTGATCTTGGCTTGCCCCGTCTTACAGCCGTGAAGCGTTCGGCACTCTGCCAGCAGCTCCGGCCCTGCGGCCTGGTGGATGGCGCCGTCTACGCCGCTACCGCCCAACAGAGTCTCGTTGGCGGCGTTTACAATGGCATCCACCTGCATTTTCGTGATGTCGTTTCGGACGATCTGAAGCGGCATAGGGCACCTCCAGTAGTTTGATAAGGACATCATAACATAGTGTGAAGCATTATGACAACAGCGCAGATGCCCTATACTCGAATTTCTCTTTTTCAAACGCAGAAGATTACATGGCAGTTTCCTTTCATACTTCGCTGTAGCCCTGATTAAAAAACTTATTTGAATCCATCGATGTGGCTACCAGAAGTTTTGAGGAGCTATCGCTGATCCTGGGGGTGTCATCATATGGCAAGAAAAATCGTTGACTCTAATTAAACCAGCAGTTCAATGACAACAAGGTGAGTAAGCGGTATGATGGACACATCAAAGGACCGTTTCCAGCAAAACTTCAGACTGGATTTATTTTGACGAAATCAGAGGAGGTATGGACTATGAATATGAAAGACGCATTTCGATTCCAGAATAAACTCAAAGACCTGATGATCGAAGCCACTGAGATCCTTCAAGACCGGCGGAACATCGTCAAGGTCAAGACCACGCACCTGAGGAGCAAGGTCATGGGCGACGCCCAGGACGCGGTGGTGGAGGAAGTCGCTCCCAGTGAGTATGCTGGCCATGCTAACGAAGTGGCTGCCTTCCTCATGTCCATCCTGGAAGAGCGGGAGAAACTGTGCCGAGCCATCCATACCGCCAAGGGCGGACTGGATCTGGATATGGACAGCGAGGTGGGGCTGAATCGGCAGCGCCAGGAGTTGGCTGAAGTCTTCCGGCATATGACCACGCTCCGTAACAGCGAAAAGACGATCGCCGGCGGGGGCTCTGGCTTCCGATTCAACGGTGAGGGCAATCAGGTCTCCTACCGCTGCGATGCCACGCAGGTCACCACCATTGACTTTGATCGGAATAAGATCCGGGGAATGGCTACGGCACTGAGCAAGAAGGCAGATGAGATCTCCATGTCCTTGGACAAGTGCCTGGTCAATACCGAGGTTACATACGAACCGCCCTTTGACATGAATGACAGCTTTGAGGTGATCCTCAGCGACTTCATCGAAAAGTCCACGGTTGCCTGACTCTTACGCCACACCTTCCGGTGTGGTGGGCGTGGCAGAATGGATAGGCAGTGATGATCGGTTCAGGCGCAGATGAATTATGAGGCTGCGCAATCCCCGCGATACAAAGGACTGCATCTGATGAATGCAAAATGAGCTCATAACTCATGATGATTGGCTCGTCAGTCGCTTCCTTCTACGTTCGCCGCAAAGCCGCCATTCAACAACACATTCGTTGTCAAACGCAGAATTCAACCTTACGCCCACCTGTTGCCAGACAAAATGGCATGATAATCTATATTTCAAGTCGCTGGCTCATCCCTAGGCAGGCAACGGTCCAGTTGGGCCGGGGTAAGCCCGTGGAGAGCAAGCGGATAAGGGTCTAAGCGGTTTTGAAATTCTGCCACGCCCACTGTACCGGAAAAAATCCCAGTATAAAATGACCTGAGCAGCAGGCGGAAGCCTGCTGCTCAAACGGAACAATATGAGAAGTGGAGATGATGATCTCATTCATCGGGACCTGGAGCAAGGCACTCAGCGCATAGAGGTTATCTACACTGGGAAGGCTCTGCCCCCGCTGCCATTTGTAGATGGCTTGCGGCTCCTCGAATCCGAAATACTGCTGGAGATCTCGAACCGTCAGACCACGGTCTTTCCGAAGCCGGCAGATATTTGCTCCGGTAGCCACTGGATCGATCACGGGAAACCGAATCACGGACATATGGATCGCCTCCATTCATCAGGATGATTTCCGCCGCAGCGGAATATTAAAATATAACCGATATGCTCTGGAATAGCAAGCGATCCTCTGCATTTGTAATGAGATTGTCATAAGGGAGGGCACTATTGGAAGATACGCATTTCTATCAGCACATTGACCGGCTATCGCTGTTCTATAGCTATTTCGTGTTCCTGGATACGGACGCTTATCTGGCAGATCAGCTTTTCATCAAGCATCAGGTGCGGGTACACTTCCACGAGGAATATGTACGGGGTGACTCTCCGTACCGTGCGATTTTCTGCCATGTGCGGAAACGTGATCGGGAGCGGTTCCAGGCAGCCCTGGAAGAGTTGCCGAAGAAGATGATGTTGCTGGGCTATATAGACTATTTGGATGTATGCCGTGCGCTTTGGGACAAATGTCAACAGCAGAGAAAAGGAGGCGAATTCCCGTGAAACAGTTGATACCATTGGACAAGCGCAGTAAGAAGGCCAAACGGGAATATCACGCAAAACAGCGAGGGTCTTGGAACGGAGTCAATCCTGTCACCCGGATCGTTCAGAGTAGAAAGGTTTATGACAGAGCAAGAGTTAAACAGTCGGATCGCCGAGATCCTGGAATCGACTAAAGCGGAGAATGGCTGTGGGCGTCGTACCGGTCGCCAATACCGCCGTTCACAGAGCGTCAGACATACAGATCGGCTCCTGTTTCTCATTCAGCACAGCGGATATGCGCCGAATATGGGCTATATCGTGGGGGATTATGAGAGAATAGCGACCTTGCTCCACTCTGGACTTCACATTCAATATATGAAGTCCAGCAGACGGCAGCAGTATCTGAAGCGGAATGGGAATCGGAAAGTCCGAAAGTATCGCTGTCTACCAAAGAAGGGAAACCAGTACCGCAAGGTGTTCGATTACTGGTGGGAACTCTAT
Source organism: Oscillibacter valericigenes (assembly GCF_016902445.1). Lineage (GTDB taxonomy): Bacteria > Bacillota > Clostridia > Oscillospirales > Oscillospiraceae > Oscillibacter > Oscillibacter avistercoris. The sequence continues at coordinate 295,436 of NZ_JACSNX010000001.1, read as the reverse complement.
TGAACTGCAAAGTGGCGCCTGCTCAATACTTTCGTATCGAGTAGGCGCCGTTTTGCTTTGTGGTATTCCGAACCTGATCTCCGTGACTATCCAGCTGTCCCAGAACAGGATACAAAATCCGACTGAATGAAACTTAGAAATCTGACTGAATGAAATTTGGAAATCTGACTGAATAACGGTTTACTCGTACTCATACAGATGAACGAGTGTGAGTGCAAGGACGTGGCGCCACAAGCCACTAAAGGGGAATAAGTCGCCAAAAAGCCTATTTTGATTCTTCCATGATGTAATTTATAAAGGGTGGATTACACCACCGAAAATTACATCATGACTGCGGCTCATTTGTGGCGAATGAAAAGACAGTTGTGATGAAGGAGGGATGCCCTGCACCTGACCGTAACTGTCACCCCCACACATTCCCACAAAGGAGGCCATTATGGAACTGACCTACACGCAATGCGGGGACTACCTGATCCCCGACCTCGTATTGTCAGACACAAGGGAGTACCACATCGGCAAATATGGACGGATGCGACGCATCTATCTGAAGGAGCATCGTCCGGCCCTTTACAGTACCCTGCTGCTCAGGCAATTGTTCATAAACACCAAGACAAAAAGAAAGAAAAAAGCAGGCAGTTACCGTAAAACCAAACTCTTGTGACAAAATTGAACATTCAGAAAAAAGCACGATTTGACAATCGTGCTTATTTCTTTGCCTAAAAGGAGGAGCCGACCATGCCAGAGGCCGCAATATCGGAATATTTTTACGGCGATGAAGCGGAACAATTTATCTATTTCCGCATCCCCCGCCAGCTTATCACAGACCCCCGTTTCAAGCACCTGTCCACAGACGCCAAACTGCTGTATGGTATGCTGCTGGACCGGATGAGCCTGTCCGTGAAGAACGGCTGGTACGACGAGGACGGGCGCGTGTATATCTACTATACCGTGGAGGAGATCTGCGGGGATATGAACTGCGGCCGGGACAAGGCCATGAAGATGCTGGCAGACCTGGACACCCGGAAAGGCGTTGGGCTTATTAACCGCGTCAAACAGGGCCAGGGTAAACCCACCAAACTCTATGTGCGGCGCTTTACCACCGGCTCTGTCCCCCCACAACCTCCTCAAACGTCTCAACCGGAACCGCCTCCTTTTATACCCTCTCCAGACGTCGAGTTTTCCGGTGTGCAGAAGTCGGCTTTTCCGACCTCTGCAAGTCGAGAGAGCCGACTTCCAGGCGTCGAGAAAACCGACCCTAATTATACTAAGTTAAATCAAACTGATTTTAACCATCCTGATCCATCCACCTATCCCCCCAGCCCCCCGCAGCCTGTCACTATGGAGGCGGACAGATTGGAGATAGAACGATACGAGCAAAGAGAGCAAATCAAAGAAAATATTGATTACACCTATCTCCTCCGGGAGCATCCATACGACGATGTGGAAAGCCTGCTGGAGTTGATCGTGGACGTGGTGTCCAGTACTGCTGTCACCATCCGCATCGGCAAGGAGGTCCTGCCCGCGGAAACAGTCAAGCGACGATTTTTAGAACTAGACAGTTCCCACATCAAGTATAAAGATATGGTCTGTCCTCCTGTCCTTTTCTTCACACCTTTGATTTTATTCTATCGCGGGTTTTTCTCCCCTAATATCCCTTTTCTCTCTTTTCGGGGCTTTCGTCAAGACAAAGTTCCCATATACCTTAGCAGCTTCCTGCCCCATTTTTTACCATTTTCTCCACTCCTTCCTTTCTGTCAATTTCAGTGTCAGACCAGCGGATCTATAATCGGATTTTTGTAGGTAAACCGGTGCCCGTTCAACTCCATATCCAGCGCGACAGTCGCCTTGGCATCGGCGGAAATGGGCTGCGGCAGTGTGGCGGTGATCACTCGGATATAATCTGTGACAGTCTCCACCTCATCCGGAGTATCCATATGGGACACCTGGCTTTCCTCTGTTTCATCCGCAACCGTGTAGTTTTCCTGTGGGATGGGCTGGCCGTCCACGAACACCGTCACGCTGACCGTCTCGCCCGCAGCGTCTTCCGGCGCGCCGCAAACCACGGGGATGAAATCCTCGCCCAGCAAGTTATACAGCCGGACCTTCACCGCGCCGGCATCCTTTTCGTACCGCACGGATATGGAGCTCGGGCCGTCTCCCATATCCATATTTATCCTCCTGCGGCATTATTATAGCAGCGCGATTATTCATCAAAAGCTCGTTTTCCAGATATTGTACGATTCGATCCATCACAGCGGTCATGGCCCGCTCTTTTCCCTGCTCAGACAATCCCACGCAGGACTGCAGCATGGTGACCTTCAGCTCGGTCCCCATCTCTTGCTCCTCGGCAGAGATAGAAAAGGTGCTGAGATTGCCGTATACCTCCGCTTTGGCCACGACCGTGTCCTCTTTCTTTTGATAAGGCACTCTTTCGCCGTCCAGCACGTCATAAATTCCAAGGAGCACATACCGACGGACATATGGGATGATCTTCGAGATGCTATAATTCATTCACGCTCCTCCTGTTCGTTAAAAAAATGCAGCTACCTGTCGTTGTAAGCAGGGCAGTTTTCACTCAATATAGCCGCTGATGGGCTGTACGTACATCTCGTCTTCCGTCACCGGCTGATAGCGCTCCCCAGAATAGCTGTCGCTCCAGCCGTTCTCCGCCCGGTAGATATCACCTGTTTCCGTGTCGTAAACGCGCTCATATCCCAATGTGGCGTCGCTCTGCTTCTGGCTCTGGATGTCCACGCTGGTGTCTCGCGCCTTCCAGGAAGACATGATCCCGTTCAGCACCTCGTTTGCATTTCGGCTGAAGTCCATGGCCTGCTGTACCACTTCCTGCCCCGCCTGGATGGTGGCGTTTACAAAGTTTTCCGAGTACTCCAGTGTGCCGAGGCTCTCGGTCAAAATGCCCTCCCACTCAACGAAGGTGTCCTTGGCCGCTGTGACCGCCATGATGTTATACGCCATATAATACCCGCCGTCCGCCTGGGGGAGCTGGTAGCCTACCGGCGGGCCGGCCGCGATGGGAACACTGCCAAAATCCACGACCGACGCGGCAAACATCCCCTCTCCCTCTCTGCCGTCTTCGGTGAAGGTGGCCCGCAGCAGCTCATCGCCCAGCGCGTGGGCGCTCAGGCTGCCGGTGGACGGGAAACGCTCGGTCACAGTGAAGGCCTCAAACTGGGGGAAGGTATAGCCGGCATAGCCGGGGCCATATTGGGCGGCAAAGTCGGCGTACTGCGGGAAGATCTGATAAAAATTCTCTGTAGATGGGCTGGACAGCACGGGAGCCTGGGCAAATATCTGCATATCAGGCATACCGGTCACGCCGGAATAATAGGTCCAGGCGTCCTTTCCCTCCTGACTGTGGAGCAGGATATCCGCCTTCAAGAGAACGAACATCTGATTGAGGGGCTCAGCGGGGTCCTGAATCCGGATGGAGTGATACATCCCTGTACCGCCGCTGGTGACCGTCCAGCCCTTGGGAATCTGGATGCTGAAATCTGGGGTTTCATACAGTTCCAAATCCACAGTCCTGGCCGCCGTTTCCGTGATCGACACCGCGGGTTCCCGGGAAGATGGGGCAGGCTCCGATGTTATCTGACCATCTCCCTTCGGCACGCTTTCGCTCTCCGGTTCGTTTCCCGGACCGCCGCAGGCAGTCAGGCCAAACAGGAGCAGCAGGGCCACTAAAATAGATCCTGTTTTTCTCAAATTTCATTTCCTCCTTATACAGCGACTGCCTGGCCTGAGCGTCCCACACCGCTGCGGACGGGGTGGACGCAAAAAACCGCGCCAGGAGATCCTGACGCGGTTTGTCGTAGGCCGGGATGCTGCGCCAGTATCTGTGGAAAGCGTAGCATAGATGGCCTTAAAATATAAGGTTACATTTGTCTCTTTTTTTATTTTACATCGTTTTTTTCGAATGACAGGGGGGGTACATTTGTCTCACGCCTTGAAATCCGGGCTTTTTTCAGGGGTAACGCCCTTGTTCTCCGGCATCCACTCATAATAGAACTGCAGCAGGCCGATCCGGCTCTGGGTTCCGGTCTTTTCATTCAGGCTTCTGATATGGCGATACAGCACAGGACGGGAAAGGGCCATCTGCTGCGCGATATCCTGCACGCTGCCGTCCGAGACCAGTAAATACTGCAGCACATCCCGCTCCCGGTCAGTCAATGAATAGAGGCTGGCAAAGGAAGAGAACTTTTCCTTCGGCGTGTAGCCCGCCGCCGGAGCCGGGGGCGGCGCCAATACGGCATGAGCCTTGACCGTGTAGGCAAACATCAGGATGCTGGCCGCGACAAACAGCACCAGCATGAGGACGATCAGCGTAATACTCCTGCCGGCAAGGAGCAGCGTCACCGAGCCGTTGGTAACCAGCGCCGCCACGAGATTATTCACCGCCCGTCCCATGCCGGCCCAGAGGTCCGGCAGGCGCATACAGGCAGCGAGCTCCAAAAAACTGGTGGTAAAAAACACGACAAAAAATCCGGAGGCCACATAGGCGACCGCTACTCCGGTCAGGAATGGCCCGCCCCACCGGAGAACAATCACACACAGCACCGAGAGCACCATCACGCAGTACATCATCAGCGTCATATATTTTCTTTTCCGGATATCAAAGAGGAAACCGGCAGCCAGGCCGCTCAGGGCCAGCAGCATACGGGGCCATTGCCCGATGTCCATCGTGCCCGCCGCATGGCCCAGGGTGATCGCGTTATCCAATGTGCTGAATACGCAGGCCATCAGGGCCACCAGAAGTACCAGGAGCAGTCCCGCCGGTATTTTCTTTCTGGACATTTCATCGGGGCGGAGCGCGGTTCGGAGCGGCGCCGTTTCATCCGATGCGAGTGCTTCTTTGTGGATGCGGCGTGTGCGCATGATCAAAACACTCAGTACCGCAAGGGAAACAGAGAGTACCGCGGCCTCCGCGATCTCTATATTTACCAAATTGTTGTTTGCGTACTGTAGCAGGATGCCGGCCGCGTAGGAGATTCCCACCAGGCCGGCTATGCGTTCGGTCCGGATCGTGCAGGCAGCCAGATAATGAACGGAGCCGCCAAAAACGCCCAGCAACAGAAACAGAACCACGCCTGCCGCAAGCGTGACGGAAAACGAGATGTGCTGTTGGATCAAAAATATGCAGATAATGGAGAGGAACGATAGGGAAAATATAAGGATCGTCTTGTTCCTCTCGCGGACAGAGCGGTTTATCAGCGGGTATATAAGAAATCCAAGGGCATTGACGCCCAGCGCATAATTTTGTGCAATGACCGTCTGGCTTTCCTCGACAATGCGGGAGACCATATTGACATATAGATATTCCGAACCAAGAAACACAAATGTAAAAATACTCAGCAATAAAAATATGGCGCTATGCGACGCCATAGCCTGCGTTTTCCTTCTCTCCATTGCTCCTCCATATGGCATGAGTATACTGCACTCATATCATTGCTCTGGCACCTGTAACCATCTTAGGGGCCGTTCTCGTTTTACTTCTTGTTTGTTGTCCAAGTGGCTATACTTTATTGTAATTTCTGACGGCCCATTATACCACAACAAGAAACGTCAGGGAACTACAACTGATTCCAAACACATAATACGGGAGGAAATATTATATGAAGAGGTTGGCAATTTGAAAAAAGTTTAAATTTCGTTTTCTGGAATGAGACAAATTGACCGAAGTATGCTATGATATAGCCATAGTTCGGAACTTTTTGCTGGATTTTCCGTCTATATATACAAGTAAACAATTTTACAAGGAGGTAATCCGTATGAAGAAATATATAGCATTAGTTTTAGCATTGGTCTGTGTGTTGGGTCTGGTTGGTTGCAGTCAGCAAGGACAACAGGACATAATAACTCCAACTCAAAATAACGAGGAAATATCCCAAACAGACATTCAATCCGAAGCTGAGCAGAAATATACTTATGAAGAATTATCCGAAATGCCCGCAGAAGAACTGCTTGATTTATTTATTCAACATGGTTTGGTTATCAATGACGATTTGAAAGCATCGTTTACAGATGAAGAACTCCAGACCCTTTTTAAGGAAAACTTCCATTTGTGGCATACAGGAGTATCTGCACGTAGCCACACAATGTATTGTGATTTAGCAGAGCAGACAAAGGCAATTTTTGATAAAATTGCGATCCCTAATTTTTCTTATGCCGAAGATATGGCAATATATGTAGAAGGCGAACCTGGTGTAAAAACTTCTGGATTTGTAAATACAACTGAAACTGAAATAACTTTTGAGAATGTGGCCGAATGTGCTAAGAACGAATGCACCGTCGAGTATGACAGGATTACGACATATTTTGATACAGATGAATGTGTATGGAAAGTACATTTCGGCACAGACGGAATGGTTGGCGGCGACCAGAGCGTTTATTTGGATTGCGATGGAAAAACCGTCTTGATCGTATATGGCGAATAACTGGCCAATTTTAACTTGTTGAATTAAATACTATCTGATAGGAGCAAGGTCAAAATTATACCTTGCTCCTTTTCTTGGTATTCAAAAAAATGAATATAAAGGTCGATTATACATACCAATACTTATCTCGGACAGAGATTTGTAAAAAACACCCTTGACAAATCTCTTTCCAAAATCTGATTGAATGGCAACCACTTCGGCTTACGCTGGATGATAGATTTTAGTGAAGTTAATATGTAGTAAACACCAACCCTAAACAAACACACTGCACAGCAAAAAATTGCTGTGCAGTGTGTTTTAGCGGGCTATTCGTCGAAATTAAGTATTATTTGTTGCAGATTTCGCGTTTTTCTTCAATATGATGTAGATACATCAAAGTCGGCGGCAGCCTCCATCTTGAACTTATCCATGGCCGCACGGGCCTCGGGAACGTTGATCTTATTGCTATTCTTGCTAGACATAGTGATATCTCCTTTTCATCATACAAAGTTGCGTGGGTCACTGGGTATCGCGAGCATAGTTTGACTCCGGGCCTGGAGAATATGCGGATTATTTGGCGGAAAAATTTGCTGTATGAGCATTCCGGCAGAAATTTGTCATGGATTTGTTACCCACAGAGACATCTGGTCATGGTACAATCTAAACGACAGAAGAGAGGGGGGACGGACCATGGAAGGCCTCTGCGGACGAGCTTGCGACACCTGTACCTGGAGGGACCCGCTGGACTGTCCCGGCTGTCAGACGGGACCCGGCCGCCCGTACTCCGGAGACTGCGGCATTGCGGACTGCTGCCGAAAAAAGGGGCATGCCGACTGTTCCTCCTGCACGTACATCTCCTGCTGCCATCTCCGCTGCCAGCGGGAAGATATGCCCAGGAGACGGCTGCGGGAGCTGGAGGAAAGACAGCAGCGGCAGGATTGGCTGGACCGGAACGCACCGGTGCTGGCGAAGTGGCTGTGGCTCCTGTTCTGGCTGGTGATTCCCAGGACCCTGGCGGAGACCCTGACCCTGGATGAGGTTGCCTCCTCATTTCCCGCCGCCGGAACAGTGGGGGAGGTGCTGGGGGCCCTGGCGTCTTTGGCTTACGGCGCATTTCTGTGGCAGCTGCGGACAGTGGGCGGGCGATACCGCACGGCGGCGCTGTGCAGTCTGGCGGGCAGTGCAGGCAGCGCCGTGATCCTGTTTGCCGTTCCGGAGGAGAGCGGGCTGTGGTGGGCGCTGAGCCTGCCGGCAGCGGTTCTGGAACTGGTATCTGTCTATCAGGAGTGTAATGCCCACGCCGATGTGCTGGAGGGACTGGATGACAGACTTGCCGGCAAGTGGCGGCTCCTGTGGCGGTGGAAGATCGGCCTGCTGCTGGGGATCTTTGGCTCTGTGCTTCTGATGCTGCTCTCTGTACTCCTGTCGCTGCTGGTGATGCTGGCGATTGCGGTCGGCGCAATCGTGGTGGCAGTGCTGCGGCTGGTCTATCTCTACCGGACAGCAAAGCTGTTCCGGCAGCACTGTCCGGCGGCACTGCCGGAGCATCTGGAATAAGACCTGCGGAAGGGCCGCTGGGAAAGAGAGGAATATGCAAATGCGGGAGTTTGATACGGAGCTGAAGGACCTGCGGGAGCGAATCGCCCGTCTGCGCCGTAACACGGTCCGGCTGGAGACCCTGCGGGGACAGGAGGCGGAAGCGCTGGCCGATGCGGAGCGGCTCCGCCGGGTGTGGAGTGCGGAACAGAAAGACGTAGAGGATCTGGGACGTCTGTCCTTTGCCTCCATTGCGGCAAAACTCTCCGGCCGCGGGGAAGAGCGGCTGGAAAGAGAAGAGGCAGAGGCCTGCGCCGCCCGGATGAAATACGACGCGGCGGAGCGGCAGCTGGCGGAGATCCAGCAGGAGATCGCCGGCTGTGAGGCGGAGCTGCGGGCGGATCAGGGGTGCGAGGCACGCTTCCGGCAGGTGCTGGAGGAAAAGCGGGAAGCGCTGAAGCTGGAGAACAGCGCCGCAGCGGAGCGGATCATCGCCCTGGAAGAGCGGCTGGCGGAGCTCCAGAGCCGCCTGCGGGAACTGGAAGAGGCCCGCTCTGCCGGTGAGGACGTCCGCCGCAGGCTGGATCAGGTGCTGGCTTCCCTGGGCAGTGCGGAAAACTGGGGGACCTGGGATGTGATCGGCGGCGGACTGCTGACAGACATGATGAAGTATTCCCGGCTGGACGAGGCGCAGCATTCCATGGAGCAGATGCAGAGCGCCCTGCGCCGGTACCGGCGGGAGCTGGCGGACGTGGCGGCCCTGCATATCGGCGATTTCCGGCCGGACGGTTTCACTTGGACGCTGGATGTCCTTTTTGACAACATTTTTTTCGACTGGTCGGTGCTGGAGCAAATCAGCAACTCCCGGGATCGGGTGGAGGATCTGCGGCGGCAGGTGGGCAGGACCCAGGGCCAATTGAATTTGGAGTTCAATCAGGTCTGCCGGGAACGGGACGCAGTCTGCCGGGAGCTGGACCATCTGGTGGAGACGGCCTGAGAGGCACTCGGCTGAAAAATGAGGTGAAACATGAGACTTCTATTCAAGCAGCGGCTGTTCTCCTGGTTTGACAGCTACGACATCTACGATGAGGCGGGGGACACCGTCTATACCGTGGAGGGCAAGCTGTCCTGGGGACACTGTCTCCACATCCTGAATGCGGCGGGAGAGCACATCGGCACGGTGCAGGAGCGGGTGCTGACCTTCCTGCCCAGGTTCGAGCTGTACATCCGGGACCAGTATGTGGGTTCCATCCAGAAGCGATTCACGTTTTTTGCCCCCAAATTCGACATCGACTGCAACGGCTGGCAGGCGGAGGGCGATCTTCTGGAGTGGGACTACCGGGTGACGGAGGCCTGCGGCGCCCTGGTGGCCACGGTCCACAAGGAGCTCTTTCACTGGACGGACACCTATGTGATCGACGTGGCAGATCCGGGCAACGCCCTGTGCGCGCTGATGCTGGTGCTGGCCATCGACGCGGAGAAGTGCTCCCGGAATTGAGCCATGCAGACGGAAACGCCCTGGGCGCCCGAGCGGGCGTCCAGGGCGCTTGCTTTTTTTCAGGCTTCGCATGGGGGGCCGTCGATCAGGCGCCGCAGGTCTGCGGCGAACTCCGTCTCCCGGCGCTCCAGGTTGAAGAAGTGAGTCCCCAGGATCCGACAGGACGGATCGCCGGCAAAGACCTTCACCGGAACGGCCTGCTCCTCCAGCTGGAGGAGGAACTGCTCCTTCCAGGCGTCCTCCTGCAGGAGGTGCGTGCCCTTCGGCTCCAGAAAGACCTGGGTCTGGACCCAGCCGCCGTCCTGCCGCTTCAGCAGGAACAGCAGAAAGTCCGGCTCGAACCGCGCTCCGTCCGCAAAGGCGTAGAGGGAGAGCTGCCGCTCGTTTCGGACCAGATAGACAGCATCATAGGCGGCCTGGAGTTCACGGATGTGGGCGTGGATGGCGGCCACAAGCGCCTTTTCCTCCGAGGTGCCGAAGTTGTCCTCGTAGGCGTACCACAGCTCTCGGGACAGGTCCAGCCGCCATGCGGCGGGGACGGTGTGGTCGTTCTGGGAGATGCCGGCGCCTCCCGCGTGGGGATCGGTCACGTTGACGGTCTTGTCCTGAAACACCTCCGCCATGCGGCGGGGATGGAACTCCCGGCTCCCGGTCCACTGCTCCTGCACAGAGGCCAGCGCCCCGGCCAGCGTTCCCAGGACCTGCTCCGCGGCGCTGCGGAGGACCTGGGCGGGCGGCATGTCGTACCGGCTCCGGATCACCAGGCGGACCGCCCCCAGATACCGGGGGTCCGTGAGGAACATGCGGGTGGAGGACAGGCCGGGAAAGCGCCGCTTCAGCGCGTCGAACTGAAAGGCCGGCCAGCGGATCAGCGCCTTGTAGACGATGGCGTAATTGAGATCCGCCAGCTGACGGAAGGTGGTCTCATAGGTCCGGAGGTCCGCCGCTTCCTCTGAGAGGGGGACGGAGTCCATCACCAGGTCCTCGCCGGAGGCGCCTGTGGCCAGCGTCACGGGGAAGCTCCGCTCCCGCAGGGCGGCGGGCAGGCCGTCTGCGTCCGGGCCGGGATCCAGCGGCACCCGGCTGTTGGCAAAGACCAGGCCCTCCCGGTAGAAGCGGCTGTTCCGAAAGGACTCCTTCAGCCGCAGGCTGCAGGGGGCCGTCCGGTCCGGGTCGATGCCGATCTCCCGCAGGGCGCTGTGGAGCTCTGCGATATAGCGGCTGTCGTTCTGACAGTGGTAGTACAGCTCCTCACAGATCCGCAGCTCGCTGTCCAGATCCCGGTCGAATTTGCGCTGGTAGCGGGGCTGGTCCGGAGCGGTCTGGAAGGGGCAGTAGCGGGCCCCGCGGCCGATGAGCTGGGCCTCGGAGACCGTGGAGGCGGAGATCCGGCGGCCGCCGGACTGCCGGGTCTCATACAGCCGCACGATGTCGAAGAGGTTCAGCACGTCCCAGCCCTCGTCCAGCTTCTTTACCTCGAACACGGCCCGATAGGGGTTTTCAGGGGCCTCCAGGGAGTTCAGCAGCAGCTGCTTGCGCTCTGCTGCGGCATCGTCGTTGGCGGAGATGCAGTGCTCCGGGGAGAAGTCCTCCCGCAGCTCCTGGGCCAGGGCGTCAAAGGAGATGCCCCGGCGGGCGAACCAGGCGTAGGCCCGGCGCATGGCGGGGTTCTGGATCAGGGTGGAGATGCGCTCCAGCTCTCCGCCGGTGAGGGTCCGCAGCCGTTCCGCAAAGGCGGCCTGAAAGGCGGCGCTCTCCTGGATCTTGGCGGATTTGAACAGCACCACCGGCTTGACGGGCAGGCGGTTCGCCTGAAAGACCTTCAGCCGGTACTGGCTCAGCATCAGGGCCTGGAGCGCCCGGTCCATGGGGGACAGATCGGCCCGGAGGGTGATGATCTCCTTGGAGTACCGGTCCGCCCGGAAGTTCTGCAGGGGGTAGTTGAAGAGGATTTTGTCCCGGTAGGCCTCCAGGATCTGGGGATTTGCCAGGTCACAGGTGGCGGTGAATTCCAGCAGGACGTTGTCTTCCCGGGTCAGGAAGATGCGGTGCACCGTCTCCTCCCAGGAGTGGTAGCTGGCGGCCTCAGCCCGGTCCATCCGCTTGGTGGAGACGTTCAGGTGGTGGGCTTCGTCGGAGAGCAGCACCACGGGCGTCTGGGCAAAATCCTCCAGAGACAGGCCGTTTTCCCGCACCATCCACAGGTCGGTGTGCAGGCTCTGCGTGGTGGTGAACAGGATGTTGACGGCCTCCGGATCGCTGGACTGGAAGTTGGAGACCTCCCGGATCTGCACCCGATGCCCGTCCACAAGGATCTCCGGCGCGAAGAGGTATTTGGCGGAGCCGGGATTCAGGAAGATGTCCCGGGTCTGCTGGACGATGGTGGTGAGGTTCACAAAGAAGAGAAAATTCCGGTAGCCCTGCTGATAGAGATAGGCGATGAGCCCCGCCATGATCAGCGTCTTGCCGCTGCCGGTGGCCATGTGGAACAGCACCTGGCAGGGGCGCTTCGGGCCGCCGGGCCGCTGGAAGTAGGTGACAAAGTTCTCAAAGGCCACCTCCTGATAGGGCCGCAGCGGCATGCGGGGATTCAGACTGTCCCGGATGCAGGGGGGAAGGGGCTGGATGGCGCGGTACTTCCGGAGATTGTCGAGCTCTTCGTATAAAAACATCCCGCTCACGCCTCCCCGTAAAAGCTCCGGTTGAAGGCGCGGTCCTCCGGGGAGACGGCAAACTCCGCATCCTCCAGATCGCACAGGTTCACATACAGCATGTTCTTGTCCAGCAGCTCCAGCAGGAACCGCTTCTGATCCGGCAGGGAGAGGGCCGCAAAGTCCCCGGCGGTCTCCTCCATGTCCCGGCGGGTGATGCGGCTGCTGATGAAGCCGGTGTCCACGATGCGGCGGTAGAGGTCCGCCAGCGCCTCAGCGGTGGCGGCGGAGGCGATCTCCTCCACGTACCGCTGGTTCAGCCGGGCCAGCTCACAGTACAGGAAGGAGCCGCCGCCCTGCCAGCCGGACTCCGGCAGGATGTCGTTCTCCTCTCCCCGCAGGACGCCTTCGATGCGCCGCTTGGTCAGGGTCTCTGCGTAGTCCATCTGCTCGATGCAGAGGAACTGCCGGCCCAGCTTCAGGGCCACGGCGGCGGTGGTGCCGGAGCCGGAGAAGGCGTCCAGCACCAGATCTCCCGGGGCGGTGAAGATCCCCATCAGATAGGCGATCAGGTCCTCCGGCTTCTTGCCGTTGCGGAACTCCCCGTTTCCCTCCCGGTTCACGGTGTTGTAGCTTTGCACGAAGTCCAGAAAATTGGGGTAGGGCTTATAGGTCTCAGTTGAGGACGTGGGCATCCCCTGGAGGTAGGCGCCGTTCTTGTTCCCCTCCGGGGGCAGATAGAAGTAGCGGTAGCTGTACATGTCGTCGCCGATGCCCTCCACCTTGAACAGGGTCTTGGGGGGATACGACGCCTCCAGCGGCTGGAGGTACTTCACATAGAACCGGCCGGAGGACACCTTTTCCCGGATGGAGCCCCGGACGGTCATGATCTTGAAATGCTCCCGGGACGGAGCGGCTTTGATCAGCCGGTACTGGTCCGGCCGGAAGATCCGGCCCTTCCGGCCGTCGAAGGAGACCTCCTCGCCCGGCGCCAGCTCCTCCACCGTCCAGCGGTAGTCGTCCACGGACTTCTCCCGGACCATCCGGGGCATCTGGAAGGAGGGGCTCTTGGCGTAGACCAGGACGTATTCCACCACGTCGTTGAAGGGCTTGTCGGCGGTGAGGGTCCGGTCCGGGTGGCGGGCCAGGACGTTGAACGTCATCACATGGTTGCCGATGATCTCATCCAGCAGCACCTGCAGATACGCCTGCTGGTGGAAGCTGCATTGGATCAGCAGCACGCCGTCTTCCGCCAGCAGGGGGAGCAGCTGCTCCACCCGGTTTTTCAGAAAGACCAGCCAGGTGCTGCGGGAGAAGCGGTCGTTGTAGCCGAAGCTGTCGGAGCCGGTATTGTAGGGCACGTCCCAATAGGCCATCCGCACCCTTCCGGCGTACCGGCGGCGGAGCGAGGCGAGGACCAGCAGATTGTTTCCCCGGATCAGCAGATTGTCCTCCGGCCGGATCTCCGCCGCCGGCGCCTCGCCCTCCGGTGCGCACCGCAGGGGATGGACCAGCACCTTGGGGGCCAGCAGGCGGTCGATCTCATGGGGGGCCAGGGTCTCGTTGTAAAAGATCTCCCCCCGCCGCTGATCCTCCCGGGTCTGGCCGCCCTCCAGCACGCAGTCCTTGTAGGGGAACACCAGCGTCACGCCGCCGGAGGCGGAGAGCAGCTGTCCGCTGCTGTCCGCCAGGCCGATCTTGTTCTGAAAGCGGGTATAGGAGTCCGGCAGGAACGCCCGGTTGCTGACGGCCCAGCCGAAGCCCACCTTGTCAAAGACCAGGATCCCGTCGGCCTCTGTGAAAAACCGGGCCCGGGTATCGGGATCCGACAGCAGCAGACGGAGCAGGCCGGCGTCCATTCCCATGGCGGCCTCATAGACGGCGTTGCGCAGAAGCGTGCCGTCCTCCGCCACAAAGCGGGGGTCCTGCGCCAGAAGCGCCTGAAGGGTGTCAAATAGATTCGGCGTCATGCGTGTTCCAGTCCTTTCCCCAATTGCCGCCCGGCGGCTTATGCCCACGCCGCAAAAGCTGCGGCGATGACGATGGACGGCAGGATGTTGGCGATGCGGACGGTCCTGGGCCAGACCAGGTTGACGCCCACACAGAAGATCAGCACATTCCCCACCAGGGAGATGTTGCTGAGAGCAGCCTCTGTGAAAAGAGGCGCGGCCTCCCGGGCCAGCAGGGTGACGGCACCCTGAAAGACGGCCACCGGAATGGCGGAAAAGATGCAGCCCTTTCCCAGGGAGGCCGTCATCATCAGGATGATGATCATGTCCAGAACAGCCTTGGCAAACAGGGTGTCGTGGCTGCCGGAGATCCCGTCCTGGATGGAGCCGATAATGGCCATGGCGCCCACGCACACCGTCAGGGAGGCGGAGACGAAGGCGTCGATGAACTGCCGGTCCCCCTGGCTGCCGGTCTTGTCCCGCAGCCAGGCGCCGAACCGCTCGAACCAGTGCTCCAGATCAAGCAGCTCTCCCAGCAGAGCACCGCCTGCCAGGGAGACCACCATCATCATGGTGCCCTGGGTGTCCAGGCCGGCGGAGAGCTGTCCCGCCTCGTCGGCGGAGAGGCGGACCACCAGCATCTGGGACAGCGTGCTGCCCAGTGCCATCATCATGATGGCGAAGCCGATGGCCTTTGTGACGGTCTCCTGATACCGCTCCTTCAGAAATCTCCGGGAGACCAGCCCCCCCAGGCCGCCTGCCACGATGGCGATGGTATTGACGATGGTTCCCAATCCGATCATACTGTGTGCTCCTGCCGGAGAGCCGGCGCCTGTCAGAATGTGGCTGTTCCGGAAGAACAGACTATTTTTTATGATACCATGAAACGGCGGGGCTTGCAAGAGAGCGGACACGGTCCCTTTTCAAGATCAGGAGTGATGGCCCGAACGCCGTCGGCTTGCCGAAACCGGGAAAATCCCCGCCGCCGGCCTTGCAAAGGGCAGGCCGGTATTGTATGATAGGGAAAACAGCAAACATTTGGCGCCGGAACGGTGCGACAGGGGGCTTGTGTTTTGGGTTTGTTTGCAAATGCGGCAAAACAAGTGAAAGCAGAAACAGCCGGAAAGTTTGCGCCGCTGGAACTGGACGAAATCAATGTCCAGGCCATCTTCAATCGGTGCTTGGCAAAAAAGGATACAATGTCGATTGCCAGATCACAGTTGTTTCTAATCAATATGGGATATGGTGGAAATGAAGATGTTCCCATTCATTTTGATAAAGATTTGTTGCTCAAAAACAAACGGAATATAGAATATCTCTATGGCCAACTTTATTCTGTTCATGCAGGGACACATTCTACGGTAGATCAATCAATAGAAAGTTTTTCCAAAACATATTTGGGGAATAACTGGACACGAGAGCAGGCGCATATCCTAAAATTATTATATTTGGGAGCAACATCTGAATTGCCCATCAACATCCCATTCAGCAAAGAACGGAATGACACAACCAGGATTAGCAGACATATCACCCCCACCCTCTCCCCGAAGGACCCGGCGTTTCCGGCGTGGTGGGAGGCCCACAGGGCGGAGTGGGAAGGCTGACCAACTCACAACCGGACATCGCTTAAAAGGGTATGCCCCGTCCGGAGGGCATACCCGTTTTGTCTATTTTCCCCAATGGTTTTCAATTTTCCGCCAAATCACTACTTTCCTTGAAAAGGGAGCAGACACGGGGCGGGGACAGAACGTCCCCGCCCCGTGCGGAATGTGCAGCTACAGGCTGCGGATCTGATTTTGGATGAGGGCGCCCACGGTGTCCGCGAACTGGTCCAGTGAGCGGATGCGGGCGAAGTTCCGGCCGTAGATGGTGTGGGCGGCAGGCAGGTCGTCGTCCTTCCCGGTGAACACGCACATGACCTGGATGCCCTTGTAGGTCAGGGCCCGGATCTCCATGGCGGTGTTCTGGATGCCGTTGTCCCCGGCATAGTCCACAAAGGAACCGCCGTGATTCATCTGGATCACGTCGTTGGGCTTCACGTCGGAGAGCAGGATCACCAGCTTGTGCTCGCTGGGGGAGTCCTCCAGTCCCCGGGCCAGCGCCCGGACGGCCAGCCCGTCCCGGTTGCAGCCGGTGGTGAAGTAATTGAAGATCCGCTCATTTTTGTCGGTCTCAAAGTAGTCCCGGTAGCGGGTCACCACCGTGTAGCCGCTGAGAGAGCAGAAGGAGGACACCCGCACCGGGATATGGCAGCGGGTCAGGCTCTCGGCGATCATGTAGCCCTGGGCGGCCACCACCGCCTGCCGGTCGATCTGGGAACTGGAGGCGTCCAGCAGGATGTCCACCGACAATTCCCCGGGGTCCGACTGGAGGATGCGGGTGAACACCTTGTCGTCGTCCAGATACACGCCCCGCCAGATCCTGCCGGCGTCCAGAGCGCCGGAAGCGGCCCGGACCGGCGTGGGCTGGAGATAGGCCAGCATGGCGTTGCGGATGCGGGCGGTGAGGCGGCGGATGCTGGTGCGGTGGCGGGTGGCGTCCGCCTCGTAGGCCTGCCGATTCAGCTCCATCTGCCTCAGAGCGTTGCGCCGCTGGGCGGCCACATAGCCCTTGAGCTTCTCGTGGGTGTCGTCCCCGGTGGCGTAGTAGAGGTGGCAGCCCCGGTGCTCGTCCACACACAGCTCCTGCTCCAGGCCGGCCAGTTCCTGCTGGCTGTAGAGGGGCGCACCGAAATAGGCCCGCATGTACTTGCGCAGGGCCGCCTCCGTTTGGGCCAGGTTGTAGTCCGTCAGCCGCCGCTGGACCGGCATGGCATCCGGACCGCCGCCCTGGCCCTTCACCAGATGCTCGCCGAAGCCGTGGCCGAAGGCCCGGACAGAGGGCAGCAGGTCCGCCTCTGACCGGCGGCGGAAGGCAAAGAGGGGACGGTGCCGTTTTTTCGCCTCCGCCTCCTGGGCCTGGGTCTCGCCGGGGGTAAAATGAAAGTAGGTGTGGAGAAAGTCCAGGGCCCGGGCGGCAATGGCAGGACCGTCCAGATCCCCGGAGAACTCCAGCTCGTCCAGCATCCTGCGATCCCGGGGCAGCATGGCCGGATCCGGCTGGCCGAGAGCCCGGCGGAAGTGGGCGTTTTCCAGAACGGCCAGCAGATCCGAGGGGTCGGCGTTCTGGTCCAGGGCCACGGCCCGGCGGGCATAGCTCCGCCGCAGGGAGGGCAGCGCCGGCCGGTGGGGGGCCTCCCGCTGGTAGACGGCGTTCTCCAATCCCAGCCACAGCAGCTGCTCGAACAACTGCTCCCGGGCGCAGCCATGGAGGGCTTCAAAGAGCCCCTCGATGGTCTCCGCCCCGTAGTTTTTCCGCACGGCGCCGATGATGCTGTTCCAGTACAGGTCCGCCCGGCCGTCCTCGTCATAGGCCTTGAAATCCGGCTCGAAGGAGTAGTCGGCGGCGGCGTTCCAGATCAGGTTCCGGGCCCGCCGCTTCTCACTGTCCAGGATCTCCATCAGTCAAACACATCCCCCAGGTGGAGCTCCTCCGGCAGACGGGTGCGGATGACGTCCCGGACCAGCTGCCGCTCAAAGTCGTCGAAGGACTTGTTCACCAGGCCCAGGTCCAATGCCCGGTTGCCCTCCAGCCCTGTGCGCATCAGCCGCACGGCGGCCAGCAGGCCCCGCAGGTCCAGGGGCTTGGTGGACAGTTCTCCGCCGTCGCACTTCTTCTGAATATCCTGGAACAGTCCGGCGAACTGCTCGGCATAGGCATCCTTCAGGGCGGGGAACTCCCGCTTCAGCAGCTTCATCAGTCCCTCAGTGGTGATGGAGGGCATGTCGATCACAACGAAGCGGGAGGCCAGGGCCTCATTCAGCTCCCGGGTGCCGGCGTAGCCGTAGTTCATGGTGGCGATGAAGCGGGTGGCGTCGTGGAGGGGGATCCGCTCGTAGCCGGGCATGTCGATGGACCGGCGGAAGTCCAGCGTGGCATGGAGCACCGCCAGAGACTCGTTCTTGGCCATGTTGATCTCGTCCAGCACGCCGAAGCCGCCCACCTCCGCGCACTGGTAGATGGGGCCCTTGCGCAGTGTCACGGCGCCGTTTTCAAAGGTGTCCGTGCCCAGCAGGGTGGCGGCGTCCGTGTTGATGTAGAAGGACACGTTCCAGCTGGGGCGGCCGAACAGGGTGGCCAGATTTTCCGCCAGCACGTTTTTGCCGGTGGCCTTGGGACCCACCAGCAGCAGGTTCTCCCCGCAGAGGATGGCGGTGATGGCCTCCTCCCAGATGTCCTTTCCGTAATAGAGATACCGGGGGTCCGGGATCCGGCGCCGCAGGACCGGGTCCGCCTCCGGATAGGTGTCGCAAAACTTTTTGACCTCCGCCAGGATGTCCGGGCTGACGCCCTCATCCCGCAGGAATTCCAGCATGTCCAACATATGGTGAACCTCCCAAACCTTGCTGCCTCTATCATAGCATGATTCCAGAAAATGACAAGAGGAAATGAACGGCACCCGGGAATTTTCCCGGGTGCCGCTTGTGAAGAATCCTCAACGGGTGTTCTCCAGGGGAAAGGTCACCTGCCACAGACCCTCCGTCAGCGTGGTGGCGGTGTAGAAGTCGCCGTGGAGGGTATAGCCCGCCAGGTCCTCCGGCGGCACGTCAAAGAGGAAATCCTCATAGACGTCGTCACCGGGTACGGCGGTGTCGCTGCGGAAATAGACGCCGTGGCCCGTGCCCGCCTCTGCGCCTGCCGCGTCCTCCAGCCAGAGCCTGCAGTGGTTGTCCGTGCGGTGGATATCCCCCAGGCGGGCCTGCACGTGGAACGAGCCGTCCACGTATCCGGCGGCGGTGACGGCGATGCCCTCCGCCGGCTCTGCCAGGACCTCCCCCGGCAGCAGCATTGGGATCCCGTCCGCTCCGCTGCTGCTGGAATAGCCCTGGGCGGTTTCTGCCTCTCCGGCATAGTCCGCCAGATCCAGGTCCACGGCGACGCCCTCCAGCGCCTGCTTGCCCGTCAGCAGCTGGCGGACGGAGAAGGTCATCTTGCCGCCGGTGGGGATGGGGGAGCCGTCCAGGGTCTGCACGGTGCAGAGGAACGTGACGGCGCCGGCGGCCTCGTCCCAGGCGACACGCTCGCAGTGGCTGGACTGATCAAAAGGCAGGTGGAAGGAATAGCTGTCGAACAGGTCCGTGGCGGCGTCCACAGGGCCGCCGGAGAGGGTGATATACGCCTGGGCGGTGTCCCCCTCCACCCGGACGGCCGCCACCTCCATGGTGACGCCGCTGTCGGTGCAGGACATCCGCACCGGTTGGAACAGCTGGGCGACAGCGGGGGAGATCTGGTACAGAACATAATAGCCCATCTCCGACCGGACCGCCAGGGCAGGGGTGGCCAGCAGCACGGCGGCCGCGACGGCGATGGCGATCAGCCGCCTGGGAAAGCGGCGGCGCCTGGCCGGGGCCAGGGTCTTGCGGATCAGGTCCGGAGACGGGGCGACGGGCTCGTTCATCCGGCGGTAGGTCTCTGAAAAGTTCATAGGTCCTCCTTCAGCAGTTCCCGCAGTCTCTGCCGGGCCCGGGTCAGCTGGGCCCGGACAGTGGAGGGAGACCGGCCCAGGAGCCGGGCGATCTCCTCCGTCTGGTAGCCCTCGTAGTAAAACAGGTGGACAACGGCCCGGTATTTGCCGGGCAGCTGGGCCATGGCCTCGTCCACGGCGGACGCATCCGGGTCCGTGTAGGCGTAGACATCCTCCAGCGGGAGGGTCCGCCTCCGCCAGGGGGAGGCCAGCAGGCTTTTGGCGCAGTTGGCCGTCACCCGCAGGAGCCAGGCCCGCCGGTGTGCCTCGTTCAAAAAGTCCGGGGCGGAGTGGTGGAGCCGGAGAAAGACCTCCTGGAACACGTCGTCGGCGTCGCTGCGGGAGCGGGTCATGGCGTAGGCCAGCCGGTAGACTGCGGAGCCGTATTGCGCCACGGCTTCGGCGGTGTCGGGCATGTGATCACATCCTTCTGTCAAGAATACCCGGCAGGGGGCGGAATTGCTGCAAAAAGAGCAGAAAAATTTACTTTGGGGGAAATGTTGCGTTTGGTTGCGGCGGTGTCCGGCGGCCGTGGTGGATTTTCCCGGCGGCGTCTGATATGATGATGCCAGTGCGAAAGACTGGAGGAGGAAGGACTGTGACCTTTGGAGAGAAGCTGACCCGCCTGCGGAAGCGGGAGGGGCTGAGTCAGGAGGCCCTGGCGGAACGGCTGGGGGTATCCCGTCAGGCGGTGAGCCGCTGGGAGCAGAGCGCGGCCCTGCCGGACGCGGCCAAGCTGCTGCCCTGCGCAAAGCTGTTTTCCGTCAATGTGGAGTGGCTGCTGGACGATGCCCGGGGCTGGGAGGACCAGGCCCGCGTCCCGGAGACGGCGGTTCAAGGGGCAGCGGCCCCTGCCACGCACAGAGACCGGCCCTGGTATATCGCCGGCGGCATCGTCACCGGCGCGGGAGTTCTGGGTCTGGTAGCCATGGGGATCTTGAGCGCCGTCTTTCCGGCGGTGGTCTCCGAGGCCCCTGTGGGGGTGGAGTGGGTCCATGTCTACACCGGTCTCACCGGCTTTTTGAAGATGCACGGCGTGGAGTGGCTCTTCGCCCTGTGGGCGGCGGTGGGCCTGGCGGGGCTCTGGCTGCTGGCCCAGCCGTCTATCCGGAAGGGGAATCAGAAAAATTCCCGCTTCTCCCCCTGGTACGCCGCGGGCATAGCGGTAGCCCTGTACGGCGTTGGGCAGACCGCCTGGTACGTCCAGCAGGGCAAAATGCGGGATCTGCCCCTGCTGGCCCTCTTCCTGGCGGCGGCTGTCTGGTGCACGGCGCGGCAGTTTTGGCGGCTGGGCGGGGAACCGGACGAGGCCCGCCGGCGGCAGGAGCGGCTGCTTACCCTGCTCTACACCGCCGCCCAGGGGGTGATCCTCCTGCTGACGGCGGAGGCGGGCTTCGGCCTGGCGGCGCTGGTGCTCCACATCGGGGTGTATTTCCTCTGCGTGGGCGTGATGACCGGATGGCGGCCCGGCGGGCGGAAGAGCTGAACAGAAAAAGCAGGAGGCCGGTCTCCCGGCCTCCTGCTTTTGTGTTTGTTCCAGTTATCCCATCAGATAGGCGTACTTGGTCAGCACGGTCCAGATGAACACCTCGATGTCGGCGGGCAGGTCGTTCTTGGCGTCCAGATCCGCCTCGAATACCCTGCCATTCAGCCGCACCAGCACCTTCTTCCCGCCCAGGGGCAGGAAGCCGGAGTTGTGCACGCTCTCGTCAAAGCCCTCCCGGGTCAGGAACAGGGTGAACTTGTCCCGGTAGGGGGCGGAGTCATAGGGGCAGAACACGGCGCAGTTGCCGCACTCGTTGCACATCCGGTCCACATGGAGGATCTGCTGGCGGCCGTCCGGCAGCTCGATGACCACGTTGGCCCGGTTGGGGCAGACGTCGGCGCAGACCTGGCACACCACGTTGCAGGTCAGGCACCGATCCCCCTCGCACTTGGCGCTCTCGCAGAGGATGCCCTTCTTGGCGATGGACTCCTCCCGGGTGGCCACGGCCTTGCCGGGGATGGCGAACTTGTGGGCCTCGCCGATGACGGCATTGGCGAAATACTGGGCGTCGGCGATGCCCTCCACCACGGTGGCGGGGCCCCGCATGGCGTCGCCGCCGGCATAGACGCCCTCCAGGTTGGTCTTGAAGTCGGGGATGCCCTTGGCGTCCACAGTGATGCCGTTCTGAGTGAAGACCTCGCTCTCCACCTTCTCACCCACGGCGGAGATCACGGTGTCGCAGGGGATCTCCACCATCTCGCCGGTGGGGACGGGCTTCCGGCGGCCCTTCTCGTCCGGGTCGCCCAGCTTCATCTTCTCACAGACCAGCTTGCCGTCTTTCTGCTCCACGGGGGCCACCAGCTCCAGGAACTCCACGCCGTCGGCGATGGCCATCTCCAGCTCCTCCGCGTCGGCGGGCATATACTTCTTCGTCCGGCGGTACACCAGGGTGGAGGATTTTGCCCCCGCCCGCAGGGCGGCCCGGGAGGCATCCATGGCGGTGTTGCCGCCGCCCACCACGGCCACGTGGCCCAGGGAGACGTCCTTGCCCGCCTTCATATCCTTCAGCCAGCCGATGACCGGCACCACGTTGCCGGGGATGTCCAGCTTTCCGGCCTTCCAGGCGCCCACGGCGAAGAAAATGTGGGTGTAGCCCTGGGCCTTCAGCTCCGCCACGGAGGGGGCCTCGGTGTTCAGCTTCACCTCCACGCCCATCTTGAACATCAGCGCCACGTCGTGGTCGATGGCGTCGTTACTGATGCGGAAGGCGGGGATCACCTGCCGGACCACGCCGCCCAGGACGCCGGACCGCTCGAAGATGGTGACGGGGATGCCCGCCCGGCCCACGAAGTAGGCCGCGGCCATGCCGGTGGGGCCGCCGCCGATGACGGCCACCTTCCTCCCGTCGGTCACCGGGACGGGGGCCTTGATCTTGGCAATATAATCGTCATAGCCCCGCTCCGCCGCCACCAGCTTGGTGGCACGGATGTTCACCGGCTCGTCGTAGTAGTTTCGCATGCACTTCGTCATGCAGTTGTGGGCGCAGATGGTGCCGGTGATGAAGGGCAGGGGGTTCTTCTCGGTGATGAGCCGCAGGGCGGAGGCGTACTCGCCCTTCCGGCACAGCTCGATATACTCCGGGATGTCCTGATGGATGGGGCAGCCGTCCTTGCAGGGGGCGGTGAAGCAGTCCAGCAGGGGGACCTTGTCATACAGCTTCCGGCGGGGCAGGGGCTTGATGGCCTTCACATGGTACTTGTCGGACCGGGCCGCCAGGCTCAGGGCCTCGATGGCGGTCACATCCACGCCCTGGAAGGGCTTGAAGTCCAGCTGGTCCAGCTTGTCGCCGATCTGGGTGAACCGCTGGTAGCCGCCGGGCTTCAGCTCGGTGGTGGCCATGGTGATGGGCCAGATGCCGCAGGAAAACAGCTTATCCACGTTGAAGGCGTCGGCGCCGCCGGCGTAAGAGAGGCGCATCCTGCCGCCGAACTCCTTGGAGATCATGGCGGCCATGGTGGTGGTCAGGGGGAAGAGGGACTTGCCCGCCATGTACATCTCGGCGCTGGGCAGTTCCCCGGCCTTCACGTCCACCGGGAAGGTATTGGAGAGCTTCAGGCCGAATTCCAGGCCCTCCCGGTCCGCCAGGGCCTGGAGCCGGTGGAACATGGGCACCGCGTCGGCGTACTGCAGGTCCTCCTTGAAGTGGTGGTCGTCAAAGGCGATATAGTCGTAGCCCATGGAGTCCAGGATGGACCGGGCGGTCTCGTACCCCAGGATGGTGGGGTTGCACTTGACGAAGGTGTGCAGGTGCTTCTTCTCCAGCAGGTAGCTGGCGATCCGCTCGATCTCGTCCGGCGGGCAGCCGTGGAGGGTGGACACCGTGACAGACCCGGAGACGTGGGGGGTGATGGTGTCGATATAGGCGGCCTCACCGGGGAAGAACTCCTTCAAAACGGCGATGCACTCCTGGAAGATGGGCGTCTTGGAGGCGTCCGCCATGCCGTTTAAGAAGGTGTCGATCTTCTCGCCCTGGATGCCCGCCAGGTCATAGCCCACGGACATGTTGAACACGAACCCGTTGGGGTCGCCCAGGCCGTAGACCTTCGCCATGAGCTTCAGGGCGCACCAGGCCTTCACGTACTCCTCAAAGGCCTGCTGGACATACAGCTCCGTGGACCACTCGCAGTTGTAGCACTCGTCCTCCGCCAGGATGCAGGGGCGGTTGATGCAGGCGGCCAGGTCGGCGCCGTCCATCTTCTGGACGGTCTTCAGCTCAAAGAACCGGGCGCCGGCGAAATAGCTGGCGATGATGTTCTGGGCCAGCTGGGTGTTGGGGCCGGCGGCGGGGCCGAAGGGCGTCTCGATGGTCTCGCCGAAGATGGGGAGCTTTTTCACACCGGCCTTGTAGGGCTTGTGGACGCCGAAGACGGTGCCGTCCCGCTGATATTCAGTGGTGATCCAGGTCATCAATTCCCGGAAGGGGATGGGGGTCATCAATTCAGACATTGTTTTTCCTCCTCAAAAGAACTCCTAAAGTGGATAGACGCTGCTCCCGCAGGGGGCTGCTCCCACAGGGGGTGCGCCCCCCATTCTCTTTTTGGTTGCGCCAAAAAGAGAATGCGCCGCGCCCGGTGGAAGAGAAAAAGGCGCTTTGACGCGCTCCGGTGCAGTGGCCCTCCGCGCGACGGGGGTCGACGTATCGGTGCCTGCTCCGATTTGGGTTTACCTTCGGGCACGCTTGGGTCTTCTGCGAGTTTGCAGCTGCCGTCCCGTGGCGGATGGTGCCGACCGCGTCGGGGTGCAAGGACGCATTTGACCAGCTTCTCTTTCCGCGCGTTCCGCTTCGCTACGCGCTCCCTGGGCGGTCGTAGGGGCCGATGCCCTCATCGGCCCGTTGCGGAGGCGTCCATCAACCACCGGGCCAGCAGCAGCGAAAACCGGCGCAGAATGTATCCCAGACCTCCCCGGACTGGAAGTTTCCCCAAGGGCATCGCGTTTCCGTTCCTGACCGCCGCGAGGGACAGCCAACTATCCCCCGCCGGCGGCAGGAGGTCTGCGCTTGCGCAGACCGACCCGCCGAAGCGTTTTTTCTCTTTGGACCGTGCACGGCCCGTTTCTCTTTTGGCAAGACCAAAAGAGAAATGGGGGGTGCTTCTGCCCAGCCATCAGCATGGCTGTCATTCCCGCGTCCAATGGGACGCACCCCGCGGGCGGCAGATTGCCGCCCCTACGGCATCACAGGGCTGACCGTATCAATACTCTTTGTGGTTCAGCCGTCCCCACAGCCGCTTGCTGCTCTCCAGAATGTGGGCATTCACGGCCTCCTCGTCGATCTCCGTGAGAACGCGGTCACGCATCAAAATCCTGCCGTTGATCATGGTGGTCTGGCACTGCCGGCCCGTCATGCCGAAGAGCATATGCCCGTCGATGTTGGCGTCGGAGAAGGGGGTGAAGGGCTTGTAGTCCATGACGATCACGTCTGCCGCCGCGCCGGGCTTCAGCACGCCCAGGGTGGGGAAGCCGGTGCGCTCCGCCATCTTGGCGTTGTTGCGGAACAGCATGTCCGTCACCTCGCACCAGCCCACGTTGGGCATGCAGGCGTTGTGCCGCTGGGAGCACAGGGCCACCTTGATGGACTCCAGCATGTCGTTGGTATAGGCGTCGGTGCCCAGGCCGATGAGGATGCCCTTCTTGTAGAGCTGCAGCACGGGAGAGATGCCCACGGCGTTGCCCATGTTGGACTCGGGGTTGTTGACGCACATGGTGTCCGTGGCCTTGATGATGTCCATCTCCGCCGTGTTCACATGGATGCAGTGGCCCAGGATGGTCTTGGAGCCCAGGATGCCGTGGTCCTGGAGCCGCTGGACCGGCCGGCGGCCGTAGTTCTGCAGGGAGTCGTACACGTCGTTCATGCCCTCGGACACGTGGATGTGATAGCCCACCCGGCCGTTGTTGGCGGCGACCATCCGGTCAAAGGTCTTGTCGGAGATGGTGAACAGGGCATGTCCGCCGAACATGGCCTTCAGCATGTCGCTGGGATTCTGCTCGCAGTAGTCGATGAAGTCCTTGTTCTCCTGCACGGACTGGAGGGATTTCTCCTCCCCGTCCCGGTCGCTGACCTCGTAGCAGAGGCACGCCCGCATGCCGAACTCCTTCGTCACCTCGGCGATCTTCATCAGGGAGCCGGGGATCTCGCAGAAGCTGGCGTGGTGGTCGAAGATGGTGGTGACGCCCTGCTTGATGGAGTCGATCACCAGCGCCTGGGCGCTGGCCTTGGTGGCCTCCAGGTCCAGGTTCCGGTCGATGTACCACCACTGGCCGTCCAGCACCTCGTAGAAGCTGGTGGGGTTGTATCCGTCGATGGAGAGGCCCCGGGCCAGAGCGGAGTAGATGTGGGTATGGGCATTGATGAGTCCCGGCATGATGACGCCGCCCCGGGCGTCTACAAATTCCGCCTGGGGGTACTTGGCCTTCAGATCGGCGGTGGTGCCCACCTCCACGATCTTGCCGCCGTCGGTGACCACGCCGCCGTCCGGCAGGTAGCCCACGCCTTCCGGGTCCCGTGTGATGACCTTGCCGTTTGCCAGTAAAATCATAAAAAGACCTCCTTTTGTCCCTGTTGATGGTTCGGTAAAAAGAAAAGGCGCTTCAAACCGACCTTGGCTTGAAACACCTATCAAAAGACCGGAATGATAGGTGTCAGCCCGTGCGCGCAGCACTACGTTGCAGCTATCATTCTTCCCTTGTACTTGTATTTTACCGGAGGTTCCGCTAAAATGCAAGCAGGGAAGCTCAAAAATTTTCAGATGGATTTTGTGTAGTTTGCTGGAAGGCGGCGGAACTTATTTCCGGCAGTTTCGTCTATACCGGAAGAGAGACGGGCGAAGTGCGGTACAGAATGAAGGGGGATATGGAGATGAAGCGAATTTGGATCTGCCTGCTGGCGCTGCTGGTGCTGGCGGGGTGCGGCGATCCCGGCGATGTTGCCGTGACAACGGTATATGAAACAGATGACCCGCCCCGCGCCACCCTGACTGCGGAGCGGGATGCCTACGACCCGTCGGTGGAGACGGTGTGGTGCGTCCTGTCCTATGAAGGGGAGGGGGAACCTCTGGAGTATGGGGCGTCCTATTGGCTGGATGTGCGGGAAGAGGACGGCACCTGGACCCAGGTGCCGCTGGCGGAGAACACCGGATGGGATGCCGTGCTGTACACCCTGCCATCCGGTGAAAAACAGGCGTTTCCCTGCTCTCTGTCCATGTTTGACTACGACTTCTCCGGCGGCGGCACGTTCCGCGTCGTCAAAGAGATCGGGGACCAGACCCTGACGGCGGAGTTCACCCTGACCGATGGTGCGGCCATCTCCGCGGAGACCCCCTACGGCTTCGGCCCCATGGAGGATCTGCCGGAGAACTGGGACACGGCGGAGGCTGCCGCCTCCGGCGCCGTGGTGTTCACGGAGGCGGGGATGGAGAACGCAGACGCGGCGGAGACCTTCCTGCAGAAGGTCTCCCTGGGCATCCCCAGCCAGCTGCGGACACTCCAGAACTACTACGAGAGCTGGCCCATGCTGATCGACGTGATCTATGAGAACGACAGCTTCCGCTGGCGGATGCGCACCGGCGGGGAGATCACGGAAAAGCGGTTCTCCTACGTCGTCACCGACGGGACGGACGTGTACCTCTCCAACGGCGCGGACTGGGACAGCACGGAGCGGTATGACAGCGACAAGGCCTTCCTGCTGCCCTCCGGCTCCGGCGGGGACCTGGTGCCCAGGGCCCAGGAGCTGATGGCGGACCAGACGGCGGGAAGCACCGTCCGGTACCGGATCTGGTCCGCTGACGGCGTCTGGGACGCCTCCCTGACGGAGACGCCCACGGAGTTCGGTGTGGGCTGGCAGAGACCGGGGGAGGGCTCCTCCGGCAGCCTGTACGACCTGGGGGACTGGTATGACGAGGCGCCGGCCATCACCGATATCGCCTGGCAGGCGGACGGGACGCTGCGCCTGACCTGCCGCCTGGAGGCCGGCGGTGTCCAGACCTTTGATTTCGACCCGGAGACCGGGTATCTGACAGAGGCGCTCTGCGGCTATCCGGCGGCGGAGTGAGGAAAGCGGAGGGACAGAATGCCCCTCCGTTTTCCTTTTTGCTGCTGGAAGCGGAATTTGGCCATTGACAATGCTGCAAAGGTTCTGATATTCTAATCAGGCTGACAGAAGAGATCAAATGCGATACAAATATGAACAAAGGAGAGAGATGCACACATGCTGGGAGACATGATCGCCGCCCTGAGCAACTTTATGTACACCTACCTGCTGGTGATCCTGCTGGTGGCCGCAGGACTGTTTTTCACGGTCCGCAACCGCTTTCCGCAGCTGCGGCTGCTGAAGGAGTCCATCCGTGTGGTGGTGGAGCGGCCGGAGAAGGAGGGGAGCGTGTCCTCCTTCCAGGCGCTGATGGTGTCCACAGCGTCCCGGGTGGGCACGGGCAACATCATCGGCGTGTCCGTGGCCATCTGCGTGGGCGGCTACGGCGCCGTGTTCTGGATGTGGCTCATCGCCCTGCTGGGCGGCGCCACGGCGTTTACCGAGTCCACCCTGGCCCAGATCTACAAGCGCCGGAACCCGGAGACCGGCGAGAGCTACGGCGGCCCCGCCTACTATATCGAGGCGGCCCTCCACAGCAAGCCCCTGGCGGTGCTGTTCGCCCTGAGCCTCATCGCCACTTACGCCGGCGGCTTCAACATGCTCTGCTCCTATAACCTCCAGTCCACCTTCTCCGGCTACGGTTTCTACAATCCGGAACTCACCCCCTGGATCATCGGCGGCGTCGTGGCCCTGCTGACCGGGTATTGCGTCATGGGCGGCGGCAAGCGGATCATCGCCTTTGCCTCCACGCTGGTGCCCATCATGGGCGGATTGTACGTGCTGGTGGCCCTGGTGGTCATCATCATGAATCTGGGGCTGATCCCCCAGGTGTTCGGCCGGATCTTTGCCGGGGCCTTTGATTTCCAAGCCATCTTTGCCGGCTTCACCGGCTCTGCCGTGATGCAGGGCGTGAAGCGGGGCCTCTTCTCCAACGAGGCCGGCGTGGGCTCCGCACCCAACGCCGCCGCCTCCGCCAACGTCTCCCATCCCGTGAAGCAGGGCCTGGTGCAGATGCTGTCCGTGTTCCTGGACACGCTGGTGATCTGCTCCGCCACTGCCTTCATGCTGCTGTGCTCCGGCGTGGAGCCCACGGCGGAGATGCAGGGCGCCCCCTATGTGCAGCAGGCGCTGTCCGCCTCCTTTGGCACGCTGGGGCCCGTCTTCATCACCGTGGCCATGGTGCTGTTCGCCTTCACCACCCTGATCGGCAACCTGTACTACGTGGACAACGCCCTGGCTTTCCTGCTGGGCCATGTGCCCTCCAAGCGGTTCATGGTGGTGTTCCGGCTGGTGGCCATGGGGCTGATCTTCCTGGGCGCCGGGCTGACGCTGGATCTGGTGTGGAACCTGTCCGACGTGCTGATGGGCATCATGGTGCTCATCAACATCCCGGTGATCGCCATCCTGTCCCGTCCGGCGGCGGCTGCCCTGCGGAATTACACCCGGCAGCGGAAAGAGGGGAAGAACCCGGTCTTCCGGGCTGCGGACATCGGCCTGAAGGAAAAGACCGACTACTGGAACTGAGTTCGTTTCAGCGGCTGGGCCGCTGAAACGAGAGGAGATCACATGGCGGAAGGACCTCGATTTCTTGCGAAAAAGTCGGCCCTTCCGCCATGCAAGGTGTCCTTTCCGACGCGCATGTCGCCGGAAAGGACGGATTGCATTTGGATTCCTGCGGCTGCGGCCGCAGGAATTTTTGCGTGGAATGGAATGGTCACAGAAAATTTACATATACTACTTGAAATGAATTCATATAGCGTGTAATATAGTATTGAAAACCAGATTAAAGGATATGGACGGCGACATGCCGGATTTCAAGAAGGAGAGACCATTCCATGCGCAAACTGTTTGCAAAGGCCCAGGACCGGGTCAGCTGTGAGACCCACGCCTTCGGCGCGGCGGCCGCCCTGTGCGGGGCGCTGGTGTATGTGCTGCGGGGGATGTGGACGGACGCCGCCGTGCCGGCGGTGGCGGCGGCCATGTGCTTCTGCCTGTCCATGGCGGCGCTGTACGCCGCCAGCGCCGTCTACCACTACTATCCCGGCACCGCCGCCAGCGGCGGGGTGAAGCGGATGCTGCGGAAGATGGACCACAGCATGATCTACGTGCTGATCGCCGGCAGCTACACGCCCTTCTGCGTGGTGCTGCTGCCCCAGCCCAAGGGGACCCGGTTCTGCCTGATCCTCTGGGGCGTGGCGCTGGCGGGGGTGCTGGCCAAGATGCTGTGGATCAACGCCCCCCGGATGCTGTCCACGGCGGTGTACCTCATCATGGGGTGGTCCGTGGTGTTCGTGGCAAGGGACTTTGCCGCCCTGGGCCAGCCCTGCCTGACACTGGTGGCCATCGGCGGCATCTGCTACTCCGTGGGGGCGGTGTTCTACGCCGTCAAAAAGCCCAACATCTCAGCGGAGTGGACCTTCCACGAGCTGTTCCACCTGCTGATCCTGGCGGGGTCCTTCTTCCACTACCTGGCGGTGTACCTGTACGTGCTGTAAACAAAGAGGTGAGGAAAGATTTTTTTGCATAATCTCCGTTCATTTTGCGTTGTTTTCGCTCCATTCCACTTGCTTTCCGGCACTCTTTGAACGTACTGCCTCCATATACTCCACGCCGCTCTGTGGCTGAAAATGTGGTCAAAAAATTCTCCCGTCCTTTACCGATGACAGCTCATCGGCAAAGGACGGGAGATATTTTCTGCCTCTGCTCCTTGTATGGAACACTAATAAAGAGGAACAGGAAAACTATTTTGACTTTGCCATCAACTCAAAATTTAAGGGGCAGTAAACAATAAAAAGCCCTGCCCGTCGCATCAGAGCGGAGGATATCTTAAATGTGTCTCCCGTTTGAGTTTTCGGAGAAGAAGACGAGAACCTCCAGTCCATGCGGTACAGCCTGCTGGAACTGCACCGTCCCACCGTGGGCCTTCACAATCTGCCGCACCAACTTGAGGCCCAGGCCGTGTTCCCCGCTCTGGGTACTGGAGACATCCGTTTCCTGGTTCAGCGCCTCCAGCCGGACATCATCCATCCCCACGCCATCATCGGCCACTGTGCAGGTGCATCGCCCATCCTCCGCGCCCACCGTAACAGAGATATGGCACCCCTGGGGATTGTGGACGATGCTGTTGCGGATCAGATTGTCCAGCATCCGCCGGAGAAGGGCGGTATCGCCCTCCATCCGGGCCGCACTGCCAGGATGCTCCTCGGAAAATGCAATCTCAAACTGTTCTGGCAGGCCGCTGTTGAGCACCTCGCTCACCGCCTGCCGCCCGATCTCCGCCAGATCCACCGTCTCCCGGCGGATGGGCTGGAGGGCGTACTCCAGCTTGGTGGTCAGGTTCAGATCCTCTACCAGAGATTTCAGACGCTCCCCCTGCTGCCGGATCATCCCGGCCTGGTGACGGGCCTCGGTTGGGAGCGCGTCGTCGTCCTCCAATTCACTGGCGTATCCCAGCACCATGGAGAGTGGGGTGCGGATGTCGTGAGATACCCCACGGATCCACTCCGCCCGGGTGTTGTCCTTCTGCATCAGGTAATCCCCGGCCCGGTTTAGCCCCGCGTTGATCTCCGCCAGTTCCCCGCGCTCGTCCAGGGGCTGGTAGCTGCCCCGGCTCAGGTCTTGGATGCCCCGCAGGATGGGGGACATGGCCTTCTCCACCCGGCGGGTGTTCCGAAGCATCAGGAAGACCATCAGCAGCAGGTTGAACACAAAGACCGCAATGGCCCCCACCAGGAACATCATCAGGGAGGGAGTCTCCATGGAAAAGTAGTACTTCACCAGAGTGTCCGGTTGGAATCCCACCACCATCAGGGCGCCGTCCTCCCGGCTCCACACTTTCACTGGATAGTCCTGGAGATACCAGCGGCTGAAGGAGGCCACCTGAGCGCTGGTGTAGGACCGGGGCAGTTCCTCCGGCAGGTCCTGCTCCCAGACCACAGTACCGCTCTCATCCAGGAGCATGGCCCAGGCGTCATGCTCCCGCAGCAGGGCCAGTGCCGTGTCGTCTGCCGTCCAGACGCCGCCCTGCTCCGTCACATGGCTGGAGACCGACCGGACAGATAATCCGTTGTCTGTCCCGCTCATGTATCCGGCGACCATAACGCTCAGAACCAGCGCGATGTTGACCACGAAGAACAGCGCCAGAATGCCAATGGTAGAGAAAATGTAGCGACGGAAAAAACGCTGCACTGGATTCACGACTTCGCTCCCTTCAAATTGAGCCGGTAGCCCAGCCCCTTGGCCGTCACCAGAGAGACCGGCTTGGAGGGATTTGCCTCGATCTTCTCCCGCAGGTGGCGGATATGGGTCGAGAGGGTGCTCTCGTAGCCCTGCCAGAACTCCCCGCAGATCGTCTCGCACAGGATGCCGGTGGTGACGATCCGGCCGGCATTTTCATAAAGTTTCTCGAACAACTGCAATTCCTTTGCCGTTAAGGGCGTCCGTTCGCCGTCCTTCCATACTTCGGCCTTCTCCAGGTCTACCGTGGAGGTTGCCAGTTCCACCCTCCGGTTCGGCTCCGGGTAAGTCCGATGGAGAATGGCCCCCACCCGGAGCAGCAGTTCCTTGGGCAAAAAGGGCTTGGGAAGATAGTCGTCCGCCCCGATCTCCAGCCCCTCGATGCGATCCTCTGCCTCGCCCCGGGCGGTGAGCATCAGGACGGGCACGCGGCTGGTACGGCGGATCTCCCGCAGGACCTCGAAACCGTCCATCCCCGGCATCATCACATCCAGGACGATCAGCGCCGGCTGCTGCTCCCGCCAGACCTGGAGGGCCTCCGGGCCGGAGGAGGCGGTCACGAGATCGGTGTAGTCTGCCCGCCGGAAGATGGAGCACAGCATCTCCAGAAGATCCCGGTCATCGTCTACCAATAAGATTTTATACTCCATCATGGGACACCCCCTTCCTTTGCCCATATTATACCGCTAAAATGTCGGCCTGCCCATGCCCTCCGCAAAATCTCAGAGAAAAATTAAGGTTGGCTCAGCGTTATCTCAAGGTGCGGGTGCTATCCTGTTGCTACCAAGCAAAGGAGGTACCGCTTATGAGCGACTGTATCATTGAAACCAAGGGCCTGACCAAACGGTATGGGGAGCAGGTCAGCGTCTCCAACCTGGATCTCCATGTGCAGAAGGGACGCATTTACGGCCTCTTGGGGCGCAACGGGGCGGGCAAGACCACCACCATGAAGATGCTCCTGGGGCTGACCGCCCCCACATCCGGCACAGTGTCCCTCTTCGGCCGGCCGCTGAAGGGGAACGAGAAGGGCATCCTGCCCCGCATCGGCAGCCTCATCGAGTCCCCGGGGTTCTACCCCAACCTGACCGGCACAGAAAACCTGCAGATCTTCGCCCGGCTCCGGGACCTCAAGAGCCCCAACTACATCAAGAGCGCGCTGGAGCTGGTGAACCTGCCCTACCGGGACAAGAAACGCTACGCCCAGTACTCCCTGGGCATGAAACAGCGGCTGGCCATCGCCCTGGCGGTGATGCACGACCCGGAGCTACTGATCCTGGACGAGCCCATCAACGGCCTGGACCCCATCGGCATTGCCGAGGTGCGGGACTTCATCCGGGCGCTGTGCGACGAACGGGGAAAGACCATCCTGCTCTCCAGCCATATCCTCTCCGAGATCGCCCTGCTGGCAGATGACATTGGGATCATCGACCACGGCGTCCTCTTGGAGGAGGAGAGCCTGGCGGAGCTGGAGCAGAAGAACGGGAAGGTCCTCCGGTTCACCGTGTCCAATGCACCGGTGGCCGCCCAGCTGCTCCAGCAGGAGATGGGCGTGCGGGATGTAGCTGTGGAGAACGGGCAGGAACTGACCGTCCGGGATCTCCGCTTGGACACCGGCGCGGCGGTGCGGCGGTTTGTGGAGGCGGGGCTGGTGGTGTCCGACGCACACCTCTATGAGGACCCCCTGGAGGACTACTTCAAGCGCATCACAGGGGGTGAGGGCATTGCTTAAACTCCTGTGGTGTGAGTTTGCCAAGCTGCGGCGAAAGCCCCTGTTCTTCGCCGCCGCTGCTGTGTCCGCCCTGATCCCCCTGGGGTGCGCCCTGTTCCTGCCGGACTTCCAGGAGTTCACCAGCGGGGCCGAGGCGGTGGACGGCATGATGTCCACCCTGTTCCAGATGAGCGCCTACCTGCTGCTCATGCCGGCCCTGGTGGTGCTGGCCTCCAACCTGCTCTTTGAGGAGCAGGACAACGACACACTGAAGAACCTGATGACCGTGCCGGTGGGCAAACCGGCCCTGGCCCTGGCAAAGATGGTCCTGCTGTTTCTCTTTTCCATCGCCTTCATGGCGGTGGGGGGCCTGGTGATCCTGCTGATCGTGCTGGCCGCCGGGTGGGAGCCGGTGGGCTTCTGGCGGCTCTTCTTTGTAGGCGTCGGCCAGGGGATCATGATGTGGGCCGGGGCCCTGCCCTGCATCCTGCTGGTGGTGTTGCTGAACCGGAGCTATATCGTCTCCGTCATCATCACCTTTTTCTACACCTCTGTCAACTACATCTTCGGCCTCAATGACCTTTTTATCACCCAGCCCTTCGGCCTGAACCTGGGGACACTGCTGCCCGGCCCGCTGACCTTCCGATGGTACTTCCAGTATCTCGATTTTTCCAATGCCGGCGCCGAGATGCTGGGACTTTTGGAGCGAGTCAGCCCCTATTTCGTCACCACCGCTCAGGCGTTTCTGGTGACCGGAGCAGAGGCCACGGTGTTTCTGGCCCTGATCGCGCTGGTCTACAAGCGCCAGGGCGTTTGAGGAGGTGTTGCGTATGTGGAAGATGATTCAAACAGAGTGGTGGAAGCTGCGGCGGTGCCAGATCCTGCTGGTGGGCATTGTGGCCCTGGCCCTCTGTCCGGTGGTGCAGTACGGCACCCAGCTGATTGTGAACCCGGAGATCCGGGACCCCAACTATGATATGCTCCACCTGTTTTCCAGTGTAGTGTGGGGCAACACCCAGGTGTTTCTCCCCATCTCCCTGGTGATGATCGGCGGGTGGCTGATCGACCGGGAGAATACCCACGATACCATGAAGAACCTGCTCACCGTCCCGGTGTCCTATCCAAAGCTCCTTGGGGGCAAGCTGGCGGTCACCGCTCTGCTGTCCCTGCTGTTTGGTCTCTACAGCGTGGCGGTGACGGTACTCACGGGGACACTGGCGGGCCTCCCGGGGCTGACGCCTGGAGTGATCCTCCAGCAGGGTGGACAGGTGGTGGCCGCGGCACTGACCACCTTCCTGGTCTGTATGCCCATGATTTTGATTTTCGGGCAGATGCGGGGCGCCTATCTGGGCGGCTCCATCCTGACCTTTTTCCTGGGATACTGCATTTTGTTCTTTAAGAGCGGGTTCCTGCTCTCCGCTTACCCCTTCTCCGCGGCGCTGGTGCTGGCCGGCTTTGATATGCAGGAGTACAACGGTGCCACCGAGGCACCCAGCATCCCGCTGGCCCTCCTGGGTATGGCGGCGGTCATCGGTTTGACGGCGGCCATTCTGATGCTTTCCCGACCCAGCAGCAAGGCCGGGAGTACGAAAAAGAAAAGGGCCGGCGGCCGCCGGCAGGCAGGGAGGAGAACACGATGAAAGAAAACCGAAAGAGATGGGCACTGCTTCTGACCTGCGGCCTGCTCTGCGCCCTGCTGCTGTCCGGCTGTTCCGGTATGATGCAGTCACTGGCGGATGGGACGGATGCGGTATTGGGTGGCTTGGCAGAAGGGACAGACCGGGTCGCCGGTGCGCTGGCGGATATGACAGATGCAGCCCTCGGTGCCGCCGCTGACGCGACAGGTGACTCGGTAAAAGACGCCCTTGTGGGCGCCTATGGTTCCCTGATGGATGCCGCCGGCTCCTGGGCGCTGACACCGGACCGCTCCCTGCAGGGGGAGCGGGTCCGGGGTGAGGATGGCTACACCGGCACTTATGAGGCCGGCTACGAGGACTTTTCCGGCACGGAACTGCTCTTTGGCGGCACCACCCTGGACCGGGCGGCCGGGAGCACGGTAGAGATCTCCTGCTCTCTCCACATCGAGGAGGGCGAGGCCGCCGTCTTTCTATGCTCCGGCGGGGAGGACCCGGTGGTCCTACTGTCCGAGAGCGGGGACTATGCCTCCACCATCGAGGTGGGCGGCCGCAGCACCTATATCGGCGTCTGGGGCGAGGAAGCAAACGGGAGCGTATCCATTCAGATTGATTGATCCGCCGGGCGACGTCATAAGGAAAGAGCTGCTGTATAGCAGCTTTTTGTCAGGTGCTGAAAGCGGCGGCTTTGATTCAATCAAAGCCGCCGCTTTCGTATCGAAATATCAGGGCCTGCCCTCTTATTTATAGCAGGCTATCGTCATACACAGAGAATGCGGTTTTTCAGCTCCACGGCATTGAGCGCAAGCACCGTGCTTTTCTGACCCAGGGGCAGTTCGTCCCCATCCACCGTGAAGATCGCGCCGCCGGCCTCCGCCAGGATGATCCGCGCAGCGTTGTGATCCCATGGAGAGGATCGCATGGTTACAAACAGATCTGCCCGGCCTGCGGCCACTTCACACAATTCCAAGGCCACGGAACCCAGACAGCGGACGCCCCGAACCTTCCGGGAGAGCCGGATCATCCGCTCCTGGTAGGGATGGGGTTCCAAAAAGGTGTATTGCAGGCCCGGCGTTGTCAGCAGCAGTTCCGAAAGCTCCCGCCGGCCGGAGGTGTGGATCAGCGTCTGATTCTGCCATGCGCCGCCACCGTGCCTGGCCCAGTATAGCGTCTTGCGTTCTACATCCAGCACCAAGCCGAACAGCGGGGTACTTCCCTCCCAGCACCCCACGGAGATGGCATAGTTCTGGTGTTGATTGATAAAATTCGTGGTCCCGTCGATGGGATCAATATACCAAGTAACAGCTCCGGTGCGATGCGCCTCCGGCGGATACTCCTCACCCACGATGGAGTCCTGGGAGAAGGCTGTCAGTATTTCATTTCGCAGCAACTGTTCGATTCTGCGATCCCAACGGGTGACCAAATCCTGATGGCCCGTCTTTTGACAAATTTCTGCATTTTCCAAACTGCATTGCCGCAGGATGTTGCCGGCGTTTTGAACAACTTCTACAGCGACATTGAATCTGTCCATCCTCCACCTTCTTTCCTCTGTTTGATTTATAAAACCATATTCCTTGTGGCTTGTCAAGAACGCTTCACCAGATCACCCGCATCTCCACGTTATGCAACTGAGGCATCGGGCTGTGGGCCTGGATGTAGCGGGCGGTGAGATCCGGCATTTCTGTGCCCCCGCGCCACAGGACGGGACACTCCCTCAAGATCTCGTATCCACCCGTGCCCGTGGCCCGGTAGTTGCTGGTGCACAGGCGGAAGGTCCCTCCTCCCAGCGGGGAGCCGTCCAGTTTTGCCAGGCGGATCACCCGGCTGCCCACGGGCCGGCGCAGATCGAAGGTGTAGGAGAGCCCGGCATAGAAGTCGTAGTTGTAGTGCTCCACCTTGGGGAGCAAGAACTCCTCCGAAATCTGGGGCTGGCCATCAACCAGGGTGAAGTAGGCGGCGCACCGCTCCAGAGTCTGTCTCAGCACCTCCTCCGTTACCTCCAGCACCACCAGGGTGTTTGCAAAAAGGTAGGCCGCTGTCACCCCCCGCATAGTCACCGGAGAGGCCAGGCCAACCGGGTCGTTGCCCAGGCTGGTGCAGGAGAAGTCTGCCCCGGTCTCTGTCAGCTGCACCTGATTGAACAGGGCAGCCACCTGGCTGCCGTAGAGAGCCGCTTCCAATTTCCCCTCCGGCGGGATGGTGCGATCCAACTCCCCGATAGGCTGGTCCAGCCAGTTCTGAACGGCATTTTCCAGAGGCAGCAAGCTCTGATAGGGCTCCGCCGGATGTGCTCCACCCACTGGGATCAGCGTGGATTGAAAACGACTTTTCGCTCCATCCCACTGGCCAACCATGTGGAGAAGCTGCCCCGCATTGGCCGGGGGCTGTGCCGCATAGGTGCCGGACAAATTCACACCCTCCACCGCCATGTGCTGGTGGCCGGTAAGGAGCAGATCGAAGTCCAGCTCCCGGGCAATTTTACAGGCCAGATTCTCACCGCTGTCCGAGAGCACCCGCCCTGTCTCCAGCTCCTCCTCAAAGCCGCCGTGGTAGATGCACACACAGACATCACACTGTTCCCGGAGGGCGGCGCAAGTCGCCCGTGCGGCCTGAAAGGCGTCGGTAACCCGAATCCGCTCCAGATTCTGCGGCTGCTCCCAGATGTTCACGAAATCCGTGACCACGCCGGTAATGCCAATGCGCAGCCCATTGTCCAGGGTGTGCACCGCCCAGGGCCGGATGCGCAACTGCCCACCCAAGTCCTCCACATTCGTACACAAGCACATGCCATCCATGGCCTCCAGGTACTCCCGGAGGGCCTCGTAGCCGAAGTTGAAGTCGTGGTTGCCCAGGGTGAAGTAGTCCAGGCCCATGGCGTTGAATGCGGCGGCCACCGGGTGGATGGGCCACTCCTCCCGGTGCTCCAGGTAGTACTGGGTCAACGGCGTCCCCTGGAGGGCGTCGCCGCCGTCCAGCACCAGGGTGTTCCCATCCTTTTCAACCTGAGCGGCCAGATTCAGCAAACCGGCGTTTTCCGGGCTGTTGGAGGCATAGTTCACCGGGAATACATGGCCATGGGTATCTGAGGTATAGTAGATTTGAAACGTCTTCTCCATGCTTACCCCCTGGCCAGCTTGACCCGGATTTTGGTGGAGATCCACTCCACAATCAGTACCAGCACGATGAGACCCGCCAGGATGGCGCCGGCCTCCTCCCAGCGGTAGGAGTTCATGGCGAAGATCAGCGGCGCGCCGATGCCGCCGGCTCCCACCAGTCCCAGCACGGTGGCATCCCGCAGGTTGATGTCAAAGCGGTAAATGGCGGTGGAGGCGAAGTTGGGCATCAGCTGGGGCAGGATGCCGTAGCGGATCTTCTGCCAGGTGGTGCAGCCCGCCGCGTCCAGGGACTCCAGCACCCGCACATCCAGGTCCTCGATGGCCTCGATATACATTTTGCTCACCATGCCCACTGAACACAGGGACATGGTCAGAAGTCCCGCGAAGGCGCCGGGGCCGGTGACCCGGATGAACATGAGCCCGTAGACAAAGGCGGGCACGGTGCGGATGGCCATAATGATGATGCGCCCCACAAAGGCCACGGGCTTGGGCGTCAGATTGGAGGCTGAGAGAAACGCCAGGGGAATGGAGATAATCGCGCCCACGATGGTACCCAGGAACGCGATACAGATGGTCTCCAGCAACAGGTAGGGTACGCCCTGGGTGGTGAAGTTGAACAGCAGGTCCGTGTCCGGGTGGAAGATGCCCGCCAGGATGTTCCAGGCGATCACCGCGCCGTTTTGAGTGGTGCCCGCCGTTTCCACGGCGGAGCCGCTCCAGACCAGCAGGACCACCACGACCAGTGCCACAGCCAGCTCAAACACCCAGCGGCGGGGCCGCTGCGCATAGGCCGCTTCGATTCGGTTGTTCATGGCGTCCCCTCCTTATACCAGCCGCTTCCGGGCGGCGCGGCTGATGGTCTCGATGATGAACACGGTGACGAACAGGGACAGCAGGATCATGCCCACGCTGGCATACTCCCGCCATCCGATCTTCTCGTTCAGAATCAGGCCCAGTCCGCCGGCCCCCACATAGCCCAAAATGGAGGCGTAGCGCACATTGCCCTCGAAGCAGAACAGGCAGTTGGAGAGATAGGAGGGCAGCACCTGGGGCACAATGGCGCTGATGAAGGCCCGTACCTTGGTGGCACCCATGGCCTCCATGGCCTCGAAGGGACCCATGTCCACGGTCTCGATCTCCTCGTAGAGGATCTTGCCGATATAGGCGAAGGTGAAGATGGCGATGGCAGTGGTGCCCGCCAGAGTGCCAAGGCCGAAGATATAGGTGGCAATCAGGGCGGACACCAGAGTGGGCAGGGTGCGGATGATGCTCAGCAGCAGCCGCATGGCGGCCACCACCACCCGGCTGTGGATGATGTTGGTGGAGGCCAGCATGGCAAAGGGAACCACCAGGATCGAACCGATGAAGGAGCCCAGCAGAGACATCTTGATGGTATCAAACAGGGGCTGCCAGATCTGAGACATATAGTCCCACTCCGGCGGGATCATCTCCCCCAGGATAACAAAGAACTCCCGGATCCGGCTGACGAGAACGCCCATATCAAAACCAGTGACCTCTACCGAGAGGGCCGTCATGGCCACCAGAATGACTGCTGCCAGGGGCGCCCGAGAGCGAGGCTTGGATATCTGTTTTCCGTTGGGGAGTGTCAGCAGCTTGGGCGGGAAGATCTTGTCGTATACGCTCATGCCGGCTCCTCCTGCTTCCCCTGGTAGATGGCGTCCAGAACCGCCTGATCCACCTGGTCCGCCGGGCCGTCATAGACGATCTCTCCAGCCCGGATGCCCACCACCCGGGTGGCGTACTGGAGCGCCAGCTCCACGTGGTGGATGTTGATGAGGACTGTGATGTGCATCTCCCGGTTGATCCGCTGGAAGTCATCCATCACCTGCTTGGCGGTCACCGGGTCCAAGGAGGCCACCGGCTCGTCCGCCAGGATGACCTGGGGGTTCTGGGCCAGGGTGCGGGCCAGGGCCACCCGCTGTTGCTGCCCGCCGGAGAGCTGATCAGCCCGGACAAAGGCCTTGTCCAGAATCCCCATCTGGTCCAGCGCCTCCAGGGCCTTCATCTTCTCCTCTTTCGTGAAGATGCCGAAGGTAGCCCGCCACCAGGGTAGGTCGGGGACGAAGGCGGTGAGCACGTTCTTGATGACGGTGGTCCGGGTGATCAGATTGAAGGACTGGAAGATCATGCCGATCTTCCGCCGGAACTTCCGCAGGCTCTTCCCATGGAGGGACATGACGTCGGTGCCGTCCACCGTCAGGGTCCCTCGGGTGATGTCGTGCATCCGGTTGATGGTGCGGATCAGGGTGGACTTGCCCGCGCCGGACAGGCCGATGATGGCCACGAACTCCCCCTGGTCAATGGTCAGGTTGATGTGCCGCAGGGCCTCATACCCATTGGGATAGCGTTTTTCTACCTCTTTGAATTCTATCATTGTATGATCTCCATTCCAAACGAGGGAGGAAAGCCGCGGCCTCCCTCCCTCGTTTTTGGTCCTTGCTGGATTATTTTAGCCCGCGCTGTTCAGAGACTGGATCATCTCCTGGGCAGCCCGCTCGGAGTCGTAGTCGGAGGACTGGGCGGGCAGATAGCCGTTGTGGCTGTAGATAGCGATGACCTCTTTGCCCTCTTCAGTGTTGCCGATATTGATGAAAGCCTCGGACAGGGCGGCCTTGAAGTCGTCGTCCATGATGGGAGAGGTCTTGCTGACGCTGATGGTATCGTTGTAGATGGCGGGAGTGACGCCCACCACGGCGGTGTCGTCCCAGATGCTGTTGGTCATGCCGTACTCGCCGGTCCACTCGTCCTCATAGTCCCGGCGGGCATCGGCGTAGGTGCAGAGGATGTCCACCTGACCGGAGGCCAGACGGGCGAAGGCGCTGCCGTAGGAGTCGGACTGCACCGCGTGGGGCAGGTCGGTGATGTTGTGATCGAAGTTCTCCTGCAGCCACAGGGAGGGATAGATGTAACCGGCGGGAGAGGAGGAGTTGGCCACGCTCCAGTTGGCGCTGCTCACGTCCTCCCAGGTCAGAGCCTCACCGGCGTTGACCTTGGCGGCCAGCTCCTGGCCCTTCTCAGAGGGACCGGCGATCATCAGAGCGCGGTAGCTGGTGACCTGCTCGGTGGTGGGCTCAGTGGGGGCGTTGTCGTTCCAGTCCTTGGCGTTGTCGGAGTCGATGGACAGGCCGTCCCGGGTGGCGGTCAGCAGCACGTCGCAGCCGTCGTCATAGAGCACATAGGTGCCGCCGGGGATCAGGCCCACATCGGCGGTGCCGGCGGACAGGGCCTCGCCAACCGCCTCGTAGCTGGTGCCCACGGTGATGTCCACCTCGCCCACGTCATAGCCCAGCTTGGCCAGCTCGTCGGTGAGCATCTGCTTCAGGGGCTCAGTGGCGGTGATGATCTCCTCCGGTTCCCGAGAGGGGACGAACGCGATACGCAGGGTGTCGATTTGCTTATTCCCAGTCTCGGTGGTTTCTGTGTTCGTGCTGTCGTCCGTGGTGTCGGTCCCGCTGTCCTGACCGCTGCAGCCGGCCAGCAGGCCCACGCACATCACGCCGGCCAGCAGGAGAGAAAGTGCTTTTTTCATACTATGATCCTCCTCGATTTCTCATTTATTGGTCTGTGTTTGATTTTGGATCTATCTGTTATAGAGGTGAAATCCTCTTATAACCATTTTAGGAAATCAAGCAGTATCGCCGATTTTCAGATGCGTCGGTACTGTGACGGTGACCGCCTGGGAGCGTCGCTGGCTGATTCGGCCAAACAACAGCTCCAGCGCGTTCTCCCACACATAGTCCGGGAACATTTCCAGACAGGTGCCGGTGGGCCATTTGCTCTCCAAAGTCTGAATATCTTGATAGATAATGACAGCCACATCTTTCGGCACACGGATGCCCAGTTCCCGGAAAGCCTCCAGAGCGCCCTCGGCCACCTCGTCG
Organism: Oscillibacter valericigenes; assembly: GCF_016902445.1. GTDB lineage: Bacteria > Bacillota > Clostridia > Oscillospirales > Oscillospiraceae > Oscillibacter > Oscillibacter avistercoris. The sequence goes on along the minus strand of NZ_JACSNX010000001.1, from coordinate 253,080 downwards.
CTGCCCAGCAGAACCGCTTCCGCCAGGGTATGCTCTTCCACGGCTTTCTTCGCCAGAGCGTATCCACTCTCCCGGCTGATCTCCCCCACATGGAAGATGCGGGGATCATACTGGCCGCGAGCCTCCAGGATGCGTTGGATAGCCGCCAGACGGTGGGCACCGATGCGGCCGTTGGCCCCGTCGTAGATGCCGCCGATATATCCCAGGCCGGTGTACCGCTTCTGATCCAGCAGATAGGCCACCATCTGTTCCTGGCCCCGGTCAAAGTCCACCTGCACTTGGTCGAACTCATAGTTGTGCTGATTGGAGTTCACGAAGACGATGGCAAAGGACAGAGAGCGGAGAAAGTCGATCTCTTTCTCGCTGAACACACCCAGGGCAATGATGCCGTCCACTTTCTGGGGCTCCCCAAAGGTCAGCCGGACAAAGGAGACCTCGTACTGGTCGGTCATCATCTGCACCAGGCAGGACAGAGAGGACAGCCGCACATTGGGCCGATCCGGGCGTATGATTCGCCAGTCCGCCACCCCGATGACCAGATGAGTCTTGTGCTCCGCCGCCTTCCGCTGCCGTGGGGACACATAGCCCAGGGCGTGAGCCGCCTGAAAAATCCGGGCCCGCACCTCCGGCGTGACAGAGATATTGTCATCCTTATTTAGAACTCGGGAAACCGCGGCAGCCGAGACCTGGGCGGCCTGGGCCACATCTTTGATCGTCGCCATGAGAGCCCTCCCTCTCAAGTTCTTCTGAGTTCATTATATTTCTCCCCTGTTCGAAGTCAATAGATTTTACTAAAATTTTACTAAAAAACAAATGACCTATAACAGACGAGGGTCCATCAAATTCTGCAGGGGAGAAAACAACTGTAGGTCCTCCGCTGATCCATGAGGAACCTATTTTTCGCGGACATTCTTGACAGAAGAGAACATTTGTTCTATACCAAATGTTGGCGAAAGCCAAAACTCGCAGCTTTCCGGTGAGGTCCACACCCCGGTGGGACCTCAGACATTCATGGGCCTCGTAGGGCACCACAACCACCCTGCACGAAGGGAACTTCCATGAAGGTCTTCAGTATTTGGCGCTGTGCCGGCAGCGCGGGTGTGCACCTTCCCGTGTAAAGCGGAAAGGATGCAAATGAGCGACTCTGTCGTGATTACCTATAGTGGCCAGCAAGTATCAGTGCCAAAGGAGGTCGCAGACTTCCTGGAGCAGGATCGGAAGCGGGAACAGGCGCAGGACAAGCGGGACCAAAGGCATCTGAGTAAAAGTGAGTTTGAAACGGTGCTGTCCGGTTCGGATTGCGTCAGGCGTCCCGTGGAGGATACTGTACTCCGGAACCTCCAGCTTGAAACTCTGCGGAAAGCCGTCGATGGCCTGGGAGATCAGGGCCGGGATCTTGTAGAACTCCGATATGGCAGAGGCCTGACCATGGAGGAGATCGGGACGATCTACGGCGTGTCCAAGGCGGCAGTATCACTGGATGGCTCTTGGCGGCTATGCCGCTTAGAGCCATCGCGTCCCCCTTGCGGGGAAAGCGGCTGAAAAAGCTCCACGAACAGTTGAGGGGCTCTGTCATTTGACAGGGCCCCTCAATTTTTTGTTTTTCTGGTTTACAAACTGCCTGTGAGTGTCCTGATAAGTAGAGGGCAAAATTTCCGGACCTCGGAAACCCCGGCTCTGGCCGTGGCCGGGCGGCCCTAAATCAAGCCTACCAAGGAGCACAAAAATCATGAACGTATTTGGAAACAGCTCAAAACAGTTGTTGCAAGCACTGACTACCAATGCGGAGAGGGAAACTATGGACTACGTCCTTCAGGAGATGCAGGCAGTCCTGGGGGAAGAGATGCCGGAAGCGGATGCGGTACGAACCTATCTGCAAAATCCTGACAAGCCCACGGAACTCAGTACAACGCAGCAGATTGTAGCCATGGACAAGCTGCTGGAGTGTGCAGAGGTCAATCTCCGAACGCTCTGTGACCTGATCCGTTATCAACAGCTGAAGGGGGCCGGGGTGGTCAACTCCGTGGAGGAGTTTCTGTATCTGGTCCGCCCAGGCGATGTCTGTGATATCCAAGAGGAGGATGCTGATTGAAAGAATCCGAATATAGATCCTACGATGACCTGCCGCTGTTCCTGAACTCGGCAACAGTGGCCAAAGTGCTTGGCGTGTCACCGTCCAGCGGTTACGAGCTGATGCACGAGCCGGGCTTCCCGGTGCTGCGCATCGGCAACCGCATGGTGGTACCCAAGGAGCAGTTCATCCGGTGGGTGAACGAGCGTGCGAGAGGTGGGGGATGAAGAACAGCAGCGGCGGAAATTTTTTCTCACTGCCCAATGAAGTATTCCTTCTGGGGCTGAGTCCTGGTGAACTGGCGGTGTACAGTTTCCTGCAGCGGTGTGAAAACCGAAAGACACATCAGTGCTGGCCCAGCATCAAGACGATCGGAAAAGCAGTTGGCATGAGCGAGAACACGGTGCGCAAGTACATCCGGCAGTTGGAAGAGCGGGAGCTCATCGCTACTGAACCAACGGAAGTTATCACCAAGACAAATGGAAAGCGCAATGGCAATCTGCTGTTCACCCTCCGGCCGATCCAGGAGGTGGTCAACGAATACTACGCCCGCCAATTAGAGAACGTGGAATTGGCTGCGGAGCGGCAGCGGATCGCAAAGCTCACCCAGGAGCGGGAGACCCCAGCGTGACCGTCTGTGAGCCCCTGTGTGGCCCGATCACGGGAGGGGCAGATCCCCTGTCCCTCCCGGCGGGTCTACGCCAACATGGGCCGGTTATGGGAGGTATTGCGGCACAAGGCTTCCGGCCCTTTTGGAGCGGAACCGGAGGACGAAAAGAAAAGCAGGATAAAGGCCGGGGTCGCCGGTGGCGCCTCCGGCCAGTCACAACTGCCCGCAGTGCGGGCAGTTACGGGGGTTTTCTGGGTGACCGAAAGTGGGGTCAAAATCCGGTCGGTGATATCACTTGTGCGGTCACTATCCCCAAACACTTACTGCCACAACAAAAAAATAGGGGTCATACCCCGGAAAGGAGCAGTTTATGGGCAAAAAAGAGAGATTTGCTTTCTATCTCACCCCAGAGAAGAAAGCCATCCTGGAGCGCCGGTATCAGGAGGACGGAAGCCGGAGCATGACCGCCTTCGTCGAGCGGGCGGTGGACTTTTACCTGGACTACCTCAGCGCCAACGACGCTGGTTTGTTCCTCCCCACCTCCATCAAGTCTTACCTGGACGGGCGGCTGGGACAACTGGAGGAGCGGCTGTCCTCCCTGGTCTTCCGGCAGGCGGTGGAACAGGACATGGTGGCCGGCATCCTGGCCGACGCCTATCAGTTCAGCGACGAGGATCTCCGTCGTCGAAGGGCGGAGAGCGTGCAAAACGTGAAGAAAACCAATGGCCGCATCTCGCTGGAGCAACGGGTGCGGGGAGCCTGGGAGGAGGGAGATGAGTGGCAAGACTGATCCTGAAAAGTCCCTACCTGCAGTGCGATAGAAACCATCCTGTCAGTGGATATCTGCAGTACATTGGAACACGGGAACGAGTGGAACTGCTCCCGGATGACCGTCTGCCCACAAGGAAGCAAGAGCAGCTCATCACAAAACTGGTGAAAGATTTTCCGGATGCACAGAAGCTGGACGAGTATTCCGACTACGAAGCCAAGCCCGCCAAAGCAAATGCCTCTGCATTCATCACCAGGGCACTTGAAGAAAACTGGCCGCAGGTTCAGCAGTCGGACGGCTACATGAAGTACATTGCCACACGTCCCAGAGCGGAACGGCTGGGGAATCACGGCCTCTTTGGGGACGAGGACGGCGTGAACTTGGAGCAGGCCATGCGGGAGTTGGATCAGTACACCGGCAACGTGTGGACGCACATCATCTCTCTAAAACGAGGGGACGCCGCCCGGCTTGGCTACGACAACGCCAAGGCGTGGCAAAATTTGCTCCGGGCAAATCGCAACGACATCGCCGCCACGATGAGCATCTCGCCGAATCACTTCCGCTGGTACGCTGCCTACCACGACGAGGGGGATCACCCCCACATCCACATGATGGCGTGGTCAACAGTGCCGGGAGAAGCCTATCTCACCAGAGAGGGCATCCAAAAAATCAAGTCCCAACTGACCAATCAAATCTTCCAGCAGGAGATGCTCCACACCTACGAACAAAAGTCCCAGTCGCGGGATGAGTTGGTGCGGGAGGCACGCAGGGCCATTCGACGTCTGACCCGTGAAATGGTGCAGAGCATCTGCTCGGTTCCGGAGATCGAGCAGAAGATGGAACAGCTGGCCGGACAGCTGGAGACCGTCAAGGGCAAGAAGTCCTACGGCTACCTCCCCAAGTCCGTAAAGAAAACCGTGGACGAGGTAGTGGACAAGCTGGAGGAGTTGCCGGTGGTCTGTAAGTGCTACGACCAGTGGTGCACCCTTCAAAGCGAGGTAGAAAACTACTACCACGACAAGCCCAGAGAGAAGAAAAAACTGTCCCAGGAGAAAGAGTTCCGGCAGATCAAAAACGCTGTCATCCGGGAGGCGGAGCGCATCCGGTTGGGGGAGATCACTTTCGAGAATGCTGATCTAACCTCTCACGACGAGCCGGAGCAACTGCGGGGCGAGTCCTATGATTGCTGGGAACTGCGGCAGAGCATCCGGGATGATTCACTTCCTCTGGCCGACCGGGATTGGGCGGCGGAGGAACTGGAGCGACTGGCAGAGCAAGACGATACACATGCCCAGTACCTCATGGGCCAACTCTACCGGGACGGTCCTCTGCTCATCCCGGACAGCCGGAAGGCAAAGCACTGGCTTACTCAGTCAGCGAATCAGGGACTACCGGAGGCCCAGTATGCCTTGGGGAAACTGCTTCTCTCTGATGATACCGAAGTCCGTGACCCGGAGGAGGGCATCCGTTGGCTGAAGGAAGCGGCGGAGAACGGGAACCAGTGGGCGGCCTACCGGCTGGGGAAGGAGTATCTATCCGGCGAGGTGGTGACCCAAGATGCCTCTAAAGCCGTGGCATGTTTCACACTGTCGGCGGAGGCGGGCAACCAGTACGCCCAGTATCTACTGGGCAAGCTGTATCTGACGGGGCAGGGAGTAAATCACGACCAGACCCAAGCGATGGATTGGTTCAGCCGCTCCGCCGCCCAGGGAAATCAGTATGCTCAGTTCTTCCTGGAGCAGAGAAACAATCTCCGCACGCCCTCTGTCATGCTGGCGGTCACTCACCTGCTCTACCACATGAGCAGGATCTTCGAGACCCGCTCCCTGTCCCAATCCAGCGCCGGTCTCCATGTGGACCGCAAGCTCCGAAGGAGAATCCAGGAGAAGAAAATCGCTATGGGCCACAAGCCGGACGACCACGAGGAGGAGCAGACCCGGGGCGGAATGGTCATGGGCGGGATGTGACCTCCTCAAAAATTACGGCACATAAAACAATAAAGCCCCTTCCGACCAGAAGGGCTCTGCTGGCTGGCGGGTATTGCGATGCCGTTGACAATGAGAAGGGCGGCGAAATGCATCTGGAATTGATAACAATTTGATAATAGTTCGCCGTGCCCCTGGCTATTTCCTGTTTCTATGGTATGTTATGTTGCTGAGGAGGGATGACCATGACAACTGATCAAATCCCAGTCCGGCGGTGCCAATACTGTGGGAGCGATGACCTGGGCCTCGGCTGGCAGCACGGCGAGGCAATCGTCACTTTCAAGAAGCACGGACTCCTGGGCAACCGGCTGCGTTACCTGATCTGCCGCCGCTGCGGGGCCGTGGTGTATCAGTGGGTGGCGGAGCCTCACAAATTCCCGCCTATCAGGAATTATATCGCAAATCAAAGATAACCTCTGGAGGTGAGCAGCATGGCAAAACGCAGGCCATCCGGGGACGGTATGGTGCGGAAACGGGAGGACGGCCGCTGGGAGGGCCGCATCGTAGTGGGCCACAAGGAAAACGGCGACTCAATCTTCCGCTATGTCTACGCTGATACACAAAAGGAACTGACCGCTAAACTCCGGCAGCACATCGACATCTACCAGGGCGTTGACCTGACGGGGCAGAGCCGGATGACCTTGGCGGAGTGGCTGGATCAATGGCTGGAGAACATCGCCGGTACTATCCGCCACACTACGCTGACCCGATATCAGGGAGCAGCACGCATTCACATCAATCCCCACTTAGGCGGCAAACCCATTGCCCAACTCACAGGGAAGGATGTCCAAAAGTTGTATGATGTCCTGGCCAGTCATGGAAATCAAATCACAGGAAAAGGGCTGGCCAGCAGTACCATCCGAGGAATCCACTCTATGCTCCACGAGGCGCTGGATGCGGCAAAACAGGCCGGACTGATCCCGTGGAACCCAACAGAAGAAATTCCGCCGCCTAAGTTCGCCTGTAAGGCAAAACAAATTCTAACAGATGAACAGCTGGATATATTCATGGCAATTATTCAGCAGGATGATATCTGGCATGACTTCTTCTACACGGAACTTACCACCGGCCTGCGCAGGGGAGAGATCTGCGGGCTCAAGTGGACAGACTTCAATGAGGTGGATAGCACCCTCAAGGTGCGGCGCACGATCCATCAGGAGACGGGAGGCGAGCTGACCGCATGGGACACCAAGACCACCGCTGGCACCCGCACCATCATCCTGCCGCCCAGCACAGCGGAACTTCTCCGGAAGCGGCAGAAGTCTGCCTTAACTGAGTGGATATTCCCTGACCCGCTGAGGCCGGAGCAGCCCACCCGCCCCAGCGCTGCCTATAACCGGATGAAGACTCTACTGAAGAAGGCGGATCTCCCTGACCTTCGTTTCCATGATCTGCGGCATACCTTCGCAACTCATGCCCTGACCAGCGGTGTGGACGTCAAGACGCTGTCAGGCATCCTGGGCCACACCAAATCGGCTTTCACCCTGGATACCTACACCCATACCACAGGGGATATGCAGAGACGTGCGGCGGAGATCGTGGAGAAATTCCTGACAGATATTTTCGGAGAGGAGCTGAGACCGTGGGAAGAAAGCGCAAGAGCGGTGAGGGAACCGTCCGCCTGAGAAAAGACGGCCGATGGGAGGGGCGGGTGGTCATCGGCTACGACGAGAAGGACCTGCCCAAGACGAAAAATGTCCTGGCCAAGACCAAGGGTGAGTGCGTTGAAAAACTAAAGGCGCTGAGGGAGTCCATCTCTCCGGCTACCACCTCCAAGGTCCGGGCGGATATGCCCTTCGGGGAATGGCTGGATCACTGGTACGAAACCTACAGCAGGCCAACGATTCGCCCCAGAACACAGCGCACCTATGAGGGATATCTCCGGCTGTACATCAAGCCGAAGCTGGGCAGTATCCCCTTGAACAAACTGACGACAAACGATATCCAGCAATTCTGCGCCTGGATGAAATCAGATGACCACATCAGTGGAAATGGTATTGCTGACAGCCAAATCCGAAATTGTTACAGTCTCTGTCATCGGGCGCTGGAAAAGGCAAAAACAGAACATCTGATCCCCCGCGATCCAACCGAGGGGTGTAAACTGCCCCCAGTGAGATGTGAGGAGATGAAGATCCTCTCCAGGGAGGCCATGCAGAAACTGCTGATCCAGGCCAAGGAGGAGAACTACTACGAATTGTTCCTTCTGGAGTTAGTCACCGGCCTGCGGCTGGGGGAGATCGCAGCCCTTCAATGGGATGACCTGAATTTGGAGACCGGAGAACTGCGGATCAACAAGCAGGCTGGGACGGATGGCCCAGATGTGGTGATCTGCGAGCCAAAGACAAAAGCGGCAGTCCGCACCTTGATCCTGCCGCCCACAGTCCTGAAGGTGATGCAGGAGTACAGAGCCAGAGTAGATTCCCGATGGATGTTCCCCTCACCCAAGAAAGAGGACTCGCCCATGCGCCCATCCTCCATCCACCTGCGCCTGCACAGAATATTAGACCATGCGGGATGCGATAGGGTTAGGTTCCACGATTTGCGGCACACCTTCGCCACCAACGCCTTGGCCTACGGGATGGACATTAAGACCCTCTCCACCATCCTGGGCCATGTGTCCAGTGCCACCACGCTGAACACCTACTCCCATGTCACCGACGAGATGCGGCAGAGGGCAGCGGTAAAGATCGACCAGGGCATCGCCAAGGTGGAAGTCAACCCGCAGGAGGAGAAACCAAAAGAGCGCACCATGACCACTTTCCAGGCGAGGAAACGGTGGAGCCGCAGGGCAAGCTGAGTGACGTGAGTCGGCCCGCCGGGGGAAAGAAAATCCCTCAGCGGGCCGGTTTTCGCTGTCTGTGGGCAAATATGTGGTCAAGAGGACCTCGGCCAGAAAAAGAACCCCAAATTTGTGCTGAAAATGAGGCTATTCAGCAGATAATCGGCAATCTTAGAGGGAAATTATTAAGGGTACCTAACTTGCGCTGACACAAACAAAAAGTGAAAGTCCCCCGGAGGATTCCGGGGGACTTGTCTTTGTCTCAATCTTCGGGATCGCCCAGGGGAATGGGGCCGTGCTGGCGCTCGAAATCAGAAACTCTATGGCGGATCATCTGTTCCAGTTCCCGGTTTTTGGTGCGGCCCTCGTATTCAGCAATATAGCCAAGCTGATCCAGCAGTTCCCGGGGGACCCGCAGCGTAAACCGGCATAAAGAGTCTCTCATTCTCCACCTCGTTGCGTCGTATTGACATCAATATAGCGTCATGTTAGAATGTTTTGTAAAAATGACGCAATTATGACGCATAAAATGGAGAAATTTTTGGAGAAGGGGATATGAGATGGAGTATTATCCGGACACCCGGCAGGGCTATCAGCAGATCTGCTGCCGGATGGCACGTGCCATCAGCCGCGGCGTGGAGCTGCTGGACCAGGGCCGCTGCCGGGAGGCCCGGGACCTGCTGGCCCGGACCCGGGAAGAGGTGGACCGGCTGATCGAGAGCCCCCGGGCCGTGACGCTCCATCTGGAAGAGGCGGACAGCTGAAAGCGAACAGAAGACCCGCCCGGCGGAAGGTTCCGCCGGGCGGGTCTTTGAAATCTTCAGGATCAGGACATTGGCAGAGTTCACCGCAGGCTCCCGTCCGGCATCAGCAGGCCGTGCGACTCCAGCAGGGCCTTGGCTTCGTCCAGGGACTCTGCCGGGGCCACATAGACAGAATCACCGGGGCCGAGGGACGAGAGCGCATCGTCCTCGCCGGGCGTCCGCACATAGGGGAACAGGAAGAACTGCCCATACGCCCGGTCAGCGTACAGCTCGCCGAACAGGTCATTGGCGGGGAACAGCCCGTAGTAGAGATGTCCCCGTTTGAGGCCGCCATCCTCGCGGGCCATGGTCAGCCAGGCCTTGCTGGCTTCCTCAGAGGTGAAGGGCTGGTCCTCCAGCTCCAAATAGCCGCTGAAGCTGTCATCCTGCCCCCACTGCTTGACCAGCTCTCCATGAAAACGCAGCGTGGTGGTCACAGCCGTGGCTTCCCCGTCCTCCCACAGGATGGCTGGAAGCGTCACATCCACCTGGGACCGGAATTTCACCATGCGGGCGATGACCAGAGCGGCGCAGAGGATCAGCGCCAGGCAGATCACCGCCGTGACCCGGCTGGGGCCGTGCCGTTTGGCGGTCGTCTGTTCCGTGTTCATGGTACACTCCTTTCCGCCGGCTGTGCCGGCGACCCATAGGCCTTATTTTGTTCCGAAGATGCGGTCGCCGGCGTCTCCCAGGCCGGGGACGATGTAGCCGTGCTCGTTCAGATGGTCGTCCACGGCGCCGCAGTAGATGTCCACGTCCGGGTGGGTTTTCTGGATGCGCTCGATGCCCTCCGGCGCCGCCAGCAGCACCATCAGCTTGATGTTCCTGCAGCCCCGCTTCTTCATCTCGGTGATGGCGGCCTCGGCGCTGCCGCCGGTGGCCAGCATGGGGTCCACGATCATGATGTCCCGCTCGGCGATGTCCTTGGGCATCTTGCAGAAGTAGACATGGGGCTCCAGCGTCTCCTCATCCCGGAACATGCCGATGTGGCCCACCCGGGCGGAGGGCACCATCCGCAGCACGCCGTCCACCAGGCCCAGGCCCGCCCGCAGGATGGGCACCACGGCGAACTTCTTGCCCTTCAGGGTGGGGGCGGTGGTCCTGCAGATGGGGGTCTCCACCTCCTTGGTGGTCAGGGGCAGGTCCCGGGTGGCCTCGTAGGTGATCAGCATCCCGATCTCGGAGACGATCTCCCGGAAATCCTTGACGCTGGTGTTCTTGTCCCGCAGGATGGTCAGCTTGTGGGCCACCAGGGGGTGGTCCATCACGTGTACTTTTCCGCTCATCATTCCATAACTCCTTTACGCAATCATATCATTCCTATCATAACAGACGGAAGCCTGTCAGGTCTGCATCCGGTCCCGCAGGCGCTGGGCCTGGGGCGGCCGGAGATAGACCGGCAGCAGCGCCTGGGCGGAGACCAGCTTCCCCGCCCGGGCCAGGTCCTCGCCGCACAGGGCCACGGACATGGCGTTCTGCATCACCAGATGGGGCGGCGCCAGGCGGCAGGGGAGGCCCGCCTCCCGCAGCGCCCGCTCGCAGAGGGCGGCGCCGTCCCCCACGAGCACCAGGGGCAGCGGCTCGTCCCGCAGCTCCTCCGCCAGCTCCGCAAGGCCGATGGCCCGGTCCGGCGTCCGGCGGGTCAGGCGGCCGTGTTCGGCGGCGAACAGGGCGTTGTAGATCTGATTCCGCCGGGCGTCCATGGCGCAGACCACCAGGGCGTCCATATGGGCCACGTTCCGGGCCATGGCCTCCAGGGTGGAAACGGCGGCGCAGGGCTTGTCCGCCGCAAAGGCCAGCCCCTTGGCGGCGGAGACGCCGATGCGGATGCCGGTGAAGGACCCGGGGCCCACGGCCACGGCGACGGCGTCGCAGTCCCGCACCGTCAGGCCGGTGTTTTTCAGCATGGCCTCCACAATGGGCATCAGGGTGCGGCTGTGGGTGAGCCCGGTGTCCTGATAGCCGGAGCAGAGGACCCTGCCGTCCTCTGTCACGGCGGCGGAGACCGCCTTGGCCGAGGTCTCCAGGGCAAGAATTCTCATGAAGCAGAACCTCCCTCCACGGTGATGATCCGCCAGCCGTCGTGGTCCGGGTGGCGGGAGAGGGTGACGGTGACGGCGTCCTCCGGCAGGGCGTCCGCCACCTGCTCGCTCCACTCCACGGCGCAGACGCCGCCCCGGGAGAGATAGTCCTCCCAGCCGATATCGAACAGGTCCTCGGACCCGTTCAGCCGGTACATGTCGAAGTGGAACAGGGGGATGGCCCCCTCATATTCGTTGACGATGGTGAAGGTGGGGCTGGTGACCCGGCCCCGGCACCCCAGGCCCCGGGCGAGCCCGCGGGTGAAGGCGGTCTTCCCCATGCCCAGGCCGCCCCGGTAGGCCACCACGGCGCCGGGGGAGAGGGCGGCGGCCAGCCGCTCTCCAATGGCCTCGGTCTCCGCCTCGCTGTGGGAGATGTATTCCACGAAGCAGTGCTCCTTTCCTGTGTCGTTTCCAAATTCGATTCAGTATATCACATTTTGAACAGTCTGTAAAAACAAATTTCCAGCGTTTACACCCCTTTTTCTTTGTGGTATACTGCATCTGTCAAATTTTGCCCCCGGAGGAACGAAACACCCATGTGGAATCGACTGAAAGCCATTCTGGCGGACTTCATCCAGCAGGCCGATCTGGTGCTGCTGGGGCTCTGCTGCGCCGCCACGCTGTACGGCATGGTGCTGATCGCCAGCGCCACCCGCTACATGGACACCAGCGGCATGAGCGGCATGATCCGGTACGTGGGCGTCCAGGGGGCGGCCATGCTGCTGGGCCTGTGCGCCTATGTGTTCATGTCCATGATCGACGTGGAGATCGTGCTGAAAAAGTGGAAATGGGTGCTGGCGTTCAACATCGTTTTCATCGGCCTGCTGGTGACGCCCCTGGGCGTGGGCGGCGCCACCACCGGAAACCAGGCCTGGCTGAAGATCCCCGGCATCCCCTTTCAGATCGGCCCGGCGGAGATCGTGAAGATCACCTTCACCCTGCTGCTGGCCAAGCAGCTGGAGTGGCTGCGGGAGGAAAAGCGGGACCTGAAGTCCTTCCCCGCTGCCGCCATGGTGGCGGGCCACACCCTGCTGCTGATGGGGTACTATGTGGTCATCTCCGGGGACATGGGCAACGCCCTGACCTTCTTCTTCATCTTCCTGTGCATGGCCTTTGCCGCCGGGTTCGCCTTGCGGTGGTTCGCCCTGCTGTTCGCCGGCCTGGGGGGCGGCATCGCCTTTGTGCTGCTGCTGGATATCGTACCTGCGTCCATGGACTATATGCTGAACCGATTCCGGGTGCTGTTCGACCACTCCTACGACTCTCTGGGCGTGGGCTGGCAGCAGAGCCGCAGCCTGCTGGCCATCGGGTCCGGCGGCATCTTCGGGCAGGGGTACATGCAGGGGACCCAGACCCAGAGCAGCGAGTCCTACTCCCTGCCATACCGGTGGACGGATTTCATCTTCTCCGTCTGCGGGGAGGAACTGGGCCTCATCGGCTGTCTGGCGGTGATCGCCCTGCTGACGGCCATCATCATCCGGGTGCTGCTGGTGGCCCGGAACGCCCAGGTGCCCCTCCACTGCTATGTCTGCGTGGGCATGGCGGCCATGCTGATCTACCAGACCGTCATCAACATCGGCATGTGCCTGTTCGTCATGCCGACCATCGGCGTGACGCTGCCCTTCTTCAGCTATGGCGGCTCCTCGCTGCTGACGCTGTATGCCGCCATGGGGGTGGTGTCCGGCATCAAAAAGCGGTCCCCCGTGACGCGGCGCCCGGGCAGGCTGCTGGGATAGACGAGAGGGACCTTCCCCCGGCCGGAGCATGCTCCGGCCGGGGTTTTTCTGCATATTTCCGGCGGGCGGGAAGAAACTAGCGGTGCACCCAATTCAATACAGGAGGTATGATCGCCTTGAAGACCCAACTGACAAAACGCACCGCCGCCCTGTGCCTGACGGCCGCCCTGACCCTGTCCGTCAACGCTGCCGCCCTGTTCGGCGGGAAGGAGAAGGCCCAGCCGGCGGAGGGCGCCCCCACGGCCCAGGCTGTGGAGATCCGCACTTACCGGAGCATCCCCTATCAGGCCCAGTTCCTGGCCGCGGACAAAGAGGGGGAGGACCTGACCTACGCCGTGGAGGAAGCGCCGAAAAAGGGCACCGTCCAGATCGACGGCGCCAGCTTCATCTACACCCCGGAGGCGGATGCTGCCGGCAGCGACAGCTTCACCTACACTGCCACCGACAGCGCCGGACACGTCTCCCAGCCTGCCACCGTGAGCGTCACCATTGAGAAGGCCAGGTCCGGCGTCTCCTATGCGGACACGGCGGGGTCCGCCGCCGCGGCCGCAGCCCAGGATCTGGCGGAGAAGGGCATCTTCACCGGCGCGAAGATCGGGGACCAGTACTACTTTGAGCCGGACAAGACCGTCTCCCGCAGTGAGTTCCTGGCCATGGTGCTGGAGACCGCCGGCGCGGAGCCCACCGCCGTCACCATGACGGGCTTCTGCGACGACGAGGCCATTCCCGCCTGGGCCAAGGCCTACGCCGCCGCCGGCGTGGCGGACGGGATCATCCAGGGCGTCTCCACGGCGGAGGGCGTGGCCTTCCAGGGGGACGACCCCATCACGTTCAATGAGGCGGCCACGGTCCTGAACCGCGTCCTGGCGGTGGAGGACGTGGACCTTGCCAGCTGGTACGCGGACCGGGAGGCGGTGCCCTCCTGGGCGGCCCAGGCGGTGGGCAACATGGAGGCGGTCAGCGTCCTGTCCGCCGGCAGCTTCGGCAGCGCCGCCATGGCGGAGACCGTCACCCGGGCGGATGCCGCCCGGATGCTCTCCGCCGCCGGCACGCTGCTGGAGGGAGAGCCGGAGGGCCTGCTCAGCTGGCTCTTCTGACACGGTTTTTCCGCCGGATCCGGCTGTCCCCCGAAAAGAGCCCGGACGCTCTTTTCGGGGGACACCGCCGTTTTGGGAGTTGTATTCATGGGCGGATTGTGCTAAACTATGGAACATTAAAATAGGATGATTATGACTACCCATTTGAGAGCAGTCAAGACAGAAGGGACTGGAAACGGAAATGAAGATCGTAGTATTGGCGGGGGGCATCTCCACGGAGCGGGCGGTGTCCCTGGTGACGGGCACCGGCGTGTGCCGGGCCCTGCGGAAAAACGGCCACCGGGCCATCCTGGTGGATCTGTTCCTGGGGCTGGAGGACGTGCCGGAGGACCCGGAGACCCTGTTCGACGCACCGGACGGCCTGTGCCCCGACGCGAAGATCGAGGTGGAGGCGCCGGACCTGGAGGCGGTGAAGCGCAGCCGGAGAGACCAGGGCCCCAGCCACATCGGCCCCCATGTGCTGGAGATCTGCCAGCGGGCGGACCTGGTGTTCCTGGGCCTCCACGGCATGGACGGAGAGGACGGCCGCATCCAGGCCGCCCTGGACCTGCTGGGGGTGCCCTATACAGGCGCGGGCCATCTGGCCTCCGCCGTCGCCATGGATAAGGCGGTCTCCAAGCAGATTCTGGACGCCTGCGGCATCCCCACCCCCAAGTGGCGGCTGCTGTCCTACAGGGCGGAGGAGGCGGAGACCCTGGCCCAGACCCTGCCCATGCCCTGCGTCATCAAGACCCTGGGGGGCGGATCGTCCCTGGGCGTGTACTTACCGGAGGACCGGACGGCGCTGCGGCAGGCGCTGGAGGAGGTGCTGCGCTACGGCGCCAAGGTCCTGGCGGAGGAGCGGATCTACGGCCGGGAGCTGACGGTGGCGGTGCTGGGCGACCGGTGGCTGCCGGCGGTGGAGACCGTGCCCGCCGGCGGGGAGTTCGACTATGTGGCCAAGTACCAGATCGGCGCGGCCACGGAGACCTGCCCCGCTCCTGTGCCGCCGGAGGTGATGACCGCCGCCGGTGAGCTGGCCCTGCGGGTCCACCGGGCGCTGGGGCTGGAGGTCTACTCCCGCACGGACATGATCCTGGACAAAGACGGGAAGCTGTGGGTGCTGGAGGCCAACTCCCTGCCGGGCATGACCCCCAACAGCTTTGTCCCCAAGGAGGCTGCCGCCGTGGGCATGAGCTATGAGCAGCTCTGCGAGGAGATCGTGCGGCTTTCCTGCGATGTGAAGAGGAGAGGGTGAACTGCATGCAGCCAATGACCATCCCTGAGATCGTATCCGCCGTGGACGGCACCTGGCTGGATCCCCGGGAGGAGACGGCCCCCATCACCGCGGTGTGCACCGACAGCCGGAAGATCGCCCCGGGCTGCCTGTTCCTGCCCTGGGTGGGGGAGCGATTCGACGGCCACGACTTCATCGACGCCGCGCTGGACGCCGGTGCCGCCGGGTGCCTGTGCGCCCGGGTGCCGGAGACGCTGCGGCCCGGCAAGTTCTACATCCGGGTGGCGGACACCCGCCTGGCCCTGCGGGCCCTGGCGTCCGCCTACCGGGACCGGTTCGACATCCCATTCGTCCAAATCACCGGCAGCGTGGGCAAGACCACCACGAAGGAGATGATCTCCGCCGTGCTGGGGGCGCAGTTCCGGGTGCTGAAGACGCCGGAGAACTTCAACAACGACATCGGCACCCCTCTGACCCTGCTGGGCCTGGGGCCGGAGCACCAGGCGGCGGTGATCGAGACCGGCATGAACCATTTCGGGGAGATCCGCTACCTGGGGGAGATGGTGCGGCCGGACATCGCCGTCATCTCCAACATCGGCGACGCCCACATCGAGTACCTGGGCAGCCGGGAGGGCATCCTGCAGGCCAAGAGCGAGATCTTTGAAAATCTGAAGCCGGAGGGCCTGGCGGTGCTCAACGGGGACGACGCCCTGCTGAACACGCTGGACCTGCCCTTCCGGACGGTCCGCTGCGGCCGGTCCGAGCACTGCGACGTCCGGGTGACGGACATGGCGGACCACGGTGTGGCGGGCATCACCTGCACCATCGTGTCCCCCCGGGACACCTATCATCTGACCATTCCGGCGCCGGGAGAGCACATGGCCTATTCCGCCGCCATCGCCGTGGCGGTGGCCGAGGAGCTGGGCGAGGACCGGGCGGCCGTCGCCCGGGGCGCGGCGTCTTACGAGCCCACCGGGTCCCGGATGCGGGTGGTGCGGCTGGCGGAGGGCCGGCTGGTGCTGGACGACTGCTACAACGCCAATCCCCAGTCCGTCACCGCGGCCCTGGAGATCCTGGCCAAGACCGAGTGCGGCCGGAAGGTGGCCGTGCTGGGCGATGTGGGAGAGCTGGGGGACCTGACGGAGCAGGCCCACTACAACATGGGCGCCCTGGCGGCCATGCTGGGCATCGATGAGATCGTGGCCATCGGCACCAAGGCGGAGAAGATCGCCGACGGCGCCGCCCAGAGCGGCGGCTCCGTCACCCATTTTGCCACCAAGGAGGAGGCTGTCCGCACCCTGACCGAACTGCTGGGCCCCGACACCGCTATGCTGGTGAAGGCGTCCCACAACATGCACTTCGGCTGGCTTGTGGAGCAATTGAAGCAAGCATATGATTGAGATCCAAGTAAACAACCTGATCAAATCCTTTGAGGTGGGGAAGAACGTCCTGGACGGCCTCACCTTTCAGGTGGACCAGGGGGAGCGGGTGGGGCTGCTGGGCCGCAACGGCGCCGGCAAGACCACCCTGTTCAAGATATTGACCGGCGAGCTGGACTATGACGAGGGCACCGTCGTGGTGGGCCAGGGCCGGCGGGTGGGCCTGATCTCCCAGATCCCCGTCTACCCCGCCGGCTACACGGTGGAGGACGTGCTGCGCTCCGCCTTTGCCCGGCTGCAGAGTCTGGCGGAGGAGATGCGGGCCCTGGAGGCCCGGATGGCCGCCGGGGAGAGCGACCCGGCGATTTTGAAGCGGTACGGCACCCTCAGCGAGCGGTTCGAGGCCTTCGGCGGCTACGACACGGACGTGGCGGTGAACAAGATCGCAAACGGCCTGTCCATTCCGGACGCCCAGCGGCAGCAGCTTTTCGACAGCCTCTCCGGCGGGGAGAAGACCCGGGTGAACCTGGGCCGCCTCATCCTGGAGGACACGGACATCCTGCTGCTGGACGAGCCCACCAACCACCTGGACCTCCACGCCACCGAGTGGCTGGAGGAGTACATCCGGGGATTCCACGGCACGGTGGTCACCATCTCCCACGACCGGTACTTCCTGGACCGCACCGTCACCCGGGTCATCGAGATCCAGGACGGCAGGGCGGAGTTCTACAGCGGGAACTACAGCTTCTATGCCGTGGAGAAGGAGCGCCGCTACCAGGAACGGATGAAGCAGTACGAAAAGGAGCAGGCCAAGATCGCGCAGCTGGAGAAAGCGGCGGAGCAGCTGCGGGTGTGGGCCTTCATGGGCATGGACAAGACCTACCGCCGGGCCATCTCCATGGAAAAGCGGATCGAGCGGATGCGGACTACTTCCAAGCCCACCAAGGCCCGGAAGATGGACGCCCGGTTCTCCTCCGCGGAGTTCCACGGGGACGAGGTGCTGGGCATCCGGAACGTGTCCAAGTCCTATGGGGACAAGCATCTGTTCGAGGGCATCAGCCTGAAGGTGGAGGGGGGCGAGCGCATCGCCCTCATCGGCGACAACGGCACCGGCAAGTCCACCCTCATCAAGATGATCGTGGGGGAGCTGTACCCGGACGACGGGCGCATCAAGACCGGCCCCCAGGTGAAGGAGGCGTACCTGCCCCAGATCGTCCGCTTCGACCACCCGGACTGGAATCTGGTGGAGAACATGATGGCCGCCAAAAAGGGACTCTCGGCCCAGAGCGCCCGGAACCGGCTGGCGGCCTATGACTTCCGGGGGGAGGACGTGTTCAAGCCCGTGTCGGTCCTCTCCGGCGGCGAGCAGAGCCGCCTGCGGCTGTGCATGCTGATGGACGACGAGATCAACTTCCTGATCCTGGACGAGCCCACCAACCATCTGGACATCGACTCCCGGGAGTGGATCGAGGAGGCGGTGGAGGCCTACGACGGCACGCTGCTGTTTGTCAGCCATGACCGGTACTTCATCAACCGCTTCGCCACCCGGATCTGGGAGCTGGCGGACGGCACCATCACCGACTACCCCTGCGGCTTTGCCCAGTACCGGCAGATGAAGGCCCAGGAGGAGGCGGAGAAGGCCGCCGCCCCCAAGCCGGAGAAGGAGCGGGAGAAGCCCGCCGCGGAGCGGCCCCAGCGGGGCAACAAGGCCCAGCAGGCGGCCCGGCGGCAGCTGACCATCTGCGAGCGGGATATCGCCAGGGCGGAGGAGCATATCGCCGCCCTGGAGGCGGACATGGAGGCCGCCGCCTGTGACTACGAGAAGCTGAACGAGCTGGTGCAGCAGAAGGCCGCCGCCCAGGCGGAGCTGGACGCCCTGTACGAAAGGTGGGAGCAGCTCAGTGAAGAGGCAGAGGGCTAAGCGGCGGCCTCTGTACCGGTACGACGTCTACCGGGGCCGCCGGAGAGGACAGGCACGGCTGACCGCGGCTGCGGTCTGCGCCGTTTTGGGCCTGGTCCTGGTGCTGGTCCGGAGCCTGGGCATCCGATTCTCCGGTTTCCTGCTGTTGGGCATCGCCGCGCTGCTGGTGCTCTCCTGGCTGCTGGACCGCCTGGCCGCCGGGAACGACCGCTGGCTGCTGGTCCGCCGGGGCTTTTACGGCTGTGTGGCCGTGGGCCTGGCCCTGCTGGTGGGACTGGAGGCATTTGTCATCAGCCGGGGAAGGGGCGGCATGACGCCTCCGGCGGCGGACGCGGTCATCGTCCTGGGGGCGGGCGTCAACGGCACCGAGCCGTCGTTGTCCCTGCGGACCCGGCTGGATGCGGCGCTGGACTACCTGGAGGCATACCCGGACATCCCGGCGGTGCTCACCGGCGGCACTGGCTACGGCGAGGAGATCAGCGAGGCGGCGTGCATGTACGACTATCTCACGGAGCGGGGCGTGGAGCCGGACCGGCTGATCCTGGAGGACCAGGCATCCAATACAGCGGAGAATTTCGCCCTCTCCCGGCCCCTGCTGGAGGAGGCGGGCGTGGACCCGGCGGCGGACACGGTGGCGGTGGTCACCAACGACTTCCACATGGCCCGGTCGGAGCTGATCGCCGCCCGGCAGGGCTATGGAGACGTGGCCGGCGTCCCGGCGCCGCTGCCCTGGGCCCATCTCACGGTCAACTATTACCTGCGGGAGGCCTTTGCTTTGGTGAAGACCTTCCTGTTTGACTGAGCGGATACGGAGGAACCAAATGAGCGACATCTTATGTATCTATTACTCCCGGACGGGGAACACCAAGAAGGCCATGGAGGAGATCGCCTCCGCCCTGGACGCGGAGCTGGCGGAGCTGCGGGACGACGCGGACCGGAGCGGCTGGAAGGGCTGGCTCCGCTGCGGGCTGGATGCCATGCGGAGAAGCACCCGCCCGGTGGCCCCGGTGGAGACGGCGCGTCCGCTGGGGGATTACCGACTGGTGATCTTGGGCACGCCGGTGTGGGCCGGGCGGTACAGCGCCGTCATGCGGGCCTTTTTGAAGGAGCGGGGCGGCGAGATCCAAAACGCCGCCTACGTGCTGACCCGCAGCAGCGGCGCCCAGTACCAGGAGATCTACCGCCAGATGGATCTGAGCGTGCCCGCCGGCCACCGGGCGGCGGTGTCCCTGCGGAGCGGGGACGTGGGCTGGGAATTCTGGCGGGTGGAGTTCCTCCGTCAGGTCCGGGCTTTTCTGGAGGGACAGTAGGGCGCTCCTGTTGGAAAACTGACAGGAGAGGTGAGACCCCATGCTGGAAAAACTGAGAGAGCTGGCGCTGCGGTATGAGGATCTGCAGGCTCAGCTGGCGGACCCGACGGTCTACGGCGACGCGGACCGGCTGCGGACCGTGAACCGGGAGCTGAAGGAGCTGGCCCCGGTGGCGGAGGCCTATGAAAAATACCGGCGGGCGGAGGCGGACCGCTCCGCGGCGGAGGCCCTGCTCTCCGACCCGGAGATGCGGGAGCTGGCCCAGGAGGAGCTGACCGCCGCCCGGGAGGAGATGGAGCGGCTGCATCAGGAGCTGAAGCTCTTGCTGCTGCCCAAGGACCCCAACGACCGGAAAAACGTCATTCTGGAGATCCGGGCCGGGACCGGCGGCGAGGAGGCGGCGCTGTTCGCCGCCTCACTGCTGCGGATGTACACCATGTACGCCGCCGCCCGGGGCTGGAAGACGGACACCGTGGAGCTGAACGAGACGGAGCTGGGGGGCGTGAAGGAGTGCAGCGTCCTCATCGAGGGCGAGGGCGCTTGGTCCCGGCTGAAATTCGAGAGCGGTGTCCATCGGGTCCAGCGGGTGCCGGTGACGGAGTCCAACGGCCGCATCCAGACCTCCGCCGCCACGGTGGCGGTGCTGCCGGAGGCGGAGGCAGTGGACGTGAAGCTGGACCCGGCGGACATCGAGATGCAGGTCTACCGGGCCAGCGGCGCCGGCGGACAGCACGTGAACAAGACGTCCTCCGCCGTGCGGCTGATCCACCGGCCCACCGGCATGGTGGTGGAGTGCCAGCAGGAGCGCAGCCAGTTCCAGAACCGGGACAAGGCCATGCGCCTTCTGGCGTCAAGATTGTATGAGATCGAGCGGGAGAAGCAGGACGCCGACATCGCCAGAGAGCGGAAGAGCCAGGTGGGCAGCGGTGACCGCAGTGAGAAGATCCGTACCTACAACTTCCCCCAGGGCCGGGTGACGGACCACCGGATCGGCCTGACGCTGTACCGGATCGACGCGGTCCTGAACGGCGACCTGGACGAGCTCATCGACGCCCTGGTCACCGCCGACCAGGCGGAGAAGCTGAAGAGCGGCGGAGAGACGGCGTGACAGGCGGCCCGGCACGGGCCACGGACAAGAGAGACACCGCCGGAGGACCTCCGGCGAAGAGAGATAGAGGCGAAGAGATATGCAGACACGATATTTTGACTTGCGGGACACCAAGGGCCAGCAGAAGGAGATCGAGGACAAGATCTCCGCGGCGGCCAAGATCCTGCGGGAGGGGGGCCTTGTGGGCATCCCCACGGAGACGGTGTACGGCCTGGGCGCCAACGCCATGGACGGCGAGGCGGTGCGGCGGATCTTCGAGGCCAAGGGCCGTCCCCAGGACAACCCCCTCATCATCCATGTGGCCGGGGCCCAGTGGCTGCCCCGCTACTGCGCGGATGTGCCGCCCCTGGCCTATGTGCTGGCCCGGAAGTTCTGGCCCGGCCCCCTGACCATGATCCTGAAGCGGCGGCCCATCATCCCGGATGAGACCACCGCCGGACTGGACACCGTGGGCGTCCGCTGCCCCAACCACCCGGTGACGCTGGCCATCATCCGGGAGGCGGGGGTGCCCATCGCGGCGCCCAGCGCCAATACCTCCGGCCGGCCCAGCTGCACCACGGCCCAGGATGTGCTGGAGGATATGGACGGCCGCATCAGCGGCGTGGTGGACGGAGGCCCCTGCGCGGTGGGCGTGGAGTCCACCATTCTGGATCTCACCTGCGATCCGCCCCGGCTGCTGCGGCCCGGCGGGCTGCCCCTGGAGGACCTGGAGCGGCTCATCGGCAAGATCGACGTGGACAAGGCCGTCAACGGCGCCCTGGCGGAGGGGGAGAAGCCCAAGGCCCCCGGCATGAAGTACCGCCATTACGCCCCCAAGGCCCCGGTGACTGTCATCACCGGCGCGCCGGAGAAGTCCGCACAGGAGATCCTGCACCGGGCGGGTCCTTCCTCCGGGATCATCTGCTTTGACGAATTCGCCGACCTGTTTCAGGGGCACGAGGTCCACACCCTGGGGCCCGCCGGCGACAAGCTGGCCCAGGCCCAGCGGGTGTTCGACGCCCTGCGGACCTTTGATGCCAGCGGTGTGACGGAGATTTACGCCCAGTGCCCGGACAACCGCGGACTGGGCCTGGCCATCGGCAACCGGCTGAAAAAGGCCGCCGGCTTCCACGTGGTGGAGGCGGACAGCGAGCGGGTGGTGCTGGGTCTCACCGGCGGCACCGGCGCCGGGAAATCCAGCGCCCTGCGGGCCGTGGAGTCTCTGGGAGGACAGGTCATCGACTGCGATCAGCTGTACCACGAGATGCTGGAGACCTGTGCGCCCCTGCGGGACGATATCGGCGCCTCTTTCCCCGGTGCCTTTGACGCCGACGGCCAGCTGGACCGCAGAAAGCTGGGCCAGGAGGTCTTTTCCCACAAAGACCGGCTGGAGCAGCTCAACAGCATCATCTTCCGCCATCTGGTGCCGGAGGTGCGGCGGCGGCTGGCTTCGTCGGAGAACAGGCTCTTTGCCATCGATGCCATCAACCTGCTGGAGGGCGGGCTGGACCAGCTGTGTGACCGGACGGTGGCGGTCACTTCTCCGCTGGAGCTGCGGGTCCGGCGGATCATGGCCCGGGACAGCATCCCGGAGCAGTACGCCCGCCTGCGGATCTCCGCCCAGCAGCCGGATGAGTATTACCGGAGCAAGTGCGACTGTGAGCTGAACAACGCCGCGGACACCGCCGCGGCCTTCGAACTGGAGGCCCGAGAGTTTTTCCGGCGGCTGATCGATACCATCAAGGAGGAAAAAGCACATGGAAAAGAGTGAGTACAAGGCGCTGAAGGAGCAGCTGTTCTCCCGCCGCCGCAACGGCTTTGACCGGCTGGACGGGGCGGAGCGTGGCGCTCTGGAGGCGTACTGCACGGATTACAAGGCCTTTCTGGACGCCGGCAAGACCGAGCGGCTCTGTGCTGCGGAGGTGATCCGCCTGGCGGAGCAGGCCGGCTACCGGCCCTATGTCCGGGGCACGGCGGTGAAGGCGGGAGACAAGGTCTATCTCTGCAACCGGGGCAAGAGCGTGCTGCTGGCCCACATCGGCGAGAAGTCCCTGGCGGAGGGCGCACAGATCGCCGCCGCCCACATCGACTCCCCCCGGCTGGACCTGAAGCCCAATCCCCTGTATGAGGACGGAGAGCTGGCCTATTTCAAGACCCACTACTACGGCGGCATCCGCAAGTACCAGTGGGTCACCATCCCCATGGAGCTCCACGGCGTGGTGGCCCTGCGGGACGGTACCACCGTGCAGGTGAACATCGGCGCGGACGCGGACGATCCCCGGCTGGTGATCACGGACCTGCTGCCCCACCTGGGCGCGGAGCAGAACAAGAAGACCCTGGCGGAGGCCATCCCCGCCGAGACGCTGAACCTGCTGCTGGGCAGCGAGCCCATCGGGGACGCTGAGGAGTCCGGCCGGGTGAAGCTGGCGGTGATGAAGCTGCTGAATGAGAAGTACGGCATCACGGAGGACGACTTCACCTCCGCGGAGCTGGAGGCGGTGCCGGCGGTGAAGGCCACGGACATCGGCCTGGACCGCAGCATGATCGGCGCCTACGGCCACGACGACCGGGTGTGCGCCTACGCCGCCCTGCGGGGCCTGCTGGACCTGGACAAGACGCCTGCAAAGACGGCGGTGTGCGTTCTGGCGGACAAGGAGGAGATCGGCTCCGACGGTGTGACGGGCATGCAGTCCGCCGCCTTCGACACGTTCATGGAGGATCTGTGCGAGAGCCAGGGCGTGCCGGTGCGGGTGTGCTTTGAGAAGTCCTTCTGCCTCAGCGCCGACGTGACGGCGGCCTATGACCCCAACTTCTCCGACGTGTATGAGAAGCGCAATGCCGCCTATCTGAACTACGGCATCGGCCTGTGCAAGTACACCGGCGCCCGGGGCAAGTCCGGCGCCTCTGACGCGGACGCGGAGACGGTGGCCTATATCCGCAACGTCTTTGACGAGGCGGGAGTCATCTGGCAGATCGCCGAGCTGGGCAAGGTGGACGCCGGCGGCGGCGGCACGGTGGCCATGTATATGGCCAACCGCAACATCACCACGCTGGACGCGGGCGTGCCGGTGCTCAGCATGCACGCCCCCTTTGAGACGGTGTCCAAGCTGGACTGCTATGAGACCTACAAGGGCATGAAGGCCGTGTTCGAAGCGGAGAAGTGAGCCGGCAGAGACAAACATGTGCGGGCGCCCCGGCTTTTGCCGGGGCGCTTTGGCCTTCCGACCAATCTGGTAAGCTCCGGAAACGGGGAGGAAGGGTGTGTGCGGGAAACCCGGGAAGGGTGTCCTGCGCCAATTAAATCACGCGGCTGCAGAACTTTCGGGAAAGTTCTGCAGCCGTGAGCAGCTTGTCGAAAAAACATTTTCGACAAGCTGGGGCGCCCCGGCTTTTGCCGGGGCGCTTGCTTGTTTCCGGCATTCTGCTCAGAGCGGCAGTGGAAAGACGGGGGAAGTTTCCCCGTTTTCCTCAAAAGAATTTCGACGGATTTGGTTGTATCGCCGTGGGAAATATGGTAAGATGCTTTGTATGGAAAGACAAATGGCCATAGGAGGCGGACGGAATGGCGAGAGAGATCAAGTATTATATCGTGGCCGCAAATGCCCTGCCGGAGATCTTTGTCAAGGTGGCGGAGGCCAAACGGATGATGCAGACCGGAGAGGCGGACACCGTGGGCGCCGCCACGAAGATGGTGGGCATCAGCCGCAGCGCGTTCTACAAATATAAGGATGCGGTGCAGCCCTTCAACGACATGAAGGCAGAGCATATCATCACCTTTTACTGCATGCTGAAGGACAACACCGGCGTGCTGTCCGGCGTGCTGTCCGTGTTTGCCACCTCCGGGGCCAACATCCTCACCATCAATCAGAGCATCCCCACCAACGGCTGCGCGGCGGTGACCATTTCTGCGGAGACCAGTGAGCTGAAAGAGTCCCTGGAGCAGCTGATGGCGGACGTATCTGCCTTGAACGGCGTGGTGCGGGTGGAAGTCCTGGCCGGATAACAACAGAGAAAGAGGAAGCGTACACATGATACAGATCGCGATCATGGGACTTGGCACTGTCGGCACCGGCGTGGCCAAGGTGGTGGCGGAGAATGCCCGGCAGATCGAGCGCAAGCTGGGAGAGCCTCTGCAGGTAAAGACCATCCTGGTGCGGCATTTCAAGGACGGACCATACCGCCAGCTGATGACGGATGATTTCACAAGGATCGAGGAGGACGACGCCATCCGGGTGGTGGTGGAGACCATCGGCGGCGTGGAGGCGGCCTACGAGTACACGAAGCGGGCCCTGAATGCCGGCAAGCATGTGGTGACGGCCAACAAGCAGCTGGTGGCGGAAAAGGGCTGTGAGCTGCTGGCCCTGGCCAAAAAGCGGGGCGTGAACTACCTGTTCGAGGCAAGCGTGGGCGGCGGCATCCCCGTCCTGCACCCCCTGACCCAGTGCATGGCAGCCAACCGCATCGACGAGGTGTACGGTATTTTGAACGGCACCACCAACTATATCCTCACCCGGATGGTCCGGGCCGGCGCCACATTTGCCGACGCCCTGCGGGAGGCTCAGGAGAAGGGCTATGCCGAGGCGGATCCCACCGCCGATGTGGAGGGCATCGACGCCGGACGGAAGATCTGCATCCTGGCGGATCTGGCCTTCGGCCGGCAGGTGGATCCGGCGGCGGTCCCCATGGAGGGGATCAGCCGGCTGTCGCTGGATGACGTCCGGATCGCCCAGCGGGCGGGCTACCGCATCAAGCTGCTGGGCCGGGCGCTGCGCCTGGGCAGCGGCCGGACGGCTTATGTGGCGCCCCACTTGGTCCCGGAGGACCACCCCCTGGCCAATGTGGAGGATGTGTTCAACGCCGTGGTGGTGAAGGGCAATGCCACCGGCGAGGTGATGTTCTACGGCCGGGGAGCCGGGGAGATGCCCACCGCCTCCGCCTGCGTGGCAGATGTGATGGAGGCCCTGCAGGCCAGCCCCCGCCGGGAGGAGATCGGCTGGGAAGCGGACCCGGAGGGCTTTGTGGCCCCGCAGACAGTGCCCCTCCGGCACTACTTCCGCATCCGCGGCAGCCTGGCAGACGCCGTCGGAGCATTTGGCCAGGTGGAGGTGCTCAGTGAGGACAGCGGTATGACGGCGTTCCTGACAGAGCCTGTCAGCGGCGGGGAGGCGGCGGAAAAAGCTGCGGCCCTGGCGGTCCTGGCCAGGCTGCCTGTCCTGGGATAAGCCCCAAACGGCCCCTTGCTGTGTATAATGGACCAGGCGTGGAAGCCTGCTTGAGATTTCAGTTAAAGAAGGAAACACCATGAGTTTGATCGTACAGAAATTCGGCGGCAGCAGCGTGAAGGATGCCCAGCGCATCCGCAACGTGGCCGGCATCATCGCCGAGACCTATCTGGCTGGGAATGACGTGATCGTGGTCCTCTCCGCCCAGGGGGACACCACCGATGATCTCATCGCCAAGGCGGAGGAGATCAACCCCCACGCCTCCAAGCGGGAGATGGATATGCTGCTCTCCACCGGAGAGCAGATCTCCGTGGCCCTGTGCGCCATGGCCCTGGAGGCCATGGGCCTGCCCTGCGTGTCCCTGACGGCCTGGCAGGTGGGGATCCAGTCCACTGCCGTTCACTCCGATGCCCGGATCAAGAAGATCGACTCCGAGCGGATCCAGGCGGAGCTGGACCAGCACCGGATCGTCATCGTCACCGGCTTTCAGGGCGTGGACCGCAACGGCGATGTAACGACCCTGGGCCGGGGCGGATCCGACACCAGCGCCGTGGCGCTGGCGGCGGCATTCCGGGCAGACCTGTGCCAGATCTATACGGATGTGGACGGCGTGTATACCACAGACCCCCGCATCGTTCCTAATGCCAAGAAGCTGGAGGAGATCACCTACGACGAGATGCTGGAGCTGGCGTCGCAGGGGGCCCAGGTGCTCCACAACCGCAGCGTGGAGCTGGCCAAGAAGTTCAGAGTGAATTTGGAAGTCGTGTCCAGCCTGGAACGCAAGCCCGGCACGAAAGTCAAGGAGGTCACCAAAGTGGAGAAAACGAATATCGCCGGCGTCGCCAAGGACACCAGCATTGCCCGGGTCGCCCTGATCGGCCTGCAGCACAACCCCGGCGTCGCCTTCCAGGTCTTTGACCTGCTGAGCAAGCACAACATCAATGTGGACGTCATCCTGCAGTCCATCGGCCGGGAGGATACCAAGGACATCACCTTCACGGTCCACAAGAAGGACCTGGAGGAGTCTCAGAAAGTGCTGGAAGAGCACAAGGAGGCGCTGAAATTCGACCATATCGAGACTGATGAGAGCATCGGCAAGGTCTCCATCGTGGGCGCGGGCCTGATGAGCAACTGCGGCGTGGCCGCCAGGATGTTCGAGGCGCTCTATGAGGCCGGCATCAACATCCAGATGATCAACACCTCGGAGATCCGGGTCTCTGTCCTGCTGGATGAGGAGGATGTGAACCGGGCGGTCCGGGCCATCCACGACAAGTTCTTCGGCGACCTGTAACAGGTCCCGCTGCCGGGAGGTGGGGCGCGCGGCCGGCGCGCCCCATGTCCTTTCTGGTCTGCCGTCCCGCTGCTGCGCATACAGTGGAACGAGGTGAGGCAGACCATGCGGGACCCCTGTGATCGGTTTGCACTGCGATATCTGGCGGCGGTGGTGTGCGGGCTGGCCCTGCTGCTGTTCCACGGCGCGGCGGACAGCGGACTTCCGGCGGCATTCGTGCCCCAGTGTGCCAGCCCCTGGGAACTGAGCAAGCTGGCCTTCTGGCCGGGCCTGGCCGCCTGGGTGATGACCAGCCGCCTGGGCGGGGCGCGCCGGCCTTTGCTGCGGGACCTCCCTGCGGCGGTGCTGGCGCCGCTGACGGCAGCGGCGGCGGACTGGGCACTGCTGGCCGCCGGCGGACGCGGCACGATGGGGCTGGCTGTATGGGCGGCGGTGCTGGCTGCATCCATGGCCTTCTGTCCGGACGGGGAAAAGCACCCGGTGCTGTGGACGGCGCTGGCGCTGGCCCTGGCGGGGCTGTACATGCTGCTGACGTTCACGCCGCCGGCCTGGGGGCCGTTTCTGGCCCCGCCGGGATGAGAGAGGATTTACTTCTCCGTCCCTTCGTGGTACAATAGCCGCAAAACACGGCGAGAGCGCCGGCTGCTGCCGGACTGGCAGTATGCCGTGGCGTGCTGCCGGCTGCGGCGGCCCGATACGAGAGAACGCCGCCCTGCCGGAGCTGCCGGCCGGCGGCTGTGAGGAGGAATTTTCCATGAACGCCATCGTTACCGTTGTGGGGCAGGACAAGGTGGGCATCATCGCCGCTGTCTGCACCCTGCTGGCTGAAAACAATGTGAATATCCTGGATATCTCCCAGACCATCCTCCAGGGCTCCTTCACCATGGTCATGGCCGTGGACGTGGGGGCGGCCAGCGTCTCCATCGGGGAGCTGCGGGACCTGCTGGAGCAGCTGGGCCGGAAGATGGGGATCTCCATCCGCATCCAGCGGGAGGAGATCTTTGATGCCATGCACAGGATCTAAAGGGGGAGCAGGCTCCCCCTTTAGAACCCCCACCCCCAGTGACGTCGGTCACTGGGGACGCCGCCCAAGGCGGCTGGGTCAAGGAATTTTCGACAGGCGCATGTCCTGCCGAAAATGATTTCAATTTCTTCGTTTGCCGGCGGCGAACGAACTGGGGAAAACCGGAGGTTTTCCCCTAGCCCCCTTTCCCGGTTTACGGGGCTCCTTAGAGAGAATTTGTACGTTGGGAGATACATTATGCTGAACCAGAAGGAAATCTTATCCACCATTGAGATGATCGACCAGCAGCATCTGGACATCCGCACCATCACCATGGGCATCTCCCTGCTGAGCTGCTGCGATCCGGACCCAAAGCGGGCCTGTGAGAAGATCTACGACAAAATTACCCGGTACGCGGAGAAGCTGGTGCGGACCGGGGAGGACATCGAGCGGGAGTTCGGCATCCCCATCGTCAACAAGCGGATCTCCGTCACCCCCATGGCCCTGGTGGCAGGCGCCAGCGAGACGGAGGACTACGTGCCCTTCGCCCTGGCGCTGGACCGGGCGGCCCGGACCTGCGGCGTCAACTTCATCGGCGGCTACTCTGCCCTGGTGCAGAAGGGCATGACCAAGGCCGATGAGAAGCTGATCCGCTCCATCCCGGAGGCGCTGGCCCGGACGGAGCTGGTATGCTCCTCTGTCAACGTGGGCTCCACCCGGGCGGGCATCAACATGGATGCGGTGGCTCTCATGGGCCGCATCGTCAAGGACACCGCCGCCGCCACGGCGGACCGGGACGGCTTGGGCTGCGCCAAGCTGGTGGTGTTCTGCAACGCCGTGGAGGACAACCCCTTCATGGCCGGCGCCTTCCACGGCGTGGGAGAGGCGGAGAAGGTCATCAACGTGGGCGTCTCCGGCCCCGGCGTGGTGTGCACCGCCCTGCAGGCGGTGAAGGGCCAGCCCTTTGACGTGGTGGCGGAGACGGTGAAGAAGACCGCCTTCCGGGTGACCCGCATGGGCCAGCTGGTGGCACAGGAGGCCAGCCGTCGGCTGGATACCCCCTTCGGCATCGTGGACCTCTCTCTGGCGCCCACCCCGGCGGTGGGGGACAGCGTGGCCCGGATCCTGGAGGAGATGGGCCTGGAGGTCTGCGGCACCCATGGCACCACGGCGGCGCTGGCATTGCTGAACGACGCGGTGAAGAAGGGCGGCGTCATGGCGTCCTCCTCCGTGGGCGGCCTCTCCGGCGCCTTTATCCCCGTCAGCGAGGACGAGGGCATGATCGCCGCCGCCGAGGCGGGGACCCTCTGCCTGGACAAGCTGGAGGCCATGACCTGCGTCTGCTCCGTGGGACTGGACATGATCGCCGTGCCCGGTGACACCCCGGCGGAGACCATCGCCGCCATCATCGCCGATGAGGCGGCCATCGGCATGGTGAACAACAAGACCACCGCCGTGCGGCTGCTGCCGGCCCCCGGCAAGACGGTGGGGGACCGGATCGAGATGGGGGGCCTCCTGGGCAGCGCCCCGGTGATGCCGGTACATCCGGAGTCCAGCGCGGACTTCATCGCCCGGGGCGGCCGTATCCCGGCACCGCTCCACAGTTTGAAGAACTGAGGCCGCCCCGGGGACCCCATCGCAGATGGGGCGGCGCTTTGCGCCGTACAAGCGTTTTGCCATTGGCAAAACCTTGGCGCAGGCGGAATTTACTTCCGCCGAGCATTGCAATCGAAGCAGGGGTCCCGGCCGGGTTTACCCGGCTGGGACTGGCCGTATCCCGGCACCCCTCCACAGTTTGAAGAACTGAATCCGCAGGCCGCCCGGAGGGGCGGCCTGCTTTTGCACATCGTGGGTATGGGATGACTCCGGCCGCGGCAAACTGAGAGAACAGGAGGGATCATATGGACATTCTCTTTACAAACGGCACCATCCGCACCATGGAGCGGGAGAGCCCCGCAGCCCAGGCTCTGCTGGTGCGGGATGGCCGCGTCGCCGCCGTGGGGAGCTTGGCGGCGGTGGAGGACCAGGCGGAGATCGATGTCCGCCGGGTAGACCTGGCGGGCCGGACGCTGCTGCCGTCGTTCCTGGACGCCCACAGCCACTTCACGGCGGTGGCCAACCAGTTTCTGCAGGCGGATTTGAGCGGGTGCCGGTCCTGGGCGGACATCCAAAACAGGATCCGGGACTACATCCGGCGGGAGCACGTTCCCGCCGGACAGTGGGTGACGGCTCAGGGGTACGACCACAACCAGATGTCGGAGTGCCGCCACCCGGACCGGGCCTGCCTGGATGCGGCGGCGCCGGAGAACCCGGTGGTGATCTGCCACCAGTCCGGCCACATGGGAGTATTCAACACAGCCGCGCTGGAGCGGCTGGGCGTCACCGGGGACACCCCTTGTCCAGCGGGCGGCGTCATCGGGCAGGCGTGCGGCGTCCCCACCGGCTACATGGAGGAAAACGCCTTTCTGGAGTTTCAGAAGCGGGTGCCCATGATGCCGCTGGAGGCCTTTCTGGGGGCCTATCGGAAGGCCCAGGGCCTGTACGCCTCCCACGGCATCACCACGGTGCAGGAGGGGCTGCTGCGCCGGGAGCTGGTGCCCCTGTATCAGGCGCTGCTGGCGGACGGCTCTCTGAAGCTGGACGTGGTGGCCTATGGAGACGAGGCGGGGACTGCGGCGGCCCGGCAGGCGTTCCCGGCCAGCGTCCGGCGGTATCAGGGGCACTTCAAGCTGGGCGGGTACAAGATGTTTCTGGACGGCTCCCCCCAGGGCCGCACCGCCTGGCTGCGGCAGCCCTATCAGGGGGAGGCGGCGTACCGGGGCTACGGCCCCCTGACGGATGCACAGGTGTTGGACATGGTCCGCCGGGCCGGGGCGGAGGGCGTGCAGCTGCTGGCCCACTGCAACGGGGACGCCGCCTGCGCCCAGTACCTGGCGGCGCTGGAGACCGCGGCCCGGGAGGGCGTGGACCTGGCGGCCATGCGGCCGGTGATGATCCACGCCCAGCTGCTGGGCCGGGACCAGCTGCCGGCGGTGAAGCGGCTGGGGGTGATCCCCTCCTTCTTCGTGGCCCACGTGTACCACTGGGGGGACATCCACTGGGAGAACCTGGGGCCTGACCGGGCGGACCGCATCAGCCCCGCGGGCTCGGCGGCGGAGCTGGGCATCCCCTTCACCTTCCACACCGACGCACCGGTGATCCCGCCGGATCTTCTGGAGACCGTGTGGTGCGCCGTGAACCGGGTGACCCGGTCCGGCCGTCTCCTGGGAGCGGAGGAGCGGGTGGACGCCCGGACCGCCCTGGAGGCGGTGACGGCGAATGCCGCGTTCCAGTATTTTGAGGAGCGGGACAAGGGCACCCTGTCGCCGGGGAAGCGGGCGGACCTGGTGATCCTGGACCGGGATCCGCTGGCGGTGCCGCCGGAGGAACTCCGGGACATCCGGGTGCTGGAGACCTGGAAGGACGGTGCGGCCATCTTCCGCCGGGAGCCGTGATCCTCGGGGCGCACGAAAAGGCGCTTGCAATTTCTGCCGGGCGCGGTAAAATAGAAAAAGGAAGTGCGCTTCCAACGACATTGAACACGGGAGGCGGAAGATATGGAAAAGAAGAGCAAGCTGGTGCTGGCCGTCCTGCAGGGCAGTGATTCCGACAACACCATCCGGAACCTGAACGAGCAGGGCTTTATGGTGACGGTGCTGAGCTCCACCGGCGGCTTTTTGAAGAAGAAGAGCACCACGGTGATGATCGGCGTGGAGGAGGACCGGCTGGATTCGGCTCTGGAGCTGCTGCAGAAATACGCCGGGCGGCGGAAGGAGACGGTGTACCAGAGCGTCACCATGCCGCATGGGGAGATGTCCTCGGTCCCGCCGGTGCCCATGGAAGTCATGGCCGGCGGCGCGGCGGTGTTCGTCCTGTCCCTGGACGAGATCCGGAAGTTCTGAGACCAAAGCTGAAACAAGGAGCCTGCAGGGCCGATGCCCCGCAGGCTCCTGCGCTGTTCTCTGACCAGTTGTCCTCCGCCGGAGACCGGCGGTCCGTCTGCTCTGGACAGTGCCGGGCCGCGGTGAGATACTGGATTTACGCCTCCTGGAATTTCGCCCGGTCCCGGTCGATCTGCTTCTGATAGCGGTCGGCCTCGGAAAAGACGCAGCCGCAGTACTTCTGCATGTAGAAGCCCAGCTCCCGGGCCCGCTGGTTCCCGGCCCGGAAATTGGGCCGGAAGTCCCGGTAGAGGAATTCCACCCCGTACTGCCGGGCGTACTTCTCCCCGGCGGCGGCGATGGCCTCGTGGTTCTGATAGGTGCTGGCCAGCAGGGTGGAGGTGAAGGCGGAAAAGCCGTGCTCCGCCGCGTATTTGGCCGTGCCCTCCAGCCGGTGCTCGTAGCAGTAGACGCAGCGGCGGTCGATGTCCTCCGCCACATGTTCCACGAACTGCCGCAGGCCGTAGTCCTCCTGCACCCGGACCTCCATGCCGATGGTGGGGGCATGCGCCAGCAGGCAGTCCCGCCGGGCCTGATACTCCTTCCAGGGGTGGATGTTGGGGTTGTACCAAAACGCCACCGGCTCGATGCCCTCGCTCCGCAGGGGATCGATGCAGCTGAGGGAGCAGGGGGCGCAGCAGGTGTGCAGCAATACACGTTCCATATCAAGGGTGCCTCACTTTGGTTCTAAGATGGGACCAGTATAGCATAGAGGAGAGAAAAGGCCAAGCCCTTTCCTTCACCAAGTTTCTTAACGAAAAATTAACAGTCTTTCAGAATATTGCCGATTGAACATCCCATGGAAAAAGTGTATGATGTCAACTAATGTGGTATCATGCGGTTAGCTGTCGAAAACTCTGACGCAACCGTTTTCCCAGAAGGAGGAATCAGAGTTGAAAGTTGGACTTGACGTGGGCTCCACCACCATCAAATGCGTGGTGCTGGATGACACGGACAATCTGATCTACAGTACATACGAGCGGCATTACAGCCATATTCTGGAGAAGTCGGAGGAGCTGCTGCGCCGGGTGGCGGAGCGGTACGGCCGGACGGCGGATCTGGCCATCTCCGGCTCTGCCGGCATGGGCATGGCGGAGAGCGTGGGCGTCCCCTTCGTGCAGGAGGTGTTCGCCACCCGGGTGGCCGCCAACCGTCTGGCCCCGGGCACAGACTGCATCATCGAGCTGGGCGGTGAGGACGCCAAGATCCTGTTCCTCACCGGAGGCATGGAGGTGCGGATGAACGGCTCCTGCGCCGGCGGCACCGGTGCTTTTATCGACCAGATGGCGACGCTTTTGAAGATGAGCGCCGACGAGATGGACGCCGCCGCCCAGCGGGCGGAGAAGACGTACACCATCGCCTCCCGCTGCGGCGTGTTCGCCAAGAGCGACATCCAGCCCCTCATCAATCAGGGCGCCCGGGCGGAGGACATCTCCGCCAGCATCTACCAGGCGGTGGTGAACCAGACCATCGCCGGTCTGGCCCAGGGCCGGCCCATTCACGGCAACGTGCTGTATCTGGGCGGACCCCTGACCTTCTCCCGCTGCCTGCGGGAGAGCTTCGACCACACCCTGGGGGTGAAGGGCGCCTGTCCGGAGAACAGCCTGCTGTTCGTGGCGCTGGGCGCGGCCTTCTACTCTGACCAGGCCTTTGACCTGGATCGGGTGGCGGACGACCTGCAGAAGCACGGCGCGGCGGAGACTTACCGGTCCCAGCCGCCTCTGTTCACCAGCCGTGAGGAGTATGAGGCCTTCCGGGCCCGGCATGCCAAGGCCGCAGTGCCCCGGGTGCCCTTCGGCGCGGACTACGCCGCCCCGGTGCACATCGGCATCGACTCCGGCTCCACTACCGTCAAGGTGGTGGTCATCGACCAGGAGGCCCGGATCCTCTTTACGGACTATCAGCCCAACCTGGGCAATCCGGTGCCCCTGATCCGGGAGGTGCTGCAGAAGCTCTACGACGAGCATCCGGCCCTCCACGTGGCATCCGTCACCACCACCGGCTACGGTGAGGACCTGGCGAAGAACGCCTTCCACGCCGACTACGGCGTGGTGGAGACGGTGGCCCACTTCACGGCTGCCCGTCACTTCCTGCCCAATGTGGACTTCATCATCGACATCGGCGGCCAGGACATGAAGTGCTTCAAGATCGAGGACGGCGCCATCAGCAACATCTTCTTAAATGAGGCCTGCTCCTCCGGCTGCGGCAGCTTCCTGCAGACCTTCGCCCAGGCACTGGGCTATGATGTGAAGGAGTTCGCCAGGCTGGGCCTCTTTGCCGAGCGGCCTGTGGACCTGGGCAGCCGCTGCACCGTGTTTATGAACTCCTCTGTGAAGCAGGCCCAGAAGGACGGGGCCACCATCGAGAATATCTCCGCCGGCCTCTCCATCTCTGTGGTGAAAAACGCCATCTATAAGGTGATCCGGGCCTCTTCCCCCGAGGAGCTGGGCCGGAACATCGTGGTGCAGGGCGGCACCTTCTACAATGAGGCGGTGCTGCGTGCCTTTGAGAAGGAGATGGGCGTGGAGGTCATCCGGCCCGATATCGCAGGCCTCATGGGCGCCTATGGCGCGGCCCTGTTCGGCCGGGGCAAGGCCCGGGCGGACCAGATCAGCACGCTTTTGGACCGCCAGGGACTGGCGGATTTCCGCCAGGAGACGGAGAGCCGGGTGTGCGGCCTGTGCGGCAACAACTGCCAGCTGACCATCAACACCTTTGCCGACGGGGCTACCTTCATCAGCGGCAACCGGTGCGACCGGCCTGTCACCGGCAAGGCGGACACCGGCGAGCGGAACCTCTACGCCTACAAGCGCAAGCTGATCCTGGGGTACAAGCCCGTCCCCGGCAAGCGGGGCAAGATCGGCCTGCCTCTGTGCCTGAACATGTGGGAGCTGCTGCCCTTCTGGCATGCCTTTTTCACAAAGCTGGGCTTTGCCGTTTACCACAGTCCTCTCTCCAGCCGGGACCTGTATCTGAAGGGGCAGGGCACCATCCCCAGCGACACCGCCTGTTTCCCCGCCAAGCTGGCCCACGGCCACATCCAGTTCCTCTCCAAGCTGGGACTGGACGCCATCTTCTACCCCTGCATGACCTACAACATCGATGAGGGGCTGGGGGACAACCACTACAACTGCCCCGTGGTGGCCTATTATCCGGAGGTCATCGCCGGCAACTGCCCGGAGATCCAGGACACCAGGTTCATCTATGACTACGTGGGGCTCCACCGGCCCAAGGACTTTACCAAGAAGATCTTCACCATCCTGCGGAATTACTTCCCGGACATCACGAAGGGCGAGGTGAAGGAGGCCACCGACGCCGCCTACGCCGAGTACGCCCACCACATGTCTCTCATCCGCAGGGAGGGGGAGCGGATCATGGACCAGGCCCGGGCGGAGGGCCGCCGGATCATCGTGCTGGCGGGCCGCCCCTATCATGTGGACCCGGAGGTGAACCACGGTATCGACACCCTGATCACCCGCTCCGGCGCCGCGGTCATCACGGAGGATTCCATCTCCAACCGGGTGGAGAAATTCCCCACCACGGTGCTGAACCAGTGGACCTACCATGCCCGGCTCTACGCGGCGGCCCGGTACTGCTGCACCCAGAAGGATATGGACCTGGTGCAGCTGGTCTCCTTCGGCTGCGGCGTGGATGCCATCACCTCCGACGAGACGAGAGAGATTTTGCAGGCGGGCGGCAAGCTGTATACGCAGCTGAAGATCGACGAGATCACCAACCTGGGCGCCGTCCGCATCCGGCTGCGGAGCCTGTTCGCCGCCCTGGATGAGCAGGACGAGGCCCGGGAAACCGCCAGAAAGGAGGCGTGAGACATGGAGCTGGAATACCAGAATTACCCCAAGTTCACCCCTGAGATGAAGAAGACCCATAAAATTTTGATCCCCAATATGGCTCCGGTGCAGTTCCGCATCCTGGCGGCCGTCATGCGCCAGGCCGGCTACACCTGCGAGCTGCTGGAAAACTGCGGCAGCCAGGTGTGCGAGCTGGGCCTGAAATACGTCCACAACGACACCTGCTATCCCGCCCTGCTGGTCATCGGCCAGTTCCTGGACGCGCTGAACTCCGGGAAGTACGACCTGGACCACACCGCCCTGATCATCACCCAGACCGGCGGCGGCTGCCGGGCGTCCAACTACATCCACCTGCTGCGCAAGGCCCTGGTGAAGGCGGGCTACGGCCAGGTGCCGGTGGTGAGCCTGAACTTCTCCGGCCTGGAGAAGGACTCCGGCTTTCCCATGACCCTGCCCCTGATGCGCAAGCTGCTGGCCTGCATCTACTACGGCGACCTGCTGGTGGCCCTGAAGGCCCAGACAGAGCCCTATGAGACCCACAGGGGCGACGCGGCCGCCCTGCAGGAAAAATGGCTGGATACCATCTGCGGCTGGGTCCTGGAGGACAAGGGCTGGTCCGGCCGGGAGATCAAGGCCGCCATGCCCAAGATCGCCAAGGATTTCGCCGCCATCCCCGTCCACCGTGTGCCCAAGGTCAAAGTCGGCGTGGTGGGGGAGATCTACGTGAAATACTCTCCCCTGGGCAACAACGATCTGGAGAAGTTCCTGGCCTCTCAGGACTGCGAGGTGAACCTGCCGGGGCTCATGGGCTTCGTGCAGTACTGCGCCTACAACCCCTCCGAGACCGCCCGGCTGTACGGCGGCACCTTCCTGGAAAAGCATGTGTCCGACGTGATCCTGGATTACATCGAGGGCATGGAGAAGGTGATGATCAAGGTCCTGAAGGACAATGGCTTCCACGCGCCCCTGCCCTTCCGGGAGCTGGTGAAGCTGGCGGACGGCGTCATCTCCACCGGCAACAAGATGGGAGAGGGCTGGCTCCTCACCGCTGAGATGATCGAGCTGGTGCGGGCCGGGTACGAGAACATCGTCTGCGCACAGCCCTTCGGCTGCCTGCCCAACCACATCTGCGGCAAGGGCATGATCAACAAGATCCGGGAGCTGTACCCCCAGGCCAACATCACCCCCATCGACTATGACCCCAGCGCCACCCGGGTGAATCAGGAGAACCGCATCAAGCTGATGCTGGCGGTGGCCCGGGAGCGGCTGGCGGAGAAGGCTGCCGGCCAGGGCGAGGCGGCCCCCGCTCCGGCGGAGGCCCCGCAGAGCGCGGCAGAGCCCCAGACCGCCTCCGTGTCAATCAATCTATGACTGGAAATGCCGGCGCGGCAGACCCGAAAGGGCCTGCCGCGCTGCTGTTTTCTGGCCGTGCTGCCAGCATTTGTGCCTTGAGGCCCGCAGCCCGGTCCGGTAGAATAGAGCGTGACGACACACGCCATGCGGTGACGATCATCTGAAAAAGGAGCGTTTTCCCTTGCAAGATCTTATCAGACGCACCGCCGCCGCGCTGGCCGCCGCGTGTATGGCGGCATTGCTGCTGGGCACCCCCACCGGAGCAGAGCAGCGTACATACCAGGCCGGCGGCGAAGTGGTGGGCTATTACGCCGGGTGGGCGGCCTACCAGGGCTACACGCCGGACCAGCTTCCGGCGGAGCACCTGACCCAGATCAACTACGCCTTTGCCCGGATCGACCCGGACACCCTGACCATCGCCCTGGAGAACCCGGCCCACGACAAGAAGAACCTGGCTGCCCTCCGGAAGCTGCGGCAGCAGAACGGGCATCTGAAGCTGCTGATTTCCGTGGGCGGCTGGTCGGACTCCCAGTATTTCTCCGACGCCGCCGCTACGGCGGCCCGGCGGGAGGCATTCGCCGCCAGCTGCGTGGACTTCGTGGTGGCGCAGGGCCTGGACGGGGTAGACCTGGACTGGGAATACCCGGTGTCCGGCGGCGCGCCGGGGACCATCCACCGCCCGGCGGACAAGCAGAACTTCACCAAGCTGCTGCAGGAGCTGCGGACCCAGCTGGACCGCCAGGGCCGCCGGGACGGGAAGGACTATTCCCTCACCATCGCCGGCGCCGCCGGCAGCTGGTATCTGAACCAGATCGAAGCAGTCAAAGTGGCGGACATCGTGGACCACATCTTCCTGATGGGCTATGACCTCCACGGTCCCTGGGACACCTCTGCCGACTTCAACGCCCCTCTGTACACGCCCTCCGGCGCCTCGCCCCAGGGGAAGAGCAGCATTGCGGACAGCGTGCAGGCCTATCTGGACAAGGGCATCCCGGCGGAGAAGCTCGTCCTGGGCATGCCCCTGTACGGCTACGCCTACCAGGGGGTCAGCAGTCAGAACAACGGCCTGTACAGCACCTACACCTCCGCCAAGTCCGTCAGCTACAGGATGCTGAAAAAGAATTATCTCAGCAATGCCGCTTACCGGCAATATCGCCACCAGGAGGCCCAGGTGCCGTATCTCTACGGCAGCCGGACCTTCATCTCCTACGATGACGCCGAGTCTC
The DNA here is from genome assembly GCF_016902445.1 of Oscillibacter valericigenes. Taxonomy (GTDB): domain Bacteria; phylum Bacillota; class Clostridia; order Oscillospirales; family Oscillospiraceae; genus Oscillibacter; species Oscillibacter avistercoris. The sequence goes on along the minus strand of NZ_JACSNX010000001.1, from coordinate 214,349 downwards.
TTGCCGCCAAGGCCGCCCTGGCCCGGTCTCAGGGCCTGGGAGGCATCGGGTTCTGGGAGCTGTCCCAGGACGACGGCGGGGAGCTGACGGCCGCCGCCAGCAGTGCCTTCCGCAGCACCTGGGGCAACCCCTTCCGGGACGTGGCCCCCGGCGCCTGGTACGAGGAGGCGGTTCGATATGTCTATGAGGCGGGGCTGATGCAGGGCACCACCGGCACCACGTTCTCCCCCGGCCGGACATCCAACCGGGGGCAGATCGCCGCCATCCTCCACCGGCTGGAGGGCAGCCCCCGGGCGGGGACGCCGCCCTTCACCGATGTGGCGGCGGGCAGCTACTGCGCCGACGCCGTGGCCTGGGCGGAGAAAAACAACATCGTCCGGGGCTTTGAGGACGGCACCTTCCGCCCGGAGGGACGGATCACCCGCCAGCAGCTGGCGGCCATCCTGTTCCGCTACCTGGAGCACTGGGGAGCGGACACGGCGGGCCGGGCGGATCTGAGCCGCTTCTCCGACACCGCTGCTGTGGCGGACTACGCCCGGGAGGCCATGGCCTGGGCGGTGTCCGCCGGGCTGCTCCGGGGCCGGTCCGATGGGACCTTGGACCCGGCCGGCTCCGCCACCCGGGCCCAGACGGCGGTGATCCTCCAGCGGCTGGGTGCCCTGCTGGAAGAGGCCTGACGACAGCCCACGGGGCCGGGACCGTCAGTCCCGGCCCTGTTTCCTGCCTTGTCTTGACGGAGCGCCCCCTTCCGGGTATGATGAAAGCATACAGAGATCCGACGGAAAAGGAGCTGGCGCGCATGAAGGTGTGCATTCTGATGGGCAGTCCCCGGAAGCAGGGGAATACCAACGCATTGCTGGTACCCTTCCGGCAGGAGCTGGAGGCCCTGGGGGCGGAGACGGAGACCGTGTGGCTCCACGATCTGGACATCCGGCCCTGCACGGCCTGCCGGGCCTGTCAGCGGGACTGGACGGTATTCGGCTGCGCCCGGCGGGACGATGTGCCCGCCATCTTTGACCGGGTGCTGGCGTGCGACCTGATTGTCCTGGCCACCCCCATCTATTCCTGGTACTGCACGCCGCCCATGAAGGCCCTGCTGGACCGGCTGGTGTACGGCATGAACAAGTACTACGGGGCGGAGAAGGGCCCCGCCCTGTGGGCGGGGAAGGCCATGGCCCTGCTGCTGACCTGCGGCTACCGGCCGGAGCAGGGGTGCGACCTGTTCGAAGAGGGGATGCGCCGGTACTGCAAGCATTCCCGGCTGCGGTATCTGGGCAGCCATGCGGAGCGGCACCTGGGCTATGACGTGCCCTTCATGGACGGGGAGAAGGAGGCCCGTACCCGGACCTTTGCCCGGGAACTGTGGAGAGCCGCGCAGTCAAACTGAACCCTGAGAGACCGCCTGCGGGCGGTCTTTTTCTTGTGCCCGGAAAGAGACAAACCAGCCTCAAACGGTTGACGGAACTGGGCGCAGGCGGTATAATAACATAGTTTATACTGGAAAAGAGTTTGTCTGGAGGAGTTTGGTATGTGGATCGCGGATCAATGGCGGGACTATGAGCTGCTGGACTGCGGCAATGGAGAAAAGCTGGAGCGGTGGGACACGCAGTATCTGGTGCGTCCGGACCCCCAGGCCATCTGGGCCACGCCCCGACGCAACCCCGCCTGGAAGCGGGCCAATGCCCGGTATCTCCGCAGCCAGTCCGGCGGCGGCCACTGGGAGAAGAAGGCCCTGCCGGAGAGCTGGAAGATCCGCTACCGGGACCTGACCTTCCAGGTAAAGCCCATGAACTTCAAGCACACGGGACTGTTCCCGGAGCAGGCGGTGAACTGGGACTTCGCCATGGAGAAGATCCGCTCCGCCGACCGGCCCATCCGGGTGCTGAACCTGTTCGCCTACACCGGCGGGGCCACGGTGGCCTGCGCTAAGGCGGGGGCCAGCGTCTGCCATGTGGACGCGGCCCGTGGCATGGTGGCCTGGGCCAGGGAGAACGCCAGGCTCTCCGGGCTGGGAGAGGCCCCCATCCGCTGGATCGTGGACGACTGTGCCAAATTCGTGGAGCGGGAGATCCGCCGGGGCAAGACCTACGACGCCATCATCATGGATCCCCCCAGCTACGGCCGTGGCCCCGGCGGCGAGGTGTGGAAGCTGGAGGACAACCTCTATGACTTCGTGAAGCTCTGCGCCGGCGTGCTGTCGGAACGGCCCCTGTTCGTGCTGATCAACTCCTACACCACGGGCCTGGCCCCGTCGGTGCTGGGGTATCTGCTGCACCTGCTGGTGGCTGAGAAGTACGGCGGCAAGTGCACCTGGGACGAGTTGGGCCTGCCGGTGACGGAGACGGGATTGGCGCTGCCGTGTGGAGCCACGGGCCGATGGACTTCGGAGAATTAGGAATTAGAAGTTAGGAATTAGGAATGGAGGTGTTTCGCCTGCGGCGAAACGATTGAAATTTGTCCGGCGAAGCGGTCACCACAATCATTCCTAATTTTCCATTTCTCATTCCGAATTCAAGATACGGCGAAACTGATTGAAATTTGTCCGGCGGAGCCGGACACCAAAATTCCTAATTCCTCATTCCTAACTCCTAATTGAGCAAAGGACGTTGTGATGAAAGACGCAATCATTGAAACAAAAGATCTCACCTTCTCCTACCCCGCCGACGAGGGCGCGGAGCCGGCACTGGTTCTGAAGGGCGTGGACCTGACCATCGAGAGGGGCTCCTTCGTGGTGGTGCTGGGCCACAACGGCTCCGGCAAGTCCACCCTGGCCAAGACCTTCAACGGCATCCTGCTGCCCTGCGGGGGCCGCGTGTATGTGGCGGGCATGGACACCCAGGACGAAAACCAGCTGCTGGCCATCCGCAGCACAGTGGGCATGGTGTTCCAGAACCCGGACAACCAGATCGTGGCCAACGTGGTGGAGGAGGACGTGGCCTTCGCCCCGGAGAACCTGGGGGTCCCCAGTCAGGAGATCCGCCGGCGGGTGGATGACGCCTTGGCGGCGGTGGGCATGAGCGAGTTTGTCCGCCATGCGCCCCACCTGCTCTCCGGCGGGCAGAAGCAGCGGATCGCCATCGCCGGCGTGCTGGCCATGGAGCCGGCGTGCATCGTGCTGGACGAGGCCACCGCCATGCTGGATCCGGTGGGCCGGCGGGAAGTGCTCTCCGCCGTCCACAGGCTGAACCAGGAGAAGGGCATCACCGTGGTGCTGATCACCCACCACATGAACGAGGCGGAGGACGCCGACCGGGTGGTGGTGATGGACGACGGGAAAGTCGCCCTGGACGGCACGCCCCGGGAGGTCTTTACCCAGGTGGACGCTCTGCGCTCCATGGGCCTGACGGTGCCGGACACCGTGGACCTGCTGGACCGACTGTGCAAAGACGGGCTGGATGTGCCCCTCACCGCCCTGACGGTGGAGGCCTGCGCGGACGCCATTTACAGCGCCGTGGCCAAATGAGCGGAAGGGAAGAGAACATTGGAACCGATACTGCAAGTACAACATCTGACCCACACCTACAGCGTGGGCACCCCCTTCCAGCGCAGCGCGGTGGAGGATATGAGCTTCGACGTGTATGACGGGGAGTTCCTGGGCATCATCGGCCACACCGGCTCCGGCAAGTCCACCCTGATCCAGCATCTGAACGGCCTGCTGAGACCTACGTCGGGGCAGATCCTGCTCCACGGAAAAGACATCTGGGCGGAGCCAAAGAAGATCCGGGACGTCCGCTTCCAGGTGGGGCTGGTGTTCCAGTACCCGGAGTACCAGCTGTTTGAGGAGACGGTGTACAAGGACATCGCCTTCGGCCCCACCAACCAGGGCAAGACCGGGGAGGAGCTGGACCGCTGTGTCCGGGAGGCCGCCCGCCTGGTGGGCATCCGGGACGACCAGCTGGGGAAGTCGCCTTTCGAGCTCTCCGGCGGACAGAAGCGCCGGGTGGCCCTGGCGGGCGTCATGGCCATGGAGCCGGACGTGCTGGTGCTGGACGAGCCCACCGCGGGCCTGGACCCGGCGGGGCGGGAGAACCTGATGGCCAACATCCGGGATTACCACCGCAACAAAAAGCGCACCATCATCCTGGTGAGCCACAGCATGGACGAGATCGCCCAGAACGTGGACCGGATCCTGGTGCTGAAGTCCGCCCACGTGCTGATGAGCGGCGCCCCGGCGGAGGTGTTCGCCCGGGCGGACGAGCTGCTCTCCGCCGGGCTGGACGTGCCCCAGGTGACCCGCATCGCCATGGGCCTGCGGGAGCGGGGCCTCGCCATCGACCCGGCGGTCTACACCGTGGAGGCGCTGGAGCGGGAGCTGCTGGCGCTGCGAGAGGGGGGAGCGGCATGCTGAAGGACATCACGCTGGGCCAGTATTTCCCCGGTGACACCGTGGCCCACCGCCTGGACCCCCGGACCAAGATCCTGCTGGTGGTTTTGTACATCGTGGCGCTGTTCTGCGCCGACAGTCTGCTGGCCTACGGCATTCTGGCGGCGGTTCTGGCGGTGTGCGTCCGCATCTCAAGGGTGGGCATCAGGGCCCTGGTGCGGGGGCTGAAGCCGGTGGTGTTCATCATCGTGTTCACCGGCCTTCTGAATCTGTTCTTCACACCGGGGGAGCATATCCTGGCGGAGTGGGGATTCCTCCACGTCACGGCAGAGGGCGCCCGAAACGCTCTGTTCATGGTCCTGCGGATCATGCTGCTGATCATGGGCACGTTCCTGATGACCTACACCACCAGCCCCATCAGCCTTACCGATGGGCTGGAGCGGCTGCTGAACTGGATGAAGAAGCTCCACGTGCCGGTCCACGAGCTGGCCATGATCATGTCCATCGCCCTGCGGTTCATCCCCACGCTGATCGAGGAGACGGACAAGATCATGTCTGCCCAGAAGGCCCGGGGCGCGGACTTTGAGAGCGGCGGCATCATCCAGAAGGCCAAGGCCCTGATCCCCATCCTGGTGCCGCTGTTCATCAGCGCCTTCCGCCGGGCGGACGAGCTGGCGGTGGCCATGGAGTGCCGCTGCTACCACGGCGATGAGGGCCGCACCAAGCTCCACGTGCTGCAGTACGAAGGACGGGACTATGCCGCCCTGGCCCTGGGCGCGGTGATCACGGCGGGCATTATCGCCCTGCGGCAGTTTCTGTAATGCTTGGACACCCGGACACCCGGCCTCCCAGGGAGAGCCCCAGGTGGGCGCCCACGGCAAAGGCGGCTGTGGACCAGCGGAAATAGCAGTCGAACAGCAGGTCGCAGACCTCGTTCTTTGCGGGCTGCTCCAGGGACAGGCCGTCCAGGGCTTTCATCAGCTCTGTCTCATCAAAGACACCATGCTCCCGCATCACGCTGTCGCCGTAGGTGTCGAAGAGGGGCTCGAAAATGGATGTCATAGGGATTCCTCCTTTGGAAGTTTGTTGTTTCCACATCAGTTTTGTGGTATGGTAGCGGTTAATGAGAACAGTATAATCCAAAAATTATTGGATTACAAGAGAAAATCCAAAAAAAATTGGAAAAATATTGCGCGCGATGGAGGGTCACTTAATGTACGCCCCGGAAAAGGTTGCTGAATCCATAAAGAATAGAGCAAAAGAACGGAATATTCAAATCAAAGATATGCTTTTAGATTTGGGATTAAACAAGAATACATTGTCGACCATGTATAGCGGTTCTATGCTCAAGGGAGACAGTCTTGCCCGCATCGCTGACTACCTGGACTGCTCCGTGGACTACCTGCTGGGCAGGACGGACAACCCGGCAGTCAATCGCTGACGTAGGGGCGGTTATCAACCGCCCGTTGGAAATGTGGGCCGCCGGACGGCGGCCACGGGGTCTCTGCTCCCGCAGGGGGGCTGGTCCAGCGGGATACACCCCCCATTTTCTTTTCGGTCTTGGCCGAAAAGAAAACGGGCCGTGCACGGTCCAAAAGAAAAGGCCGTTTTGGCGCGCTCCGGTGCAGTGGCCCTCCGCGCGACGGGGGTCGGCGGATCGGTGCCTGCTCCGATTTGGCCCCGCCTTCGGGCACGCTATTCTCTTCTGCGAAGTCGGTACTGCCGTCCCGTGGCGGATGGTGCGGACCTCGTCGGGGTGGTCGTCGCATTGAATTGCTTCTCTTTTCGCTGCCGCTGGCCGCTCCGCGCGGCAGCTTGTGCGGCGGGCGGATGTGGGCATCCGCCCCTACAGAGCAGAAGGGTGACCCGCCCCATCCGTAGGGGCCGACCTGTGTGTCGGACCTTGCAGGGGTGACGAAAGCCCGCATCCCGTAAGGGCCGATGCCCTCATCGGCCCGCTGCGGGGACTGCCACCGGCCAGCGGGGCCGTCCGAAATGCACATCTGATCGGGAGGGACGCTCATGTGGAAGCGGCATTGGAAACTGGCGGTTCTGGTTCTGGTCCTGGCGGTCCAGGCTGTGGCCATTGGCGCCCTGTGGGGCCAGGTGAACGGCCTGCGGACGAAGCTGGCGGACACCCGGGAGGGGGCCGCGGACCTGGAGGAGCGTCTGGAGGCTGCGGACGCGGCCCTTCGGGAGCTCCAGGCGGCGCGGGCACAGCAGTCTCCCTCCGCCCGGTTTGAAAATCCCGTGGTCAACACCCAGAGCCGGATGCTGACAGTGGACATCGTGGCGCAGGTGCCGGATGTCCACGCGCCCAGTCTGGACATCGGATTCTGCCACGTGGGGGAGCCCTATTCCATGGCGTGGAAGCTGGACGCCCTGTCTCCCCATGCGGACGGGGTGACCTACACCGGTACCGTGACCTTCCCGCTGGACCTGGACATGGGGCTAGAGCTGCGTCTGGAGGACGATACCGTGCTGTACAGCAGCGAGACCATCGCCCCCCTGCTGCCCCTGCAGATGCAAAGCGGAGGAAGCGGCTTCCATTACTCCTATGAGCTGCGGCAGCTGTCGCTCTTGGATTTTTGGGTTGAGCTGGTGTCGCCGTCCGGGGAGGAGGCAGAGGCCGCCAGCGGCACGTTCCGCCTCTACCGGAACGGCAGTCTGATCCACACGATCCGGGAGACGGCGGATCGGCCAATGCTGGACGTGGACGGAACTGTGCAGGACGGTGTTGCCATCTCCTGCGCCCCGGGGGACCGGGTCCGGCTGACCTACGTCTGCACGGATGGGTTTGGCCTGCGGTATGAATTTCCCCTCTATGAGCAGGAGGCCATGCGGTGGGATGATCTAGAGGAGTGCCCCTTGTCCAGAACGCCCAGTCTGGCCTGGCCGGAATAAGGAGAGCTTATGCGTAATATCGCCTTAAAACTCATGTACAACGGCACCGCCTACCACGGCTGGCAGGTGCAGAAAAACGCCGTCACCGTCTGCGGGACCCTGGAAAAGGCCATCGCCTCCATCTGCGGCGGGCCGGTGCACCTGACCGGCTGCGGCCGGACGGACGCCGGCGTCCACGCGGAGCACTACATCGCCAACTTCCGCACCGACTCCCGCATCCCCGTGGACCGGATCCCCTTCGCCATCAACACCCATACGCCGGAGGACATCGCGGTGAAGGAGGCCTTCGAGGTGGCGGAGGACTTCAACGCCATCGGCTCCTGCCTGAAGAAGGAGTACACCTACCGGATCTACAACTCCCGGTTCAAGAACCCGTTTTATGTCAACCGGGCGTATTTTTATCCCAAGCATCTGGACGAGGGATTTCTGGACCGGGCGGCGGGGATGTTCGTGGGTACCCACGACTTCGCGGCAGTGCGCTCCGTGGGGACGGAGACCAAGTCCACCGTCCGCACCATCTACTACTGCCATGTGACCCGGAACGGCGACCTGCTGGAGTTGAAGGTCTGCGCCAACGGATTTCTGTATAACATGGTACGGGCCATCACCGGCACCGTGCTGTACGCGGCGGAGGGCAAATTCGCCCCGGAGGACATCCCCGGCATTCTGGAGCGGGGGGACCGGTCCGCCGCCGGCCCCACGGTGCCGCCGGGGGGACTGTACCTGACGAGACTTTGGTATGAGGATGGACGGCTCAATGCGTGATACAAGCAACGACATCTGGAACGACAACGACGGGGAAGAGGACGAGGCCCCCCGGAGGGGCAGCCGCCTGCGCCGGTTCGGCATCTTCTTCCTGATCCTGGCGGCGGTGCTGGCCGTGGTGATCGTGGCAGCCTACCGGGACGGCACTGGCTTTGACGCCCTGCAGCGGCTGTTTTCCTACGGCAGCGGGGAGAGCGCGGCTGAGGTCCGGTATGACTATGATGCCTCAGACAACAACCGCTTCGCAGTGCTGGACAGCTCTCTGGTGGTCCTTTCGGACACAAAGCTCCAGATCCTGGGAAAGAACGGCCAGGAGATCTGGTCCACTGCGGTGCGGATGACAGCGCCCGCCCTGTCCATCGGCGGCGGCCGGGCCGTGGCCTATGATGCGGGCGGCACGGAGCTGTATGTGGTGGACGAGGACGGCGAGGTGCTGGCCCTCACAGCGCCGGAGGATTACCCCTTCCTCTCCGCCCGGCTGAACCGCGACGGCTGGCTGGCCGTGACAAAGGAGCTGGAGGGCTATAAGGGCGGCGTCACCGTGTATAACAGCCGGATGGAGGAGGTCTTTGCCTTCAATGCGTCCCAGCGGTTCGTTGTGGATGCCTGCGTCACGGATGACAGCTCCATGCTGACGGCGGTGACCCTGGGCCAGGAGGACAGCGTATTCGTCAGCAACGTGGTGCTGTACCGGCTGGACCAGGAGGAGCCGGCGGCAGACTATGACATCTCGGATGGGCTGGTGATGGCCATCGGCCAGCAGGACAGCCGGCTGGTGACAGTTTCCGACACCTGCCTGACCTATGCGGGACAGGACGGAGAGATCCGGGCGACCTATTCATACAGCGGCAGCTATCTGCGGGAATACGACCTGAACGGGGACGGCTTTGCCGCCCTGCTGCTGAACCGCTACCGGTCCGGCAGCGTGGGCCGGCTGGTGACCGTGGACACGGACGGGCAGGAGATCGCCTCCCTGGATGTGAACGAGGAGATCCTCAGCATCTCCTCTGCGGGAAGCTATCTGGCGGTGCTGTATATGGACAGCGTGGTGATCTACACGGAGGAGCTGGAGCCTTACGCCGCTCTGGAGGGCACGGACTACGCCCGGTCCGTCCTGATGCGGCAGGACGGTTCCGCCCTGCTGCTGGCATCGGACAGCGCCCGCCTGTTCCTGCCTTGAATGGGAAACATTTCGGCTGAATTCACAAAACGTTTACGAGCAAAAAGGTAGGCAAGCATGACAACACCTGTTATAATAGACATGATTGCGGCGGCCGTTCTGATCGCCGCGGCGGCCTGGTGCGCCCATCGGGGACTGTTCCGGGCTCTGGCGGGACTGGCGGTGGTGATCGTGGCCCTGGTGGGCGCGGCCGTCATCGCAAATGCGCTGGCGGCGCCGGCGGCCCGTCTGGTCACACCGCTGATCCGGGAGAGCATCGAGACAAGGGTGGACGAGGCCATGGCCCAGCAGTCCCAGGAGGTCCAGATGCCGGAGGAGGACGTGGACGAGGGCTTCGCCATCGCCGACCTGCTGGCCCTGATGGGCCTGGACGAGGACGTGCGGGATTCCCTGGTCCGGCAGACGGAGGAGAAGATCCAGGACACCGGCATTTCTCTGGCCATGGCTGTGGTGGAGAGCGTTGCCCAGTCCATTCTCTATGCGGCGCTGTTCCTCATCTCCTTCGTGGGATTGACGATCCTGCTGAAGCTGCTGATCCGGGCCATGGATCTGGTGCTGCAGCTGCCGGGTCTCCATCTGGTCAACTCCCTGGGAGGCGGCCTCATCGGACTGGCGGAGGGCGCTCTGGCCCTGTTTCTGGCCATCTGGGTGCTGCGGCGCTTCGGAGTCTCCTTTGAGACGGACACCGTTTCCGCCACCCATATTTTACGATTTTTTGCGACACACACGCCCCTGAGCGCGCTGTCGCTTCTGCAATGACGAACGGGGCCGCGCCCCGGCGGCGTCATGATTTCTGGAGGGATTTACACGATGCAGCCGACACTTTGTTCAAGATGTAAAAAGAATATCGCCGTAGTGTTCATCTCCAAGATGGAGGGGGACAAGACCATCAACGAGGGCCTGTGCCTGAAGTGCGCAAAGGAGCTGGGCCTGCCCCAGGTGGATGACATGATGAAGCGCATGGGCATCTCGGACGAGGATCTGGAAACCCTCAACAGCGAGATGCTCCAGGCCATGAACGGTGTGGAGAATATTGAGGATCTGCCCGGCGGCGAGGACCTTGGGGAGGAAGAGGAAGAGGGCAAGACCGCCACCTTCCCCTTCCTGAACCGGCTCTTCTCCGGTGAGACCGCCAAGAGCGGCGAGAGCGGCGGTCAGGAAGAGGGCGGCGCCCGCGGCCGGGAAAAAGAGCGCAAGGATCCCAAAAACGGCAAGCGCAAATATCTGGAGAACTACTGCATCTCCCTGACCCAGCGGGCCCAGGAGGGCAAGCTGGACCCGGTCATCGGCCGGGAGGAGGAGATCGAGCGGGTGGTGCAGATCCTGAACCGCCGTCAGAAGAACAATCCCTGCCTGATCGGTGAGCCCGGCGTGGGCAAGACCGCCATCGCCGAGGGGCTGGCCCAGCGGATCGCCAAGGGCGATGTGCCCTTCAAGCTGCGGGACAAGGAGGTCTATCTGCTGGATCTGACGGCCCTGGTGGCCGGCACCCAGTTCCGGGGCCAGTTCGAGAGCCGGATGAAGGGCCTCATCGACGAGGTGAAGCGCCTGGGCAACATCATTCTGATGATCGACGAGGTCCACAACATCGTGGGCGCCGGCGACGCCGAGGGCAGTATGAACGCCGCCAATATCTTAAAGCCCGCCCTCTCCCGGGGCGAGATCCAGGTGATCGGCGCCACCACCTTCAATGAGTACCGCAAGTCCATCGAGAAGGACACCGCCCTGGAGCGGCGGTTCCAGCCGGTGACGGTGAACGAGCCCTCCATCGAGGACTCGGTGAAGATCCTCCAGGGCCTGGCTCCCAAGTACGAGCAGTTCCACGGGGTGAAGATCTCTGAGGGGATCCTGCGCCAGGCGGTGCTGCTGTCCGAGCGGTACATCACCGACCGGTTCCTGCCGGACAAGGCCATCGACCTGATCGACGAGGCCTGCTCCGACCTGAACCTGAAGGACCCGGACATCTCCCGCCGCATGGAGATCCAGCGGGAGCTGGACGACTATGAGAAAGAGCGCACCATGCTGGAGGAGCAGGAGGAGAAGACGGAGCAGGACTACGCCCGGATGGCGGAGCTGAAGAGCCGGGAGATGCAGCTGAACACGGAGCTGAACGGCCTGCTGGAAAAGGGCGACCCCCAGCTCAGCATGGACAACCTGGCCCACGTCATCGAGCTGTGGACCAAGATCCCGGCGGCCAAGATCCGGGAACAGGAGTTCCAGCGCCTGAGCCAGCTGGAGGGGCGGCTCAAGAGCCACATCATCGGCCAGGACCAGGCGGTGACCGCCGTGGCCGCCGCCGTGCGGCGGAACCGGGTGGGCATCTCCCCCAAGCACAAGCCCGTCAGCTTCATCTTCGTGGGCCCCACCGGCGTGGGCAAGACAGAGCTGGTGAAGCAGCTGGCAAATGACCTCTTCAACACGCCGGACGCCCTGATCCGGCTGGATATGTCGGAGTTTATGGAGAAGCACTCCGTCTCCCGCCTGGTGGGCTCTCCCCCGGGCTATGTGGGGTATGACGAGGCGGGCCAGCTGACGGAGAAGATCCGCCGCAAGCCCTACGCCGTGGTCCTGTTCGACGAGATCGAGAAGGCCCACCCGGATGTGCTGAACATCCTTCTCCAGATCCTGGACGACGGTGAGATCACCGACGCCCACGGCCGGAAGGTGAACTTCGAGAACACCATCATCGTCATGACCTCCAACGCCGGCAGCGCCACCAAGGAGGGCACCGTGGGCTTCGGCCGTTCCGTGAACGAGCAGGACGCCGACCGGGCCATGAAGGCGCTGCAGCAGTTCCTGCGGCCGGAGTTCATCAACCGGGTGGACGCGGTCATCACCTTCAACCGCCTCAGCGAGGAGAACTTCCACGGCATCGCCCGCATCATGCTGAACGAGCTGGTGGGCTCCCTGAAGGAGAAGGGCATCACCTTCACCTATGACGACGCCCTGGTGGAGCTCCTCACCAAGAAGTCCTACTCCCTGACCTACGGTGCCCGGAACCTGCGGCGCACCATCCAGCGGGAGCTGGAGGACCCCATGGCGACCCAGATCATCGACAGCTACGAGCACCCCATCAGCCAGGTGAAGGCCACGGTGGAGAATGACGCCATCAAGCTGTACACCCTGTGACGGGTGAAGAAGGAGGGGGGAAGGTCATGCTGTTCCGAAAGGATATGGACCCCCGCTGTGCCTACTGCCAGCGAGGCCAGCAGATCAACGAGCGGGAGGTGGCCTGCGTGAAGCGGGGCATCGTCCCGGTGGAGCATCACTGCAGAGCATTTAAATACGACCCCTTGAAGCGGGTGCCGCCCCGGCCGGCGGCGCTGGAGACTGAACGGCTGAAAGAGGAAGATTTTTCACTGTGAGTTCAGCAGGCGCCCGAGGGACCTCGGGCGCCTGCTGTTTATAACAAGAAGGGGAGAGATGAGAGATGCGTGTGGAACGGGTCCGGGCGGTCTATTGGAGCGCCACAGGCAATACGGACAAGACGGCAAACACCATTGCGGAGACCCTGGCGGAGAAGCTGGGCGTCCCCCTGGAGCGGCGGAACTTCACCCGCCCGTCGGACAGGCGGGAGCCCATGGAGTTTGACCCGGGCGATCTGGTGGTGTTTGCCATGCCCACCTATGCGGGGAAGCTGCCCAACAAGATGCTGCCCTTCGTCCGGGAGCAGATCCACGGCAATGGCGCCCTGGCGGTGGGGGTGGTCACCTTCGGCAACCGGTCCTACGACAACGCCCTGGCGGAGCTGTGCGCCGTGCTGGAGGCGGACGGCTTCCACACCGTGGCGGGCGCCGCCTTCGCCTGCCGCCACGCCTTCACCGACGTCCTGGCGGACGGCCGCCCGGACTGGGACGACAAGCGGCAGATGGAGTCCTTTGCCGCCCGGATCGCGGACAAGGTGGCGGGCCTGACGGACATTCCCGCCCCCGTCGCCGTGCCGGGAGACCCGGCGGCTCCTTACTACGTGCCCAAGGGCACCGACGGCCAGCCCGCCCAGTTCCTGAAGGCCAAGCCCCAGACGGACCTGAGCCGCTGCACCGACTGCGGCGCCTGCGCCCGCCTGTGCCCCATGGGGGCCATCAACCCCTCCAACGTGGCGGAGGTGCCGGGCACCTGCATCAAGTGCCAGTGCTGCGTCCGCAAGTGCACGAAGCACGCCAAGTACTTTGACGACCCGGCGTTTTTGTCCCACGTGGCCATGCTGGAGCAGAATTTCACAGAGCTCAAGGAGAACGAGGTGTTCCTGTGAGGCAGTGGGCCAGGAGGGGCGTTTTTGTCCTGGTTTCCGTTGCGGCTGGCCTGACCTGGATGCTGGTGGAAGACTTGGATTTCCTTACCTGGCTGATGGGAGACCTGGGGGGCTGGCTCTGGCTGCTGGGGCTGCTCTGTGCCGCCTTCTTCCTGCTGTTGAACATCCGGCCGGTGGGGGCAGCCTATCCCACCCGGCGCATCCGGCAGATCCTGGCGGAGACAGGCTGTGAAAAGGTGAACATCATCGCCCACTCCAAGGGCGGGCTGGACAGCCGGGCCGCCATCACCCGCCAGGGAATGGCGCCGTATGTTGCCAGCCTCACCACCGTCAACACGCCCCACCGGGGCTGCATCTTTGCCGAATACCTGCTGGAGAAGATCCCGGCGGCGGCCCGGCAGAAGATCGCGGACACCTACAACGCGGCTCTGAAGCGGCTGGGGGACGAGCGGCCGGATTTCCTGGCGGCGGTGACAGACCTGACGGCCTCCGCCTGCGAAAAGCGGAACGCGGTCACCCCGGATGCCCCCGGCGTCTTTTACCAGAGCGTCATGTCCTACTGCCGCAGGGCCCAGCACGGGAAGTTCCCCCTGAACATGACCTACCCCATCGTCAAGCACTTCGATGGGCTGAACGACGGGCTGGTGGCGGTGGACTCCGCCAGGTGGGGAGAGCGGTTTACCCTGCTGGAGCCCAAGGGAAAGCGGGGCATCTCTCACGGGGACGTGGTGGACCTGAACCGGGAGAACATCCCCGGCTTTGACGTCCGGGAGTTCTACGTCTCCCTGGCGGCGGATCTGAAAAGAAGAGGATTCTGAACAGAACGAGAGAGGCGGAGCGCCGAAGGGCGCTCCGCCTGTTTCTTATGCAGAGACGGCATCTCCATCGGAAAGGACGGGAGGCTCTGCCTCGGTCTCCTCCGGCGTCTCCCCGGAACAGTAGATCCTGTACAGATCCGTGTGATCGTAGATGGCCCGCCAGGCACTGTACGCATCTGCCGTCACGCAGATGTAGCGGCGGCCGTCCGCCGTCTCGCCGCAGCTGACGGCGCAGTTGCCGGACTCCGCCACATATCCGGTCTTGGCGCCGGTGACCGTCACACTGCCGGTGTCCTTGTCCTCGATCCGCCGCAGGAACCAGTTGGAGAGGATCTGCCCCTCCGGGTGGTCTGTGGTGGGAAGGGTCTCATAGGTCCGGGCCCCCAGCACTTCCCGGCACAGGTCGTTGTCCATGGCAGCCTCCAGGATCACCGCCATGTCGCGGACCGTGCACTTGTGAGCCTCGTCGTACAGCCCCACGCAGTTGGTGAAGTGGGCGGTGTCCGCGATGCCCAGCTCCTCCAGCTTTTCGTTCATCAGCGCCACGAACGCCTCCTGGGAGCCCGCCACATAGGTGGCCAGTCCCAGCGCCGCGTCCGCGCCGGAGGAGAGGATGGTGCCGTAGAACAGCTCCCGCACCGGGACCGTCTCCCCCACCATCAGGCCCACCACGCTGCATCCGTTGACATAGCAGTAGTCGGTGATGTCGATGGTGATGGTGAACGTCTTGTCCAGGTCCTCCTCCGTGATGTGCTCAGCCGCCACCAGCACCGTCAGCACCTTGGTCATGGAGGCGGGATCGATGAGCGTGTCCGCGTTCTTCTCGGCCAGGACCGTCCGGTCATCCAGATCGATCAGCACCGCGCAGCGGCTGGGGAAGTCCTCTCCCAGCTGGACGGTGTCCGTGTCGGACACGGCTCTGGTGTAAGACGCCGCAACATCATCGCTGGCGGCGGCCGCTGGCTGGAAGGGGCGGCCGGCCTTGCCGACCTCCGGCCGCGGCTTCTCGATGAGCTGGGCCCCTACGGTCACCAGCCCCACACACAGGACAGCCAGCAGGCCGCAGGGCACCAGGCGGCGAAGCTGCCGCATCCGTCTTGCCCGGCGTTTTTTCCGGCGGCTCTCCGCCCGCTGGGCCCGTCGGGCGGCACGCTCCTCGTCTGAGATCATGGGCTTGTATTCCTCGTCCATATCGGCGCTCCTATCTGAAAGGCGGGCCAGTCCGGCGCCGCCGCAATGTCGTTCGTTTCATTATAACAGATGGCGGAAAAAAATTCATCTCCTAATTTCTCTTCCAGAAGAGGTATTTTCATCCATCCGGCCCCGGTCTGTGAAAAACCGCTGTCAGGTCAAGTTGTTTTTGCATAGCCTGAGAGTAAGAACGACACTTGGAGGGGAGCGTATGGCTCAAGTTACCCATTTTTTCGCAGGCGCCAACAGCGGCGACGGCTTTCAGAACCTGTTTTCGGAGATCGTGGACCTGGAGGACACCTATGACCTGATGGTCCTGAAGGGCGGCCCCGGCGTGGGCAAGAACACCTTCATGCGGGAGATCGGCCGCACCATGGAGGACGCAGGCACGCCGGTGGAGTACTTATGGTGCTCCGGAGATCCGGACTCCCTGGACGGCGTGGTGCTGCCGGAGCTCCGCTGCGCCGTGGTGGACGGCACGGCGCCCCACATCATCGAACCCAAGTATCCGGCGGCGGTGGACCGGTATGTGGACCTGGGACGGTTTTATGACCTCACTGCAGCCAAGGCCGCGGCGGAGGAGGTGAAGGCCCACACCCACGCCTACAAGGCCGCCTACGCCCGGGCCTACCACAACCTGAAGGCCGCACGGCAGGTAGAGCTGGACGCGGTGGCGGCGGTGCGGAAGACCTTCGACCGGGAGCGGGCGGACCGCCGGACGGCGGGCATCATCACCCGGGAGCTGCGCCGCCGGGGCGGCGAGGAGGGAAGGACTACCCGCCGCTTCCTGGGCAGCATCACCCACAAGGGGTACATCTGGCGGTTCGACAGCGTGGACGCCCTGTGCCCCAAGGTTTACGAGCTGGCGGACAGCTGGGAGCTGGCGGGGGAGATGCTCGCCCGGCTCCACCGGGCAGCGGCGGACAGCGGCTGGAATACCATCATTTGCTGTGCGCCGGAGCAGCCGGACCGGATCGAGCACCTGCTGATCCCCGGCCTGGGGCTGGCCTTCGTCACCTCCCGGTCCGGCATGGAGTACGGGCAGAAGCCCTTCCGCCGGGTGCGGCTGGATGCCATGGCAGAGCCGGAGGGCAAGGCCCGCCTGCGATTCCAGACCCGGATGGCGGCCCTGCTGCGGGAGGAGGGCGTGGCGGCCCTGAAGGACGCCAAGGCCAGCCATGACAAGCTGGAGGCGGTCTACAACCCCTATGTGGACTTCGACGGCGTCCGGACCCTGGCAGCCCTGGAGGCTGGAAGGCTCCTCAGCTGGCTGGGGTAAGATAAGATATGAGAGAGCAGGCCCCGGCGGACGAATGCCGGGGCCTTGCCTTATGCGAACAGATGTGCTACAATGCTGAGCGTCAACACGGGGGCGGACAGGCCCCGGAGGGAAGGAAACCATGACCAAGGAAGAGGCCCTGAAAACCTATTACGGCTACGACGCGTTCCGGGGCGGGCAGGAGGCGGTCATCGACGCGCTGCTCTCCGGCCGGGACGCCCTGGCCATCATGCCCACCGGGGCGGGGAAGTCCATCTGCTACCAGATCCCGGCGCTGCTGCTGCCTGGGATCACCCTGGTGGTGTCGCCCCTGGTGTCGCTGATGCGGGACCAGGTGACGCAGCTGGTGCAGATGGGCATCCCGGCGGCGTTTTTGAACAGCTCCCTGACCTTCCGCCAGTATCTCCTGGCGCTGGACCGGGCCAGGGAGGGGCGGTACAAGATCATCTACGTGGCCCCGGAGCGGCTGGAGACCGAGGGGTTCCAGTCCTTCGTCCGGGAGGCGGACATCTCCCTGGTGGCGGTGGACGAGGCCCACTGCATCTCCCAGTGGGGCCAGGACTTCCGCCCCTCCTACCTGAACATCCCCGCCTTTGCGGAGGGCCTGCCCCGCCGGCCCCCGGTGGGGGCCTTCACCGCCACCGCCACGCCGGACGTGAAGGCGGACATCCGCCGCCTGCTGGACCTGCGGGGCCCGCTGGAGCTGACCACCGGCTTTGACCGGGAAAATCTGTACTTCGAGGTCCGGCAGCCCTCGGACAAGCGGGCGGCATTGCTGGAAGCGGTGAAGAGCCGCCCCGGCAAGTGCGGCATCGTCTACTGCTCCACCCGGAAGACGGTGGAGGAGGTGTGCGATTTCCTCCGCCAGCGGGGGGTGGCCACCGCCCGGTACCACGCCGGGCTGGACCCGGAGGAGCGGCAGAGGAACCAGGAGGACTTCCTCTACGACCGGGTGCAGGTGATGGTGGCCACCAACGCCTTCGGCATGGGCATCGACAAGTCCGACGTCCGGTACGTGGTCCACTACAACATGCCCAAGGACATGGAGAGCTACTACCAGGAGGCGGGCCGGGCCGGCCGGGACGGGGCGCCCTCCAGCTGCATCCTGCTGTACAGCGGTCAGGACGTGCGGACCGGGGAGTACCTCATCACCCACAGCGAGCCCCGGGAGGACCTGGACCCCCGGACGGCGGAGGAGCTGCGGCAGCGGGACCTTGCCCGCCTGCGGCAGATGACCGGCTACTGCCGGACCCGCCGGTGCCTGCGGCAGTACATCCTGGAGTATTTCGGCGAGCGCGCGCCGGATACCTGCAATGCCTGCTACAACTGCCTCCACAACTTCCAGGAGGTGGATGTCAGCCGGGACGCCAAGGCCATTGTGGCCTGCATCGCCAAAACGGGGCAGCACTTCGGCGCCGGCGTCATCGCGGAGACCCTCTGCGGCGCGGACACGGAGCGGGTGCGGAAGTACCGCATGGACCGGGAGGACACCTACGGTGCCCTGGGCCACCTGACGGCGAAGGAGGTCCAGGAGCGCATCCGCTTCCTGCTGGACCAGGGGGTGCTGGAGCTGAGCCCGGGGCAGTACCCGGTGCTGCGGCTGACGGAGCGGGCGGAGGACGTGATGTACGGGGAGTCGGCGCTCCAGATGAAGACGCTGCGGGAGGACCGGTCCGCCCCGGCCCGCCGGGCGGCGGCCGGAGAGCTGGAGGGGGATGCGGCGGAGCTGTTCGGCCGTCTCCGGGCCCTGCGGGCACAGATGGCCCGGCGGCAGGGCGTGCCCGCCTACGTGGTGTTCTCCGACAAGACGCTGCGGGAGATGGCCATCTCCCGCCCCGGGACCATGGCGGAGCTGCGGGCGGTCAGCGGCGTGGGTGCCGCCAAGGCGGAGCGGTACGGCCGGGACTTCCTGGCGGTGATCCGGGACTTTCCATCGTGACAGAGACAGAAAGACAACAGGCGCTGTCCCGCCCGGGACAGCGCCTGTCTGCGTTTGATTCAGTTGAGGAAATCCTTCAGCTTCTTGGAACGGCTGGGGTGGCTCGTCGCCGTCGCCCACTCCAGATCCCTCGCTTCCGCCCGTGGCGAAAGCTCGCTCCTTCCGCCGCTCCGGCTCTCCCCACGCAGCAGACTGCGCGGGGGCCCCAAAACTGCGCCGTGGAACTTGAAAGCTAGTGCACCTGCATCAGTTCAAAAAGTCCTTCAGCTTCTTGCTGCGGCTGGGGTGGCGCAGTTTTCTGAGGGCCTTGGCCTCGATCTGGCGGATGCGCTCCCGGGTGACGTTGAACTCCTTGCCCACTTCCTCCAGGGTGCGGGTCCGGCCGTCCTCGATGCCGAAGCGGAGCTTCAGCACCTTCTCCTCCCGGGGGGTCAGGGTGGACAGCACGTCCATCAGCTGCTCCTTCAGCAGGGTAAAGGACGCGGCCTCGCTGGGCTCGCTGGCGCCCTCGTCGGGGATGAAGTCCCCCAGGTGGGAGTCCTCCTCCTCGCCGATGGGCGTCTCCAGGGAGACCGGCTCCTGGGCGATCTTCAGGATCTCCCGGACCTTCTCCACCGGCATGCCCATCTCGGCGCTGATCTCATTGGGAGAGGGATCGTGGCCCAGCTCCTGCAGCAGCTGCCGGCTGACCCGGATCACCTTGTTGATGGTCTCCACCATGTGGACGGGGATGCGGATGGTGCGGGCCTGGTCGGCGATGGCCCGGGTGATGGCCTGCCGGATCCACCACGTGGCGTAGGTGGAGAACTTGTAGCCCTTGGTGTAGTCGAACTTTTCCACCGCCTTGATGAGGCCCAGGTTGCCCTCCTGAATCAGATCCAGGAACAGCATGCCCCGGCCCACGTACCGCTTGGCGATGGACACCACCAGACGGAGGTTGGCCTCTGCCAGCTTCTGCTTGGCGGTCTCGCCACGGGCGTGGTCAGCCTTCCAGCCGTCGATCTCCTCCTGGGTGTAGGGGATGTCCTGCCCCTCCTTCCGGAGCTGCTCGATCTCCGCCAGCTTCTGGTCTGCCGCGTTGCCGGCGCCCATGGCCTGGGCCAGATCGATCTCCTCATCCGGGGACAGCAGGGGGACCTTGCCGATCTCCTTCAGATACATCCGCACCGGATCGTCGATGGAGAAGCTGTTCACCAGGGTGTTGGGGTCCACCAGCTCCTCTTCCTCCACCTCGGCGATCTCCTCGGCGGCGGGCTCGTCATCCGGCAGGTCCGACAGCAGCGCGTCATCGGCGCTGATGTCGATGTTCAGTGCCTCCAGGGAGTCGTAGAGCTGGTCCATCTGGTCGCTCTCCAGATTCAGATCGTCCACGGTGTCCATCAGCTCCGAGGAGTCCAGCTTTCCCTTTTTCTTGCCGCGGGCCAGCAGTTCCCGCAGCTTCTCGTTGCCCATCAGCCAGCTGGCGGCGGGCAGCGCCGCCACCTGTTTGTCGTCCAGCCGCAGGATGCCGGCCTTCTTGGCCTCTTCATCTGTCAGCAGACGGGGCTGATCCTGCACGGGATCCTCCGCTTTCTTCCGGGAGGACTTTCTGGCAGACCTGGCAGCCGGCTCCCCCTTCGCGGCCTCGTCTCGTTCCGCCGCGTCAGCGGCCGCCAGAATGGCGTCCGCCTGTCTCTTGAGCTCCTTGGGGCTCATCTCATACTCATTTGCCATGCTGCTTTCCTCCAGTACCCTTTTTGTCTTTGTATTTTTCTGTGGCCGCCAGCAGGGGATCGGCTTCGCCGCCGCCCAGCCGCTTTTCGGCCTCCGTCTGTACGATGCGTATGTAATCCGCCAGCGCCTGCCGCCCGTTGGACAGGGACTCCGGCTGCTGGCAGATGCCGGTGAGATGGTCCATCTCCTCCCGGGTGAACTCCCCGGCCAGCGGGGACAGGGACGGTGTGCGCCCCTGGGCCCTGGCCTGCCACAGCAGGGCAAAGGCCCGTCCCAGCAGGGAAGAGGAGAACTGCTCCTCTTTCAAAGGCGGCTCCGCCGGGAACAGGCTCTCGTCCCGGATCAGCAGCCTCAAAATGCCCTCCTCCGCCCGGGCGGAGCGGATGTTGTCGTACCGCAGCTCCCGCTCCCTGGGCTGCAGCTGGGCCGCCGGGTTCAGATCCCGCCGCAGCTCCTGCCGCCGCTCCCGGCCGGCGCGCCGCCGGAAGGCCCGCTGGACCTCCAGCTTCATGGCCTCCGGGGTGATCTTGGCGGTCTCCGCCGCCCGGGTGGTGTAGATCTCCCGCTCCACCGGGTTGTCCAGCGCGGCCAGAAGGCCGCTGATCTCCCCGCAGTAGGCCACCCGGGCCTCGTCATTGGTGAGATCATACTTTCCCGCCACCTGGGCCATGCGGAACTCGATGCCGTTCTCACTGCCGCTCAGCAGCGCTTCAAAGGCATCCTTGCCCTGGAACTTGATGAAGTCGTCGGCGTCCTGCTTCACCAATTCTCCGTCCTCCGTCCGCCGCCGGGGCAGCTGAAGGACCTTCACGGAGAACTCCGAGTTGTTCAGGATCTCCAGCGCCCGGTCCGTGGCGATCTTGCCGGCGTTGTCGTTGTCGTAGCACAGCACCAGCTCCTTGGTGAACCGGCTGAGGAGCCGGGTCTGCTCCACCGTCAGCGCCGTGCCCATGGAGGCCACCGCGTTGTCGAATCCCGCCTGGTGGAGGGTCACCACGTCGATGTTCCCCTCACAGAGGATGATGTTGGGCCGCTTGGACTTCTTGGCCAGATTCAGCCCGTACAGCACCCGCCGCTTGGAGTATACCGGCGTCTCCTGAGAGTTCATGTACTTGGGCTCCGACTTGTCCAGCACCCGGCCGCCGAAGGCCACCACGTCCCCCCGCACGTCGATGACGGGGAACATGAGCCGGTTGCGGAACTTGTCGTAGAGACCGCCGTTCCGGTTCTGCACCGCCAGGCCGGCATCCAGCAGCTCCGACTTGGTGTAGCCCTTTTTCGTCATGGCCAGGATCAGCGCGTCCCAGGAATCCAGGGACGCCCCCAGGCCGAAGTTGACCGCCGTGGCTTTGCGGATCTTCCGTCGGTCCAGATATTCCTGCACGGCCCGGCCCTCCGGCTGCTGAAGCATCTGATAATAAAACCGGGCTGCGTCCCGGTTCAGGTCCAGCAGGCGCTGCCGCCTCCGGCCCGCCTCCCGGTCGCCGTCCTCCTCCGGCACCTCCATCCCGGCCCGCTTGGCCAGGAACCGCACCGCGTCGGGGAAGGAGAGGTTCTCTTCCTCCATGATGAAATTGATGACGCCGCCCCCACGCTTGCAGCCGAAGCAGTAGTAGATCTGCTTGTCCGGGGAGACGGAAAAGGAGCCGGTCTTCTCACTGTGGAAGGGGCACAGACCGAAGAGGTTCGAACCCTTCCGGGTGAGCTGCACATAGCTGCCCACCACATCCACGATGTCGCTGCGGGCCACCAGCTCGTCCAGAAAGCTCTGGGGGAAGGGCATGACAAGGTCTCATCCTTTCCATCAGTTTTGCCGCCTTTTCCGCCGGCCATACCGTGGGAGCGGCACAGTTCTAAAACGGGACATTTTAGATATACCCCGTTCTGTTTGGATTTCCTCTTTTTTTTCCGGATTTTTTAAAAAAGTTTTTGCGCAGCGGGTTTACAGACGGCAGTCTTGTGCGTAAAATGGTAGAAAAGTGTCGAAGGGGGAGGTGCGGTATGTCCATCGAGCTGTGGGCGGCCCGGCTGGAGCGGCCGCTGACAGAGCGGGAGACGGCAGCCATGCTGCGCCTGCTGCCGGAGGCGCGGCGGGAGCGCCTGCTGCGGATCAAGCAGCCGGAGAAGCGCCGGGAGCCCCTGTGCGCCTATCTGATCCTGCGCCACGCCCTGTGGGAGCAGTACCGCTGGCGGGAGCTGCCGGAGATCCGCCTCAGCTCCTTCGGCAAGCCCTATTTCCCGGAGCACCCGGACGTCCACTTCAATCTGAGCCACACCGCCGGCGCGGTGCTGGTGGGCCTGTCGGACCGGCCGGTGGGAGTGGACATCGAGCATATCCGTCCGGTGAGCCAGCGGACCATGCGCCGCCTGGCGGACGTGGGCACGGAGCGGGCCTTTTTCCAGAGCTGGGTCCGGCGGGAGGCCCGGACCAAGCGCAGCGGCACCGGCGTGGGGACCATGCTGGACGCTGAGACGCCCCTCCAGCCCGGCGAGCAGTTCTACTTTCTGGACACGTTCCCCGGCTATGTGGCCGGTGTGTCCACAAAGGGCGGCGGCCCGCCGGGGCCGGTGCGGAAGTATGCGCTGGATGAGATGATGGAGAGATGACAGGCGGCGGGATCCGGGATCCCGCCGCCTGCCGGATGCCCTGCTTCCGCAGGGCCTGGTATTTCAGGGCGCCTCTTGAGACGGCGCCGGCGCACCGTCCTTCCAGACCTTGGACAGGATGTCCTTCAGTACGAGGAGGGCGTTCAGCCGGTCATAGCCGTAATCCCGCTGCAGCTGCCCCAGCAGCCCGTCCAGTGCGGCGGCATAGACGTCCACCGCCACCTCTGTCTGATAAGTGGTCAGGATCGGATATTTTTTCCCCCACACCCTGGTCCAATCCACATTTTTTGTCACGGCATCGCTGGTGGTGTCGATCATTTCCTGCAGGGCCCGGGTGTCCAGGTCGAACGAGATGAGTTCATCCAGGGTGAGTCCATAGAGCACGGACAGCTTTTTCGCCTGCCGGATGTCCGGCAGGGTCTCATCCGTCTCCCACTTGGAGATGGTCTGTCTGCTGACGCCCAGTTTTTCCGCCACAGCTTCCTGAGACAGACCCTTTTTCCTCCGGGCGTGATAAAGGCTGGTACCTAAACGCATCAAGATGGATTCCTCCGTTTCTGTTTGGATGAAGACCATGATACCGGAATGGGCGCAGAGATGCCACCAGATCCGCTGTACAGTTTCGCCCGTTTTCCTGTCAAAGCCGGCCGGACGGGCATGCCCGGCTCTGCAAAAGAGACGGCGGAGCTGCGCTCCGCCGTCCTCCGGCTGGCTTATACGATCTTCCGCAGAGGCTGCGGCTCCGCCGCGTCCTTGCGCTCCGCAAAATAGCGGATGATGTCCTTGCGGGTGACGATGCCGGTGAAGTTGCCCAGATCGTCTACCACGGGGATGAAGTTCTGGTTCATGGCGCTTTGCAGAAGCGCCTCCATGCTGACAGTGATGCGGACGGGAGGATAGTTGTTGCCCCGGAGGATGTCCCGGACCCGCAGCTTTTCCATGTCCTTCATGGAATAGGCCGACAGGTCTTCACAGTCCTTGGAGAGCAGGCGCCAGAGAAAGTCCCCCTCACTGACCGTGCCGATGTATGTTCCCTCCCGGCTGATGACCGGGATGGCGGTGTAGCCGTGGTGCCGCATCTTTTCCAGTCCCTGGCGGAAGGTGCAGTCGTCATAGAGATATGCGACAGAGTGCTTCGGGAGCAGAAAATAAGCTATGTTCACGTTGCTGCCTCATTTCTAAGGGCGGGGGCCGCCCGTATTGAGCCGTTCCGGCTGTCTGAATAAATTATACAGGGAATACCGCCCAATTTGATGAATAATTTATGAAATCTGCCAGAGATTTGGCTTTACATTTGTGCAGGAGACTGGTATGATAAGAAATGTGATATATGCAACAGAAAGGAGAGGCTGTCATGCTGACCCGGCAGGAACTGACAAAGAGTCCTCTGTTTCAGGACATCCGGTATGAGGACTATCAGCGGATGCTGAACTGTTTTCAGGCGGTGCAGAGGAGCTACCGCCCCGACGATGTGATCTATGATTTCTCCGGTCCCGGCGGCAATTCCGTGGGCGTGGTGGAGCGCGGAGAGGCCGCCCTGATCCGCATCGACCAGGAGGGCGTGGCCACTGTGCTGGAGGAGCTGGGGCCCGGCGGTGTGTTCGGCCGGAGCCTGGCCTTTTCTACCTCTGCCCGGGACAGTTTGGAGGTGGTCTGCCGGGCGGCCTGCGATGTGGTGTTCATCGACTACCCCCACATCCTGAAGCGGTGCGAGCATGCCTGCACCCACCACAGCCTGCTGGTGCAGAACATGCTGCGGCTGATCTCCGACAAGGCCCAGGCCCTCTCCGAGCGGGTGGACGTGCTGTCCCGCCGGTCCATCCGGGAGAAGCTGCTGTGCTACTTCCACCAGCTGGCGGAGAAGGCGGGCAGCGACACCTTCCAGCTGCCCTTCTCCCTGAGCGTGCTGGCGGACTACATCGCCACGGACCGCAGCGCCATGATGCGGGAGATGAAGCGGATGAAGGAGGAAGGCGTCCTCCGGTCTGAGGGCAGACGCATCACCCTTTGTACGTGAGGGAAGAGCATCCCGGGAGTTTGCGATTTCTTTTGCAGATCCATGCGAAAAACAGATTGACGGCGTTCTGGCTATGTGTTAAAGTATAAACAATGTGTCGCGTTGAAGGATACATCGCCGGAAGACTATAAATTTCGATCATTCGGGAAAGAAGGAAGACTATGTATCGCATTGTGAGAAAAGAGGCCCTCCGTCCCACCGTCACGCTCTATGAGATCGAGGCACCCCTGGTGGCCAAAAAGGCCCAGCCGGGCCAGTTCATCATCCTGCGGGTGGATGAGAACGGCGAGCGGATCCCTATTACGATCAATGATTTTGACCCGGAGAAGGGCACCGTCACCATCATCGTCCAGACGGTTGGCGCCACCACGGAGAAGCTGAGCCACCTGAACGAGGGCGACTGCCTGCAGGACTTTGTGGGTCCCCTGGGCAAGGCCACCGAGACCGAGGGCAAGAAGAAGGTCTGCGTGGTGGGCGGCGGCGTGGGCTGCGCCATCGCCTATCCCGTGCTGAAGAAGTTCCACGACTGCGGCGCCGAGGTCCATGCCGTCATCGGCTTCAAGAACAAGGACCTGGTGATCCTGGAGGATCAGTTCCGCGCCGCCAGCAGCGTGCTGAAGGTCTGCACCGACGACGGTTCCTACGGCCAGAAGGGCCTGGTCACCGACGCCCTGAAGGAGCTGATCGAGGCCGGCAACCAGTATGACGAGGTGTTCGCCATCGGCCCCATGGTGATGATGAAGTTCGTCTCCAAGACCACGGAGCCCTACGGCATCCCCACCACCGTGTCCATGAGCCCCATCATGATCGACGGCACCGGCATGTGCGGCGGCTGCCGGCTGAGCGTGGGCGGCGAGATGAAGTTCGCCTGTGTGGACGGCCCGGACTTCGACGGCCACAAGGTGGACTGGGATCTGGCGGTGAAGCGCAACCAGATGTATCAGGAGTTCGAGAAGCACAAGTATGAGGAGACCTGCAACCTGTTCAAGAAGGAGGCCCAGTGACCATGGCCAATATGTCTTTGAAAAAGAATCCCATGCCCTCCCAGGATCCCAACGTTCGGAACAAGAACTTTGACGAGGTGGCCCTGGGCTACACCGAGGAAATGGCCATCGACGAGGCCAAGCGGTGCCTGAACTGCAAGAACCCCAAGTGTGTGAACGGCTGCCCCGTGAACGTACATATCCCCGAGTTCATCTCCAAGGTGGCGGAGGGCAAGTTTGACGAGGCCTACGGCGTCATCACCTCCACCAACAGCCTGCCCGCCATCTGCGGCCGGGTCTGCCCCCAGGAGAACCAGTGCGAGGGCCAGTGCATCCGGGGCATCAAGGGCGAGAGCGTGGGCATCGGCCGTCTGGAGCGGTTCGTGGCGGACTACCACAACGCCCACGGCCATCAGGGCGGCGCTCCCGCCGTGCCGGAGCGCAACGGCCACAAGGTGGCTGTGGTGGGCTCCGGCCCCGCCGGCCTGACCTGCGCCGGCGACCTGGCCCGGAAGGGGTACGACGTCACCGTGTTCGAGGCGCTGCACCAGGTGGGCGGCGTGCTGGTGTACGGCATCCCGGAGTTCCGTCTGCCCAAGGCCATCGTGGCCAAGGAGGTGGCCCGGCTGGAGCACTTCGGCGTGAAGATCATGACCGACACCGTGGTGGGCCGCACCATCACTGTGGACGAGCTGATGGACGACATGGGCTTTGAGGCCGTGTTCATCGGCTCCGGCGCCGGCCTGCCCATGTTCATGAACATTCCCGGCGTCAACTACAAGGGCGTGCTGTCCGCCAACGAGTTTCTGACCCGCATCAACCTGATGAAGGCCTATCTGCCGGACTCCGACACCCCCCTGATCCACCCCAAGAAGGTGGCCGTGGTGGGCGGCGGCAATGTGGCCATGGACGCTGCCCGGTGCGCCAAGCGCCTGGGCGCCGAGGTCTACATCGTCTACCGCCGGGGCATGGAGGAGCTGCCCGCCCGGCGTGAGGAAGTGGAGCACGCCGAGGAGGAGGGCATCATCTTCAAGACCCTCTGCAACCCGGTGGAGGTGCTGGCCGATGAGAACGACGACGTGAAGGGCATCCGCTGCATCCGGATGGAGCTGGGCGAGCCCGACGCCTCCGGCCGCCGCCGTCCCATCGAGGTCCCCGGCAGCGAGTTCGATGTGGACGTGGACTGCGTCATCATGGCCCTGGGCACCAGCCCCAACCCCCTGATCAAGTCCACCACCGAGGGCCTGGAGATCAACAAGAAGGGCGGCATCGTGGTGAACGAGGACGGCCTCACTTCCCGCGAGCACGTCTATGCCGGCGGCGACGCCGTCACCGGCGCTGCCACCGTCATCCTGGCCATGGGCGCCGGCAAGACCGCCGCCCGTGCCATCGACGAGGCGCTGAGCAAGAAGTAAATCCCCCGAAAGAGGCGGCGGACCGGACGGTCCGCCGCTTTTTTGCGGAGCCCTTGACAAAGCGGGCGGAAGCCGATATGCTGGAGCCAGAGACAGGCCCGGCCCGGGACCGTGTCCTGGGCCCCGTGGAAGGAGGACGCAAAATGAAGCGGATCTTTTCCCAGAAAACCCTGCTGCTGGTACTGGCCTTGGGGCTGACGGCCTCGCTGACGCTGAACATCGCCCTGCTCCAGAAGCAGCGGGAGGAGGTGCCCCTGGATCTTCGCGGCACCTATCAGGTGGGGCCGATGTATGGAGCGATCTATCTGCTGCTGGACGGAGAGGGCCATTTCTGCCGCTATACCCAGGAGACGGGCGTGCTGGACGAGGGGACCTGCCGGGAGCAGGGGGACGGGTATTATACCCTGCAGGCCAGCGACGGCGGCGGATACAGCCTGCTGCGGGTCGACGGCGGCATCCTGCTGTTCGACGCCGGAGACAACACGCTGACCCAATATGAAAAGCGGGACAATGCCCTCTTCTTTGCCAGCATCCCGGGCCCGTGGCCGGAGTGGTGCGGGCTGTGATGTGTCGGGGGCAGCAACAGGAGGGAACAGAGATGCTGGAACTGTGCTTCAGTCAGTCGGCTCGGGGCGGGTTGCGATGCGCCCAGCACTGCGGCGGCGGGGGCCGGAAGATCATCGGCGTGATCGTGGGCTGCGATGACGGCCGCCCGGCCACCAGGAAGGAGATCCGGCAGGCGCAAAAACAGGCCCAACAGAAGCGGGAGGCCCTGGACCGGGAGGCCATCCCCCTGGGAGGAACGGCCGCGGATGTGCTGGGACTGTCCCTGGGACTGGACATGGAGGATATCCGGGAGCCCCTGGGGGAGGCCCGCCGGGAGCTGCTGCGCCGGTGGTACGACGGGAACGACGAAGCCGCGGACCAGGACTGGCAGGAGACACTGGAGAGCGCGGACCGTCTGCGGGCCTGCGGCACCGGCGATGCCGTCCGCATCTGGGTGGACCACACGCCATCCAGCGCCTGCGGCCTGCTCCACGCCGCCAGCATCCTGGAAAAGACCGGCGCCGCCGTCTCTGTGGTGCCCCTGCCCCGCTGGCGGGAAGAAGGAAAGGCCGTGGTCTCCTACCAGGGCTGGGGTGAGGTGGAGCCGGAGCTGTTCGGCCATTTCCTCTCCCGGGAGGAGCCGGTGCCGCCGCTGATCCTGGGGGTCATGGCCAGTCGCTGGCGGGAGCTGCAGCAGGAGAATGCCCCCCTCCGGGCGGTGGTGAATGGCCGGGTCCGCAGTGTAGGCGCGGACTTTTACGACGGCCTGATCCGTAAGCACATCCCGGAGGGCCAGACAAAGATCGCCCTCATCATCGGCGACGTCCTGGGCTGGGAGAAGCCCGGCATCGGCGATATTTGGCTGGTGGAGCGCATCCGCTGGATGCTCTCCGCCGGGGAGCTGCGGATGGTCCGGGAGGACCGGGAGCGGTTTTACCGCTCCGTGGTGGAAAGGGCTTGACATTTTCCGGGAAATCTGTAAAATAGAACATCGATATGGGTCCGCCGCCGGGCGGACAAAAGGCGTTTGCCCCTGCATCCGTAGGCCATTGGAGATGCGGGGCGCGGGCGCCTTTTATTTTTTGCTGTCTGAGGAGGACTGAGTTGTATGGCATGGGTATTTCTGGCGTGCGCGGGACTTCTGGAGGTGGTCTGGTCCTCGTTCCTGAAGCTGTCGGAGGGCTTCACGAAGCTGGGGTGGTCCGTGGTGACCATTGCGGGGATGCTGGCCAGCTTCTATCTGCTGAGCCAGGCCATGAAGACGCTGCCTCTGGGCACTGCCTACGCCGTCTGGACCGGCATCGGCGCCGTGGGCTCCGTGGCGGTGGGCATCCTGGTGTTCAAGGAGCCGGTGACCGCCGCCCGGATGTTTTTCACCGTGCTGCTGCTGACGGGCATCATCGGCATCAAGCTGACCTCTTCCCACTGAGGGAAAACAGAAAACGAGGACCGGTCCGGTCCTCGTTTTTCCATGGATGCCGTTACAGGTCCACTACCGTCACATCGTGGCCGGTGTGGGGGAGAAAGACGCGCAGCAGGTCCTCCGTCCGCAGGCGGAGGCTGGCGTCGTTCTTGCAGGGGTGGCAGCCGAACCACTCCGCGTCATGGACCTCCCGGTCCATCACCAGCCGGACCCGTTGCGCCGTGTCATAGGCCAGGCCCAGTACGCTGGCAGAGCCGGGGGTGCAGCGGAGCATGGACTCCATCAGCTCCGGCGGAGCGAAGGAGAGACGGGTGGTGCCCAGCTGATGGCTGAGGACCTTGGTCTGGAAGGGCTTGTTGCCGGGCATGGTCAGCAGATAGAATTCTGTCTTCTGCCGGTTGCAGAGGAACAGGTTCTTGCAGATGGAGATGCCCAGCGCCTCGCTGACCACATCACAGTCGGCGATGGTGTCGGCGGTCTCATGGGCCACCCAGGCATAGGGGATGCGCAGCCGGTCCAGCAGGGCGAAGGTCTCCAGCTCCACGGCGGCGCGGCCCTCCGCGGGGGCGGCGGTGCGGATCTCTGAGATCTCCATGGCTCACACCCCTGCCAGCAGCTTTTCACCGGCCCGGTAGATGTCTCCGGCGCCCACAGTGAGGATCAGGTCCCCGGGCCGGGCCACCTGCCGCAGCTGGTCAGCTACCTTGTCCAAGGTGGAGCAGTACACGGCGCCCGGGACATTCCGGCACAGGTCCGCCGAGGAGATGCCCAGGGTGTTCTGCTCCCGGGCGGCGAAGATCTCCGCCAGGATGGCCACGTCCGGGATCTTCAGCTCCTCCACGAATCGGTCGAACAGCTTGGCGGTGCGGGAGTAGGTGTGGGGCTGGAAGGCCACCACCAGCCGCTGGTAGCCCATCTCCCTGGCGGTGGTGAACAGGGCGTGGAGCTCGTCGGGGTGGTGGGCGTAGTCGTCGTACACTTCCGCCCCGTGGTAGGTGCCCTTGTGCTCGAACCGGCGGCCGGCGCCGGTAAAGGAGGCCAGCCCCTCTTCCACAGCGTGGCCCGGCAGGCCCAGCACGTAGGCGGCGGAGGCCGCCGCCAGGGCGTTGAGCACGTTGTGGTGGCCGTAGACGTGGAGCTCCACATGGGCGTATTTCTCGCCGCGGACCATCACGTCGAATACCGGCCTGCCGTCCACCTCCTGCAAGTTGGCGGCGGTGCAGTCGGCGGGATGGTCCAGGCCGAAGGTGAAGACGGGGTGGGCGATGCCCGCCACCGCTTCCATGGCGCTGGCGTTGTCGGCGTTGACGATGACGGAGCCCGCCTCCGGCACCAGCTCCGCGAATTGCCGGAAGGAGTGCTGAATATCCCGCAGGTCCTTGAAGAAGTCCAGATGGTCCTCCTCCACGTTCAAAATCACCGCCACCGTGGGGAAGAAGCTCAAAAAGCTGTTGCAGTACTCACAGGACTCCAGGATGATGGTATCCCCCTGGCCCACCCGGTAGCCGGCGTGGAGCAGGGGCAGCGTGCCGCCGATCATCACCGTGGGGTCCGCCTCCGCCGCCATGAAGATGTGGGTGCACATGGAGGTGGTGGTGGTTTTGCCGTGGGTGCCGGACACGCACAGGGCGTTGGGGTACCGCTGCATGATGGCGCCCCAGGCCTGGGCCCGCTCGTACACGGGGATGCCCCGGGCAACGGCCCCGGCGATCTCCGGGTTGCTGTCATGGACGGCGGCGGTGCGGATCACCAGATCGCAGTCCCCCAGGTTCTCGGCGTTGTGGCCGATGGCCACGGGGATGCCCAGGGACCGGAGATGGCGGACCGTGTCGCTCTCCGTCATGTCGGAGCCCTGGACCTGCAGGCCCATGCCCCGCAGCACCTCCGCCAGGGGGCACATGGACACGCCGCCGATGCCCACCAGGTGGGCCCGCCTGCCGGGGACGATATAGTCGCGGATGGGATGGGGATTGTTCATCATGGAAAAGACTCCTTACCGGCGGCCGGGCCGCCGCTGAAATCAGGTCAGATCAGAAAATAGGATGCCCGAAAATGGGGCACTTCTTACCAAATATTTCATTATAGTATGGAAGAGGGGAAAATGCAACCGGAGAAATCCGGGGCCGTCGAAAAAACGCGCGGGAGCAGGATGCTTCCCGGATCTTGCAAAAGCGCGGCTTGCAGCGGACCCCTGAATGCGGTAGGATATTAAGAAAAGAGATTCAGCCTGCGCGGCACGGCGGGGCACCGTATGGAAAGCCCCAGTTTTTCGCCGGATGCGAACGGCGGGAAGACTTGAGTCTGTCCGTCCGGTGTGGTATCATCCGAATCACGGAAAGGGAGATGCGGTATGAACGAACAGGCTGTATATGCCATGAAGCTGACAAAGCTCTATCCGCTGCTGGTCGCCAAGGCGGAGCGCAAGGGCCGCACGCAGCAGGAGACGGACGCTGTGATCCGCTGGCTCACCGGATATGACAGTGCGGGCCTTGCGGCGCAGCTGGAGCGGGATGTGGACTACGGGACCTTCTTCCGGGAGGCTCCCCGGCTGAACCCCGCCTGGCAGCAGATCACCGGCACCATCTGCGGCTGCCGGATCGAGGCCATCCAGGACCCGCTGATGCGGCAGATCCGGGTGCTGGACAAGCTGATCGATCAGTTGGCCAAGGGAAAGCCGCTGGAGAAGCTCCTGCCGGAGTGAGCGGACCATCCGAGATGAGAGGAGGCGAGACCATGGTGGACATCCCCGCCCCGGTACGGGAAATTCTGGAGATACTGGAGACGGCGGGCCATCGCGCCTGGTGCGTGGGCGGCTGTGTCCGGGACGCCCTGCTGGGCCGGCCACCGGAGGACTGGGACGTGACCACCGCCGCCCGGCCGGAGGAGATCATGGCCCTGTTTGGAGACCGGGCGGTGCCCACCGGCCTCCGCCACGGCACCGTCACCGTCAGGACGGCGGCCGGCGGCGTGGAGGTCACCACCCTCCGGCGGGACGGGACCTACCGGGACCACCGGCGGCCGGAGTCCGTGGAATTCACCGACTCCCTGGAGGAGGATCTGCGGCGCCGGGACTTCACCGTCAACGCCATGGCAATGGATCTGGCGGGGGATCTGCACGACCCCCTGGGAGGCCGGGCGGACCTGGCGGCGGGCATCCTCCGGTGCGTGGGGGACCCGGACCGCCGGTTCGACGAGGACGCCCTGCGCATCCTCCGGGGCCTCCGGTTCACCGCCCAGCTGGGGCTTGCCGTTGACCCGGATACGGCGGCGGCCATTCACCGGAACCGGGCGCTGCTGGGGGACATCGCCCCGGAGCGCATCTGGACGGAGCTGAAAAAGCTGGTGACGGGAGACCGGGCGGCGGAGGTCCTGCGGGCGTATCCCGACGTCATCGGCGTCTTCTGGCCGGAGGTCCTGCCTATGGTGGGATTTGACCAGCGGAATCGCCACCACTGCTATGACGTGTGGGAGCACACCCTCCACGCCCTGGCGGCGGTGAGGCCGGAGACGGAATTGCGGCTGACCCTGCTGCTCCATGATATCGGAAAGCCAAACTGCTTTACGGCAGATGAGAAGGGCCAGGGCCATTTTTACGGCCACCCGGCGGAGAGCGCCCGGCTGGCGGGGGAGATGCTCAGCCGTCTCCGGGCGGACAGTGCCACAAGAGAGACGGTGATACGGCTGGTGGCCTGGCACGACAAAAACATCCCCCGGACCAGGCCCGGTGTGGCCCATGCCCTGGCGGCGCTGGGGGAGCAGGATCTGCGGCGGCTGCTGGCGGTCAAACGGGCGGACAACCTGGCTCAGGCGCCGGATTATCGCTTTATGCAGGGGGAGATCGACAAGGCAGAGGCCATCCTGGATCAGCTGCTGGCGGAGGGCGCCTGCGTGTCCCTGGGACAGCTGGGGGTGACGGGACGGGACCTGCTGGCGCTTGGGCTCTCCGGTCCCGCTGTGGGACAGGCCCTGCGGGCCCTGCTGGACGCCGTGATGGACGGGGACCTCCCCAATGAGCGGCAGGCTCTGCTGGCGGCGGTCCGGGGGCAGCGGGCGGAAACGCTGTCCGCCGGACCGGCAGAGAAGTGAACAAAAGAAGAGACCTGCGGCCAGCGCCATTCCGGCGCCGGCCGCGGGTCTTGTGATTTCAAATCAAACTGTCGTCAGTCCCCCTGGTCGAACCGCCAGGGCTGGAACAGCCGGACAGTGAGCCGGGCCCACAGGAACCCGACTGCTGCCGGCCACAGGAAGGACCACACGAAGATCAGCAGCCAGAACCACCGGTTGGAGAAGAACAGCACCACGGCGGGGATGGCCAGGGCCGCCAGGATCGCCAGAGACCGGGGCAGCCGCCCGATGCCCTGGACCAGGGCTGTCTTCCACAGCTGCAGGAAGGGAAGAGACGGGTTGGCGTTGATCAGCGGCGGCAAGAAGGCCGCAGCCATCAGCAGGCAGAACACCAGAAAGAGCACGCCGCCCCAAAAGAAGATCCGGATGGAGGAGGGCAGACTGCCGATGGCCTGGAAGTCCAGGAAAAACAGATACGCCAGAGCCAGGATGAGCACCCAGCATTTCGTGGCCGGCTTGAAGAGCCGGCGGAAGTGGGCGAAGTATCCCTGCAGATGCACAGAGGCTCCGGCAGCCATGTCCGCCATGGAGCCGTACAGGGCGCACCAGGCGGCTCCGGCGGTGATCACCGGCAGAGAGCACATCAGGGTAAGAAGGCTGAGGACGAAGAAGTCCATCAGGCTGGACAGGGCGGACATCACAGGGGAGTCCGGATCAAACAGACGGCGCACAGGCGTTTTCTCCTTTCTGCGGGGCTTCCAGCTGGCGCTTGTAGATCAGCAGGAAGACGATGTGGATGGCCAGGGTCAGCACCCAGGAAACGGGATAGGACCAGTACAGGCTCTCGATGGTGCCCACGGCTTTGAAGATGGTGTACAGCCAGACGATCCGCAGCCCGCAGGCGCCGATCAGCGTGGTGACGGTGGGATTGATGGTCTTGCCCAGGCCCCGGATGGAGCCGCAGGCGGTCTCCATCATGCCGCCCACCCACTGGAACTGGCTGATGGCCAGCACCCGGACCACGCCGGCGGCCATCACGGCCTCATAGGCGTCATCCGTGGGCTTGATGTAGATGCCCAGCAGCTGGGTCTGAAAAAGCCGCAGCAGCACACACAGCACCAGGCCCAGGCCCACCGTCAGCCCCATGCAGATCCAGAAGACCCGGACCGCCTGCCGGGGCCGCTTGGCCCCCAGGCTCTGGCTGGTGAAGGTGATGGCCGCCTGGTAGAAGGTGTTCTGGGCGGTATGGATGAAATTCTCCAGTCCGGAGGCGGCGGAGTTGCCGGCGATGACGGCGGAGCCGAAGGAGTTCACAGCAGACTGGATCATCACGTTGGCAATGGAGAAGATGATGCCCTGGATACCGGCAGAGAGGCCGATCTTCAGCATCAGCAGGGCCTTGTCGGGATAAAAGCGGACCTTCCGCAGGTCCAGCCGGCAGATGGAATCGATGGTGCACAGCCGAATGGCGACCAGCACGGCGGAGAGCAGCTGAGAGACGGCGGTGGCGATGGCCACGCCTGCCACGTCCAACTGAAAGACGATGACGAACAGCAGGTTCAGCCCCACGTTCAGCGCGCCGGAGACGATCATGAAGACCAGGGGGTACAGCGTGTCCCCCACCGCCCGCAGGATGGCGCTGCCGAAGTTGTAGACCACCATGGCGGGGATGCCCAGAAAATAGATCTTCAGATAGAGGGAGGAGAGGGGCAGCACGTCCGCCGGCGCCCCGGCCAGCTCCAGCAGCGGGGTGGAGAAAAAGAACCCCACGACGCCTGCCAGAAGCCCCAGGATCACACTGAGGACAGCGGCGCAGTGGACCGTCTGGGAGATGGCCTCCCGGTCCCCGGCTCCGTAGTACCGGGCGGTGAGATAGTTGGCGCCGATGGACACGCCGTTGAACAGCGTCACCAGCAGAAACACGATGGAGGTGGTGGCTCCCACCGCAGCCAGAGAGGTGCTGCCGGCATAGCGCCCCACCACCACGGAGTCTGCCGTGTTGTATGCCAGCTGCAGCAGGCCGGTGAGCATCAGAGGAATGGAGAACCGCACGATGGAGCGGAAGAGCCGCAGGTGGTCCGGCTGGCTGAGCGTGATCTGTTTCACATTGTTTCCTCCGTCCGGGACATGTCCCATCAGAATGACTTCATTAACTGCAAGTATTGCAGAAAGGGGGATAAATGTCAAGAGAGAGTCAAAACTTGCGGAATTTTTTGTGAAATACCGAAAAAACTGCACAGATAAAATTTGCGTAAAATTTTTCGGAGCATGGAACCAATTTTTTGAGAAAATGGCGCAAAGCGGAAAGAATGCAGAAATGTTTCAGAAATAATTCTGAAAATATCTGAAAGAAAGCTGTTAAATTCATGATATTGACAGGTTTTGAAAAGGAAGTTATAATCTTTCACGACAAAAGGTGGCAAAAGAGACAAAGCTTGTATGATCAAGAAAAATACGATGATATTGTTTCTGAAACAAAACGAAGGAAGGCTCCTATGAAGATCACCGTCCGAAAAATCGCGGAGGAGGCCGGCGTCTCACCGGCATCGGTCTCCCGTTATATCAACGGCTCGGAAGAGGTGAGTTCCGAGATCGCCGGCAAGGTGGAGAGCGCCCTGTATGCACTGGGCGGGAGTCCCTCGGCCCGCAGGCCGCGCAGGCGGGTGATCCTGATCCTGCTGACCCACCTGCGGTTCGACTTCTACGGCCGCACCCTGGCGGAGCTGCTGGAACAGGGAGCTGAGAGCGAGTACACCTTCCTGGTGCTGCGGTACGATCCGCAGACGCCGGAGACCGTACGGAATTTCGTCTGCCGGATGCACCCGGTGGGCGTCATCTATTTTGAAGAGGAGATCGACAGCGGCATCCTTCAGTATTTACAGGGATGCGGCCTGCGGACGGTGATGTGCGGCGGCGTTGCCCTGGACCACCAGTCCGATCGGGTCCACGTGAATGACATCGCCGCTGCCTATGAGGGCACCAGCTATCTGCTGGACCTGGGCCATCGGGAGATCCTGTTCCTCTCGGACGATGAGCAGAAGATCGGCGCCGGATTCCAGCGGATCACCGGCAGCCGCCGGGCCATGGAGGAGCGGAGGCTGGAAGTCCCGGAGTCTCTGGTGCTCCGGGGCGGTGTCACCTTTGAGGACGGCTATCAGGCCATGGCGGCGGCTCTGAAAGAGAAAAAGCGGTTCACAGCGGTCTTCGCCTTCAGCGATGAGCTGGCGGTGGGAGCCATGGCGGCCCTGTATGACGCGGGGCTACGTGTGCCGGAGGATGTCTCGGTCCTGGGTTATGACGACCTGACCATCGCCACCCGGGTCCGCCCGGCGCTGACGACGGTCCATCAGCCCATTGATGCCTTTGTACAGCGGTCACTGGAGCTGTTCAGCCAGCCGTCCCAGGCCCTCCATGCGGAGATCCTGCTGCCGCATTCCATCGTGGAGCGGCAGAGCTGCCGCCGGGTCGGCGATCCGGTGCCAAAACCTGTTTGATCCCCCGGAACGGGGTGTTTTAGGAAACGAAACAACAAAAGGAGAATCGGTATGAAAAAGAAGATTACAGCATTGCTCCTGGCCCTGACGCTGGTCCTCTCCGCCACGGCTCTCACCGGCTGCGGCGGTGGCGGCGGAGAGAGCTCCGACGGTCCCGTCAGCCTGACGCTGTCCCTGTGGGACGAGGCCCAGCTGCCGGTGATCCAGGAGAACGTGGACGCCTTCAACGCCGCCCACGAGGGCGAGATCGAAGTCACCATCGAGCAGATCCCCTGGGACACCTACTGGACCAAGCTGGACGCCTCTCTGGAGACCAACGAGGCCCCGGATGTGTTCTGGATGAACACCTACGTCCAGAAATACGTGGACGCCGGCGTGCTGGAGCCCCTGGACAGCTATATCGAGGGCGAGAGCTTTGATATGAGCGTCTATGCCGAGGGCCGTGTGGACGCCTACAATGTGGACGGCCAGCAGTACGCCCTGCCCAAGGGGCTGGACGCTGTGGTGGTGGCGCTGAACACCGAGCTGTTCGACCGCTACGGTGTGGAGCTGCCTCAGGAGGGCTGGACCTGGGATGACATGCGGGACATCGCCTCCCAGCTGCGGGATGCCATCGCCGCTGCCGGCGGCAGTGAGTATCCCATCGTCATGGAGCTGGATGCCCAGCCGTCCTGGATGAACTTCCTGTATCAGAACGGCGGCAACTATCTCAGCGAGGACGGCAAGACCTGCGGCATCGCCCTGCCGGAGTCCAAGGACGCCATCCAGCAGGTGGTGGACCTGATGAACAATGAGCAGATGGCCCCCTACTCCGTGCTGACGGAGACCAAGGGCACCGACCTCTTCATCTCCGGCCAGGCGGCCATCGTCTTCATCGGCTCCTGGAAGTCCAGCGTGCTGGAGGACAGCTCTCTGGCGGCAGACGGCAAGGTCCAGCTGATCCAGATGCCCTCCATGGCTGTGGACAACAAGACCAACATGGGCGGCCTGGGCTATGTCATGTCCGCCAACTGCGAGAACAAGGAAGCTGCCTGGGAGTTCATGAAGTACATCACCGGTGAGGAGGCCATGGCCCACGAGGCGGAAGAGGGCATTGATATCCCCGCCTACCTGTCCGCGCAGGCAGGGTATGTGGAGAACTTCCAGAACATCAACGCCCAGGCGTTCATGGACGCCTCCGCCACCGGCTTCGCCTATCCCTCCAACGGCAACTTTGACTGGACCACCATCGTGGACGACGCCATGCAGGAGGCTCTCGGCCAGGTGAAGACCGTGGATGAGGCCATGGATGAGGGCGCCGCAGAGGCGCAGGCCATCCTGGACGAGGTCTTTGGCTGAGTCCGGCAGAGACCGGGACGACCCAGAGAAAACGTGACCTTCCGTTCCGCGGCGGCCCCCCCAGGGCCGCCGCGGGCAGGGGGGAGTCCATGGGCCCAAAAGCGCGCTTCGGTCCGGAACGCGGTTTTGCGCCCAGGGCCTCCCAAGAGGCGATACGGGGAAAACAGGAGGAACGCCCATGAAAAATCAGGCACGGCATTTCAGCAGGCTCAGACGCGCGGAGATGCGCACTGCGTACATCTTCATCCTGCCCATGTTTGCGGGACTGCTGCTGTTCAGCGTCATTCCCTTCATTCAAAATATCCTCTACAGCTTTCGGAGGATGGGGACCTTCGGAGAGGGGACCTTCATCGGCCTGAAGAACTATCAGGACCTGCTGACGGACGACACCTTCTGGCTGGCACTGCGGAACACCGCGTTTTATGCCGTGGTGGGCGTGCCACTGGTCATCATCTTCTCCATCTTCCTGGCCCATCAGATCAACAAGAAGATCCGTGGCCGCACGATCTACCGGACGCTGCTGTTCATCCCGGCGGTCACCATCCCGGCGGCCATCGGCATCCTGTGGCGGTGGATCCTCAACTATCAGTACGGCATCTTCAACTGGATCCTGGAGAAGCTGGGCCTTCCCAGGATCTCCTGGCTGGGCGATGTGAAGTACGTCCGATGGGCCATCATCCTGGTGGTGGTCTGGTCCATGGTCAGCTATTACGTCATCATCATGCTGGCGGCCATGCAGGGGGTCGACAGCTCCTATTACGAGGCCGCCCGGCTGGACGGCGCCAGCAGCCGCCAGGTGTTCTTCAAGATCACCCTGCCCATGCTGACACCCATGATCTTCTTCTCCGTCATCATGGTGACCATCGGCATCCTGCAGATCTTCGACTTCATCTATCTGATGGTGGACCGGCAGACGCTGTCGTACACCTACAGCATGAGTCTGGTGACGTACTTCTACGAGTGCGCCTTCAACAAGAGCAGCATGCGGGGATATGGCGCTGCCATCTCTGTGGTGCTGGCTGCCATCATCATGGTGATCACCATCATCCAGATGATCGGTAAGAAATACTGGGTCAGATCCGGCGAGTGAGCGAGGGAGGCAGCCGTATGAAACAGAAAAGAGACCGCCTGAACGACGAGAGCAGGCTCTCGCGCTTCACCACCCATGTGGTGCTGATCTTTGCGTCGTTCCTGGCCTTCGGCCCCTTTGTCTGGATGTTCCTCACATCCATCAAGACGTATGAGGAGACCATCCAGATCCCCATGAAGTTCCTGCCGGAGATCCCACAGTGGGTGAATTACAGCATCGTCTCCGACAAGCTGAATTTCCCACAGCTGTATCTGAACACCATTCTGGTGACGATCATGATGATCGTGGGCCAGATCCTGATCGTCACCATCTGCGCCTATGCCTTTGACCGGCTGAATTTCCCGGGCAAGAACGTCCTCTTCATGGGGATGCTGGCGCTGATGATGGTGCCCGGCCAGATCTTCATCATCCCCCGCTTCAAGCTGATGGTGAACCTGGGCCTGACCAATACCCTGGTGGGCCTGGTGCTGCCGGGACTGTTCAACATCTTCGGCGTGTTCCTGATGCGGCAGTTCTTCTCCACGCTGCCAAGAGAGTTGGACGAGGCGGCCCGCATCGACGGGTGCAGCTACTTCCGTACCTACTGGAACGTGCTGCTGCCGCTGGTGAAGCCGGGCCTGACCACGCTGGCCATCCTGGGCATGCTGAACACCTGGAAGGACCTGATGTGGCCCCTGATCAACAACTCCCAGGCGGACAAGATGACGCTGGCGGCGGGCCTTGCCATGCTGATCGGCGAGCATACCACCTATTATGAGCAGGTCATGGCCGGCGGCGTCATCGCCGTGCTGCCGCTGATCGTACTGTTTGTGATTTTCCAGCGGCAGTTTGTGGAGGGCATCGCCCACAGCGGCATCAAGGGCTGAGACAGACTGCCAAAAAAAGAAAGGGAAGTGAGCGCATGTTTTACCGGTACCCCATCAACGATGTCCACATCCACCTGTTCGATCCCAAGGATATCGACGAATGTATTGCAATGGTGGACGAGTGCGGATACACCAACTGGACGTTCCTGGCCTGCACGGTCATCGACAGTCCCTTCGCCCTGACCCAGAATCTGCTGTGCGCCCTGGTGAAGCTGAAGGAGGGCGGCCGCTGCCAGGCGTTCGGCTCCTTCCACTACGACGGGGACGTGGTGCCGGACGCGGATGATCTGCTGCGGCAGATCCAGTGGTTCGACCAGGCGGGCTTTGACGGCATCAAGATGCTGGACGGCAAGCCCGGCGTGCGCCGGCGGCAGAACCTGCGGCTGGACGCCCCCAACTACGACAAGATGTTCGACTACGCCCAGCGGACCCAGTTCCCCATCCTGTACCACATCAACGACCCCATCGAGTTCTGGTACCGGGACCGGCTGCCCCAGTGGGCGGTGGAGAAGAACTTCTTCTACGGCGACGGCACCTTCCCCCACAAGTTCGAGATCGACGAGGAGACCTTCGGCTTCCTGCGCAAGCACCCGAATCTGAACCTGTGCATCCCCCACTTCTTCTTCATCTCCGACCAGCCGGGGCTGTGCTGCGAGATGCTGGACCGCTATCCCAACCTGTTCTTTGACATCACCCCCGGCTGGGAAATGTTTGAGAACTTCGCCAAGGACCGGGAGTACTGGCGCAACTTCTTCTCTGCGTATTCCCACAAGATCCTCTTCGGCACGGACACCTTCTCCGACCACTGGCGGGAGACGGTCACCTGCCTGCGCCGGGTGATGGAGACCGACGAGCCCTTCACCGCCTTCGAGGAGAACTGCGTTGGCCTGGACCTGCCGGAGAAGACCCTGCGGGACATCTACTTCAACAACTATCACAAATTCATCCGCCGGATGGACAAGAAGATCAATGTGGACATGGTGCTGGAATATGCCGACACCCTGTATGACCGCATCCCCGCGGGAGAGAACCACCAGATGATCTCCGACACCATCGACTATCTGAAGGCGGAGATCGCCAAATTCCGGTAACGGCAGAAGAGAGGATATTTCGTGAAACTGTGTGTGATCGGCGGGGCCGGTGCCCGCTCCGCGTTTTTGACCAAATCCCTCGTAAAGAGCGCCCGGGACATCCGGGTGGACCACATCGTCCTGCTGGATAACGACCAGCAGAAGCTGAAGACTTACGGGGAGATCTCCCGGGAGCTGGCCCGCCGTCTGGACCCGGAGCTGACCTTTGAGGTCACCTCCGACGCCCGGGCCGCCCTGACGGGGGTGGACTATATCATCACCACCATCCGGGCCGGCGGGGACGCCGGGCGGCTGTTTGACGAGCAGACCTGTCTGGCCCACGGCGTGCTGGGGCAGGAGACCACGGGCGCCGGCGGCTTCGCCATGGCCATCCGGTCCGTGCCCACCCTGGTGTACTACTGCACCCTGGCCCGGGAGGTGGCCAACCCCGGTCATCTGATTTTCAACTTCACCAATCCCAGCGGCATCATCACCCAGGCCCTGCGGTCCAAGGGGTTCGACAATGTGTACGGCATCTGCGACGCCCCAAGCGGCTTCATCAAGCAGCTGGAGGAGATCCTGGACATCCCCTACGGCACCCTGGATATCGAGTGCTACGGCCTGAACCACCTGTCCTGGTTCCGCAACGCCAAAGTCAACGGCCGGGACGTGCAGCGGGAGCTGCTGGACAATCCCCGGACCTATGAGCACTCGGAGATGCGGCTCTTCACCCGGGAGATGGCACGGATCAGCGGGGACTGCATGCTCAACGAGTATCTGTATTTCTACTACCGGCGGGTGAAGTCCCTGTCCATGATCCAGAAGGCGGATCACCCCCGGGGAGAGATGATCTACCTCATCAACCGCGAACTGGAGGAACAGCTGGCCCGGCTGGAGCTGCCCCGGGATTTCGAGCAGGCGTTCAACCTGTACATGACCGCCTACGGCAAGCGGGAAAACGCCTATTTCTCCGTGGAGAGCGGCGCCTGCCGGGAGAAGGTGTGGGATCCGCCCACGGTGGAGGAGTTTCTCACCGCCCCGGACGAGGGCGGCTACGCGGCGGTGGCCCTGCGGTTCATCCGGGCCATCACCGACGGGGAGGACTGCCGGATGGTGCTGTCCGTCCCCAACCAGGGGGCCATTGACGGCCTGCGGGACGACGATGTGGTGGAGATCACCTGCGACATCCGCTCCGACGGCGCCCACCCCGTCCGCATCGGCGCCATCGACGAGTTCCAGC
Organism: Oscillibacter valericigenes; assembly: GCF_016902445.1. Classification (GTDB taxonomy): domain Bacteria; phylum Bacillota; class Clostridia; order Oscillospirales; family Oscillospiraceae; genus Oscillibacter; species Oscillibacter avistercoris. Next base: position 171,830 of record NZ_JACSNX010000001.1, on the reverse strand, counting down.
TCCAGCAGATCAAACGGCTGAAGTACTTTGAGCGGTGCACCATCCGGGCCATCCTGGAAGATGACCGGGACGCGGCCGTCAAGGGACTGGCCCTGCATCCGCTGGTGAACGACTTCGAGCTGGCGGAGACGCTGACGGATATCTTCTTCGACAAATACGCGGACTTTATCCACATGAACGAGACGCCTTAAAGACGGATCGGAGAGAGTGTATGTACGATTTCAAGACCTTTGCACAAATGAATCTGGACCTGATCTTTCAGGGCTTTGACCGGATGCCGCAGCCCGGGGAGGAGGTCTTTGCAAAGCGGTTCACCATGCAGCTGGGGGGCGGCCCCATCGTCTGCCCAATCGTGCTGGAGCAGCTGGGCTTCCGGGTCCGGCTGGGGACGTTCCTGGGGCAGGACGACGTGAGCGACCTGTGCCGCCGCCTGCTGGACCAGCGGGGCTTCTCCAGCTACGACGAGTTCGCCCAGGACAACCCGGACCCGGTGGTGGTGACCAGCGTGTTCTCCTGGGAGCACGACCGGGGCTTTCTGGCCCACAATGAGGGCGTCTACGAGAGCGTTCTGGACCCGGAGACCGTCTATGGCTTCCTGCGGGACGCCAAGGTGGTGTTCGCCCCGGTGGGTCAGCCGGAGGTGACCCGCCGCCTCCACGAGGAGGGCGTGAAGGTGGTCTATGACAGCGGCTGGAGCGACGATCTGTCCATCGACGGCATCAAGGCGTTCCTGCCCTATATCGACGTCTACACACCCAATGACAAGGAGGCCCGGAAGCTGGCGGGCACAGACGACCTGGAGGCGGCCGTCCGCTTCCTGGCGGGCTACACGCCCCACCCGGTGGTGACGCTGGGCAAGGGCGGCTGCGCCTACTGGCAGGACGGCTCCATCCGCTACGCGCCGGCCATCGACGAGTTCCGGGCGGTGGACACCACCGGCGCCGGGGACAACTTCCTCACCGGCATCATCTACGGCCTGCTGACAGAGGAGCCCCTGGACCGCTGCGTGCGGCTGGGGAACATCTTCGCGGGCAAGTCCACCACGGCGGTGGGCTGCTTCGGCGCGGCGGTGACGCCGGCGCTGATCCGGAAATATCTGTGAGAGCGGGGGAGGACATGGACGTGCGTATTCAGCCGGACCGCCTGGCGGAGACCTTTGCGGCCCTGGTGGCCATCGACAGCCCCTCCTACGGGGAGCGGCAGATGGCGGACGAGCTGACCCGCCGCCTCCGCGCCCTGGGCCTGACGGTGGAAGAGGACGACGCGGCGGAGCGGATCGGCGGCACCAGCGGCAACCTCTACAGCTTTCTGCCGGGGACGCTGGACCTGCCGCCCCTGCTGCTGTGCGCCCATATGGACACCGTGGCCCCCGCCAACGGAAAGCGGGCCGTCCGGGAGCCGGACGGCCGCATCCACAGCGCCGGGGACACGGTGCTGGGGGCCGACGATCTGGCGGCGGTCGCCATCATCCTGGAGGTGCTGGAGGCCCTTGCGGAGAGCGGAGCGCCCCACCGGCCGGTGGAGGTGCTGTTCTCCGCCTCGGAGGAGACCTACTGTGTGGGCGCCTCCGCCTTTGACTTTTCCAGGGTCCGGTCCCGGGAGGCCTATGTGCTGGACTACGAGGGGCCGCTGGGGGAGGCGGTGACCGCCGCCCCCACCATTCTGGAGTTCACGGCGGAGATCCTGGGCCGGGCCTCCCACGCGGGCTTTTCCCCGGAGGCGGGCGTCAGCGCCATCGCGGCTGCCGCCCGGGCCATCGCCGCCGTGAAGAGCGGCCGGGTGGCGGAGGATACCACTCTGAATTTCGGCTGCATCCAGGGGGGCACGGCCACCAACATCGTCCCGGACCGGTGCCAGGTCCGGGGGGAGATCCGCAGCGGCTGCCACCAGCGGGCGCTGGACCAGTCGGAGACCGTCCGGCAGGCCTTTGCCGCCGCCTGCGAGGCGCTGGGGGCGGAGCTGCGCTATCGGGACAAGTGCTTTATCCGGGCCTATCAGATCCCGGCGTCCGCCCCGGTGGTCCAGCGGTACTTCCGGGCCTGCCGGACCAGGGGGTATGAGACCCGGACGGTCACCACCTTCGGCGGCAGCGACAACAATCTGCTGGCTGCCAACGGCATCACCGGCATCGTGACGCCCGCCGCCATGCACTGGTGCCACTCCTGCCAGGAGTACACCTCCGTGCAGGAGCTGACCGCCGTGGCGGAGGTCACGGCGGACCTGGTGCTGAGCCGGGACTGAGCCCGGCAGCGGCGTCTGTCCGCCGCATTTGAAAGGAGGGAGCCCCATGCCAGGGAAGCTCACCATCGTCTCTGATTTTGTCTGTCCCTACTGCTACTGGCTGGAGGCGCTGCTGGACCGGCTGGAGGAGCCGCCGGAGGTCACCCATGTGCCCTTCCAGCTGACAGAGCCGCCGGAGCCCCGGGTGGATGTCTGGAACGACCCGGTCCGCCGGGCCCGGTACGCCGAGACGCTGGGGCCCGCCTGTCAGGCCCAGGGGGTGGAGATGCACCTGCCGCCCCGGGTCATCCCCCGGCCTTACACGGACCTGGCCTTTCAGGGCTGGTGCTTCGCTGAGGAGCGGGGCAGGGGAGAGCCTTTTTACAGGGCGGTGTTCCGGGCCTACTTCGTGGAGGAGCGGGACATCGGGGACCCGGCCGTCCTGACGGAGCTGGCGGAGGGCTGCGGCCTGCCGGGGGAGAATTTTCGCACGGCGCTGGAGACGGGGGCCTACGCGGAGACGGTCCGACGGGAGTCCCGCCTGTCCCGGGAGGCGCTGGGCATCCGCATGGTGCCAACCATCCTGGCGGGAGACAAGCGGCTGGAGGGCTTTGTCCCGGATCTGGATGCGCTGCAGGCGTGGCTGGACGAGGTGCGCCGGGAGGCGTGAGCCTTTGCATATGGATAACAGAAAAACGCCGGAGGCGGCCAGCTGGCCGCCTCCGGCGTTTTTGATTGAGAAGAGGCGTTACAGGACAGCCTCCTTGCCGCCCTCCGGCTGCGGGGGAGCATCCGGCAGGTGCCGCAGGGGGCGGTACACCGTGAAATACATGGTGAGGATGCAGGCCAGCCCGCCGATCAGCTGGGAGACGGCCTCCGCCACGAACACGCCGGTGGTGCCCATCCAGATGGGCAGGATCACCGTCAGGGGGGCATTGATGACCGCTTTGCGCAGCAGGGAGAAGAAAATGGCCTGCCGGGACCGGCCCAGACCCACGAACACGCCCTGCCCCGCCATCTGCAGGGACATGAAGACGAACAGCAGGAAGTAGATCCGCAGGGCGGGGATGCCGGCCTCGATCACCTCCGGCTCGCTGCTGAACACCTGGATCAGCAGGCCCGGGAAGGCCATGGCCGCCGCCCAGAACACGGCGGCGTAGACCACGGTCACTGTGGTGCTGAAGCGGATGGAGCTGCGGACCCGGCTGTACTGCCCGGCGCCGTAGTTGTAGCCGGTCACCGGCTGGGCGCCGTTGGTCAGCCCCTGCACCGGCATGAAGAACACCTCCCGCAGGGAGTTGATGATGGTCATGACGCTGACGTACAGGTCCCCGCCGTAGGCCTGCAGGGTGGCGTTGCACACCACCTGCACCAGGCTGGTGGTGAGGTTCATGAAAAAGCCGGAGAGCCCCAGGGAGATGATGGCCTTCACCCGCTTCAGCTCCAGCGCCATGTACCGCAGCCGCAGCTTCAGGATGGCTTGCTTGCCGGTGAGGAATCTCAGCACCCACACGGCGGAGCAGGCCTGGGCGATGATGGTGGCCAGGGCCGCCCCCCGGACACCCATGTCAAGGGCAAAGATAAAGATGGGGTCCAGCACGATGTTCACGATGGCACCCAGCCCGACAGTCATCATGCCGGTGGCGCCGAAGCCCTGGGACGTGATGAAGGGATTCATGCCCAGGCCGATCATGACGAACACCGTCCCCAGCAGATAGATGGTCATGTAGGCGGCAGCATAGGGATAGGTGGTGTCGCTGGCGCCGAAAAGGTAGAGAATGGGCCGCTGGAAGATCAGAAACACCGCTGTGACGGCCGCCCCAAAGATCAGCAGAAGGGTGAAGGAATTTCCCAGGATCCGCTCGGCCTCATCGGGATCCCCCTTGCCCCGGTGGATGGAGCACAGGGGGGCACCGCCGGTGCCGCACAGATTGGCAAAGCCCATGATGATGGAGATGATGGGCGTCACCAGCCCCAGCCCCGTCAGGGCCAGATGCCCCGGCAGGCGGCCCAGATAGATCCGGTCCACCACGCTGTACAGCACGTTGATCAGCTGGGCCGCCGTCATGGGAGCGGCCAGGGCCAGGATATTCCGGGAGATGCTCCCTTTTGAAAAGTCGTGTTCTGCCCGCGCCATCGATCCATCTCCCGCCCGTCAGATTCCATTTCCGCCGGACCAGAGGCCGTCGTGGCGGAAATCGAGCGGCGGCGGAGACCGCCGCCGCACAACCCGTTTGCGGCCATCTCTCTGTAAAAGCCGCAAACAAGGACAGATGCTGGCTTTATTATGAAGGAACGGGAAACCTTTGTCAAGGATGCCGCCGGGGACCCGTGCCGTATGGGACGGGTCCCCGGCGGGCAGAAGGTCTTACTGCTGCCGCTCTGCCATCTGGCGGTAGAGACCGTTCTGGGCCAGCAGCTCCGCCGGAGCGCCCTCCTGGGCCACGCCGCCGTCCGCCAGTACCACCACGTGGTCGGCACCTGCCACGGTCCGCATCCGGTGGGCGATGATGAGGACGGTCTTGTCCTTCACCAGGCGGGAGATGGCCTCCTGCACGGCGGTCTCGTTCTCCACGTCCAGGGAGGCGGTGGCCTCGTCCAGCAGGATCACCGGAGCGTCCTTCAAGAGAGCCCGGGCGATGGAGATCCGCTGCCGCTCCCCGCCGGAGAGGGTGGAGCCGTTTTCCCCCACCACCGTCTGGTAGCCCTCCGGCAGCTCCCGGACGAACTCGTCGCACCGGGCGGCCCGGGCGGCGGCGTAGACCTCCTCGTCGGTGGCCCCCCGGCGGCCCAGGCGGATGTTCTCCAGGATCGTGTCCCGGAACAGCACCACGTCCTGGAACACGAAGGAGTAGTGCTTCAGCAGCGTCTCCGGGTCCACGGTGGAGATGTCGATGCCGCCCAGGGTGATTTTCCCGCCCTGGATGTCCCAGAACCGGGCTGCCAGCTTGCAGGCGGTGGACTTGCCGCCCCCGGAGGGGCCCACCAGAGCCGTCACCTGGCCCTGCCTGGCGGTGAAGGATACGTCCTCCAGCACGCTCTCTCCATCCCGGTAGGCGAATTTCACGTGGTCGAACACAATGTCGAAGTTTTCCGGCTCGCAGGTTTCCACGCCGGTCTGCACCGGCTGTTCCTGGATGGCCCGCATCCGCTCGATCTTCAGCTTGGCGTTGAAGGTGGCGGCGATGTTCTGCAGCACCAGCCCCAGAGGATCATACAGCCGGGCAGCGGCGAACAGGAAGCCCAGGAAATACAGGAAGGACAGCTCACCGCCGGTCAGCAGCTCCGCCCCCACCAGCACCGTGGTGGCCAGGCCGATCCGCAGGAAGGCCTGGGCGGAGCAGACGAACACGCCGGTGATGAGCTCGGACCGGATAGAGCTCTGCTCCGCCGCCTCCAGTCTCCGATCCAGCTCCTGGAGGCACGCCTCCTGCCGGTTGCAGGACTGGATGTCCCGGATGGCCTCGATGTCCTCCTGAATGGCGTCCGCCACCTCCCGCTTTGTCAGGATGTTCCGGGTCCCGAAGGCATCCTGGAGCTTCTTGGACCCGGCGGTCAGCAGCACCGCCGCCGGCAGCACCCACAGCACCGCCAGGGCCATCCGCCAGTCGAAGCAGAACATGCAGACGCCGATAAACACTGTGGAGAGGATGGAGGCAAACAGCTGGGGGATGTAGTGAGAGAACATCTGGTCCAGGGACGAACAGTCGGCGATCATGGTGGAGGTCAGGTCGCTTAAGTCCCGGGTGCCGAAGAAGCTGAGGGGGAGCTTTCGCAGCGTCTCCGCCAGAGCGATGCGGCGGGCGGCGCTCTCCTGATAGGTGGCCAGGTACAGCGATGCGTACTGGAACCAGTGGAGCAGGAACAGCAGCGCCAGCACTGCCGCCGCCCCGCCGGTGTAGACCAAAACCTTCGCCGCCGGATCGCCGCCGGTCTCCAATGTTTCCAGCAGGTACTGGAGGGTGGCCATCACCACGCCCACCGGCAGCATCAGGCCGACATTGCACAGGAAGCACCAAGCCACGGCCTTCACGAAATCCCGGGCGCCTTTCTCACTCAGGGCGAACACATGCTGCAGCTTCCGGATCATACCGCCGCCTCCTTTCCAACTTTCCAGGCAGCCGCCTGGAGGTAATCCCGCCACATCCTGGCGTACAGACCGCCCTGAGCCGCCAGCTGGTCGTGGGTGCCCCGCTCCCGGACGGCGCCCTTCTCGATCACCAGGATGCTGTCCACGTCCTTCACCGTGGAGAGCCGGTGGGCGATCATCAGCACCGTCTTGCCCTCCATGAGCTTGGCGAAGGCCTTCTGGATCAGGGCCTCGTTCTCCGGGTCCGCGAAGGCTGTGGCCTCATCCAGCACCACGATGGGGGCGTCCTTCAGAATTGCCCGGGCCAGGGCGATCCGCTGGGCCTCGCCGCCGGAGAGGTAGACCCCCCGGGTCCCCACCACCGTGTCGATGCCCTGGGGCAGCTTTTCCAGGATGTCGTCACACTGGGCGGCGTGGGCGGCGGACCGGATCTCCTCCAGGGTGGCGGAGGGCCGGGCCATGCGGATGTTCTCCAGCACGCTGACCTTGAAGAGCCGGGTGTCCTGGAACACGAAGGCCACCTGCTCCATCAGCTCCCGGCGGTCCATGTCCCGCACGTCCACGCCGCCGATCCGCACGCTGCCGCTCTCCACATCCCAGAACCGGGGGATCAGGGCGGCAGCGGTGGACTTACCGCCGCCGGAGGGCCCCACCAGACCTGCCACGGACCCCTCCGGCACCGTGAAGGACACGTGGTCCAGAGCGGGTCTGGCGGCGCCGGGATAGCGGAAGGTCACATCCGTGAAGGTGATGTCGTGCCCCTTTGGCTTCTCGGGAATGGCGGCCCTGGGCAGGGGCCGGTTTTGCAGGATCTCGTCCATCTTCATCATGGCCTCGTCCGCCTCCATGACGGACTCCGAGGCGTACATGATCCGGTTGATCATACCGCCGCAGGCGGGGGCGAACAGGGCATAGAAGATGAAGTCCGCCAGCACCTCCAGCCCGTTCCCTCCGGAGGAGAGCAGCAGTGCCGCCGGGATCAGCAGGGCGAAGGCCCCGTTGATGCAGGTGAGGAATCCGGTCTGGCCGGCCCGGCAGCTCATGGCATACTGGCTGGCCAGGTCGCTGTAGGACTGGATGGCGTTGTAGAATGCCTTAAAGGAGTAAACGGTCTGCTGGAACACTTTCACCACCGGGATGCCCCGGACATACTCCACTGCCTCTCCGCTCATCTTCTCGATCTCCCGCTGGTAGCGGTGGAAGAACCCGGCGTTCCTGCCGCCCATCATGGCCATCATGCAGCCCAGGGCCAGCACCATGGTGAGAAGGCACAGCAGGCCCATCCGCCAGTCAAAGACGAACAGCAGCACGATGGCGGCCAGAGGTGTCACCACCGCCGCCGTCAGGTCCGGCAGCTTGTGGGCCAGCAGGTCCTCCGTCAGGGCGGCGTTGTCGTCGATGATCTTCCGCAGCTCGCCGGAGCGGTTCCCGGTGAAGAAGCCCAGGGGCAGCTCCATCAGGTGGGCCACCCCGGCATGGCGCATGTTCCGGGCGGTCCGGAAGGCGGCGATGTGGGTGCACATCAGCGCCGCGAAGTACAGGGCGATGTTGGCCACGGCGAACCACACCGCCATCCAGCCCCAGCGGGCCAGGCCCTCCGCCTCTGTGACGGCAGGGAAGACTGCCAGCGCCTGCCGGGCTACCAGCCACACGCACACATAGGGGACCAGCCCCAGCACGGCGGCGGCGCCGGACAGCACACAGCCCAGCACCGTCAGCTTCCGGTGGCCGCCGGCGTAGGCCAGCAGCCGGGACAGATTCGATCGCTTTTTCAAAAAGATCCCTCCTTGCAGATTGTATCCGCCGATAGTTAGCTACAACTAACTATTGGCCAAAAAAGATGAGGGTCACTCCCCCATCAATTTTTGCCATCCAGCCATGTAGAATTCCCGCAGCTGCCGGATATACTGCTTGGCGTGGTCATACGGCATGTCGTGGACCATGACTTCGAACACGGCGCTGAACATACCGCTGGCGATGATATGGCACAGCTGATGGTCCAGCTCCGGCACATTCCGGCCCAGCTGCCGCAGGACCTGGATGTATTGCTCGGTGGCCTCCACCTCGACCTCCACCATGTTGTGGACGAAATGCTCATAAGGCGTTCCCTCGGCCCGGCAGAGCAGCAGCTTCACCGGTACGGAGTGCCGGTACATGTAGTCCACCATCCAGTCCACGCAGGCGGAGGACTCCACCCCCATGTGGCTGGGCTGTTCCGCTGCCGGCAGTGCGGCAAACTCCGTCTGGGTCTGCATGAATCGGCCCATGATGGCGGCGGCATGGGGTTCCACGATGGAGGCGAACAGCGCCTCCTTGCTGGAGAAGTAGCCGTAGAAGGCCCCGGTGGTGACGCCGGCATTCTTCACGATCTGCCGCAGGGAGGCCCCCCGAAAGCCCTTGTCCAGAAACTCCTGTACGGCTGCCTGCTGGATCTGTTCCAGCGTCGAAGTCTCTTCACCCATAAGCCCTCCTGATATAACAGCGTTATATAACATCGTTATAATACACGAAGTCCACACGTCTGTCAAGGGGACGGGGAAACTTTTTTGCCTGCGGGCACCGGTTGACAAGCCATGCCGATACCGGTATAGTGAATAGGAAAGGCATATTGCCCGGCGGCGTGTCCGCCGGTGGGAAGACGCGGGAAGGAGAAGATGGAATGGAGCGAGAACTGGAATTCAAGATCGGTACCCGGAGCCAGCGGGTAGCTGTCCCGGAGGAGGCGCTGCTGGGCGTGCTGGAGCCCAACGAGATCGCGGCCCCTGTGACAGGGGAAGCGGCGGTGCGGCAGGCGCTGGCATCGCCCATCGGCACGCCGCGTCTGCGGGACCTGGTCCGCCCGGGGGAGAAGATCGCCATCGTCACCAGCGACATCACACGCCCCATGCCCACCTGGGTGGTGATGCCCCCGCTGCTGGAGGAGCTGTACAGCGCCGGCGTCCGGCCGGAGGACATCACCCTGGTCTTCGCCCTGGGCAGCCATCGGCCCCATACGGAGGCGGAGCAGCGCCATCTGGCGGGGGAGCAGGCCTTCGCCCAGATCACCTGTGTGGACTCCGATGTGACGGACTGCGTCCATGTGGGCGTCACCGCCCGGGGCACGCCGGTGGACATCGACCGCCGGGTGGCGGAGGCGGACCGGCGGATCTGCCTGGGCAATATCGAGTACCACTACTTCGCCGGCTACTCCGGCGGCGCCAAGGCCATCATGCCCGGCGTCTCCACCCGGGCGGCCATCCAGTCCAATCACAGCCGGATGGTGGAGGCGGACGCCCGTGCCGGCAAGCTGGCGGGCAACCCGGTGCGGGAGGATCTGGAGGAGGCCGCCGCCATGGTGGGGGTGGATTTCATCCTGAACGTGGTGCTGGACGCCCACAAGGAGATCATCCGGGCCGTGGCCGGGGACGTGACGGCTGCCCACCGGGCGGGCTGCGCCTTCCTGGACACGCTCTACCGCAAGGAGATCCCCGCCCGGGCGGACATCGTGCTGGTGTCCCAGGGGGGCGCCCCCAAGGATCTGAACCTGTACCAGACCCAGAAGGCCCTGGACAACGCCAAGCACGCGGTGAAGGACGGCGGCGTGGTGGTTCTGATCGGCTCCTGTAAGGAGGGGCTGGGGGAGAAGGTGTTCGAGGAGTGGATGACCTCCGCTCCCACGCCGGGATCCCTGGTGGAGCGCATCCAGCGGGAGTTCCGGCTGGGCGGCCATAAGGCGGCGGCCATCGCCCTGGTGCTGGAGAAAGCGGACATCTACCTGGTGTCCGACCTGGACGACGACCTGGTCCGCTCCCTGTTCATGACGCCCTTCCACACAGTGGAGGAGGCCTACGCGGCTGCTGTACAGAAGTGCGGGCCCGGGGCCACGGTCCTGGCCATGCCCTACGGCGGCTCCACCCTGCCGGTCTGCACGGCGGAGATCTGATCGCTGATATGCACCGGCGCGGACAGCGGGCGTCTCTCAAATCGGGAGTTGTCCGCTGTCCGCGCATTTCCGCATCGCAGGCCGATTCAGCCCGGGAGGGGCAGCTGCTCCCAGACGGTGACGATGAACCCGCCGGCGTTGTCGCCGGAGATCTGGCAGCAGGAATCCGGCAGACGGATCTCCGTCTCCTCTCCTGTGCAGGGGACGCAGAAGACCCGGGCCCGCTGCCCGCCCGGCAGGGCACAGGTGCGGGGCCCCTGCCGCAGAAAATCGCCGTACTCCTCCAGGCACAGTCCGTTGGCCTCCATCAGCAGGGCGTGGGGCGTGCCCACGTAGCGGAAGTGCCAGGGCTCCGGGGCGATGCCGGTAAGGGCCTCCTTGCCCCGCTGGTAGCGCTCGATGAAGCCGTAGGCAGCCGCCGTCCGCCGGAAGGCGCCGCAGATCCCGTCGTAGGGGAAGTCAGGCCGGATGAAGTCGATCTCGTCGGCGGCCTTGCCCAGGTCGATGGCAAGGCCCGTCTGATGCTCGCTGCACCCGGGAAGCGCCACATACTTTTGCGTGAAGTCTGCGCCGCTCTCCGCCAGGGTGTCGTCCCAGATCCGCTGCTGTTCCGCCTGGCTCCGCCAGCCGGAGACGGGGACGATCTCCGCCCCGCCGCCCGCCTTCCGGACGCAGGCGGCCAGCAGCTGGGCGGCCCGCCGGTCCAGCAGGATGTCCGGATGGCGGCTGTCCACGGCGGTGAGATCGACAGGACCGCCGGGGTGGAGGGGGTGCTGCCGGTTCACCAGCACCAGGGGGCCGGTCCGGCTCTTCTCCCGGGGAAGGCGTACGGTCCTCATGCCTCCACCCCCAGTTCCACCAGCCGGCTCACCAGGGTCTGGAAGTCCAGGCCGATGGCCTGCATCATACCGGGATAACAGCTGTGGGGCGTGCAGCCGGGGATGGTGTTCACCTCGTTGAAGACGAGCTCCCCCCAGGGGGTCAGGAACAGGTCCACCCGGGCGAACACCCGGCAGTCCAGGCAGCGGTAGATCCGCTTGGCGGTCTCCTGGATCTCTGTGGCCTTCTCCGGGGGGATCCGGGCGGGGCAGTAGATCCGCAGGGTCCCGCCGTCGGCATATTTTTCGCCGTAGTCGATGAAGCCGCCCTCCACCTGGAACTCCGCCACGGCACCCACGGTCAGGGCGGTGCTGCCCAGAATGGCGCAGCTCACCTCAAAGCCGGGCACGGCCTCTTCCAGCAGGATCTCCCGGTCGTGGCGGAAGGCCTCTTCCGCGGCGGCGGCCAAATGCTCCGGCGCGGCGACTCTGGAGACGCCGAAGGAGGACCCGGACCGCACGGGCTTCACGAACAGGGGATAGCCCAGCGCCTCCGCCGCCCGGGCGATCTCACCGGCGTCATCGCCCCGGCGGAACAGGTGGCCCCTGGGCACCCGCACCCCGGCCAGGGCCGCCAGCTTGTGGGAGCGGTCCTTGTCCATGCACAGGGCGCTGGACAGGGCCCCGCAGCCGATGATGGGGGCGCCGATCAGCTCCAGCAGGCCCTGGACGGTGCCGTCCTCGCCGTTTTTGCCGTGGAGGACGGGAAATGCCGCGTCGAAGGGTTCGCTCCTGCCGGACCCATCCAGCCACAGGAGCCGCAGGTCTCCCCGGTCCAGGGAAAGAGCACAGGGCACGCAGTCCGGCTGGGCCTCCCAGTCCCCGGTCTCCAGATGGAACAGGGGGCCGCCGTACCGCAGCCAGCGGCCCTCCCGGGTGATGCCCACGGCCAGCGGCGTGTACCGGCTGTGGTCCAGCGCCTGCAGCACGGCGTGGGCGGACTGCAGGGATACCTCATATTCCGTGGAGCAGCCGCCGAAGAGAAACAGGATCGTCTTCATGGAAATACCTCCCCATATGACGGAAACCGCCTTGTTTTGATACGAAGATCGTACCAGAACAAGGCGGTTTTTATCTGCGGGTTTCCATGCGGAGTTCCTGCAAAGTGATTGTGAAATCCTTGCGATTTTCTTACGACGCCGGCAGGCACACGGTGAAGGTCACGGTGTCGTGGGCGCTCTCCGCCCGGATGGTGCCGCCGTGGAGCTCCACGATCTCCTTGGCTATGGCCAAGCCAAGGCCCGCGCCACCCGTGCGGGTGGCGCGGGAGCTGTCCAGCCGGAAGAACTGCTCGAAGATCCGGTCCAGCTTCTCCTGGGGAATGGTTTTGCCGGCGTTGGTGAAGGTCAGCGTGATGGTCTCGCCGTCGCTGCCGCCGGCGATGTGCACCTCCGTGCCGGGAAGGCTGTAATAGGAGGCGTTGCGCAGCAGGTTGTCGAACACCCGGGAGAGCTTCTCCCCGTCGCAGGGGCACAGCAGCTTCTCCGGCAGGTCCAGGCGGCAGGTGAGGTCCGCCTCCGCCAGCATGGGCTGGAATTCGCTGACCACCTGCTGGAGCATCCTCGTCAGGTCCGTGGGCTGCTTCTCCAGCTCCAGGTGGGTGAGATTGAAGCGGGTGATGTCGAAGAACTCGTTGATCAGGTCCTCCAGCCGCTCCGCCTTCTCCAGGGCGATATGGGTGTACCGGGCCCGCAGCTCCGGCGAGAGCTGGGGCTCATCCCGCAGCAGCGTCAGATAGCCGATGACGCTGGTGAGGGGCGTCTTCAGGTCGTGGGCCAGGTAGACCACCAGGTCATTTTTCCGCTGCTCCGCCGCCCGGGCGGCCCGGGCGTCCCGCAGCGCCCGCTCCCGGGCGGCGTTCAGCTGGACCTCCACCTCCTCCAGCCCCGCCGGCAGATGGATGGACTCCTCGCCGGGGGCGGCCAGCCGCTCCGCCGCCTGAGCCATGGCCTCCACCTGCCCCACGGGCCTGGCAATGAAGAAGTAGCTGATCACCACCCAGCCGGCCAGGACCACCAGGGCGCATACAAAGACGAAGTAATCCCGCACCCAGTTCAAAAACAGGTAGAGGGGACTCAGGGGGTCATACCAGGTGATGGCGCTGCACACCAGATACCCCAGAAAGGCCAGGAGCAGCACCACCGTCACCCAGGCGGTCAGCGCCAGCAGGTAAAAGCCCCAGGTCCGCAGGGCCCGGCCCCGCGCCCGGTCCGACAGGGGCGTGCGCTGATCCTTACTCAATGGTATACCCCACCCCCCAGACAGTTTTGATGAACTTCGGCCTGCGGCTGGGCTCGTGCATCTTCTCCCGCAGGCGGGCGATGTGGCTCATGACGGTATTGTTGCTGTCCATGAATTTCTCGCCCCACACCGCCTCGAACAGCTCCTCACTGGACACCACCTGCCCCCGGTGGTCGCAGAGGTACCAGAGGATGGAGAACTCCAGGGGCGTCAGGGACAGCTCTTCCCCGAACAGGACGCATTTGTGGGTGGTTTTGGAGATCTGCAGCCCCCGGAAGTCGTGCTCCGCGATCTCCCGGGGCGCCGCCTCCCCGGTGTTGTACCGGGTGTAGCGCCGCAGCTGGGTCTTGACCCGGGCAACCAGCTCCAGCGGGCTGAAGGGCTTGGTGATGTAGTCGTCTGCTCCCAGGGTCAGCCCCATGATCTTGTCCGTGTCCTCCACCCGGGCCGTCAGCATGAGGATGGGGAACAGGTGGTCCTCCCGGATCCGCTGGCAGAGGGTGAACCCGTCCATATCCGGCAGCATCACGTCCAGAATGGCCAGATCCAGCCGCTGCCGCCGGACACAGACCAGGGCATCTGCGGCGTTATTGCATTTGTGGACCGCAAAGCCCTCGTTTTTCAGGCAGACCTCCACCAGGTCCGCGATGGCGGTCTCGTCATCCACCACCAAAATGTGAGTCTCCATAGTCACCCTGCTTTCCAAGAGAGCGGAAACGCCCCCTGCCGCGGCGGGACCGACCGCCGTACTGCCGCTATCATACCACACCGGAAGCGGAAAGGAAAGAGCCAAGTCCTGCTTCGGAGCCCCCGGGGATGCCGGCCCTTGACAGGCGTGCTCCGTGCCCCCATAATGAGAACGGAGCGGTCCGGACTTTTTTGCGGATATCCCGGGCGGAGGCCCGGGACACAGACGCGGCCCGCACTTTTTGGCGGAGAGAGGAGAAAAGCGATGGAACTGAATCGGCAGCGGGGGGTATTCTCCCGGCAGGAGGCGGAGACGCTCCCGCCGAATCGCCCCTATGTGGCCTACATCTGCTATTACGACTGGACAGAGGGTGAGCACGCCACGCTGATGCACAGCCACGAGGATCTGGCGGAGGTGCTGCTGATCCTGAAGGGCAGCGGCCACTACGCCGTGGATCTCTGCCGGTACGAGGTATCTGCGGGGGATGTGGTGCTGTGCAACGGCGGCGCGCTCCATGACGAGTTCCCCCAGGCAGACCAGCCCTACCAGACCTTGTGCGTGGCCATCGGGAACCTGCAGCTGCCGGATCTGCCGCCGCACCAGTTCCTGTCCCGGGGGCTGAGCCCGCTGTTCCACCAGCCGGAGCAGTTTTCCGATCTGAAGCAGCTGTTCTGCCAGATGGACCGCTACGCTGCCGAACGGGAGGAGGGGTTTCAGACCCTGTGCCAGTACCTGATGCTGGCGTCGCTGGAGCTGGTCCGGCGGATGACGGCAGGGCGGAAGGAAGCGTATGTCACTCAGGCGGACTCCACCTTCGGCCGGGTGGCCCGCTACATCGACCAGCACTACGCCGAGGACTGCTCCATCGAGCAGCTGGGGCATCTGTTCTACCTGAGCCCCTATCACCTCTCCCACATGTTCCGGCAGAAGACGGGCTACAGCCTGAAGCAGTATGTCCTGCGCCGCCGGATCGGGGAGGCTCAGATGCGGCTGGTGAACTCCCTGGACTCCGTTCAGACCATCGCCGAGGCGGTGGGGTTTGAGGACGCCAGCTATTTCTCCCGCATCTTCTCCAAATACATCGGTCTCACGCCCACGGAGTACCGGAGATTCCGGACCGGGCGGTGAACGCGCAAAAAAATCCGGAAAAGAGGACCTGCAGAGGAACGATCTGGTTCCCCCGCAGGTTTTTCTCTTCCATTTCCCCGGGTATATTTGTACCCTGAATCCAGCATCCTAACAGGAGAAATGGAGGGACTTCCATGAGACGGATTTTCAAACGAATGACTGCCCTTGCGGCATTGACCGCGCTGGTGCTCTGCGCCGGCTGCGGGGCGTCGGACCCGGCAGCGGAGGCCCGGACCGGGGAGCGGGAGACTCTGGGGCTGCTGATGGCCCGGGAGGACCCGTTTTTGACAGAGCTGAAGGAGCAGATCCAGGCGGAGGCAGCTGCCCGGGGCTATGACGTCCGGGCCTACAACGCCGGAAATGACCCGGAGGCCCAGCTGCGTCAGGTCCATCAGGCGCTGGCCGACGGCGTGGAGACGCTGCTGGTGAATCTGGCGGAGGGCGAGGACGCCGAGAAGATCGCCGGGATCGTGGGCGACGCCGGGGTGGTGCTGATCAACCGGGCGCCGGAGACAGCCATCCTGAATGACCGCATGGTGTTCGTGGGCATGGACGAGGCCGGGGCCGGGGCGCTCCAGGGCCGGGTCCTGGCGGACTATTTCTGGGAGACGGACCACGGGACGGATCTCCGGTATCTGCTGTTCCAGGGGGTGCCGGATCAGGAAAATACGGATGCCCGGTCCGCCGGTGCCCTGCAGAGCCTGCTGGATGACGGGTTCTTCCCCGTGGCGGCAGCGGATTATCAGGTGTGCGGCTTTGACCGGCAGCGGGCCGCCGACGCCATGACGGACCTGCTGGCCCAGGGCGTGACCTATGACTGCGTCATCTGCGGCAACGACGAGATGGCCATCGGCGTCATCGGCGCGCTGAAAGCCGCCGGCAGGGACCCCGGGGCGGTGCCCATCGTCAGCGTGGACCACACGGAAGCGGGCGCCAACGCACTGGAGGCGGGGGAGCTCTATATGACTGTGGATCAGAATGCGGGCCTCCAGGCCAAGGCGGCGGTAGCGGCGGCGGTCAATCTGGATCAGGGGCGGCCCTTTGACAGCGGCCTGGCAGACCTGCTGGGGGAAACGTACACGGACCCGGACCAGCCCTATACGCTCCGTGTCCCGGTGGAAGCAGTACGGAAATAGCACCGGAAAAATGGAAAACAGGAGGCGGCTGCTGTGCAGCTGCCTCCTGTTTTCATGCCTCCGGACCGGCGGCCGCCCGGGAGCGGGCCGGCAGAGTGTAGAGCACCGTGGCAATGGCCACGGTGGCCGGCACGCTCAAGATCACGCCGAAGCTGCCGGACAGGCCCTGCATGATGGCGATGCCGATGTTGTTGGAGTTGATGATCTGCAGCCAGGGCAGGTCATAGGCGTAGTCCAGCACCAGCATGCTGACGCTGCCGCCGGCAAAGGCCAGGATCAGGGTGTTGGAGTCGGTGCCCATCATGTCCCGGCCCACCCGCATGCCGGCCCGGAACAGGTCGGCCCGGGAGATGTCCGGGGACTGGCCCTGGATCTCCGCCATGGCGCTGGCGATGGACATGCCCACGTCCATCATGGCCCCCAGGGCGGAGATCAGCAGGCCGGAGAACAGCAGCCCTCCCACCTGGATGCCGGAGGTGCTCCACAGGGTCATCAGGCTCTCGATGTCGCTGACGTTCCAGCCGGTGACGCCGGTGGAGAAGGAGAAGAGGGAGGCGAACACCCCCGCCATCACCACGCCGGCAACGGTGCCGGCGGTGGCCACCAAAGTCTTGCGGGTGGGCCCGCCCAGCAGCCACATGGACACCAC
This sequence comes from Oscillibacter valericigenes, assembly GCF_016902445.1. Lineage (GTDB taxonomy): Bacteria > Bacillota > Clostridia > Oscillospirales > Oscillospiraceae > Oscillibacter > Oscillibacter avistercoris. The sequence continues at coordinate 154,878 of NZ_JACSNX010000001.1, read as the reverse complement.
CGTGGTGACGGCGCACACCAGCACCGCGCTCCAGAAGGGAGACCAGCCCCGGTACACCATGGGCAGATACACCCAGATGATGCAGGCGAAGGTGAACACCAGGCTCAGCGCCCCCTTGGCCCCCTGCCATCCGCCAATGGCGCACAGGGCCAGCAGATACAGCGCCACGAAGCAGATGATCTGAAGCTCCCGGTCCTGGGAGTAGACGCTGGACACCACCGTGTCCCCGGCCACGCTCTGCATCACCACCACCCGCATGCCCACGGTGCAGGGGGCGCCGAAGAGAAAGCCGGAGCTGGAGGTGGTCTCGATCTCCTGGCCCTTCAGTTCGCCGGAGGTCATCCGGACCCGGACTACCTGCTCGCCCACCCGGGTGCCGTTTGGCTGCAGGTTGTCCTGAAGGATCTCCGTCACCACGCCTTTTTCAAAGGTCTGCCCCTCCCGGGAGATCAGGGGGACCTTCTCCACCTGATTCAGGCGGACCACCAGCACCAGAAACAGCGCCAGCAGCACCAAAGGCGGCACAAAGCGCTTCCAATCCAATCGTTGCGTCAACTGCTTCAAGGGAACAGACCTCATTTCTTTCAGATGTGACCGGCCCGGAGGGACGGCGTAAAACAGCGTCTCTCCGCAGGCGCACAGCCTGCGGAGAGACTGAAGGGGATGGGGATGGGCCGGATCAGCCCAGCTTGGTCAGGGCGTAGTCCGCGCTGGAGGCGGTGACGGCGCTGCCGGTCAGCAGGCCATGGCTCTCAGCGTAGGTCATGCCCTGAGAGAGGGTGGCGTTCCGGGAGGCACCGGCCTTGCCCTGAACGGCGGCATAGCGGGTCAGCATGGCGGCGAACTGGGCCTGGGTGATGGTCTCGTCCGGGGCAAAGCTGCTGTCGGACACACCGTTGACGATGCCCTGGGCTTTGGCCCAGGCCACGGCGTTCAGGTAGTCGGCACCGGCGGCCACGTCGGAGAAGCCGGCGGCGGTGGACACGGCGGGACGGCCGGCGTCATCGTACAGGCGCTGGACGGCCTGGGCCCGGGTCAGGGGAGCGGTGAGGCTCTCGCTGTCGCCGGTCTTGCGGATGGTGAAGGTCTCGTCGATCTTCTCCGTCTGACCGTCAGCGGTCAGCTGATAGGTATCGATGGAGAAGGAGTCTTCGCTCAGGGTGATGACGGACCAGCTGGGCAGCCAGTTCTGGCTGCGCTCGGCGATGTAGTCCTGCTGAGCGGAGATCAGCTCGTAGTACTTGGAGCCGGAGGCGGAGTTGGCGGTCATATACAGGGTGCCGTTGGGATCCACCACAGTGTTGCCCACGGTGGTCTCAATGGTGTAGCAGTGGTTGTCCGCCTGGAAGTCGTTCAGCAGGGCCTGACCGGCGGTGTCGCCGTCCTCGGGGTACAGGGGGATCTGGGTGCTGGCGTTGATGTCGTAGGCATGATCCCAGTCGTAATCGCTGCCGTCGGCATTGAGCTGGAACTCATAGGCGCCGTGAGTCTGGCCGTCGCCGTACAGCAGCTTGGAGCGGCTGTAGGTGTGGTCGTGGCCCTGGAGCACCACGTCGATGTCGTACTCATCGAAGATGGGGGTCAGCTGGGTGCGGAGGATCATGCCGTCCGTGTCGGAGTGATCCAGGCCGGAGCCGTAGATATCCTGATGGATGGTGACGATCCGCCAGGCAGCGTTGGGATCAGAGGCAATGGCCTCCTGGATGGCCTGCTCGTGCTCCGCCACATTGTAGTTGTTGGTGTTCAGCACGATGAACAGGCCGTTGCCGTAGGAGTAATAGTAATCGCCGCCGGCCTGGGTGGCACCGTACTCCGTGGCGTTGGGGTTGTTGAAGTGGTACATGTAGTCGGCATTCAGGGAGTCGTGGTTGCCGATGGTGGTGGCCACCGGCAGACCGGCCAGCACATCGGGGCTGAGGTAGCCGGCGTACTCCTCCTCCTTGGCCTGACCGGTCTTGTTGACCTGGTCACCGGCGGAGATGATGAAGCTCACATCCGGGTCCTGGGCCAGAGCGGCCTCCAGGGTCCGGTTCCAGCCGAAGGCGTCGTTCCGGGCGGCGGTGTTGGCCGCGCCGGACTCGGCGGCCAGGGTCTCGCCGCCCTGGGGCTGGCCCTTGGAGGCGCCGATCTGGGGATCGCCCACATACAGCATCTTCACGGTGTCGAAGCTCTGGGTCTCGTAGGTCTCCACCTCGGTCTGCACACCGTTCTTCTCCACGGTGTAGTAGTAGGTGGTGTTGGGCTCCAGACCGGTGACGGTGACGTGGTTGTAGTGATAGGCCACGCCGTCGGTCAGGCTGGTGTCCACATCGCCGGCGGTGCCGGTGTAGGACTGCAGGCTGTTCCGGTCCGTGCCGAAGTGCACCACAGGGGTCGCGGCGGAGCCGTTGTCCAGGCTGTACCAGGCGAAGTTCAGCTCTGTCTCGTCTTCGCCGGGGGTCAGGGACACCTGGGTGTAGTCCGTAGCGACCGTGTTCCACTCCTCTGTCCAGGCGGTCCACTCGGCGCTGCCGCCCACGGTGGAGCCGTCGTTGTAGTGGACAGTGGCAGCCAGGGCGGGGACCATGGTCCCGATCAGCAGAGCGCCGCACACGCCGCCGACCAGAAGTCTCTTCTTGATTTGCATATCGATCCTTCCTCTTGTCTTTTTGTGGTTTTGTGAAAGATTCCCCTTCGGAAAATGAGTATAATCTTCCGTTTTTTGCCCTGCAAGACACCTTTCAAACTCTTGTCCAAGATTTAACAAACGCTTTACACAGCGCCTTCCGGCTTTACAGAACTGCTGCAGGAGAACTCCGGCACAGTCGACCCCGGACGGAGAAAGGCCGCGGACCCAATGCTGGGTCCGCGGCCTTATTCTCTATGAGAAGAAGCGGAGTCAGACATGCCGCCCTTCGGCGGCATTCTGCACCAGAGGCAGGCATACCACCAGCTCGAATCGGTCGTCCCGGACCCCGGCGTCCAGGGTGCCGCCGTAGCGCTCGGCGATCTCCCGCATGCCGGGGATGCCGAAGCCGTGGGCGGCCTTGTCCGCCTTGGTGGTGGCGAGATCCGGTTTCACCTCGCCGCCCAGGGTGTTCTCCACCCGCAGCATGAAGAGGCCCTTGTCTGCCTTGCAGCGGACGGTGATCCGCCGGGCCGTCCCGCCCCGGGTGCCCTCCAGCGCATTGTCCAGGGCGTTGCCCAGCAGGGCGCACAGGTCCACGTCTGCCACCGGCAGATCCCGGGGCAGGGAGACGGCGAAGTCCGCCACGGTCTCCTCCCGCTCCATGGCCTCCGCCTTGGCGGTGAGGACGGCGTTGGCCGCCTCATTCTCGCAGAGGCGCCGGGTCCCCCGGAGGGCCGGAGACCCGGCCATCTGGTCCAGATAGCGGATGGCCCCCTGCTCATCTCCCTGCTCCAGAAGGCCCCGGACTGCCGTCAGGTGGTTCCGCAGGTCGTGACGGAGGCGGCGCACCTGCGTCTCCTGCTGCCGGAGACCCTGGTAGTAGACCTCCCGCAATCCCGCCAGGCGGCCGGCCTGCTCCAGCCGCTCGTGGTCCGCCAGGATCAGAATGGCCAGCAGCAGCACCAGGGAGGTCAGCAGCGCGAAGGGCAGCACCACCATGCCCTGGTTCATGGCCACGGCATAGACCTCGACGGACTCATACCGTCGGAAGGTCAGCAGCACCACGGCGATCAGGGCGCACAGGGGCATGGCCGCCAGGCCCAGCACCAGCTTCCACAGCCGCCGGGAGAGCGTCACCGGCTCCCGGGGCAGGCGGCGGCGCAGCAGCAGCCACAGCGGGCCGAATACCATCGGGCGGGCCATTCGCACCAGCACATCATAGAGCGCATCCCGGTTGATCCGCTCCACATAGGTGTCCAGCAGGGCGCACACGGACATCTCCAGGCAGAAGAGGATCATGCACACCGCCAGCCGCCCCACCCGGTCGCCCCGGGTGGACAGGAAGAACAGGGCCAAGAACACCGGCAGCGTATAGAGCAGATTGGGGTCCCCGATCCAGATTACCATGCCGCTGGTGCCCGCCAGGGTCAAAAAGAGCAGCGCCTTCCAGAACCGCCCTCTCCGGAGCCGGACGAAGGGCGTGCAGAGCCGGTAGAGGAAAAAGCCGCTGGCCGCCACCGTCAGGAAATACCCGAAATAGAGCCAGAACTTCCAGAGAACATCCAGCATCTCCTCACCCCTCCAGTTCCGCCCGGGTCAGGGCCAGCAGGGCCGACTGCTGGCAGGACCGGCTGACGGGCAGGCGCTGCCCGTCCCGCAGCACCACCTCGCCGCCCTCCATCCGGTCCACGGCTCCTGCCCGGACCAGATACCGCTGGTGGACGCGGACAAAGCCGGCCCCCACCTCTTCCGCCACCGCGTCCAGCTTGCCGTAGAAGGTGTAGCCCCGGCCCTCCGTCACGCAGGTCACCTGCCGCCGGTCCGAGACGAAGTACAGAATGTTGGCGATGGGGATGCGGTAGTGGGTGTCCCCGCTGCGGCAGATGTAGGCCCGGTCCAGGTCCCGGACCAGCGCCGCCTGGGCCCGGTCCAGCACCGCCTCCAGCTGTTCGATCCTCGGGGGCTTCAAGAGATACCCCAGGGCCCCCACGGAATACCCGTCGAACACGTGGTCGGCGTAGCCGGTGACGAACACCAGCTGGAGACCGCTGTCCGCCGCCCGGAGCCGCCGGGCGGTCTCCATGCCGTCCAGCTCCCCCATCTCCATGTCCAGAAACACGATGTCCAGCTCCCCGGCGTGGCCCTCCAGCCAGCGGAGCAGGCCCTCGCCGGAGGAGAACTCCCAGAACTGCCCCTGAACACGCCGCTTTTCCAGGACCCGCTCCAGGGCGGAGCGGAGCACCAGCCGGGCGTCGTAGACATCATCACAGATGCCGATCCGCAGCATCTTCCTCACCTCAAATCAAACGGATTGCCCACACGGGGGCAATCGCCCCAAAGGCACGTGCCCATTCTACCACAGGAGCTGCCGCCTGCCAAACCAAACTTGACGGCAAAACCGCCAAATTTGACATCCCGCCACGCCCCGGTGCAAAACTTGACATTCCAGCCGCCGCAGATGACACCCCCGTTTGCGGCGGCGGTTTTTTCGCGGTACGCTGGTGTCAACAAGGAGGGAACAACACCATGACAAACACCACTGCCATCTCCCGCTCCCGCGTGTGGAGCGTCCTCACCACCCCGGCCGTCATCCCCCAGACAGGTCCCCGGCTCAAGACCAACCTGGACACGGACCTGCTGAAGCTCATCGCCATCACCGCCATGCTGATCGACCACATCGGCGGCGCCTTCTTCCCGGAGGTGGGCGTGTTCCGCTGGATCGGCCGGCTGGCCTTCCCCATCTTCTGCTACTGCCTGACGGTGGGATTGCTGTACACCCACGACGTGCGGAAGTACCTGACCCGGCTGGGGATCTTCGCCCTCGTCAGCCAGCCCTTCTACATCCTGGCCTTCCATCCGGTCAGCGAATTTGCGGCCAACCTCACCAACTGGAACATCTTCTTCACCCTGTTTCTCAGCCTCCTGGGCATGTACGGCGTGAAGGAGCGGAAGTGGTGGCTGTTCGCCCTGGCCCTCTTCACCGTCAGCTGGTGGAACTTCGACTACTCCGGCACCGGCATCACGTTGATGCTGATCTTCTACCTCTGCCGGAACCGTCCCGGCCTGGGCGCGGCGCTGTATATCCTCAGCTATCTCCCGGCCCTGTGGAACGGCTGACCGGAGGACCCCCTGTGCCTGACGGTGGGCGGCCTTTGCATCGACTGGTCCTTCTTCGCCGTCTTCGCCGCGCCGCTGATCTTCTGCGCCACCCACTCCCGCATCAAGGTCAACAAGTGGTTCTTCTACGCCTTCTATCCCGTCCATCTGGCGGTCATCGCCCTTTTGCAGAACATCCTGTGAGTCAGAAAGGAAGAATTTTATGTTAACTGTCAAAGACCTGCACAAGTCCTATCAGGTGGGCAAGACCACCTACGAGGTCCTGAAGGGCGTGTCCCTGACCGTTGAGAAGGGGGAGTTCGTAGCCGTTATGGGCCCCTCCGGCTCCGGCAAGACCACACTGCTCAACTGCATCTCCTGCTACATCCCCATCGACAGCGGGGAGATCACCCTGGGGGAGAAGCAGCTGGCTGATCTCAGCGAGGACGCCCTGGCCAAGGTCCGCAACCGGCAGCTGGGCTTCGTGTTCCAGGACTTTCTGCTGCTGGATGGCCTGACGGTCCGGGAGAACATCCTGCTGCCCGCCATCATCGGCGGCACCGTCACCAGCCAGACGGAGGCCCGGGCGGACCAGCTGTGCGACGTGTTCGGCATCACCGCCATCCGGGACAAATACCCGGCGGAGATCTCCGGCGGCGAGAAGCAGCGCTGTGCCGTGGCCCGGGCCCTCATCAACCACCCCCTGCTGATCCTGGCGGACGAGCCCACCGGAAACCTGGACTCCAAGTCCAGCCGGGCGGTGATCCGGTCCTTTGAGCAGGCCAAGGCGTCTCTGGAGGCCACCATCTTCATGGTGACCCACGACTCCTTCGCCGCCTCCTTCTGCGACCGGGTGGTGATCCTCCGGGACGGGGGGGTGTGGCGGACCCTGGAAAAGGGCAGCACCGACCGCGCCGCCTTCCAGGATGCGCTGCTGGACGCCATCCGGGACATGGGGAAGGAGTGAGACCATGCGCTGCTTTTCCGACGCCTACGCGGCCCTGCGCCGCAAAAACAGGGGCCAGTACGCCCTCTTGGCGGGGTGCAGCTTCTTCTCCGTGCTGCTGATCACCGCCTATGTCTGCATGATGCGCTCCCCCACCATCCTCTCCGTCCTGCCGGAGGGCGGCGACAGCCGCAAACAGGTGATGATGGTGTTCGTCCTGGCGGTCATCGGCTGCGCCGTGTTCACCGCCTACGCCGCCGGGCTGTTCTTCCGGCAGAAGTCCCGTGAGACCGGCGTGTTCCTGGCCCTGGGGGCAACCCGCCGCCAGATGCAAAAAGAGATGGGCAAAGAACTGGCGGTGATCTCCCTGGGCTCCTGCGCCGCCGGGGCGGTCTTAGGCGGCCCCCTGGCCTGGGGCGTGTGGCAGATGTTCCGGCTGTTCCTGGTGGACTCTCAGGAGATGGCCCTGTCTTTCGATCCCCAGTCCTATCTCCTGTCCCTGACCTTTGCCGCCTACGTGGTGATCATGCTGTTCTTCCTGGGCGGGCGGTCCATCCGCCGCACCAACATCATCGACATCGTCCAGGAGTCCCACAAGTCCGAGCCCATCCGGGAGGTGAAGCGGTGGTACGGCCCCGTGGGCATCGCTCTGGTGGTGATCGGCGCCCTGGCGGGGTATCTGATGCCGTCGTTCTTCGTCACGGTACTCCACTGGTATCCCCCGGAGGGTCTGACCGCCCTGTTCTACCTGCCGGCGCTGGTCGGCATGTACATGATCCTGCTCCACACGGTGGTGAACGGCTGGCGGAAGCGCCACAAGTACCGGGACATCATCGCCGCCTCGATGATGAAATTCCAGGGCCGCCAGACCGTGCGGAACATGCTGGTGATGACGCTGCTCATTGCCGGCGCTTACTTCGCCAGCTTCTATGCCCCCATGCTGAACACCAGCTCCGCCTACAGCTTCTCCACCCGGCCGGTAGACTTCGAGTACCACTGGCGGAATGACCAGAACTGGCCGGAGCGGGAGGAAGTGGAGTCCCTGGCGGAAGAGTACGATGTGGACATCACCTCCTGGACCCAGACAGGCGCCGCCACCCTGGCCGGAGACGGCTATGTGCAGGTGGAGCAGGACAACGGCGCGCTTGGCACCACTTATACCGATGAGTACCGGGAGATCGCCTCCAGCGCAACCTTCTTCTCCGAGAGCGCCTGGAACGCCCTGACCGGCCAGAACATCGACCTGGCCCCCGGCACCTGCGCCAACGTGCTGGACGACGACGGCGGCAGCGACTACATCTCCGGCGGCGACGTGACTCTGGTCACCAACATGGTCACCGGCGCGCGCCTGTCCGTCACGCCGGCGGAGCCCCTGTGCTTCACCATGCTGCTGGGCAGCTACGTGCTGGACGACGCCGATTATGAGACCCTCACCGCCGGCCTCACGGACCTCTGGCGGGAGACCTGGGTGTTCTTCAACGTGGCGGACGTGGAGGCCAGCTATCCCTTTGCCGACGCCCTCTTCAACGAGATCGTGGACCGCTCCGGCCCGGAGATCGAGGTGTTCGACGCCTGGGACCCGGTGATCCGGGAGCAGGAGATCGCAGAGAAGGGCAGCTACGACTACGACAGTGAGGAGTACCTGGCAGCGAACAGCCTGGCGGTCATCGACTATGACCAGCGGGACACCTCCGATTTCCGCAACTACTGGCTGTATATGCCCCAGTTCCGGGTGCTGGACCAGAACGACTTCGTCACCACCATGGCGGTGTTCCTGGTGCTGTTCATCTTTATCGCCCTCATCTGCTTCGCGGCGGTCATCGTCATCGCCTTCACCCGGTGCATGACCATCGCCCTCACCAATGCGCGGGTCTACGACGACCTGCGGCACCTGGGGGCACCGGACCGCTACCTGTTCCGGTCCGTGAAGGGGCAGGTGTCCAAGGTGTTTCTGGTGCCCGCTATCGTGGGCACGGCGGTCATCTCCGCCTTCTACCTGATGATCATGTACTTCAACGACAACCGCTTCACCCCCGGCGAGTTCGCCGGCATGGCCGCCTGCGCCGCCGTGATCGCGGTGCTGTCGGCGGTGCTGTACGGGGTCTACCGCGTCACCCGCCGCAGCGTCTGCCGCCAGCTGGGCATCCGCCCGGGGCGGTGAGAAAGCGGCGGAGCGGCCCCGGCAGTGGCCAGGGCATCCCGGATCCGGGATGCCCTGGTTTTTGCGCCGGTTTTTGTAAAACACAGCTTGCCATTTGCGGCAGTCCGTGGTAAGATGATCCTGAAAAAATGACGAAATATTTGTTTCGCCATAATTGGAAAGAAACGGTATATCAGGCATCCGCTGCCATATTATATCAGAAAATACATGGAATTGTGAAAGCCTGATGGATCGGGTTCTGCCGGAACGAAAGAGAAGGAGTGGTACAAAATGAAAAAACGGTTCCTATCCATCCTGATGGCGCTCTGCCTGACGCTGACGCTGCTTCCCACAGCGGCGCTGGCGGCGGAAGGAGAAGATGACGAAAATGAGAGTACAGAGACAACAATTGGGGTTGTACAAGGCTCTGATGGAAAGTCTTATACTTCCATTCAAGCGGCAGTGGAGAAAGGACAAACAGAATTGACCCTGACAGGTGACACCTCTTTGGACATTACCGAATGGCCAGCAGAGGGATCGCTTGCGATTGATTTAAACAAAAATACTATTACAATAACCAATACAAATAAAGTTAAGATTGGCATTGCCGTGCCTGAAAATGAGACACTTACACTGAAAAATGGTTTGATTAAGGCAGAGCAGCAATTTGATGGGGCCCACTCTGTTTTTGTCCCAAAAGCAGATGCCACGATAGTATTGGATCATATTATAATGGAGACAAATGGCACAGCACTCTATCCTGCTGGAAATGCGGCGGAAGTTGTTGTGCGGGATTCTGCTATCACTGCTGGGTGCTTTGCGATTGGCACCAATGCGTCTATGGATTCAGATGGAGACCTGCTTTATAGCAGTGAGGTCAAAATCTCTTTGGAAAAGTCCACTATTAGTACGACGGGCAATAAAAATAACGATGGAGACGATTGCACAATTCTGCTCAATGTACCGGGAACACTGACAATTGATAACTGTAAGATTACCGGGCATCGCGTGGCTGTTTTGGTTCGTGGCGGTGAAGCTACGATCCGAAACTCTGAGATTAATCTTTCAGATGTGTTCAATGGAGAGGATAAAGACGACTACAATGAAAACTGGGGCTCCGGAAATGCAGTACCTATGGGCGCTTTGATTGTTGGAAATCGGAGCCAAAATGCATACAAATACTCTGCAAGCTGCACTTTGATTGATACAAAGGTCACTGCGGAAGATGGAGCCCGTGGTGCCTATGTGTATGGAATTGACAAAGACAGTCGCTCGGCTGGCTTGACAGTTGAAGGCGAAAGTGAGATTACTGTAAGCGGAGATGCTGAAAGCATTGAAATTGCTGGAGAAGGAAGTCAGGCAGTTGTCACTGGGGGTACTTTTAGCACCGATGTATCCCAATATTTCCCGGAAGATGTCAGCCTGAAGTGGGATAAAGATACCCATCAGGTCGTCATCGATACATCGACCGCCGTGGCAAAAGTAAACGGCGTGCCCTATGCAACGCTTCAAGCCGCCATCGATGTTGCCCAAGAGAATCAGACCGTGACCCTGCTGAAGGACACACAGGAAGATATCACCATTGGGGAAGGAAAGAAAATTACCCTGGATATGGGAAGCCATACGCTGACGAATCAATCTGGGGATACGATTTCCAACCATGGCACACTGACCGTGATCGGTTCCGGAACGGTGGACAATATTACGCATGGCAAAGGCGCTATTGTCAATTATGTGGGAGCCATTGCTAACCTGAATGGCGGCACCTTTACGCGGAGCCGGGAACAGACCTCAAATTCTTGGTACACAGTTAAAAACCTCGGCGAAATGACCATTGATGGAGCCACAGTTCAAACTGGCGAGAACAGCACCGGAAGTTCCAGCCTGATCGCCAACGGCTGGTATAACAGCGATAGCCCGACGACAGGCGACAGAAATGAGGAACATGAAGACAGTACAGTTGCGAAACTGACCATCATTTCCGGTACATTTTCCGGTGGCATGAACACGGTCAAAAATGATGACTATGGTGTACTGAACATTGAAGGCGGCACTTTCGCGAATACCACGGGCCCGCTGATTTTGAACTGGAATGAAGCGACGATCAGCGGCGGTACGTTCACAGCCAACACTGGCGCCGCTTTGGCAAACGGATATTTGAATGACAGCGGCGACAAGGGACAGTTCACCATCACCGGAGGTACATTTACTTCTGGCAACAATGGAGAGTCTGGACTGTTTGCCTATGGCGACAGCTCAAAAAATGGCGGAACGCTTTCTATCAGGGGTGGCGTGTTTGTTGGGCAGCTTTCGGGCTCTGCCCCTTATAAAGTGTCGATCTCTGCGGGCAGCTTTTCAAATCTGGTTCCCGAAGAGTATTGTGCCAAAGATTTTGTCCCAGTGACGACCAAAGACGACAACGGCATGTATACGGTGACAAAAGATGCGAAAGATGGGACAACCGTCACGGGGCTGACACTGGAACCGAAAAATCTGACCCTAACCGATGGCGAGACCTATCAGCTGAAAGCCGTTACCACTCCGGAGGGCAGCTCCCTCACCTGGACCAGCAGCAACACTTCTGTTGTGAAGGTCAATTCCTCCGGCCGTGTGACAGCCGTAGGCGCCGGAACAGCGACGATCAAGGTTGAGGCGGGTCAACTTTCCCTGACCTGCAAGGTGACGGTCAAGGCTGCGCCGTCTTCCTCCGGTTCCTCCTCCAGCGAGCCCAGCTACTCTCCGAAGCTGGACGTCTCCGACGGCGGCAGCATCAAGATCAACCCCCGCACCCCCGAGGAGGACGACGAGGTCACCATCACCGTGGACCCCGACAGCGGCTACGAGGTGGACGAGGTCACCGTCACCGACCGCAACGGCCGGGAGGTAAAGGTCACCGCCGAGCGTAACGGCACCTACACCTTCACCCAGCCCCGTGGCCGGGTGACCATCTCCGTCACCTTCGTCCGGGAGGGCGGCAGCACCTTCTTCTCCGACGTGCCGGAGTCCTTCTGGGCCTATGACGAGATCGCCTGGGCCTACGACAATGGCTACGTCAACGGCACCAGCGCCTCTGCCTTCAGCCCCAACGCCAGCATCTCCCGCCAGCAGGTGTGGATGATCCTGGCCCGGCTGTCCGGCGCTGACCCCGCCAATATGTCCGCCGCCAGGGAGTGGGCCGTGACCAATGGCGTCTCTGACGGCACGACCCCCGGCGGCGCCGTCACCCGCCAGCAGCTGGTGGCCCTGCTGTACCGCTACGCCACCCTGATGGGCTACGCCAATGACCAGCGGGCCGACCTGTCCGCCTATCCCGACGCGGGCACCGTGGCCGGCTACGCCGTGGAGCCCATGCAGTGGTCCGTTGCCAACAGCATCGTGGGCGGCACCAGCAACGGGACCCTGGATCCCACCGGCACCGCCACCCGCGCCCAGTTCGCGGTGATCCTGTACCGCTTCTGGGATCAGGTGGGCTGAGCCGATACAAGACCTATCCAGACGGCCGAGGCCGGGCGGAGATCTTCTCCGCCCGGCCCGCTTCTGTCCGGGGTGCCCTGGGGGATCCCCGGCGTGCATACGCAAGAAAGCCTGTGTTCCGAAGGAACACAGGCTTTTTCTCTGGATCGGTTACTGGGCCACCACCGCCTCCAGCTCCCGCAGGAAGGCGGAGAGGGGCTCCGGGATGGGGCCGCCGGCCGGCTGGATCCAGCCCAGGTGGATCTCCCGCTGGTGGCCCCGGATGGGGCGGCTCACCAGCTCCGGGCCGGCAAATCCCTCTGACAGGATGCCGGTGCCGATGGAGAAGGCGTCCGTGTGGGTCAGGGTGTTGATCATAGTGCCCCGGTCCACCACATAGATCCGCTTGGTAAAGGCGTTGAGACTGGAGAACAGGACCTCCTCGGAAAACTCCACGGACACGGAGACACCGGACTCAAAGGAGGCAAAGGGATACGCCTCCATGTCATCCAGGTCCACCTCCGCACGGGCGGCCATGGGGTGGTCCTTCCGGAAAAAGACGCAGGGGTCGATGGCCACCATCTCGTGGAACTCCAGATTCCTGGCCGCCAGATACTTGCGGATGAACTTCTCCGTGGAGGCGGAGAGGAAGATGATCCCCAAGTCGCTCCGCTTTTCGAACACGTCGCGGATCACGGCGTCCATGCTGCTCTCCCGCAGGTGGATCTCAAACTGTTCCGGGGCCAGCTTCTGGAAATAGCTGTAAAAGGCCTTGATGACGAAGGGATACCGCTGGGTGGAGATGGAGAAGCGGAAGGGCGCCGCCGACGACGGCTTGTCCGCATAGAAATTCAGGATGCGCTCCTCCTGCTCCAGCAGCGGCCGTGCGAAGTGGAGAAATTCCCGTCCGTCTTCCGTCAGCACCACGCCCTTCCGGGCCCGGGAGAAGATGGTGATCCCCAGCTCGTTTTCCAGCTCCTTCAGCACGCTGCTGAGGTGGGGCTGGGTGATGTAAAGTTCCTGGGCGGCTTTGCTGATGGTCCCATGCCGGGCGATCTCCGCCACATATCTGATCTGCTGCAAGGTCAATGTGCTTCCTCCTCTGTGACGAAAGCAGGTGAAACTGCATAAAAGGAACCGGGCAGTTTTGTTCTATTTTTTTTAGCTATGCCCATACATACCTTTTTCGGAATTGTACTTTTTCCACAAACCGGGTAACGTTGAAAGCGCAGAGATGACATCATACCTCTGCCTATAAGGATATCTGTGGAAACGGAAAAAAGCAAGAGCCAAAACAAGGGGGGATCGCTCACACCTCAAAAACAGTCTGGACCCATGAGACAGATCTACAGATGAAAGGGAGAAATCAAGCGCATGATCAAACAGAACAAAAACTGGGGTTTGAAATCCTTTATCCCACTGCTCACATTCCTGGCGGTGTACCTGGGCGCCGGCGTCGTGTTTTCCCTGATGGGAACGGAGAACCCGTTCAAGCAGATCTCCCGGGAATTCGCGGTGCTGTGCGGCCTTACCACGGTGATCCTGCTGAGCCGCAGCCGCAAGAACATCGACCTGAACATCGACCTGGTGGCCAAGCACTGCGGCGAGCCCGGCGTCATGCTGATGATCATGATCTTTGCCCTGGCCGGAGCCTTCTCCGGCGCGGCCGAGGCCATGGGCGGCACGGAGGCGGCCGTGAATTTCGGGCTGTCCATCATCCCGCGGCAGTTCGTATTCGCCGGCGTTTTCGTGATCTCATCCGCCCTGGGGCTGGCCACCGGCACGTCCATGGGCACCATCGCCGCCATCGGACCCATTGCCCTGGGCATCGCGGAAGAGGCGGACCTCTCCGCCGGCGTGGCCATTGCGGCGGTCATCGGCGGCGGCATGTTCGGCGACAACCTGTCCGTGATTTCCGACACCACCATCGCCGCCACCCGGGGCGCCGGCTGCAAAATGAACGACAAGTTCAAGATGAACGGCCTGATCGCCCTGCCCGCGGCCCTGATCACCATCGTGATCTACTGCCTGGTGGGCAGCGGCGGTGAGCTGGCCGGCGTCTATGAGTACAGCCTGATCAAGATCCTGCCCTACATCGTGGTGCTGGTCACGGCTCTGATCGGTCTGAACGTGGTGCTGGTGCTGCTGCTGGGGACCATCGTGGCCGGCGTGATCGGCTTTGCCACCGGCAGCCTGACCCTGGCCACCTATTCCGCCGGCATCACCGACGGCATCAGCGGCATGGCCAGCATCATCATCGTCACCATCATCCTCCGGGGCCTCACCGGTATCGCCAAGGAGTACAGGGGCATCGACTGGCTGGTGGAGAAGATGGGCAAGCATATGCACACCCGCCGCAGCGCGGAGTATGGCATGTGCCTGCTGACGGGACTGGTGGATATGTCCATGGGCAACAACACCATGGCCATCCTGGTCAGCGCGCCCCTGGCCATGCGGTTCGCCAGGAAGTTCAACATCTCCCGCAAGCGGGTGGCCAGCCTGCTGGATATCTCCGCCTGCGTCTTCCAGAGCTTTATCCCCCACGGCGGACAGCTGATGCTGGGCATCTCCATGACCGGACTCTCTCCGTTCGCGCTGATCGCCGCCTCCTACTATCCCATCCTGCTGGGCCTGGCGACCATCGTCACCATCCAGTTCGGCCTGCTGAAGACGAAAGAGGAGAAGAACGGCATCAGCCTCTATCCCGAGGGGGAAGAGGAAGCGGCCGCTGCGGAATAAAAAGAAAGAGAGGAAACCCATATGAAAATCACCAGCATCGACATTTTCGACTTCGCCAAGTGCCTGAATTACGAGGACTGTGCCCCCATCTGCATCCGCATCAACACGGACAGCGGCATCTGCGGCTTCGGTGAGGTGGGCCTGGCCTACGGCAACGCCCACAACGCAGGCATCGGCATGGTCAAGGACTTCGGCCAGCTGATCATCGGCATGGATCCCCTGAACAGCGAGGCCATCCGGGAGAAGCTGTTCCGCACCACCTTCTGGGGCATGGGCGGCGGCACCGTCATCAACGCCGGCATGAGCGCCATCGACATCGCCCTGTGGGACATCAAGGGCAAGTACTACAAGGCTCCGGTCTACCAGCTGCTGGGCGGCAAGACCAATGAGAAGCTGCGGGCCTACGCCAGCCAGATCCAGTTCGACTGGGACCTGGAGGACCGGAACATGGTCACGCCGGAGCAGTACGCCGAGGCGGCCAAGAAGGCCATGGCCCAGGGCTACACGGCAGTGAAGGTAGACCCTGTCGGCGTGGCCGCCAGCGGCAACTGGCAGCGCACCCGCCAGGAGGCGGACTGGCGGCTCCGGGGCCAGATGCCCAAGAAGGTGCTGGACACCGTGCGGGCCCGCCTGCAGGCCATCCGGGACCTGAGCGATGACCTGGACATCATCATCGAGCTCCACGCCTTCACGGACACCAGCACCGCCATCCAGCTGGCCAACTACGTCGACGACCTGAACATCATGTACTATGAGGAGCCGGTCCATCCCCTGAACCCCGTCTCCATGCGGGAGATCCGGGACAAGATCAACATCCCCGTGGCCTCCGGCGAGCGCATCTACACCCGCCTGGGCTACCGGCCCTTCTTCGAGAACCGCTCCCTCAGCGTGATCCAGCCGGACGTGTGCCTGTGCGGCGGCATCTCCGAGACCAAGAAGATCTGCGACATGGCGGACACCTACGACGTCAAGGTGCAGGTCCACGTCTGCGGCGGTCCCATCTCCCAGGCGGCGGCCCTGCACGTGGAGACGGTGATCCCCAACTTCCTGATCCACGAGCAGCACTCCTACGGCATCAAGGAAGGTCTGCGGAAGACCTGCGTCTACGACTACCTGCCGGACGACCACGGCGAGCTGACCGTCCCCGAGCTGCCGGGCATCGGCCAGGAGATCACGGAAGAGACCATGGCAAAGACCCACGTCTGCACCATCCAGTAAGATTTGTAAAGGAGACCGGCACACATGGAACACACAGGAACTGGATTCGGCACACAGGTCATCCACTCCGGCGTAACGCCGGGGAAGGACTGCCGCCCTTTGAGCATGCCGATCTATCAGACCTCCACCTTCTATTTTGACACCTGCGAGCAGGGCGGCAGATGCTTTGCCGGGGAAGAGGGCGGCTATTACTACTCCCGGATGGGCAACCCCACCGTACAGCTGCTGGAGGAGAAGATCGCAGCGCTGGAGGGTGCGGAGGCGGCCGTGGCCACCGGCTCCGGCATGGGCGCCATCTCCTCCGCGCTGTGGAGCATCGCCGGCGCAGGGAAGCACATCCTGGCGGACAAGACGCTGTACGGCTGCACCTTTGCCCTGCTGGGCCACGGCATGACCCGCTACGGCGTGGAGGTGACGTTCATCGACACGTCGGACCTGAAGGCCGTGGAGGAGAATCTGCGGGAGAACACCTGCGCGGTCTATCTGGAGACACCGGCCAATCCCACGCTGAAGATCGCGGACATCCAGGCCGTGGCCAGGATCGCCCACGGATACGATCCCAACATCAAGGTCGTGGTGGACAATACCTTTGCCACGCCCTATCTCCAGAGACCCCTGGAGCTGGGAGCGGACATGGTGGTCCACTCCGCCACCAAGTTCCTCAACGGCCACGGCGACGCCCTGGCGGGCTTTGTCTGCGGCAGGCGGGACCTGATGGATCAGGTGCGGATGTTCGGCGTGAAGGACATGACCGGCTCCGTCCTGGGGGCGCAGGAGGCGTTCCTGGTCCTGCGGGGCCTGAAGACCTTTGAGCTCCGGATGATGCGCCACTGTGAAAATGCCCGGAAGCTGGCGGACTACCTGGTGACGGATCCCAGAGTGGAGACCGTCTATTTCCCGGGGGTACCCACCCACCCCGGCCATGAGACGGCAAAGAAGCAGATGCGCTGCTTCGGCCCGGTGATGTCCATTGAGATCAAGGGCGGAAAGCAGGCGGGGATGGATTTTGTGGACCACCTCCGCATGTGCAGGATCGCCGTCAGTCTGGGAGACGCGGAGACGCTGGTGCAGCACGCCGCCTCCATGACCCACTCCGCCTATTCCCCGGAAGAGCTGAAGGCGGCGGGGATCCCCGAGGGGCTGGTCCGCATCTCCGTGGGCCTGGAGAACGCGGAGGACATCATCGCCGATGTGAAGCAGGCACTGGACCATGTGAAATGACAGGGTGTCCCCTCTGATCGAAAACAAGGCGGAAGGAGCCGCGGGCGACTGGCCCGCGGCTCTCCTGCATCCGGACGCCGGAAGGGAGGCGGCGGACAAAAATCCAGAAAGAATCCGCAGCATCACTGGAAATTTTACGTCTAAAGGGATAGAATGGAATCACCATTCCGGAAACTGCCGACATGGAGGGAAGAACGATGAAGAAGCTGCTTTCTCTGACTCTGGCCCTGGTGATGGCCCTGGGACTGGCACTGCCGGCCTCCGCTGCGGAGGAGACTGCGGACGAATCGCTGGCCCGCATCACCAAAAGCGTGAAGGACACTCTGGATCTGGACACAGAGGACTATGACGACTTCTGGGGTGAGCGGTATGAGGACGGCCTGACCGGCGTATGGGACCTTTACTGGTCCGGCCTGGATACGGACCTGTCCGTCTCGGCCCTGGACGACGGGACCGTCATCAGCTACCGGGCGGGACAACCCTATACAGTCTCCGGCAGCGAGACGTTCCCCACATTCCCGCAAGGGGACGCTGCCGCAGCCGCCCGGGCCGCTGATGACTTTCTGGACAAGGTCCTGACGGCGGGAGAGAGCGTGGAACTGGGCGAGCCCCGGGGCATGGACACCCTGGGCGGCGACAGCTACCGCTTCTCCGGCATGATCCTGCTGAACGGCCTGCCCTCGCCGCTGAGCTACTCCATCACGGTGGACGCAGCGGACAACCAGGTCCGCTCCTTCTCCCGGGACGCGGCGGCGAATGTCTTCCTGGGAGATGTACCCGCCTCTGCTGCCTCTGTGAGCCGGGACCGAGCCGCCGGCCTCCTGACGGACACACTGGCGGTAAAGCTGGAATACGTACGGGAGGCGGACAGCTCCACCGCCGTGCTCCGGTATCTGCCGGAGGACACGCACGCCTTCTACGTGGATGCCGCCACGGGCGAGCTGCTGGACATGACGGAGCTGGAAGAGCAGATGGAAGGCCTGGGCATGGGCGGCAGTTCCAGCGACAACGCCACAGCGGGAGAGAGCAGCGACAGCGGTCTGAGCCCGGCGGAGCAGGCCGGCATCGCCCAGATGGAGGGCGTCCGGTCATCTGACGCGCTGGACCAGAGCCTGCGGGCCGAGGCGGCCTATGGCCTGGCGGATTACGCCCTGTCCTCCGCCGCCTACCGGCTGGTAGAGGCCGCGGAGAACGGGGAGGAGGACCAAGTCCTCTGCGTCCTGTCCTACATGCGGCCGGAGGAGGACGGCAGCCGCTCCCGCACCATCACGGTGGACGCCCGCACCGGCGCGGTCCTGTCCGTGTCCTCCCGTGCGCCCTGGCTGGAGGAGGGGGAGACCCCGGCCTTGTCCCGGGCAGAGGCGCAGACCCAGGCGGAAACATTCCTGGCTGCCTTCTGCGGCGCCCGCTGGAAGGACCTGGTCCTCTATGAGGACAGCCCGGCCGACACAGAGGACCAACGGCCCTATGACACCTTCACCTATGTCCAGCAGGTGAACGGGATCCCCTTCCCGGAGAACCGCTATACAGTCTCCATCGACAGCGCCGACGGGTCCGTGTACCGGCTGGACTACAACTATGACGAGGATGTGACGTTTGCCAGCACCGCCGGCATCGTCGGCGAGGCGGCGGCCCTGTCCGCCTGGGCGGGGACGTATGACACGGTCCTGGCCTACCGCCTGGTGCCGCGGCCGCTGGACGGCAGCCATGAGACGGAGGCCCGCCTGCTGGAGCTGGGGCTCACCCACTTCTATGAGCTGCGGCTGACCTATGCGCTGGAGCGGGAGGACTGGTGTCCGGGCATCGACGCCGCCACCGGTAAGCCGGTGGTGCCGGAGAAGCAGGACACGGCCATCACCTATACGGACCTCTCGGGCTCCGGCGTGAAGGCGGATGTGGAGAAGCTGGCCCGCTACGGCGTGGGGTATGACGGAGGCCGATTCCAGCCGGCAAAGCAGCTGACGCAATGGGATCTGGTGGCCCTGCTGGCCAGTTTGGACGGCTATCGCATCGACCCGGAGACGGCAGATGAGAGCACCCGGGACGCCGCTTATTCCGCGGCCTACCGGATGGGCGCCCTGGCCCGGGGGACTCGGGATGAGGACAGCGCCGTCACCCGGGGGCAGGCGGTGAAGTGCCTGCTGGACTGCGCCGGCTACGGCCCCGCCGCCCGGCTCCAGGGCATCTACACCTGCGCTTACAGCGACGCCGCGGACATCCCGGAGGCGGATCTGGGCTATGCGGCCATCGCCCAGGCGCTGGGCATGGCGCAGGGGAGCTACCGGGGAGACCAGACAGCCACCCGGGGTGAGCTGGCCTCCATGCTCTGCCGCCTGCTGGAGCGGTGATGCCTGATGGGCAGGCGATTGACCGCACCTGCTGACGGGATCGAAGTCGGAGAGAAACGTGCGCAGGAAGCCGGTATCCGGCTGCCCGGGGTTTGACACGGAGCCCGGAGCGATCACGGCGCGGCTGGATGCTGCCTCTGAACGGCGATCCCCGGCTGCAGACCACCCGCAGTTGGGACGAGCGGCGCCTCCAGCTTCATGACGGGGAGTGATCTCCGTGCTGCGAGAAAGACACCGCTCCCAGAACGAACACGGCGCCTTTCTTCAGACTAAAAAATCAGCTTGCAATCTCACGCCATAGCTGTTAACATAAATAAAAGGCTTTGCGCCAAGATTAGAGAGGTTGAGAGCTATGGTAATCCATGAGTCTGCGGAAGACTATCTGGAGTCGATCCTGGTCTTGCAGCAGCGGCGGGGGCAGGTGCGGTCCATTGACATCGTCAATGAGCTGGGATACTCCAAGCCCAGCATCAGCATCGCCATGAAAAAGCTGCGGGAAAATGGGTATATCTCCATGGACCCGGATGGGATCATCACGCTGAATGAAAGCGGCATGGAGATCGCCAGCCGGGTCTACGGCCGCCACAAGACCCTCTCCAAGCTGTTTGTGCTGATGGGGGTCACGCCGGAGGTGGCCTCAGAGGACGCCTGCAAGGTGGAGCATGACCTCAGTGAGGAGACCTTCCGCTGCATCCAGAGCTATCTGGAAAAGATGATGGGAACGCAGAAAGAGGACTGACAGCGTCAGTCCTCTTTTTGTTTGAGAAAAGGCGGAGGTCATCGAAACAGCAGCAGCACACATTCAGCCGCAAGCAGCACAACCACTGCACCCGAGGCCGCCAGCCGAACCCGGGAGGAGAGAGAACCCACCAGCCGCTGGAACAGAGGCTGCAGTACATACAGGAACAGCAGGCCGCCCAGACCGAATCGGATGGAGGGAGACAGGGCGATGCGGCCCTCGAAGTTGATGTCATAATCCAGGTACGTCTGCCAGGGCCAGGCTCCGGTGAGGGCCTCCAGAATGTAGCTGGTGGCCAGCTCGATGGCGGTGGCCGTGATCATGCAGCCCAGGAACACCAGCACCGGTTTCGCCCAGCGGATCCAAGACGGCTCCCGCTTGGCCATGAGTCTGGAGAAGCACAGCAGGAACACCAGGGCGCCCACTCCGTACACCGGGCAGTAGGGGCCCAGCAGCACGCCCCGGTTGGTGAACCCCCAGCGATAGACGACGACCTCCAGAAAGACCTCATACAGCCATCCCAGAACAGAGTAGAAAAAGAAATAGAGCACATAGGCCTGGACCGCCTCGAACCGCTTTGCCTTGGAGAGATACCGCATGGGATGCAGCCCCCTTTCATCCTCTCCATCCTACCATGTCCGGCGGCGGGAAGCAAGAGGGAGGCGCAGGATTCTCCGGCATACGGCTGGCGGCATGTCAGGACAGCCCCGGCAGCTGGGTCAGAGGAGCGAAGGTATAGCCCATCTCCTCCCATTTCGTCAGCAGGTCGTCCAGGATCGCGGCGTTGGTGGCGGAGGTGGAGTGGAGCAGCACGATGGCCCCGTCATGGATCCGCGGCAGCAGCTTGGCATAGGCTTCCTCCGCAGAGGGCTGTGCGTCTGTGTTCCAGTCCACATAGGCCAGACTCCAGAAGACGGTGGTGTAGCCCAGCTGCTGGGCCTGCTTCAGATTCTCCTCGCTGTACTTCCCCTGGGGCGGCCGGTAGAATTTGGAGAGGGGCCGCCCGGTGGTCTCCTGGTACAGCGTCTCCAGATCCGTCAGCTCCTTCTGGAAGGAGGTCAGGTCCGAGATGCTGGACATATCCGGGTGATGGAAGGTGTGGTTGCCCACGATGTGGCCCTCCTCCGCCATGCGGCGGACGATGTCCGGAGCGGACTCCACCATGTGGCCCACCACGAAGAAGGCGGCAGGGGCGCTGTGCTTTTTCAGGGCGTCCAGAATGGCCTCCGTGTAGCCGTTTTCATATCCGCAGTCAAAGGTCAGGTAGAGGACCTTTTGGCTGGTGTCCCCCAGGTAGTAGGCGTTGTACTGGGCCAGGTCCTCCGCGGAGACGTTGCCCACCGGGGATTCTCCCTCCGTGGGGAAGGACAGCCCCCAGTCCGCGGCGGCGGGCACGGCAGCAGGGGCGGAGGCGGTGAGGGATTGCGGCGGATCGGCAAAATAGAACAGCGCGGCCAGAACCAGGCATAAAGAGGCGGACACCAGAGCCATGGCGCCGCGGCGGTTGGGATTCGACATGAGACATTCCTCCAGTCCGGACAAAGGGATTCATGTCCAGTCTGTGCGGTCAGGCGCCAATTATGCAGGGAAACGACGCAAAAACAGCGGAGGACGAACCGTCCTCCGCTGTTTGAGAATGGGCGCTTACTCCTGTCCCGGCACCTTGGGCAGCTGGGCGAAGCTGGCCTCCAGCTCGGCGTCGGTGGGGATGTAGTCGGTCATCTGGCCGTTGTGGAACTTCTCGTAGGCCACCATGTCAAAGTAGCCGGTGCCGGTGAGGCCGAAGACGATGGTCTTTTCCTCGCCGGTCTCCCTGCACTTCAGCGCCTCGTCAATGGCCACCCGGATGGCGTGGCTGGACTCCGGCGCGGGGAGGATGCCCTCCACCCGGGCGAACTGCTCCGCCGCCTCAAAGACCTTCGTCTGCTCCACCGCCCGGGCCTCCATCAGTCCCTCGTGGTACAGCTCGGAGAGCACCGGGCTCATGCCGTGGTACCGCAGACCGCCGGCGTGGTTGGCGGAGGGGATGAAGCCCGCGCCCAGGGTGTACATCTTGGCCAGGGGGCAGACCTTGCCGGTGTCGCAGAAGTCGTAGGCGAATTTGCCGCGGGTGAAGCTGGGGCAGGAGGCGGGCTCCACGGCGATGAACTGGTAGTCCCGCTCACCCCGGAGCTTCTCGCCCATGAAGGGGGAGATCAGGCCGCCCAGGTTGCTGCCGCCGCCGGCGCAGCCGATGATGATGTCCGGCACGATGCTGTACTTGTCCAGGGCCGCCTTGGTCTCCAGGCCGATGATGGACTGATGCAGCAGCACCTGGTTCAGCACACTTCCCAGCACGTACCGGTAGCCGGGCTGGCTGGCGGCGGCCTCCACCGCCTCGGAGATGGCGCAGCCCAGGGAGCCGGTGGTGCCGGGGTGCTCCTTCAAGATCGCCCGGCCCACGTTGGTGGTGTCGGAGGGGGAGGGGGTGACGGTGGCTCCGTAGGTCCGCATGACCTCCCGCCGGAAGGGCTTCTGCTCGTAGCTGACCTTCACCATGTACACCTGGCAGTCCAGGCCCAGGTAGGAGCAGGCCATGGAGAGGGCGGTGCCCCACTGGCCGGCGCCGGTCTCTGTGGTGACGCCCTTGAGGCCCTGGTTCTTGGCGTAGTAGGCCTGGGCGATGGCGCTGTTGAGCTTGTGGGAGCCGGAGGTGTTGTTGCCTTCAAACTTGTAGTAGATCTTGGCGGGGGTCTGGAGCTTCTCCTCCAAACAGTAGGCCCGCACCAGGGGAGAGGGCCGGTACATCTTGTAGAAGTCCCGGATCTCCTGGGGGATGGGGATCTCCCGGGTGTCGTTGTCCAGCTCCTGACGGATCAGCTCGTCGCAGAACACCGGCCGCAGGTCGTCGAAGCCCATGGGCGCGCCGGTGGCGGGGTTCAGCAGGGGGGCGGGCTTGGTCTTCATGTCTGCCCGGACATTGTACCAATTCTTGGGCATCTCGTCTTCGGTGAGGTAGATCTTGTAGGGGATTTTCTCGAATGTCATGGCGCTTGCTCCTTTCTGATCTGCGGTCCTCCGGAGAGAAGGCAAACAAAAAAGACCTTCCTCCCACAAGGACCCATTCCTATGGTTCCCTTGGGACAAAAGTCTGAAAACTTCTGCGGTGCCACCCAACTTGGCGAAAAAATTCGCCCCCTCGGCGACGTGCCAACACACATCTTTCCCTGGTAACGGGGGAAAAGCCCGTCGGTCCTTACTGGGGAAACTTCCCGTTCAGTCCGCCCTCCGCAGTCCATTCGGCGGGGCCCCTTCTGCTGCCATCCCACCACCGGCAGCTCTCTTGGAGAAGCGACGTCCGTGTACTCGTCTGCGTCATCGGTTTGTCATTTTGAACTTGGGGTGAGTGTACAACAGAAAAAGCCCGCCTGTCAAGCCCTGAAAAAGACTTTATCGGTTTCGTCTAAAAAACGCCGGAAATTTCTGCTATTTTTCTCCTTAACAAACAAAAAAGCGGCGGCGGGCCGTAGGACCCGCCGCCTGGAGCTTTATCGCTGATACTCGAACTCGAAGTCGTACAGGGACACGGTATCCCCGTCCTGGATGCCAGCTTCCTCCAGCTTCTGGAAGAAACCGTTGTCCCGCAGCACCTTGTCGAACCACATCCGGCTCTCGTAGTCGGCGAAGTTCACGTTGCCCATGACCTGCCGCAGCCAGGTGCTCTCCACGATCCAGGTGCCGTCGTCCTCCCGGTGGATGTCCAGAGGCGCGGAGGCGTCGATCGCCGGCGCCTTCGGCACATACTCCGGCTCGTACACTGTGACGGGAGGCAGGACGGACAGCATCTCCGCCGCCTTTTTCACCAGCTCCGCCGTGCCCTGATGGGCGGCCGCGGAGATCTTCACCAGGGTATAGCCCTTGGCCTCCACATGGGCACGGAGACGCTCCAGGTTGTCGGAGTCCGGGGACAGGATGTCCGCCTTGTTGGCGGCCACGATCTGGGGCCGTGTGGCCAGATCCGGGCTGTACTGGGAGAGCTCCGCGTTGATGGCGTCAAAGTCCTCCACCGGGTCCCGGCCCTCGCTGCCGGACACATCCACCACGTGGATCAGCAGCCGGCAGCGGTCCACGTGCCGCAGGAAATCGTGGCCCAGGCCGGCGCCTTCGCTGGCGCCCTCGATGATGCCGGGGATGTCCGCCATGACGAAGCTGACGCCGTCCTCCACCCAGACCACGCCCAGGTTGGGGAACAGGGTGGTGAAGTGGTAGTTGGCGATCTTGGGCTGGGCCTTGGAGACCACGGACAGCAGCGTGGACTTGCCCACATTGGGGAAGCCCACCAGCCCCACGTCCGCCAGCAGCTTCAGCTCCAGGACCACGTCGTGGGCCTCGCCGGGCAGGCCCGCCTTGGCGAACCGGGGCACCTGCCGGGTGGGGGTGGCGAAGTGGCTGTTGCCCCAGCCGCCCCGGCCGCCCCTGCAGAGGACGTAGGGCTCGCTGCCGGACATATCCTGCATGATCTCGCCGGACTCCGCGTCCCGCACCAGGGTGCCCCGGGGGACCTTGATGACAAGGTCCTGGCCGTCTTTGCCGGTCTTGCGGGCCCCCTGGCCGTCGGCGCCGTTGCCCGCCACATACTTGCGCTTGTAGCGGAAATCCATCAGGGTGGACATGTTGTCGTCCACCTGCAGAATGATGGAGCCGCCCCGGCCGCCGTCGCCGCCGTCCGGCCCGCCGGCGGCCACGTATTTCTCCCGGTGGAAGGAGACGGCGCCGTTGCCGCCGCTCCCCGCCCGGACGGAGATCCGAGCCTTATCGATGAAAGAAGTTGCCATTTTCGTACCTCTCGTGTATTCTTATCTTGAAAGCAGAATTTTCAGTCCTGCCTATTTTATCCGAAAACCTTCCGCACGTCAAGAGCGGAGGCCTCCCTGCCGGTCTCGCGCGCGGCCGCAAATCAGAAGAGGGTGTGGAACAGCGGACTGGGCTATGCGATCCTGCTTTTGCCATATCATCGATGTTTAGAGAGAGGGGAGGCCGCACGATGGCGGACGTGATCCTGCTGATCCTGTTGGTATGTGTCCTGTATTTTCTGCTGTGTCTGCTGATTGCCTTTGTACGGGCCATGCTCCCCGGCAAAAGGAGCCGGAGATCACGCTTCAAGGACACGTTCTGGACGTTTTTTCTGGAAATCCTGAATCCCCTCAACTGGTTTTGACGGCCGCTGGGCAGAGAGACCCTGTGACTGCAAAAAACCGCCCCGGTCAGATGACCGGGGCGGTTCGGCTTGCTTATTCAGCTTCGTAAACAGAGACCTGCTTGCGATCCTTGCCCAGCCGCTCGAAGCGGACCGTGCCGCTGACGGTGGCGAACAGGGTGTCGTCGGTGCCCTTGCCCACGTTCACGCCGGGGTGGATGTGGGTGCCGCGCTGACGCACCAGGATGTTGCCGGCCTGCACGAACTGACCGTCGGCACGCTTGGCGCCCAGGCGCTTAGCCTTGGAATCACGGCCGTTCTTGGTGGAGCCGCCGCCCTTCTTGTGGGCGAAGAACTGAAGACCAATGCGAATCATGATACGGACCATCCTTTCTGCAGAATTTTTAGATGGGGAGGCTCAGTCGTCCTCCAGAACTTCGATGTTGTCGGGATACTCGTCATGGAGCTGTGCGAAGTAGACCATCAGCCCTGTCATCAGGGACTGGCAGGTGCTCTCCGTGACCTCATCCAGGCCCCCCGGCAGGCGGAGGGAGATGGACGCGTCCTGCTCCCGGATCTTCACCGATGCGGCCAGACCCAGCACGTCGTTGACGGTGGTCTCCACCAGACGGACGGCGCTGGTGACGGCGGCGCAGACGATGTCCTCGCCCGCCTCAGCGTAGCCGCTGTGGCCCCTGGCCTCTAAACCGGTGATCCGGTCATCCTCCATGCGGAATACGACAGTGGTCATACTCAGACGGAGATCTTGCCGATCTCGACCTTGGTGTAAGGCTGACGATGGCCCTGACGCTTGCGGTAACCCTTCTTGGCGTTGTACTTGAAAATGCGGATCTTCTTGCCCTTGCCGTTCTTGACGATCTTGCCCTCCACAGAGGCGCCCTCCACCACGGGAGTGCCGAAGGTGGCCTTCTCGCCGTCGATGATGGCCAGGACCTGATCGAACTTCACGGTGTCGCCGGCTTCCTGGTCCAGCTTCTCGATGTAGACCACGTCGCCCTCGGCCACCTTGTACTGCTTGCCGCCAGTCACGATGATTGCGTTCATTGCGTTGTTTCAACTCCTTCATTACGGGCTCGCTGTCGGGGGCGGTCCAGACGGACACTTATTGACCCATTCAAAGCGGCTCAATTAGTATATCAGCCAAAATCTGAAAAGTCAATCATTTTAAAAAAGTTCTTGCAAAATATTTTAATAGGATTTACCATTTCGCTGTCCGGCCGGACACAGATCAACATACAGGAGGTGGTCACTTGACCATTGAGAAGCTGGAAGACATGCAGATCGCCTATATGCGCCGGACCGGCGGGTATGGCGAAGGCAACCGACAGCTGATGGAGCGGTTCAAACGGTACCTGCGGGCGAATGGACTGTTTCGGGCGAATACGACGATCCTGGGCATCGCCCTGGACGATCCGGCACGGACCCCGGAGGACCGGCAGAGGTATGATGTGGGCGTGGTCCTCACCGGCGGAGAGGGCCCCTGCGGCCTGCCGGCCCGCACCATTGCCGGAGGCCGCTATGCGGTGTTTGAGGTCCCCCATACGGAAGAAGGGGTATCGGATTTTTGGAGAGACCTTCCTCGAATCGCGGCACAGCTGCCCGTGGACACTACGAGACCGATCCTCGAGCGATATGCACGCCAAAAGCTCTTGGCGCATCTCTGCGAGTTTTGCGTGCCTCTGCTAGAAAGAAAACACGGTGGGATTTGAGGCGCAAAGAGTGTCCATGCCAGAGCCATGCTTGACAGCACAGATGGAAAGTGATATATTTACCATATAAAGAGCGAAATATACCACAAACCGAAATACTTGACTTGGGGGGTCACTTATGAAAAAGCAGATGCTGTACGGGATGCTGGGGTTTCTCTCTCTGCTGGGCTTCGTGGGCCTTTTTACGGAGGAGAGGAGCTTTCTGGGCTTCTTCGCCTTCGCTGTGGACTTCCAGTATTTCTTCCTGAAGTCCGACGAGATGCTGGAGGAGCAGCTGGCCCGGTCTGCCTCCCGGGCGTTTGTGGCCGGGATGCTGGTGATGGCGGCCGCCGTGCTGGGGATGCTGGCCCTGGGGCGCTTTGACCCCAGCCGGGCCCTGCTTACCGGCTGTGCGGCGGGCTGGGCTGCCTCTGTGGTGGTCTACGCCCTGACCGCCGCCTGGTACGGCTTCCGGGAAAACTGGGGGCTGGAGCCGTGATCCGCAACCGGATGAAGGAGCACCGGGCCCGTCTGGGCCTGAAGCAGGAGGATCTGGCAAGGCTGGTGGGGGTCCGGCGGGAGACCATCGGCAACCTGGAGAAGGGGCGCTACAATCCCTCCCTGGTCCTGGCCTGGAACATCGCAAAGGTGTTTGGCGTGCCCATTGAGGAAGTGTTCACTGTGGAGCCGGACAACACGGCGGAAAGAGAATGAGGATAGCAGCAGCGCCCGGCGGGAATGATCCCCGCCGGGCGCTTTGCGCGTTATTCCCGAATTTCCTGCAGCGCCCTGGCCAGGGGCAGCACCGCCCGTCCCAGGGCCTCCAGGGCCTGTCCGAAGTCAAAGTACTCCTCCGCCTGACTGTCGGAGAACAGATGGTCCGAGACGGATTTCACCGACACGAACCGGACGTTGTTCCGCAGGCACACCTGGGCGATGGCGCCGCCCTCCATCTCCGTCAGCAGGGGGGAGAAGGTGTCCCGGATAAAAGCGGCCCGCTCTCCCTTGACGGCGAACCAGTCCCCGGTGGCCACCCGGCCGGTGACTGCCGGATGGCCCAGGGAGGCCAAAATCTCCGCGCACCGCTCCGGCTGCCAGGTGGGGAAGGCCACCTGGTTCACCGTGGACACCAGGCCGATGGGGTCCCCCACGGCGGTGGTGTCCACATCGTGCTGGACGAACTCCGACGCCACCACCAGCGTGCCGGTGGGCAGGTCCGTCAGGCACCCGGCCACGCCGGCGTTGAGGATCAGGTCCACGCCGTACTTGAGGCACAGCAGCTCCGCAGCCATGGCGGCGTTGACCTTGCTGACGCCGCCGGCGCAGGCCAGGATGCCGGGCGCCGCCTCGAAGATGGGGACGCCGGAGACGGTCTCCGCCGGCTCCAGATCCCGGGCTCCCGGCAGGGCGTGGAATTCCGACGGCATGGCGAATTGCAGGGCGATTTTCATGGCGATCAAAAGCCTCCTTATGGGATGTCCGGCAGTTTCCTGCCGCATTTGGCGCAGAAGGCAAAGCCCTCGCCCACCTCCGCCCCGCAGTAGGGGCAGTAGCGGAGTTCCGCTCCAGTCGGCGGGATGTCCCGGAACACCGGCGCGTCCGCATCGCCGCCGAACTGCTGATCCCAGGGGTCTGGCTCTTCCTGGTTGTCCACGATGTCAAAGGAGGAATAGCGGTTTTTCCCGGTGGCGTTTTTGAAGTTGTAGACGGCCTGGACGATGCCGATGATGATAAACAGCACGCCGAAGATGGGGAAGAAGGCAGGGGCGCCCATGGAGGCGGTCGATACGGTCCAGAAGATGCCGAAAATCACGGCAATGATGGCGCCGAAGGCCCCCATGGCTGAGGGGCCCCGGCCGGGCTTGACGTGTTTCACAGCGAGATACCCTCCTTCATTTGTCCGCTCACCGGTCGTCCACCGTCAGCTTCAGCACGTCGGGGCGGGAGTAGTGACCGCAGCCGTCGAACTCCATCCGGCTCCGAGGCACCTGGGTCAGGTCCAGAT
Source organism: Oscillibacter valericigenes (assembly GCF_016902445.1). Lineage (GTDB taxonomy): Bacteria > Bacillota > Clostridia > Oscillospirales > Oscillospiraceae > Oscillibacter > Oscillibacter avistercoris. Next base: position 125,480 of record NZ_JACSNX010000001.1, on the reverse strand, counting down.
CAGCCAGAATGACGGCCTCCCGGTCCCAGACGGGCTGGGTCACATAGTGGCCGTAGGGGTCCACCACGCAGCTGCCGCCCCGGCAGACGATGTCCGGCAGGCGGCCGATCTCCTCCGGGCAGTGGAGCCCGGCGGGGTACATGTCCCGGGTGAACACCATGTCGCAGTTGATGAAGAAGCAGTGCCCCTCGATGGCGATGTGGCGGATGGTGGACTGCCACTCCTCGTTGTCGTTGGTGTTGGGGGAGAGGTACAGGGTGATGCCCTTTTCATACAGGGCCACCCGGGCCAGGGGCATGTAGCTCTCCCAGCAGATGAGGCTGGCCATGGGGCCCCAGGGGGTCTGGGCGATGGGGAAGTAATGGCGGTCCGCGTCGCCCCACACCACCCGCTCCGCGCCGGTGGGCTTCAGCTTCCGGTGGACGGTGAGCAGCTCCCCCTCGGGGGAGAAGATGAGGTTGGTGTTGTACAGCGTGGCATTGACATGGTCCCGCTCCGAGACGCCGATGCTCACATAGGCCCGGGCCTCCCGGGCCGCACGGGCCAGGACCTCCGTCTCCGGCCCCGGCACCAGGATGGAGTTGTCGTAGTACAGCCCCCAGTCCTTCCGGCCCGGGGCGGTCCGACTGCCCACGGTGAAGCCGAAGGTCATGCCGTAGGGATAGCCGGGAATGAACAGCTCCGGAAACACGATCAGCTCCGCCCGCTCCGCCGCCGCGGCGCGGATCAGCTCCACCGCCTTCACGGTGCAGGCGGCCTTGTCAAACATCACAGGGGCGGCCTGGATCACGGCGATCCGGCAGCTCTCCCGCAGGTCTCGCATGTTCGATCACCTCATTGCAAAATGTTCGTGGGATGTGGTTCGAGTATATCATACCGTCCGCCCCGGGGCAAGGGCCGCGGAGAGAAAAGAACGGAGGGCAGGCCATTGGCCTGCCCTCCCGGATATGCGGAGATGGAGATTGAGCTTACTTGCCCTTGACGATGGCGGCGGTATCAGTGGCGATCATGAGCTCCTCGTTGGTGGGGATCAGCAGGACCTTCACCTTGGAGTCGGCGGCGGAGATGACGGTCTCCTTGCCGCGGACGTCGTTGGCGGCGGGATCCAGCTTCACGCCCATGTACTCCAGACCGTCGCACACCATGGCGCGGATGCCCTTGTCGTTCTCGCCCACGCCGGCGGTGAAGATGATGGCATCCACCCCGCCCATGGCGGCGGCATAGGCGCCCACGTACTTCTTCACCTCATAGGCGAACTTCTCCTCGGCCAGCTGGGCACGCGCGTTGCCCTCGCCAGCGGCGGTCTCCAGATCCCGGAAGTCGGAGCTGACGCCGGACAGGCCCTCCACGCCGGACTTCTTGTTGAGGATGTTCAGCATCTCGTCGATGTTCATGCCGTACTTGTTCATCAGATACTGCAGGATGCCGGCGTCCAGATCGCCGGAGCGGGTGCCCATGGGCAGGCCGGCCAGGGGCGTGAAGCCCATGGAGGTGTCCACGCTCTTGCCGCCGTCCACGGCGGCGATGGAGGAGCCGTTGCCCAGGTGGCAGGAGATCAGCTTCAGCTCCTCAGGCTTCTTGCCCAGCATGGCGGCGGCGCGGCCGGAGACATACTTGTGGGAGGTGCCATGGAAGCCGTAGCGGCGGACCTTGTCCTTCTCATAGTACTCGTAGGGCAGGGCGTACATATAGGCCTTGGCGGGCATGGTCTGGTGGAAGGCGGTGTCGAACACGGCCACCTGGGGCACGTCCTTGCCCATGACGGCGGTGCAGGCGTTGATGCCGGTGATGTTGGCAGGGTTGTGGAGGGGGGCTAGGGGGATGCACTCCTCCAGGGCCTTCATGACCTCGTCCGTGATCAGGACGGAGCCGGCGAAGGCCTCGCCGCCGTGGACCACCCGGTGACCCACAGCGTCGATCTCCTGCATGGAGCCGATGACGCCGTTGTCCTTGTCCACCAGGGCGTTCAGAACGGCCTGGATGGCCTCGGAGTGGGTGGGCATGGCCACGTCGACGGCGTCCAGCACCTGCTTGCCCTCCACCTGGGGCTTGTAGGTGAACTTGCCGTCAATGCCGATGCGCTCGCACAGGCCCTTGGCCAGCAGGGCGCCGGTCTCGGGGTTCAGCAGCTGATACTTCAGGGAAGAGCTGCCAGCGTTGATAACCAGAATGTTCATGTTTACCGTCTCCTCTTCTTTTGGGGCCTCCGGGGGACGCCCCGAATCGTAAGATCCGTGTACAGATCCTGTACAGAACGGGTCCCGCTCTCCGATGGGGCGGGACGATACATACCTTCATTATACCAGAGATTTTCCAGGTTACAACCGCCATTTTGAACGAAGTGTCATTTTTTTCACCGGAAAATTCCAGCATTTGGGCTGGGACTGGACGTTTTGCACAAAGTGTGATACCATCTTCTCAGAGGAAAAGGCAGAGAGAGCATGTCAAAAAATTGACGACTCTGACACCGGACTGTAACTTTTTTGTCATTTGGAAGGGGAGAAATCCGTGCGGGCCGCGGGTATAATCGTAGAATACAATCCGCTCCACAGCGGCCACCTGCGCCTGCTGGAGGCGGGCCGGGCGGCGCTGGGGCCGGACACGGCCATGGTCTGTGTGATGAGCGGGAATTTCGTTCAGCGGGGGGACTTCGCCCTGCTGCGCAAGCATGCACGTGCCAGGGCCGCTGTGGAGAGCGGCGCGGACCTGGTGCTGGAGCTGCCGCTGCCCTGGGCGGTGTCCTCGGCGGAGGGATTCGCCGACGGCGGCGTGCAGGCGCTGGCGGCCACAGGGCTGGTGGACCATCTGCTGTTCGGCAGCGAGTGCGGAGACGCCGCCGCACTGGAGCGCGTCGCCGCAGCCCTGCTGACCCCGGACTTCCGGGAGCGGCTCCGGCGGGAGCTGCCGGGGGCGGTGAGCTTCGCCGCCGCCCGCCAGCGGGCCCTGGCGGGGCTGGTGCCCCCGGCGGACGCCGCCCTGCTGGCGTCGCCGAACAACATTCTGGGCATTGAATACTGTAAGGCCCTGCTGCGGCAGAAGGCGCCCCTTCGGCCGGTGACGATCCGGCGGGAGGGCAGCGCCCATGACGGGGCTCTGGCACCGGGGGCCCACCCCTCGGCTTCCGGTCTCCGGTCACTGCTGCGGCAGGGGAAGCGGGAGGAGGCCCTGGCCCTGCTGCCCCCGGCTATGGCCCGGGCCTATGCGGCGGAGGAGGCCGCCGGCCGGGCCCCGGTGTTCCGGGAGAACAGTGAGCGGGCCATTCTGGCCCGGCTGCGGTCCATGACAGAGGCGGACTTCGCCGCCCTGGACCAGGGGCGGGAGGGCCTGTGGAACCGGCTGTACGACGCCTCCCGCACGGCCGCCACGCTGCAGGCGCTGCTGGAGGCCGCCAAGACCAAGCGGTACGCCCTGGCCCGGCTGCGGCGGATGACACTGTGGGCCTATCTGGGGCTGACGCCGGCGGATGTGCCGGAGCGGATGCCCTATCTGCGGGTGCTGGCAGCCAGCGGCACCGGCTGCCGCCTGCTGGCGGAAATGCGGACGTCTGCCGCCGCCCCGGTGCTGACAAAGCCGGCACAGGTCCGGCAGCTGGGCCCGGAGGCCCGGCGGCTGTTTGCCCACGAGGTCCGTGCAACAGATCTGTATACCCTGGCGTATCCCCGCCTGGAGGCCGCCGAAGGCGGCACGGAGTGGCGGGAAGGTCCCGTGATCTTAGGAGGGCCTGCGCCCTGCTGAGGAAAGGAGAGACCCCCTGATGAAACGATTGATCGCCCTGATGGCCCTGCTGGGCACGCTGACTGCCTGTTCTGCCCCGGCGGAGCCGGCAGCGACCGAGCAGAAGGAGACGCCTGCCGCAGAGGAGAGCGTCACGGCGGAGCCCCCCGCGTCCCTGGATGACAAGGCCACGTTTTCCGCCGCCGCGCCGGAAAAGCTGACCTATTCTGTGACGCTGGAGACCCTGGAGGACACTTCTGAGGCAGGGGACGGCACCGTGCTGATCCACCGGACCTACACGCTGCCGGTGATCTCGGTGGAGACGGCGGACGGCACCGCTGTGACGGAGGCCTCCACTCCGGCGGAGACGGAGGCGCTGACCGTGGCCCAGACCTTCAACGACCAGTTCCGGGCCTGGGCGGCATCGGACGGGGCCGATGAAATGGCGGCGGGAGCGGAGGAGGACCGGGCCTTCCGGGCCGAGTCCGGGCTGGAATGGCACCCTTATGAGCTGGAGCTGGACTGCTCTCTGTACCAGACGGAGGAGCTGATCAGCGTCCAGGCCGAGTATTACAGCTATACGGGGGGCGCGCATCCCAACACGGTGCTGCTGGCCTGGAACTATGACCTGACCACCGGCCAGTTCCTGACGCCGGAGCAGCTGGCGGCGGACGGGCAGGCATTTTCCGAGGCGGTCCGGGCGGAACTCCTCCGCCAGAGCCAGAAGACGGCTGCGGACAATGACATGGCGCCGGAAGAGTATTTCTGGTCCAACTACGAGGAGATCCTCGCCGGATGGAGCAGCTATGCCGTCTCCTTTGACGAGACGGGGATGACGGTGGGGTTTTCGCCCTTTGAGCTGGCGGCCTATGCCGCCGGACCCCAGATCTATCATCTGCCCTACGAGACATTTGCCGGATATCTCAGCATCCATGGCCTGGCCATGCTGGGCCTGGCGGCTGCGGAAAAATAGACAAAACGCACGGGGATTTCCCGTGCGTTTTTCACACTTGACATACCTAGAATTGCTATGTATGCTATAAGCATAGCAACTCTAGGTATTTTGCGTTTCAGGAGGTGCCCTATGGCAAAGAAGCAGACCATGGATCACGCTCAGCTGCTGGTGCTGTCCCTGCTGGCGGGAGAGGACATGTACGGCTACCAGATGATCGTGGAGCTCTCCCGCCGGTCCGACCACACCTTTGAGATGAAGGAGGGGACGCTGTACCCGGTGCTCCACGGGCTGGAGCGGGAGGGGCTGGTGGAGGCGTACCAGCAGGAGGCCCCCACCGGCCGGGTACGGAAATACTACCACCTCACCCGCCGGGGGACGGCGGCCCTGAAGGAGGAGGCCCAGGCCTGGCAGACCTACTCCGGCGCTGTGAACGCCGTGCTCCGGGCCTGCCCGGCGCTGGGGCTGGCGTGATATGGACAGGCGGCAGTATACAGACCGGGTCCTAACCTCCCTGCGCCGCGTGACGGCGAAGGAGCGGGAGGCCATCCGACAGGAGCTGGACGGCCACATGGAGGACCACATGGATGCCCTGCGGGAGCTGGGCTACGACGAGGCGCTGGCGGAAGAGCGCACCATCGCCGCCATGGGGGACCCGGAGGAAGTGGGCCGGGAGCTGAACCGGCAGTACCCTTCCCGGTGGCTGGTGGTGAAGTGGGGGGCCCAGGGGGCGGCGGTACTGCTGATGCTGTTTCTGCTCTCCGGCTGGTGGGATGTGCTTGACAATCTGGTCTGCTACGCCCGTGCCCGGCTGTGGCCCGGAACCTTTGCCAATGTGGAGTGGCTGGCCCGGGAGACAGGTCAGGGAGAGGTGGACGTGATTGAAAAAACGGAACAGCGGGCGGAGCTGGGCACCATGACCGTCCGGGTCTGGCAGGTGGGGCTGGATCAGGCGTCGGAGCGGGGCGGCACGGCGTATGTGGCTTTCAGCTGCTGGGATGAAGAACCCTGGGCGGAGCCGCCGGGCTACATCGAAGTGTACAATGACGCCGACGGCGCGGGGGCTGTCCAGTCCATGGGCGGCAGCTGGGGCAGGGCCTATGCGGTTCCGGCCGCCTATGGCGATACCCTCCGGGTCTGCTGGTATGATGAGCTGGATCACCAATATGAGACCCTGCTGACGGTGGAACTGCCTTGGGAGGAATCACCATGAAAACAAAACGGCCCAAGCTGCCCATGCCCCGCAGACGGTTGGCGCTGCTGTGGCTGCTGGTCCCCTGTCTGCTTTTGCTGGCGGCCTACATCACCGACGTTTACCGGTTCACACCGGATCAGGCCCAGCGGCTGGAGGAAAAACGCCGCCTGTTGGAGCCCATGGAGGTCCTCTGGCAGGGAGATGTTCCCTGGGAACAGGAGGTTCCCGCCATAGCTCGCTTTACCGCCAATGAGCGCGCGGTTGGCTTCAGTGAGTATGACTTCCGCTGGCGGGCCGGAGGGTGGCAGGGATTTCTATCTCTCACGCCCCGGGAAAATGACCGCCCCTTTACGGCGGGCTGCAGTTGGTTTGAACGCCAGCTGGAGGAGGGGGAGGTTGTGTCAGAGAAGGCACCATACCTTTGGGAGCAATACCGGTCGTCTCTGACAGAGAAATTCGTCTATGTCTACGGCTGTCTGGAATCGCCGGAGGTGGAGGAACTAGTGGTGGAGTTCGAGCCGTCAAATTTCCTGTTGGAACCTCAGCCCTCCCTAACTGTGCATCTGACGGCGGCGGACTGGATCATGGGCGCTGACGGCACGGCATACTTCGTCTGCCCGCTGGAGCCTTGTCGGGCAGTACAGTCCATCACCTGCTTCGTCACAGCTTATGACAAAGATGGGAGGTCTTTGGGTACTCGCTGCGTCACCGGCATGGAACACTGGGTGGAGTGAAAAAGCGGAGCCGCCGGAAATTCCCGGCGGCTCCGCTTTCTGTCATAAAAGCTGACATAACATATTCTCCGCAAACCGCTCCGCCCGCTCGCCGATCCCCGGCAGGGCCAGGGCCTCACCCTTGTCGTTGGCGGTCTCCAGCATACAGAAGCGCCCCGGCAGCCAGAAGCCCTTGTTCATCCCCATAGCCCCCGCCACCTGGCTGGCCACGATGTCCCCGCCGGAGTAGCCGGACACCACAATGGCGAACACCGCCTTGTCCGCGAAGGAGGCGGTACGGTACAGGGCCGTCAGCCGGTTGATGGCCGCCGTCAGGTTGGCGGACAGGGCGTCGTTGTAGTTGGGGCACAGCAGCACCACGGCATCCGCCTCCAGAATGGCGGGGTACACCTCCTGCACCATGACGCCGCCGTAGAAGCAGCCGCCCTGCTCCCCGTAGTGGAGGCAGGTGGTGTAGGGGCAGCCGGCGCAGTCCTCCAGCGTGCCGTTCCGCAGGCCGATCTCCGTGATGTCACACCGGTCTCCCAGCCGGTCCCGCACCAGCCCCCACAGGGCCAGGGTGTTGGAGGTGGCCCGGCTGGAGGCGTGGAGCACCAGCAGCCGCGGCCGTGCCAGCCGGGGCGGGGAGAAGGCCAGCACCCGCGACCCCAGATCCGCCGCCGCCAGGCGGTAGGCCGCATCCAGCGAACAGCCGGCGTTCCGGGCCTGGACGGTGAAGTTCCGCAGGCTGCCGGTGCCCTCCACCAGCGGGCGGCCCACGAAGGCGCACCCGGCCAGGTTTGCCGCCAGCGCCAGCTCCCGGCCCGCCGCCTTGGTGTACAGGTCCCCGGGGGCGTCTGTCAGCACGCCCCCCACGCAGCCCTCCAGACACCCGGGATGGGTGCGGAGAGCGGCCAGCAGGTCAGAAACGCTGTGGTTCACGCCGCCCTCGTCCAGGGAGAGGACGAACAGCAGCCGCCGCCCGTGGAGGGGCGCCTCCAGCCGGGTCAGGACCTCCGCCCGCCGCCCCGCCAGCGCGGCCTCCAGCACCCCGGCGCACCGGGGAGAGGCCGCCCCGCCGGGGAGCAGCACGGTGAGTTGTTCAGCCATGGCGGCATCTCCTTTTATCAGATGATCTCCCGCAGCAGGGCCTGGGTCTCCCGCAGCCGCTCAAACAGCGGCGCGGGCAGGGAGACGGTCTCGATCTCCAGACCGGCGGCGGTCAGCCGGTTGCGGACGCCGAACCACACGTCCCCCAGGGCCACGGAGCTGCAGTGCCAGCTCCGCCGCAGCGTCAGCAGCAGCTGCATGGCGCCGGAGGAGATGGCGGGGGCCACATAGGGCTTGAATCCCAGCTCCCGGATCCGCAGATTGGCGGTGGTCACCAGGTCCGTCAGCTCCCGGGACAGGCCGTCGTCATAGTGGGTGAGGGAGTTGGCGATCACCAGCCCCTGGCCGTGGGGGCCATAGCTGCGGCCGTCGGTGAGAAAGCTGCGGAACCGGGGATCCTGCCTGGAGAAGTAGGCCGCCCGGGCGTTCATCACGCCCAGGCCGAAGCCCTGGATCTGTTCCGCCCGGAGGCCCATCCCGTCCCACTGGCCGTCCGCCCCCTGGTTGGAGGCCAGATATGCCGCCTTGCACAGCGGATCCACCGGGTCTGACAGCACGACGAACAGCCCGCCGAATCCCGCCTGCCGGGCCTGGCGGGCGTACTGCTCCACCAGGGGGCGGTTGGCGCCGAACTGGGCCATCCGCACGTCCCGGACGCCGCCGCCCACCGGCGGCACGCCCCGGGTGGCGGCGAAGAGGAACACATCGCACCGGAACAGGTCCTCCGGTGCCACCGGCTCCACCTCCGGCAGGGCGTCATAGTCCCAGGGCCAGGACACCTGGCCCAGCTCCGTGACCCAGCGGGTCACGGCCTTTTCGTTCAGATCGCAGATACCGATGCTCTCGATGCAGTCGCCGCCCAGCAGCTTCAGAGCGGTGAGCAGAGTGCTGCCCACGTCACCCACTGCCAGCAGATTCACCCGTACCCGCGGCGGCAGCTGCATGGACGGGGCCATGGCAAATTCCGCCCAGCGGGGGTGGCGGATGTTGACGGCCCGCAGCAGGCGGGCGTCGATGGTGTGCTGGATCCGCTTGGGCAGGACAGGCGCCGGGACGCCCATCCGGGCGGGGTCCAGCCAGGAGACGTCCTCCGTTCCCGCCGTCAGCTGCCGGGCGTCGGAGACACAGAAGGAGGAACGGCCGGATACCGGGTCCCGGTCGATGAGGAACAGGCCGGGGCTGCCGGAGGTGGGGCGGTCCGCCGCCTCCAGAGGCAGGTCCGGCAAAAGCGAGGCGAAAACCGTCTCGCCGTGGCGGTAATAGTGCATGAAGGGCTCCTTTCCCCTGCCGGCTGCGGCAGGGCCACATTTTATTCCAGCACGTTCCGCATCCGCAGCAGCATCTTCAGGTCGTTCTGCAGAAACACAGAGGCGGGGAGGCTGGGGTCATAGTGCATGCAGCTGCCCTTGTCCGGGGAAAGGGGCAGGATCACCGCCTCGCTGAGACGGGAGAGGGTCAGGTTGCGGGCGTACCGCTCCCGGAAGGTGGACTCCAGGGCCAGCAGGATGTCTCTTGCGTTCTCCAGACACGTGCAGGAGAAACGGAACACCGCCTCCCGGTCGCAGTTCTTGTAGAACCGGGGGAAGGCATAGGGCAGGATCAGATTCACCGCCGGTGTCAGGCCTGGGACGGAGGGCTCGTCGTGGCCCACGGTGTCGCCGCCGATGAAGGGGTACATGGTGGACTCCACGAACCAGGACTCCATGTTGGGAATGAAGTAGACGCTGTCCACGCTGAGGCCCTTGGCGGCAATCAGATCCCTGCCCCGGCCGGACAGCAGGCCCACCAGCACCTGGTCGATGACCACGCCCTCCTGCCGGAACAAGGGGTCCAGGGCGTTGATCCGGGTGCCGGAGTGCAGCAGGTCGTCCACCAGGATCACCGGCCGGCGGAAGGAGTGGATGGTGCGGATCTGGCTTTCCAGCGGGGCATAGCCCGGGAAGCTCTCGATGGTGAAGGACCGCAGATCCTGGGCGAACACCTTGTCGGTGTGGATGGTCTTGGTGACGGTGTTGGGGATGGCGTTGCCCCGCAGGATCTTGCCGAAGGGCACGCACATCTTGGGCCCCAGCACCCGGGGCACGGTGGGCTCTGCCCGGACGCCGTTGAGGTCCGCGATCTTCCGCACCAGCCGGTGGTAGATGACCTCCGCGTTCAGCGACAGGATCAGGGAACCGGGATACAGGCCGGTGAGGGCCCGCTGCATGTTCCGGTGGGCGGCCTTCACCGCCTTCAGGACCGCGGGGTCGGAGGAGAAGGGCTCCTTCAGCGTGGTGGGGATATTCTGCAGCAGGACGGAGGGGGAGCGCATGTCCACCAGCAGCAGCGGCTGCCGGCTGGGCAGCTCCGCCCGGACGAAGCCCTGCCGCTCCAGCAGGTCCAGCGTGTCCTCCGATGCGGGGCCGTACCAGACGGCGTAGCCGCAGTCCTCGCTGATGGCCCGGGAGAGGGCCTCCGTCATCAGCAGCTGCCCTACATCGTGGCCGCCGGCGGCACCGGGGACTACGGTGAGGCTGGTGAGCAGCCGGATCTTGCCGGCTGTGCGCCTGCGGACGAAGTCCGCCAGCTCCGGATCCTCCAGAGCCTCATACAGACTGCCGGAGTTCACGGTCCGCAGTGTCAGGAAGCCCAGCAGCCGGGACCGTGGGCCGCCGCTGCGCAGCAGGCAGACGCCGTCCCGGGGGTCGGTCTGCGGCGCCGGGGCCCGGGCCTGCAGCAGCGCCTCCGTCACCTCCTCCCACAGCATCCGGTTGGGCTGAGAGATGTGGGAGAACACCAGGTCTCCCGCCCGGAGGATCTGCTTGTACTGAGGCTCCCGGAGGTAGAGGCTGTTGCGGTAGATAAAGTCCTGGACCACCGGGTCGATGAGACTGGAGATGTCCCGGCCCAGATCGATGTTCTCCCGGATGCGGGTGGAGCTGATGTCCTCCAGATGGGTGGGCAGCTGCAGCTGGATGACGCGGCCGGAGATCCGGCTCAGGTCCGCCTCGATCTCCTGCCCCTCTGCGCCGCTGGAGCGTCGGAAGACGATGTGATTCAGGGAGTGGACGGATCCCGGTGACGGCGCCGCCCGGTAGGAGGAGGCGTTGGCCACCACATCAGACCCCACTGCCAGATACAGCTCCCGGCCGGCAAAGACCTGCCGCAGGCGGTCCAGATCCTCCGGCGTGGCCAGATTCACCGGGATGTCGTGGGGGAAGAGGTACACGTCGAACTCATCCGCCACGGACATGCTGACGATCTGCCGACGCACCAGGGAGGGCTGGGTCTTCTTGGACCAGGAGAATTCGTCCACCGCCAGATAGACCTCCATCCCCAGGTTCCGGATGGCCTGGACGATGCCCTTGTGGCTGAGGGAGAAGGGGTCGAAGGTTCCGGGGAAGAAGGCCGCGCCGGCGGGAGCGCGGAAGGAGAATGCCCCGCACTCGATCTGATAGGAGACGATGAAGCGGTAGATGTGGGAGAGGGCCGCGGCGGTGTAGAAAAAGCTCAGCTCCTGCTCCGGCTGCTCACCCAGCAGGAAGAGGATCTTCTTGGCCATCAGGGTGAAGAGGGCGGCCTTGTCCGCCCGGGAGAGGACCTGGGAGCCGAAAATCCGTTCTCCCAGGATCTGCAGGGCCTCCTGCCGGACGCTCTGGCGGTAGGAGGCCAGGCCCTTCAGCAGCAGGCCTGCCAGCCGCTGCCAGCGCCGCTTCAGGACCTCCTGAGGCTCCCGGAACCGCCCGGCATAGACGCCGTAATGCTCCAGCATGGCGCCCACGGTGGCCAGGGCTGCGGCCACGATCACCGTATTGGCGGAGGAGAGGAGCAGCTGCATCTGGTCCACGATCTCGTCCAGCTCCCGGGGCGTCAGCCACAGGGCGAACTGGCCCAGATACGCCGGGATGTACTGGGAGATCTCTGTCTGCCCCGTCTCCAGGACCTTGGACAGCTCCACCGCCACCTCGTTCCGGCGGTCCGGCGTCAGCACCGGGGCGATGGCCAGCAGGGAGGCGCCCGCCATCCGGCGGACCACGATGTTCTCACTGACCTTCATCAGGTTGGAGAAGTGGGTGGCGATGTGGAGCACGTTGGCATTGTCCCCCTGCTCCACCTGGTCCAGCAGATATTCCACGCCCACGGCCTTCAGCACCCAGGGGGTGGCGGATTTCAGGTTGTCCAGGAACACGCTGCTCACAGCGTCCTGCCGATCCAGCACGGCCCGCTGGGCGGAGACGTCCAGCCCCAGCATGGCCCCCAGATGGGCCTGCAGGAACAGCAGCGGCGTGCTGCCCTGGCACTCGGCGGCGGCCACGGCGGCGGTGATGTCCGCTGTGTCCGGCCCGTGGGGATCCAGCGCCGTCAGCAGGTGGCGGAACAGCCGCAGGGCGGCGGCCTTCTGGGGCAGGCCGCCCCACTTCAGCCACCAGACGGCGAAGGATGTCAGAAGATGCAGGTCCTCGCCGGATACCCGCTCCAGCGGCAGGCTCAGCACCGTGTCCAGCAGGGCGAAGGCGGCGTCCGCCTCCACCAGCTCCGGCCGGCGGTAATGGCGGAACAGCTCCCCGGCAAAGCGGGGGGCGTCGGCGTCGGAGCAGTTCATCAGCAGGGCATCCGCCGCGGTCTTGGCCTGATAGCGGATCATGCTGATCTGCCGGGGGGTCAGCCGGCGGTCCGGGTCGATGAGCCTGGCCAGGTACTCCGCCCACAGCTGGAAGGGCAGGTCCTCCTCCGGGTCCGGCGGGGCGTCCGCCGGCGGCTCCTTCTGATAGCCCAGACGGAAGACCGCCAGGATGCGGCCGATGAGGGCGGCGGCCCTGCGGCGGATATTGCCGTCCGGCATCATCAGCAGCTCATAGAGGAACTCCAGGGTCTGCTGCTTCTGGGAGGCGTTCCAGTAGGTGAAATACTCTTCGAAGATGGACACATACGCCTGCAGCCGGGCAGGGTCCTTCTCGCCCCGGGCGGCCTCCAGCGTATTGCCGAACAGCTGCTCGTGGCCCAGCCGGTGCATCAGACGGATGTTGTGGTCCACGGCGGTGCGCCGCAGAGCGGGGACCACCTCGCCGGCCTCCAGCAGGGCGGCGTTTTTTGCCGCCGGCGGCGTGCCTCTCGGGGTGCGGAGCGTGGTATCCACGCCGAAGGAGATGAGGTAGTCCTCAAAGTCCCGCAGTTTGGCGTAGACGTACCGGTACCGCATCCGCTTGGCGTCGTCCACATCATCCAGCTTGCTGAGGATGACGTCAAAGGCCTCCTGCAGGGAGTAGAGGCGGGGGATCTCCCGGTGCTGGTCATCATAGATCTGCTTCACCCGGAAATCCGCGTACACCAGGGCCAGGGACTCGGAGGACAGGTTCTCGATCTCCAGGTCCCAGACGGAGTGGTTGGCGGCGATGTGGCCCAGGGCCGTCAGCCCACGGCGGGTGAACCACTGATCCGTGTAGTAGTAGTGGAGGTAGGCCACACGTTCTCCGGGCTTGCAGCCGAACTTGCCCAGGTCGTGGCCCAGGGCGGCGCCGGAGATCAGCCCCAGGTCGATGAGCCCGCCGGCGGAGCGGAAGGCTCTGGCCACCTGCATGGCCACATGGTGGACACCGGCGATGTGGTCCAGGGTCTGGAAGGGCGTCACCTCCCGGCCCAGCCGCAGCAGCTCGTAGATGTATTCCTCCCGGAACCGCCGGAGAAAGCGGCGGTACTCCTCCGCCACGCCGCTGTGGGAGAGCTCCTCCTCCGTGCACAGCTCAAAGTCCAGCCAGAGATCAAAGGGCAGACTGACCCGCTCCAGATCAAAGAGCACCTGGAGGAACTGGAGAAAGCACAGGGCCCCATCCCGCTGTGCGGCGGTGTGTCCGGCGTCCGCCGCCGGATACAGCAGCGACCGGGCGGTCTCATAGGCGCAGGACAGCCAGCCCTCCGCCGGCTCCGGCGATATCCGGTCCAGCAGGGGGCGGAAGGCATCCAGAGCGGCGGCGCAGGAGACACGGCGCTCCGTGGGCGCCAGATCCCGGCACAGTCCGCACCAGTCCACCGGGGCGAAGAGCTGCTCCGCATCCGCATGGGACATGGTCAGCTTTTTGAAGAAGGCGGGCGCGGCAAAGGCTGCCGCCCGGCTCTGCAGCGGGATATCCATCGGTCGTACCATCGGTCCCTTCTCCTTTCCGGACAGGTCTTGGTCGCTACCAGTATATCGCAAATGTGTGTGGGAGGGAAGGAATATCTCCATCCGGCGGCGAAAAAGAGGCCCTGTCCGCAGGACAGGGCCTCTGGGTGCTCACTGGGTGAAATGGGTGTGGTTGAAGATGTGATCCTCGCAGAAGCAGTGGTAGCCCGCGCACTTGGAGCAGTACCGGAACTGCAGGTCCGGGAAGTCGGCGTCCGTGCGGCCGCAGACCTCGCATTTGTGGCGGTAGCCCTGCTGCTGGGCCTTCTTCTGCTGCTTTACAGCGGATTTGAAATGGATGGTCTGGGGAGAGTTCTGATGCCGGACGGCAAAGCCGAATTCCCTCAGCAGGTCTGCGATCCTGTCCCAGAAGAACACCAGATATACCAGCAGCACGGCCAGCAGCTGGGGCAGGGTGAACAGAGCCGCCCACAGACCGTTGCGGAGCAGATCGTAGCCCGTCAGAACCACATAGAGCACCGCCAGCCACTTGGCCTTGACCGGAAGGATCAGATAGACGCGGATCAGCGCGTCGGGGTACAGGGTGGCAAAGGCCAGAAACAGGATCTGGTTGAGGTTCCCGCTGGTGACCACCGGAAACGGCGACCACAGGGCGCTGATCATGCCGAAGACCACCATCAGCACGGCGGATGCCAGATAGAACAGGGTGAATTTGGCGGTGCCCCAGTACTCCTCAATGGAAGTGCCGATGAAGTAGTAGAAGGACAGGCTGATGAAGATCCAGAACAGGGAGCCGTTGGTGGGCAGGAACATCCAGGTGACCAGCCGCCACAGCTCTCCCCGCAGGATGAGATCCGCGTCAAAGTACAGCATATAGCTGGCGTAGCTGTTGGAGAACAGGTCCAGCACGAACACCACGGCCATGACCCCCACCAGGAACTTCATCAGATTCGGAATGCCGAAGCGGGGATGGCTGTATGCGAACCGGTCCACCGCGGCGTTCAGTTTTCTCAAGTTCAAAACCTCCCAGGAAGATGTTGACAGATACCGGAGCTCATTATACCCGATGGGGCGGAAAAAGTCATGTACAATTTTTGAACAGAGGCTCCGGGCGGCGGAATTTTCCGCAGAGGACCGGAATTCTGCGGAAAAGCGCCGGGATCGTATTGACAAACGAAAAAAACCTGTTAAAATAATAGGGACAATTTTATCATCCCTTATCAAGAGTGGCGGAGGGAACGGCCCGATGAACCCACGGCAACCTGCTTATGACAAGGTGCCAAATCCGGCGGTGATCGACAGATGAGGAGCATTGAACAGATCCTTTTGTGCGTTTCGCCGTCGAAACGCGCATTTTTTTCGCCGCTTGATGGGGACGGAACGCTAGAAAGGAACTGTGCTATGGCAAGACATTATCTCTTTACCTCCGAGTCCGTGACGGAGGGACATCCCGACAAGATCTGCGACCAGATCTCCGACGCCGTGCTGGACGCCATTCTGGAGCAGGACCCCAACGGCCGCGTGGCCTGCGAGACCACGGTCTCCACGGGCCTGGTCCACATCATGGGCGAGATCAGCACCGACTGCTATGTGGACATCCCCAAGATCGCCCGGGAGGTGATCCGGGACATCGGCTATGACCGGGCCAAGTACGGCTTTGACTGCGACACCTGCGGCATCATCACCAACATCGACGAGCAGTCCGCCGACATCGCCCTGGGTGTGGACAAGTCCCTGGAGAACAAGGAGGGTGCCGACAGCGAGCTGAGCAACGGCGCCGGCGACCAGGGCATGATGTTCGGCTACGCCTGCGATGAGACGCCGGAGCTGATGCCCCTGCCCATCTCCCTGGCCCAGAAGCTCTGCCGCCGGATGGCAGAGGTCCGCAAGAGCGGGGAGCTCTCCTATATGCGGCCTGACGGCAAGAGCCAGGTCACCGTGGAGTATGACGAGCTGGGCCGCCCCGTCCGGGTGGACACGGTGGTCATCTCCACCCAGCACAGCCCGGAGGTCTCCCTGGACCAGATCCGGAAGGACATGATCGAGCTGGTGGCCAAGGCCGTGATCCCCGCGGACATGCTGGATGAGAAGACGAAGTATTATGTCAACCCGACGGGCCGCTTCGTCATCGGCGGCCCCCAGGGGGACTCCGGCCTCACCGGCCGGAAGATCATCGTGGACACCTATGGCGGCAGTGCCCCTCACGGCGGCGGCTGCTTCTCCGGCAAGGACCCCACCAAGGTGGACCGCTCCGCGGCCTATGCCGCCCGCTGGGTGGCCAAGAACATCGTGGCCGCCGGCCTGGCCCGGCGCTGTCAGGTGCAGCTGGCCTACGCCATCGGCGTGGCCCAGCCGGTGAGCGTGCTGGTGGACACCTTCGGCACCGGCACCGTGGGCGATGACAAGCTGGAGACCGCCGTCCGCAAGGTCTTCGATCTGCGGCCCACGGCCATCATCCGGGACCTGGACCTGCGCAAGCCCATTTACCGCCAGTTGGCGGCTTACGGCCACATGGGCCGGGAGGACCTGGGCGTGGCCTGGGAGAAAACGGACCGGGTGGAGGCCCTGAAGACCGCCGCGGCAGAGGCGTAAGGACCCGGGGCACCGGCCCGCGCGAAGCAGGCGGCACCGCTGATCTCAGCGGCGCCGCCTTTTTGCGCTCACAGCTCCATGGACAAATAGATCATGTCCGACAGAAGGCGACCGCCTTCGTAGATGGGATGGTCGTAATATCGAAGGAAGAAGCCGGGGACCCGGTGGCTCTCCCGGAACCCGCAGGCTTGGTAGAAGGGCAGGGTCAGGGGACTGTCCCCGGTGCCCACCAGCAGCCGCCGTCCGCCGGCGGCCCGGCAGTCCCGCACCGCCCGCTCCACCATGGCGCGGCCGTAGCCCCGGCGGTGAAAGGCCGGCTCCACCGCCAGATTCTTGATCTCGAACACGCCAGGGGCCTCCTCTGTCACCACGCACACCGCCCGGAGGCCGCCGTCGTACAGCGCCGTCAGGACGCCCCGGTCCAAATACCGGTCGATCATGTCCTCCTGCTCGTCCCCCAGCAGCAACAGGGGGAGAAAGTTCCGCTTTTCTGCTTCAATGCGCCGAAATTCCATGGGATCCCTCCAGACTGATCATGCTTATAGGGAAGCACATCCTGCCGCGGCTGTCAAGGCCGGCCGGTCAGAAATGGTCCGATTTTGTCCATTGATGTCGAAAATATTTCAAATCTGCGAAAATTCTGGTATATTAAAAGCGGCGGATCAAGGACGCTGGGGGAGATGGTTCCGGATGGATGAAGAGATTCTGTTGGCAGTGGAGCAGATCGGCGGCAGACTGAGCCGGGACTGTTACTGCGACCTCTGCTGCCTGGTGGAGACTGCCATCCCCCATCTGCCCGGTACCTTTTCCATGGAGGCGCTGTATGCGGAGGCCCGGGCGGAGAGCGGAAAGGAGAAGGACACCCTGGCCAAGTCCCTCTCCCGGGCGGCGGAGGATATCTGGGCCTATGGGGACCGGGAGGCGCTGCGGCAGCTCTTCCGGCGGATGCCCCGGGAGAAGCCTGCCCCCAAGGACCTGGTCCGGGCACTGGCAATGTCTGTGTGGCGGAAGCGGAAAGCCCAGGATCGGCCGCCGGTGCGGTATCAGCTGCTGGAGAGCCTGTATCCCCGGCGGTTCGGCATCCGGGGCGAGTCGTGGGACCCGGCGCGCCAGCTGGTGGTGCTGCTGTACAGCCGGGACCGGGCAGAGGTGGAGCAGCTGGTACAGGCGCTGAACCGGGATCAGGTCCCTCTGCAGGAGGCGCAGGAGCGGTTCCTGTGCGGCGAGGATCTTTACACCCGCTCCTGAGGCGGCGGGCGGAGAACGTATCTAACGTATATAAAGAGACGGCGGAGGGCCTTTCCTTGGAAGGGCCCTCCGCCGTTCCGGCCTCAGAGGAAGGACTTCATCTGTGCGGCGTTGGCTTCCTCGGTGTGCAGCAGCCGCTCCGCCAGATTCCGGATCTCCCGGCTGCAGCCGCTGTAGTCCCCCAGATGCCGGGTGCTTTTGGCGGCGCCCATGGTGTTGCCCTGGATGACCATTTCGGCGATGTTGGAGGGGGAGGGGTCTGCCAGGGTCTTGACGGTGGACAGGACCTCTGCGGAGACCTTGGCCAGCAGGCCCGGGTCCCGGGGCTCCTCTCCCAGGGACCGGAGCAGCTGTTCCGCCTGGTCTGCGATCCGGCGGTATTCGGCGCTCTGCTGGCCCAGGACCCGGCGCAGGCCGTCGTCCCGGACCTGACCGTCCAGGCTGGAAAGGCCCTGGATGCCCATCTCTGCCGTTTCGTGGACGTACTGGAGCAGTTCAATGTCGTTCATGTTTGGATCACCTCGCCTCTAGTATGCCCGGCTTTTCCGGGAAAAGCCGTTGACCTTCCCGGGGAAATCAGGTACAATAGCTCCGTATGAGAGTCCCAGGATCTGGGGAGGCGCCGGGATCCCGGTGCCGCAGTCTGCGTGGGAGCGCCGCAGGGCGCAGGGAGGCCGTCTATGCCAAAGATTTCCGTCATCGTGCCTGTCTATCAGGCAGAGAAGTTCCTGCGGGATTGTGTGGAGAGCGTGCGGCAGCAGACCTTCTCCGACTGGGAGCTGCTGCTGGTGGACGACGGCTGCACCGACGGTTCTCCGGTCATCTGCGACGAACTTGCCCAGACAGACGACCGGATCCGAGTGTTCCACAAGGAAAAAAACAGCGGCGTCAGCGAGACCCGGAACGTGGGACTGGACCACGCTCGGGGGACCTGCATCGCCTTTCTGGATTCGGATGACCGGTACGAGCCCCGGTGTCTGGAGACCCTGTGGGATCTGCGGGAGCGGGCCGGGGCGGACACCGCCGCCTGCGCCCACCTGAACCTGTGGGCCGACGGCAGCGAGACGCCGGAGCCGGTGCTGCCCGCCGGTGTCTACGATGCGGACGCCATCCGGGAGAAGATCGTCTGCCCCCTGCTGGGGGACCGGCTGGCCCAGCCGGTGTTCAACGGCTTTATCTGGCGGTATCTGTTCTCCGCCGAGATCTTTGACAAGCTCCACCTCCGGTATGAGGGCGCCTATCTGGAGGACGAGCTGTTTCTAATGGAGTATTTCTGCAATGCCCGCCGTCTGGCGGTGACGGAGGAGCCCCTGTACCGCTATCTCCAGAACCCGGCCTCCGCCACCCACAAATACATGAAGGACTTCCAGCAGGTCTTCGGCCGCTTCATGGAGCGGAAGGAGGACCTGGCCGCCCGATATGATCTGACGCCGGACCGTCCCCAGTGGCGGGAGAACTCCAACTGGGCCGGGCTGCTGATCGCCATCGGCAATGAGTACGCCCCCGGCAATCCCAAGACCCTCCGGCAGCGGCAGGAGACCATCCGGGCATTGTGCCAGCGGCCGGATATGGCCCACGCCATCCAGACTTTGACGCCTGTGGGCATGAGCCGCAATAAGCAGCTGGCGGCCAGGCTGGTGCGGGGCGGTCACTTCTGGCTGCTCTCCCAGCTGTACCGGATCAAAAACCGCATCTGAAGAAACGAGGTTCCGCTTCATGACCACTCTCCGCGAAAGCTATCTGTATCATCTCT
Organism: Oscillibacter valericigenes; assembly: GCF_016902445.1. Classification (GTDB taxonomy): domain Bacteria; phylum Bacillota; class Clostridia; order Oscillospirales; family Oscillospiraceae; genus Oscillibacter; species Oscillibacter avistercoris. The sequence continues at coordinate 106,103 of NZ_JACSNX010000001.1, read as the reverse complement.
GGGCAGCGCTGTGCACCGTCTACAATGACAGCGGCGTCCACCGCTGCCTGGTGCGCATGGGGGCCTGGTGCAACCGCCAGATCGACGAGAGCCGTGTCCTCCGGGTCCTGTGCCGGGAGGGCGTGGTGGCCCGGGCCTGGGAGGGGAGCTTCCTCTGCTGGCTGCTGACGGCCCTGGTCAACCTGCCCGCCTGGCTGCTCCACAAGCTGTATCTGGCCCTGAAGGCCACGTTTGACGACAGCTTCTTCTCCCGGCTGGCCTTTGAGATGGGCCACGAGACCGCCATTGCCCAGTCCTGGCTCATCATGCTGCTGTGGATCATTCCGTTCTCTCACTGGAACAACGCTTACAGCATGCTGGGCTTTGCCGCCCTGCTGGTGCTGTTCTGCGCCGGCGCCATGTCCCGGAAGGCGTACCGGCTGGACGTGAAGCACATCGGCTTCTACCCGGTGGTGCTGTTCGGGTCCATGTTCCTGGCGGTGCTGTTCTCCTACGAGCCCGCCGCCTCCTTCCGCTTCCTGCTCTACCATATCGCCGCGGCCCTCTGCGTGCTGGTGACGGTCAGCGCCGTCCGGGGCACGGAGGACCTGAAGCGGCTGGCCGCCGGCGGCGGGTTCTGCGTGCTGGTGTCCTCCCTCTACGGCGTCTACCAGCGGATCCAGGGCGTGGAGGTCAACGAGTCCTACGTGGACCTGGAGGTGAACGCCGGCATGCCCGGCCGGGTGCAGTCCTACTTCGACAACCCCAACACCTTTGCGGAGGTGCTGATCCTTCTGCTGCCCCTGGTGCTGGCGCTGATCCTCTGCTCCAGGCGGGGCGTCTCCCGCCTGATGGCCTGCGGCGTGTTTGCCGTAGGCGTGCTGGCCCTGGGCATGACCTACTCCCGGGCCAGCTGGGTGGGCATGGCCTGCGCCCTGGTGGTGCTGGTGTTTTTGTGGAAGCCCAAGCTGATCCCGGCCTTTGCGATCTTGTGTGTGATGATGGTGCCCTTCCTGCCGGATACCATCTGGAACCGGGTCCTGACCATCTTCAACCCGGCGGATACGTCCACCGCCAGCCGCATCCCCCTGTATCAGGCGGCACTGGAGGTCATCCGGACCTCGCCGGTCTCCGGCGCGGGCCTGGGCACCGCCGCCGTGCAGGACTACATCCGCGACTTCAACCTCTACCACGGGGAGGCGCCCTTTGTCCACGCCCACAACTTCTTCCTGCAGGTGTGGATCGAGGCGGGGCTTCTGGGCTTTGTGGGCTTTGTGGGAGCCATGCTGTGGAACATCAAGAAGGCGGCCCATACGGTCCGGCACTGCGCGCTCTCCGCTGCCCGCACCATCACCTGCGCCGGCGCGGCGGCCCTGTGCGGCGCCATGGTCTGCGGTCTGGCGGACTACCTGTGGAACTATCCCCGGGTCATGTGCATCTTCTGGTTCGTGTTCGCGCTGACCATCGCGGGGATCAAAGTCTGCCGCCGGGAGACGGAGGCGGCATGATGGAGGAGAGAGACATCCAAATGGAAGACCCGTTTGCGTTTCTGACACTGAATTTTCTGAAGAAGTCGGAGATCTTTCCCGGCTCCATCGGCACCTTCCGCTACCGGTTCCAGCGGACCGGGAAGGTGAACGACGGCTCGATCCAGGCCTGGGTCTATGAAAACATCTGCTTTGAGAAGGCCCAGCAGATCGAGACGGAGACCTTTCCCTGGACGGAGGAGGGCATGGCGTCCCTGCGGGCGTGGCTGAATGAAAAGCTGCGGGAGCGGGGGAGCGAGACCTACAGTGTCCGGGGAGGACGATAAAAGCGATCATATCTATGCGGCAGCCCGCGGAGATCTCTCCGCGGGCTGCCCTTTTGTACCGGGTTCTGCGCTTTTGGAAAACTTCTCCATGTGCGGAACATATCCGGCGCAGTTTTGGGTATGCTTACAGAAAATGCCCGTCTCTGCACGGGCGGAATTGGAGGAGTCAAGATGGAAGAGATCGGCATCACCCAGCAGTCCATCCGCGCGTTCCGGGAGTTCCTGCTGGAAAATGAAAAGGCGCCCGCCACAGTCCAAAAGTACGTGGGAGAGGCGGAGCACCTGCGGGAGTTTCTGGCGGGAGAGCCCCTCACCAAAAAGGAGCTCCTGGCCTATCGGGAGCACCTGCAGCAGCAGTGCGGCGCACGGACCGTCAACAACAAGCTCTCTGCCGTGAATGCATATCTGCTGTTCCTTGGGGCGGAGCACTGCCACGTAAAGCAGCTGAGAGTCCAGCGGCAGGCCTTTCGGGAGGAGCGCCGGGAGCTGTCGGAAGCGGAATACCGCCGTCTGATCGCTGCCGCCAGAGGGCGGAAGGACCAGCGGCTCTACCACGTGATGCTGACCATCTGCACCACGGGCATCCGGGTGAGCGAGCTGCGCTTCATCACGGCGGAGACCCTGGCGTCCGGCCGGACGGAGATCCGGCTGAAGGGAAAGAGCCGGGTCGTCCTGCTGCCGCGGGAGCTGGCACAGCGGCTCAGGCAGTACGCGCAGGCACGGGGCATCCGAAGCGGCCCGCTGTTCCGTACCAGGACCGGCATGCCTCTGGACCGCAGCAACATCTGGCGTGAAATGAAGACCCTCTGCCGGGAGGCCGGCGTGGCCCCGGAGAAGGTCTTTCCGCACAATCTGCGCCATCTGTTTGCCAGGAGCTTTTACGAGCAGGAAAAGGATCTGGCCCACCTGGCGGACATTCTGGGCCACTCGTCCATTGAGACCACCCGCATCTATGTGGCCGTCAGCACGCAGGTCCACGAGCAGATGCTGCAGCGCATGCGGCTGATCCTCTGAAAACAACATAATAGTCATTCTGTTGTAAAATGTGGCTCTGCAGCTGCGGGAAGGAGTGGATGTGCTGTGGAAAGAGCTGCGGGAGCGGTCCTTCCGGATGCCCCTCCGGGGCAGGAGACCGGGGTGACTGTTTCTTGGGAAGAGATCTGCCGGTATCTGGACAGTCTGGCTGTCCGTGGCAGGCAGCGGGAGACGATCCAGGTCTACCGGCCCAAGCTGGAGGCATTTTTCCGCTTTCTGCCCCGGGACAGGCTGGTCACGGCGCGGACGCTGGAGGACTGGCGGCTCTCCCTGCTGAAGGCGGGCTACTCCCCCGGCACGGTCAACACCCACATCTCAGCGGCCAACGGCCTGCTGGCCTTTCTGGGCCGGCGGGACCTGCAGCTGATCGGCCAGCTGGACACCGGAGAGGAGATCCAGCCGGAGCTGACCAGGGCGGAGTATCTGCGCCTGCTGACCACGGCCCGGACCCAGGGACGGGAGCGCACCTATCTGCTGGTGAAGACATTCGCCCTGACGGGGCTGCGGGTCGGGGAACTGGACCAGATGACGGCAGAGGCGGTGGCAGAGGGCCGGGTCTCTGTCGCTGAGGGCGGCAGACGGCAGGAGGTCCCCATCCCGGCCTGCCTGCAGCGGGAGCTGGAGTCCTACCTTCACCGGACGGGGATCACCGCCGGCCCGGCCTTTCTCACCCGCAGCGGGCGGCCCATGCGGCGGACCCAGGTGAGCGGAGAGATCCGGACCCTGTGCCGGGATGCCCGGGTGGACGCGGAGAAGAGTAACCCCCGCTGCCTGCGCAGGCTGTATCAGGCCACGCAGGAGCAGATCCGGGCAGATGTGCTGTCGCTGGCGGAACAGGCCCATGAACAGCTGCTGGATGCGGAGCAGCGCACGGTGGGATGGGAGAACGGCGGCTGACGGCGGATGCCGCCGGAGAACGCGGAAGCAGACGCGGTGGCTGGTGCGCCTCCGCGGTGAAACGTTTTTGGGAGAGGTGAGGATTCATGCTGTACGAAGGCAAACGACTGCAGAAGGGAAAAGTGCCCCGGAAGCGAGGCATGCCGAAAAAAAGCGGCAGGCGCCTGCTCAGCGGCCTGCTGGCACTGGTGCTGTGCCTGACCCTGGTGCCGGTGATCTATGCGGATACGGTAGTGAGCGTGAAAAGCTGGCATGATGCCGGAGACTTTGAAGAGAAGACGCTCTATTGGGTGGACAACAACGACGAGGAAAGCAGGCGCCCCGCGGCGGAGGACTACCAGCCCCTGCTGTATTTCCGGATCGAGGGCGAGGATTGGAAAGCCCTGGAAGAGGATACCTGTTCCGACGTCGGCCTGTCCAGCGTTCCGCAGATGACCGTTGTGGATAACGGGAACAACACGTACACGGTCTCCGTCCCGGATCATAGGCTGCCGGCGGAGATCATCCGTGAGGATGAATTCGGGGCCGAAAGCGAGCCGCTTGCCGTGGAGTGGGCGCTGGGCCCCGCAGGGAGCGGCGGAGAAGAGGAAACGGATTACTTCGGCAGCTATATTCCCGTTGATGTCAACCAGGACAACGTGGAGGACTACCCCTCCGCGAAAGACCAGCTTGGCTGGTACTATGTGCTGACAGACGAGTTCAGCTTTGACGTCCAGCTCCGCCAGGGGGACCGGACCGCGGCGGATGGCATCACAGATGCCCTTTATCAGACCTTCCTGTTCTCAGTGGATACGGGATATGATGCGACCACGGCTACATATCTGTTGGATACCATTCGTGAAGTGCTGGATGTCAATTCGGATGTGGGAGCGGACTCGGGCGATCCCAGCGGCACCATCACCATTTCCGGCCTGTGGAAGTACAACCTGGACGGCAGCCGCATCGAATACTCCGTGGAGGAGGCTCCGAACGGCGACGGCCGGCTGGACGCGGATGACGGGATCCCAGGCAATGTGCTGGATGCGGGGGACTGGTTCCAGATCTCCTATGACAACTCCGGGGCGCCCAACGTGGGCTCTGAGGTGGACAAGGTCTACGACGGCGGCATCCTGTACCTGACCCTCACGGGCACCAAGGATTACTCCGCCACCAAGGTCTGGGAGGACCAGGCGGACTCCAGTCACCGGCCGGACGGTGAGCTGCAGCTCTGGCGCTACCGGGCCGGGCAGAGCTATACCACTGCCGCTCCCGTCCGGGACGACAGCGGCAGCGTCATGACGATATCGCTCGACAAACAGGACACCCAGGAGATCACCTTCGAGGACCTGCCCAAGTACGACGCGGAGGGCTACGAGTATATCTATGTGGTCCGGGAGTATCTCACCGGCGACGACGCCGGCCGCTACACCCAGGTGCTGGGCGCTGTGGATGCAAACGGCGATGTGTCGGATACCATCTGGGTGCTGGGCAGCAACGGCAGGCTGCAACAGCTGATCGGCGAAGCGGCCGATGCGGAAAGAGCGGAAAACGATACATATCTCTACAACGGCGGCACCCTCTCCAACAAGCTCTCCGGCACGGTGACGGTGGACGCTACCAAGATCTGGAAGGCGGCGGCCTTCCAGTCGGAGCTGGAGGACGTGCAGGTGGAGCTGACGCTCCAGTCCCGGCCGAAGGGCAGCACGGATGATGACGCCTGGGAGAATACCGACATCACCAAGACCCTGGGCGGCGGTGGAGAGAATGGGAGCTTTTCGGCGGAGAACCTGGGCGGGCTCTCCGTCAGCGAAAGCGTGCCCAAATACGACAACCAGGGCCGGGAGCTGGAATACCGCTGGGTGGAGACGGCGGTCTATGAGGGAGAGAGTGGGAATCTCCTGGAGGGCGACTCCTTCACGCTGACCAGCGGCGGCAGCCGTGGGGAAGTCCGGTATCAGGTGACCTATCAGCAGAACGACAACGGCACGGTCATCACCAATGCCGTCAGCAACCGGATCGACTACACTGTGGAGAAGGTGTGGGAACCGGACGGTGAGTCGAATCCAAAACATGAGGTGACCTTCGCCCTCTACCGCACCATCGGCGAGCAGTCGCTGACGGAAGACTGCAAAGTCCTCACGTTTGAGATGGACGAGGAAGGCGCGTTTGTAGAGAGTTCCATTGAACACGGTGATGCGTACAACGACGAGATCGACAAGGAGATCACCATTTCCGGTAAAAACTGGGAAGCCCTCCTAAACAGCCTCCCGGAATACGACGAAGAGGGCCGCCGGTACGAGTACCTGATCCTGGAAGTGGGCGGAAGTCCCACCTATGAGACCACCATCGACAGCGAGACCGGCGACTACACCACCATTGTCACCAACGGCCTGGGCGCCGGCGAACGGATCCTGGTCCAGAAGAACTGGGTGGATGACAGCGACACCGCCCATCGGGAGCCGGTGGAGGTGACGGTGTACGATGCGCAAACAAATGGGAAAATCGATTCCGTTATTCTTGGTGACACTGCAGGGGAAAGTCAGGACCCCGTCTGGTACGAATGGGTCGCGCTCCCGGAGGACATCAAAGCAGCAGATGTCTATATCCGGGAGACCGGGATTGGGGCAGGCGGAAAAGTGGAGCTAAGCCAAGATGCGGACGGAAGCTTCCGCGACAAAGTGACTGGCGAAAACCACACCTACGAAGCTACCTATGACAGCGAGAACGTTGCGAATGAGATCGTGTGGACCGTCACCAACCGCCGTCTGGGCAACGTGGACCTGACCGTCGTCAAGGACTGGCGGGACGGCAACGGAGAGGGCGTGGACGCCCTTCGGACAGCCATGGCGGGCACCGGCCTCACCCTGGCGGTGAAGCTGGAGATCTCCGCCAGCGATGACGCGGAAAACGCATTTCGGATCTATGATGACGAACAGGGAAACGGACACGTGACGCTCGGCGGCGAGGACGTTCCGATCAAGGATAACGAGGACCAGCCGGTTTCCTCCGTCCAGCCGATCCTCACTGCAGACGAGGAGTATCATGAGATCTATTTCCACAACCTTCCCAAGTACGACACCAACGGCACCGTGGTCCGCTATACGGTGGAGGAGGTCTGGCTACATAACGGGGAAGAAATCGCACTGTCTGAACTTCAGACGATTTCCCCGGACGTCTACGCCCTGTGGAGCACCTACACCCGGTCGGTGGAGGAGACCTCCTATGACGCAAACGACGGCGCACTAGAGAACGACACCCAGGAGATCACCCTCACCAACACCCGCACCGGCGTGACGGATGCCGTCTGGTACAAGGAGTGGCACGACGTCTACATGTATGAGGCCGGCAGCCGCCCGGACATCTACCTGGACATCTACCAGACCGTGCATACCAGTGAGACGGAGACGGAGACGGAGACAGAGACCCAGCTGATCTACCCCAGCTACCGCTGGACGGACGAGGGCCTGCTCCCGCCGGAGACAGAGGAGCCCGATGCTGGCGGAAATGCCGGCGGCTCCGAGGGTGAGGCATCTGAGACACCGGCCGAAGCGTCTGGAGACACGGCCCAGCAGTATGTCTGGCAGGCCCTGCTGGAAGACCTGCCCAAATACGACGCGTACGGCTTTGAGATCGTCTACTCAGCGGTGGAGCGCACCAATGTGAATGCCTCCGAGTTTGACTACGCCATCGCCGAATACTGGTGGGAGGGGACCCGTCTGGGCACCCGGAACGAGGCCGATGAAGGGAGCGAAAGCATATACACAGCGCATACCACGGCTTTGACAGGGCAGACAGAAGATTATGCCAGATACGCCCTGAACGCCGGCGGCACCTTTGTCAACCGCCTGGACAAGCCCCTGACCATCGAGGGACGGAAGCTCTGGACCAACCTGCCCGCCGGCTATCCGGCGGAGGACCTGCCCACCGTGACCTTTGCCCTGTACCAGCGGGAGCGGGGCGGCGCGTATGACTTTGACGCGGAGCCCATCGCCACGCTGACCATCAGCGACTGGTCCGGGCTGAACAACTACACCTTCCAGATCCTGTACGTGGGCGAGAACATCATCGGCAGCAGCGGAACGGTCCAGCCGGAAACTCAGGACCAGCAGCGTCTTCCCAAATACACGCCGGAGGGCCGCCTGTATGAGTACACCCTGCGGGAGACCGGCATTACAGGCACCGACGGCACCTCCCTGGTGGATGACGGGAGCACAGACACGGACATCCCCCTTTTCGAGATGCGCCAGCCCTCCAACACCTTCCAGGCGGAGAACGTGTACAACAGTCCCACGGGCAGCCTGTCGGTGAAGAAGATTTTGGAGCTGCCCACAGACGGGGAGGGAGACCCCATCGCCTATCCCGCCGTGCGCTTCCATCTGTACCGTACGTATACAAAAAACAGTGGAGAGCCGTCTGAACAGGAACTGGTGCAGACCATCACATGGTCTTCCCAGGACGTGCGGGAGGCCTATCAGGAGCAAGAACAAGCGACCGTGGAAAAGACCCTCACCTTTGAGGGCCTGGCTCAGTACGCCCCCAACGGCTCGGAATATGTGTATCAGATCGAGGAGGACCAGGATTTCCTGGGCGGCTATGAGACCAAGTGCGGCCGGGGTGATCTGGACGCAGACAGCGAGGCCCTTCAAAACGGAGCCGCTGTTGAGGATCTGCTGCCTGATGAAGACAGGAACGCTGATGCCACCTTCTGGAACCGGCGGGAGGACCCCCAGACGGAGTTCGTCACTCTGACGGGCACCAAGGTCTGGCAGGACTTTGACAATGCCTTCGGCCTGCGGCCGGATGGACCTTACGTACAAATCGAGAATGGGGACTGGGTCCCCGTGATCCGGCTCGTCGTGACCCGCAGCGCCGCCGCCCAGGAGGGGCAGGAGGCCCCCAACATTACGGAGATCCTGGAAGAGGGCACAGACTACACCGTCACATGGACCCAGGAGGACGACGGCACATGGACCTACCAAATCTGGGGCATAGGGGACCCGGGCATTGATGATCCTCAATATCCCGCCGAGCCCGGAGAACCCGAAACTCCGACTGATCCTCAGACGGATCCCGCCCCGAAAGATCCGGACGTGAGCGAGCCTCCCTCCACGGGAGAAAATGACCAGAGCGAAACTCCCACGGCAGCGGAGGGCAACGACCAGACCGCGGGTTCGGAAGAGGAGGCCGCGCAGCCCCCGGAGCCGGAGGGCAGCCTCAGCGCCGCCAGCCTGCACAGCGATCCGGCGGATGCGGGCGGCTCCGGCAGCGAAGAGGACACGACGCCGGGAGACGGCTCTGATATCACACCGGACCCGACGGAGGACCCGGAGACCGATCCCGGGGAAGAGCCCCCCGCACCGGCGCAGACGGAGCTGGAGAAATGGGCCCCCAACGGCGCCCGGTGGGTGTACTCCGTGAAAGAAGAGCTGAACTCTGATCTGCCGGATGATCTGGAAGAGCAGTATAAGATCTATTTCAATAACCAGACGGCGAGCGAAGCGTCCGCTGAGGATGACACCATCACCATGGCGAATCTGACCAACTCGCTGGAGACCTCCGCCCGCTTCGAGAAGAAGTGGGTGGGCAGTGACGGCCAGTCGATCACCGCCGACTACATGGGTCTGGGTGAGATGTCCGTGACCTTCACGCTGTATGTCAAAGCGGGAGAGAAAGGAATATGGCAGCCGGCGGAAGAGTATTTTGAAAATATGGATTCCGGCTTATATAGCCAAATTTTTGGTGAGGACTATCAATTTACACAAACACTGGGAAACCGCCACATCTACGACTCCTGGACCGGCACATTCCAGCATCTGCCCCGGGTAATGAAGACAGCTGACGGATTCGTGGAGCTGTCCTATCGTGTGGCGGAGACAAATCTCACCTATCACAACGGTGGGGACACGGTTAATGTCTCGATTACCGTAACTGTTGAGGGTGATACGTTTACCTATACAGTCAATGACAGTCTCTTCACAGGCGTCACGGGGGATTATGCTACTTCTACCAGCGAACTCACCAACCAGCTGGCGACGACCTCGCTGAAGGTGCAGAAGGTCTGGGCGAACGACCGGAACAACGCCTACGGCACCCGCCCCGACACGGACGAGGAGGGCATGACCTGGGAGACCAGCTTCCTGATCCAGCGGACGACAGCGGCGACTCTGGCCGAAGAAGACTGGCAGGCAGTCCAGGTGACCGGCGACAACGGCCAGACGCAGGACCTGGTCGTGACGCTCACCGGGACGAGCAGCGACAGCGAAAAGGAGTACACTCTCTCAGGCCTGCCGCAAAAGGCATCTCCCGATCAAATCTATACCTACCGTGCCGTGGAGCTCCAGCCGGAGTACAAAACGGCAGGAGAAGGATCATCTTTGCATGACTATATAGTTGAAAATGAGGGCCAGTACAACACCGCCTACACCGCGACATATGCGTATGATGATGGATCCACAGGTGGAGATCCCGACAATGGATCCACCGAAGAGGGCTTCATCACCACGGTGACCAACACCATGAGCACCACCAAGGTCTACGCCAGCAAGAGCTGGGAGCCCGCCGAAGAGACCGGCGTCCCGGTCACGCTGAAGCTACAGTACATGACCGCCCCGGCTGCAGAGGGCGCAGAGGCGACCTGGCAGGAGATGGCTTCCGTAAAGGTGACGGTGGATGGGACGAAGGATGCATTCTCTCCCTCCAAGCCCTATTACGAGTACGATGCATGGAAGGCCGTCTGGGAGGATCTCCCGGCCCGGATGCCCGGAAGCTACCTGGGAGAAAATGGGACCACCCAGTACCGCGTGGTCGAGGAGACCAGCGGCAGCTATGTCCTGGTGAACAGCGATACAGGAGAAGTGCTTGGCGAGGATGGAAAGACGACCTATCCCGAATTCCAGTTCACCAACAAGGCCATCACCTCCCTGACCGTCCTCAAGCAATGGCATACCACAGCGGACAAGATCGCGGACAGCATCACCGTCCAGCTCTGGCGGACCACGAATAAGAATTTGGTGGGACAGACAGAGGGCGATGTCGAGAAAGTCGCGGGTAAGACAGCGATCCTGTCCGCCGCCAACAACTGGAAGGTTGTGTTCGATCAGCTGGACAAAGTCAATGAGCAAAACGAGAAGTACTATTATTACGCCATAGAAGAAGGAGACTCCGGCAGCGGGATCGAGGTGAAATACGACCACGGTGAACCGGACGAAAATACGGTGGCCTTCACCACGACCATCATCAACAAGGGCTTCACGGACATCACGGTCACCAAGACGTGGCAGGATGACAACGACGCCCAGGACCTCCGCCCGGATACGCTGAAGCTGACGCTGTACCGGAAAACGGCAGTGACAGAGCAGGAGAAGGTAGACGAGGTGACCCTGTCCGCGGAAGAAGCCCAGAGCGGGAATTCCAATGTCTGGACATATACCTTCCAGGATCTCCCGGACACGGACGAAAATGGAAACCTCTATACCTACCGGGTAGAGGAGGCGCCTGTCTCGGGCTATACCGAATCCCGGACAGATGATTTGGATCTGGTCAACACCCTGGGGGACGAGGACACGGAAGTTCAGATCCAGGGCGAAAAGACCTGGGTGGGAGACGACCCGGCAAAGCGCCCGGCATCCATCACCGTGATCCTCTTGCAGAACGGCACAGAGGTCAAACGGCAGGAGGTCCAGCCGAACGAAGACGGCAAGTGGACCTACGATTTCGGCAGCTGGCCTGTCTACGACGACAGCGGCCGGGCCTACACCTACACGGTGCAGGAGGAACCGGTCGATGGCTACGGCACCCAGGTGAATGGCTATGACATCGTCAACGGCCAAGGCGGCCTGACCGTCACCAAGCAGGTGTACAGCGGCGACAAGACGAGGGAGTTCCGCTTCACGGTCACCCTCAGTGACAAGACCGTCAACGGCACCTATGGAGACATGACCTTCATCGACGGCGTGGCGGAGTTCACCCTGAAAGACGGGGAGAGCAAGACTGCCGCAGGGCTGCTCCCCGGTATCCGCTACACTGTGACCGAGGAGCGGGTGAGCGGCTACGGCATCCGCGTCGAGGGCAGCAACCCCGGCACGATCCCGTTCGGGGACACGGCGGAAGTGCTGGTCATCAACTACGATGACACCACCCCGCCGCCGGATCCCAAACCGGACCCGGATCCTGATCCAGACCCGGACCCCACGCCGGATCCTGACCCTGATCCGGATCCGACACCCGACCCGGATGAGACGCCGGACCCCGACATCCCGGATACGCCGGATGAGCCGGATACGCCGGATGAGCCGGATACGCCGGATGAACCGGACACCCCGGAGGAGCCGGACGACTCCGTCCACACAGGTGATGATGCCCAGCTTGCGCTGTATCTGACACTGCTGGCAGCATCGCTGGCCGGTGCGGCGGCAGTTATCTTCCTGGGCCGGAGAGGCAGAAAGAAAGAGTAACAGGCGATTCTGACAGAAAAAGCAGAGCCGGGGGACACGATTTTCGTGTCCCCCGGTTTCCGGGCAGGTTTAGATTCAGATGAGAAACCCACTTCCACACTTGACAGCGGCCAAAAAATTCCGTATAATAGACTACGCTGTCGCGAGGGCAGGGAAAGCTCTTAGAGGCAGACATATCCGGGTGTAGCGCAGTTGGTAGCGCGCTTGGTTCGGGACCAAGAGGCCGTGGGTTCAAATCCCGCCACTCGGACCAAACAATGATAATCCGAACTACATTATCCAAGTGGGTAATGTGTTCGGATTTATCATTTCTATTGAGAATGTTCTTTAATTCGTCAAGGGTGGCGCAACTTAGCGCCGCCCTTGACCTTTTTCCTAAATTCTGCTATATTTTTACATGACAGAACTCGACTTTCTCTCAATCAAGATTAGTTTGGGGTGATTGCTGTGAAACGTTTTGCCTTTCTTCTGAACTTTCTGTTGCTTATTTGGCTGTGTGGTTGTTCGGCTAGTCCGGCTATTGAGACTTTAAATAACTGGTCCTTCCAATACAACGAAGGAACTGATGATTACAGTGTATTTTTTGAATTAAGAGATAAATCAGGCAATTCTATATCGGCCGATGTTGATGTGGATATTCGGATTGTTAACGATAGAGACGAGGAAGTGTTCAGAGGTACACGTTCTGTTTCGCCAGATGATTTTGGCTATTATACAAGCCAAGCCCAGGGCGAACAATATCTTGCCAATATAAGAATCCCTACTTCTGAAATTAATCCCGGTGCAGATTCAAGTGGTAAAGTTTATTTGACAGTTTACAAAGCAGATGTTGTCGCTTTTGATGAAGTAAATTGTGATGCTTTCTATTGCCTCCCCATAAAAGATATTCAGTTAGAATCTGGGCCATTTCCCATTGAGTTAAATGTGAAAGGTTTTGACGGATCAATTACATCCAAACTTCAAATAGACGATGTAACCTATGAATGTGAAACGGGCTATACGCCAACACTGACAGTAACTATTTCCGGCACAAAAACTTATAGCAACAATAATTCAATTTTTAGTTCTGGTTACGATGTAATCAGTTATAAATTGTATGATAGTGAAAACTATATGGTTGATTCGGGGAGTGTATATCTTAACTCGTTGAATCAAGGAGATAAATTTAAAGATGAATCTATCATCATTTATGATCTGATTCCGGGAGAAATATATACGCTAAAATTTGCTGAATATGAGTTCTAAGAACAATTAAAAGTATAGTATGTTTATAGGAGGGAGAAAAATGTATAAACTCACCCCTCTTCAAAAAGAGACAATGGCATTTTTGAAAGCACAAATAGACGAGGCCAGATCGCATTCTATCAATTTTGAAAATATGGGAAAAGAAAATTATGCAAATGCGCAAAAAATTTTGGAGGCGCAAAAGGGTATTGTTTATACGCCAGGCGGAAATGTGACGGTACGTACATTAAGAAAATTGGAGAATGTTGGTCTTATCAAAATATTAGAAGATAATTCTGGAATAGGTACTGGATTTGGGGCTTTTCCCTCTAAAGTAAAGGTGTTAAATTACTAAAGCAGAATTATTGGACAAAGGCGGGAGCATCGCTTTAGATGTTCCCGCCTTGTGTGTTAACCCTGTTTTACTTTGTCCTTTTCCTGTTGTGCTTTCCACTCTGCAAACTCCCGCTGCCCTTCCTCGCTCTCAAAAAAGGCTTGAATTTTGGGGAGTAGGATACGGGCCAGGGCGTCCACCGCCGCCTCGGCCCCCTCCACCCCAAAGACCGCCCGGCCCAGCCGGGCGAATTTCTCCGGGGCGTCCTTCACAATGTGCCGGTAGTAAGCCGGGTGGAGCACCGCCAGCCCCTGACCGTGGTTGCAGTCGGTGTAGGCCCCCAGCTGGTGCTCCATCTGGTGGCACTCAAAGTCGGTGACCCGGCCTACCTTCAAAATGCCGTTCTCCGCCATGGCGGAGGTCCACATCAGGTTGCTGCGGGCGGTGTAATCGTCAATATCCTGGAGCAGTGCGCGCATGTTGGTGACGGTGCTGTGCATGACGGCCAGGGCCACCTCGTCGGAGACGTTGTCCCGGTCGGAGCGGCCAAAATAAGTCTCCATGGCATGGCTCAGGGTGTCAAAGGCGCCGGAGAGCACCTGCATCCGGGGCAGGCTCATGGTGTATTCCGGGTCCAGAATGGCGAACCGGGGCGCGGCGGCGAACATGCCGCCCTTGATCTTGGCGTCCTCGTTGGTGATGACGGCGCCGCCGTTCATCTCCGCCCCGGTGCCGGAGGCGGTGACCACCGCTCCCAGGGGAATGGGGGTGATCGTGGGGGCCTTGTGCCGGACCATCTCCAGGTCCCACAGGTCCTCGTCCGTGACGGCCTGGGCGCAGACGATCTTGCAGCAATCCACTACACTGCCGCCGCCCACCGCCAGGATCAGGTCGATCTTGTGCTCCCGGGCCAGCTTTGCCCCTTCCCGCACCTTGGCGAAGGTGGGGTTGGACATGATGCCGGTGAACTCCGTGACGGTCTTGCCGGCAGCTTTCAAAATACCGGTGATCTCCTCATAGACGCCGTTTTTTTTGATGGACCCGCTGCCGTAGGCCAGCAGCACATTGGGGCCATAGGCCGCCAGGATGCCGGGCAGATGCTGTCCGGCCGCCCCCTTGCCGAAATAGACCTTTGTAGGATATTCATAGACGAAGTTTTCCATAAAAGACGCTTGAGAAATGTGAAAAATGCGGACGCCGGAGGCAGACAGAAGCAAGATCGGACCGCGGGGGTTTTTCTGGCCCCCGCCTGGGTTTCTTCAAAAAATCAAACGGGCGGGACGCTGTGTACACAGCGTCCCGCCCGTCTGTTCCCGCCAAAGTCAAGGCAGCAGCCGGCTGCCTTTCTGACAGATATCGTTGATCTCATCATATGTCTGCTCGATCAGCGGCTCTATCTGAACCGTTTTTCTCCGCACCACGGCCCGGTACAGAAAGTATGGGAGGATCCACCCCAGAAATCCGGGGACCGCCAGGAGGATCATCAGCCATAGGTTGGGCGGCGTGGACACCGCCGCAAAGGTGGAGCCGGCAATCAAGGCGGTGCCAAGAATGCCCACAGTCAGCGCCGCAATCATCCCCTGTGTCCGTTTGGCCCGCTCCAGCGCCTTCAGTTCGGCGACACAGCTGTCAAAATTGCGCTGGAGCCGGGTCAGCTCCACCTTGCTGCGGATGCTCCTGACGCGGCGGAAGTACAGCGTGACGGCATCTTTTTCACCGGCTCCCCCGGAACGGACGTGGACTCCCCTGCGTCCGTGCTGCTCATAGTTGGGGTCCTCCTCCCAGCCGAAGCACGGATAGCTGTCCAGACAGAGGGAGACGTACTCCCTGGGCACTGAGATCTCACGGTATTCATAGCCGGTGTAGCCGGCCCCTGCCTGTCTGCGTTCCTCTGTCATTGCGCACCATGTCCTTCACTCTGTTTTTCCCGATCCATCAGGATGGGGAGACGCACTGTGAATGTCGTTCCCCTCCCCTCCTCGCTGTCCACGGAGATCTCGCCGTCCATCATCTGCAGAACGCGCAGAGCCAGGGACAGCCCCAGGCCGTTCCCCTCCGCGGCGTGAGAGGTATCCCCCTGATAAAACTTGTCAAAAATATGTCTCTGTGCCCCTTCCGATATCCCGCATCCGGTGTCGGATACCGCCACAAAAACGGCGTGCCCGTCCGAGGTCTGGCGCAGCGTGACTGCCCCTCCCGGCTCGGTAAATTTGAAGGCGTTGGACAGCAGGTTGTTCCAGACCAGCTCCATGAGGCTGGCGTCCGCCTGAATGACGGCCCGGTCCTCCAGCTCGGCGTCAAATTCGATCCCCTTCTCCTCCCAGACCGGTTCAAAGGCCAGCGCGCACTCGCTCAGCTGGCGGCACAGGTCGTAGGTCTCCCGTCGGGGCGTGATCTGCTGGCTCTCCAGCTTGTTGAGCTTCAGAATGTTGGTGATCAGCTCCGAGAGCTGGCGGGTGCTGTCCTGGATGGCGGCCAGATAGGCGTCCCGCTCCGACGGGGACAGGCCGGGCCGCTGGAGCAGCTGGGTATAGTTCTGGATGGCCGCCAGGGGCGTCTTGATCTCATGGGACACGTTGGCAATAAAATCCGTGCGCATGGTCTCAATGCTGCCCAGCTCCGCCACCATTTGATTAAAATCCAGAAACATGAGGTCCAGATAGTCGTGGCGGTTGGAGGTGTGGAGGGGCGGGATATAGACGGAAAAATCCCCGTGGGCCACCTTGTCCGCCGCCTTGGCCAGTTCCTTCATGGGCTTGTCATAGGTCTTTACGATCTGGTGCCGGGTAAACAGCGTCAGCCCCACCGCCACCAACGTCCAGTAGGCGGTGGGGATCAGGATCTGCACGGCGGTGTGCCAGTGGGGATTTTCATTGATCAGGGTGACAAGCCCGATGTGGATGCCGGACATCAGAAGCAGCGTCACCAAGTAAAGTCCAAACAGGGAAGGCGGAAACCGGGACTCCAGCCTTCTTCGCGCCCGCGTCTTCATTTCAGCACCGCCTTATAGCCCAATCCCCGAATCGTCTTGATCTCAAAGGCGGGGCAGGCAGAAAACTTGTCCCGCAGCTTGGTGATGTAGACGTCCACCGCCCGCAGGCCCGTGCCGCTCTCGATCCCCCAGAATTCATCCATCAGCTGGGAGCGGGAGAAGGCGTGGTTGGGATAGGAGAGCAGTTTGTACAGGATGTTGAACTCCCGGGTGGTCACGGGGATCTCCACCCCATCCAGAGCGGCGGTCAGGCCGTCCGCGTCCAGCACCAGGCCGCCCACCGTCAGCTTTCGGCTGGCCTCAATATTGGCCCGGCGCAGCAGCGCCCGCACCCGCAGCCGCAGCTCGCTGAAGTCGATGGGCTTCACCATGTAGTCATCAATGCCCAGATCAAATCCCTTCTGTTTGGCCGGCAGGTCGTCCCGCGCCGACATAAACAGAATGGGAATGGTCTTGTTCAGCCCCCGGATTGTCTCGGCAAACTCAAAGCCGTCTGTTCCGGGCATCATAATGTCTGAGATGATCAGGTCAAAGAGCTGGCTGTACATGGCGTCATAGGCCGCCTCCGCGCTGAGGCAGCCCTTGGCCTCATAGCCGCAGTCATTGAGATACGTACAAGCCGCCTGGTTCAGCTTCGGGTCGTCATCCACCACCAGTATCCGGATCATAACTTATGTCCCCCATTTCATTTGTTTCCCTGCGCCGCAGCTTTCCAATGCGCCAGAGCATGAAGACTCCCAGCAGCGCCGCGCAGGTCCCGCTGAACATCCCCATCAGCGCGTTCACGGCGGGATCATGGTGTTCCCCGCCGGCAAAGGAGAGAATGGCAGACTGCGTCAGAACCAGAGAGATGAGCGCAGCCGCCAGATTGATGGTCTTGATGGCGTGAAGCAGCGGGGTGCGGTTCTTTCGGTTGGCAATCATTCCGTATAAATTGACGCCGATCTCAGCGAAGATGAAGGTGGCTATGGCCAGAGCCACATACATGTGATAGGAGACCTCTTTGGGATGAAAGAAGCTCCACACGGAATAACAGATATACAGCAGACTGGCGGCGATCAGGATCATCCCCGACCGGCGGTAATAGCCGTACTGCTGTCCGGCATCCTGTGTCCGGATCGCACCCGCCAGGGCACAGTAGCGTGCCAGCACCATCCCAAGGGTATACAGCCCGTTGATGCACACAAAGACTGATAATGAGAGGATGCCCGATGCGATCTTGCCCAGTCCCAGCAGGATATTGCCCACACCGGAGATCCCGGCCAGATGGAGCGTTCTGCTGTCGGAGGCGCCATAAGCGCGGTGGATCGCGCGGCTGTTCGACCTCATAAGACGAAGTCCGTTCTTCAACGGGTTCTTGAACATCCTGCCCCCTCCTGAAAACACTTGGAGAACTGTACCCCTATACATAGCACCCGATTGTTTGCGTTTTGTTAAAAAAGCAGGCTCGAACAAAAAAATTTCAGCTGCTCTGGTAAAGCCGCGGGCGCGGGAAAGGGGAGCATGGGATCGGTGGCAGAACGATCTCCTCCGGCCATGGCCCATGACGCAATCATAAATAGAACCGGTCCCGCTTGTCAAGCTGAAGCAGCCCCCCGGACCAGTGTTCCTGAGGGTAAGAGGCTGTCTCCCGAAAATGTGCTTGGGATCCGGCCTGGCCGCAGATTTTGACGGAGGAAAACAGAGACGGTGCGGATGACAAAGATGACGGCATGAAGGATATCCGACAATTGACAATCTCCGCCGGAACCTGCTATGATAAACAAAATCGTATGTTCAGAGACGTGGAACGGAAAAACTTACACGCTGCAAGAGGGGGATTCCCTTTACATTGACTCGTCCAAGCCGCACCGCTGGAAAAACGCCGGAGAGAAAAAGATGGTCGTTTTGGCGGCGCTGATCCCCTCCAAATCGTGGCCGCCGCTGGCGGATTACTGACGGGGCGGAAGCGGCCCTGCGAGAAAACGGCACCTGTGAGGAAGGGGGGAGACGCTGTGGACTACGGCGGGACTGCGGCGGTGCTTCGGAGACCGCAGCGCCGGATCGCCGCGCTGGACGCGCTGCGGGGACTGAACCTGCTGAGCATGATCGCCTATCACACCTGCTGGGATCTGGTGTATCTGTTCGGCATGGACTGGAGCTGGTACCGGGGCACCGGCGCGTACATCTGGCAGCAGAGCATCTGCTGGACGTTCATCCTGTTGTCCGGCTTCTGCTGGCCCATGGGACGGCGTCCCCTCCGCCGGGGGCTGACGGTGTTTGCCTGCGGCTGGATCATCACGCTGGTGACGGTGATTTTCATGCCGGACGAGCAGATCTGGTTCGGCGTGCTGACGCTGATCGGGTCCTGCATGCTGCTGCTGATCCCCCTGGAAAGGGGACTGCGGTATGTGCCGGCAGGAGCGGGTCTGGCGGTCAGCGCGGCGCTCTTTGCCCTGCTGCGGAATGTGAACCGGGGGACCCTGGGGGTTGAGGGACTGGTGCTGGGCACGGTGCCGGCGGAGCTGTACCGGAACGATCTGACGGCGTATCTGGGGTTTCCCGGGCCGGGCTTTTTCTCCACCGACTACTTCTCGCTGCTCCCCTGGCTGTTCCTCTTTCTGGCGGGGTACTTTCTCCATCGGCTCTGTGCTCCGGCGCTGGAGCGGGCGGATCCGGACATCCTCCGGTGCCGACCGCTGTGTGCCCTTGGCCGATGGTCGCTTCCGGTGTACATGATCCACCAGCCGGTGGTCTACGGCGTACTGACGCTCTTTGCTGCGCTGATGCGGTGAGACCGCGGCGGCGCGGCGGCCGCCCTCTTCGGGGGCGGCTTTTTTGCGCAGCGGCGGACCGTCAATCTGGCGAAATTCTCCGGGCTTTCAACGGGAAAACAAGGCAGGTAAACGATTGACATAAAATCAATTACATGGTTTAATGAACATACTGTGAAATGGTCCGCCCCGTCGGCGCCGGGGCGGAAGGAAGGGGAGGGAACTCGGTTGGACCTCTACAGCATTGGGGAAATGCTGATCGATTTTATCCCGGGGGACGTGCCCGGGAGTTACCTGCGCAACGCCGGCGGCGCTCCCGCCAATCTGGCCATCGCCGCCGCCCGGTGCGGACTGGACACGGGCCTCTGCTGCTCGGTGGGCAATGACGACTTCGGCCGCTTTCTGCTGGACACGCTGCGCCAAAATGGTGTGCGGGCCCTGCGGACGGAGCTGTGTGACGAGGCAGTGACCACCATGGCTTTTGTCACGCTGACGGAGACAGGGGAGCGCAGCTTCACCTTTGCCCGGAAGCCCGGCGCCGACATGTTCCTGCGGGAGTCGGACGTGAAGGAGTCGGATATCCGGGAGGCGGTCATCGTCCACGCCGGGTCCTGCTCGCTCTCCGCCTCTCCGGCGGCGGAGGCTACGGTGCGGGCTCTGCGGCTGGGCCGGCAGTTGGACAAGCTGGTGACCTTTGATGTGAATTACCGGGACATGATGTGGCCCGGCGGCATGACGGCCTGTGCTGCAAAGGTCGGGGAGATCCTGCCGGATGTGGATCTGCTGAAGATCGCCCGGGAGGAGACGGTCCTCTTCGGCGGGGAGGATGCCCTGCCCGCCCTGATGGAGCGGTACGGACTGACGCTGGTGGTGGAGACCCTGGGCAGCGGCGGCGCCCGGGGGTATTTCCGGGGCCGGGAGATCCGGGTGCCCGGCCGTCCGGCCCGCTGCGCGGACACCACCGGCGCGGGGGACGCCTTCTGGGGCGCGTTTTTGTCGCTGCTGCGCTTCCGGGGCGTCACCCGGGCGGAGGAGCTGACGGAGCCGCTGATCCGGGAGGCCATGACCTACGGCAACGTGGGCGGCTGGCTCTGTGTCCAGAGCAAGGGGGCCATCGCATCCCTGCCCTCCTGGCAGGAGATCCGGCGGCATCTGGCCTAACGGGGACTGCCGGAGAAATTTTGATTGACAAACGGAAAACGAGCTTTTACAATAGGCTGTGCAAGGGAGCTCCCGCGAGGGGGCTGAGAGGAGGGGCAAGTCCCTCGACCTGACCTGATTTGGGTAATGCCAACGTAGGGACGCGGCGCAAAAGCCGCACGGGATCGCTCTCGTGTGGAGAGGAACAGAGCTGGCGGCGGGGTGTCCCACAGGGACGCCCCGCTTTTTTTGCATGGCCGGAACGGCTCTTCGGCCAAGGAATTGGAGGAATGTGAGATGAAGACCACCCAGCGGCTGTACGAGGCCGCCCACCCCATCTGGGAGCAGTGCCACGCCCACCCATTCGTCCGGGGCATCGGCGACGGCAGCCTGGACCTGGAGAAGTTCCAGTGGTTCCTGCTGCAGGACTACCTGTACCTGTTCGACTACGCCCGGGTGTTCGCCTACGGCGTGGTGAAGGCCCGGGACCCGGAGCTGATGCGGACCTTCTCCGCCAACGTGGACGCCATCCTGGGAGGCGAGATGAAGGTCCACCGGGCTTACATGGCCCGCCTGGGCATCACGGAGGAGCAGGTGTTCGCCGTGCAGCCGGCCCTGTCCAACCTGTCCTACACCCACTATATGCTCTCCTGTGCCGCCGCCGGCGGCCCGGCGGAGATCATCGCCGCCATTCTCTCCTGCTCCTGGAGCTACGCGGAGATCGGCCAGCGCCTGGCCGCCATCCCCGGCGCGGCGGACCACCCCTTCTACGGCGAGTGGATCCGCAGCTACGCAGGAGAGGACTACCAAAAGACCAACGACGCCCTGGTGGAGCTGATGGACCAGCTGGCGGAGGGCTGCACCGAGGCGGAGTACCGGCGGCTGGAGGAGATCTTCGTCAACTGCAGCCGGTACGAGCTGGGCTTCTGGGAGATGGCCTGGACCCTGGAGCGGTGAGCCATGCACATGCTGGAATTTCAAGAGGTCTCCTACCAGTATCCCAGTGAGGACTTTGACATCATCGACCGCCTGAGCTTTTCCGTGGCGCCGGGCTCCTTCCACTGTATCATCGGCATCAGCGGCTGCGGCAAGAGCACCATCTTCCGCATGACCAACGGTCTGCTGCAGCCCAAGGGCGGCACCATCCTGGTGGAGGGGCAGTCCATCGTGGGGCGGAAGCGCTACTGCGGCTATATGCCCCAAAAGGACCTGCTGTTCCCCTGGCGGACCGTGGGGGAGAACGTGGCCCTGCCCTTGGAGATCCAGGGGGGCCTTTCCAAGGCGGAGCGCCGGGACCGGGCGGAGGCGGCCCTTCGTGACGTGGGCCTTTCCGGCTGCCTGGACAAGATGCCTCACGAGCTCTCCGGCGGCATGCGGCAGCGGGCGGCCTTTGCCCGCACCATGCTGACGGGCTGTGACCTGCTGCTGCTGGACGAGCCCTTCTCCGCCCTGGACTTCCTCACCCGCATCTCCATGCAGGAGTGGCTGGTGGACCAGTGGCGCAGGCACCAAAAGACCATCCTCTTCATCACCCACGATGTGGAGGAGGCCCTGTTCCTCTCCGAGAGCGTGCTGGTGGTGGAGCACCCCCCTATCCGGGAACTGGCGGAGATCCCGGTGCCCGCGGCCTTTCCCCGAGACCGGTCCAGCCTGAAGCTGCCGGAGATGGTGGAGCTGAAGGAGCACCTTATCGACCTTCTTCGAAAGCAGGTGACGGTATGAAGCAAGCCTGCAAGGCCAACCTCCCGGCCCTGATCTTCCTGTTTGCCCTGCTGATCCTCTGGCAGGCGGGGGCCATGGGCATGGACGCCGCCTACATCCTGCCGTCTCCCACCCAGATCCTGGCCAAGCTGTGGGAGCTGCGGGTGCCTCTTTTCACCGTCCACCTGCCCGCCACCATGCTGGTGACCGCCATCGGCCTGGGGATCTCCCTGGTGCTGGGGCTGGCGCTGGCGGTGGTGATGGACGGCAGCGACATGGTGCGGCGGATGATCTACCCCATTGTGGTGGTGTCCCAGACCATCCCCACCACCGCCATTGCGCCCCTCTTCGTGCTGTGGTTCGGCTACGGCATCTGGAGCAAGGTGCTGGTGACGGTGCTCATCACCTTTTTCCCCATCACCATCACGGTGTACGACGGGCTCCGCTCCGCCAAGACGGAGATGGCGGAGCTGCTGCAGACCTATGGCGCTGCAAAGCGGGATATCTTCCTCAAGATCAAGGTGCCCTGCGCCCTGCCCTACTTCTTCTCCGCCATCAAGATGGCGGTGCCCATGAGCATCATCGGCGCGGCTATCGGCGAATGGCTGGGGGCCAAGAGCGGCCTTGGGTACTTCTCCCGCCGGATGATGACCCAGCTGGACGGCGCCGGGGTGTTCGCCCCCATCGTGCTGCTGAGCGTGGCGGCCATCCTGGCGGTGGCAGTGGTGAACCTGCTGGAGAAGCGGTTCGTCCGCTGGAGAGGGGAGTCCTGACGTCCGCTTCCCATACAAACCATACAGAAAGGATACAGACTATGAAAAAGACACTTGCCCTGCTGCTGGCGGCCCTGATGCTGCTGAGCGGCTGCTCCGGCGGAAGCACCGGAGACACGGACAGCGCCTCCGGGGACGCCGGGGACGACGGCCTGCGGGAGATCAGCGTGGTGCTGGACTGGTACCCCAACGCCCTCCACACCTTCATCTACGATGCCATCGCCAAGGGCTACTATGAAGAGGAGGGGCTGAAGGTCAACGTCCAGTTCCCCTCCAACGCCAATGACGCCATGAGCCTGGTGGCTGCCGGACAGGCGGAGATCGGCCTGTACTACCAGCAGGACGTGATCATCGCCCGGGCCAACCAGGACGTGCCGGTGAAGTCCATCGGCGCGGTGGTCCAGGGGCCGCTGAACATCGTTCTTTCCCTGGCGGAGAAGGACATCACCTCCCCGGAGGACCTGGTGGGCAAGACCATCGGCTATGCGGGCACGGAGCTGTCCGAGGCCCTGATCCGCTCCATCATGGCCTATGTGGGGGCGGACTCCAGCGACGTGGAGATGATCGACGTGGGCTTTGACCTGATGAGCTCCATGACCACGGGCAACGTGGATGCCACCATCGGCTGCCTGGTGAACCACGAGGTGCCCCAGATGGAGGAAGAGGGCTTTGACGTCAACTGGTTCGAGCTGGACGACTACGGCGTGCCCACCTATTACGAGGGCGTGTTCCTGGCCAGCGACGACACCATCGAAAATGATGCGGACATGCTGCGGGCCTTCCTGCGGGCCAGTGCCAAGGGATTTGAGGACGTGAAGGCAGATCCCGCCGCCGCCCTCCGGACCTTGCTGGACAACCAGAACGAGGAGAACTTCCCCTTGTCCGAAACGGTGGAGACTGAGAGCCTCAACACCCTGCTGCCCATGATGGAGACCGCCGACGCCGCCTTCCTGTCCCAGAGCGAGGCGTGCTGGCAGGAGAACATCGACTGGCTGCTGGACCAGGGGCTCATCGACCAGGCCCCCGCCATCTCTGACGTGATGGTGGATCTGCTGGCCGAGTGACGGGAGACAGCACAGCTTCAGACGACCGCCGGGAGATCCCTCCCGGCGGCGTTTTTTAAAGGGATGTCCCGCTTCCGCGTCATATCCCGCCTTCCCGCCGCATAGAGTCTGGAATAGATCCCAACAGGGGGAGGGAGTGTTATGGCGGCACGGCATGCGGGGCGGCGGATCAGCACCGTCTCGTCTCAGCACAGGACAGCAGAGAGACGGCAGAGAAGCGCTCCGGCCGCACCCCGTCGGGGCCAGCGGGGCAAGCGGGAGACGCTGTCTTTCGGGGAAAAGCGGCGCCTGGCCCAGCTGGTGGCATGCGGCAGCATCTTCGTGCTGCTGGTAGCGGTGAAGTTGCTGCTGCCGGGGCGTATGGCCCAGATGAACGCCCGGCTCACAGGGATGCTGGAGCAGAACATCGACGTGCAGGGCGTGTTCTCCGCTGTGGGGCGGGCTGTCTCCGGTGAGGCGGACGTGAGCGTAGCCCTTCAGGATATGTACCAGGCGGTGTTCGAGCCGCAGGAGTCTCCGGCTGTGGAGGCGTCGGCCCCTGCCGGGGGAGAGGCGGTGGCGCTCCGGCTGCCTGCGGCCATCGAGCCCCTGCGGGCCTTCCGGATCGGCACCGGCAGCAGCGACGGCTGGCTGGACCTGCCGACGGCTGAGACGGAGGAGACCGGACAGGCGGCCGGGACAGATCCGGCAGCTGAGACTGCTGAGACTGCGGCCCAGGACGGGGCGGAGGCCTCCACGCTGGCCTACGTCCTCTACTCGGACCGGAATCTGCCGGACAACGTCTGCCTGGAGCAGGCGCTGCTGGGCTTTGACTACTGCACCCCGGTGATGGGCACGCTCACCTCGGACTTCGGCTACCGGGAGCACCCGGTGCAGGGGGAGGAGCGGTTCCACTATGGCCTGGACATCGCGGCCGCTGCCGGAACAGAGATCAGCTGCTTTGCCGACGGCACTGTGACAGCGGTGGGGGAGAGCAGCAGCTACGGCAAATACATCACTGTCTCCCACGGGGGCGGCTTCTCTACGCTGTATGCCCACTGCAGCCGGATCCTGGCTGCATCCGGTGCCTCCGTAAAGGAGGGGGATGCCATCGCGGAGGTGGGTGAGACCGGCGTGGCCACAGGCCCTCATCTGCATTTTGAGCTCCATCAGGGCAGCCAGTACCTGAATCCGATCTACTATGTCTCGCTGGTGTGAGGGACTGCACATCTCCGGCGGCTTTGCGCTGCTGGCTGCGTGGTTCGCATTGGTGAACGGCTGGCAGCTGCTGGCGGTGATCCTCTCCGCCGCACTCCTCCATGAGCTGGGGCATCTGCTGGTGCTGTATCTGCTGGGCGGACGGGTCCTGGGCCTGCGGATCAGCATCTTCGGGGCGGAGCTGGTGACGGATGCCGCCCGCCTCTCCTATCCCGGGGAGCTGGCGGCAGTGCTGGCGGGCCCGGCGGTAAATCTCCTCTGCGGCCTGCTGCTGGCAAGAGGGCACGCCTGGGTGGCCGCCGGAGCCCATCTGTCCCTGTGCCTGTTCAACCTGCTGCCGGTGCGTCCCCTGGACGGGGGGAGGGCGCTGGCACTTGCCGTCTCCGCACTGGCAGGGCCGGCTGCCGGAGAGGGGGCCGCCCGCTGGGCCGGCGCCCTCACGGCCCTGACCCTGGGAGCGCTGTCCCTGTGGCTGATGGGCCGCACCGGCGGATCCCTGTGGCTGCTGCCGGCGGCTGCGGGACTGCTGGCCGCCGGAGCCCGGGAGCTGACCGGCAAAAAAGCGGATTTTCTGTAAAAAACACTTGCATTTTCCTCCCAGCCGTGGTATTCTATTACGGCTACAAAGGGTGGTCCTCTGCCGTGCACGCGCTGATGTGCCTTGAGAAAAGCGGTATGAACGCCTATTATTTAGGAGGAATATCCATGGATCTGATCAAGGAACTGAACAAAGAGCGCCTGGAAACGGAAGTGACCCCCGTCAAGGTGGGCGACACCGTCCGTATGCACGTGAAGGTCAAGGAAGGCTCCCGTGAGCGTATCCAGGTCTTCGAGGGCACCGTCATCGCCAAGAAGCACGGCGGCATCAACGAGACCATCACCGTCCGCCGCATCTCTTACGGCGTGGGCGTGGAGAAGGTCTTCCCCGTGCACTCCCCCTCCATCGACAAGATCGAGGTGGTCCGCAGCGGCGCTGTGCGCCGGGCCAAGCTGTACTACCTGCGCGGCCGCGTGGGCAAGGGCGCCAAGGTCAAGGAAAAGCTGTGATCCAGGACAAAAGAGAGGCGAGAGCCTCTCTTTTCCTTTTCCGCCGGTGCGCGGCCGAACAAATTTTCCCCGCATCCCTTGTGATTCCGGCGGCTGTCTGATATACTAGCATACGTTATTGCGGAATTTCACGGGATGGGGGCGGTGGCTTGCGGGGCGGAAAACGGCTCAGCCGGAGCGACGTGCCCCTTCAGTGGCTGTACGAGTGGGTACAGGCTCTGGTGGGGGTGGTATTGGCAGTGGTGCTGCTGTTCACCTTTGCGGTGCGCGTGGTGCTGGTGTCCGGCCCCTCCATGCAGGAGACGCTGCAGGACCAGGACTGCCTGCTGGTGCTGAATGCGCCCCTGTGCGGCGGATTTGAGACCGGGGACATCGTCATCATCCAAAGAGATGATTTCCGGGATGGGGAGCCCATCGTGAAGCGGATCGTCGCCACAGAGGGGCAGACGGTGGACATCGACTTTGACGCCGGCACGGTCTATGTGGATGGGCAGCTGCTGGAGGAGACGTATATCCGGGAACCCACCCATCTGGAGGAGGGGCTGGAATTCCCCGTCACTGTGCCGGAGGGCTGCGTGTTCGTCCTGGGGGACAACCGCAACGACAGCGACGACAGCCGGGACCCGGACCTGGGACCCGTGGACACCCGGGAGATCCTGGGCCGGGCGGTGGCGCTGCTGTTCCCCGGCGTGACGGCGGCCAGCGAAGAGCGGGACTTCGGCAGGATCGGCCCGCTGGACTGAAGAACAGGGAGACCTCCGTCGGGGGGCTTACCATCAACAGGGCGGATGCGCCCACGGAGGTTTTGGAACGATGTGGAAGAAAAAAGCGCAGGAGGCGCAGACGGAACCGGCAGGACAGGAGACCTCCCGGAAAAAGGAGGAGGGCCGGGATCTGTACGAGTGGACCCAGGCGCTGGTCTGCTCGGTGCTGGCGGTGGTGCTGCTGTTCACCTTTGTGGTCCGGCTCATCGGGGTGGACGGCCACTCCATGGTGCCGACCCTGCAGGACGGGGACCGGCTGCTGGTGCTGAATTCCCTGCTGGATGACGACTATCAGTACGGCGACATCGTGGTGCTGCGGAAGGATACCTTCATGACCGAGCCCATCGTGAAGCGGGTCATCGCCACAGAGGGGCAGACGGTGGACATCGACTTCGCCTCCGGCTCCGTCTATGTGGACGGCGAATTGCTGGAGGAGGACTATATTAACGAGCCCACCTATGTGGAGGAGGGAACAGAGTTCCCCCTGACGGTGCCGGAGGGCTCCATCTTCGTTATGGGCGACAACCGCAACCACTCCAGCGACAGCCGCAGCAGCGACCTGGGCACGGTGGATACCCGGTACGTCATCGGACGGGCGGTGTTCCTGCTGTTTCCCGGGGCAGACGAGACCACAGGGGAGCGGGACTTCGGCCGCATCGGCGGGATCGACAGGATCGGCTGACTGCCCGCAGGCCCCCGGCGCCGCTTTGCCGGGAAACCCTTCAGACCGTTTTACGCCGCGGGTCACCGCGGAATGAGGAATTTGCATGAACATTCAATGGTATCCCGGTCATATGACCAAGACCCGGCGCATGATCGCCGAACAGATCAAACATGTTGACGCGGTGTGTGAGATCGTGGACGCCCGCATCCCCGTGTCCAGCCGCAACCCGGATATCGACGAGCTGACGGCGGGCAAGCCCCGGCTGGTGGTGCTGAACCGGGTGGACCAGGCGGACCCGGAGGCCACGAGGCGATGGGCGGCTTGGTTCCGTTCCAAGGGCTACGCGGTGCTGGAGTGCGACGCCAAGTCGGGCAGCGGCACCAAACAGTTCGCCGCCGCCGTGCGGTCCCTGCTGGCGGACAAGCTCCGCGCCTACGCGGAAAAGGGCCAGAACCGGGTGGTGCGGGTGATGATCCTGGGGGTGCCCAATGTGGGCAAGTCCACCTTCATCAACCGCATCGCCGGCCGCAAGACCGCCAAGACCGAGGACCGGCCCGGTGTCACCCGGGCCAAGCAGTGGGTGCCCATCGACCGCGGGCTGGAACTGCTGGACACCCCCGGCATCCTCTGGCCCAAGTTCGAGGACCAGAGCGTGGGGCTGAACCTGGCCTACACCGGCGCGGTGAAGGACGAGATCCTGGACGTGGAGACATTGGGCTGCCACCTGATGGCGTACCTGGGCGCCAGCTACCCGGAGGCCCTGAAGGCCGGCTACAAGCTCCCCGCCCTGCCGGAGCGGGAGGATGGCGAGGAGGACGTGGCCTGGGGCTACCGCCTGCTGGAGGCCGCCGGGAAAAAGCGGGGCTTCCTCATCTCCGGCGGGGAAGTGGACACGGAGCGGATGGCCAAGATCCTGCTGGACGAGTACCGCTCCGGCAAGCTGGGCCGCTTTACACTGGAAGTGCCCGAAGGGACAGAACAGCCCACGGCGTCAGAATAAGGGAGGCGCGCCCATGAACTGCCCGTCATGCGGGAAAGAGATGGAGCGGGGGATCCTCTATACGCAGCTGGGGCGGGGCCTGTTTTTCCTGCCGCCCGGCGGAAAAGTGGGGGTCTGGGATACGAAGCGCAGCGTGGAACAGCGCGGCGGGATCGTTTTTGACGGCCCCCATCATATACAGGGGAGCGATCGCGCGACCGTACACGGCTATGTCTGCCGGGCCTGTAAGAAGATCCTTCTGGAGTATTGAGATCACCTGGCGGAAAGCGGGGAAGCGCGATTTACAAGGAGGGGCATCTATGAACTGTCCTGTCTGTGGGATCGAGATGGAAAAGGGCCACATCATCACCAAGAACAGCATCGGGCTCTTTTTCATGCCGGGAGAGAAGGACCTCCGTACGTTTTATACCAAGCGGAACATCGAGGCGGACGGCGGCATCGTGCTGGACGGACCGATGACGTTCCGCTACAATCGGACCTGGCTTCCCGCCTGGGTCTGCCGTTCCTGTAAGAAGATCGTCATGGAGTATTGGTAGGATGGAAATGGACCTCTGGACCTATGAGCGCCAACAATGGAACAACGGCTGCACCGCCCTCTGCGGCGTGGACGAGGCGGGGGCCGGGCCCCTGGCGGGGCCGGTGTACGCCGCCGCCGTCATCCTGCCGAGGGAGATCGATCTCCCCGGTCTCAACGACTCCAAGAAGCTGACGCCCAAGAAGCGGGAGGCGCTGTTCGACCAGATCACCGCCGCGGCGGAGGCATACAGCATCGCCTTTGTGACGGCGGAGGAGATCGACCAGATGGACATCCTCAACGCCAGGATGCTGGCCATGAACCGGGCCATCGGCGGGCTCTCTGTGCCGCCGGACCTGTGCCTCATCGACGGCAACCGGGACCATGGCAGCGCCGTGGCCATCACGGCACCCCACCTGTGTCTGGTGGGCGGAGATGGAAAGAGCGCCTCCATCGCGGCGGCCTCCATCCTGGCAAAGGTCAGCCGGGACCGGTACGTCACCGACGTGCTGGACCGGGAGTACCCCCAGTACCAGTTCGCCCGCCACAAGGGCTACGGGACGAAGCTCCACTATGCCATGCTGGACCAGTACGGCCCCTGTCCGGCCCATCGGCAGACGTTCCTGAAAAAGTGGGAGGACAAACGGACATGAGCACCACCAAGGCCCTGGGCGACCGGGGCGAGGCTGTGACGGCCCAATACCTGCGGGAACGGGGCTATGCGCTGCTGGCCAGCCAGTGGCGCTGCCGGTATGGAGAGCTGGATCTGGTGGCCCGGGACCGGGACGGCACCATCTGCTTTGTGGAGGTAAAGCTCCGCGGCGGAGATCTCGCGGGCCTGCCCCGGGAGGCGGTGGACCGCCGGAAGCGGGAGCGGCTCCGGACCGCGGCGGAGGCCTATCTCAGCCAGCACGGCCTGGAGGATGCTCCCGCCCGGTTCGATGTGGCGGAGGTCTATACCGACCAGGACCACCGGTTCCTCCGGCTGGAATATCTGGAGAACGCGTTTACAGAGTGAATCGACTGCCTGAAAAGGAGAGAAGAGATATGAAGTACTACAGCACACGGGATGCCGCCGTCCGCATGGACGCCGCGGAGGCCATCAAGATGGGACTGAGCCGGGATGGCGGCCTGCTGACCCCCTGTGAGATCCCGCAGATCGACCGGGCCTTTTTGGAGAGTCTGGTGAGCGCCCGGTATCAGGAGCGGGCGGCGAAGGTCATGGGCCTGTATCTCACCGACTACACGTATGAGGAGCTGCTGGCCTTTGCGGAGAGCGCCTACGGCCCCGAGAAGTTCGACACCGACGCCGTGGCCCCCGTCCGCACGGTGGATGACACCACCCACTGCCTGGAGCTGTGGCACGGCCCCACCAGCGCCTTCAAGGACATGGCTCTGCAGATGCTGCCCCAGCTGCTCTCCGCCGCCCTCCGCAAGACCGGGGAGGCCAAGACGGTGTGCATCCTGGTGGCCACCTCCGGCGACACCGGCAAGGCCGCCATGGAGGGCTTTGCCGACGTGCCCCAGACAAAGATCCTGGTGTTCTATCCCAAGGACGGCGTGTCCAAGGTCCAGGAGACCCAGATGGTCACCCAGGACGGCGAGAACGTCGGCGTCTGCGCCGTGGTGGGCAACTTTGACGACGCCCAGGCCGGCGTGAAGCGCATTTTCTCCGACGAGGCCATCCGGGCCACCCTGGCGGACCGGGGGTACTTCCTGTCCTCCGCCAACTCCATCAACTGGGGCCGCATCCTGCCCCAGGTGGTCTATTATATCTCCGCCTACTGCGACCTGGTCCGGGACGGCAAGCTGACCATGGGTGACAAGGTCAACTTCTGCGTGCCCACCGGCAACTTCGGCGACATCCTGGCGGCCTACTACGCGGGGCGCATGGGCCTGCCGGTGCACAAGCTGATCTGCGCCTCCAACTGCAACGACGTGCTGACGGACTTCCTCCGCACTGGCGTGTACGACAAGAACCGGCCCTTCCACACCACCATGAGCCCCTCCATGGACATCCTGGTGTCCAGCAACCTGGAGCGGCTGCTGTTCGACCTCTCCGGCGAGAACGACGCGGAGGTGAAGGGCTACATGGACGCCCTGGCCAAGACCGGGAAATACGAGGTGTCCGACGCCATCAAGGCGGCCATCCGGGACCAGTTCTGGGGCGGCTTCTGCGACGAGGCCGGCACCGCCGCCGCCATCGCCAAGTATTACAAGGAGGACGGCTATCTGATCGACACCCACACCGCCGTGGCGGCCAGCGTCATGGAGCAGTACCGGCGGGCCACCGGCGATGAGACCGTGACGGTGTTCGTCTCCACCGCCTCTCCCTACAAGTTCTGCGACCACGTGCTGCGGGCCATCGGCGAGACGCCGGCGGGCGACGGTGTGGAGCTGCTGGATCAGCTGCACGCTGTCACCGGCACGGCTATTCCCCGGCGCCTGGCGGCCCTGAAGGGCAAGGCCCGGCGGTTCGACCTGACCTGCGAGAAGCCGGGCATGGACGGCGTGGTGCTGGACTTTTTGAAGTAAGGCAGGGCTTGCCTGGGGGCCACCCGTTTGGGTGGAGGAAACAGCCATGCCGATGGCTGGGAAGAAGCACCCCCCATTGTCGTCGTCGCAAAGTCCGCTCAGCTCCGTTTCCGCCTGCGGCGAAAGCTGCACCCGCTCCCTTGCTCCTCCTCTCCCCACCGCGCAGGGCGCGGCGGGGGCCCCATATTTGGTCTTGCCGAAAAGAAAACGGGCCGTGCACGGTCCAAAAGAAAAGAACGCCTTTTGTCGCGCTCCGGCACCTTCGTGCCTCCGCGCTGTACGGGAGTCGGCGTGAGATGGTGCTTGCGGGTTTGCGAGGACTGGCCGACGGGCGCGGCGGGGTGCCGCAGAGACTTGACAGTTGATTCCCGCGGCGCGGGTGCCGACGGTATCGGGTTGCAAGGACGCATCTGACCAGCTCCTCTTTCCGCGCGTTCCGCTTCGCTACGCGCTCCCCGGGCGGTCGTAGGGGCCGATGCCCTCATCGGCCCGTTGCAGAAGCCCCATCAACCACCGGCCAGCGGCAGCGAAAAGAGAAGCTGGTCAATGCGACGACCACCCCGACAAGGTCGGCACCATCCGTCACGGGACGGTAGTATCGACCTCGCAGAAGGGGATAGCGTGCCCGAAGGCCAGGCAAAATCGGCGCTTGCACCGATACGCCGCCTCCCGTCGCGCGCGGAGGGCTACTGCACCGGAGCGCGCCCAGCGCCTTTTTCTCTTCCACCGGGCGCGGCGCATTCTCTTTTTGGGCAAGACCAAAAAGAGAATGGGGGGCGCATCTCCCCCATTGGGATGCCAATAAAAGAAAGGAGGGGTGCCGCATGGCCCTCTACGCCATCGGGGACCTGCACCTCTCCCTGACAGCGGACAAGTCCATGGAGGTGTTCGGCCCCGCGTGGGAGAACTACACGGAACGCATCGGGGAATCCCTGAGCCAGCTGACCGCCGACGATGTTCTGGTCCTGGCGGGAGACACCTCCTGGGGCATCGACCTGAACGAGGCGGAGGCGGACTTCCGCTTCCTGGACCAGTTCCCCTGTAAAAAGTACCTGGTGAAGGGGAACCACGACTACTGGTGGTCCACGGCCACCAAGATGAAGAACTTTTTCACGGAGAAGGGACTCACCACCCTGGATATTCTCCACAACAACTGTGCCCTGTATGGAGACTATGCCCTGTGCGGCACCCGGGGCTGGTTTTTTGAGGAGGACCAGAAGCCCCACAACGCCAAAGTCCTGAACCGGGAGGTGGGGCGGCTGGAGGCGTCACTGAAGGCAGCGGAGGGACGGCCCATCTTCTGCTTCCTCCACTATCCGCCGCTGTATCAGGGCTACGAGTGCCCGGAGATCCTGCGGACCTTGGCGGCCTATCCGGTGGAGCAGTGCTGCTACGGCCATCTTCACGGCTACGCCATCCGCCGGCGGCTGGAGGAGGAGCGGAACGGGACGACATTTTCCCTGATCTCCGCCGACTATCTGGGCTTTGTCCCGAAAAAAATTTGTGAATAACGGAAAAACCTATAGCTTTTTCGTGTTTTATATGGTAAAATACCATTTCGCACCGGCGTATGACCGGGGATGAACGGAGGATAAGACAAGATGAGTGTGAAAAGCTGCGAAAAGATCGAAAAGAGCCAGGTCGTTCTGACCATCGAGGTCGGTGCGGCGGAGTTTGAGGCCGCCATCGAAAAGGCATATCAGAAGATGCGCCGGAAGATCAACGTACCGGGCTTCCGCCCCGGCAAGGCCCCCCGGAAGATCATCGAGGGGATGTACGGCGCAGAGGTGTTTTTCGAAGAGGCCATGAATATTGCGTTCCCCGAGGCCTATGAGGCCGCCGTGAAGGAGCAGGAGCTCCAGGTGGTGGGCTATCCCACCGTGGAGATCGAGGGCCAGGTGACGAAGGACGGCTTCACCTTCAAGGCCACCGCTCCCGTGTATCCCGAAGTGACCCTGGGCCAGTACAAGGGCCTGTCCGCTCCCAAGGAGGAGGTCAAGGTCTCCGCCGCGGACGTGGACGAGCGCCTGAAGACCCTGACCGACCGGAACACCCGCCTGGTGAGCGTGGAACGGGAGGCCAAGGACGGCGACACCGTGGTCATCGACTTCGAGGGCTTCCTGGATGGCAAGCCCTTTGACGGCGGCAAGGGCGAGAACTACAGCCTGGAGCTGGGTTCCCACACCTTTGTCCCCGGCTTTGAAGAGCAGCTGGTGGGCGTGAAGGCCGGCGACGAGAAAGACCTGGATGTCACCTTCCCGGAGGACTATCACAAGGACCTGGCCGGCAAGGCCGTGGTGTTCAAGGTGAAGGTCCATGAGGTGAAGGAGAAGGAAGTCCCCGCTCTGGACGACGAGTTCGCCAAGGACGTCAGCGAGTTCGACACCCTGAAGGACCTGAAGGCCGACCTGAAGAAGAAGATCACCGCTGAGCGGGAAGAGACTGCCAAGCGTGCCTTTGAGGACGCTCTGATGGAGCAGGTGGCGGACAACATCACCGCCGACGTGCCCGACGCCATGGTGGAGGCCCAGGCCCGGCAGTATCTGGACAATTTCAAGATGCAGCTGGCCCAGCAGGGCATCCAGTATGACCAGTACATGAAGGCCACCGGCATGGACGAGGCCAAGCTGATCGAGGATGCAAAGGAACCCGCTCTGAAGCAGGTCCGCATGGACCTGGCCATGGCCGCCATCATCAAGGAGGAGAACATCGACGCCACCGATGAAGAGGTGGAGGCCGAATTCCAGAAGATGGCCGACCAGTACGGCATGGATCTGGAGACCGTGAAGAAGTATCTCCATGCCGATCAGGTGAAGGACCAGCTGAAGAGCCAGAAGGCCATCGCTGTGGTGACTGACAGTGCCACCGCCGCCAAGCCCGAGAAGAAGACCGCCAAGAAGTCTTCCAAGAAGGCCGAGGAGACCGCCGAGGGCGAGGAGCCCGCGGAGGAAAAGCCCGCCAAGAAGACCACCCGCAAGAAGGCGGAAAAGGCCGAGGAGGACGGCGAGGAGAAGAAGCCCGCCAAGAAGTCCACCAAGAAGGCGGCGAAAAAAGAGGACGAGGAGCCTGCTGAATCCAAATAATTCCGGGCATACTAGAAGTCCGGAGGGCGGGAGCGTGTGTTCTCCCGCCGGAGGCAGGACTCTCCGCATGGATTCGACGGATTTCCGCACAGCGCCTGTATTAAGATAGGCGTGCGCGTGGGCAGGAGCGCCGGAGGCTCGCAGCGGGCCGGGCGCTTCTGCCATACATGCCCCCAGCGCCGGGAGAGCGCGGCGGGTTTGGGAGGAACAGATCTGTCGTACGTGCCGCATGGCCGGCACGGGAATCAAGGAGGTTTTACCAATGAGCTTAGTCCCTTATGTAGTTGAGCAGACCAACCGCGGCGAGCGGTCCTATGACATCTTCTCCCGTCTGCTGAACGACCGGATCGTATTCCTGGGAGAGGAGGTCAACGCCACCACTGCCAGCCTGGTGGTGGCCCAGCTGCTGTATCTGGAGGCCCAGGATCCTGACAAGGATATCCAGCTGTATATCAACAGCCCCGGCGGCTCCGTGACGGACGGCATGGCCATCTATGACACCATGCAGTATGTCAAGTGCGACGTGTCCACCATCTGCATCGGCATGGCCGCCAGCATGGGCGCGTTCCTGCTCAGCTCCGGCGCCAAGGGCAAGCGCATCGCCCTGCCCAACGCGGAGATCATGATCCATCAGCCCTCCGCCGGCACCCAGGGCAAGGTGACGGACATGGAGATCGATGTGGAGCACTTCCTGCGGATCAAGAAGAACCTGAACGAGATCCTGGCGAACAACACCGGAAAGACGGCAGAGGAGATCAAGGCGGCCTCCGAGCGGGACCACTGGATGACCGCTCAGGAGGCACTGGACTTCGGCCTCATCGACAAGATCATCACCAGCAAGAAGTGAGCCTGCGCAGGCCCGGCCGAAGAGACCGGATCCCAGGCAGAACTTCCGCGCAAAATTCCAAAACTGAGGTATTACCATGAGTGACGAGAGCAAGAAGGGCCTGCGGTGCTCCTTCTGCGGCAAGCATGAAAGCCAGGTCCACCGGATGATCCAGGGGCCCGGCGTGCGCATCTGCGATGAGTGTGTCCAGCTGTGCATGAGCATTCTGAATGATGGGTTCGACGATGTCTCCTCCAGCGCGCTGGAGGACCTGCCGGATCAGCTGCCCACTCCCAGGGAGATCAAGGACGTGCTGGATCAGTACGTCATCGGGCAGGATGAGGCCAAGGTGGCCCTGTCCGTCGCGGTGTACAACCACTACAAGCGCATCTACTTCGGCGGGGACGAGGACGTGGAGCTCCAGAAGAGCAACATCCTGCTGCTGGGCCCCACCGGCTCCGGCAAGACGCTGTTTGCCCAGACCCTGGCCCGGATCCTGAAGGTGCCCTTCGCCATCGCGGACGCCACCACCCTGACGGAGGCCGGCTACGTAGGCGACGATGTGGAGAACATCCTGCTGCGTCTGCTGCAGGCCGCGGACTTTGATGTGGAGCGGGCGGAGCACGGCATCATCTACGTGGACGAGATCGACAAGATCGCCCGGAAGAGCGAGAATACCTCCATCACCCGGGACGTGTCCGGCGAGGGCGTCCAGCAGGCTCTGCTGAAGATCGTGGAGGGCACCGTGGCCAACGTGCCGCCCCAGGGCGGCCGGAAGCACCCCCACCAGGAGTTCATCCAGGTGAACACCAAGAACATCCTCTTCATTTGCGGCGGCGCCTTCGACGGTCTGGAGAAGATCATCGAGCGGCGGCTGGACCAGAAGTCCATCGGCTTCGGCGCCAACGTCCAGGGGAAGAAGGACAAGGACATCAGCCGGATCCTCCATGAGGTCCAGCCTCACGACCTGCTGAAGTTCGGCATCATCCCGGAGCTGGTGGGCCGTCTGCCGGTCATCGCCTCTCTGAACGCGCTGAAGCGGGAGGACCTGGTCCGGATCCTGACAGAGCCCAAGAACGCCCTGGTGAAGCAGTATAAGAAGCTGATGGAATACGATGAGGTGGACCTGGAGTTCCAGCCGGAGGCGCTGGAGGCCATTGCCGACAAGGCCATCGAGCGGAACATCGGCGCCCGGGGCCTGCGGGCCGTCATGGAGGGCATCCTGACTCCCATGATGTATGAGATCCCCTCTGATCCCACGGTGGTGAAAGCCGTCATCACCCGGGAGTGTGCGGAGGGCAAGTCCGGCCCGGTGCTGACCCGGGACCCCCAGAAGATCAGCTATTCCGTGAAATTGAACACCGGCAAGGGAGAGGGCAGATCGCCCCACGGCTCTTCGACCCCCGCGTCGGCGTCTTAATTGACAGAAGGGAGGGACGCTGCCGCGCCTCTCCCTTCTGCGCATCCCCACCCCTTCAGAAAGGAACAACACATGGAACTGACCACATGGAATCTTCCCGTCCTGGCCCTTCGGGGCCTGACGGTATTTCCCCATATGAGCCTGACCTTCGACGTGGAGCGGAAGATCTCCATTGCGGCCCTGGAGCGGGCCATGGAGGGGGATCAGGACATCTTTTTGGTGACCCAGCGGGAGATCGGCGTCAATACGCCGGAGGAGAAGGACCTGTATACCATCGGCACCATTGCCCACATCTCCCAGATCCTGCGGCTGGGCCAGACCACCGTCCGCTGTGTGGTGGACGGCCGCCAGCGGGCCCATCTGCGGCGCCTGTGGCAGACAGAGCCCTTCCTGCAGGCCAATGTGGAGGCCGTGCCGGAAGAGCCCGCCTCCGAGGCCATGCGGAAGAGCCCCAGGACAGAGGCGCTGCTGCGGCAGACCTATGCCTTGTTCAGCGAGTACGCAGAGCAGGCCAGCGGCGTGCCGGAGGAGGTGGTGGCCGCCGTCATGGACAGCAGGGACCCCGGCTTCCTGGCGGACTACATCGCCCAGAACATCTCCCTGCGGTATACCGACAAACAGGAGATCCTGGAAGAGCTCTCCCCCTTTGCCCGGCTGCGGAAGCTGAACGGTTTCCTGGCACGGGAGAACAATGTGCTGGGCTTTGAGCATGAGATGGAGAGCAAGGTCCGGGACCAGCTGGTCCGCACCCAGCGGGAGCAGATCCTCCGCACGCAGATCCGGGTCCTCCAGAACGAGCTGGG
Source organism: Oscillibacter valericigenes (assembly GCF_016902445.1). Lineage (GTDB taxonomy): Bacteria > Bacillota > Clostridia > Oscillospirales > Oscillospiraceae > Oscillibacter > Oscillibacter avistercoris. Next base: position 68,113 of record NZ_JACSNX010000001.1, on the reverse strand, counting down.
AGAGGCCGACGAGGGTGAGGACGATGAGATCGAAGCCTATCGCCAGGAGATCCTGGCCCTGGGACTGCCGGAGGAGACGGAGAAGCACCTGCTGAAAGAGGTCAACAAGCTGGCCAAGCAGCCCTTTGGCTCCGCTGAGGGGGCCGTCATCCGCAACTACCTGGACGTGTGCCTGGAGATGCCCTGGAACACCACCACGAAGGAACGCGTCAGCGTGGAGGCGGCCCGGAAGGTGCTGGAACGCGACCACTTCGGCCTGGAAAAGGTGAAGGAGCGCATCCTGGAGACCATCGCCGTCCGGCAGATGAACCCGGACGCCAAGGGGCAGATCATCTGCCTGGTGGGCCCGCCGGGCGTGGGCAAGACCTCCATCGCCATCAGCGTGGCCAAGGCCCTGAACCGGAAGCTGGCCCGCCTGTCCCTGGGCGGCGTCCGGGACGAGGCGGACATCCGGGGCCACCGCAAGACGTACATCGGCTCCATGCCCGGCCGCATCATCGAGGCCATCAGCCGCTCCGGGTCCATGAACCCGTTGCTGCTGCTGGACGAGATCGACAAGCTGGGCAGCGACTACCGGGGCGACCCGGCCTCGGCCCTGCTGGAGGTGCTGGACAGCGAGCAGAACAGCGCCTTCCGGGACCACTTCCTGGAGATCCCCGTGGACCTGAGCCGTGTCATGTTCATCACCACCGCCAACACTACGGAGACCATCCCCCGACCCCTGCTGGACCGGATGGAGGTCATCCAGCTGAACTCCTACACCGACGAGGAGAAGCTGCAGATCGCCAAGCGGCATCTGTTCCCCAAGCAGCTGGCGGAGCACGGTCTGAAGAAGGGCAGCGTCCGCATGAGCGACGACGTGTACCGGGCCGTCATCCGGGACTACACCCGGGAGTCCGGCGTCCGCCAGCTGGAGCGGCGGCTGGCCGCCATCTGCCGCAAGGCGGATATGCGCCTGCTGGAGGGCGCTGTCAAGCGGATCACCGTGACAGAGGAGGACCTGCCCAAGTTCCTGGACTGCCAGCCCTTCCCCCCGTCCCTCCACACGGAGCGGGAGGAGATCGGCGTGGTGAACGGCTTGGCGTGGACCGAGGCCGGCGGCGAGATCCTGGAGGTGGAGGTCAACGTCATGGAGGGTTCCGGCAAGCTGGAGCTCACCGGCAACCTGGGGGACGTGATGAAGGAGTCCGCCCAGGCGGCCCTCTCCTGCCTGCGGAGCCGGGCGGCGGTGCTGGGCATCGAGGCGGACTTCTACAAGACGAAGGACATCCACGTCCACTTCCCGGAGGGGGCCGTGCCCAAGGACGGGCCTTCCGCCGGCATCGCCGTCACCACCGCCATGCTGTCCGCTCTGACAGAGCGGAAGATCAAGGCGGGCGTAGCGATGACAGGTGAAGTCACTTTACGAGGCCGGGTGCTGCCCATCGGCGGCTTGAAGGAAAAGACCATGGCCGCCCTCCGCAACGGCATCACCACCGTGCTGATCCCCAAGGACAACGTCCGGGACCTGGAGGAGATCGACCAGACGGTCCGTGCGGCCCTGCGGTTCATCCCGGTGGAGACGGTGGACCAGGTGTTCGCCGCCGCCCTGTGCCCGGAGCGGGACCCCGTCCGGGAAGAGGTGGCGGACCACGTGGCGGCCTTCGCCCCCGCCGGGCGGGAGAGCGGCCGGGACGCCATCCGCCAGTAAAGGAGAGCAGTTATGGCGCTGAATTTCAACAAGGCGGAGTTCGTCCGCTCCGCTGGAGTCCAGCGGGACTTCATCCGGGACGGCCTGCCCCAGTTCGCCTTTGCGGGCCGGTCCAACGTGGGCAAGAGCTCCGTCATCAACCGGCTGGTGGGGCGGAAGAACCTGGCCTACGTGGGCGCGTCCCCCGGCAAGACCACCCAGGTGAACTACTTCCTCATCGACCGCCGGGCCTATCTGGTGGACCTGCCGGGGTACGGCTACGCCAAGGTCAGCCAGGCGGAGAAGGAGCGCTGGGCGAAGCTGATGGAGACCTACTTCCAGCAGGAGGCGGACCGGATCACCGCCGGGGTGCTGATCGTGGACATCCGCCACAAGCCCACGGCCAACGACCTGACCATGCACGACTGGTTCCGCCAGACCGGCTGCCCGGAGATCGTGGTGGCCAACAAGCTGGATAAGCTGAAAAAGAGTCAGGTGGAGCCGGCTATGACCCTGATCCGGGAGACCCTGGAGCTGACGGAGCGGGACCTCCTGATCCCCTTTTCCGCGGAAAAGGGCGACGGAAGGGACGAGCTGATCCGGCACCTGACGGCGGCCTGCGGAGGATGAGCTGAAAAGAGAGGACTTCGGTCCTCTCTTTTTCGTCCCGCGGTCCGGGCAATTTTCGGAAAATCTTTGTCTACCCCCTATGCAAAAGCGGAAAAATACGCTAAAATAACAATGACATTTTATGTGCAACAGACGGAGGTTTCATCATGGCAAAGCCAGTTTATAAGCGGGTCCTGCTGAAGATCAGCGGCGAGGCCCTGGCCGGCGACAAGCACACCGGCCTGGATTTTGAGATGATCGGCAGTGTCTGCGACGTCATCAAGGAGTGCCTGGACATGGGCGTCCAGGTGGGCCTGGTGGTGGGCGGCGGCAACTTCTGGCGGGGCGCCAAGAACAGCGGCGGCGCCATGGAGCGCACCCGGGCCGACCACATGGGCATGCTGGCCACGGTGATGAACGCCCTGGCCGTGGCCGACGTGTGCGAGCAGAAGGGCATCCCCGTCCGGGTCCAGACCGCCATCGAGATGCGGGCCATCGCCGAGCCCTACATCCGCTCCCGGGCCATCCGGCATCTGGAGAAGGGGAGAGTGGTCATCTTCGGCGCCGGCACCGGCAACCCCTACTTCTCCACAGACACGGCGGCCGTCCTGCGGGCGGCGGAGATCGACGCCGACGTGATCCTGCTGGCCAAGAACGTGGACGGCGTGTACAGCGCCGACCCGGCCAAGGACCCCGACGCCGTGAAGTACGACGCCATCACCTATGACGACGTGCTGGCCCAGCACCTGGCGGTGATGGACTCCACCGCCACGTCCCTGTCCATGGACAACCACATCCCGGTGCTGCTGTTTGCCCTGAAGGACCCGAAGAACATCATCCGGGCCCTGTGCGGCGAGAACGTGGGCACCATCGTCAAGGAATAAGAGCACGTCTGCGCACCTGTGCGCCTCCCCATACACAACTGTGAAAGGAAGGACCATGATTATGTTGAAGGAAGAATACAAGGTATACGAGGACAAGATGAAGAAGAGCATCGACTCCGTGGCGGCGGACTTCGCCTCCGTCCGGGCGGGCCGGGCCAACGCCTCCGTGCTGGATCGGATCATGGTGGACTACTACGGCAGCCCCACGCCCATCCAGCAGATCGCGGCCATCTCCTCTCCCGATGCCCGCACCCTGCTGATCTCCCCCTGGGACAAGACGGCGGTGAAGAGCATCGAGAAGGCCATCCAGAACTCCGACCTGGGCATCAATCCCCAGAACGACGGTGCCAGCATCCGCCTGAACTTCCCCCAGCTGACGGAGGAGCGCCGCAAGGAGCTGGTGAAGCAGATCCGCAAGTACGCCGAGGGCGGCAAGGTGGCCATCCGCAACATCCGCCGGGACGCTATGGAGGCCTTCAAGAAGAAGGAGAAGTCCTCCGAGATCACCGAGGATGATCTGAAGCAGGCGGAGAAGGACCTGCAGAAGCTGACGGACGACAGCTGCAAGCATCTGGATGAGCTGCTGGCCAAGAAGGAAAAGGAACTGATGGCGGTGTAAGAGCCGCCGGGGCCTCCGGCGGGAGCACGGCTGCCCGCCGGAGGCATTGCGCGTTTTGAAGGGGATGGGCCCCTTTCGGGGGCTTCTGCTCCCGCAGGGGGGCCGTTTCCACGGGGGATGCGCCCCCATTCTCTTTTTGGTTGCGCCAAAAAGAGAACCCTCCAGAGGGGCTTCTCTTGCCCCTGCGGGGCAATTCACCTTCTGCGCCGCGCCCGGTGGAAGAGAAAAAGCGCTTGTGCGCGCTCCGGCACCTTCGTGCCTCCGCGCTATTACGGGGGTCGACGTATCGGTGCAAACGCCGATTTGGGCCGGCCTTCAGGCACGCTATGCTCTTCTGCGATTCCTGATACTGCCGTCCCGTGGCGGATGGTGCGGACCTCGTCGGGGTGGCCATCGCATTGACCAGCTCCGATTTCCGCTGCCGCTGGCTGGGCGGAGACTGGGAGAGCTGTAGAAAGGGGAAAATCTGCATGGGACGCTGGATGGAGAAACACAGCCGGGGACTGGGGTGCCTGGTCCTGCTGGCGGTGACGCTGGCGGTTTTGCTGCGGCCGGTGCCTTTTCGGGAGTTTGCCCACTCGGACCGGGCCACAGAGTTCTATGTCACTGCCTTTGTGGGGGACCTCCGCCGTACACTGGAGGCCCGCCCTGACCAGGCGGAGATCGCGCCGCTGCTGGCGGAGCTGGAGACGGGCACCGTCTCTTTCTGCGGCCGCCAGCGGAATATCTCCTGGTCCGGGGACCAGCAGGTCTACAACCTCTGGCTCAACCACGTGGAGGGAAACCAAGGTATACTGGACGCCGCGTTCAGTCTGCGCTCCGACGGCTTGCTGTACACGCCCCTGTACCTGAGGGACCTGAGCTTGGGCTACGCCTGCTATCAGCTGAAAGGCTGTGACTTGGCGGCGGCTATGGAACAGCTGAACGCCCTGCTGGCCCTGCCGCCCGCTTAAGAAAGAAGAGGGTTCTATGAAACTGGAAAAGAAATGGTATTCAGTAGCCAGAGGAACACTGTTTGCGACTGTTTTTCCCTTGTGTCTGGCGGGCGGCGTGCGGGGCAGACTGGGGCTGGTGTTCCTGGCCTTGGGCGTTGTAGCAGCAGCCGTCTTCTCGGGAATCGAACTGCGCCATCTCCGCTGCCCCAACTGTGGACGCTTCATCCTGCCCTGGTTTCCCATGGAGGAGACCCAATACTGCCGCGCCTGCGGCTTCCATTTTGCCTGGAAGACCGACCGCTGGTGGAACAAGGCGGACTGAGCTGCATCTTCCACGCCCGTCCGAGCAGCGCGTAGCGAAGCGGAACGCGCGGAAAGAGAAACAGGTCAAATGCGTTCTTGCACCCCGCTGACCTCCGCACCTGCGTTGCGGGAATCAACTGTCAAGTTTCTGCGGCACCCCGCCGCGCCCGTCGGGGAGCCATCGCGACCCTGCAGGCACCATCTCACGCCGACCCCCGTACAGCAACTTTGCACGTACGTGCAAAGTTGCGACCAAAGCGTTTTTTCTCTTTGGACCGTGCACGGCCCGTTTCTCTTTTGGCAAGACCAAAAGAGAAATGGGGGGTGCATTGCCCAGCTATCACCATAGCTGCCATTCCACGTCCAATGGGACGCATCCCCAACAATCCATTTTGAAATGAGAGAATCCATCATGCAAGAGATTATCAACGCCTCGGCGGGCCAGGTCCTGCCGCCTCCCCGCCACATTGCGATCATCATGGACGGCAACGGCCGCTGGGCCACGAAGCGGGGCCTGCCCCGCACCGCCGGCCACAAGGCGGGAGCGGAGACGTTCCGCCGCATCGCCACCTACTGCAAGAACATCGGCGTGAAATACCTGACCGTCTACGCCTTTTCCACGGAAAACTGGAAGCGGTCGGAAACAGAGGTCGCCGCCATCATGGCCCTGCTGAAGCGGTATCTGCTGGAGGCGGTGGACACCATGGAGAAGGACCACATCCGCCTCCATTTCTTCGGCGACATGACGCCCATCTCCCCGGAGCTGCGGGCCCTGGCCCGGGAGACCGACGAGATCACGGAGCACCTGTCAAAAGACGACTTCCAGGCCAACGTGTGCCTGAACTACGGCGGCCGGGACGAGATCCTGCGGGCGGTCCGGCGGTTTGCCGCGGACTGTGCCGCAGGGGAGCGGAAACCGGAGGACCTGGACGACGCCCTGTTTTCCACTTACCTGGACTCCGCCGGCATCCCGGACCCGGAGCTTATCATCCGCCCCAGCGGGGAGCTGCGCCTCTCCAACTTCCTCCTGTGGCAGTGCGCCTACAGTGAGTTCTACTTCACCGATGTGCTGTGGCCGGACTTCGACGAGGCGGAGCTGGACCGGGCTATCGCAGCCTACCATCACCGGGACCGGCGGTTCGGCGGTGTGAAGAAATGATCCTTTACAGACATTGAGAAGAAGAGGGTTGATGCAATGTTCAAGCGTGTGATGGTGGCCGTGGTGGGCCTGCCGCTTCTAATCCTGATTTTAGGCTGGGCGCCGTCCTGGGCCACCATGCTTCTGCTGGCGGCCATGTGCGCCATCGGCGCCTGGGAGCTGATGCGCGCCGCGGCGGGGGAGAAGGGCAGGCCCCTGATCCTCCTGGCGGTGATTGCCGCGGCCCTGGTTCCGGTGTGTGTGTATCTGGAGGAGTCCATCGCCAACGCGGCGCTGACCGCCCTTCCGGTGCTGCCTTTTGCCGCCCTGCTGGGAGCGGTGTTCATCTTCGTGATCTTCGCCCTGGCCATCCACCGGTATGACGAGGAGAAGGGCATCCCCTTTGCCGCTGTCACCTGCGCAATTTTCGCAGGGCTGGTGTTTCCCCTGATGCTCTCCTGCCTGCTGCGGCTGCGGCTGCTGGGGAACCTGGGACCGGCCCTGGTGTTTCTGCCTCTTGCCATCTCCTTTGGGTCTGACACCTTCGCCCTCTTTGCCGGGATGCTGTGCGGCAAGCACAAGCTGGCCCCCAAGGTCAGCCCGAAAAAGACGGTGGAGGGCGCCATCGGCGGCCTGATCGGCGGTGTTATCGGGATGACGCTCTTCAAGCTGATTGCTGACAGCATCGTGCTTTCCGTGGACGTCTATCCGCCAATCGAGATGGCGGGTGGTCCGCAGCTCTCCTGGGCGGCGGTCTTTGTGCTGGGCATCATCGGCAGTATCATCAGCCAGATCGGCGATCTGAGTTTCTCTGTCATCAAGCGGGAGTTCGGCGTCAAGGATTACGGCAACCTGCTGCCGGGCCACGGCGGCATCCTGGACCGGTTTGACTCCGTCACCTTCGTGGCGCCCTTCGTGTGGCTGGCCCTGCAGCTGTTCTGAACAGGCTCTCTGAGAAGGTTTAGGATTGTTTTCAGCTATTGGGAATAGGATAGTGCTATGAGCAAGACGATTTCGATTTTAGGGGCCACCGGCTCCATCGGGCGGCAGACGCTGGACGTGGCGGAGCAGCTGGGGCTGCGGGTGGCCGCCCTCACGGCCAATTCCAACGCGGAGCGGCTGGAGGCCCAGGCGAGAAAATTCCGCCCCCGGCTGGCGGTGCTGACAGACGAGGCGGCGGCAAAGGACCTGGCGGTGCGCCTAGCGGACACGGACATCCGCGTCCTGGGCGGGCCGGAGGCCCTGCTGGAGGCCGCCGTCTGCCCCGAGGCGGACACGGTGGTCACCGCCGTGGTGGGTATGGTGGGGCTGAAGCCCACCCTGGCCGCCATCCGGGAGAAGAAGCGCATCGCCCTGGCCAATAAGGAGACGCTGGTCTGCGCCGGCCAGCTGGTGATGGACGCGGCGGATACATACGGGGCGGAGATCGTGCCGGTGGATTCGGAGCACTCCGCCATCTTCCAGTGCCTCCAGGGCTGCGCCGACCGGCGGGAGATCAAACGATTGATCCTCACCTGCTCCGGCGGGCCTTTTTACGGCATGATGGCAGAGGAAGTGGGCAAAATGACCAGAGCGGACGCCCTCTGCCACCCCAACTGGACCATGGGCCCCAAGATCACCGTGGACTGCGCCACGCTGATGAACAAGGGCCTGGAGGTCATCGAGGCCATGCGGCTCTATCGCCTGCCCCTGGAGCAGGTGTCGGTGGTGATCCACCGGCAGAGCATCGTCCACTCCCTGGTGGAGTACCGGGACGGGGCCGTGCTGGCCCAGCTGGGCACGCCGGATATGCGGCTGCCCATCCGCTACGCCATGACCTGGCCCCATCGGGCGGACAATCCGGCGGAGCCTCTGGATCTGCTGGCCTGCCCGCCGCTGACCTTCGCCCAGCCGGACCGGGACGTGTTTCCCTGCCTGCGTCTGGCGGAGGAGGCGGCAGAGGAGGGCGGCACCGCCTGCGCCATCCTCAACGGCGCCAACGAGGAGGCGGTGGGTCTGTTCCTGGCGGAGAAGATCGGCTTTTCCGACATCCCCCGCCTGGTGGAGGCGGCCCGGGCGGCGGTGGCCGTCCAACAGGACCCGTCGCTGGAGGACATCCTGGCGGCGGACCAGGCGGCCCGGCAGGCGGTGCTGGCCCGGGCATAGGCGACATTCTATAATTTGACGGGAGTTTTTCCATGATCATCGTGTATATCCTGGCAGCCATTCTGATCTTCGGCGTATTGATCGCCGTCCATGAGTTCGGTCACTTTGCCGCCGCGAAGCTCTGCGGCGTGCGGGTCAACGAGTTCTCCATCGGCATGGGCCCCCTGATCTGGCACAAGGAGACAGCGGAGACCCAGTACTCCCTCCGGCTGCTGCCCATCGGCGGCTTCTGCGCCATGGAGGGGGAGGACGAGGAGTCCGGTGATGAGCGGTCCTTGGGCCGCCAGGGCTTTTTCAAGAAGGCGGTGATCTTCGCCGCCGGATCCTTCATGAACTTTCTGGCGGGGTTCCTCATCATTCTGGCGGTGTACAGCGGTGCGGCGGGGTTCCTGATCCCGGCAGCCGCCGGTACGGCGCCGGAGTTTGAACAGCAGAACGGGCAGACCCTCCAGGCCGGGGACATCTTCTACGAGATCAACGGCGAGCGGGTGTATCTGTACAGCGACGTGTCATTGCTGATGAGCCTGCACCAGGGCCAGCCCATGGACCTGGTGGTCCTGCGGGACAGTGAGAAGGTGGAGCTGAACGACATCACCTGGGGCACCTACACCGGCACGGAGGGGGAGACCTACCAGGGCTACGGCATCTATATCGCCGGCGATCAGGTGGAGGAGGCCAACCTCTGGACACTTCTCAAGACCAGCTGGCTGAACACCATCGACTTTGTCCGCATCGTCCGGCTGAGCCTGCAGATGCTGGTGACGGGTCAGGCGGGCATGGACGACCTCAGCGGCCCGGTGGGCATCGTGTCCACCATCACCCAGGTGGGCACCGCGTCGGAGACCTTTGCCGCTGCGGTGGAGAACATCCTCTACTTCGGGGCCATGCTGGCGGTGAACCTGGCGGTGATGAACATGCTGCCCATCCCGGCTCTGGACGGCGGCAAGATCTTCTTCCTCATCATCGATGAGATCGCCATGAAGCTGTTCCGGAAGAAGATCCCGGAGAAGTATGAGATGGCGGTGAACACCGTGGGCTTCGTGGCTCTGATGGGCTTCATGCTGGTGGTCACCTTCAACGACGTGTTCAAGCTGTTCGGATAGGGAGGCGGTCTGTGATGACGGATCTGAGCCTGCGGCCCTGGCGGCTCTCGGATGCCGCCGATGTGGCCCGGTATGCCAATAATGAGAAGATCGCGGCCAATCTGCGGGACGTGTTCCCCTGGCCGTACAGCCGGCGGGACGCGGTCTCCTTTGTGGAGCACTGCGTCCGGCAGGAGGGCCGGGGCCAGCTGGCACGGGCCATCGAGGTGGACGGCGCTGCTGTGGGCAGCATCAGCCTGACCCTGGGGAGCGACGTGTACCGCAGGAGCGCGGAGCTGGGATACTGGCTGGCGGAGCCCTTCTGGGGCCGGGGCCTGATGACCTCTGCCGTGGCGGAAATGTGCCGGGAGGGGTTCGGGACGTGGGACATCGTCCGCATCTACGCCGAGCCCTACGCCCGTAATCTGGCCTCCCGCCGGGTGCTGGAGAAGGCGGGCTTCACGCTGGAGGGCACCCTCCGGCAGTGCGTGTGCAAAAACGGCGAGATGCTGGACGCCTGCATCTACGCCCTGATTCGGGAGGAAGCGACATGACAAAGCGTTTGATGGTGGGGGACGTGGCCGTGGGCGGCGGCGCTCCGGTGTCCATCCAGTCCATGTGCAACACCAAGACCGACGATGTGGCGGCCACCGTGGCCCAGATCCACGCACTGGAGGCGGCGGGCTGCGAGATCGTCCGGGTGGCTATTCCGGATCAGGCGGCGGCGGAGGCGGTGGATCAGATCAAGGCCCGGATCTCCATCCCCCTGATCGCGGACATCCACTTCAACTACAAATACGCCCTGGAGTGCGCGGAGCGGGGCATCGACGCCATCCGCATCAACCCCGGCAACATCGGCGGGGAGGAGAAGGTGAAGGCGGTGGCGGATATCTGCCGCCAAAAGAACATCCCCATCCGCATCGGCGTCAACGGCGGGTCCCTGGAAAAAGAGCTCCGGGCCAAGTACGGCGGCGTCACCGCCGAGGCGTTGGTGGAGAGCGCCATGGGCCACGTGGCCCTTCTGAACAAGTTCGATTTTGACGACATCTGCATCTCCGTCAAGTGCTCCGACGTGCCCCTGACTATGGCGGCCTACCGGCTGCTGGCCGAGCGGACGGACTACCCCCTCCACCTGGGGGTGACGGAGGCGGGCACCCCCTCCATGGGGATCATCAAGTCCGCCATGGGCATCGGCGGCCTGCTGTGCCTGGGCATCGGCGATACCATCCGGGTGACGCTGACCGCCGACCCGGTGGAGGAGATCTACGCCGCCAAAAAGATCCTGAAGGCCGCCGGGCTCCGCAAGGAGGGTGTGAACCTCATCGCCTGCCCCACCTGCGGCCGCACCCGCATCGACCTGATCCCCATGGCGGAGGAGGTGGAGCGCCGTCTCATGAACTGCACGAAGAACATCACCGTGGCTGTCATGGGCTGCGCCGTCAACGGCCCCGGAGAGGCGGCCGCGGCGGACATCGGCATCGCCGGCGGCAAGGGGGAGGGGCTGCTTTTCAGGAAAGGAGAAATCCTTTACAAAGTGCCCCAGGAACAGCTTGTGGACAAGCTGATGGAGGAGATCGAAAAACTGTAATGAGGAGTTAGGAATGAGGAATTAGGAATTTCGGTGTCCGGCAAAGCCGGACGATTTGAGATCGTTCCGCCTGCGGCGGAACACCACAATAATTCCTAATTCCTAACTTCTAATTCCTAATTCTTTGGTACCTGATTCCTGTTTAACAAGGTGGCGTCTATGTCAAGAGATATACCCTTTTTTGAAATGTTTACCGAGCTGCAGCTCTCCGGGGAGCTGCGGCTTCGTTTGGCCGGCGCAGTGGTGAACGGCGCCTGTATCGACCAGACCAGCATGTCCCTGGCCCTGCGGCTCACCACCCGGTTCGAACTGGGGGAGGCGGAGCTGGAGGAGCTGAAGCGGCTGCTGATGGGGATCTACGGCTTCCAGAAGGTGACGGTGGAGGTCATCTGCAAGGCTCCGTCCTCCCATGCCGCACCTGCGGGGGGGCATCCGGTGTCCGCTCCGGCGGCGCCCTCCGGCGGCAAGGGGGAGAAGGCCGCCCCCGGCAAGGTCCTGATGGGCCGCCCCATCCGGGTCCAGCCGGTGCCCATGAAGATCCTGGACCTGAAGATGGGGAATGCCACCGTGGCGGGGAAGGTGTTCGCCTTCGAGTGCCGGGAGACCCGGCGCCCCGGCATGTGGCGCCTGAGCTTCGACATGACGGATTACACCAACTCCGTCACCGTCCAGAAGAACCTGACGGAGAAAGAGGCCCAGGGGCTGGAGAGTGCCATCAAGCCCGGCATGTGGCTGTGCGTCCAGGGCAAGATGGAGCCCACCTGGGACGGCAAGGACATCCAGCTGAACCCCTACCACATCCAGCTGGCGGAGCACGCCGAGCGGCAGGATACCGCCCCGGAAAAGCGGGTGGAGCTGCACCTCCACACCAAGATGAGCAACATGGACGCCCTGACGGACACGAAAGAGGTGGTCCAGCAGGCCATCCGGTGGGGCCACCCGGCCATCGCCATCACGGACCACGGCGTGGCCCAGTCCTTCCCGGACGCCTGGCACGCCGCCGGGGACAAGATCAAGATCCTCTATGGCGTGGAGGGGTACTTCGTCAACAACATCGACGACCGGGTGGTGGTCCACGGCCCCCAGGACTGTTCCCTGGACGGGGAGTTCGTGTGTTTTGACATCGAGACCACCGGCCTCAAGGTGGACCGGGAGGCCATCACGGAGATCGGCGCCGTGGTGCTGAAAAACGGCGAGATCACCGACCGGTTCCAGACCTTCGTCAACCCCAACCGGCGGCTGACGCCGGAGATCATCGGCCTCACCGGCATCACTGACGACATGCTGAAGGACGCTCCCCAGCTGAAGGAGGCCCTGGCGGAATTTCTGAAGTTCGTGGACGGCCGGCCTCTGGCGGCCCACAACGCCGAGTTCGACATCGGCTTTATCCGGGCGGGGTGCCGGAAGGTGGGGCTGGACTTCTCGCCCACCTATGTGGACTCCCTGATCCTGGCGCAGAACCTGCTGCCGGACCTGGGAAAGTACAAGCTGGACATCGTGGCGGACCGGCTGGAGCTGCCCACCTTCAACCACCACCGGGCCAGCGACGACGCCGCCACCGTGGGCTATATGCTGATCCCCTTCTGGAAGATGCTCCACCAGCGGGGCATCCATACCCTCCAGGCGGTGAACAGGGAAATGGAGAAGCTGCGGCCCCTGGGCAGCAAGACCAACCGCTTCCCCAAGCACATCATCCTCATCGCCCGGAACAAGGTGGGACTGAAGAACCTGTACCAGATGATCTCCGCCTCCAACCTGAAGTACTTCAAGCGGGTGCCCACCATCCCCAAGAGCCTGCTGCTGGAGCACCGGGAGGGCATCATCGTGGGCTCCGCCTGCGAGGCCGGCGAGCTGTTCCGGGCTGTGGCGGACCACAAGGACTGGGAGGAGCTGAAGCGCATCGCCTCCTTCTACGACTATCTGGAGATCCAGCCCCTGTGCAACAACGCCTTTATGCTCCGCAACGGCGACGTCCAGTCGGAGGAGGAGCTGCGGGAGTTCAACCGTACCATCGTCCGGCTGGGGGAGGAGCTGGGCAAGCCCGTCTGCGCCACCGGCGACGTCCACTTCCGGGAGCCGGAGGACGAGACCTACCGCCACATCCTGCTGGCGTCCAAGAAGTTCCCGGATGCCAACGCCCCGCTGCCCATCTACTTCAAGACCACCGATGAGATGCTGGAGGAGTTCGCCTATCTGGGGAAGGAGAAGGCCTACGAGGTGGTGGTCACCAACACCCAGGCCATCGCCGACCAGGTGGAGACCTTCCCCCTGCTGCCGGAGGACCTGTTCCCGCCCCGGCTGGAGAACTCTGAGGAGGAGCTGAACTCCCTGGTGTGGAACAAGGTCCACGCCCTCTACGGCGAGGACCCGCCGAAGCTGATCGTGGACCGGCTGAATGTGGAGCTGGGCGGCATTCTGGGCAAGTACGACGTGGTGTACATGTCCGCCCAGAAGCTGGTGCAGCGGTCCCTGGAGAACGGCTACCTGGTGGGCTCCCGTGGCTCCGTGGGCTCGTCCCTGGTGGCCTACATGTCCGGCATCACGGAGGTGAACAGCCTCCCGCCCCACTACCGCTGTCCCAGCTGCAAGCACTCCGAGTTCATCCAGGACGGCTCTTACGGCTGCGGCGCGGATATGCCGGACAAGGTGTGCCCGGTGTGCGGCACGAAATACATCAAGGATGGCTTCGACATCCCCTTTGAGACGTTCCTGGGCTTCGGCGGCGGCAAGGTGCCGGATATCGACCTGAACTTCTCCGGCGAGTACCAGGCCCGGGCCCACCGCCACGCCATCGAGATGTTCGGCGAGACTCAGGTGTTCCGGGCCGGAACCATCGGTACCCTGGCGGAAAAGACCGCCTACGGCTTCGTGAAGAAGTATCTGGAGGAGAACGGCATGACCGTGGGCCGGGCGGAGGAGAACCGCCTGACCCTGGGCTGCGTGGGCACCCGCCGGACCACCGGCCAGCACCCCGGCGGCCTGGTGGTGGTCCCCGACGACATGGACATGGAGGATTTCTGCCCGGTCCAGCACCCGGCGGACGCCGACGACTCCGACACCGTCACCACCCACTTTGAATATCACTCCATGGAGGCCAACCTCTTAAAGCTGGACATGCTGGGACACGATGATCCCACCATGGTCCGCATGATGCAGGACCTCACCGGCGTGGACCCTCACGACATCCCGCTGGACGACCCGGACACCATGTCCATCTTCACCTCCAGCAAGGTGCTGGGGTACGAGAACGACGAGATCCTGGGCCCCACCGGCGCCGTAGCCATCCCGGAGTTCAACACCCGCTTCACCCGGCAGATGCTGGTGGATACCCAGCCCAAGGACTTCAACACCCTGGTGCGGCTCTCCGGCTTCTCCCACGGCACGGACGTGTGGCTGGGCAACGCCCGGGACCTGATCGTCAGCGGCACCGCCTCCGTTCTGGAGACGGTGGGCTGCCGTGACGACATCATGCTGTACCTGATCTCCAAGGGCCTGGACCCCAAGATGAGCTTCAAGATCATGGAGAAGGTCCGAAAGGGCAAGGTGAAGAAGGGCGGCTTTGACGAGGGCTGGGTGGAGGCCATGCGGGACCACGACGTGCCCGAGTGGTACATCGAGTCCCTGGCCAAGATCGGGTATCTCTTCCCCAAGGCCCACGCCGTGGCCTACGTGATGATGGCCTTCCGCATCGCCTGGTACAAGGTCCATGAGCCCCTGGCCTTCTACGCCACGTTCTTCTCCGTCCGGGCCAAGGCCTTTGACGCGGAGTACTGCTGCGCCGGCAAAGAGGCGGTGAAGCGGAAGATCCGGGAGATCGAGAACAACAAGGACGCCACGGCGGTGGAGCAGAACCTGCTGACCACCCTGGAGGTGTGCTACGAGTTCTACCTGCGGGGCTTCCACTTCGACACCATCAGCATCTACGAGTCCGACGCCACCAAGTTCAAGGTGACGGAGAACGGCCTGCTGCCGCCCTTCACCACCGTCCACGGCCTGGGCGAGGCGGCGGCCATCGACACGGTGGAGAAGCGAAAGGGGAAGCAGTTCGTCTCCATCGAGGAATTCGCCATGTGCTGCAACAAGCTGTCCAAGACCCACATCGAGCAGCTGAAGGCGCTGGGTGCCTTCGCCGGCATGGCGGAGACCAGCCAGCTGACGCTGTTTTGATCCCTGCTCCCGCAGAGACGCGTTGGGGTGCATCCCCGCTGGACAGCAGACGCCTCGTGGCCGCCGAACGGCGGCCCATAGATTTCCCCCATGGCACTGCCATAGAAACGAAGAGGGAGGACCCATTCCGGGTCCTCCCTCATGTGATTCCTGGGAAAAGGATCACTTCTTCTCCAGCTTGCCATTGCATTTGGCTAAAAACTTTTCATTCTTGATGATAGCCCGCGTATGGGTGCCGCTGCCGATGGGCCCGGCCTCATCCCAGGCCTTCACCGCGAAGTCCACCATCTTGCCGTTTTCCGACACGCCGGTGATTTCCGCCTCTGCCCATACCTTCATACCGATGGGAGTGGGAGCGTCGTGAGAGATATCCAGATGCGTTCCCACGCTGCCCTGGCCCTCCTCCAGAAAGCTCTGGAGGCAGGTCATCGCGGCGTTCTCCATCAGGGCAGACATGTAGGGGGTGCCGAACACCGGCAGGGCGCCGGAGCCCACATGGGCGGCGGTCAGCTCCTGGGTGACGGTGGCCTCCAGCTGACATTTGGTTCCAATGATGATCATAGCTGCCTCCTTGTTCAAGTGAAAGGGTCCGCCGGAAGCCCGGCGGACCCCTTGGGTCAATGCCTCACGGCCTGGTCAGTTGGCGGACTTCAGCCGGGTCCACTCGCTGTCGTACAGGTCCAGAATATTCTGGGGCAGACCGGCGTAGCTCTCGCACTGGGCCATAATGGAGGAATCCGGGTAGGCCAGAGGATCATTCGCTACCTCCGGGTCCAGCTCCTCCCGCACGCTCAGCAGGGGAGTGGAATACCAGATCTCCTCACAGTTCTTCAGGCCCGCCTCGGTGGAGCACATGTAGTTGATGAAGGCCTCGGCGTTCTCCTTGTTGGGGGCGTCCTTCAGGATGCACATGGCGTCCACATAGATGTTGGTGCCCTCCTCGGGGATATAGAAGCCCAGATCGGGGTTGTTCTCCAGCATGGTCAGGTAATCGCCGTAGTAATAGGTGCCGATGGCGGCGTTGGCGCCCTCCATCTTGCCGAAGATCTCATCCATGGCATAGCCCTGGAGAATGGGCTTCTGCTGCACCAGTGTGTCGACGGCCTCCGTGATCTGGGCGGTGTCCGTGGTGTTGTAGGAGTAGCCAAGCCGCTTGAGGGCGATACCGATGGCGTCCCGGGAGTTGTCGATCATCACGATGTCGTCGGCGTACTTTTCGTTCCACATCAGATCCCAACTGCCCAGATCCGCCTCATCCACCATGGTCTTGTTGTAGATGACGCCCATCAGGCCCCACATGTAGGGCACGGAGTACAGATTCTCCGGGTCGTACTCGGGGTTCTTCAGTTCGGGGTCGATATCCGCAAAGTTGGGGATATTGTCAAAGTTCAGAGGCTCCAGCATGTCCTCCTCGATCATCCGGGCGATCATATAGTCGGAGGGGATCACCACATCGTAATCCGCGCCGCCGCCGGCGATCTTGCCGTACATGGTCTCATTGCTGTCGTACATCTGGTAGTTGACATGGATGCCGGTGGCCGCCTCGAAGTCCTCCAATACGGACATGTCGATGTACTCACCCCAGTTGTAGACATTCACCACTCCGCCGGAGGTCTGCTGGGTCCCGTCGGAGCTGCTGTCCGCGCTGTCGGACTCCCCGCGGGAGCTGACGCAGCCGGACAGGAGGCTGGCCGCCATGGCCAGGCTCAACATGAGTGCCAGAGTCTTTTTCAATTTCTTTCTCGTTCTCCTTTCAGATTTGGAAACTCTATCACCAGGGCCGAAGCCCGTGTGACCGGAAGGGATTCAGGGCCGGAGGGCCCGCCGTCCGCGGCGGGCGTCCTGCCGGGACTGCCGCAGGTTGATGACCACCAGCAGGATCAGCACCGCTGCAAACATCAGCGTGGACAGGGCATTGATCTCCGGGCTCACCCGGCGGCGCACCATGGAGTATACCACCATGGAGAGCGTGGACACCTGGCTGCCGGCAGTGAAATAGCTGATGACAAAGTCATCGATGCTCATGGTAAAGGCGATCAGAAGGCCGTTGACGATGCCGGGCATCAGCTCCGGCAGCACCACCTTGCGGAAAGCGGTCCACCGGGTGGCGCCCAGGTCCAGGGCCGCTTCCGCCAGGTTGGGATCCAGCTGCCGGATCTTGGGCAGCACGGCCACGATCACATAGGGGATGTCAAAGGTGATATGGGCGATCAGCAGGGTGAGAAAGCCCAGATTGAAGCTGAAATCGAACCACAGATTGGCATTGACGGCCCACTCCTGGTTGTTCAGCCAGCCGGAGAAATCCGCCAGCGCCTGTCCGGCAAATACGAACAGCAGCATCATGGATACGCCTGTGATGATGTCCGCGTTGGTCAGGGGGATGTTGTTCACAGCCATATACAGCCCCCGGGCCCGGCGCTTCATGCTGGAAAAGCCGATGGCTGCCGCAGTGCCCACCACTGTGGCGATGAGCGTCGCCAGCACAGAGACCAGAAGGGTGGTCTGCAGCGCCTCCAGCACGGTCCGGTTGTTCAGCAGCTCGGCATACCAGTCCAGGGTGAAGCCACCCCAGACCGCGTTGGACTTGGAGTCATTGAAGGAAAAGACGATCAGCACGAAAATAGGCGCATAGAGAAAGAGAAAGACCAGCGCCAGAAACAGGCGGGAAAGCACACCGTTCTTTTTCACAGCAGCACCGCCTCCTCTTCACCCTCGCCGAAGCGGTTCATGACCCCCATGCAGACCAGAACGATGACCATCATCACCAGGGAGATGGCAGAGCCCAGATGGGGGTTGTAGGCGGCCCCCAGGAACTGCATCTCAATGAGATCGCCCAGCAGCAGGCTCTTGCCGCCGCCCAGCAGGCGGGAGATGACGAAGGTGGACACCGAGGGGATCAGCACCATGGTCACGCCGGAGAGAACGCCCGGCAGAGACAGCGGGAAGATCACCCGCCGGAACACCTGCACGCTGTTGGCACCCAGGTCCTGGGCTGCCTCGATGACCCGGGAGTCGATCTTCACAATGACCGAGAAGATGGGCAGCACCATGAAGGGCAGGAAGTTGTACACCATGCCCAGCACCACCGCGCCGGAGGTGTTGATGATGTCCAGCTTCGGCAGGCCGATGGCGGAGAGCAGGGAGTTGAAAAATCCGTTGCGCTCCAGAAGGAACACCCAGGAATAGGTTCGCAGCAGGAAGTTCATCCACATGGGCAGCATGATCAGCAGGGTGGCCATGCTCCGCAGACGGCCCCGCTCCCGGGCCAGGAAATAGGCCATGGGATACCCCAGCAGGATACAGACCAGCGTGGCGATGCCGGCCAGCAGGAAGGAGCGTCCGAACACCGAAGCATAGCCCATCATTCCCTCAAAATTATCCAGGGTGATGAACCAGCTGCCGTCGGCAGACTCCCGGGTGAAGGCGTATATCAGCACCACGATCAGAGGGGCTACCACGAAAAAGGCCATCCAGCCCACATAGGGGGCGGCGATCCACTTATTCCGCATAGCCTTCCTCCCGGCGCTCCTCCTCAGCGCCCTCGTCCTCGTCCAGAGCCTCCGCGTCGGAGAGCTCGTCATACTCGTCACTGTAGGAGCTGTAGTCGCCGAACATGCCGGAGTACTGGCTCTTCTTCATAATGTGGAACCCGTCGGGGTCGATCTTCACGCCGATCCGGGCGCCCACGGGGGAGTGGTCCGTGGTCTGGATCAGCCACTTGAAGCCCCGGAAGTCCACGATGATGTCGTACTGCATCCCCTTGAAGGTGACGGAGGTGACCGTGCCCACCAGCTGGCCCTGGTCCACGGGGACGATGTCGATGTCCTCGGGCCGGATGACCACGTCCACCGGCTCGTTCTCGGCAAAGCCGCCGTCCAGGCAGGGGAACTCCCGGCCGTACATCTTCACCAGCTTGTCCCGGACCATGACGCCGTCGATGATGTTGGACTCGCCGATGAAGTCCGCCACGAAGGCGTTCTTGGGCTCGTTGTAGATGTCCTCCGGCGTGCCGATCTGCTGAATGCAGCCCTTGTCCATCACCACGATGGTGTCGGACATGGTCAGGGCCTCCTCCTGGTCGTGGGTCACATAGATAAAGGTGATGCCCACCTGCTGCTGGATCTTCTTCAGCTCCAGCTGCATATCCTTCCGCAGCTTCAGGTCCAGGGCGCCCAGAGGCTCGTCCAGCAGCAGCACCTTGGGCCGATTCACCAGGGCCCGGGCGATGGCCACCCGCTGCTGCTGGCCGCCGGAGAGGGCGTCGGGCTTGCGGGTCTCAAAGCCCTTGAGGCTGACGGTCTCCAGCATCTCCATGACCCGGTCCTGGATCTCCTTTTCAGACAGCTTGACCTTCCGGCGGCTGATGACCTTTCCGTTTTCGTCCTTCTGCTCCTCCACCTTGGGCATCCGCAGGCCAAAGGCCACGTTTTCAAAGACATTCATGTGAGGGAACAGGGCGTACTTCTGGAACACGGTGTTGATCTGCCGCCGATAGGGCGGAACGTCATTAATCCTCACACCGTCGAACAGGACGTCTCCCGACACAGGGGTCGTGAAGCCGCCGATAATACGCAGCGTCGTGGTCTTGCCGCAGCCGCTGGGTCCAAGCAGTGTGAGGAATTCTTTGTCATTGATATAGAGGTTTAAATCGTTGAGAACCACTTCGTCGTCAAACGCCATGCGGATGTTCCGCAGACGGATCAACTCTTTGGACATGTATCCTCCCCCATTTCATAATAATATGGATTACAATGAAACGCCTCTTTTCTCTGTTGAGGGGGAACCTTTCTCGTCGAAATTCAGCAATTTCAAACTATATCCGATATGAAACAAAAAGTCAAGTAAAATCAGAGATTTCACCCTGCTTTTACAGGAATTTTTGCCCCGCGGTCAGGGCACGGAAAAATACCGGTCCCGGAAGGGCACCTCCGACACGGTGAATTCTCTGCCCCGCAGGTAGTTCAGCATCCCCGCGTCCGTGGGGAAGGGAAAGGCCAGCTTGTAGGAGTACAGGGCCTGGCGGGTCTCGCCGTAGCGGCGGTTCACGTCGCCGCGGCCGTACTTGCCGTCCCCCAGCAGAGGACAGCCGATCTCCGCCATGGACACCCGGATCTGGTGGGTCCGGCCGGTGAGCAGACGGCACTCCACCAGGGACAGGGGACCACGGGTCTCCAGCGTCCGGTAGAGGGTCACGGCGGTCTTGCCGCCGGGGACAGGACGGCGGTAGAAGGCCACCTGCTTTTTGGCCTCATCCTTTAATAGAAAGCCCTCGATCTTTCCCTCCGCCGGCCTGGGCCGGCCCACGGTGATACAGAGATAGGACTTCTCCACCTCGTGGGCCTTGATCTTCTCGTTCATGATCCGCAGGGTCTCGGCGTTCTTGGCGGCGATGACGATGCCGCCGGTGTTCCGGTCGATCCGGTTGCACAGGGCCGGGGCGAAGGCGTTCTCCCACCTGGGATTCCACTCCTTTTTCTGGTACAGGTACGCCTGGATGTGGTTGATGAGGGTGTTGACCTTCTCCGTCTCGTCGGCGTGGACCACCAGGCCCGGCCGCTTGTTCACCAGCAGCAGGTTCTCATCCTCGTACACGATGTCCAGCTGAGGGCGGAACACGGTCAAAAACATGTTTTCCTCAGAGGGCTTGTCAAAGAACTCATCGTTGATATATAATTGTAAAGTATCGCCGGCAAGCAGCCGGGTGTCCCGCTTGGAGCCCTTCCCGTTGACCTTGATCCGCTTCAGACGGATGTACTTCTGCAGCAGGGCAGGGGGCAGCAGGGGCAGGCTTTTGGCCACAAAGCGGTCCAGCCGCTGTCCGGCGTCGTTTTTTCCAATGGTGAGTTCCCGCATGGCATCCTCCGGTATGTGTAGAGATCGATACCATCATCATACCCGTTTACCGGCCGGTTGTAAAGCGGCGGGAGAATTTTTCGGATCAGCAAGGAGAAACTGAGCATATGGCACAGCGTGACGGAAACAAGCAGCGGGGCTGGGTGAACTACTTCCGGGTCCTGGCTGGAGGCTATCTGCTGTATCTGGCCTACCGCCTGATGCGGGGCCTTTGGGACGGGACGGCGGAAAATGTACTTTTGAACGGAGCGGCGGGCGCGGTATTCGCCGCGGCGGGCGCGGTGATCCTGTGGCGGGAGTGGAAGGCATACCAGTATGCCAAGGCCCACAAGGACGACCCGGATACCTGGACCCGGGACGACACTCTGCCGGAAAAGACAGACACCGATGCGGACGCGGACAGAGGAGGAGACGGGACGTGAAGGCAGAGGAGCTGTGCGCCGCCGTGCAGGAGGCGCCCTATTACAATGAGCGATTTACCCGCCGGGAGTACACGGCCGCCTTCCGGGAATATACGGAGCGGTTCGGTCCCCTGTACATGGATGCCGTCCGGGAGACGGCGGAAGATCCTGCCGGGCGCCGGAGCCTGGCGGAACAGCTGCTGGACGTCCTGGAGGCGGGCTGGAAGCGCCAGCGCCCCTGGAACCGGGGCATGGTCCAGGCCCGGGAAAAGCAGATGCTGGTGACCTATCTCTCTCCCATGCTGCTGGGGCTGGAGGAGCCGATGTGCCGGGAGCTGGCGGAGCAGCTGCGGGATGCCTGGAATGCACGCCGGCCCAAGGATGCCTATGACATCACCAGCTACGCCCGGCTCCAGGAGGGCTTCCGGAATGTGATCCTGGGCATCGACCTGACCGGCTGGCAGAGACGGCGGGAGGAGCGGGACTCCTGACCGGTTTTCCCGCTGCCGGAAAAAATTTGGCCCGGAACGGCAAAAACATGAAAAAATTGTTTGACATCCGGGTATCCATCCCTTATAATACTATTCGTGTCATTACGAGGTAGCTTATGCGTATAGATGTAAGACCCATTCTGCACGCCCCCGGCAAGCGTCTGGACTTCCGGTTTTCCATGGACCTGTCCGATGTGGAATTCGCCGGGCGGCATCCCATCAGCCGCCCTGTGGCGGTGGAGGGCGCGGTGACCAACACCGCAGATCTCCTGGAGCTGGAGCTGACGGCCCGGACCACGCTGGACGCGGTCTGCGACCGGTGCGGCAAGGAATTTCTCCAGGACAAGATCATTCCCTTCCGCTGCCTGCTGGCAGAGGAGCTCCAGAACGAGGACAACGACGAGATCGTCCTGCTGGAGGATGGGGAGGTAGACGCGGGCGATCTGGCGCGCACGGCGTTCATCCTTGGAATGGACACCAAGACATTGTGTTCGGAAGATTGCAAAGGGCTGTGTCCCCGGTGCGGTGCCGACCTGAACCTCGGCCCCTGCTCCTGCGGGAAAGAGACGGATCCCCGGCTGGCAGTCCTGGCAAAGCTTTTGGAGAACAGAGAGAACGAATGAATCAGGGCCGGGGGCGACTCCGCTGCCTTTGAAAGATCAAGGAGGTGTCACAATGGCAGTACCTAAGGGAAAAGTATCCAAAGCTAGACGCGACAAGCGCCGCAGCTCCCACTGGAAGCTGGCGGCTCCCGGCCTCGTCAAATGCCCGAAATGCGGTGCGCTGCACCTGCCTCACAGAATGTGCCAGGAGTGCGGTACTTACAACGGCCGCGAGGTCAAGGTTGTCAAGTCCGTGGTGGCGAAATAAGAAGTGTCCTATGGATCGGGAGGGAAGAGCAGATCTTCCCTCCCTTTTTCTGCGCTTGGGCAGTGTTAAAAATCGGGGGATGACTTGCCATTCCGCCGATCAGCGGGTATAATATGACCGAGTATGTCTGTAAGTATGATTGAATCAAGAAGGGAAGTGCGCGAGAGGTGAAACCCATCGTCGCCATCGTGGGCCGGCCCAATGTGGGCAAGTCCATGCTGTTCAACAAGCTCATCGGAAAGCGCCTCTCCATCGTGGAGGACACGCCGGGCGTCACCCGGGACCGCATCTATGGGGAGACGGACTGGAACGGCCGGTCCTTTATCCTGGTGGACACCGGCGGTATCGAGCCCCGGACCGATGACCAGATCCTGTCCTTCATGCGGGACCAGGCCCAGATCGCCATTGAAAACGCCACCGTCATCATTTTTCTGACGGATGTCCGTACAGGTCTCACCGCCTCCGACCAGGAGGTGGCGAACATGCTGCTGCGCAGCGGCAAGCCCATCGTGCTGGCGGTGAACAAGATGGACTCCACCGGGGCCCCGGACCCGGACTTTTACGAGTTCTACAACCTGGGACTGGGAGACCCCATCGCCGTCTCCGCCGTCCACGGCCACGGCACCGGCGATCTGTTGGACGCCTGTCTCCAGTACTTCCCGCCGGAGGAGGAAGAAGAGGAAGAGGATGACGCCATCAAAGTGGCCGTCATCGGCAAGCCAAACGCCGGCAAGTCCTCTCTGGTGAACCGGATCCTGGGGGAGGAGCGGGTCATCGTCTCCAACGTGGCCGGCACCACCCGGGACGCTATCGACTCCTATTTTGAAAACGACCAGGGCAGGTTCGTGTTCATCGACACCGCCGGCATCCGCCGCAAGTCCAAGGTGGAGGAGGACATCGAGAAGTACTCCGTCCTCCGGGCCACCATGGCCATCGAGCGCAGCGATGTGTGCCTCATCCTGATCGATGCCACCGAGGGCGTCACGGAGCAGGATACCAAGGTGGCGGGTCTGGCCCATGAGGCCGGCAAGGCCAGCATCATCGTGGTGAACAAGTGGGACCTGATCGAAAAGGACGGCAAGACCATGGACAAGATGCGGGAGGAAGTCCGCAACGGCCTGGCCTTCATGACCTATGCCCCCATCCTGTTCATCTCCGCCAAGACCGGGCAGCGGGTGGACCGGCTGTTCGAGCTGATCGACTACGTCTCCAACCAGGCCAGCACCCGCATTACCACCGGTATGCTGAACTCCGTCCTGGCGGATGCCCAGACCCGGGTCCAGCCCCCCTCCGACAAGGGCCGCCGGCTGAAGATCTACTACATGACCCAGGTGGGCATCCGGCCGCCCCACTTCGTGGTGTTCTGCAACGACGCCCGGCTGTTCCACTTCTCCTACCAGCGGTATCTGGAGAACTGCCTGCGGAACACCTTCGGCCTGGAGGGCACCCCCATCATCCTCTCCATCCGCCAGCGCGGCGAGAAGGAGGAGTGAAGTGATGCTGGATTCCTTCTATCTGGACCCCAACGCCGTCACGGGGCCTGACCCCCTCGGCATTCTTCTCGTGGCGGTGATCGCCTATTTCTGCGGCTGCTTCAACGGGGCCGTCATCGTCTCCAAGTACATCCTGCGGGACGATGTCCGCAACCACGGCAGCGGCAACGCCGGTCTCACCAACTTCTACCGCACCTTCGGCGGCCCGCTGACGCTTGTGGTGATCCTGTGCGACGTGCTGAAGGCCGTTGTGGCGGTGCTGCTGGGCAGCTGGCTCCTGGGTACGGCCGCCGGGGCCAATGGCTACGCGGCCAGTGCGCAGATCAGCGCCATGTGGGCGCTGTTCGGCGAGTACTGGGCCGCCGTGCTCTGCCTGCTGGGCCACATGTTCCCCTGCATGTTCCACTTCAAGGGGGGCAAGGGCATCCTCTCCGGCGGCACCATCGTCTGGATGATCGACTGGCGCATCGGCCTGGTGGTCTGGGCGGGCTTTCTGATCCTGTTCCTGCTGACGAAGTATGTGTCCCTGGGATCCGTCTGGGCAGGGGCCAGCTTTCCCTTTGCCACCTGGTACTTCTATCCGGATCCGGTCATTGTGATCCTGGCGTTCATCCTGGGCGGACTGGTGCTGTGGAAGCATCGGGGCAACATCGCCCGGCTCATCCACGGCAATGAGAACAAATTCAGCATACACCGCAAAAAAGATAAAAGTTAAAGGATAAAAGATAAGAGATAGCCTGGAGGATGGAAGATCTTTTATCTCATCACTTTTATCTCTTATCTCCAAAAAGGGGGATTTCAAGATGAAAGCAGTTGTGTTGGGTTCCGGCGGCTGGGGCACGGCCCTCAGCCAGATCCTGTGTGACAACGGCCATGAGACGTACCTCTGGTCCCACAACCCCGCCAAGGCGGCGGAGATGGTCCGGACCCGGGAAAACCCGCTGCTGAAAGGGGTTTATCTGTCGGAGGCGCTCCGCATCACGGGAGATTTGGACTGCCTGAAGGGGGCGGATCTGGTTGTCAGCGCGCCACCCTCCTTTGCCGTCCGGGAGACGGCGAAAAAAATGGCCCCCTATCTCACGGAGAAGAGCGTGGTGGTGTCCGTCTCCAAGGGCATCGAGCGGGACACCAACCTGCGCCTCAGCCAGGTGATCGGGGAGGAGACCGGGAACCTCTGCCCCGTGGTGGCGCTCTCCGGCCCCTCCCATGCGGAGGAGGTGGGCATCCGCATGCCCACCGGCTGCGTGGCGGCCTGCCGGGACGCAGATGCTGCCCGCTTTGCCCAGGATGCCTTTATGAACGACTATTTCCGGGTCTACACCAGCGGAGACATCGTGGGCGTGGAGCTGGCCGGCGCGCTGAAGAACGTCATCGCCCTCAGCTGCGGCGTGTGCGACGGACTGGGCTATCAGGACAACACCAAGGCTTTGCTGATGACCCGGGCCATGGCGGAGATCACCCGCCTGGGAGAGAAGCTGGGCGGTTCCCGGCAGACCTTCGGGGGCCTGGCCGGCATGGGAGACCTGATCGTCACCTGCACCTCCATGCACTCCCGGAACCGCCGGGCGGGCATCCTGATCGGCCAGGGAAAAACGCCCCAGGAAGCCATGAAAGAGGTGGGCGCCGTGGTGGAGGGCTACTTCGCCGCCCTGAGCATCCATCAGCTGAGCCAGCGGGCAGGCGTGGAGATGCCCATCAGCCGCTGCGCCTATGAGGTCCTCTATGAGGGCAAGCAGGTGAAGAACGTGGTGACAGAGCTGATGACCCGGGCCAAAAAGGACGAGCTGCTGGAGACTGTACGGCCGTGAGAACGGCCTGCCCCCTGAATGGCTCTGCGGGGAGATAAAAGATAAGAGATAAAAGATCCGGACAAAACGATCTTTTATCTCTTATCTTTTCGTTTTTATCTGTCTGTGGACGTTTCAGAGGCAGCTATGTCTGTTCCAGCACCCGGCGGGCGAAGGCCGCTAGGGTGCAGTCCTCCACGGTCTCTCCGGGCCAGATCACCAGGTTGAAGAAGCAGCTGGGGATCTCGCCCTTCCGCAGCTCCTTCTGGATGCACAGATCGCACCCCTGGTCGTGGTTGGCCGGATGGCAGCGGCAGGCGGTGTTTTGGCAGGTGCAGAAGGGGGATGTCATGGCGGACAGCTCCTTTTGGGATCGTGTGTAGGGGCCGGCCTGTGTGCCGGCCCGCTTTTCGATGGCGGAAAGGTCCCTTCCAACGCCGTAGGGGCGGCAATCTGCCGCCCGGGGGAAATGCGCCTGGAAGTCAGACCTCCGCCACCACACGGCAGGGAAGGCCCGACATCTCCGCGTAGTTCATGGGGTAGGTGTGGGCAGTGAAGCGCCCGCCGGCGTTCAACACCGCCTTGAGATTGTACAGGTTCTCCACAACGAACACCCCGTGGTCGGCGCAGAACTGGTCCTTGGGCGTGTGCTCCCTGCCCCGCCGGACCCCGGCGAAGTCCAGACCGATGATGGAGACGCCCTTTGCCACCAAGGCGTCGATCAGGGTATCCGACAGCTGGGGGTGGTCGTGGAAGTATTCCCGGGTGCCGTAGCCGGGTTCCTCCGCGAAGCCGGAGTAAAAAGCCACGAACATCCCCGGCTCCACCCGGTCCAGCTCCAGGTCCGGACAGTCGATGTCCCGGTCCGTCACGCTGCTGACATCGAAAGCCACGCCGGGCCGTTCGGTGTACTCCAAGGGAAATTCCTTGTCCATCACATCGAAATGGGTGCCTAGGTGGCCAACCAGCACCTTCTGCTCGTGGCCCTGTGCATCCGAGGCCATTTTGGGTGTGATCTTCAGCGTGATGTCGATTTTCATAACAGCTTCCTCCCAAAACGCGCCCAGCGCGATTTTTAGATGGCTCCATCCTATCACATCTGCCCCGGGAAGACAAGGCCCTGGCGGAAACAGAGATTGCACTTTTTGCCGGAGCGTGGTACAATAATCTCCGTATATTGCCACGGCGGGGGAAGCGTCCCGGCCGTGTGAGATCCTGAGGTGTAAAGATATGGAAAACGAAGTACAGAAAAAGAGGATTTTGAGCGGCATCCAGCCCTCCGGCGACCTGACCCTGGGCTCCTATCTGGGGGCCATCAAGAACTGGGCGGCCCTGGCGGATGAGTACGACTGCTACTATATGCTGGCGGACATGCACACCATCACGGTGCGGCAGGTGCCCGCCGAGCTGCGGCGGCACACCCTGACCCAGGTGGCGGCCTACATCGCCAGCGGCTTGGACCCGGAGAAGAACGTGCTCTTCGTCCAGTCCCACGTGCCCGCCCACGCCCAGCTGGGGTGGGTGCTGGACTGCTACACCATGTTCGGCGAGCTCAGCCGCATGACCCAGTTCAAGGACAAGTCCGCCAAGAACGCGGACAACATCAACGCGGGCCTTTTCACCTACCCGGCTCTGATGGCGGCGGACATCCTGCTGTACCAGGCGGATCTGGTGCCGGTGGGCGGCGACCAGAAGCAGCACGTGGAGATCTGCCGGGACATCGCCACCCGGTTCAACGGCATCTACGGCGACGTGTTCAAGCTGCCGGAGCCCTACATTCCTCAGGTGGGCGCCCGGGTCATGAGCCTCACCAGCCCGGAGAAGAAGATGAGCAAGTCCGACAAGGACCCCAACGGCTGCGTCTACATGCTGGAAAAGCCCGAGGACATCATGCGCAAGTTCAAGAAGGCCGTGACGGACTCCGAGGCCTGCGTCCGCTTCGACCCGGCCAATAAGCCCGGCGTGTCCAACCTGATGCAGATCTACGCCGTGGCCACCGGCAAGAGCTTTGAGACCATCGAACAGGAGTTCGCCGGCCGCGGGTACGGCGACTTCAAGCAGGCGGTGGGCGAGGCTGTGGTGGAGCTGCTGCGCCCCATCCGGGAGGAGACGGAGCGCCTGCTGGCGGACAAGACCTATCTGGAGAGCGTCTACCGCGCCGGCGCGGAGAAGGCGGCCTATGTGGCGAACCGGACCCTGAACAAAGTCTACAAGAAAGTGGGCTTCCTGCCCCGGTGATGGAGGAGACATCATGCTGATCGAAAACCGGCTGATCGCCTACACGCTGCTGGCACTGCTGGTGGCGCTGATCGTCAGCTTCCTGACAACGCCCATCGTCAAGACCTTTGCCTACAAGGTGGGGGCCATCGACGTGCCCAAGGACGCCCGTCGGATGCACAAGGTGCCGATCCCCCGGCTGGGAGGCCTGGCCATCTTCATTGGATTTATGGTCAGCATCCTGCTGTTCGTGGAGATCACGGCGGAGATGCGCAGCATCCTGCTGGGAGCGGTCATCATCGTTGTGCTGGGTGTGGTGGATGACATCATGGCCCTGCCCGCTCTGCTGAAATTCGTGGTGCAGATCGTGGCGGCCCTGATCCCGGCCCTGAACGGGGTGACGATCCAGGCGTTCTCTAATCCCAATATCTTTTCCGACAACGCCTACTGGGTGCTGGGGAATCTCTCCATCCCCCTGACGGTGCTGTGGATCGTTGCCATCACCAACTCTGTGAACCTGATCGACGGCCTGGACGGCCTGGCCAACGGCGTCTCTGCCATCTCCGCCACCACCGTGCTGGTGATCGCCCTCATCGGGGGCCAGTTCCAGGTGGCGGTGGTGATGGCTGCCCTGGTGGGAGCCTGTGTGGGCTTCATGCCCTACAACATGAACCCCGCCAAGATGTTCATGGGGGACACCGGCGCCACCTTTTTGGGCTATATTCTGGCAACCATGTCCATCGAGGGGCTGTTCAAGTTCTATGCCATCATCTCCTTTGCGGTGCCCTTCCTGATTTTGGGACTGCCCATCTTTGACACAGCCTTTGCCTTCATCCGCCGCATCGCCCACGGACAGAGCCCCATGCATGCCGACCGGAGCCACATCCACCACCGGCTCATCGACATGGGCCTGAACCAGAAGCAGGCGGTGGCCACGCTGTACGTGATCTCCGCCATCCTGGGCCTCTCCGCTGTGGTGCTGACCACCAGCGGCGAGGGCCGGGCCATGCTGCTGTTTTTGGTGCTGTGCATCGTGGCGGTGGTGGCTGCCCGGGTGGTGTTCCCCAAGGAGGTCAAGGAGGAGCTCCACGAGGAGCTGGAAGAGCTGAAGGAGCACGGCCACCATGCAGAGCATGGGGACAAGACCCCGGAGGACGGCGGAAAGGCGGAGAAATAAATGAAAAAGATTCGGATCATGAGCGTCTTCGGCACCCGGCCGGAGGCCATCAAGATGTGCCCCCTGGTCCAGGAGCTGGGCCGCCGCGAGGGGATCGAGAGCCTCTGCTGCGTCACCGCCCAGCACCGGCAGATGCTGGACAGCGTGCTGGAGGTCTTTCATGTGAAGCCGGACTGGGATCTGGACATCATGACCCCCCGGCAGACGCTGTCCACCATCACCAGCAAGTGCCTCACCGGCATGGATGCGGCCATCGACGCCCTGGAGCCGGATATGATCCTGGTCCACGGGGACACGTCCACCACCTTTGCCGGGGCCCTGTCCGCCTTTTACCACCAGGTGCCGGTAGGGCATGTGGAGGCTGGCCTGAGAACGTATGACAAGTATTCTCCCTTTCCAGAGGAGATGAACCGCAAGCTGGTGTCCGCCATCGCGGACCTGTATTTCTGCCCCACCGCCAACAACCGGGCCAATCTGGAGCGGGAGGGCATCACCGAGGGGCTGTTCGTCACCGGCAACACCGTCATCGATGCCCTGAAGACAACCGTCCGGGAGGACTACCGCTTTTCCACCGACGAACTGAACCACCTGCCCTATGGGGAGAAGAAGATCGTCCTGGTCACCTGCCACCGGCGGGAGAACTACGGCGAGCCCATGCGCAGCATCATGCTGGCCCTGCGGCAGATCGCCGAGGAGAACCGGGACGTGGAGCTGGTGTATCCGGTGCATCTGAGCCCGGTGGTGCGGGAGGCGGTGGACACCTACCTCCGGGGCGCCCCCCGGGTCCATCTCATCGATCCCCTGCCGGCGGACGAGATGCACAACCTCATGGCCCGGTCCTATCTGGTGCTGACAGACTCCGGCGGTCTTCAGGAGGAGGCCCCCGCCCTGGGCAAGCCGGTGCTGGTGATGCGCCGGGAGACGGAGCGGCCGGAGGCGGTGGCCGCCGGCACTGTGAAGCTCTGCGGCGTGGTGCAGGATGACATCGTCACCATGGCGGAACGGCTGATCCGGGACAAGAGCGCCTATGACGCCATGGCCCACGCCGTGAACCCCTACGGCGACGGACAGGCCTGCCGCCGCATTGCTGACGCCATCGAGTGGAAGTTCGGCCTGCGGCCGGAGCGGCCGGTGGAATTCGGCACCTGACCCTGCGGCGTTTCCGGGGGAGAAAGGAGGGCGGCATGGAAAAACGGAAGATGAACCGGGTGGCCATCGGCTTTATCATTCTGGTAGTGATGGTCCTGGTCCTGATGTTCAGCAACAGCCTGCGCCGCTCCTCCCGCATCACCCTGCCGGCGGAGAACAGCACGTCCGGACAGACTGATCCGGATGCCTCTGCGGGAGAGGATGCCCTGACGGTGATCGCCGTGACGCCGGAGACGGTGCAGACCGCCATCGCCACCCTGTCCCGGCCGGAGCAGTACAGCCG
The DNA here is from genome assembly GCF_016902445.1 of Oscillibacter valericigenes. Classification (GTDB taxonomy): domain Bacteria; phylum Bacillota; class Clostridia; order Oscillospirales; family Oscillospiraceae; genus Oscillibacter; species Oscillibacter avistercoris. The sequence continues at coordinate 37,253 of NZ_JACSNX010000001.1, read as the reverse complement.
GGCCATCCGGGTGGAGCAGGTGTGGAGCGGCGGCAGCGGCTCCTTTGAGACCACGGTGACGGTCAGCGGACGCTGGACCCGGACGGACCGGACCCTGTCGGACGGTCAGGTCCGCCACACCATCACGGACGGGGAGACCACCTATATCTGGTACAACAGCGAGAGCACGGTCTACAGCGGCCCGGCGGGGGAGATCTCCCCAGATGACGAGCAGGCCATCCCCACCTACGAGACAATTCTGGAGCTGCCGGTGGAGGACATCGCCGCCGCGGACTACCGCAGCGTCTCCGATGTGAACTGCATCTATGTGGAGACGGTGGAGGACCCCGACGGCTACACCCAGCGGTACTGGGTCGGCGTGGAGACGGGCCTCCTGGTGGCCTCGGAGCGGCTGCTGGAGGGGGAGACCATCTACCGCATGGCCTCCCTGACCGTGGATCTGAGCGTCCCCTCGGCAGACCGGTTCATCCTGCCGGACGGCACGGTGCTGCTGGACACCTGAATAAGGATACGGAAACGGCCCCGGCGGAGATCCCGCCGGGGCTGCAGACTGTCGATAAACCCGGAAATTCTGGGAGACGGGAAGGAAGATAGCTACGAAAGAAACCCAGGAAGGGTGTCTTTCGTTTCCATTCAACCGATTTCCAGAACTTTTCAAAGTTCTGGAAATCGCAAGCAGCCGCAGCTTGTCGAAAAGACTTTTTCGACAAGCTGCGGCCCCGGCGGAGGTCCCGCCGGGGCCGTTTTGGCAGATGTCATAAGATCAGCAGCAGTCCCAGGGCCGCCAGCAGCTCGTCGTCCGCACCCTCCCGAAAGAGGAAGAAGAGAATGGCCAGAAGCAGCAGATCCCCGGTGTCCACGCTGTTCAGGCGGAACTGGTCCAGCAGATGCCGGAGCAGGCCGGTGAGGCTGTCCTGCCCCTCTCCGCCGGAGGGAGGGGGATCTCGCCCGGGCGGCGGAGCGTCCTGGCGTGGCGGCGGGGGAGGGCGGTCCTCCCGGTGGGGAGGCGCCTGTCCGCTGCTGCCGGCACTTCCAGACCCTGAATGACCGGGCGGGGGAGACGTCCCCTGGGACTGCCGGGGGTCTTCCTCCGGGATGCGGGTATAGGTGCCCTGATCGTTTCGGATGTAGCGGTTGTACATGGCTCATCCCTCCCGTCCGGTCAGAAATTTCCGGCCCAGGTGGAACAGCCGGGCCAGCTGCAGCGCCCGCTCCACCTTTTCCTGCCGCTCCGGCTTGAGATAGGGCCGCAGGGCGTACAGCAGCTGCCGGGCGTTGGAGTCCTGCTGCCCGCCCAGCTCCCGGAGCAGGGGCAGAAAGCGCAGCAGCAGCTGGGGGTCCAGTCCGCCGGCCAGGGCGGAGAGCGGATCGCCGCCGGATGCCGGCGGCGCCTGGAAGGCCTGCTGGCCCTGTCCTGCGGCAAAGCTCCCGGCCTGGGGCGGGGGAGGGGGCGGCCCGCCGGCGGACCCGCCGCCCTCCGTGCTGCCGGAGAGGGACTGGGCCAGCTGCATGATCTGGGCCATGGCGTCCGGGTTGGAGAGGATGCTGTTCAGTTTGTCGTCGAATTCCGCCATCGCGCCCGCCCCCTTTCCGGTCTCCTGCTTACCGGCCGTTCATGGCCTTGCTGATGCGGTCGACCAATGCCGCGCCGTCCGGGCTCTGCATCAGCTGATTCACCATACGGACCATCTCCGCCGGGTTGCCCTTGGCGGCGGACTGGGCCGCCCGCTGAAGGGACGCCCCCTGGTCGCCGCCGGAGAGCATCCGCAGCAGGTCCTGCCCGTCCCGGGACTGCATCAGTGCCTGCAGCATGGCGGGATTGCTTTTCAGCTGCTGGATCATACGGGCCGTCTGTTCGTCCATAGTGCCTCCTTGTGCCGTCTGTTGGATGGTTCTCGTCTCAGTATATGAGCGCGGACGCAAAAAAGTGCCTGCGCAGAGCGCAGGCACCAGCGGAGGTCTTTATTTCTTTTTGGCGGCGGCCTTGGCGGTGCCGCAGTCCTTTGCCAGGGGACAGCCGTCGCACTTGGGAGAGTGGGCGGTGCAGGTGTCCCGGCCGAAGAGCACCATCCGGTGGCAGAAGTTGTTGGACTCCTTGGGCGGGATGCGCTCTCGCAGCTGCCGCTCCACCTGGAGGGGGTCCTTGGACCCGTCGGTGATGCCCAGCCGCCCGGTGATGCGGATGCAGTGGGTGTCACAGACGTAGGCGGGCTGGCCGAACACGTCCCCCAGGATCAGGTTCGCCGTCTTGCGGCCCACGCCGGGCAGGCCCGTCAGCTCCTCCATGGTGCCGGGGACCTTGCCGCCGTACTCGTTCACCAGCTTCTGGGCGCAGGCCACGATGTCCCGGGCCTTGCCGTTGTAGAAGCCGCAGGAGTGGATGTACGCGCCCACCTCTTTCGGATCCGCCTCCGCGAAGCTCTCCAGAGTGGGGAAGCGGGCGTACAGCGCCGGCGTCACCTTGTTGACCCGCTCGTCGGTGCACTGGGCGGAGAGCCGTACCGCGAACAGCAGCTCATAGTCCTTTTCATACTGCAAGGAGCACAGCCCGTCCGGGTAGATGCCCTTCAGCGTCTCGATGATGCGGTTCACTGCGGCTTTGGATATCATGTCATTCACCTCAGACGACAGAATACCACAATCCCCGGCAAAAAGCCAGAAAAAATTCGGTTTCCGCCGGGCGTCAGCTTCTCCGGCGCTCCAGCAGCAGCTGCCGCGCGCCGTACAGACCGCAGAGCAGGAGGATGAGGTCCTCATAGACATGGAACAGCAGGGACTTGATCCCCGTCAGCCCCCAGAGGGTCAGCAGTGCCAGCAGCAGTCTGTTTTTCCGGGTATATCCGCTGTAGACGACGATCCCGAAGCTGACCACAGGACAGGGCATGATGGATGTCACCATCTGCGGAAAGGCATTTCCGGCCAGAAGGGAGCAGAGCGGATAGGACAGACACAGGATCAGCAGCACAGTCCGGGGCAGGTCCGGGCGCGCCAGCTCGTCGCTCCGGCAGTGCCGGCACTCATACAGGAACAGGAGCCCGCAGGCCAGAAAAAGGGGGAGAGCGAAGAACAGCTGGATGGGAGCCCTTCCGTACCGGGCAAAAAAGACGGCGGCGAGGAACAGGTGGACGACGCCCAGGGCACACTTGGCCGCCCAGCGGACTTTTCCGGCGTAGGAGAGTGCCGTCATCCCCAGCAGAAAGGTCAGCAGAACGGCCTGCACCGCCGCAGTCTGCCGGTTATAGGCACTGATAGCTTCCCAGAACACCTGCACGTCCATCCCGCCGCCTCCTCAGCCTGATGTGTTCAGGCACAGTATACCATGCGGCGGCGGGACACGCAATCGGGGCTGCGGCGGCGGACGAGGCTTTTCGAGATACAGCTTGACATTGTTTCGCGGAAAGAGTAATATTTCTATATTATTCCCTGTGTGAAAAGGAGAAGGAGAAGATATGGCATATATCGTAGCGATCGGCGCCTATCTGGTGCTGCTCATGATCTTCGGGCTGATTGTGGCCCATAAGAAGGTCAAGACCTCTGATGATATGGTGACCGGCGGACACCGGATCCCCTTCATCGTTCTGGTGGGCACGCTGCTGGCCACCTGGTGCGGCGGCGGCGGCATCACCGGCTCCGCCAGCGTGGTGTACACCGGCGGCCCCTGGGTGGGCCTCATCACCTTCGCGGCGCCCCCCATCGGCATCATCCTGCTGTACTTCATCGCCGGAAAGGTCCGCAAGTCCAATAAGGTCACAGTGCCGGAGATCATGGAGGCCCGCTACGGCAAGGCCGCCAGCATCATCTCCGCCCTGTGCGTCATGCTGGCCTACGTGGGCGTGCTGGCCACCCAGCTGAAGGCAGCGGCGGACATCATCGTGCTGCTGTGCTCTTCCAGCGGTGTGGAGATCTCCCACGGCGTGGCGCTGGCCATCTGCACCATCATCATCGCCGTGATCACCGTGGGCGGCGGCCTGGTGTCCGTGGCCTACTCCGACGCTGTCAGCGCCCTGCTGATGGTGGGCGGCTTCTTTGCCGCCATCCCCATCCTGATGGCGGCAGCCTCCGCCCAGGGCGCTACCCTGCCTCCGGAGAAGATGACCATTACCGGCGGCATGTCCGGCTGGGAGCTGCTGGGCTACTTCCTGCCCTCTCTGGCGCTGATGCTGGGTGACCAGAACATGCTGCAGCGGTTCGCCTCCGCCAAGAACAGCGACGAGGCCAAGAAGTCCAACATCGGCATGTTCATCGGTGAGATCCTGGTCATCATCAGCATCGTGCTGATCGTCACCCAGGCGGCCAAGCTGTATCCCACGCTGGAGACGCCCTCCAACGTCATCTTCCAGGTGGCTGTGGATTATCTGCCCCTGGTATTCGGCGCGCTGGTGATGTGCGCCTGCATGGCCTTCATCGTCACCACGGCGGACAGCTATCTGCTCTCCTCCGCCACCAACCTGACCAACGACGTCTATCAGCGGTACATCAACACCAAGGCCACCGACAAGCAGAAGATGCTGGTCCTGCGGGCTACCATCGTGGTGTTCAGCTTCATCGCCGTGGCGCTGACCCTGTACTTCCCCACGGTGCTGTCCCTGCAGATGACGGCCTATACCATGTACGGCGCCGCCATCACCCCGGCCATCCTGTTCGCCCTCTTCTCCAAGAAGGTGACCCCCGCCGGCGGCATGGCCGGCATCCTGGTGGGCGGCCTGGCCACCATCATCTGGACCCTGATGGGCACGCCCTACGGCATCCAGTGCGCCATCGTGGCGGTGCCCGCCTCGGTCATCGCCATCCTGGTGGTCAGCGCTGTGACCCGGTGCAACGATCCCAAGCGGTCCCTGGAGGCCCTGTACCAGGACAACTGATCCCACGCGGGGCGGAAGACGATCTTCTGCCCCGCTTTTTCTTATGTGCGGACATCCGCAACGACTGAAAGGAAAGTGAGGAACACACCATGGAAGATCCCCGTATTCGAAAATTCGCCCAGTTCCTGATCCGCAGCGCCGTGGGCCTGGAGAAGGGCGAGAAGATCCTGATCGAGCTCCACGGCAGCGAGACGGGCCTGATGAAGGCCCTGGTGCAGGAGGCCTACGCCGTGGGCGGCAAGCCCTTTGTCCACATCTTTGACTACGCCGTGGAGGGCGCCCTGGTCCAGGGCGCCGACGCGGAGCACATGGAGGAGATCGCCTCCTATGAGCTTGCCAGGATGCGGGACATGGACGCCTACATCGACATCCGGGCCACCACCAACATCAGCATGTGGCACAACGTCTCCGACGAGGCCCAGAAGCGCTACCGCCAGTACTACTGGGGCCCCATCCATCTGGCGGAGCGGTGCAACCACACCAAGTGGTCCGTGCTCCGGTACCCCAACGACGCCATGGCCCAGCTGGCCGGCGTCTCCACGGAGGAGTATGAGGACTTCTACTTCCGGGCCTGCCTGGTGGACTACGACAAGATGGGCCGGGCCATGCAGCCCCTCCAGGACCTGATGGCCAGGACCGACAAGGTCCGCATCGTCGCGCCCGGCACGGACATCACCTTCTCCATCAAGGGCATCCCCAGCTTCGGCATGCACGGCAACCGGAACATCCCCGACGGCGAGATCTATACCTCCCCGGTGAAGGACTCCGTCAACGGCCACATCACCTACAACGTGCCGTCCCCCTATGACGGCTTTTTGTTCCGGGACGTGTACCTGGAGTTCCGGGACGGCAAGATCGTCAAGGCCACCAGCAACAACACGGACTATATGAACGAGATCCTGGACATCGACGAGGGCGCCCGGTACATCGGCGAGTTCGCCTTCGGTGTGAACCCGGAGATCAACCACCCCATCGGGGACATCCTGTTCGACGAGAAGATCGCCGGCAGCTTCCACCTAACCCCCGGCAACAGCTACGACAACGCCTCCAACGGCAACCACTCCGCCGTCCACTGGGACCTGATCCAGATCCAGACGCCGGAGTACGGCGGGGGCGAGATCTGGTTCGACGACGTGCTCATCCGCAAGGACGGCCTCTTCGTGCTGGACGAATTGAAATGCCTGAATCCGGAGAATCTGCTCTCCAGTGAAGAATAAGGAGGAACCACATGGATACCGTTGTTGACCGTCTCATCCGCTACGCCAAGGTATACAGCGAAAGCGACTACCACGCCGGCCGCACCGTCACCCCCAGCACGGACCGCCAGTTCGACATGGCCAGGCTGCTGGTGGAGGAGCTCCGGGGCCTGGGCATCGAAAACGCCCGGTACGACGACAAGTGCTACGTCTACGCCACCCTGCCCGCCACGCCGGGGTGCGAGCATCTGCCCGCCATCGGCCTCATCGCCCACATGGACACCACACCGGACATGACCGGCAAGGACGTGAAGCCCCAGATCATCCACTACACCGGCGGGGACGTGGTGCTGAACCGGGAGCAGAACATCGTCATGGAGGCCGCCCAGTTCCCGGAGCTGCAGAAATTCGTGGGCCAGGATCTGGTCTGCACCGACGGCACTACCCTGCTGGGGGCGGACGACAAGGCGGGCATCGCCATCATCCTCCAGGCGGTGGAGGAGCTGCTGGCGGAGAAGGCTCCCCACGGCAGGATCTGCCTGGGCTTCACCCCGGACGAGGAGATCGGCATGGGCGCCAGCTTCTTCGACGTGGCCGGCTTCGGCGCGGACTTTGCCTACACCCTGGACGGCGGCGACATCACCGACTATGAGTACGAGACCTTCAACGCCGCCAAGACCGTGGTGACCATCAACGGCTTCAGCATCCACCCGGGCACTTCCAAGGACAAGATGCGCAACGCCCTGCTGATCGCCATGGAGTACAACGCCCTGCTGCCGGCGCTGGAGACCCCCGCCCACACGGAGGGGTACGAGGGCTTCTTCCACCTGCAGGAGATGCACGGCAAGGCGGAGCGGGCCACCCTGGAGTATATCGTCCGGGACCACGACATGAAGCGGTTCCAGGAGCGCAAGGCCATGATGGACAAGGCCGCGGAGCAGATCGACCGCCGTTGGGGCGGCGGCACCGCCGTGGTGGACACCCAGGACCAGTACTACAACATGTACGAGGTGCTGAAGGACCACATGGAGATCATCGAGCTGGCGGAGGCCGCCATGAAGGCCGCCGGCGTCGAGCACCCCACCCACTCTCCCATCCGGGGCGGCACCGACGGCAGCATGCTGACCTATAAGGGCCTGCTGTGCCCCAACCTGCCCAGCGCGGGCCATAACGCCCACGGACGGTATGAGTACGCGCCGGTGGAATCCCTGAAGACCGGTGTCAAGACCGTGAAAGCACTGGTCTCCCCGGAGCTGGTGGGGACCATCATCAAAAAGAAAGAGGGCTGAGATCATGTACGAGGAACGGATCAAGAGAGTACTGGCTGCCATGGAGCAGATGGGCCTGGAGCAGATTCTGGTGTCCGACCCGGACAGCATCTGGTATCTGACGGGCTACGACGTGTTCCCCTTTGAGCGGCTCTACGCCCTCTATCTGCGGAAGGACGGACAGCACAAGCTGTTTCTCAACAAGCTCTTCCCGGTGCCGGAGGCACCCTGGGAGCAGGTGTGGTTCTCCGACACAGACGACTATCTTACTATCCTGGCCCAGGCTGTGGACGGGGAAAAGGACATGGGCGTGGACAAGGACTGGCCCGCCCGGTTCCTGCTGCCCCTGATGGCCCACAACCCCAGCTGCCGGTACGTCCTGGCCTCCGACTGCGTGGACGACGCCCGGGCCTGCAAGGACGCGGTGGAGCGGGATCTGATGCGGGAGGCCTCCCGGATCAACGACGTGGTGATGGAGCGGGCCGCCGCCTACATGAAAGAGGGCATGACCGAGCGGGAGGTGGCCGACTACATCGTCGGCCAGTACGCCGCCGAGGGCTGCGACTCCACATCCTTCCTGCCCATCGTCTCCTACGGCGCCCACGCCGCGGACCCCCACCACGAGGCGGACCAGACCCGTCTGCAGGCCGGGGACTGCATCGTCATTGACATGGGCTGCCGGAAGAGCCGGTACTGCTCCGACATGACCCGGACCTTCTTCTGCAAGACGGCGGACCCCAAGTACGCCGCCATCCACGACCTGGTGCGGGAGGCCAACGAGAAGGCGGAGTCCCTGATCCGCCCCGGCGTGGCCCTGAAGGACCTGGACAAGGCCGCCCGGGACCACATCGCCGCCGCCGGCTACGGGGAGTTCTTCACCCATCGGCTGGGCCACTTCATCGGCCAGACGGACCACGAGAAGGGGGACGTCAGCGCCACCACGCCCCTGGTGGCCAAGCCCGGCATGATCTTCTCCATCGAGCCCGGCGTGTATCTGCCCGGCGAGTTCGGCGTCCGGGTGGAGGACCTGGTGCTGGTGACGGAGACCGGCTGCGAGATCCTCAACCACGTAGACAAGCACTGGAAAACGGTGGGCTGACCGAAACAGAGCCGGGAAGACAGCTGTCTTCCCGGCTTTTCAGCGTTTTCCGGGTGGAAATTTCCGGCGGGCTATGGTATAATAAAAATTCCGAATTTGAAACCCGACAGGGAAGGGGGGTGCCGCCATGCAGCGGCCTCTGGCGGACGAGATCCGCCCAAAGACATTGGACGAGGTGGTGGGCCAGCGGCACCTGCTGGCAAAGGGCGCGGTGCTCCGCCGGCTCATCGACAGCGGGACCGAGGCCAACATGGTGTTCTACGGCCCCTCCGGCACCGGCAAGACCACCATCGCCAACATCATCGCCCGGCAGACCAACAAGACCCTCCACCGGCTCAACGCCACCACCGCGTCCCTCCAGGATGTGAAGGACATCATCGCCGACGTGGGGACCCTGCTGGCCCCGGGAGGCATCCTGCTGTACCTGGACGAGATCCAGTACTTCAACAAAAAGCAGCAGCAGAGCCTGCTGGAGTTCATGGAGAACGGGTCTCTGACCCTCATCGCCTCCACCACCGAGAATCCGTACTTCTATGTCTACGGCGCGCTGCTGTCCCGCAGCACGGTGTTTGAGTTCAAGGCCGTGTCCCCGGAGGAGGTGGAGCCCGCCGTCCTCCGGGCCCTGAAGATCGAGCAGGACCGGGCACCCCTGCCCCTGGACTGGGAGCAGGCGGTGCCCCGGCAGATCGCCACCGCCTGCGGCGGCGATGTCCGCAAGGCCATCAACGCGGTGGAGCTCCTCTGTCAGGCAGCCCTGCCCAAGGACGGCAGGCTGACGCTGACCCTGGCCGACGCGGAGCAGGTGGCTCAGCGCAGCGCCATGCGGTACGACAAGGGCGGTGACGCCATGTACGACGCCGCCTCCGCCCTGATGAAGTCCCTCCGGGGCAGCGACCCGGACGCGGCCCTCCACTACCTGGCCCGGTTCCTGGAGGCGGGGGACCTGATCACTCCCTGCCGGAGGCTGCTGTGCTCCGCCAGCGAGGATGTGGGGATGGCATACCCCCAGGCAGTCTCCATCGTGAAGGCCTGCGTGGACACCGCCATGCAGCTGGGGCTGCCGGAGGCGCAGCTGCCCCTGGCCCAGGCGGCCGTTCTGCTGGCCACGGCCCCCAAGTCCAACAGCGTGGCGGCCAGCATCGGCAAGGCTTGGGCGGACGTGAAGGCAGGCCGCACCGGGGATGTGCCCCGGGAGCTGCAGAACGTCCACGCGGACTCCACCGGCATGGAGCGGGAGCAGGGGTACCTGTACCCCCACAACTTCCCCCGCCACTGGGTGCGGCAGCAGTATCTGCCCGACGCCCTGCTGGGCGTCCAGTACTACGAATACGGCGACAACAAGACGGAGCAGGCCGCCAAGCGGTACTGGGACGAGATCAAGGGCCCGCAGCCGTGAACACCGTCCCCACCGGCTCCTTTTCATACCCGGGCGGGGAGTAGACCCACCGGTCCAGCACGCCGTCGGTGATCTGATACCGCAGAGGCTCCGGCGCCTCCCGGGGCGGCAGCTTCTCAATGACCTGCAGCTTGATCTTCATCCGCTCCGGGCGGATGGACTTGATGTAGACGGAGACGCCGTCTCCCTGCTGCAGATCGGTCCGGGCGTCCGCCAGACCGGAGAGATTGGGGGCCAGTTCGATGAAGCTGCCGTACTCCTTTACGCTGCGGACCACGCCCCGCACCGTCTCCCCGGGGGAGAACCAGCTGGCGTTCTCCATCCAGGTGCCCAGCAGCTCCTTGTGGGTCATGGTGAAGCGGCGTTTTTCCAGGTCCACGGACCGGACTGCCGCCAGGATCCTCTGTCCCGGCTGGAACCGCTCCCTCGGGTGGGAGATGCGGGAGACGGAGATGTACTCGATGGGCAGCATGGCCACGATGCCGCAGCCGATGTCCAGGAAGGCGCCGAAGGACTCCAGGTGGGTCACCACGGTGGCCACCACGGACCCGGGGCACAGGTGCTCCAGGAAGAAGTCCATGGCCCGCTCCTGGACGGCCCGGCGGGAGAGGATCGCCAGAGGCGCCCCCTTTTCGTCGGCCTGCAGGGCCGACACCTGAAAGCAGGTGGGCTTTCCCACCCGGGAGAGAACGGCGATGTCCCGCTGTGCCCCGCTGATCCAGGGGGCGAGGACCTCCGTCCGGGGCATCCGGCCCCGGATGCCGCCCAGGGAGAAGAGAAGGTCGTGTCCGGCATCGCACCGGAGGGCCGTGTCCTCCAGCACCGTGCCCTGTTCCAGAGCCTCCCGCAGGCCCTGCATGGTGAACGAGGAGGGAGGGCGCAGGCCCTCCGGCGGATACAGTTTGTTTTCCGGCATATGGCGATCGCATCCTATCTGCCGCGGAGGCGGCGTTTTGTTCCATACCGTTATGATATGCAGCCCGGCGGGCTGCTTTGACAAGGAGGATGACAATGGACCTGCATCTGCACGACAAAGTGGAGCTGAAAAAGGCCCACCCCTGCGGCAGCACCCAGTGGGAGATCCTGCGGGTGGGCATGGACATCAAGCTCAAATGTCTGGGCTGCGGGCATGAGCTGATGCTGCCCCGCAGCAAGGCGGAAAAGAGCATCCGCCGGATCTTGACAGAGGAGGGACCGAAATGAGCAACAAGCACCGGGTGTTTGCGGCTGTCCTGGTGATCATCCTGGTGATCTCCATGCTGGCGTCGCTGATCATCCCTTACTTATCCCTGCTGTAACAGGCGGCATTGCCCTCCGGGAAGCGTCTTCCCGGAGGGATTTTTTTCAGGGAGCTGTAACGAATCGAGGGAGCGTGTCGATTTATCAGCAGAGAGCGGGGAAGGGGGGATGCGGATGGAACCTGTGGATGAGATCTATCAGCAGTATGCGGATGAGGTGAAGCGGTTCCTGGTGTGCCTCACCGGTGACCCGGATCTGGCGGAGGAACTGACTCAGGAGACCTTTTACCAGGCGATCCGGTCCATCAGACGCTACAATGGGGCCTGCAAGCGGTCTGTCTGGCTGTGCCAGATCGCCAAGCACCTGTACTATGACCACCTGAAGCACCAAAAACGCCATCCCACGCTGCCCATGGAGGAGTTGGAGCGGGCGGCGCCGGAGAACGACGGGATACCGGAGATCTCCCTCCTGCGGCGGGACGCCTACGTGTCCATCCACAAGGCCATCCACAGCCTGCGGGAGCCCTATCGGGAGATCTTTCTGCTGCGGGCGCTGTCGGAGCTGAGCTTTCGGGAGATCGGCGAGATCTTTGGCCGGACGGAAAACTGGGCCAGGGTCACTTACTATCGAGCCAAGGTGATGCTGGCGGAACGATTGGAGGAATGACTATGCAATGTGAGGTGATCCGGGATCTGCTGCCCCTGTATCAGGATGAGCTCTGCAGCCCTGTGACGGCAGAGCTGGTGCGGCAGCACCTGGCGGAGTGCCCGGATTGTGCCCGGGCGGCGGAGCGGATGCGCAGTCAGGTCCATGTGGAGGAAAGACCCGTGATCCGGGCGGAGTCCCCCTTTTATGTGTATCAGAAAAAGGTGTTCCTGCGGACGGTGCTGGCGGTGCTGGCCACACTGGCAGTGTGCTTTGCCGCCTTCTGCGGCTGGCAGTATTTTGCGGAGAATTATCCGCCCCGCCAGATCGTGCTCAGCCGGGTGACCGCCGAAGAGACGGACCAGTGGCGGCAGGCGGAGGAACCCGTGGTGTTCGACAGCATCTTCCACCGGCGGGAGGTGATCCTGGATGCCCACTGTGAACAGCCAGCGGACTTGCGGTTCCGGGATGAGAAAGGGGAACTGGTGCTGGAGGTGACGGCGCTGCCCGGCCAGGCCGTCAGCCTGGAGGGCCTGGAGCGGGACCGGCCCTATACGGTGGAAATGCGGGGCGAACCAGACATCTTTCTTCAATTCCGGTGAAACCCAGATGAGCTGCGGGGAGGCGTGTCTTTTCAGACACGCCTCCTTTTTGCGACGGGTTTTCCCGACGGCCTGCCCTATAATATGTTCCGCGGGACGGAGAGGGGGCGGCGGGCTTGACCGTGGTGTATGTGGACAGCGTGTTCGTGCTGAATGCGCTGATGGACTACCTGCTGGTGCTCTCCGTGGGCCGGCTGGCGGGGATCCCCCTCCGGCGGGGCCGGTATCTGCTGGCGGGGCTGCTGGGGGGCGCCTATGCCGTGGCGGTGTTCCTGCCGGGGCTGGGCTTTCTTGCCGCCACGCCGGTGAAGCTGGCGGCGGGGGTGCTGCTGGCGCTGACGGCCTACGGCGGGGAGGAGAAGCTGCTGCGGCTGACACTGCTGCTCTTCGCCGTCTCCTGCGCCCTGGCGGGCTGTGTGCTGGCTCTGGGCCTGCTGGCCGGTGGCGGGGTACCGGTGGTGAACGGCGTGTTCTACACGGACGTGGACGCCAGGGTCCTGCTGATCGCCTCCGCCGCGGCCTATCTGGTGCTGACGGTGGTGTTCCGGGCGGCGGCCGGAAAGGGCATCCGGGGGCAGCTGGTGCCGGCCCGGGTGTGCCTCGGCGGCCGGGAGACGGCCTTCACCGCCTTTTGCGACACGGGGAATTCCCTCCGGGACCCGGTGTCCGGCCAGCTGGTGCTGGTGGTGTCTCCAGGGCGGCTGGACGGCGCGCTGCCGCGGCAGGTCCGGCAGCTGCTGTCCTCTCCGGCGCTGGAGCGTCCGGCAGAGCTGCTGGAGCCTCTGCTGCGGGCGGCGCCGGATCTGCGGTTCCGGCTGATCCCCTACCATGCGGTGGGGGTGGACGGCGGACTGCTGCTGGCGGTGCGCAGCGATTGGACGGAAGTTGCGGGGGAGCGGTACGCCGGGCTGCCGGTGGCCCTGTCCCCCACTGATCTGGGGACCGGGTACAGCGCCCTGTGGGGCGGCGCGGCGGGAAGGAGAAGAGCGCATGAAAAACTGGAAGGAACCGTGGCGGCGGCTGCTGGAGCGGATCGGCCTGCTGCCGCCGGCAGAAGTGCACTACATCGGGGGCAGCGACACGCTGCCCCCGCCCCTGAGCCGGGAGCGGGAGGCAGTGCTGCTGGAGCAGATCGGGGACGAGGACGCCCGGAAGGAGCTCATCGAACATAATCTGCGGCTGGTGGTGTACATCGCCCGGCGGTTCGAGAACACCGGCATCAACATCGAGGATCTGATCTCTATCGGCACCATCGGGCTCATCAAGGCGGTGGGCACCTACCGGACGGACAAGAACATCAAGCTGGCCACTTACGCCTCCCGGTGCATCGAGAACGAGATCCTGATGTACCTGCGGAAAAACGCCGGACGGAAGGGGGAGGTCTCCTTCGATGAGCCCCTGAACACCGACTGGGACGGCAACGAGCTGCTGCTCTCCGACGTGCTGGGCACCGATGCCGACGTGGTGATGCGCCCCATTGAGGAGGACGTGGAACGGGACCTGCTGGCGGCGGCCATCAGTGTCCTTTCGCCCCGGGAAAAGCAGATCATCACCCTGCGGTTCGGCCTGGGAGGCGGGAAGGAGCAGACCCAGAAGGAGGTGGCGGACCAGCTGGGCATCTCCCAGAGCTACATCTCCCGGCTGGAAAAGCGCATCATCAACCGGCTGAAAAAGGAGATCCTGCGGCTGAGCTGACAGGGCTGAGGGTTAGGAGTTAGGAATTAGGTGTTAGGAATTGTGGTGTCCGGCAGAGCCGGACTCATTCAAATCGACCCGCCTGCGGCGGAACACATCAATTCCTAATTTCTAATTTTCCTTGGCTTGACAATCAAAACCGGGTATATTATACTGTAACAGTATATCGGAAACTGCGAGGAAGGGAAGCAGTACCCGGCGGGCAGCGGCCAAGAGAGAGAACGGCTGGTGTGAGTTCTCCCAATGCCGCCGGAGAAGTCGTCCCGGAGCACCGGAGCTGAAGTGTCAGTAAGCCCCGGCGGCTGCCCACCGTTACCGGGGCAGGCGCTTTCAGCGCCCCAGAGTGCGGTTTTACCCGAATTCAGGTGGTACCACGGACAGAATGTTCGCCCTGAGCCGAAAGGCTCGGGGCGTTTTTGCGTGCTGCCGGCCCGTGAGGAGGACAAAGCCATGCAACTGATCATCAGGCACTTTCGGGATCTGACGGCAGACGAGCTGCTGGATCTCGCCAAGCTGCGGATCTCTGTCTTTGTGGTGGAGCAGAAGTGCCCCTATCAGGAGATGGACGAATATGACCGGGATGCCTGGCATATCTGGCTTGCAGATGAGAACGGGATCCAGGCGTATCTTCGGGTGCTGCCTCCAGGCAAAGCATTTCCCGACGCCGCCATTGGCCGGGTGATCGCAGTAAAGCGGCACTGCGGGCTGGCATCCCGGCTCCTGCAGGAGGGGATCCGGCTGGCCCGGACGGTCTGCCGGGCAGATGCAGTCCAGCTGGAGGCGCAGACCTACGCACGGGGACTGTATGAAAAGGCAGGATTCCGCCAGGTGTCCGGGGAATTTCTGGAGGACGGCATTCCCCACATTCGGATGCGTCTGGATTTTACAGACAGAGAGGATCATAAGGGAGAGAACACATGAGATTTGAAGCAGAAATGAAATTGGATTACCGGCAGCTGCTGGCGCTGTACACCGTGTCGGAGAAGCTGTTCCGGCGCAAACAGATGCTGATTTATCGGGTGATCTTTCTGGCGGTGGGTGTCTGGCGCACCTGGACCGTGGCGGAGGATATCCTGGCGGACGGCATGTCCTTTGAGCGGTTCGGCTACACGGTGATCGGCATCTTATTCCTGATCGCCGGCCTGATCCCCAACGTGGCCAGCGCCGCCATCGCCCGGATGCGGATGGTGTACAGCGGAAAGATCCAGTTTATGGACAGCTGCCTGTACGAGGTGATCGGCAATAAGAAGGTCCGACACAACTACGACAAGATCTACGCCCTGGTCTATTACCGGGGATATGACTTTTTGTTCCTGGACCCCACGGCCAGCCTCATCGTGAAGCTGGACGACGTGCCCGGCCGGGACCCGGAGGAGCTGCGGAAGTTCCTGTCTGAAAAATGCGAAAAACCGTATCAGCGTGTCTGACGCACGGAGCAAAAGGAGAGTCACTATGAAGAAAGAACTGCCCAAGGTGTATGAACCCCAGCAGGTGGAGTCCCGCATCTACCAGATGTGGGAGGATAACGACTGCTTCAACGGGGATCCGGATCCCAGGAAAAAGCCCTTTTCCATCGTCATGCCGCCTCCCAACGTCACGGGCCAGCTCCACATGGGCCACGCCCTGGACTGCACCCTGCAGGACATCCTGACCCGCTTCAAGCGGATGCAGGGCTACTCCACGCTGTGGGTCCCCGGCACGGACCACGCCGGCATCGCCACCCAGATCAAGGTGGAGGAGGAGCTGCGCACCAAGGAGGGCCTGACCCGCTATGACCTGGGCCGGGAGAAGTTCCTCCAGCGGGTGTGGAAGTGGAAGGAGGCCTACGGCAACCGGATCGTGGAGCAGCAGAAGAAGATGGGCGTCTCCTGCGACTGGAGCCGCTCCCGCTTCACCATGGACGAGGGCTGCTCCAAGGCCGTGCGGGAGACCTTCTGCGAGCTGTACGACAAGGGCCTGATCTACAAGGGCAGCCGCATCATCAACTGGTGCCCCCACTGCATCACCGCCCTGTCCGACGCCGAGGTGGAGTACGTGGACAAGCCCGGCCACCTGTGGCATATCCGCTACCCGCTCTCTGACGGCTCCGGCGACCTGGTGGTGGCCACCACCCGTCCCGAGACCATGATGGGCGACACCGGCGTGGCCGTGAACCCGGAGGACGAGCGGTTCAAGGACCTCGTCGGCAAGACCTGCATCCTGCCCATCATGAACCGGGAGATCCCCATCGTGGCGGACGACTACGTGGAGCTGGGCTTCGGCACCGGCGCCGTGAAGATGACCCCCGCCCACGACCCCAACGACTTCGAGGTGGGCCTGCGCCACAATCTGGAGGTCATCCGCTGCATCGGCGACGACGGCAGGATCAACGAGAACGGCGGCCCCTACAACGGGATGGACCGGTACGAGTGCCGCAAGCAGATCGTGAAGGACCTGGAGGAGCAGGGGTATCTGGTGAAGACCGAGCCCTACAGCCACAACGTGGGCACCTGCTACCGCTGCCACAACGACGTGGAGCCCCTGATCTCCGCCCAGTGGTTCGTGAAGATGGAGCCCCTGGCCAAGGAGGCCCTGCGGGTGGTCCGTGAGGGCGAGGTGAAGTTCGTCCCCGAGCGGTTCGCCAAGACCTACACCAACTGGATGGAGAACGTCCACGACTGGTGCATCTCCCGCCAGCTGTGGTGGGGCCACCAGATCCCCGCCTGGTACTGCGACGACTGCGGCCACATCAACGTCTCCCGGGAGGACCCCACAAAGTGCGAGAAATGCGGCTCCACCCACCTGACCCGGGATCCGGACGTGCTGGACACCTGGTTCTCCAGTGCCCTGTGGCCCTTCTCCACCCTGGGCTGGCCGGAGCAGACGGCGGACCTGGACTTCTACTATCCCACCTCCGTCATGGTCACCGGCTATGACATCATCTTCTTCTGGGTGGCCCGGATGATCTTCTCCGGCTGCGAGCAGATGCACAAGATCCCCTTCCACACCGTGCTGATCCACGGCCTGGTGCGGGACGACAAGGGCCGCAAGATGTCCAAGTCCCTGGGCAACGGCATCGACCCGCTGGAGATGGCGGAGAAGTACGGCGCCGATGCCCTGCGCTTCAACCTCATCACCGGCAACTCCCCGGGCAACGACACCCGGTTCTACACCGAGAAGTGCGAGGCCATGCGGAACTTCGCCAACAAGATCTGGAACGCCAGCCGCTTCGTGATGATGAACCTCACCATCGACAAGTGTGAGCTGCCTGCGGCGGACGCCCTGGCGCCAGAGGACAAGTGGGTCCTCTCCAAGCTGAACACGCTGGTGAAGGAGGTCACGGAGAACCTGGACGCCTACGAGATCGGCGTGGCCTCCGCCAAGGTCTATGACTTCCTGTGGGACACCTACTGCGACTGGTATATCGAGCTGACAAAGACCCGCCTCCAGGGAGAGGACGAGGATGCCAAGCTGGTGGCCCAGAACGTGCTCTGCTACGTGCTGACGGAGCTGCTGAAGCTGCTGCACCCCTTCATGCCCTTCATCACGGAGGAGATCTACCAGGCCCTGCCCCACGAGGACCAGTTCATCATGACCTCCCGGTGGCCGGAGTACCGGGCGGACCTGTCCTTCCCGGCGGAGGAGGCCGCCATGGAGGCAGTCATGGACACCATCAAGGCCATCCGGGCCCGCCGGGCGGAGATGAACGTGCCCCCCTCCAAGAAGGCGGAGGTGCTGATCGTCACCGCCACCCCGGACGTCTACGCCCAGGGCAGCCACTTCATCCAGCGGCTGGCCTATGCCAGCGACGTGAAGTTCGCCGACGCCGCCCCGGCGGACGTATCCGGCATGGTGACCGCCGTCACCCACAACGCCACGGCCTATCTGCCCCTGCGGGAGCTG
Source organism: Oscillibacter valericigenes (assembly GCF_016902445.1). GTDB lineage: Bacteria > Bacillota > Clostridia > Oscillospirales > Oscillospiraceae > Oscillibacter > Oscillibacter avistercoris. Next base: position 19,369 of record NZ_JACSNX010000001.1, on the reverse strand, counting down.
GTGGACATCGCCGCCGAGCTGGAGCGGATCCGCAAGGAGATCGAGAAGGCCCAGAACGGCCTGCGGAGCGTGGAGCAGAAGCTCTCCAACGAGAAGTTCGTCTCCCGTGCTCCGGAGGCGGTGGTGAACGCCGAGCGGGAGAAGGCTGCCAAGTACCAGGAGCTCATCGCCAAGCTGGAGGAATCCGCCAAGGCCATGCAGGCGTAACGCCCCGGCACATCGAACATGCAGCGACAAAACGCCCCTGCGGAGCATCTCCCAGGGGCGTTTTTTCAACAAGGAGCGGCAGAGCGCCGCGGAGAGAGGAGACGAAGATGAAGCTGAAAAATCCCCTGCTGGCAGTCCGGGATATGGAGCGGTCCAAGGCCTTTTACCGGGAGGTGCTGGGGCTCCATGTGGTGATGGACTTCGGCGCCAACGTGACCCTCACCGGCGGACTGTGCCTTCAGACACTGGACACCTGGGCGGGTTTCCTGGGAAAAGCGGCGGAAGAGATCCGCTTCGGCGGTGGTGACAGTGAGGTCTACTTTGAGGAGGACGACTTTGACGGCTTCCTGACCCGGCTGGCCGCACGCCCGGACATCGCCTACGTCCACCCGCCGCTGGAGCACCGCTGGGGCCAGCGGGTGGTGCGGCTCTACGACCCGGACCGCCATATCCTGGAGATCGGGGAGAACATGAAGGCCGTGTGCCGCCGGTTCCGGGACCAGGGCATGACGCCGGAGCAGATCGCCGCGCGGATGGAGGTGCCCCTGAAATTCGTCACCGGCTGTCTGCGCTGAGAGCGCTGCGGGCGCGGGGAGAGAGATCCTCCCCGCTGAAAGGAGAGATATGATGTTTACCGACGGGAGAAGCAGGCGGGTCATTTTCCTGGCCCACTGCCTGCTGAATCAGAACGCCATATCCGACGGCACTGCCGAGGTGCCGGCGGCCCACCGGGAGATTCTGCAGGCCGCCCTGGACGCCCAGGCGGGCGTGGTGCAGATGCCCTGCCCGGAGCTGTGCTGCCTGGGGCTGGACCGGGGAGATCCCAAAGGCGGGGAGCGGCCCGTGGTGGTGGAGAACACCCGCATCCGCCGGGCCATGGGCCAGCCGGAGGCTGCCGCCCGGCTGCGGGAGCTGACGGCTCAGGTGATCCGGCAGATCCGGGAGTACCGGAAGCACGGCTTCACAGTGCTGGGCATCGTGGGCGTCGACCGCTCCCCCTGTTGCGGGGTGAACACCACCTCGGACCTGGACCGGGAGCTGCCCGGCCGGGGAGTGTTTATCGCCGCCCTGCAAACGGCGCTGGAGGAGGCGGAGCTGACTGTGCCGGTGATCGGCATCAAGCCGTCCGCCCCGGATGCGCTGGCCGCAGTGCAGGCGCTTTTGGGAGCATGAGGTGCGCCATGGAGATCCGGAGGATCCGGGAGCCGGAGCTTCCGGCGGCCATGGACCTCTGCTGGCGGGTGTTTCAGGAATTTGAGGCTCCAGACTATCCGCCGAAGGGTGTGGAGGCCTTTTACACTTATATCTCAAATACTGAACAGGTAAAATACTTAACAGTATTTGGCGCCTGGGAGAGGCATCAGCTCTTGGGCGTCCTGGCGGCGGAGGGGGACCATATCGCCCTGTTTTTCGTGGAGCCATCGTTTCACCGGCAGGGCATCGGCCGCAAGCTGTTCCAGGCATATCTGTCGGCAGACGGCTGGGACCGGGTGACAGTCCACAGCTCCCCCTATGCGGTGGAGGTCTACCGGCATCTGGGCTTTTCACCCACGGCGGAGGAACAGCTGTCGCCGGACGGCATCCGCTACACGCCCATGATCTGGGAGCAATAGATTTGATCCTGAGAGATCCGGCAAAGCCCCCGGAGGGATTTCCCTCCGGGGGCTTTTGGCATGTCAGCGGATAAAATTGGTCCAGGCGCTCCGCTCAGCCTGGGGCGGTTGGATGCCGGCGGCCTTTCCCGCCTGGATGCACTGGATCATCCAGAGCAGGTTGCGGGCGAGATTCCGCATGGTCTGCATCCCCTCCGCGTCCTGGCGCACCTCCTCCGGCGTGTTGCCGTGGACCATGTTCCAGTAGGTGGAGGAGACCACCGGCATTTGAGAGATGGTGAAGTATTTGTTCAGCACATCCACAGAGGCGGTGGTGCCTGCCCGCCGGGCGGAGGCGATGGCGGCACCGGGTTTGTGGGCAAAAGCCGCATTTCCGGCATAGAACACCCGGTCCAAAACCGACAGGACCCGGCCGGAGGGGTGGGCGTAGTACACCGGCGTGCCGAATACGAAGCCGTCCGCCGCCCGGGCCTTCTCGATGATCCGATTCACGATGTCGTCGTCAAATACGCACCGGCCCGGTGTCTTCTGACAGGTCCTGCAGGCGGTGCAGTCCCGGATGGGACCGCTGCCCAGGAAGAGGATCTCCGTCTCCGCGCCGCCGGCTTCCAGCGTGTCCGCAACCTCCCGCAGGGCCGTGTAGGTGCAGCCGTTTGGCCGGGAGCTGCCGTTGAGCAGTAAAATGTTCATGTATGTGCCTGCCTTTCCCATGAGATACCTCCATGATACCCCGCCGCAGACGCTGCTGCAAGCGTGGAAACGGAACATTTTGCAGTGAGGCGTGATTCCGACAAAAAAGAAAGGCCCGTTTCCTTATAATGGGAGGAAAAACGGGGTACCCTGTATCTTGGTACACAAACGACAAGGAAGAAGGGGATCGAATGGAGATCGAAGCCACAAGCGCAGACCGGAATCTGCTGCTGGAACTGAAGGGGGAGCTGGACCACCACGGGGCCCGGGACGCCCTCCGGGAGCTGGAGCTGGCCATTGACGCGGCGCTGCCGAAGAAGCTGGTGCTGGACTTTTCCGGCGTGACGTTCATGGACAGCTCCGGCATCGCGCTGATCCTGCGGGCCCAGCAGCGGATGCAGCTGCTGGACGGCAGCCTGCTGGTGCGGAACGTGCCCCAGCAGGCCCGGCGGGTCCTGGACGCCGCCGGCATCGGCCGGCTGGTGACGATACGATAAAAAGGGGGAGTACATACCATGAAGACCAAAGCCAACAACGAAGTCACGCTGGCATTTCCCAGCCGCAGCAGCAACGAGGGGTTCGCCCGGGCGGCGGTGTCCTGCTTCGCCGCCCAGATGGACCCCACCCTCAACGAGCTGGAGGACATCAAGACCGCCGTCAGCGAGGCGGTGACCAACGCCATCGTCCACGCCTATCCGGACTCCATCGGTCAGGTGGTGGTGAAGGTCCGGATCTGCCCGGACCAGGTGCTGGAGGTGACGGTGCGGGACCACGGCCGGGGCATTCCCGATGTGGAGAAGGCCCGCCAGCCCATGTTCACCACCGGCGGGGAGGAGCGCAGCGGAATGGGCTTCACCATCATGGAGAGCTTTATGGACAGGCTGGTGGTCCGCTCCACGCCGGGTCGGGGCACTACCGTGGTGATGCGCAAGCGGCTGGCACCCCGGCTGAAGAGCGGGACATGAGCGCCACGCTGGAGCTGCTGCGGGCGGCCCAGGAGGGGGACCGAGATGCCTGCGAGCGGGCGGTGATCGAAAACAACGGTCTGATTTGGAGCGTGGTGCGGCGCTACTACGGCCGGGGCGTGGACCCGGAGGACCTGTACCAGCTGGGGTGCCTGGGCTTTCTGAAGGCGGTGCAGGGGTTCGACTTCGACTACGGCACCTGCTTCTCCACCTACGCAGTGCCCAAGATCGCCGGGGAGATCCGCCGCTTCCTCCGGGACGACGGCGCGGTGAAAGTGGGGCGCACCATGCGGGAGCAAGCGCAGTCCCTTTACACCATTCGGGAGCGGCTGCGGCAGACACTGGGCCGGGAGCCGGTGCTCTCCGAGCTGTCGGAGGCCTCCGGCCTGACGCCGGAGGAGATCGCCCAGGTGGAGATCGCCACGGACACGCCGGAGTCTCTCCAGAGGGAGACCGCCGATGGCCTCACCCTGGAGGGCATGCTGGGCACGGAGGCCCCGGAGGAGGGCATGGTGGAGCGGATCGCCCTGCGGGAGTCCATCGATCAGCTGCCGGAGAAGGAGCGGATGGCCATTCTCCTGCGGTACTTCAAGGGGCTGACCCAGGAGCAGACCGCCCGGATCCTGGGCGTGTCCCAGGTGCAGGTATCCCGGCTGGAGCGCCGGGGCCTGAAACGGCTGCGGGACGCTCTCTCGCTTTGAAGGAGTCCTCTCCCTGGAACTCCGTCATGGTGTTCCAGTACCGCTTGGGCATGTGGGTCATGCGGCAGCGGGGGTTCTCCCGCTCCCGGATGGCGATGGTGTCGTAGAACCGCTTCCACAACAGGCGATAGCGGGCCTCCGCCTCATCCGGCGGCGCCATCTGGAACTGCTCCAGGGGCCGGATGGCGGAGCGGCCCGCGACGTAGAACAGCGCCTCCCGGTGGGTGCGGTCGTAGAGAAAGAACCGCTCGTTCCGGTACCGGGCGCAGAAGTGCTGCCGCAGCAGGGGCAGCACCCGGTTTTTCGGCTCGATCTCGCCGCCCAGAACGCCTCCCAGGTCGGAGAAACGGACGAAGCCCTTGTACTGATGGACCTCGCCGTTCAGGTGCCGCACCGCCCGCAGGACCGGATACAGCGTCTCGTCGGACAGGTCCCGGAGGAACCGGGGCCCCTCCTCCAGCAGCTTCACCACCAGCCGGTACAGGTGGATCTCCCGCTCCGGCAGGCAGGTGAGAAAACCACGGCGCAGCAGGTCCGCCGCCTCCGGAGACAGCTTGACCACCTTCCGGTACACCCGGGCGGCGTGGTCCCGGTCCGTCAGCACTGTCCGCACGGGAAACAATGTGGATTGAATGTCCTCACCGCAGGTGATCGCGGTGAGGACTTCCTTTTGAGCATAGCTCTCAAAGACGCAGGTGAGGAGCCCCTCGAAGCTGCCGTCGTATTCATAGATCATCTCGGTCATGGGGAGACCTCCCTCACACAGGGGCGAACAGGGACAGCTGCTCCAGCTCCGGCTGGGGCAGGGAAGGCCGCTCCGCCGCGATCAGGTTCCGCAGCAGGCTGTCCGGGGTGAACCGCAGGCCTTCCGCCATGCGGCCGGAGGCGGTGAGAAAATACTGGGCCCGCTTCATCACCACTCCCAGCTTGGGCAGGTCCTCGATCCGCAGCTTCCGGGTCCGGCGGGACACCAGGATGCGCTTGGCGGAGACCATCCCCACGCCGGGGATCCGCAGCAGGGCCTCATAGTCCGCCCGGTTCACCTCCACCGGGAAGAAGTCCAGGTGCCGGAGGGCCCAGCTGCACTTGGGGTCCACCTGGGGGTTGAAGTCCGGGTGGCTTGCATCCAGCAGCTCCTCCGCCCGGAAGCCGTAAAACCGCAGCAGCCAGTCCGCCTGGTACAGCCGATGCTCCCGCAGCAGGGGCGGCTTTGTGTCCTTCGCGGGGAGCAGGGCGTGCTCCACCACCGGCACGTAGGCGGAATAGAACACCCGTTTGAGCCGGTAGCGGTCATACAGCCCCTGGGTCAGCCGTAGGATGTGAAAGTCCGTGTCCGCCGTGGCGCCCACGATCAGCTGGGTGCTCTGGCCGGCGGGGGCGAACCTGGGGGCGTGACGGTATTTTACCAGCTCCTCCCGGCTCTGCTGTCCCCGCACTCGGATCTGGCCCATAGGGGCCAGGATGGCCTGCTTCGTCTTGTCCGGGGCCAGGGCCCGGAGGCCCGCCTCCGACGGCAGCTCGATGTTGACGCTGAGCCGGTCCGCCAGGAATCCCAGCTGCTCCACCAGCTCCGGCGCCGTGCCGGGGATGGCCTTGGCGTGGATGTAGCCGTTGAAGCGGTACTGCTCCCGCAGGATGCGCAGCGCCCGGATCATCAGCTCCGTGGTGTAGTCCGGGGAGCGGTACACGCCGGAGGAGAGGAACAGTCCCTCGATATAATTCCGGCGGTAGAACTGGATGGTGAGATCCGCCAGCTCCTCCGGGGTGAACATGGCCCGCTTCGTCTCGTTGCTGCGGCGGTTGACGCAGTATTTGCAGTCGTACACGCACCGGTTGGTCAGCAGCACCTTCAAAAGCGTCACGCACCGCCCGTCAGCGGAAAAGGAGTGGCAGCAACCGGCGATGGAGGAGGTGGTGTTGCCGATCCATCCCGCCCTGGCCTTCCGGTCCCCGCCGCTGGAGGTGCAGGCCGCGTCGTACTTGGCCGCGTCCGTCAGGATGGTGAGCTTCTCCAGAACATCCATCTTACCGGAGGGCAGCCCGCCGCCGGGGGTGGCGCCGGGCAGGGCGCTCGATGGCGTCGATGACCCGGAAGAGCTGAGAGGTCAGAAAGACCACGCCTACCAAAATAAAAAAGAAAGTCCAGCCGCTCATGGAAAACCCTCCTTGTTCGAACTTATGTTCTAATCGTATTGTAACTCGAACAAATGTTTCTGTCAAGTATAAATCGAACAAAAGTACGATAAAGGGTCTGACAGGGCAAACGGGCCGGCAGATGGGGATGCGCCACACAAAAAGGGACCGCCGACAGGCGGTCCCTTGGGGATTCAGCACTTGGACAGGTCCCGGAGGAAGTCCTCCACCGCCGACTCCGGCGTGGCCCAGCTGGTCACTAGGCGGATGCAGGTGTGGCCGGCATCTACCGGGTGGTCGGTCTCAAATTCATAGCCCATCTCCTGGAGCTTTGCCACCGTCTCATTGGGCAGCACCGGGAACTGCTGGTTGGAGGGGGAGCTCACAGGGAAGGGGTATCCCAGGGCAGTTATGCCGTCCCGGAGCCGGAAGGCCAGCTGGTTGGCGTGGCGGGCCAGGTCGAAGTACAGGCCGTCCTCCAGCAGTGCCTGGAACTGGACGCCCAGCAGCCGTCCCTTGGCCAGCACGGCGCCCCGCTGCTTCATGTGCCAGCGGAAGTGGGGCAGGGGGTGGGTGAGCACCAGAGCCTCCCCGAACAGGGCGCCGTTTTTCGTGCCGCCGATGGTGAAGCCGTCGGTAAGGGCGGCCAGATCCGGCAGGGTCAGGTCGTTGTCGGGGGAGGTGAGGGCGGAGCCCAGCCGGGCGCCGTCCAGATAGAGGAACAGGCCGTGGGCATCGCAGCACTGCCGCAGGGCGGTCAGCTCCGCCTTTGTGTAGAGGGTTCCGATCTCGGTGGTGTCGGAGATGTACACCAGTCGGGGCAGCACCATGTGTTCCGTGCCGTTGTGGCCTGCCAGAACGGATTCAATCAGAGCCGGGGTCAGCTTGCCGTCGGGACTCTCCGCGATACAGACCTTGTGGCCGGTGGCTTCGATGGCCCCGGTCTCATGGGTGCTGACGTGGCCGGTCTGGGCGGCGATCACCGCCTCATAGGACTGCAGGAATGCGTCGACGGCCACCAGATTCACCTGGGTCCCGCCCACCAGAAAGTGGACGGCTGCGTCCGGGGCCGCGCAGAGGCGGCGGACCGTGTCCGCCGCGGTCCGGCAGTACGGGTCCAGGCCATACCCCACGGTCTGGACGGCGTTGGTATCCGCCAGGGCCTGGAGGACTTTGAAGTGGGCGCCTTCGCTGTAATCGTTCCGAAAACTGTACATTGTGTGTTCCCGCCTTTTTCAATCGTGATAGTGTCATGATACCGCCTGGGGCATGGAATTGCAAGTGCGGGTGAAGGCTCTGTGCTAAAAGAAAAAAATCTGGAAATACTGGCGGCAGGAGGGAACTTTTCGGCGGGACGGCCCGTCTGTATTCCCCGAGAACTTCAGAAAGGAATCCAATGCACATGAAGAGATTTTTGACCCTGGCGCTTTCCGCGCTGCTGGCCGCGGGCCTGCTGACTGCCTGCGGAGGAACCTCCGACGGCTCCGCCGACACCGCCGAAGTGTCCCTGTCCAGCTTTTATGCCGGTCTGGCAGAGGAATACGGCTGGACGGAGGACGCTGCCTCCAGCGGCGAGGAGGACATCCTGATGATGGACGTGGAAGGCGATCTGCTGGAGAGCTACTACCCCGGTCTGGCGGATGTGGCCACGGAGCAGCTGATCGCCAAGGCCCCCATGATGAGCGCCGTGGTGAACGAGATCGTCCTGGCCCAGTGCGCCACCGAGGAGGACGCCGCCGCTGCCGCCTCCATCCTCCAGGACCGGGTGGACGCCCAGGCAGAGGGCGGCGCCTGGTATCCGGAGTCCATGGAGACCTGGAGTGACGCCCAGGTTGTCCAGCACGGGACCTATGTGGCCATGATCGCCACGGCAGAGCATCAGGATGAGATCACGGAGCAGTTCAATGCCCAGTTTGCATAAGAAGGAGACCGGCCGCGGCAATGCCGCGGCCGGCCGGATGAAACACAGAACCGGGAGGGGACGCCGATGGTATTCAGCAGCCTGACCTTTTTATTCCTCTATCTGCCGCTGACGCTGCTGGTGTATTTCCTGGCGCCTCTGAAATGGCGGAACTTCATCCTGCTGCTGGTGAGTCTGCTGTTCTATGGCTGGGGAGAGCCGGTCTACATCGTCATCATGTTTGTGTCCATTGCCATCGACTATACCCACGGCCTGCTGGTAGAGAAGTACCGCAGCGATGACAAAAAGGCCCGGTGGTTCGTGGCGCAGTCGGTGATCTTCAACCTGGCACTGCTGTTCTTCTTCAAGTACGGCACCTTCTTTGCCGAGAACCTGTACGCCCTGACGGGTATCCTGATCCCCAAGAGCGTGGAGCTTTTGGGAGTCACCATCCCCCTGTGGGGCGTGCCCCTGCCCATCGGCATCTCCTTTTACACCTTCCAGACCATGAGCTACACCATCGATGTATACCGGAAAGACGCGCCGGTGCAGCGGAATCTGGTGGAGTTCGGCACCTTCGTCACCATGTTCCCCCAGCTGATCGCCGGGCCCATCGTCCAGTACAAGACGGTGGCGGCGGACCTGGTGCACCGGGTCCACACGTCGGAGAACTTCGCCCTGGGCGCCCGGCGGTTCTGTGTGGGCCTTGCCAAGAAGGTGCTGCTGGCCAACTCCATCGGCGCCCTGTGGGAGGAGTGCCTGGCGGCTCAGGGAGCCGGGACGCTGACGGTCCTGGGGGGCTGGCTGGGCCTGGCCGCCTACGGCTTCCAGATCTACTTCGACTTCTCCGGCTACTCCGACATGGCCATCGGTCTGGGGCGCATCTTCGGCTTCCGCTTCAATGAGAACTTCGACCACCCCTACTGCGCCGACTCGGTGGGCACCTTCTGGCGGCGGTGGCACATGTCCCTGACCACCTGGTTCCGGGACTACCTGTATATCCCCCTGGGAGGCAACCGGGGCGGTACCGTCAAGACCATCCGGAATCTCATCATCGTCTGGTTCTGCACCGGCTTCTGGCACGGAGCCAGCTGGAACTTCGTCCTGTGGGGCCTGTACTTCGCCGCCTGGCTGATCTTGGAGCGGTACGTCCTCCGGGGCGTGCTGGAGAGGACCCCGAAGGTCCTCAAGCACCTCTACACCCTCATCGTGGTGTTCGTGGGCTGGGGTCTCTTCGCCATGGTGGACCTGTCCGTGTGCGGGGACTACCTGGCCACCTGCTTCGGCGGCGGGCCCCTGTGGAGCGCTGCCGACGGCTTCCGGCTGCGGAGCTATGCCGTGACGCTGATCGCCCTGGTGCTGGCATCCACCGCCCTGGGCCAGCGGCTGTGGGCCAAGCTGCCCCGGCGGGCGGAGGTCCTGTTCACCCCGGTGCTCATGGGACTTTCCCTGGTGGTGTGCACCGCCTATCTGGTGGACGGCAGCTACAACCCCTTCCTGTATTTCCGGTTCTGAGAGGAGGCAGATCATGACAAAAGCATATGCCCGGCTGATCACAGCCCTGTTCTGCCTCTTTCTGGGGGGATTGATGGTGTGGCAGTTCCTGCTGCCGGACCGGGAGCGGTCCGACGTGGAGAACCGGACCTTGCAGCAGGTGCCGGAATTCTCCTGGGAGGCGCTGCGGGACGGCACCTACACCTCGGAGGTGGAGGAATACGTGGCAGACCAGTTCCCTCTGCGGGATGAGTGGACGGGCCTGAAGGCCCGGACGGAGCAGCTCATCGGCAAGCGGCTGTTCAATAACATTTACCTCTGTGAGGATGAAACGCTGATCTCCAAGGTGGACGCTCCTGCCGACGGCCTGGAGGAGACGAACCTGGGGTATGTCACCCAGCTGGCGGGGAACACGGACGTCCCCGTGTACCTGGGGCTGATCCCCTCGGCGGCGGAGGTGTGGCGGGACAAGCTGCCGGAGGGAGCGGCGTCCTGGGACCAGAACGCCTATCTCGCCCAGGCGGCGGACACGGGCCTGCCTCTGATCGACTTCTCCGCCGCCCTGACGGCCCACGCCGGCGAGCCCATCTTCTACCGGACGGACCACCACTGGACCAGCCTGGGTGCCTTCTACGGGGCCAACGCCTTGCTGGAAAGCCTGGGACGAGCGCCCCTAAAGTCTAATGACTTTACACCGGAGACCGCCAGCACGGACTTCAACGGGACCCTGTACTCCCAGTCCGGCATCCACTGGCTGACGCCGGACACCATGGAGTACTGGGTGAAAGAGGACGGCCTCACCGTCACCTCCTGGCGCACCGGCTCCCCGGAGCCCGGTATGCTGTACGACCGGAGCTATCTGGACCAGAAGGACAAGTACTCCTCCTTCCTGGGAGGCAACCAGCCCCTGTGCGTCATCCGCAATGAGAACGCCCGGGACGGCGGCAGGCTCCTGCTGATCCGGGACTCCTATTCCGACGCTCTGGCCCCCTTCCTGGCCCAGAGCTTTGCCGAGGTCCACCTGCTGGACCTGCGGTACTATCGGCTGTCCCCCGCCCAGTACGCAGCGGAGAACGGCATCGACCAGATCTGCGTGGTGTACAGCGTCCCCAACTTCATCACGGACCGGAACCTGGTGTTCCTGGCCCAGTGAGTACGCACAAAAGAGAACGCCCCCACCTGGGGGCGTTCTTTTTTGCTTGCGGGTATCGGGACCCTTCCGGCAGATTGGGGAGACTGGGGGTTACGCAAACTCCGCCTCCGCCGATTGCAGGCACTCTGCGCGGAGTTCGGCATGGAGCTCCTTGAAAAGATCCGTCTGGACGCCGTCCTTCACATAGAGATCCAGTGTCTCGGTTGGAAAGTCGGGGAACAGGTCCGGGCGGTCAAAGGTGTCGCTGCCGTAAAAGCCCCAGGATCCCACGGGCTGCCAGCTGCCGTTTTCATAGCGGAACGTGATGGAGGCGGGGAACAGGGAATACCAGTCCTGTACCGGGAACCCGTCTTCCTCAAGAAAGCTGGTGCAGTAGACGAACAGGTGGAAGGTGTGGGTGTCCTGCCCGGAGGTCTCCTGCAGCACCTGGTGGGCCTCCGCACAGCCGTCGGAATCCATGGGCAGGATACTGCTTTGATAGTGGAGGATGGCGGCGTGCAGGGCCTCCTCCGACGGGGCGCTGGAGGACTGCAGCAGGGAGGCAGAGACCGGGTGCTCCGCAAAATACGCCTCCGCCTTGGCCCGGCACTCCTCCTGAAGCGCCGCCCAGGCCTCGTCGTCGTTTACCACCATGTCCGCCAGTTCCTCCGGGAAGATGGTCCGCAGGTCCGTGGCGTAGGAGGCGGGCTCCTGATAGTCTGTGACCTCCCAGCCGCCGTTTTGCCAGATGAAGGTGACGGCGGCGGGGAACTGGCCGTTGGTGCCGCTCTGCCAGCCGGTGGCGGTGCGCTCATAGGCGCTGTACCACACCAGGAGGTATACCGTGCAGACGCTACCGTCCTGAACAGCGTCCAGCACCCGGTGAGCTTCTGTGGAGAAGTTATACTGATGGGCGGTGGCGTTTACCCGATGGTTCAAAATCGCCGCCTGAATGTCCGCCTCCGTGGGCCGGGCGGGACTGGGGGCCGCGGAGGCGGAGCCCACATAGCACCCGTCGGCATCCGGGCAGTCCGGGTTGGGGGTGATGCCGTTGCGGGAGAGGAAGTCCTCCAGCACCGCCTGGGACTGGTCCCGCAGCAGCGCATACTGGGCCATGCTGGTGGGATCCTCCACCAGGAACTGTACGTCCGTAGGGGTGGAGAGGAGATAGATGTAGGTGTCGTCAGAGCCGATCACATAGCTGGAAGCTCCCAGGATCTCCGACCAGTCCGCGTCCCCAAAGGCGGACTGGAATTGTGTCCGGGTGAGGGCCCGGACATCCCAGACCCGCCCGGTGTAGGGATCTGCGTCGTGGGCCAGACGCTCGTAGACGTCAAACCCCGGCACGGATTCTCCGGACCAGACGGAATCCCGGGCGGTGACCACCGCCATGTCCGCCCAGCCCGCCGGCACCCACAGAGAGAGGCCGCTGGCCTCATAGACCGTGCCCTTCCCCTGGGCCTGGCCGGCCAGGAGCGATTGCCGCTCCGCCTCCGCCTGGGCCCGGGTCCAGGCGCTTTGCAGCCGCTGGTGTGCCGCTTCGCCATCCTCCGTCAGCTCATAGAGGCCATCATACTCCTCCAGCCGCTGCAGGCCGTCTGCCAGCAGCCCGCCGTCGTCGGTGTTCGCCACAGACACGGCGTATTCTGCCATGGCATCCAGGGCCGCATTCTGCTCATCCACGGGGAAGGCTCCGATGAGATTCAAAAATACATCCTGGCCGTTGTAGAACATGTAGTAGAGGTCTTCCGCCCGCACCTCCGACGGGGTCAGCAGGCCGTTCTCCAGCGCCACCTGGGCCATGAGACCGGCGAACATGGGGTTGTCGCTGCTCCGGCCCACGTCATTGGGAATGGAGCTCTGCAGCAGGACGGGGCCGCTGTTGGCCATGGTGTGGAACACCAGTACCGGGGGCAGGGTGTTGAGGCCGCCCACCCAGCCATCCTCGTCCATGTACATGCCGCCGGCCAGCATCACGTTTTCCGGCGTGGTGGTGTGGAACTCATAGCGAAGGCCGTACACCCGCAGCCCCAGCTCCGGGTAGGCGGGCACCGTGTCCGTCAGCACCAGTTCCGTGATCCGCCAGTCGTCCCACTCCGCCTGAGTACCCGTCTGCTGCCACTGGCTGTCTACATAGGCCATGGCGCCGGTGTGGCTGCGCCAGTAGTCCAGAGCGGAGAGGACGGCGTCCTTCGCCGCCGAGAGCACCGCCTCCGGCACGTCGATGTTGTCGGCCACGTGGTCTGTATAGGTGGTGTTGTCCTGGTACACCAGGATGTTCTCCCCGTCGAAGTAGAGGTAGCGGGTGAAGTGGTAGGGCGTCCCGCCGTCAGCGTACTGGACCATGCCGACGATGGTGAGGCACCGGCGGCTGGTGTCGATGGAGCTGTAGTCCCACCAGGCCATCTCCGGCCAGGCCGCCTGCAGCAGGTCCGTCAGATTCGCCTCGTACAGCTGCCCGTCCCGCTGGAACACCAGCTGGGCGCCGCCGGAGATCCCGTCATCGTCGGAGAGCAGTTCGTTGGCCCCGTCTCCGTCCAGATCCAGGATCGCCGGTTCCGCGCCGTGGACCCGGGCCAGCAGGACGGGATTGCGGTTGGAATCGAAATAGTAGTAGTCGTGGAAGGTGACGCTTGTGTGTTCGTCCAGTTCGCCGGAGTAATGGAGCACCAGCCCGTTGTGGCCGAACAGGTCCTTGAAGAAGTCCACGGAGACGGCGTAGCCGTTGGAATCACTGGCACTCAGCGTGTTGTGTTCCGGGAAGGTGAAGAAGCAGTCCACATTCCACACGTCCACACGCCCTCCCTGCCCGATTTCCATGTCGACGATTTCGGCAGCATAGAGGTTGCCGTCTGTGGAACGGTAGATATAGACGGAAACCTGCCCACCGTCCTCGCTGTCCACGCCATACCCGCCGCCCCGCTCCGCACAGTCGCCCGTGTGCCGGGTGACTTCCACGGCTTCCGGCTCATAGGGCGTGAGATCCGTCAGGGGGATGGTCAGCACCGGATCCCCCTCCGGGTATACGGTTGGGATGGCGGGCTGCTCGCTGGGAAGGTTGGAGACGAACCAGTAGGAGCCGTCGTCCTGGGCCTCCAGGGTCACGCACAGCCACGCACTGTCATAGCGGGCGGAGGTATCCGGGTAGTACAATCGGATGGTATTGCCCACCCGCTCCCCGGCGGTGACCTGGACACTGTGGAAGTAGTTGGTATCCCCATGGGCCCAGTAATAGGCGTCATAATCCGGCAGATACGTGAAGTTTTCCAGTCCCACGCCACTGGTCTCGGCCACGGTGAGGCCCATATATTCCTCCAAAATACCATCCATATCGGCTGTGGTGGCTTTATACCGGGCGCAATCCGCCAGAGTGTCCCCGTAGACCAGACGGAGTTCCTCGTCGCTCATGCTGCCGGACAGGCCGGTGCCGCAGTAGAACAGCTCAAAGAGGTCGATGTCCTCAGGCCGCTCATAGAGGGAGGTGAGGAACTGGTTGTGGATATTCAGTCCCACCACGTTGTCCACAGTGTCGTTGTTGAAGAACTCCTCATTGAAATACGCCAGCTCGTCGCCGGTGAGGGGGACAGGGTCCGACTCCGCCTTGGCCCCGGTGAAGGTGACGGCGCAGACCCCGGCGACCAGGGCCAGGGCCAGGAACAGCGCCGCCGCCCGGGTCTGGTTCCCCCGGGCGATGCGGGTGATCCGGTCCTTCAGCTGCCGCTTGCCCGCCGTCATGGTGGTGGCGGACAGCAGCGGCGCGCCGGGCCCCTTCCGCACCGGGATCAGGGACAGCAGCGTCCGGCCGTAGGGGATGCGCTGGTCCTCTCCCAGGGCCCGGATGGCGGCCTCGTCGCAGGCCAGCTCCCCGTCGGTCTTGGAGACAGCGGCGGCCGCCCACACCAGGGGGTCGAACCAGTACACCGCCAGGCACACGCACCGCAGGAGGGACCACAGGGGGTCTAAGTGCCGGGCGTGGGCGGTCTCATGGGCCAGCACGTGCCCCAGCCGCTCCGGGGAGGCCACGGCGGCGGGCGTCAGGTAGATGGCGGGCCGGAAGAGCCCGAACAGGCAGGGGGAGGGGAGCCCTTCCGCCACCAGGTACACGGGATACCTGCAGCCCTCCACGGCGTAAGGCGTCCGTGTCCGCCGGAGCGTTCGCCAGAACCGCAGGTTGGTCACCAGGAACCACACCGCAATACCGGCGACACCTGCCAGCCAGAGGATCGTCAGCAGCTCCGAGATGGGCAGCATGAAGAAGTAATGGGTGGACTGATCTCCTTCGATGATGACCCCGCCGGAGTAATATTCAGACTGCACGGTGCCGTCGGGTGCCAGATTGGAGTGCCAGGTCCGGTCAACGAGATCCATGGAATCGTCCGTGACACCGAAGTTGCCCGCCGCCGGGGATGGCTCTGTGGCGCCCGATTGGCCCGGATCCGCATAATCATAAACTTCCGTGGGCATGGCGTAGACCATCCGCTGTTCCAGCCGCTCTGCCACCGCCTGTCCCACCGGCTCCGCCGCCGACAGGACGGAGAAGTCCACTCCCGGCAAACTCACCGGCACCAGCAGCCGGAGCAGCACCAGTCCCCACAGGGCGTACTGCGCCCGGCGGGAGATCCGGTCCCGGAACGCCAGCCGCAAGAGCAGGACCGCCAGGATCAGCACGGAAGATGTCAACAGGATCTCACGCATGTTCCTCGCCTCCCGCCTTTTCCAGAATGGCGGACAGCTCCGCGATGTCCGCCGCCGTCAGCTGGTGGCTCTCCACCAGGTTGCTCACCATCAGGCCCAGGCTGCCGCCGTAGACCCGGGAGAGGAAGCTCTCCGTCTCCGCTGCTGCGGCGTCCTCCCGATCCACCGCCGGGAAGTACCGCTTGGCCCGGCCGCCCTCCTCGTGCCGGACGGCTCCCTTGGCCTCCAGACGGGACAGCATGGTGATGACGGTGTTCTTGCTCCAGCCAGTGTCATCCTTCACCGCCGCCGTCAGCTCCATGATGGTCCGGGGGGACTGCTCCCACAGCCGGTTCATCAGCTTCCACTCGCTGTCGGACAGATTGACCCGCATGTTCTCACCTCCATGGTATACGAATGTCTACCAATTCTTCTGATTTGACCATAGCAGATAGGTAGACATTTGTCAACCTCAAATCGGTAACAAAAGCGGCAGACTGGAAACAGCCGCTTTCCCGCCTTGACCGGCGGGGGATTTTGCCGTAAAATAGGGGCCGAGACTTTTTGAGATCAACGGAGAACGGTGGACATATGGAAGACTTCAAGCAACGCTACATCGCCGCCCGGAAGGCGGTCATCGCCCAGGACCTCCAGCGGCTGAACCCCATGCAGCGCCAGGCCGCCATGACCACGGAGGGGCCGCTCCTCCTGCTGGCCGGCGCCGGCAGCGGCAAGACCACGGTGCTGATCCAGCGGGTGTACAATCTGCTCACCTACGGCCGGGGCAGCGACTCCGACGAGGTGCCCGTCTGGGCCACGGAGGAGGACCTGCAGTTTCTGGAGAGCTTCCCGGCCCGGCCCACGGAGGAGGACGTCCGCCGGGCCCGGCATCTCTGCGCCGTGGACGTGCCCCGGCCCTGGGAGATCATCGCCATCACCTTTACCAACAAGGCGGCGGGGGAGCTGAAGGACCGTCTGGCCGCCCGGCTGGGGCCGGATGCCAACGACATCTGGGCCTCCACCTTCCACTCCGCCTGCGTGCGGATCCTGCGGCGGGACATTGACCGGCTGGGGTTCGACAAGGACTTCACCATCTACGACACCGATGACTCCAAGCGGGTCATCAAGGACGTGCTGAAGGAAAAGCACCTGGACGAAAAGACGTATCCGCCCCGGAGCGTCCTGGCCGCCATCAGCCACTCCAAGGACCAGTACGAGTCCATTGAGGACTTCGCCAAGCGGGCGGAGGCCGCCAACGACTGGCGGATGAAGGACTACGCCAGGATCTACGCCGCCTATGAGAAGCGGCTCCGCACTGCCAACGCCCTGGACTTCGACGACATTATCTTCCATACGGTGACGCTGCTGCAGCAGGAGCCCGAGGTGCTGGACTACTACCAGCGGAAGTTCCGCTACGTGCTGGTGGACGAGTACCAGGACACCAATCACCTGCAGTACCTGCTGACCTCTCTGCTGGCGGGGGGGTACCAGAACCTCTGCGTGGTGGGCGACGACGACCAGTCCATCTACCGGTTCCGGGGCGCCAACATCGAGAACATTTTGAACTTCGAGGAGCAGTACCCCAAGGCCCGGACCATCCGCCTGGAGCAGAACTACCGCTCCACTCAGAACATCCTGGACGCGGCCAACGCCGTCATCCGCAACAACCAGGGCCGCAAGGGCAAGACGTTGTGGACCGACAACGGCGGCGGCGACGTGGTTACCATCAAGACCACCTTCAACGAGAGCGACGAGGCCAACTACGTGGCCGGGGACATCCTGATGGGGGTGAACCGGGGACGGAGCTTCCGGGACACGGCGGTGCTGTACCGGATGAACGCCCAGTCCAACCAGCTGGAATACGCCATGAAGCGCAACGGCATCCCCTATAAAGTGGTGGGGGGCATGAAGTTCTTCGACCGGGCGGAGGTCAAGGATATGCTGGCCTATTTGTGCGTGCTGAACAACCCCCTGGACGACCTGCGGCTGCGGCGCGTCATCAACAACCCGCCCCGGGGGATCGGCGCCACCACCCTGGACAAGGTGGGGGCCTTGGCGGAGAGCCAGGGGGCGTCCCTGTATGAGATCATCCGCAACGCGGATTTGTTCCCGGAGCTGAAATCCGCCGCCTCCAAGCTGCTGAAGTTCGCCGACCTGATCGACGGTCTGCGGCGGGAGGGCACGGAGCTGGCCCTGCCGGAGTTCTACGACGCCGTCTGTGACCAGACCGGCTATGTGAGGGCCCTGGAGGAGAAGAACGACATGGAGAGCCGGGGCCGCATCGAGAACGTGCAGGAATTGAAGTCCAACATTCTGGGCTTTTTGGAGCAGGACCCGGAGGACGCCACCCTCTCCGGCTTTCTGAACGAGATCGCCCTGTACACGGACCTGGACAGTGTGGAGGGCAGCGACGACTGCGTTACCCTGATGACCATCCACTCCGCCAAGGGGCTGGAGTTCCCGGTGGTGTACGTGGTGGGCATGGAGGAGGGCATCTTCCCCGGCTCCTCTGCCCAGTACGACCAGGAGGAGCTGGAGGAGGAGCGGCGGCTGTGCTACGTGGCCATGACCCGTGCCAAGGAGAAACTGATTCTCACCAACTGCCGGCAGCGGATGCTGTACGGCCGCACCAGCTCCAACCGGGCCTCCCGGTTCCTGGACGAGATCCCGGAGGAGAACATGCGCTGGGAGAGCAAGCCGGAGCCCCGCTTCGGCGGTATGGAGCACGACAGCACCTTCGGCGGCGACCGGTACGAGGAGGGCTGGGGCGGCGCCTCCGCCCGCACCGGCGGCTCCTGGAGCAGCGGCGGCGTACACAGCTACCGGGCCCCGGCCCATGCGGCCCAGCGGCCCCTGCAGTCCCTGCAGAAAAACGCAGCCCCTGCGGCGACTCTGCTGCAGCTGCAGCAGGGGGACATGGTGGAGCACACCGCCTTCGGGAAGGGCATGGTGCTCTCCGTCCGGCCCATGGGCGGCGATGCCCTGGTGGAGGTGGCCTTTGACAATGTAGGCAAGAAGAAGCTGATGCTGAAATCCGCCGGGGCCCATATGAGGAAACTGTGATGCTGGACATAAACAGCTGGATGAATACATATATCGCGGCCGTCCGGGCCGCCTTCGGGGACCGGGTCCGATACGTCGGCCTCCAGGGCAGCCGGGGCAGGGGAGAGGCCGGACCGGACAGCGACATCGACGTGGTGTGCATCCTGGACGCCTGCGCTCTCCAGGATTTGGAGACTTACCGGAAGGCCGTGCAGGACCTTCCGGACCGGGACAAGCTGTGCGGCTTCGTCTCCGGCGCGGCGGAGCTGGCGGCCTGGGATCCGGCGGACCTGTTCCAGTTCCGCCATGACACCGCCGACTGGTACGGGCGCCTCACAGACCTGCTGCCGCCGGAGCGGGAGGAGGACGTCCGCCGGGCTCTCCACACCGGGGCCTGCGGGCTGTACCACCTGTGCTGTCACAACTTTCTCCACGGCAGGAGCCGGGAGGCGGTGGCGGAGGCCTACAAGTCTGCGGTGTTCCTGCTGCAGGCCAAGGCGTACCTGGAGCAAGGGACTTACTGCCGCCGGCGGGAGGACCTGGCACAGCGCCTGACCGGAAGAGACCTTGAGATCCTGCAGACCGCCCAAGCCCTGAAAGCGGGGGAGTGCCAGGAGGACCTGCCGGCCCTGACAGACCGGCTGCTTGCCTGGTGCCGGGACGTGATCTGCCGGTACGGACCAGCATAAACGACAAGGGACCCGCCGTTTGGCGGGTCCTGGTGTTTTTTATATAATATATGGTTGGAGGCATTGGACGGGGGGGAAAATAGCTATGCTGATGGCTGGGCAGATACGCCGGATGGGGGGCGCATCCTC